>DASWZV010000057.1:0-2621 GCA_036407095.1 Vicinamibacterales bacterium | reverse complement strand
ATTGTCGGGGGCGAAGTGACTGCGGATCGCGGTCAGGTACACGTGCACCTCGTTGCCCTTCCGCTCGACCCTGGCCTCCTTCTCGGACTTGGCCGCATGCGGGTCGGTATTCTCGGCAAGGGCGTAGTACTTCTTCTGCTTGTCGAGGATCAGAGATGCCGGAATGGCCTGCGCGTAGTGCGGCTCTCCGACCGTGGGAAAGTCGAGCAGCAGCCGCATCTTGGGCCCATCGATCGAGTACAGCTGCGCCGACTGCGTGAGCTCCGGGCCGGTCGGCAGGTAGCGATCCTTCGTGATCTTGTTCAGCGCGATCACGTACTTTCCGTATGGCTTCCGCGTGTCGCCACCAGGGATCATGAGGTGGCCAATCGAGTAGTAGGTCGGAACGCGATCGACGACCTTGAAGTCCTTGAGCGACCACTTCACGATTTCCGACGAGATGAACACCGACGTGTAGGCGTACCCGGCGCCGTCGAATTCCGTATGGAGCGGACCAAGCCCGGGGTTCTGCACCTCTCCGGCAATCGTCGCTTCGTACTTGAGCACCGGGATCCCGTCGAGCTCCGCGTCGAAGGCCTTGCTGGCGATTGCCTGCCGCAACTTCGTGAAGGAGTGCACCGGAATCACCGTCGCCAGCTTGCCGCCGGCCACGATGTATTCACCCGTTGGATCCACGTCGACGCCGTGCGGCGACTTCGGGGTCGGCAGGAAATAAACCAGGCCGGCGCACTGACGCGGTTCCAGAACCAGCGCCTCTTCCCGCTCTTCGCTTATCGCGATATGACGCTCGTCGATCCAGTTGTGCACGTGGCACGCCGGGGTGCGCACGCCGGCGCCGCCCGCGATGCATTCTTCCGCGCGCTTCCAATTGACCGCCGCGACGAAGTCTTTGTCGCGCTGCGATGCACCACGCTCGAGCAGCGTGTAGGCCTGTTCGCTGTTGTAGGTCGTGAAGAAGGCCCATCCGTCGGACGGCCCCTTGCCGGCATGCGCGAGATCGTAGTCGTAGCCTGGCAGCTTCACCTGAAAGGCCAGGGCCATCTTTCCGTTCTTGTCGACCTTGACGAAGGACAGCAGCGCGGCAAAGTTCTGCTTCGCCGTGGCGATCGGCACGTCCGCCTGCGGCGTCGGGACGCTGAATCGGGTGGCGCCCACGACATACTCGGAGTTGGGCGTCACGAACGGCGAGGCGTGGTTCCCAGCCGAGTTCGGCAGCTCGAGAATCTCTGCGGTCTCGAACGTCGTGAGGTCGAGCCGCGCGATTCGCGGGGTGTTATTGCCGTTGATGAAGAGCCATCGACCGTCGGCGACACCATCGGTCTGCGACAGCTCCGGATGATGCGCATCGTCCCAGGGAACGAATCCGAAGCTCGTGTTGAGCATGGCCTTGGTCTGCTCGCTGTAGCCGTACCCCTTCTCGGCATACTGTGAGAAGACAGGCACCTGCGCGAACAAACGCCCGGACGGCAGACCATACACGGCGACGTTGCCGCTGAAACCGCCCGACGCGAACATATACAGTTCGTCCTTCTGACCGGGTGCCACGTAGACCTTCGCGGATGCGTCGCCGGCCGCCAGACCACCCGCGCGCACCGTCTTCCGGCACGCGCTCGTACCCACGGCAAGCGCCGCGACTGCCACATACAGCAACCATCTGTTCTTCCGCATAGCAATCCTCTTCTGATGAAACCGGGCGGCCGGTCAGTGGATTTCCGATCGCAAATATTCGAACACTTGCCGCGCTTCCTCCGGCGTCAGGTTCTGGTTGGGCATCGCGACGAAGAACTCCGCCAGCAGCTTCTTCGTCTCTGGGTGCCTGTCGACCATGCCGAGGGGATTCAGCATCATGTTCATCATGAACGTCGGGGTGCGGCGCTTCATGACGTCCGCGAGCGCAGGCCCGACGTACCGCTCGGAGAACTTGTGGCAGGAGGCGCACTTCTGCTCGAAGAGTTTTTCCCCCTTTTCGGCGACCTCGTGGTCGACTCGCCCATCGATCTTGACGATGGCGGTGAGCGGGCCGATGCCGTTCTGAAGCTGGAACGGCGTCAGCTCTCCGGCCGCAGCGGCGGACGAAGCTGCGGTGCCGACCGCTTCGTCGGGCCTCTCGTCGTCCCTGCTGCAGGCGGTGATGCCGAGCGCTGCCAGATAGACTGCGCAGCTCACTGCCAATACGCGTGTCGTTCTCATTGGGCCACCTGTTCCAAAGTGTTCAAAGCGACGGAGCGAGTCTCACAACATCACCAGAGGCAACGGACGTACCACTCGGGGACGTTGTCACCATGGCGGAATTTGGTGAATCTCTCCAAGCGCGAGCAGCATGAGTGCGGGAATTCTCGGCTGGTGGGGATTAATTCGCGGCGTCAGTGAAGGTGCCGGATGTCCGTCAGACGTTTTGAAGATTGCGCGGAACTTCGTCGAGGCGGCGAGCCCCGCGTCGCACGCGAACGGCGTCCGTGATGGCTACCGAATCCAGAAATCGAGCATGATTGTGACGAGCACATCCACCGGTGTGCCCGAGAGCCGCCCAGGCTCGAAACGCCATTGCGTCACGGCCGCGATCGCCTGTTCGTCGAGCCCTTCGGGATCCAGCGATCGGACGATGCGAATGTGAGACGGAC
>DASWZV010000056.1:0-3666 GCA_036407095.1 Vicinamibacterales bacterium | reverse complement strand
GGGCCAGTTCCTGGGTCGCACCCAGACGATGCCGCTGGCGATCTACGCGGCCCTCGAGAGCGACACAGACGCGGCGCTGGGCCTGTCGGTGATGCTGCTAGCGATTTCAGCGGTGCTGCTGCTGATGTTCCGCCGCTGGCTCGGCGGCGCCTCCGAAGGCGTCTGATGAGACTGGTCGACACGTCACGCGCGTTCACGCCACCGCGGCGGCAAAGGCGGTGTAGAGATCGGCCGGAAGGCGATGATGCATTCGCCAGGTAATCGCGATGGGCCGGTCGCCCTCGTGACGGACATACGTGGCGGGACCCAGGCACCAGAAGGCTCGCTCATCGGCACGGAGTCGCGCGAAGAGCACCACGGCTGAGCCCTGCTCGAGGTGGTTCAGGTAGCGCTGACCCGTCTCGCTCGCGACGGTCGTCCTGGATTGGCTCTCCCAATGGATCAGTTCGGGACTAATCGCGTAATCCCGATAGCGGGTGGTTGGCGAGAAGTCTCCACTCGTCTTGTCGAGGGTGAACGCGAACACGTCGGTCTTCTCGTTGGGTAACCACTTGACGCCGCTTTCCCAGCGTGGCGGCCGCAGCGTGTCTCCGTCGTTGAATGCCGACTGGATCTCGATGCGCGTGTAGCGGGCATGCACGTGCAACGGAATGTGCTCGCTCGCGGACAGCATGGGCTGGATATGATCGACCCGTGCGTCGAGCTCATCCAACAACTCGGCGAGCTCAGCGCAGACCTGCGGGTGAGCCCGTAACCGCGTCCACGCCTCCTGGAGTGTGGCGCCTGCGGCATCGGTAAACATCGAGGCCAGAAACATGCGTAGCAGTCGTCGGTCACGCTCACCGAGCGCCTCGACATCCATGTGTGCTGAGGTGGTGGCAAACTCGCGATAGCGATCAATTCGTTCGTCATCGTCAATATGGAGCAGGCGGCCGACCGCTCGAAGGAGCAGCGTCTCGCTCTCGCCGGCGGGCAACGTCTGGAAGCCGGCCGCACGACGTAGCTCAGACCAGCTTCGATTGTTGGCGTAGATGTCGTCCAGTTCGACTCCACTCCGTTCAAGGAACTTCGGCAGGCTCACGTCGCCGATGGATCGCAACTCCGCGACTTGGTCCGTCCAACGCGTCGGGATTGCATTCCTTATGCTGTCCAGGACCACCTTGCGAGCGACCGGATCGAGCTCAAAGTGGCATCCCGCTGGTAGGAACGGAAAGTCCCGATCGACCTCGCGTTGGAGATCATGGCGGCTTCCGCCAAGGAGTGCTCTGTAGCGGAGGTCGAAGCGGAACTCACGCCGATGCAGTCCCACAAAGTCGAGGACTGTGCATTCAGCCTTGCCCTCGGCGCGACGCAAGCCTCTGCCGAGCTGCTGGAGGAACAAGGTCCCGCTTTCCGTCGGGCGCACCATCAGAAGGGTGTCGACATTCGGCACGTCGATGCCCTCGTTGAAGAGATCAACTGTGAAGAGCACGGCGATTCTGCCGGAGGCAAGATGGGCCAATGCGGAGTGTCGCTCCTCCGGAGTCGAGTCTCCCCATACCGCACGCGAGGGAATGCCGCGCAACACAAATTGTTCTGCCATGAAGCGGGCGTGTTCGATACTCACGCAGAAGCCAAGCGCGTGCATCGAACCGACGTCTGCCACGCGCTCGTGGAGTTGCGCGATGAGGTGGCCTACCCAGACGTGATTGGCCGTGTACACGTTCGTGAGGGCGCCAACGTCGTACCCCTGGCCGCGCTTCCACGGTACCTGCGTCAGGTCGAGCCCATCGTGAACGCCGTAGTAGCGAAACGGCACCAGGTATTGCTGGTCGATCGCGTCCCACACACGCAGCTCCGCCGCTATGCGTCCATCGAAGTAGTGAAGCACGTCGAGACCATCCGCCCGTTCCGGAGTCGCCGTGAGGCCAAGCAACTCGATGGGTTGGACATGCTCAAGCAGCGACATGTACGAGGGTGCGGCGGCATGGTGGAACTCGTCGACGATAACCACGTCAAAGTGCCGCGGATCGAGCGAATGGAGTCCGGCGGCGTTCAGACTTTGAATCGAAGCGAAGACGTGCTCGAAGCGCTCCGGACGATACTGGCGGACCCATAGCTCGCCGAAGCTTGCATCGCGTAAGGCGTGTCTGAATGTTGCTCGACTCTGTTCCAGGATCTCCTGACGGTGCGCCACAAAGAGCAGACGCGATCGTGGCAGAAGAGATCGCAGGCGCGAGAAATCGATCGCGGCCATCACCGTCTTGCCAGTCCCGGTTGCCGCCACGATCAGGTTTCTGTGATGCCCACGGAGTCGGGCGAGTTGAACCTGCTCGAGCAAGCGCTCCTGGAATGGTCGCAGGTGAAGCTCGGTGGGCGGCAGTTCAAATCGAGTGCCGCCCACGTCCTGCGTTCGTTCTCGGAACACCACCGGGTCATATGGCAGGAAATCGCCACTCTCCCAATACGACTCGAAGACCGCGGCCATCTTGGCCACCACAACAGAGTTGCGTAGACCCGAGACGCGCACATTCCACTCCAGACCGGTGACATGGGCGCTATGGGTGAGGTTTGACGATCCGATATAGGCCGTCGTAGTCCCGCGGTGTCTGTGGAAGAGCCACGCCTTCGCGTGGAGCCGTGTCGTGGTCGTGTCGTAGGACACCCGGACTTCGGCACCGATTGCGGTCAGTGCGTCGAGTGCTCGGGCTTCTGTGCTGTTAGTGTACGTCGTCGTCAGCAGACGAACGCGACCACCCTCATCCAGGTGGCGTCGCAGCGCCGCGAGCAACGGTTGAACGCCACTCCAGCGGACGAATGCGATCAGCATATCGATGGTCACCGAGGAGGGAATCTCAGCGATGAGCTCGTGCTGCACGGTTGGCTCGCCTCGGGCGCTCGTGAGCACGGTGGTATCTAGCAGTGGTGTAAGCGGAAGCTCGACCGGCGCGTACGTGCCGTCGGGTCGCACGGAGCGGATCGCCTCCAGCATCCGTACGGGCTCGGCGAGCTGATCGTCTGGGATGCGACCGGCAGGGCTCTGCTCCTCGAGCCGACGGAGCAAGCTGGTGATAATGGCGAGTCCGCCGGCTGCGCGCTTGTCCTCGTCCATCGCCAGCACCGCCTCGGCCACGAGATCTCCGAAGTGGCGGCCGAGTCGCTCAGCGGCGTCAGCGTCCCGGAGCAGCGCGGTAACAGGCTGGCCTTCCGAGGTTAAACTCCGTAGCAGTGCCTCGAGTCGATTGGTCACCAACTCGGCGTAGAGACCGGGCTCAAGCGAATCCATCGTTACACGGCAATGATCGCCTCCCGGATCACCGGAGGCTACCCCGCGGCCAACGCATGTCACTGCGACTACCTCACGACGCCGGCGGTGGCGCACACGGACAGCACTGCTCGCAGAAGGCGGCGTTACCGGCAGGCTGGCGGGTGGGATAGCCTCAATGCTGATTCTTGTACCGTCAGGGAGACTGAGTGGCACGCGACGAGCACCGCAATTTGGCTGACAGGGTGGCCATAGAACAGGCGCGCCTGCTTAGCGGGAAGCCGCGATTGTTCGGTCACGCGTCGCACAGGGGTCATGGTGAGCTTTAGCACGCCTTTGTTCCCAGAACTCGCCTTCGACGAGGACGCGGACAGATACTCGACAGGCATTCTGCCCTCACAGCACATCACCTGCCTTCTTCG
>DASWZV010000055.1:0-80224 GCA_036407095.1 Vicinamibacterales bacterium | reverse complement strand
GAGCGCCGTGCTGTTGTTCAGGATCCCGGTCGCGGAGATCATGTAATTCCCGCCCGGCTGGGGATTGAGGACCGGCGTCGGGAGCTGAGCGCTGCCGCTGCCGGCCCACGTCGTCCCGTACGCCTGCAAGTTCTCGTCCTTGGTCTTCATGTAGCGGCCGGTGATCCGCCAGTTGTCGGTCGCCTGGAAGTCCATCCGCAGCAGGTCTTCACGGCGTGGACGGCTGTCGGGCACCTGGCTCGTGAAATTCAAGCCGCTGCCGCCCGAGAAATTCGGGGCGGGAAAGATGTTGAGTGCGTTGAGGCCGGGCTGATAGATCCGGCTCGCGGGAATGCGGCCGAGGACGCCCCCGTCCTGGAAGCAGCCGCGCGTGTCGGCGGCGCTGCACGGCAAGCCGGTGGTGTAATCACGAATGTAGGGGAACGGGTTGCCGCTGCTGTCTACGCTCTGTGAGAAATCGCCGCGCCGTTCGAGCGCGGTCGGCACCCGCGTATTCACCACACCAAGCGCCGCCGGATCCTGGCGGCGCTGGAATTCCTGACTCCAGAAGAAGAACAGCTTTCTCTTGTCGGCGTTGAACGCGCCCAACGTGACCGGTCCACCGACGGTGTAGCCGCGATCGTTGCGCGACGTTTCAGGCTTCGGGATCTCCGGCGTCTCCCGCTTGTTCAAATAGGAGTTGGCGTTCCAGTCAGATCGCCGTCCGTACCAATAGCCGGACCCGTGGAAAGTCTGCGTGCCGCTCTTGGTCACGACCTGCAGCTGGCCGCCGGCGGCGCGCCCGTACTCGGCCTGGTACGCATTCGTCAGGATCTTGAACTCGGAGACCGCGTCGATGTTCGTCGTGGCCATGTTGTGGCCGTTGTCGCCGGTGTCAATGTTGGAGACACCGTCGATCGTGATGTTGTTCGAGTTGGGCCGCTGACCGTTCACGGTGAAGTCGCTGATCTGGAGCAGCTCGGTGTTGCCACGCGTCTGCGACAGCGTGCCGGGCACCAGCGTCGCGAAGTTGAAGAGGGCGCGGCCGTTGTTGGCGATGTTCTTCAACGTTTCGCTCTCGAGCGTGAACGAGCGTTCGCCGCTCACCGATTGCAGCTCGGTGACCCGGCTGGTGACGCTGACTTCTTCTGTCAGCCCGCCGAGTTCGAGCGTCAGCGCTCCTACAGACAGCTTGTCGTTGGCGTTGACCACGAGGTTCGTCCGCTCGAACGGCTTGAAGCCTTGAAGCGCGACGTGGAGTGCGTAGGTGTCGGGCCTCACGATGGGAAACGCGAAGCGGCCGCCAGCATCGGTGACGGCGGTCTGGGCATTGCCCTGCGTGCGGCTCGTCATCGTCACGGTGACGCCGGGCAGCACCAAGCCTTGCGAGTCCTGGACGATGCCCGCCACCGAGGCACTGGTCGTTTGCGCGTGAGCAAAGGCTGGATAGACTGCGAAGAGGAGGGCGACCAGGACAGGACGCCATCCGCGCGCGAATCTTCGGACGAACCGCATAGATCCTCCTTCCCCGCAGGGCCCCTTGATGGAACCGGTTCCACCTCGGCCCGCCCCGAATCGGGCACACGCGCACCGTTCGCTTGGGAGGTGGTCTGGAACCGGTTCCAGAAGTCCGGCTGCCTTTTACCACCACCGAGACATGTTGTCAATTGGGGCGCGGCGTAGATTGGGCCCTAGGAGCCGGTGGTGACAGTCGAACTCCTAATTAGGTCATCCGGCAGCGTTCAAGCCGACCAGATCGGTTCACTCAAGATGAAACGCACCGTCGCTCCATTCCTCCGGAGCGATGTCGGCGATCGTTTCGGTGAAGTCCCAGCGGTGGCCATAAAAGTCCTCAGCATTGTATTGGCGCTCGCCGTAGGGTTGGTCTTTCGGCTCGGTCAGGATGATGGCTCCATTCTCCCGCGCGCGCTCGCAGTGACCTTCGGCATCGTCGATCCGGACCTGGACGATATGCGAGTTGTTCGGCGCGACCGTGCCTTCGGCGATGGTGAAGCAGCCGTCCCCGGCTCGCATCTGCACGCGGTGATTGGCGATGCGCAGGCGGACAGTAAAGCCGAACGCCTTGGCTAGCCAATCAGCTGCTGCGCCGGGGTCGGGGTAAATGAGCACAGGGATCACGGTGCAGGGTGGTACGGAGCGGTTGCGTCGCATGTGGAGACTTTAGCAAACGTCTCGCTGAAGGAATCGACCCGATCGGACCGTCAATCGTGAGAAGTTCTCGTTGCCACGTCGGTCGGATGAAAATCGGGCCTTGTACCACGGGGTGCTAGACGTGTCGTCGACGCCGGGCTGATTGATCGCTCCTTTCCGTTCGTGACGCGGTACGCGGCCGGCTCGTACTCTCGCGCACCACGAGCGTCATCGAGTACTCCACCGTCGTCCGTTCCGCGCTCGCGGTTATCGCCGTGAACAGACGACGGCAGGCATCACGTCCCATCTCTCGCATCGGCTGTGCCATCGTCGTGAGACCCGGCCAGGACCGCGCGCCTTCGGGAATGCCGTCGAATCCGGCCACGGATAGATCGTCGGGCACCCGGATCCCTCGTTGCTGCGCCGCGCGAATGAAGCCGATCGCCAGCGCGTCGTTGCCGAAGACGACGGCGGTCGCCCCCATCGGCTGACTCAGGAACGTCTGCGCGAACGCCGCACCTTCTTCGGCCTCGTAACTGGCCTGAAAGGAGATGTCCTCGTCGCGCATCTGGACTGCGCGTTTCGTGAGCTCTCCACGGAGGCCCTGAAGGCGCTGGCGAGATTCAATCGAGGCGCGCGGACCGCCCGCAAACGCAATCCGGGTGTGGCCGAGCTCTGCGAGATGCGCTCCCAGCGTCCGCCCTGCGGCGATGTTGTCCGCCCGCAGGACCGTGAGATCGGTCCGCGCTTCGTCGGGGGCCACCGCGACGATGGGCACGTGTGCGTCGATAGCGGCCTCGAGGAGCGCCTTGTCCCGGCGGTGACACTTCGCGATGATCAGCCCGTCGACGCGTCGTTCGTCGATCCATTCGAACGCGATCGCCGGGTCGTACTTGTCTCTCAACTCGAGGCTCAAAAGCATCAGGCTGACGTCGCGGACCTGGAGCTCCTCTTCCATGCCGGTGAGGAGTTGCGTGAACCAGGGATCTTGAATGGAGTCGACGACGACACCGATGCAGCCTTTGAGACCGAGGCTCAGATTTCGCGCCGTTCGTGAAGGTTTGTAGCCGAGGGACTCGATGACGCGCGACACGCGTGCCTTCATTCGCGGGCTGACAGAGTCGTCGTTCAAGTAGCGCGACACGGTGCTGACGGCGACGCCAGCTTTAGCCGCGACCACGCGGATGGTCGGTTTCTTGAGCGAGGAGTCTCCCGCCTCCGAGCGCTTTGCGCGACGTGTCGTACTGTGCCCGTCCGAAGCGCCGTCCGCCGGAGCACGCGGCACCACGGTGGTCACTTGCCTCAGTGCTGGCGCGATCGGTCTCGGGGAGCGCGAACTCTTCCTGTCAAATCGTGGCAAGCAACACCTAGTGCGTCAGTCTTTGCGCGCAACGCGATCACAGTGGAAGCCGGTGGCCCCACCGTGTTCGCCGTCACTGGAAACGTCGCGAGATCTGGAACCGGTTCCAGGCCGCTCCATCAGCCTACCGCTCCCGCCGAGCGGTCGCAAGCACGCGATCAATGCGCCTGTGCGCCCGGAGCGGCGGCGCATGCGTACGAACTTGCAGCGCCGGGCGCGCCACTCGTGTACCGGGGATAGGTCGGATACGAGCACAACGGCAGACTCTTCTCCCCTGCCGTCACGGTGACAGCCATCCCAGGCGGGACGTTGTTCTCGACCCACTCGAACAACAGACCGGTCTGGTCATAGCGATTCGGGATCGGTGCCGTCGCAACAGTCTTTCCGTCGCCGGCGACGTTGTAGCTGCTGCCGCTCAGCCCATGACCGGTCTGCGGCATGACCCAGAAGCGCGCGAATCGATCGACCGTCGCTCGTCCCATCTTGTCGAGGACGGACTGAAAGTAATCGAGTTGCGCGCCTGGGGATGCGAGCGTGTCGTTCGTGCCGATGGTGACGAGCATCTTGCCGCCGCGCTTCTGGAACGCTGACAGATCAGGATTCGTCGCATCGAGAATCGTGGCGAGCCCCTGACGTCGCGGGTTGAATGCGCCGCCTTCCGCATAGTCCAACGGATTTGCCGACAGGTTCTTCATGAGAAAGCCGGTCACACCGAGGAGACCGAGATGCGAGTGCATCGCGGCGTCCGCCGCCGCGCCTTCCTGCCCTCTGAAGCGGGTGTTGAGAATGAGCCCGCTGCCGGACGGATCCGTATTTGGCACCCACATGCCAAACGATCGCGTGCCGTTCGCGAGCGCCGAGGCAAACGCATAACGCTGGTAGGTGAACTCCAGCGTGGAGATCTGACCGTCGGTCAGGCATGCGTCAGCACTCGTATCGCCCGGGTTCGGGTCAACGTTGTTGGCGCAGCGTGTGGCTGCCCATGGATGGCGATTGCGTGCTCCCTGCGCGACGTCGAAGATCGCCCGGCAGGCCATGTAGTTGTTGATGATGCCGTCGGCAAGCCCGTCGAGCGAATCGCACTGCCGCATGAACTCCCCGCGAATCGCATTGACCTTTGCCGGCGTGACCCAATTGGCCGACGGCTTCTCGTGAATACGAATCCACTCCGGCGCGAGCATCAGACTCGAGAAGCTGACGATGGGCACGTTCGCAGCGATGCCGTCGTAATCTGCTGGATAGCGCTGCGCGACGGTCAACGCCTCGCGACCGCCTTGCGACGTGCCGATGTAGTAATTGAATTGCGGCTTTGCGCCGTACGCGCGCTCGATGATGACCATCGCCGCGTCGTGCGTCTTCTTCATCTGCATGTAGCCGAGGTTTCTGATCGCCTCGTCATTGAGCGCCCAGTCGTCGGAGAGGTTTACTCCTGCTGGTCCATCGCCTCGTGCCCCGCCGCCCCGCGGTCCGGGAAATGCCGCCTGATGCCCAGAGTCGCTCCCATATGTCGCGAAGCCGCGATCGACCAGAGACGGTCCCGATGCACCTGGCCCGCCGCCGGTCAGATTGGGCACGAACCCGTTCATGCCGCCGCCACCCAGTTGCGCCGCGCGGCGACTCCACGTGGCGGGCAGCACGACGCTGAAGTTGATCGGCCTGGCGGTCGCGGCCGTATCAACCGGCGCCATGGATCCGTTGACACGGCAATGCGCCGGGACGCCGTTCGCCGATTCAACCCAGGATGGAGCTGATAGCGTCACGCTGCGGACCGGCTCACCGATCGAGGACGTGGCCACCGAGCTCCCGAGACGATCGGCCGTGCAGTCGGCTGCCGAGATGGTCGTCCTGGCCGCAGGATGCGCGGACTGAGCGGCCGGCCTCGACGCGAGCGCCACGAGCATAGTCACCGTTGCACAGACAGCAGTCAGTCTTGCCATGCACTCCCCCTATCGCGCCGCTCTGGCGCCGCCGATGAGCGTCAGGATGCCGTTGACGATGGCCGATTCCGCACATCCGGGCTGCAGCCGTGACGACAGCACCTCGAACGTGTACTTGCCGTACGAATCATCGTCCGGGATGTAGCCGGAACGGGCTGCGCCGTTGGTCAGCGTCGCCATCATCGTCGCTTTGTAAGGCGACTCGCGTTTGAGGCGCTGTGCGATTGGATTGAACACTTCGGCGTTTACTGCGCCGATCATGATGTCGGCAATGCGCAGCAGCCCGAGCCTGATCTCCACCGGGCCCGCCTCTTTGTACGCCCCTTCGAATCCAGCGCGGCCTTCGTTCGTACGCTCGCGGCCTGGACATCGAATGGTCGTGAAGCTTCCGTACAAAGGAACGGTCGCCTCGGTGCGTTCGACCCCGCGCATCACGTGCATCACTTCCTCACCGAGGAACTGTCCCATCGACGACACCATCTGCCGCTGCTGATTCATCAGCCGCGCGACCGTCGGATCATTTCGATTCAAACCTTCGCCGCCCGGCGGCATCGCATTGCTGATATCAACGCCGCGCTTCGCGTAATCCTTGATGCGAATGTCGCGAAGGTCGTAAGTCTGCTGATAGTAGATGGGATTCTGATCTCCGGCTGCGCCCGATGACCACACGGCGACGATGCGATCGTCGAATGAGTCTTCGACATACCGGGACGTGGCGCCGGGAATGTCGGCGCTGATCTGATCCAACTGCCCGGCGAGTACGGCGTGGACGGCGTAATTGTAGTACACGGCGATCGGCGATCCGTCGAGGCCCTCGACCTTGAGCACGGCGACGGTCTTGTCCGAAGGGCCGTCGTAGTTCGCTCCCTCCCACCAGCGGCCCGTTTTCGGATCGACGATTTGACGATTGACGTTGATGAACGAGACGCCGGTACCGTAGCCGATACGCGCGGGCATCAGTCGCTGCTTCGCGAGCCGAACGGACTCGACGATCTTTTGACTGTAATTTGCCGCTCGCGGTCCCCCGGCGCTGTGGGTGTGAGTGGCCGTGAGGAGCAGACGTGGTGGCGCGATCCCGAGTTCCCTTTCAATCTGGCCCGAGACGCTCTGCCAGAGTGCATCCGGGATGGCGCCCGCATCGATAGTGATCAGGGCGGCGTTCGTCACGCCGTTGTCCAGCACGATCGTTCGCGCGTAAAGACGGTCGAGAATACCCAGGTTGTTCTTCGGCAGTTCGCCGGCGGCGGGCGTGATGTCCACCTTGGCGGCGCCCGCGCGAAAGGCGGATGGCCCGCTCGTCGTCTGCGCGAACGCGAGCTCGGACACCGCCAGCGTCAGGCTCATCACCACAACTGCGCAGCGCCTCCTCATGCCAGGCCTCCTTCAGGCTCTGGATGATACCCTTCCGGCGAACCATGAAGAATCAGGCGCACTTGATCGCGTACGTCGATCGTCTCCCGGGCGGGACGATGCGCGATCTGCAGGTCCTGCTCGACGGCCCTCTTCACGGCGCGTTTGCTGGCGTGCACGTGCTGCCGTTCTTTCATCCGATCGATGGCGCCGACGCCGGGTTCGATCCGATCGATCACACGCAGGTCGATCGGCGGCTTGGCACCTGGGACGACGTGGCCGCGCTGGCAGCCAAGACCGAGGTCATGGCTGACGTGATCGTCAACCATGTGTCACGTCATTCACCACAGTTCATCGACTACGACCAGCGAGGTGGCGACTCGCCGTACGCCGGGATGTTTCTGACGTATGGACGCGTGTTTCAGTACGGCGCACGCGAGTCGGATTTACTCGCGCTGAACACCATCCGGCCGAGTCTCCCTTTCACTGCGCACGAGACCTCGCGGGGGGAGAAGGCGCTCCTGTGGACCACCTTTACGAGCGATCAGATCGACCTCGACGTGTCGCATCCCGAAGGGCAGCGCTATCTCGCCAGCATTCTCGATCGGCTGCACGGCGCCGGCATTCGCGCCATTCGACTCGATGCCGTCGGCTTCGCGATCAAGAAGGCTGGCACGAGCTGCTTCATGATTCCGGAGACGTTCGCGTTCATCGCCGACCTCACGGCACAGGCGCGCGCCCTCGGCATGGAGGTGCTGGTCGAAGTGCACGGCCACTATGAGGCTCAGATCGAGGTGGCGCACCAGGTCGATTGGGTGTACGACTTCGCGCTGCCGCCACTTGTCTTGCATACGCTGTACACCCGCAATGCCGAGGCCCTGAAGCGCTGGCTCGAGATTCGTCCGCGCAACGCCATCGCGGTTCTCGACACGCACGATGGCATCGGCGTCGCGGACGTGGCCGCTGCCCGCGGTGCGAACGGAGCGCCAGGCTTGCTGACGCGAGACGAGATCGACACGGTCGTGAACACCATCCATCAGCGCAGCCGAGGCGAGAGCCGTATCGCGAGCGGCACGGCAGCACGCAATGTCGATGCGTCGCAGATCAACTGCACGTTCTACGATGCGCTCGGCCGCCGTGACGCCGAGTACCTCGTGGCACGCGCGATTCAGTGCTTCGTGCCAGGAATCCCCCAGGTCTACTACGTCGGGCTGCTCGCCGGTGGCAACGACGTCGAGTTGCTCCGCCGCACTGGCGTGGGCCGCGACATCAATCGCCATTACTACACGGCCGATGAACTGCCACAGGAGTTGACGCGGCCGGTCGTGCAATCGCTGCTCGCACTGCTGCAGATCCGGAATACGCACCCCGCCTTTCAGGGCACCTTCGACGCTCTCGATTCCGCAGCAGACCGGATGGCGCTCGTCTGGACGAACGGCGAGGCAGCCGCTCGCCTGGACGTGAACCTCGCCTCGATGTGTGCATCGATCACGTGCTCGAGCCTGGGAGCACGGTCGGAGGGCGCTCTGGCATGGCATGCCGACGCCGAGGTACGAGCATGACAGGCGTCACCACCGCGTCGCGCAACATGGCGGTAGTCAAGACGCTTACCTATCTCATGTTCGCCATGTTCGCGATGACCACCGATTCGGTCGGCGTCATCATTCCCGAAGTCATCAAGACGTTCCACCTCTCGCTCACCGCTGCAGGGACATTTCAGTACGCGACAATGGCGGGAATCGCGCTGGCGGGCTTGATGCTGGGGCAGCTTGCCGATCGATTCGGCCGCCGCCCTACGATTGTGATCGGTCTCACGCTGTTCGCAGCCGCCTGCTTTCTGCTCGTAGCTGGAGATGCGTTCCTGTTCTTCGCGGTGATGCTGGGCGTCTCCGGGCTGGCGATTGGCGTCTTCAAGACGGGTGCGCTGGCACTCATCGGCGACATCTCGACATCCACCGCGCAGCACACCTCGATCATGAACACCGTCGAAGGATTCTTCGGCGTGGGCGCGATTATCGGTCCCGCGATCCTCACTCGCATGTTGGCGGCCGGCCTGTCGTGGAAGTGGCTCTATGTCCTGGCAGGCACGATCTGCGTCCTGCTGATCCTGCTCGCTCTGATGGTCAAGTACCCCGTGGCACCGAGAACGACGACCACAGCGCATTCGTCCACGGGGACCATGCGAGCGATGAAGAGCCCGTATGTGCTCGCATTTTCTGCGGGTGCGTTCCTGTACGTCGGCGTGGAAGCCGCGATCTACGTGTGGATGCCGACGCTGATGTCAGGCTACACGGGCTCGGCCGTGACACTGGCAACCTACGGCATCTCCATCTTTTTCCTCCTGCGCGCGGCCGGTCGCTTTCTCGGCTCGTGGGTGCTCGCGCGCGTTCAGTGGCAGACGGTGCTCGCCCTCTTCAGCGGAGGCATTCTGCTCTGTTTCGTCCTCACCGTCATCGGCGGTGTGAACTGGGGTGTCTATCTGCTCCCAGCGTCGGGCCTGTTCATGTCTGTGGTCTACCCGACGCTCAACTCGAAAGGGATCAGTTGTCTGCCCAAGTCCGAACACGGCGCCGCGGCGGGTGTCATCCTCTTCTTCACCTGCGTGTCGGCTGTGCTTGCGCCCCTGGCGATCGCAGCTGTCAGCGACACGTTCGGCAACATCGTCTATGGCTTCTGGCTCGCAACCGGCCTCGCCGCGCTGTTCTTCGCTGGTCTGATCCTGAACTGGGCTCTGAACCCGACGCAGGCGGAGCTCGAGCGACTGGATGTGACGGAGTACCATCTGCACACTTCGTAATCGCTCGAGACCACCCGCTCCGTGTTACCTGGTGCCGCGAGGGCCCGGGAACTGCTTCCGTTCGAACGACCACTGAGCGTCCTTGCAGAGACCACAGTCGTCGCCGACGAATCGCTTGGCGCTTTGCGCGTCGCCGCGAAGCTGCCAATCGAGCCAGCTCACGGCAACCGATGCGGCTGCGCCGCCATTGGGTTCGTTGAACGTCCCGCCGTGTCCCACCGGGAGATTCGCCACCGCTACGGGCACGTGGGCGATCTTCTTGAAGTCGTCCATGCCGTTCTCGTACGCGATGTCCTTGGGACCGCCCAGGATGTAGATCGCGGGCGTGTGCAGTGTCTGCAACACCTCTTTGCCGACGCTGACTCCAGTCATGTTGGTGGGACCGCTGTTCAGCACGCCGCTGTTGTGAATCACCAGTGTCTTGACGCGCGGATCTTTCGCGACCTGCAATGCCTGCACGCCGCCGCAGCTCCAGCCCGAATATGCGATCAGTGCGGGATCGATGCGGCCGAAGTATGGGCTGCCGGCGCGCTGATTCTCGGCAAGCGCCCAGTCGATGGCATCGGTCAGATCCGATATCTTCGTGCGCGGCGGAGGGAGCTGACCTTGTGGCGCTGCCGGTGCTGCCGCACGCGGTTCGCGCGGCGGTGCACCGGGACCACTCAGGATGCGGCCGCTCGCGATCACCAGATAGCCATGCGAGGCGATCTCGAGCAGATGGAACCGGCTGCTCGCGCCGTCCTCGGAACAGCCGCCGTTGCCCCAGGCCACAACCCCGAGCTTCGTCGATCCGAGCGAGGCGAGGTCTTTCGGTCGATAGACGACGTGCTTCGGGAGCGTGGCCACTTCTTCCTTCATCGCGGGGAAGCGCCCGGTGCCGGGCGTATCGGGTCGCGTATTGAGTTCGGCCTGACGCGCGAGCGCCGCGGGGTCTGGTTGTGCGGGCGGTTGCGGCGGCTGTTGCGCAAGAGCGACGGCTGTCACGCACGTCGTCACGACGGCGATGACGAGTGGACGTGAGAAAAGTTGCCGGATGTCATGGATGGCCATTGTGCAGTCCTCCAGTGTGAGGAGATTGAAACACATGAAACTCTACGATCGCGCCGGTGACGTCTGACTCACGCGAGCGAAGAACTCGAATACGCGCGGCCATACCATCGGCACCATGCCGCCGTGGTCCCCGTTCACCTCGAGATAGTCGAACGCGAAGCCGCCCTCGCGAAGAAAACGCGCCAGCGCCCGGCTGCCCTCGAGCGACGGCGTCGCACGGGTGCCCTCGGTCATGAAGATTGGCAGGCGTTTGATGCGATCGAACGGATATGTCGCCGCATCGAGAAACGGTCCTGACATCGGCGCGACGGCGCGCCAGCGCTCCGGATATCGGGCCGCGAGGTGCCAGACTCCCCCGCTGCCCATCGAGTGCCCAGCCAGAAACGTGCGAGAGCGATCGGCGCCGTACTCCTCGCTGACGACCTCGAGTGCCGTGATCACCTCGAGCTCACTCAGATCCAGCTCACGTTGACGCGCCACTGTCACCGCCGCGCGCTGCGTTGCCGCGGCAGCCGTCTGCCCGAACACTGCCGGCAGGCGGAGCGGATTGCCGTACGCGCCGAGCGGTGTGAAACCGATCGGCGACACGACGATGAAGCCGTGCTGCTCGGCGAGCTTCATCAACAGGCCATCCGCCTGGTCCATGTAACTGTTCTCGTTGGCGCCAGCCCCATGCAGCATCAACAGGATCGGCAACGATGCCTTCCCATCCCACGTCGTCGGAACGTAGACGCGATACGGCATGCGCTGGCCGGTCGGCGAGAACACGTACTCGCGGTGCTGATTTCCGGTTGCGCGCGCGGGCGGCGCCTGGGCCGCAACGGTGGTGCTCAGCGCGATCAACGCGCCGACACAGGTGGCGAGACGTTTGCTCATATTTGTGATGCCCCTCGCGTCATGCGGTACAGCAGCGCAATCAATCCGATCGTGACGATGTCGGCCGCCGCAACCATATAGAAGCCGGCGGTAAACGACCCCGTGTAGTCGCGCAACACCCCGAGCATCTGCGGTCCGAAATATCCGAACAGCCCGGCGCCCAGGCTCACAACGCCCATCGCATGGCCAGCCTCTTGCCGCGGCATGACACTGCCGCCGAGGCCGTACAACTGATTGGTCGCCGAGAAGCCGAGGCCGATGACCATGGCCGCCGAAATGCGGAAGACCAGGGGATCCTCGATCGTCATCGAAGACGAGGCAAGTGCCAGCAACACGAACACGGCACCGAGCACGAGCAGCTTGTTGAAGCGATCCGCCAGCATACCGACGGCGAGGTTCACGGCGATGGCCGTGAGATAACCGGCGCTGATGATGACACCCGCCGCGGCCGCATTCAGGCCGTAGAGCGTGTCGGCCACGCTTGGAATGAAATAGGTCACCGTGAACTGGCCGAAGCCGCCCAGTCCGACGATCAGCGCGAGCATCCATGGAATCGGGGAGAGGAATGCGCTGCGGCTGGACGCCGCGCGCGGCGGTTGCACGCCCGCGCTGATCGCATCATCCGACGTGGGCCGGTAGAACAGCCAGAACACGACGGCACCGAGTACAGCCATGGCGGCGTACCCGAGAATTGCGACACGCCAGCCGAACGCTCCGACGAAAAGACCCCCGAGCGGAGCGCCGATGACAGACGCCAGCGCTGATGTCGCACCGAGGATGCCCATCGTGCGGCCGCGCAACGATGCTGGCGCCGTGAGCGCAACCGCAACGAGCACGCTGACGAATGCGAACCGATAGCCGAAGATCGTCACGCCGCGGAACGTGAGTGCAGACGCGAAGCTCCCCGCCTCACCGAGCAGCACGCTGCCAACGGCGACGCCCAGCAGTCCGAGTGACAGTATTTGCTTGACGCCGTAGCGATTGGCGGCGATCCCGGCCGGCACGCTGAGCAGCATGGCCAGCAGCCCGTATAGCCCGGTGAAGAGACCGAGCTGCGTGAAGCTCATGCCGAACTCCCGTTGGATCGACGGCAGCAGCGGCGAGATGCCGAGGTTCGACAACTGCAGTGTGAACATCGCGATCAGCGTGGCGACGAACGGCATTCGCCAGCTCGCCGGCGCCGAGCCCGCGATGGTGATCGTCACTGCAGCACCCGGGTCTCGAGGAACGAGCGGACTGCGGCGCGCGCGGCATCAGGATCCCACTCACGCGAATCGACGACGTCCGCCTCGATGCGCAAGACGGGGATGCCGGCGTCCTCGAGCGATCGCTCGATGAAGAGACGGCCTGTCGCGGCCGGCTTCATCCGGCGGGGATGCAGGACGAGAGCGGCGTCGATGCGGTGCTCGCGTGCCTGATGGGCGATCCACTCCGCGGCCCAGGGCGGATTGTGCAAATACTCGTTGAAGCTCGCCGTGCGACTGGCCAGCGCGGCCATCGGGTCGTCGAGGCCGTAGCGGATGTAGCCATCGGGCCCGAACGCAAGATACATCGACCAGACGAACACGGCGCGATGCGACGACTCGAACGCGGTGTAGAAACCGGTGTCGTGCCACAGGCCGGCGCCGATCCACATCAGCCGCGCGCGTTCACCTGGACACGCAGCGATGCCGGCATCCACCCGCTGCTTGACTTCATCGTGAAACGCGCGCGCGTGGCCGAGTGCCCACTCGGTGCCTCTCACCCACTGCGTCGCCATCACGTTGGTGATCTGCTCAGTCATCCGCACCGGGCACTCGGGTGCGCTGGCGATGAGAGTGCGCACGGCGTCGAACACTTCCTCCTGCCGATTGACCAGATCCAGCCGCTCCCGCAGAGCCCCGCGATCGAGGACGCGGCCGCTGATCGTCTCGAGACGTTCGACCAGTGCTTCGAGTGTGGACGCCACGAACGCGAGCCGGTGCGGTTCCACCAACTCGCGCCAATGGTGCCGGCCCATCTCCCACCAGCGCGGTGGCAGCTCGCCGGCGCCGGGATGATCGATTTCGAAGAGCTCGGCGCCGAACGCGTCGGCCCACAACGCGAAGACGCGGTGGATGCAGTCGCAGGTGAGCCGCGCGCACAGAAGACGCGGTGTTGGCAATCCGCCCCACGGAGACTCACCTCCGTCGCGATACCGCGTCGAGGCGTAGCCGAGGCTGCAATACCGGCACAGATCGCCGTTGAGGCCATCGGCTTCCATCGCCGCGAACAAGCGCGCGGCCTGACGTTTGGCCGCGACTATCGAGGCCCACCATTGATTGCTGACGGCGGGGACGTCGACGAGATCGAACAGCTCGAACGGCACGTCTGCCTGCACCAGCGCGTACGGCTGACGTTCGTCGAAGACACGGCGGCGCAAGTCGGCAAACCATGTCTTCTGAAACGCCGCAGCCGCCATCGTCGCATCGAGCTGCTTGTCAGCCATGTCTGGCTTCCTGCAGCCGCGACGCTGCCGCAATCATCGCCACGAGGTCTGCGTGAGCCGATTGCGTCGGCGGCTCGTAAGGGTCGCCGCGAAGGCACACGTGCGGAATGCCACGCGCCGCCAGCCGATCGCGGAGAGCTGGATAGTCCCACCCGAACACCGCGTCATCGGGCGGCAGCAACACCACCACGCCGTCCGCGTCGTCGAGCCTCTCGTCAATCCATCGTCTCATCGTTTCGACAGGAGTCCGCGCACCGATGGTATTGGACCGATACCAGTCGGCGAGCGCCATCACCGGATCATCATCGAGTCGCACGTCGTCTCCCGTCGCACCGGTTCCCCACGGAACGAGTTCGGCAGTGACGACGGCGCCGTGCGATTCGATCGCCTGGTGCACGACTGGCGCGTCCACGGGAGCCCCGGCGAGCAGTAGACGCGCTCCCTCGAGAGGTTGTCGCGCCGCTATCTCGCCGGCCGCGTCGCTGGCCATGGCCGCGTAGCGATCGGGCTCCATCTCCCAAAAGGCCGCGAGCAGTGGCAACGCCTCCGTTCCGCTGATCCGCGGACGACTGCGACGAAGCGCCATCACGCGTCTGGCCGCTTCCCGCGCGGCATTGACTCGTCCAATCTCGCGGCGAAGGTCGTCGACCGACGGCGTCCGCCCCGACACCGATGCGAGCTCATCGCAGAGCGCGCGCGTGCGCGCCACGTCGTACGCACGCACCCCCGGTCCGTCTGATTGCAGCAAGTCGAACAACACAACGGGCGGGAGTGCAGGGATTGCGCCGCGGCGCACGAACTCGCGTAGATACAGGAAGCATTTGTAGTCGGCGTCCGACGTCCGCGGTACCACGATGCGGGCGACGTGTGCCAAACGTCCAGTGAGGGCGGCTTCCACGAGCTGCCGCAGCCGGTTCGGAAAGATGAACGGTTCCAGATGCGCATCGGCAGCCGGCGTTGGATCGCACGAGCCGCGCGCGAACTGCGCGTCGCAGCCGGCTGCGCGCACGATCTCGAGGGGCACCGATGG
The DNA here is from genome assembly GCA_036407095.1 of Vicinamibacterales bacterium. Lineage (GTDB taxonomy): Bacteria > Acidobacteriota > Vicinamibacteria > Vicinamibacterales > UBA2999 > Gp6-AA40. The sequence goes on along the minus strand of DASWZV010000055.1, from coordinate 65,227 downwards.
TGAAGCGACACACACAATCGGCTTCTGCACGATCGGCACTCAGATGATTCCGGCGGCGTGCATTCGCGCCACGCCGTCCGATCCGTAGCCGAGCCACTCGCCGTAGACGAGCGCGTTGTCCTGGCCGATGCACGGAGCCGCGCGCAGATCACCGGCACCGGACTCCGAGAAGGTGATCGGAATACCCATCCCGATGACGTCCGCGACGTGACCAAACTCTGGATGCTCGAGCGGCTGCGTTTCACCGCGCGCGCGCACGCGCGGATCGCGAATGGCGTCGGCCGGCGATCGTACCGGGGCCGCAGGCACGTGGTGCCGCTCGAGTAACGCCAGCAGGTCAGCAGTGGGAAGCGTGCGTGTGAAGTCTTCGATGTGAGCGTTGATCTCGGCGACGTGCGCCACGCGTGCATCGCGCGTCGCGAACCGCGGGTCGGTCCCGAATTCGGGATGACCGATCGTGGCAAAGACGCCGCGGGCAAACTGTTCGGTCGGGGCGCATATCGCCACATGGCCATCGGCCGACTCGTAGATCCCGAACGGCGTCAATCGTGGCACTACGCGCCCGGTGCGCTGCGGCAAGCCGCATGCCTCGAGCAGATCGAACGGTTCGGCCGCCACCAGCGACGTGAGGACGCCGAGCATCGAGACGTCCACGTGCTGTCCGACGCCGCTCGACTCGCGCTGCCGCAGCGCCGAGAGTATGCCCACCACGCCGAACACCGGCGTGAGCAGATCAGCCACCGGCACACCGACGCGAACCGGCGGATCGCCCGGATCGCCCGAGGTCATCATCAATCCACTCAAGGCCTGAATGATGCTGTCCATCGCCTTCGCGCCGCTGTTGGTCGCGTGCGCGCCGAAACCCGATATCGAGCAGTAGATCACGCGCGGGTTGACGGATCGCGCGAACGAATAGCCGACGCCGAGCCGATTGAGCGTGCCGGCGCTGAAGTTCTCGACGACGATATCGGCCTGACGGAGGAGGTCGGCGAACACATCTCGTGCGCCTGCTTGCTTGAGGTTGAGCGTGATGCCGTACTTGCCGCGCAGGCGGTTCAGCGCCGACACCGACACGTCGTCGGCCCGCGTGCGCCCGATCGAGACGCCGTCGCGCCCCAGGTACGGCGGATTCTCGCGGCACGGATCCGGCGAGTCCGGATTTTCGATCTTGATCACGCGCGCGCCCAACCCCGCGAGCAGAAATGTCGCGAACGGCCCGGCGAGCGCCCACGTGAGGTCGAGCACGGTGAGGCCCGCGAGCGGCGCCGTGGGCACGGGCGGCGTATCAATGGACATCGTGTCGGTGGGAGTCTAGCGGCGCACGCGGGGAACGGCTAAGACTTTCTCGGTCGCCTGGTGAGACGCCGGACGTCTTTCGGCCGCGAGGCGACCTGACGAACCAGGTCGACAAGCGCGCGCACGAGTGGTGACACGTTGCCCCGCTTCCACGCCACGACGATCGATACCGTCGGGGCCGGGTCGCTCGCGAGCGGCTTGACCACGACGCCCGGCGGCAGCAACGCGCCGACCGAATCGGGCAGCAACGCGAATCCGAGGCCTTCTTTGACCAGTTGCAGATGGCCGAGCACGTTGTCGGCGCTCGATACGGCTTGCATACGAATGTGTGCCTGCCGATAGAGCGCCGCAATCGCATCGTGCAGCGCAGGCGCGAGCGTGCGCTCCATCGTGATGCACGGGAGATCGTGCAGCAGGTCGATCGGGATGCGCGTTCGACGCGTCAGTGGATGATGCGCGGGCAGCACCACGACGATCGACTCGTACACCAGTTCGATCACTTCGAGCCCATCGACATCGAGCGGCCCCCGCATGAAGGCGACATCGAGCGCGCCTGTCCGCAGGCCGGTCACCGGTTCGACGGCGTACTTGCTGTGCAGGATCAGATGGACGTTTGGCAGGCGCGTCGCGACCAGCGGCCGCAGCGCGGGGACGATGCGGACATCTGCCGCAGGAAAGGTGCCGACCGACAGATCGCCGGCGCGCCCGCTGGACGCCTGTTTCGCCAACCGCCCCGCGTGCTCGATGCGACCGAGGATGTCTTTCGTCTCGCGTAGAAAGACGCGACCGGCGTCGGTCAGCGCGACGTGATGGCGGCTGCGATTCAGAAGCGCGACGCCGACCTCCGCTTCGAGCTGCCGGATCTGCTGACTGAGCGACGGCTGCGAAGTGTGCAGACGAATCGCGGCGCGCGTGAAGTTGAGTTCGTCCGCCACCGCCACGAAGTAGCGCAGGTGCCGCAGTTCCACGTCCACAGGCTAGACGGGTCGTCATCGAATCGCAACCCGTGCGCGCTCGGGTAAGTCGTAATACGTCTTATGAGTGGTAGGTCTCAGCGCGCATTTGCGGTGGATGCGCAAACGAAGTTCGCGCTGTTTTCCAGGCTTCCGACGCCGGTGTACCGGGCGTACGACGGATACGCACAGAGGGGACGCGTCCGTTCAGGAAAGTACATCGTCCCTGGACGTGCCGATGCCTCGATGCGCGACGGCGCGGCGCCTTTCTCGACCCAATCGACAATGGCACCCAATCCATCGAAGCTGTCGGTCGCCGGTCCGCCCGCGCAGTGATTCATCCCTGGGACGAGGAACAACCTCGCCCACGTGCTCGTCGCCTCAGGTCCGCCGTTGTTGCGCGTCAACCGTTGGTAGTAGTCGATTGACTCGAGCGCTGAGAAGATCGGATCGGCCGTCCCATGAAAGATCAGCAGCTTGCCGCCGCGCTTCCGAAAGTCGGCCAGCGTGGCATCGCGGTAGGTGTCAAAGACCGATGAGAAGCCGTCCATTCGCGCCGGATCGCGATCGAAGTTGAACTGCGTGATCGTAAATGCCGGATCGGCCGGCGTGAAGAATTCATGTGCGAGCGCGCCGGCCATCAGCGTGGTATTCGCAGCGTTCGGAGTGGCGGTCTGAGACGAGCCCAGCTTCCACTGCCGCCACCCAGGCGCGGCGATTCCGGGATCCCACGCTTGTCCGACGTAGAGGGCGCGTCCGGACGAGTCACGCGGACCACCGAAGGTCCGTTCGAGCGCGGTCACCTGCGCGGCCGTCAGGCATCGGGCATTTTTCGCCGCGGCGCACTGCAGGCGCTTCGGATCGAAACGGCATGCCTCCGGACGCAGCACCATTCCATCCATGGCCCCGTCGGCAGCGTCGCACGCGCTGGTGATGCCGCGTGACACGAGCGAGAGATCGGCATCGCTGAAGGCCTGACTCAGGATGCGCTGACCTTCCGCGTTCGGAGGAGCAATGGAGAGATAGGTCTGTGTATCCCACGCCGCGGCAATCGTCGCGCCGCTCGACACGCTCATCGCCGGGGCGCAGATCGCAATGCCGTCGAAGAACGTCGGGTATCGCTGCGCAAACATCATCCCCTGCCGGCCTCCGCCCGAGCAGCCGACGAAGTACTTGCGATCGGGCGGACGGCCGTAATACCGAGCGACGATCGAGAACGCGATCGTCGCTGTGCGCTCGTGCGCGGCGTAGGCATGATCGATGCGCGCGGTCGGATCGAGACCGAACTCGGGAGTTGGACCCTGATGGCCCGCATCGGTGGTCACGACCGCGAAGCCGCGCTGCAAGCCGGTCTCTGGAAACGACCCCGTGTTGCGTCCCACTGCCGGGGCGACTGTGCCATCGTTCCCACCACCGCCTTGATACAGGAACCGGGCACTCCACGTCGTCGGCAGTCGCAGCTCGAAACGCGTCTCGTACGGTTTGCCGTCAGTACCCGTTCGCGGCGCCGCGGATCCGCGCACGATGCAATGCGGCGGCTGGGCGGCCGACCCTCCATCGTACGTCACGTTCAAGGTCGCGACGGTCGCGAACCTCGCTGCACCGAGTGCGGTGCACGCCTCGGGTCCCGGGGGCATCGGATCAACCAAGGACCGGCCACGCATGCTGACTGGCAACACGGACGCCAGAAGCACGACAGAGACAAATGAGAGAGTGTGTCGCATTGAGTAGGCCCGAGCTTACGTATCGTCGGCGCAACCGCCGGCACATGCGGCCACGGACGGATCGTTCGGCGATGTCGATCAGCGTATTCCACGCAGGCGCCGCATGAACTTCTCGTTCTCGAGGCAGATCTCGTCGATGATCTCTGTGTCCGCGATGATCTGCTGCTGAAGCCGAACAGTCCACGGCCGCGTGTACGCCTTGGGGTCGTCGACGGTCACCTCGATATTCAGATGACCGAAATCCGGCCTGGTGATCCGCTCGCGAACCTTGCCGGCGCTCGTCAGCGGGCTGCCGCGAACGTCGAGCCACAGGTCGTCACGAAAACCGATCGAGTCGACGACGAGCGCGTCGCCGTCCCAGCGGCCGACGGAGTACCCGTTCCATGACGGCGTCGGGTCCTCGGGCAGCGGGCGGCCGTCGAGGAAGATCTGCCGGTAGTCCGCGTTGTACTCCTCGAGCGCGATGAGGAGCTGAGGAGTCTGGACGAACTTGACGATGTGCGGCAGGCCGTACGCGCGCAAGAACGTGTCGGGCAGGCACACGCCATGCGGGTCGTCCTTCGAGCTCGCGGCCACGTTCTTCTTCACGAGCTCCGCCGCCCACGACTGATACGGAAGTCCGCCCGGAATGCTTGCGCCCATGTAGCCACCCTCGCGTGACATCGGCAGCTCGATGCCGCATTCCACCAGACCACGTCCGCACGGCAGCGCGTTGGCGGGTGCGGTGATCCACATACCGGAGAGGTCAGGTTTGCCGTCGGGTGTCCTCGGCGTCGCCGCCGACAGATTGGGATTGCCATTGGGCGTGCGCGGAATGCCCGACGTGCGGTGCTTCACCCACTGCGCATCGATGGACGCGGACGCGCACACGACGACGGCGATCAGCAGCACGGCATGCGTTCTCGACCATCGGGCGGTGCTCAACGCACGCTCGCGCGCGCTGGAACGACCGGCGCCGGAATGTCGCAGGGACGCGGATTCCACTTCGACAGGTCCGTCTCCTTCTTGAATTGCGAGCTGATCACGAACTCCTGCGTCAGGTACTCAGGGTCCTGAACCACCGTGGTCACAATGAGCCACGTGCCGTCTTCCGGCAACGTGAAGCTGTCGAAGAATTCCTTCACGACAGTGCGCCCGCTGTAGGGCACACCGTTGGAACGCAGGTAGCCGGGCGCGAGTTTGGTCGTGACCACTTCGAGCGATCCACCGCTCGTTGCACTTCCGCGGCCGAAGATGCCCCGGTTCTGGGGTTGCCGGAACCATCGCGCCGCCGACTGGCCCTGAAGTGTGGGTGCGATGGGTGTGCGTGCGCTTCCGAAATTCAGCCGGCGCGTCTGCGTACCCGCATCGAAATCGAGCAGCAGCGTCGCGTCACCTTCCCATCGAATCCGCACACGCCCTGGCTGGCGGATCAGTCCCGGAGGACCGAACGCCTTGCACAGCTCGCCTCGTTTGCGATCGGCGTCGAGGTTCCACGCCTCCGCGACCTTTCGACCGGCTGGATTGAGCGGAACGCTGGCGGTGTCTCCCTTCGGGGCCGTCACCATCCTCCACCGCCAGTCCTCGGTAATCACCGACACCCATTGCCCGGTGAGATCGAGCAAGGCGCCCTGGCGTGGGGTGGGCGCCGGAGCGCCCCGCCCTTGAGCGCGCACGGCGACCGAGCCAGCAACGCACACCAGCATCACGGCAGCGGCAGACGCAAGAAAGCCCGGACGACTCATCGTTTCGGCTCACTCGAATTGCGGTCTGTGGATCTCGTCAGGTCGCGATAGATCGCCTCGACGAACATCTCGTGCGTCCAGCCGTTCCGTGTGTCGAAGAGACCGTCGTAGTCGAAGGTCGGCTTCGCCTGTTGCACTTGCTGGAGAGAGAACCCCTTGACGACCATCGCACGCACTCGATCGCGGACGATCGTCACCATATCGCGGTAGTTCGCGACGTCTGTTTCGTCGCTCAGTCGCCCGCGTCCGGGAATGACAACCGTGCCGCCTTCCTGGTTCTCACCGGGCACGGTGATATCGAGCACGCGGTTCAGACCTTCGATGACACCGGCGATGCTCCCGCCTTGCGCCGGATCGAAGCGGGGGTATCCGCCGGCGTCGAAGATCGCGCCTGTGCTGACGACATCGGAACGCCGGAAGAAGACGATGGTGTCGCCGTCACTGTGCGCCGCATCGATGTGGACGAGTTGCACGGCCTCGCCGTTGGAGAAGATCGACCACTCGGGGCTGAAGTACGTGTCTGTAGGCCACGATTCCGAGGGCACGTTCGCCGCGCTCATCCGGTTCAGCACACTCAGGTGCGCGATGATCGAGGCGCGAATGTCGATTCCGCGCGGATCAATGGTGTCGATCACACGAACGTAGCGGCCTGCTTTCGACAACTTCGCTGCACCGCCGGCCTGCTGGTCGCCGCCACTCGTCAACACGATGTGCCGGATCGGCCGTGGGCTCAGCCGCCCGATTGCCTCGATGACTTTCTCGCTCAACGCGGCCGGCTGCGTATCGACGACCAACGGACCTTCCGATCCGATCTGCACGGTCGTGTTGCCATTCGAGGTTGCGAGGACGAAGACGTTGCCCTGCACAGGCAGCACCTGAATGGCGCCGGCATCTTCAGCAGCGGTCGTTCCCACAACCGCCCACAGCAGCCCGCTGACAGCCGCGATCGCGCGTGTCACACGTCTCATCACCTGACCCCGTCGCGGCGTAGCCGATCGAGATAGTCGGGGTACATCGTTTGCGCGCCGCCACGCGCGGCGTCCGTTGGCAGACCGTGTTTTGCCGCGAACTCAGTGAGGTACGGGTTTTCGCCAGGAAGATGGTGCGGCACCTCGTCACGTGCGCGCTCAATCTCCACGGTCGGAATGCACGAGAACGGACTCAGCTGAAATCCGGCATCGGCGACCCAATTGGAGGTACGGACAAATGGCTCCGTGAGGTACACGGGATCTTTCACGATGGTCACGAGCGTGAGGTACTCCCCGTGTCTGATGAAATATTCGATCAGCGTGGCCTTCTCGCTGCGCGGCACGCCATTGCGGCGGATCCATCCCTCCTTGAGGTGAGTCGTCGTCACCTTGAGCATGTCGCCTTCCCACTCACCGGTCGAGAATCCCTGCCACGTGTGCTGCGCGTACTCAGAGGGGCGGGCGCGGCCATCCATGTAGATCGTCCGATGCGGCAGCATCCACATCATCGTCGTCTCCCAGGAGATCACATCCTGCGAGATCGGATCGACAGTGCTGGAGATGCGGAGGCTCGCCGGGCCGCGCGGCGCGTAGTCGGCCGGATGCGGCTCACATTGACGCTCCAGCATCGTCCACTTCCCTGCGTCCCACGAATCGGCTCGCAGGCGTGCGGCGTCGTTGATCGGAAGCCCGAGATAGTCGCCGATTTCGGGCCCGGCCCCGCGTTCGGGCAAGTCTTCGTGAAATCGCTGTCCCCACGCTCCGGACAAATCAACATGGCCGAACACCGTGGTGCCGAGCACCGCGATCACGGTGAGGGCAAGCACGACGGGGCGAACACGAGGCGTGCGCATCGGCACTACTTCGCCAGCGGGTCGGGCCGCATCTGGAACTTGACGACGGCGCTGCGCGTGCCCAGACCACCCTCGATGTGCCATGTCGCATTCGGGCCATAGTCGGCGTAGAGCCCACGCCCCTTCCATCCCGCGTTCGGGTCGTCGATGCGAGCATCCATGCCGCGCGAGAAGAATCCCAGTGGATACGGCACTCGCATGACCAGCCAGGTCCCATCCGGTTGCAGGGCCAGCAGCGAGTCGGAGTTGGTGCCGTTGGCGAACGGCACGTCGCGCCCCAGCCCGAAGACGTTGTAGCGATCGACGAAGTTGTAGTACTGGAAATCGACGGCGACGTCGCCGCGCACACCTCTGAAGCGCGGTCCCGGCACGGGATGGAGCGTCCACCCTTCGCGGCAGTGCTGGCCGTCGGTCGACGTCGGCCCTTGCAGCGGGCCCTTGCACTTGCGGCGGTCGAAGCTGGCGAGATGGCCGCTGCTCGCCAGCGCCGTCCAGATCACACCGTTCGAATCGACGTCGATGCCGCGCGGCGTGTAGCCGACAACGCCCGCTGCCGGGTCGAACGGCGGCTCATAGGCTTCGCCAACGCATGTCTTCGGATCGATGCGAATGATCTTGCCCGGCATCGGACCTGGCGCCGCGCCCCAGACGCTGCCGTCCGTTGGATGGGGAATGACGCTGTAGATGACGCTGACCGCGATCGGACGATCGACGGAAGGATCGATCTTCCCGTCTTGATTGATGTCGTGATAGCCGCGACACCAGCCCTGTGCGGCGGCTTCGTCGCCGGTTGCGTCGAGTATCTTCGTATCGATCCATCCGATCGCACCACTGAAGACGCCGTTCCCGTACAGCACTTCGTTCTTGTCAAACTGCACGTGGTGAGTGTCGAAGCAGATGTTGACCTGCTTGAACTGCCGCGTCTTGGGATCGAAGTACTGCACCTGGCGGAAGCTGCTTTTCTGCGGTGCGAGTGCCGCCGAGGGGTGAGTGGCGCAGAACGCCGGCTGATTCTCGGGCACCCGGAAGCGCGACGACATCCACACGCGCCCTTTGCCGTCCATCGCTGCGTGATTGGTGATCGCCGGGTCATACCAGTACAACTGATCGCCCCAGTACGGTGATGGCACTGGCATCTGCTGTGGCTTGCCCGGCGGCACTTTCGGATCGAGCACCGGGATTCGGATCTCGTCGGCGGTGTGTTCGAGCGGGTCGACGATGAGGAATCCGTCGTTGCCCCAGTCGACGCCGTAGATCGGACCAAACGCATTCGCAGTTGGATTGCGTTTGTCGGTCGTGAGCTCGTCATGTGCGAACGTCGCGCACCCACCCCAATCCCACATCGTGAGCACGACGTTGCGCTCACGCCCTTGCGGGCGCGGCGGCGCCGCCGCCGGGACATCGCCAGCGGCAATGCGATCCGTCCAGCGAGCGAACATGTCGAGCCCGCGCTGACGACCCAGCGCGGTGACCATGCCGGTCATGCTTTGTCCATCCTGCCCGGCCTGGACACGAGCGTCCCAGGCGCCGACTGCGGATGCGAACGTTCCGAGCGCTTTCGGGATCTCGCGCGTGGCCTGATTACCCATCTGATGGCATACGTTGCAGTTGGCTTTGATCTGATTGATCCAGTGGTGCTGGGTCTGCATCTCCGGCGCGATCCCGTTCCCGGAAGGGCCGGTGCCGGGGAACTCACGCTCCGCGGGGATGTCGATGAGCGAGTACCAATAGCTGGCCGGATACACGCGCGCCGCGGTGCGGGCATCGGACGCAGCGCGGACCGTCAACGTGAGTCTCCGCCCCGGCGCCGAGCGAACCGGCATTGAATCGACGAGCCCGTACCCGCGCACCCAGATGCTGAACGTCGCTTTCGTCGGGAGGTCGGGAAGCAGGAAACGACCCTGCTCGTCGGTCACCACGATCTTGCGAAGCCTGGTCGGGGTGTCGGATGTTTCGGCAATCACCCACACGCCGGCTTCCGGTCCGCGCGTGCCGGTCACGACACCCGCGATGTCATCAGGGTCGATGTTGATTTGAGGCGTTGCGTTGCGCGGCGTCTGTTGTGCCGCGCTCCACATCGCCGAGCCGGCCACAATGCCGCCCACAACGAGAAGAACACCGATCTGCTTGCGCATGGCCTGGGTTCCTTGATGGCGTCCGCCGCGATCCCGATCGGGACGCGCCAAGTGTCGATCGGCAGCGCCGGGAAGTCCATCCCGATCTCGGCGACCTCCTTGGATTGAGGGCCAACAAATTCGCGTCAAAGCACTCGCAACTGCAACACGTATTGCGTATAGTGCAGCACGCCATTCGACCACAGGCCAGCCAAGGAGAAGCGCGATGCTGAAACTCGTTGGGGGTGGAGTCGTTCTCGGTCTGTTTCTCGCAACCTCTGGATACGCCCAGACACTCGGCACCATTACCGGTGAAGTGAAAGACGCGTCAGGGGGCGTTCTTCCCGGTGCAACCGTGACCGCGCACAACGTTGCCACGAACGCCGTCCGGACCCAGCAGACGAATGAAGTCGGCGCGTTCACATTCCCGGCGATGCCTCCGGGATCGTATCTGGTCAAAGCCGAGCTGCAAGGCTTCAAGGTCGCACAGAGCGCCGTCGACTTGCACGTCGAGGAGGCGCTTCGCGTCGGTCTGACCCTGGAAATTGGTGTGCTCGCCGAGACCACGGAGGTGACCGCGGTCACGACGCTCATATCGACGCAAAACGCGACCGTCGGCACCGTCATCGAAAACCGCAGGATCGTGGAGCTGCCGCTCAATGGCCGCAACTATCTCAGTTTGATCGCGTTGAGTCCCAACGTGAGCGCAGGGTTCGCCGGCGCGGGTCAGGCCGGCGATCGGCAAGGCGGTTCGCGCGCCAACCAGCAGATCTCGATCGCGGGGCAACGGCGCGAGTTCAACTACTACACGCTCGATGGCGTCGACAACACCGACGTCAATTTCAACACCTACATCTTCCTGCCGTCGGTCGACGCGTTGGAAGAATTCAAGGTGCAAACCGGGATCTACTCGGCGGAGTTCGGGCGCGCAGCGGGCCAGGTGAACGTCGTCACCAAGTCGGGATCGAACGCGTTCCACGGCACGGTCTTCGAGTTCCACCGCGACGACAAGTTCGACGCCCGCCCGTACGCCTTCACGGCCGCCCAGGCCGCCGCGGCCAAGCCACCATTCAAATGGGATCAGTTCGGCTATACGGCCACCGGTCCGATCGCCACCAACCGCCTGTTCTTCATGTCGAACTGGGAGGGCTACAAAGACAACAAGACGTTCCTGACGCCTTTCACCATGCCTACGGCGGCGATGCGATCGGGCGATTTCTCGGCCCTGGCCACGCAGCTTTACGATCCGGCGACCTGCGCGGTGGCCGGCGGAGTGCGGACATGCCAGCCGTTTGCCGGCAACCGCATTCCGGATGACCGAATCAGTCCGATTTCCAAGAAGCTGCTCGAGTTCTATCCCGCGCCGAATGCCGCGGGCACCGAGAACAACTACATCGCGAACCAAGATCGCGTCATCGACCGAAAGCAGTACACCCAGCGCATCGACTTCGTTCAGAGCTCGAAGTCGAACTGGATGAGTCGGTACAGCTACAGCCATGATGACGAGGTGACGCCGGCGTTGATGCTGAACGGCTCGAAGCTGCTGAACACCGTGCACCAGCTGATGATCGGTGACACCTACACGCTGTCGCCGACCGTGCTCAACGAGTTCCGTTTCGGCTTCAACTCGTTCTTCAATACGTTCGGACGCGAGCTCGCATTTGTACGAGATGTCGTGTCGGAGCTCGCGGTCCCCGGCGTGTCGACCGGGCCCGACGAATCGTGGGGAATTCCCTCCGTCGGTATCTCCGGATACAGCGGATTCGGTGACAGCACGGAAGGTCCCTATACCAACCGGAACAAGACCTTCGAGTTCACCGACAACCTGTCCTGGATTCGTGGCAAGCACGCCTTCAAGGCCGGCGCCAGCATCAGGCGCGATCACTACAACCAGGTCGGCAATCAGTTCTCGCGCGGGGCATTCACCTTCGACGGACGCGCGACGGGATCGTTGACCGGTGCGGCGACCTCGGGCGGCGCCGCGTTCGCGGATTTCCTCCTCGGCTACATGCGGACGTCCGAATTGGCCGTGGCGCTCGCGCGAACCGAGTTCCGCGCGACCAGTCAGTCCTACTATTTCACCGACACGTGGCGCATGCACAGCAACATGACGCTCGATCTCGGCATTCGCTACGAGTACGTGCCGCCATGGCTCGATCAAGGTGGCACGCTGATCAACGCGTATCTCCCGTACCGCGACACCGGTCTGCCAGTGGCCGATCTGTCCCGTCATCCGGTATTGGTTCGCATCGGCGAGGGTGACTTCTACCAGGATTCACCGATTCGCTTCGCACCGAACATCCAGACGTCGCGAGGCGGTCAGTTGGGCGGCCGTCTGATCGACGACGACAAGTTGAACTTCGCGCCACGCGTCGGCTGGGCGTGGACGCCCAGCGACAACTGGTCGATCCGTTCCGGCGCCGGCATCTTCTACATGCAGGACACCGGCAATCCGCGGTTCGACATGGCGCGCAATGCCGCAGGCCGTCGTCAGGACACCGCCGATCCGCTGCTCGTGAATCTCAACTGGAGCGCCCCGTTTGCCGGGTCGGGCACCAACGCGTGCGGGGTGCAGCCGCCGCTCGTGTGCGTGACGAACCACTACGTCCTCGGCAACGAGTTCGATCGCAAGACGCCGTACATGATTCAGTACGTCGTCAATGTTCAGCGGCAGCTCGATCGAGCCACCGCCGTGGAGATCGGCTATCTCGGATCGCGCAGCAAGCGGCTCGAGCGGATGTTCGATGCCAACGAGGTGACCCCGGGGCCAGGCAGTCTTCAGGACCGCCGGCCCTATCCGGAATTCACCAAGATCCAGGAGATCGGCAACGTCGCCGAGGCCAAGTACAACTCGATGGCACTGAAGCTGACGCGGAGGCTCAATCATGGGCTCTCGGCCCTCGTCGGTTACACGCTCTCGAAGTCCGAGGACAACGGCAGCGGTATTCGCGTCCTCAATGGCGACGCCCTGTTCCCGCAGAACAGCAACTGCTTCGAGTGCGAATGGGGGCTGTCGATCTTCGATGTGCGGCACCGCTTCGTGACATCGCTGCTGTACGAGCTGCCGTTCGGGCCGGGTAAACCGCTCGCACAGGAGGGCGCGGCGGCCGCAGTTCTCGGCGGTTGGCAGATCAGTGCGATCGTGAACAAGTCGAGCGGCTTCCCGAGAGACCCGGCGGTAGGCGTCGACGTGCCCAACACCGGCTCCCAGACCTATCGGCCGAATCTCGTCAGCGGCCAGGATCCGAACGACGGTGCGAAGACGACGCAGCAGTGGTTCAACACCGCCGCGTTTTCGCGACCGGCCACCTTCACCTACGGCAACGCTGGCCGCAACATCGTCATCGGGCCTGGGATTTTCAACACCGACATGTCGCTGATTCGCAACTTCAATCTTGGCGGTCTGAAGTCGTTGCAGTTCCGGCTCGAGGCCTTCAACGTCTTCAACAATCCGATCTGGGGAGACCCGATCATGGCGATGACGAGTCCGTTGTACGGAACCATCAACAGCACCAGATCGCCAATGCGCGAGCTGCAGATCGGGCTGAAGTTCGCGTTCTAGTCGTTACCGCGACTTTCCAAACAAAGGGCCGCCGTCGATGACGGTGGCCTTCGTCGGACCGTAGCCGCTGATCGCAACCCAGGTGTCCTCGTCGATTCCGCCGTCGTAATGCGGCCCGCCCTTGGGATGACGCATGAAGTCTCCCGGTTTCAGCGGGACCGCTTCCTTGGGCCGGAACACTTCTCCTTCATCCGTGTACCACGTGCCTTTGAGGACCATGACGTAACGCTCGTCTGGGTGATAGTGCGGGCGGCTCATCACGCCGGGGGGAAAGTGGTTGATGGTGAGGTAGTAGCCCGGCTTCGACGGATCGCCTTCGACAATCGCCGTCTCCACTCCGAGTGTGTTGCCTTCGGTGGGTCTCCACGTCAGCTGATCGAACTTGACGCGAGTGAACGGCCGCTCGGGAAACCCTGGCGGCAGCGTCACTGCGCCCGATGGCGCGTTGGTCGAAGCTGCAGGCGTGCTCGCCGCTGGTGAATTTTGAGCCGGGGCATTCGTCGATCCTGCACCGCAACCGATCGTCATCGCCGCCAGCACGCAGCTGGTCGCACACGACACTCGCAACCCTTTCATCAGTCTGCCTCGAACATGTGAGCCTGATAGGGAAAACCGTTCATGGCAAGACGGCATGAGCGCTCGCCTTCCTTGCCGCCGTTGCTCGCCAGATGCCATGTCTGGCGGGGCACGTACACGACGTCGCCTTGTTCGGCTTCGAACTGCTCCAGCCCTTCGATCTTGTAGCGGATGTGGCCGAGCATGATCAGCCAGAACTCGCCGCCTTCCTCGTGATAGTGCCCCTTGTTGCCCGGCTGCGGCGCCTGGTAGCGTCCCATGATGATGTTCGCAAAGCTGCGATCGTCGGTGACGAACGCACCGCTGCGCTCTTCCCCGCTGACCACCTTGTTGAAATCCACCACCGGACGATTCTGCGGATCGAGCACGCCCTGCCCGCCGTCGACGCGCGTCTTGACGTATTGGAATCCGTTCAGCGGCGCGGCTGTCTCATCGACCGGATACAGCTTGCGCGCGCGCACGACGTTCACCTCGAGGCGCAGCGCCGGTTCGCTGCCGACGTTCTCGATCTGATACAGCGTGCGATACGGCACCTGCACCATGACTCCCTTGGTGGCGACCACGGGCTCACGTCCCTCCACGGTGAAGCGCAGGCTACCCGACTGCACGATCCACCATTCGCGCGTATCGCCGTTCATCCGCCGCGGCGTCCTCTTGCCGGGTCCCATCGAGATCCACTGCGCGTTCAGGCTCTCATCGTCAACGATCGTCTCGGCCCAATCGGCCTGGCCCTTGTGTCGTGCGAGCACATCAACCAGCTTGGTGTGGGGCCGGTGCACGCCGGTCCACCCAGGAGACGAGGCCTTCGGCGACATCATGATCAGCGGCGCGGTCTGCCGCGCCGGCGGTCGTTGCGCTGCGCCCGAGGGCGTCTGTCCATACGAGGAGATTCCCGCGATCGCAATCAGCGCCACGAGCGTCACGATCCAAAGCTTCATAGCCACGTTCTCCTGTGCGCCGAGATCATCGCATACGTGCACGATCTCCGCATGACGCTAGAAGGTGGTGCGGAGACCGAACGTGAAGAACCGCATCTGATTGAGCGCGACTGTTGTCACCTGGCCGAACTGCGTGCTGGTTGGATTCAGATTGGGACCGGACCATTGCTGACGGTTGAACACGTTCTGCGCATCGATCCGCAGCTGCCACATGCGGCCGCCTCCGGCGCCGAAGCCGCGCTGAATCGATAGGTTGGTGAACGTGAGCGGCATGCTGCGGACGCCGTCGATGCGGAATGGAAACGCGCGCGTCTGGAAGGCGGCCGGAATCTTCGCCGGATCGCGCTCGAAGCCCGCGTCGATGTTGAACCAGCGCTCGCGTGTGGGATTGTCGACCGCGATGTCGTCCAGGTTGCCATAGAAGAAGATGTTCTGACCGCCCCAGTCGAGCAGCGCGCCCGGCTGGTACTCCCACGTGCCGGCAAGTTGCCAGTTGCTCGCGAGCGCGGCAGCCACACCGCCGTTCGAGAGGAAGCGCTTGCTGCGACCGAACGGCAGCTCATAGCTCGCAACACCGGCAAGACGCCACGGACGCGCATCGTTGCTGCCCTGCCAGAGGGTCGGCTCGCGGTCGTACTCCTCGACGGTCCGGTTGTAGCGCACGACGTTGGCGTTGAACGAGAGGAAGCCGGTGAACCCGTTGCTGAAGCGGCGGTTCATCTGCACTTCGAGGGAGTGGCTCTTCGACGCGCCAATCGGCAGGTTGGCATAGGTGAGGTTCGTCAACGCACCGAAGGGCCGCAGCAGCCGGTTGCGTTGAATCGTCGGCGACGAGAACGTCGGATTCGACGCGAGGCGCTGATACAGCGTCGGGTTGGTGGTCCGCAGCGAAGCAAAGTTGTTGATGAAGAACGGATTCGTGACGTTCGCCGTCAGGAAGGTGTTGGCGGCGGTGTTCCGCGTGTTGCTGCCGTCCCAGTACTGCTGCGGCAGGTAATCCATCCGGATGTTCACGGGAAGTCTGTCGTTGTAGGCCCCTGCATACGCCACTTCGACACTGAACTTCGACCAGAGCTCGCGCTGCACGGAGGCGCGCCAACGCTGCTGGCGCGCGTGTTCGCGCACCCCGTTCTCGCTCGTCAGTGCGCCGCCCAGCAGCGAATCGATGCCGAGACTGTCGCCGAGGATTGGGTCCCAGCGCGTGCCGTCGGCGCGAACCGGAAACGGATCGAAGCTGCTGGCGCCGGTCGCGGGCGTGGCCCATTTGAAGGTGCGGCCGAGATCGTCAGAGATCGTCGAGGTCGTCGTCACGCTGTAGCCCGTCTGCGCAGCGACGTAGTCCGCCGCCGTCAGCGTGTCGTAGTACAAGCCGTAGCCTGCCTTGAGCACCGTGCGATCGCCGAGCAGGTACGACGTGGAGACGCGCGGCATCCACATCGCTTGCGCGGGCTGGCTGACGCCGGAATCGCCAGCATAAATCGGTCCACCGAGGACGGAGAGTGTCGCCGGCATGCCCGTCTGATTCTGCAGGCCGCTTGCCAGGTACGCAGCCTGCGCCGCATCGGTGATGGAATTCTTCGCCGTCGGATCCCAGCCGACGATCATGTGACCGTCATTCTCCCGGACGCCGGTTTCGTATTCGAAGCGCAGCCCCGCATTGACCGTGAGCCGGCCCATTCGCCACGTATCCTGCCCGAACGCGCCCGTCCAGTAATTGCTGAACGTCGAGGTCAAGGTGTTGTTGATCGACGCTGACGTCGGCAATCCGAGCTCGAACGCAGCCAACGACAGCCCGAGGTTGCTCGGCGTCAATGTGCTCTCGTCGCTGAACTGACGGGTATACGTACGATCGAAGGTCAGTTGCCCCGATCGGTTGCCGCCGCCGGTGCGGTCGCGTTGTGCACGGCGGATGTCGATGCCTCCATGCAGCGTGTGCCGGCCTTTCACCGACGAAATGGACGATTGTCCTTGTATGTGCGTCGCGGTGTCGCCGTCCGACAACCCGCCGCCGAAACCCTGATAGCCGCCGAGCCCGCCGATGGTGACCGAGGGAAGCGTGCAGCCGCCGTTCGCGGAGCAGAACTCGTCGAGATACGACGGCAGGCCGACGTCGCTCGGCTTGTAGTCGTGAAGCCCGCGGAACTCGTCGATTTGGTTGAAGCGATTGGTCGCGATTGAGGTGTCGAGCACGGTGGTGCCGCCCATCACGCGCGTCCACGTGCCGGTGTACGACCACTGATAGCGCGACCGATCCGCCGAGTGGATTCGCAGCGCAGGATCCGGCGCGTTGTACGTCCAGTCGCTCACATACTCGAGGAAGGTGATGCCACTCGTACGGAAGAAGAAGCGATCCCTCGCCGAGGGGTTGAAGTCGAGCCGGAAACCGTACTGCTGGCTCTTTGGCGAATCGGGCTGACCGCCTTGATAGAAGTTGCCAGTCGGTTGCTGTCCGCTTTCGACGAAGTTCTGATTCGGTTTGGGCACCATCTTCGAGTACAGGTTCATCAGAGGATTCTTGTAGGTGCCGTCCGCGTTGAAGATGCGATCGCGCGGAATGATGTTGTTCACAAACGGATCGCGGATCATTCGCGACGGGTTGGTCGGATCGGGCCGCGTCGTCAGCGGATCGTAGATCTGATACTGCGCCGGGTTGGGCAGTCTGAGCAGGTCGGAGAAGTCGCCCTGCAGGTGCTTCTCATTCGCGGGCACGGTGATCGATCCCTGGATCTTGCCGGGGATCGCATCGTTGGCTAATGAGTAGTTCGCGAAGTAGAACAGCTTGCCGCGGCCGTCGATCACGCCGGGAATCACCACCGGACCGCCGGAGGTCAGCGAGAGATTATGCGAGCGCCCCTGCTCGAATTCGCTCTTCGCCCGGTCGTCGAAGGTCGACTTCTGCTGCTCGGTCAGTGAATTCAGCTTGTTCGTCCAGTACTGATAGTTGACCGTGCCCCGCTGCCGGTTGGTGCCCGCGCGTGTCATCATCGAGATCTGCAGGCCGAGGCCGTGACCGACCGACGCCTCGAAGTTCGACGATTCGACGCGCATCTCCTGGATCATGTCGGAGTTCGGCGAGGCGGCGATGCGGCGGCTGCTGCCGTTGTTGTTGGCGCCGTCGAGCGTGTAGTTGTTGCCACCGAACGTCGGAGGGAACGGCTGCGTGCCGCCGAGCGGCAGGCCGAGCCCGGATCCCGCGGAGAGCGACGTGTTGTCGACGTAGCCCTGCGACACCTGCGTCTGCTGATCGTTGACGTTCACGCTCGGCGAGAATCGCGACAGCGTGATCGGCATGTTCGAAAACATCGGCAGCGCTTCGACGAGGTGCGTGTCGAAGTTCGCGCCCGACGTGGCCGATGTCGTATCGAGCAGCGGGGTCTCGGCGCGGACCACGACCTCTTCGCTGATCGCGCCCACCTCCAGCGTGAACGGCACGCTCACCTGCTGGCCGACGCCGAGCGCGATGTTCGCGCGCGTCGCCTTGCGGAACCCGGTCATTTCGACCGTGACGGTGTAGTTGCCTGGGTTGAGCAGCGGCGCCTCGTAATAGCCGGACTCGTTGGTCAGGAGGTGCTGACTGATGTTGGTGTCGACGTTGGTGATCGTGATCGACGCGCCTGGCACCACGCCCTGCGGATCGCGAACGGTACCGGAGATATTGCCGCGCGTCTCCTGCGCACGCGCGCCGAGCGGCAGCAGGGCCGCGAGCACACAAAGCCATAACGTCCGTCGCATACGGTCTCCTCCAATACTCAACCTGAGAACGCCGCTTCCGATCGAGATCTCCAACTCCTACTGAGCGCTCAACACGGCGACGACGCGATCGAACGCCGGCTTGGGATGGCGCTGCCGATCCCACAGCAACGGGTGGTTCACGCGCCCGCGGTTCAGCCACGAGTCGGCGTCACTGACGCCCCAGAAAGTGATGCGGCTGACGTCGTCGCGATGCTTCAGCAACACCCGGAACGCGTCCGCGTAATAGCGCGCGAGCGCCTGCTGCATATCGTCGGGCAGACCGTTCGCGTAGGGGTTCGATTCGGGCGAGGGAGGCTGGCCGCGCGCCGCCGGTCCTGCCGGCGGCAGCAGGTTGACGTCCAGCTCCGTGATCATCACCTTGACACCAGTTGCGCGCAGCTCGCGGATCGCCTGATCGAGTTCTGCGGGCGTGGGCGTGTCGAGCCGCCAATGTCCCTGTTCGCCGACCGCATCGATACGGATGCCGCGCTGCTGCAGCTCGTTGACGATGCGAATGGCGCCGGCGCGTTTCTCGGGCCGGGTCGCGAGGTTGTAGTCGTTGTAATAGAGCTCCGCCTTCGGATCGGCGTCGTGCGCGAACTCGAACGCCCGCGCGATGTAGTCGTCGCCGATGCCACGTCGCCAGGGCGAGTCACGCAGCGTGCCGTCCTCGTTCAGTGCTTCGTTCACGACGTCCCAGCCGCGAATGGTGCCCGCGTAACGCCCGACGACGGTCATGATGTGCGTACGCATCCGCGCCAGCATCGTCGCGCGATCGGCGAGCGCGCCGCCGGGGCCGTCCCACACCCATCGCGGCGTCTGCGAATGCCAGACGAGGTTGTGACCGATCACCGTCATTCCGCGATCGCGCCCGAATGCCACGTAGCGATCGGCCGCATCGAATGTGAACCGATCGGGCTCGGGATGGAGACTCTGAAACTTGAGCAGGTTCTCCGGGCTGATGGTGTTGAACTGTCGCGTGATGAGATCGACGGCGACGGTGTCGCGGCCGTCACTCTGGTTTTGATTGAGCGCAGCGCCGATCAACCACCCGCGGGGCACGAGGTCCTTGAGCGCGACAGTCTGTGCCGCGACGCCGGGGATTGACGCGAACGCGGGCCACTGCACTGGCGCGGCGACCGACGCCATCGCGACCGCCGAGACCACGGCGGCGAAGCTACGGCGGCTCAGCGGCATCGCCGTTACCGTTGCGTATAGTGAAACAGCCATTGCATCGCGGCTTGGTGCGGCGGACGTTAGCATTGGTCGCGCGGCAAAAACAACGGCAAAGTTCGCGTCGCTTCCGAGGTATCCTTGGCATCATCACCCCTCGGCGACGATGAACGGCAAAGCGATCCACGACACACCGGCGATCCAGAGTCTCGACCGCGGCCTGGCGATTCTCGAAGCCGTTGCGGCTTCGTCGCAGCCCGTGCCTCTGAAGCAGCTCACCGATCTGATCGGCATCGACCGCAGCAGCGTCTTCCGGCTCGCGAACACGCTGCGGCAGCGGCGATTCCTGGCCAATCCTAAGGGCAGCAAGGACTACATCCTGGGCCCCACGGCGTGGCGGTTGTCGCGACGCTACGGCCGCAATGTGCTCGCGACGTTCTTTCACCACTACTTGCAGGGGCTCACCACGACGCTGGGCGAGACGTCGCACTTCGCGGTTCGCGAGGGCGTCGAGGTGTTCTTCATCGACCACCAGATCCCGACCGGCCAGGTGGTCTCGGTCGCGGGGCAGACCGGCGAATTCGCGCCGCTGCACTGCACGGCCCACGGCAAGGCACTGCTCGCCGACTGCGATCTGTCCGCCTTGAGGCACCTGCTTGGACGGGCGCCGCTGCGGGTCTACACCCGCGCAACCGTGAAATCGCTGACGAGTCTCGCCCGCGTCTGCGCGCAGGTTCGTGTCGAGGGATTCGCGCTCGACGATGGCGAGTATATGGAGGAAGTGAGATGCATCGCGGCACCGATCCGCGATCCGGACGGCGAAATCGTCGCGTCCGTCGGCATCTCCTCGCCGGTGACGCGCCTGAACGCCCGCGGGATCGCGCGCGCCGCGGATGAAGTGAAGAAGACGGCGCACACCATCAGCGCGTCGCTCTCCGGCTGATCGCCAATCGGTCGCGTCAGACCTCGTCGTACAGCACGACCGGGTAATCCTTCTGCGTCTTCATCGTCCGCTCGACGAGCGGCCATACGCGCTGGTGGCCGGCCGACGCGATCCATTTCTGTCGAAGCTCCTCGCTCTCGAACTCGAGCTCGAAGCGATAGTTGTGCGCCTCGGGCACGGTCCCCTGGACAACGGTGCGGCGCTTCAGCATCTTCACCCGGATGTATCCGTCGTGTTTGACCGCTTCGGGAACGAATGTGTTGTGGAACGCGTCGAGCATCTCGCGCTCGTGCGTCGCCGGGACGTCCATTTCCACGTAGAGCCGAATGTGCTTGGTCTGCGCCTGCGCCGGTGCGGCAAAGCGGCCCAGGCCAAGTGCCGCGGCCGCGACATACACCGAGCGCAGGATTCCCCGTCTGTTCACGTGCCCTCCAGATGTCGCCGCTCGCGCTCAGCGCGGTGCGGCCGTCAATAACTGCGTCTTCGCCGCCATGTCCTTCGCCACGCCCATGACGAACAGTTCGAGCGGCAGCGAACCGCCGTTGGTGAATTGACTCGACTCGCCGAGGCGGATCGGGATCGCATCCCCCGCACGAACGGGTGCCGTTCCCGATGTCGCACCCTTGACGCTGATCGTGCCATCGCCGCCCAGCACGTAATACGCCTCGCCGACGCTGTCATGCGGCAGTTCCGGAGTGGTCGTACCGGGAGGGACGAGCACGTGATCGATATAGCCCCATGTTGTCGAGAACACCGCGGGTGCCAGCACGCGGCGCGACAGAATCGCTTTCGGATCCGGCGGCGGAGTCGCTGCCCCTCGCCCGCGTGCGCCCGGCGCTCGCAGCATCGCCTTGTCGAGTCGCATGGTCATGAACGTGGGAATCGCATCGAGCGCCGCGCCGACGCGCGTGTCGCCGAGATCGAAGTTGTCGTAGACGCCGGCGACGAGCGAGACATTCAGATTCATCCACTGCACCGGCGCGGGCCCCGGGTTGTAGATCGCATGCGAGTGCCCCGTCCGGCAGAGCACGCCGGCCGGTCCTTTGACAGTGGCGGTGCGCCCGTCGATCGTGAACTGGGCTTCGCCGTCGAGGATGACGAACATCTCCTCCACGACGTTGTGGAAGTGATGGCCGATACCGGCGCCCGCGGGAATCACGCCGCGGTGCAGGAAGTTGAACTCGGGCGTGACGGCGCCGCGATTCAGCAACGCGGTGAACGACATCGTGCCGGCGCCGCCGTGCACGGCTGCCGACGGCCGATACGCCGCTGGATCCGTGTGCGCAATCCGCTGCGACAACGTCCCTGCGCCCGCGGGACTCTGCGCGCGCAGGGGAATGATCGCGATGGCCGCGAGGATGACGAGCACGAGCGTGTGTTTCATTGTCGGTCCTCGCGCGCAATCCTAACCGCAATGACGCGCGGCCGCGTCGAAAATCTGCACATGCTGTTGCACAATGCGCAACGGCACGTGCGCGCGGCTATGATACGGGGCCATGCGCCATCGCACAACGCACTCGTGGCGGTACTTGCTGGCCCTCGCTGCCCTGGCGGCGTGCGCGTCCGCGATCGCGACACCGAGGGCACAGTCGCCCACCGGCACATGGTGGACAGGCTACGGCAATGGGCCGGACAACTCGCGCTTTTTCCCCTCGTCACAGATCACGCGACGCAACGTGAGGCAACTGCAGGTGGCCTGGACGTACCCGTTCGGCGATGCGGGCAGCAGTCCGATCGTCGTCCGCGGCGTGATCTACGGACGCGGCCGCAACGGCTCGCTCGTCGCTCTCGACGCCGCGACCGGACAAGAGCGATGGGTGCGCGAGAACATGACCGGGATGACTACCCGCGGCATGAATTACTGGGAGAGTGCCGACGGGGGCGAGCAGCGTCTCATCTTCGCGATCAACAGCCTGCTCCAGGAGATCGAGGCAACGACTGGCAAGTCGATCATGACCTTCGGCACCAACGGTGTCGTCGATCTGCGCGTCGGGCTCGATGGCCGCGATCCGGAGAGCATCGGCAACATCCAGTCGAGTATTCCAGGCGAGGTCTTCCAGAACCTCGTCATCGTGGGCAGCGCCACGGGCGAAGGCTACATGTCGCCGCCCGGCGACATCCGCGCCTACGACGTGGTCAGCGGCAAACTGGTGTGGACCTTCCACACCGTGCCGCGGCCCGGCGAATTCGGCTACGACACCTGGCCGAAGGACGCGTGGAAATACATCGGCGGCGTGAACAACTGGGGCGAGATGACGATCGACCCCGGTCGAGGCATCGTCTACATCCCGCTCGGGTCGCCGACGTATGACTTCTACGGCGCCGATCGCACCGGCAGCAACCTGTTCGGAACGTCGATCGTCGCGCTCGACGCACGCACGGGAAAACGACTGTGGCACTTCCAGTTCGTCCACCACGATCTGTGGGATCTCGATCCAAGCGCCGCGCCGCAACTGACCACGATTCGATACGACGGCCGCATGCGCGACGTGGTCGTGGTTGGTGCCAAGACCACGTGGCTGTACGTATTCGACCGCGTCAGCGGCGAGCCGATCTGGCCGATCGAAGAACGACCGGTGCCCGCGTCCGACATGGCGGGCGAGCACAGCTGGCCGACGCAGCCGTTTCCCACCAACCCACCGCCGCATGCGCGTCAATCGTTCGGGGCTGCGGACATCAGTCCGTATCTGTCCGCAGACGAAGCCGCCCGCTTCAAAGCGCGACTGGCTGCGGCGAAGAATCTTGGTCTGTTCACGCCGATCAACTACTCCGATACGGTGCACGTTCCCACGAGCAACGGCGGAGTGCTGTTCGGCGGCATGACGTCCGAGCCCACGACCGGCGCGGTCTACGTCGTCAGTCACGACAACCCCGGGATTCTTCGACTGCTGCGACCAGGTGAAACGGTTGGACGCGGTGGCCCGCCGCAGCCACCGGGCCAGGTTCTCTATCAGCAGAACTGCCAGACGTGTCACGGTCCCGATCGACTCGGATCGGACAGCGTGCCGTCACTCGTGTATGCGGCGACGGACCCGGCGAACAACGTGGCCGCAGGCGCGCCGCGTTTCAACGCGCAACAGATTCGAACAGTGATTGCCGCCGGCAAAGGACGGATGCCGACCTTTCCGCATCTCGCGACTGCCGACGTCGATGCGCTGGTCGCACTGTTGACGGCCCCGCCCCCTGGTCGCGGGCAGGGAGCAGGCGGACGCGGGCGCGGCGCGGCGCCGGCTGGATCGGGCGCTCCGCCGGAGCTGATCGTCGGATCGGGATCGGCATGGACGCGCCCTGATGTCCCCGCTGGACGCGGACGTGGCCAGCTGCCGCCGTACCCGGATGGCGTCCCGCGGTACGAGCGCCCCGTGATCAACGAGTACAACACGGTCGCCAATCGCATTGCGCCGCCGTTCACGTCGATCGTGAAGTACGACCTCAATGCGCCGGCGATCAAGTGGCGCGTCGGCTTCGGGGACGACCCGGAGCTGGCCGCACGAGGCATCACAGGTACAGGAGCACCCGGCCTCGTCAACGGCGTGATCGTGACCGCGTCCGGTCTGCTGTTCGGCGCCGGCCGCGACAATCACATTCGCGCGTGGGATACCGACAGCGGCCGTCAGGTGTGGTCGTCGCGCTTCGGTGGCGACTTCGTCGGCTCGCCCGTCATGTACGAGATGGCCGGCCGTCAGTACTTGCTCGTGCCCGCAGCGAGCACGCCGCCTCGTGGTGCCGGACCCGGTGATGCGCCGCTCGGCTGGATCGCGTACGCGCTCCCGCGCAAGTGATCTACACGACGCGCACCATGTTCTCCAATACGCCGATGCCCGAGATCGTGATGCGCACGCGATCGCCCTCGGCGAGCGTGAATGCATCCGGTGGAACGATGCCGGCGCCCGTCATCAGCATCGCGCCGCGCGGAAACGCCTGCGATCGGAACAGGTACTCGACGAGGTCGTCGAACCTGCGCTTGATCTGATCGACGCGCGTCTCGCCCGCGAACACCGCCGCACCGTCGCGATCGATCTCGAGCCGGATCGTCCACTGACGCGCGGCCTGTTCGTCCGCACCGACGATCACACACGGGCCGATCGCGCAGGAACCGGTGTAAATCTTCGCTTGCGGAAGATAGAGCAGATTCTCACCCTCGATGTCGCGCGAGCTCATGTCGTTGCCGATCGTGAACCCGACGATCGATCGCGATGAGTTGATGACGAGGGTCAACTCCGGCTCGGGCACGTTCCATCGCGCATCGCGGCGAATGCCGACAGCCTCTCCTGGCGAAACCACTTTGCCGGGCATCGCTTTGAAGAAGATCTCCGGACGGGGCGCCTCGTAGACGTGATCGTAGGCGCGCGCGCTGAAGTCCGACTCCTCCATGCGCGCCTGCTTGCTGCGCAAATACGTGACGCCGGCCGCCCAGATTTCCTGCGATTCCACCGGTGTCAGCAGGCGCACCTGGTCGAGCGGCCGCTCCGGCAGGCCGGCGCGCCGGGCACGAGCGATCTGTTCGCGGAGATCAGCGCGCTCGAGCAGGTCGTGTAGGCGATGCACTCCGATGGCCGTCAGATCGCCGACCGATTCCCCGTCCACCAACCCGACGCGAACATCGGGATCAGGTGCCGCGATGAATCGGCACAATGCCGCTGGCTGGATCATCGTTTCGTGCCCCGCACTCCACTCCGATGTCGGATGCGCGACGAATTATTCGTGACTGAAGGCGAAGGTCGTGCTCGCGCGGTAACGCTGTCCCGGGCGCACGACGGCAGTTGGGAATTCCGGGTGATTGGGCGCGTCCGGGAACTTCTGCGTCTCCAGACACAGACCAGAGCGTCGGAGGTAAAAGCCCTGCGCGCCGTGCAGCGTGCCATCCAGGAAGTTGCCTGAATAGAACTGCATGCCCGGCTCGGTCGTGAAGACGTCGAGACGCCGGCCGCTGCGCGCATGGCGCACGGTTGCTGCGTATGCGAGCGAGCGATCGTCGGGCGCCGGCCGATTGCGATCGAGCACCCAGTTGTGATCGTACCCGCGTCCGAACCGCAGTTGCGGATGCTCGTCGTCGATTCGATCGCCGATGCGCCGCGGTGTGCGGAAGTCGAACGGCGTTCCTTCCACGGGGGCCAGCATGCCGGTAGGAATCAGATTGGCGTCCACCGGCGTGTAGCGGCTGGCGGCGATCGTGACCTCATGATCGAGAACCGGCATCGACGTGCCGGACAGATTGAAATACGCATGCTGCGCCATGTTGACGATCGTGGGCGCGTCGGTCTCCGCGGTGAACGAGCAGTGCAGCGCGCCGGCAGCGGTGAGCTCGTACTCGACGACGACCTGCAACGTTCCCGGGAATCCCTCTTCACCCGCCGGGCTCGCTCGGGTAAATCGCACGCCCTGATTACCGCTGCGGGTGAACGGGGCCGCGCTCCAGAGCCGCTTGTCGAAACCGCGCGCGCCGCCATGCAGCAGGTTCATCCCGTCATTCGGCTTGAGCTGATACGTGACGCCGTCGAGCACGAACCGGGCGCGCGCGATCCGGTTCGCATAGCGGCCGACGACTGCTCCGAGAAAAGCGGTCTGTGACAGGTATGGCGCGACCGAGTCGAACCCGAGCACGACGTCGGCACGGGTGCCGTCACGACCCGGCGCGAGTATGGACGTGATCGCTGCACCGTACGTGCACGCACTCACCTCGACACCGTTTTTGCTGTGCAGCCGGTACAACTGCACGGGTTGTCCATCGACGGTGCCGAACGGTTCCGCATCAGCCATTGCGCGTGTGCTCCTTCAGGCGCCCACCGCGAGGTGCGCGACGGTATACGAGGCGGCCGGCAGCTTGAACGTCATCCGGCTCGCGGCAGCGGGCGGCTCCAGTCGCTGCGGCGCAACTTTTCGCGGCGCGTCGAACGTGTTGAAGGCTTTCAGATCCGGCCCGGTGAGCGTCTCGTGCGCGAGGACTCGCGACGGTTTGATGTCGTTCCATTCGAGCACGACCTCGCGCTCACCACTGGTGTCGCGATTCAACATCAGCACAGCGGCCTGCCCATTCGGAGCGTCGAGCGTTGCGACGACGTCGACGAACGGCACCTGTTCGTTGCGGGCGAAGTCCGCCTGCAGACCGGCGGCGCGAATGGGATACATCTCAGACTCGACGCGCATGTCCAGCACACGCCCCTTCGCATACTTCAGCGCCCACGAGTACGGATAGAAGATGCTCTGGCGCAGCACACCTTTCTCGTTTGTCACGAGCGGCGCGATCACGTTGACGAGCTGCGCGAGGCACGCGACCCGCACACGATCCGAATTGCGCAGCAGCGTGTTGACGAACCCGCCGACCAGCAGCGCATCCTCGAGGTTGTAAACCTCCTCGAGCAGCTTCGGCGCGACCTGCCGCTGCCCGTCTGTGGCGGTACCACTGCGAGCGCGGTACCAGACGTTCCATTCGTCGAACGAGAGCCAGAGCCGCTTGCTCGACTTGCGGAGCCCCTGCACGTAGTCGCAGACGGCAGCGCTCTCGCGAATCTGCCGATCCATGTCGAGGTTCATGGCCAGATAGCGGCCAACGTTGTTTCCAGTCAGCGGCTGGGTATTGCCGTAATACGCGTGCAGGGACAGGCCGTCGACCATGTCATAGCACTCTTCGAGTACCTCGCGATCCCACACGAGGTACTGCGGCATCTGCGTGCCGCTGGAGCCGCATGCGATCAACCGCAGATCGCGGTCGATCACGCGCATCTGCTTGGCCGCATCGCGCGCCTTCCGCCCGTACTCGCGCGACTGGAGCTGCCCGATCTGCCATGGGCCGTCCATCTCGTTGCCAAGGCACCAGTACTTGACGCCGTGCGGTTGCGCATAGCCATGCGAGCGGCGCAGCTCACTCCACTTCGTTCCGCGTTCGAGGTTGCAGTACTCGACGAGCGCGACCGCCATTTCCGCGGAGCCGGTGCCGAAGTTGAGCCCGAGCAGCGGCTCGCTGCCGGTCAGACGGCACCACTCGACGAATTCGTTGGTGCCGAACTGATTCGTCTCCGTCGAATTCCACGCGCGATCGAGCACGGCTGGGCGTTGCGCTTTCGGCCCGACCCCGTCAAGCCAGTTGTAGCCGGAGACGAAGTTGCCACCCGGGTAGCGCACGATCGGCACGCCCAGTTCCTTCACCTCCTGCGCGATGTCGCGGCGGAACCCGTGCGCGTCCGCCAGCGGCGACCCGGGTTGATAGACGCCGGTGTAGATCGCGCGGCCGAGATGTTCCAGAAATGATCCGAGCACCCGCCGATCGAAGTCGGGGGCGACTGGGAGCTGGATCCTGACGCGCGCTGGCCCGCGGCCGACCTGCGCGTAGCCGATCGCCTCGAGCCACGATTCCGCCGCAAGCGCGGCTCCGGCTTTGCCCAACCCTGAGAGAAATGCCCGGCGATCGAAGGATGACGTCATGCGATTCTCCTACTGACTGCGTCCGCGAAGCTCGTTGATCCGCTTGGTGAACGGCTCGACATTGCCTCGGTTCACGATGATCGTCGGGACGATGATCTGTTTGGACGCTGGAATGAAGGAGCGATCGCCGCGCGCCGCCTGCGCCATCTTCTGAATCGCCTGATAGCCGAACTCATACGGCTGCTGGACGATCGTCCCCTCAATCGCGCCGGCGCTGATTCCGGCAAGCGTCTCGTCCGCCTCGTCGAAGGCGATGATCTTCACCTTGCCGAGTTTGCCGGCTTCACGCACGGCGTTGAGGATCGCCGGGCCGTTGTAGCTCCACAGGCCGACGAGCCCCTTCACGTCCGGGTAGCGCACGAGGGTGTCGGCCGCGTTCGCCTTTGCCCTCACGTCGTCCACATCGTCCGTGCGGACGTCCAGGATGCGGATTTTCGATCCGGCGAGTGCGTCGCGAATGCCCTGCACGCGCTCGCGCGCGTTCTGCGCGTCCAGCTTGCCAACGAAGAGCATCACGTTTCCCCCTCCGGGAATCGCGTCGCGAATGAGCTGACCCGCCTGACGTCCAGCGGCGAGGTTGTCGGTGCCGATGTACAGGGTGCGCTGCGACTGCGGAGCGTCGCTGTCCTGCGTGAAGACGATCGCCTGCTTCGCGGCAGCATCGATCATCGCGACCTGGTTGGCTGGATCGACTGGCGAGATCGCGATGCCAGCCACGCGCTTGGTCAGCAGATCGTCGATGATCCGCTGCTGTTCGGCGGCGGTGCCGTCGGAGGTCAGCCGGAACTCCGTCTCGACATCGGCAAGCTCCGAATCGGCCTTCTCGACGCCTCGCCGCGCGATCGTCCAGAAATCCGCCGAGTTGTTGGTCACGAAGGCGAGCCGGATCGTCTTCGACGTTCCAGCGGGATTTGTCGCCGGTTGACTGCAGCCGGCGCTCGCGAACAGCAGGCAAAGGACGAATGCGGCGTACTGCCGCGCAACACACGTGTTCATAGCGGCCTCGAATATCACGGGTGGACATACCGCGGGTGATGCAACATGTCAAATTTCGTTCTAAACCGTCACGACCTGGGCGCCCACAGCCGCAACACCGGGCGACGAGCCGGTGAAGACGTACGGTCGATAGCCGGTGTCCCGCTCGTACTGATCGGCGATGCCTGCGAGCGCGTGTGAGGCGTCGGGCCGGCCGAGGACAGCGACTGTTCCGCCGCTGCCGCCGCCCGTTATCCTCGCACCATACAAACCAGCATCGGGCCCCGCGGACTTCACGAGTGCCACGAGACGATCGGTGCCGGGAGATGCGAGTCCACACCGGCCGTAGCTCGCGTGCGATTCGTACATCAGCGTGCCCAACCGGGCACCCGATTCATCACCGCACGAATCCAGCAATAACCGGCGGAACGTCTCGGCCCGCCGGCGCTCTTCGATCGGGTGTGCGGTCGCAACGCGGACCAGGTATGTCCGCTCGCGTACCACCTTCGTCACGGTGTCTGAAGTGGCGCCGTCGTGCGCGAGGAACTCCTCGCCGCTCAACTGCTCCGGCAATTGTGAGGCGACGCGTTCGAACTCCGCCGGGTCGACATTGGCAAGGTACCCGTCAGGAACGCGCAGATGATCGGCAAGAATTCTCAGGCCCATGAACGCCGCGCACCGTACTGAAGCGTAGTCGGCGCCGCTGACGACGTGGCGCTCCCCTGAGTCGATGCCCCACACCGCCAGATCGCCCGGGAGCGGAACGGATGCCTGCAGTTCGGCGGGTTGGCATAGCAGCGCCATCAGCGCGTCGGGCACACCAAAGACGCACGTCATCTGGTCCATCACGCCGCACGGCGCGCCGGCCACGAGGTTTTCGGCTTGTTGACACAGGAGTGCGATGTCGCGCGGAGCGATTGGGACGTTGAACGCACACACCGCGGCCTGCATGACGGCGGTTTCAAGGGCCGCCGAAGAGCTCACGCCTTTCCCCTCCGGTACGTCCGAGCCGATCACCACGCGCGCCCCCGAGAGTCGTCGTTCACGTTCGCGGGCGAGCACGAGGAACACGCCGACGATGTACGCCGCCCAGTGTTGATCCCCGCGCCCGAAGCGTTGCTTGGCGGTCTCGTAGTCGATCGGCTCGTCGTCGCGGAGCAATGTCGCAATGGAGATATCGAGCGCCGGGCGGCCGATGCTAACCAGTTCGATGGCAGGCCGATCGATTCCTTGCACCGCCGCACAGGTGCCCTCCGCGATCGGCCGCTGGAGAACGAGCGAACCGGAGTAATCCGCGATGCCGCCCATGACATCGAGCCGCCCGGGGGCACGCGCAATCGCGATCCGCGCGCCAGGTTCGAAGCGGCGCTCGATGCGCAGCCGGTCGACGAATCGCGACAGATCAGTCGTGTCGCTCATGTTGATCGATCGCGATCCAGCCACGCGCTCGCAGCTCCTGCTGCAGCAGCGGTTCCATGAGGGCGCGGATCTTCTGGTTTGCGTAGCCGACCCACGCCACGTCGGCATCAACGCTCAGCGGCGCGTCAAGGGCATGACCAGACGGGTCGGTCACGATGACGCCACTCTCTTCGGCAATCAGCGCGCAACAGATGTCGTAGGGATGGCAGGTCAGCGGACGCGCCAGTCCGCGTTCGACGAGCGTAGCGATCGTCAGCGGTCGCAAATCGGCGATAAAGCGATCGTGGCCTGCGATCAACTCGTACAACTGTCCGCCGGTCGATGCGTACTGATCCTCGAAGCAGAGCGCCTTGCCTTCAGGCTGCGCACCAAGCGCCCCTCGCACAATTGCTTCATCGACTTCACCCAACACATCGCGTGCCCCGGGGAAGAAGCGGGCCACCGTGGAAAAGCCGTGAGCGATGCTGCCCGCAGTTGAGGGACGCAGCCGTAGCGGCACCTGCTCACCCGTCAACCGGTTCAATCTCACAGCCTCGACGCCGCCGCCGCGCACAGCCCACAGCTGATCCGTCAGGTGCTGTTTGACCAGCGGGATCTCCGTCTGCACGGCAAGGACGATGTCGCGCAGCGAGGTCGACGGGCCGCGATTGGGCGCGACGCCGGTGAGAATCCACGCGCTGCGCTTCTGGTACATCAAACCGCGCGTGCCGTCGATCGGATCGACGATCATGCGCCAGGCTGCAGTGCTCTCGTCGATCCCTTCCGGAACACATCGGTATCCGCCCGGCAGCCCCTCGGCGACGAGTACGAGCGAGTGCTCGCGGCCGAGAGCCGTCGCGAGGTGTTCGATCACGGTCTCGCTGATGACATCGATCGCGTAAATCGTGTCGCCCTCGCCATCGCGATCGACAACAGCGAGCGCGTCGACGGCCTGCCGCTCCGTCGCAGCGACGACCGCATCCCGAACGCGCCCATGCCATTCCAGCAATGGCGCAAGCAGTGCCTGTGGACTACGCATCAGAGGCACGATAGTGAACAGCGGGAAGCGCTCGCAGTTCCTCCGCCTTCACCTCGGGCAGCGTGTCACTGAGGAAGTTGCCGCCGCCGATCTCGGGACCTGCCAGGTACTTCAGCAGCTGCGGCTTTCGCAGCGGGGGGTGACACTCGATGTGAACGTGGAAACCGGAATAGTCGCCGCCATCGGTGGGCGCCTGGTGGAGGGCCAGCACGTACGGAAACGACATCTGCCAGAGGTTGTCGTAGCGGACGAGCAACCATTTCAGCGACGCGGCCAGATCGGCCAGCTCGCCATCGGTCATCGTCGCGAGGCTCGAGTGCGCCTCCCTCGGCGCAACGTAGCACTCGTAGGCGTAGCGCGCGAAGTACGGCATGAACACGATCGCCGACCCCGTTTCCGCCAGCACGCGCCGGCCGTCCTCCAGCTCCGAGCGGATGATGTCCTGGAACAACGCGCGCCGGTGCTCCGCGTAATACCGCCGGCTCGCCGCGACCTCGGTTTCGATCGTCTTGAACACGAAGTTCGTGGCGTAGATCTGTCCGTGCGGATGCGGGTTCGAGACGCCGACCACCTCGCCCTTGTTCTCGAAGATCAGCACGTGCCGCACCTCGGGTCTGGCCCCGAGATCGACGTACTGCTCACGCCACGCGATCAGCAGCGTCAGGATCTCGCTCGACTCGAGCTCCGCCAGCGTGACGTTGTGACGCGGCGAGTAGCACACGACGCGGGCGATACCGTTCGCTGGTGAATTGCGGTAGATTCCCGGTGCGGCCGCGAGCGACGGCGGCGCGTCGGGGCCAACACACGGATGATCGTTGTCGAATACGAACACCGAACGGTACTGCGGATTGCACGCACCGCTCACGCGTCGGTTTCCGGGACACAAAAAGCAGTCCTCGACGTATGCTGGCGGGCGCGTCGCGGGAGCCGTCGTGCGTTCGCCGTGCCACGGCCGATCGTTGCGATGGGCCGCGACAATCACCCACTCTTCGCGGAGCGGGTGCCATCGCTGCTCCCACGTCACCACACCGGAGTCGCTCATTGACTGTGGATCCTGTACTCCAGATGCACTCGATCGGCAAACGCTTTCCTGGCGTTGTCGCGCTGGACCAGGTGGACTTCGCGATCGAGCGAGGAGAGATCGTCGCGCTGGTCGGCGAGAACGGAGCTGGCAAGTCGACGTTGATGAAGATTCTTGCCGGCGTGCATCGGCCCGATGCGGGCGAAATCCGCATCGATGGCGCACCGGTGATCATCGATCGGCCCAGCAGCGCGGATCGGCTCGGCGTCGCCGTCATTCACCAGGAACTGGAGATGATCGACACGCTCGATGTCGCCGGCAACATCTTCCTGGGACGCGAGCCACATCGTGCCGGTCCGCTGCGCCTGCTCGACCGCGCGCGCATGGAGCAGCAGGCCGCGCAGCATCTGTCGCGCATCGGTGCGGCGATCGCGCCGCGCGCGATCGTCGGCCGGCTGCCGACGGCGCAGCAGCAGTTCGTCGCCATCGCACGGGCACTCTCGGTCGATGCGCGCATCCTGATCCTCGATGAACCGACGGCGAGTCTCGGCGTCGACGATGCCGAACGGCTGTTCGGGGTCCTGAAGCAGTTGCGGGCACGTGGCACCGCCATCGTCTACATCTCGCACCGGCTGGCAGAGGTCGAAGCGATCGCCGATCGCGTCGTCGTGCTCCGCGATGGCCGAAATGCCGGCACGCTGGCTCGCGGCGAGATTCGTCGCGACCGCCTCGTGCACTTGATGGTCGGGCGCGCACTCGAGTCGGAATACGCGTCGCGTCGACAGGCTTCGGTCGCGCCGGATCGATCCCGCACGCCGCGGTTGCAGATCGATCGCGTGCGCAGCGCACGCCATCCCGACGTGGAGGTATCGCTCGCGGTGCATGGCGGTGAAGTGCTCGGAATCGCCGGATTGATCGGCGCCGGCCGCTCGGAATTGGCAGAAGCGGTGTGCGGCCTCGCGCCGCGACTGTCCGGCCGCGTGCTGCTCGATGGCGCGCCGGTCTCGATTGCGACTCCTCGCGATGCGATCCGTCACGGCATCTGCCTGGTGCCGGAGGATCGGCGTGGCCACGGAGTGATCGCGGCGATGAGCGTGCGCGAGAACCTCACGCTGCCGAATCTCTCCGCCCTTTCGCGCCTGGGCCTCGTAAATCGCCGTGCCGAGTCCGCTGCGGCGCGGGAGATCGTGAACAATCTCACCGTGAAAGCACCATCGATCGAAGCGGCGGTCGGCACCTTGAGCGGCGGCAACCAGCAGAAAGTCGTGCTCGGCAAGTGGCTCGCACTGGGGCCGCGCGCGATCGTGTTCGATGAGCCGACGCAGGGCGTGGACGTCGGCGCGAAGGCAGACATCCACCGGCTGATCCGGCGGCTCGCAGACCAGGGCGCAGCCGTTTTGCTGATCAGCAGCGACCTGGAGGAAATCGTGACCGAGTGCGATCGCGTGGCAGTCATGCACGATGGTCGTGTCACCGGTGTGCTGGACCGCCTCGACTGCACGCCGCAATCGATCATGCAGCTGGCGGTGGCCTGAGCGCCGCCGCCTCACCGCACCATGACCAGAAAAGATCTCGCCGTTGCGTTGCTGCTCACGGTCCTGTGTGCGCTCGTGGCGGTGGCCAGCCCGCAATTCCTCAGCCTCGACAACCTGCAGAACGTCAGCCGGCTGGTCGGCACCTACGGCATCTTCAGCATCGGCGTTGGTCTCGTCATCATCACCGGCGGCATCGATCTGTCGGTCGGTTCCATGTGCGCGCTGCTTGGCGTGCTGCTGTCGATGATGCTGGTCGAGTGGCACTGGCCTCCGGCGCTCGCACTCGTCGCGGCGCTCGCCACCGGCGCCGCCCTCGGCGCCGCACACGGCCTGCTGGTGACGCGGCTGCAGCTGCAACCGTTCATCGTCACACTCTGCGGACTGCTGCTCTACCGCGGGGCGGCGCGCTACATCGCGCGCGATGCCACCAAGGGATTCGGCACCGGTCAAGGATTCGAGTGGATGCGAACGATCGCCTCCGGAAGTATCGGCGGCGTTCCGATGCCGTTCGTGCTGTTGGTGATCGTCGCGCTGGCCGCGTGGGTGCTGCTGCATCGCTCGGTGTTCGGCCGTCACCTCGTCGCCATCGGGCGCAACGAGGAGGCCGCTCGCTACGCCGGCATCAAGACGAAGGCGGTCGTGGCGTGGGCGTACGTGATCTCGGGAACGCTTGGGGCGGTGTCGGCGATCATCATCGCGTTCTACACCAACTCGATCTCGCCGGCATCGCACGGCAACTTCTACGAGTTGTATGCGATTGCCGCGGCAGTGGTCGGGGGCTGCAGCCTGCGTGGAGGAGAAGGGTCGATCGCCGGTATTGTGATGGGCGCCGCACTGCTCCAGGTTCTTCGCAACCTGGTCAACCTGCTCGATATTCCCGGCTCGCTCGACTTCGCGGTGATGGGCGCCGTCATCCTGCTTGGCGCAGCGGCCGATCAACTCGCCTCGAGGCGTTCCCGCCGCAATGCCCCGGTCGCTGCTCCGCTCTCGACGCATCACGGAATCAACGACGAAAAGACGTAGGCATAGGCCAGCACGATCAGTCCAACCAGGCACGCGAGCACGATGCTGTGGATGAAGACCGCCTTGAAGATCGCCGCTTCCTGTCCCTGTTGGTGCGTGGCGGTGCTCGCCACGACGATCGACTGCGCATCGATCATCTTGCCCATGACGCCGCCGGTCGAATTGGCGGCGCCCATCAGGATCGGACTCAGGCCGAGTTGCGTCGCGGTGACCGCCTGCAGGTTGCCGAACAGCGCATTCGAGCCCGCATCGGTACCGGTGAGCGCGACACCCAGCCAGCCGAGCAGCGTGCCGAAGAACGGGAACAGCACGCCCGTGCCGGTGAGGCTGAGACCGAGCACCGTATCCATCCCGGAGTATCGAGTCACGTAGGCAAGCCCCACCATGAAGCTGATCGCCAGCGTCGACGGTCGTGTTTGTACGAGCGTGCTTCTGAACAACTGCAGCGTGCGCGCGAGCGGCAGCTGTGCAACCGCCGCTGCCACCAGGCCAGCAAGGAAGACGACCGTGCCCGGGATCGCAACGAAGTTCAGATTCACAATCGCGTCTTCGGCTGCCGGCTGCGGTACGACAGGTGGCATCCTCAGCACCGCCCTGTGCAGGAGCGGCATGCCGATGCTGAGCGCCGGAGAGTTCAAGTATGTGGCGACGGCCGGAAGACCCGTTGCGAAAATCAGGATCGACGCGATGATGAACGGCGACCATCCCTTCACCACGGTCGTTGCCGAGTGCCGCGTGGGTGTCGCGGCGGGCACTGCCGTCGCGGTGGCCGTCGAGACGAGCCGCATCGAGTCAGCGTGAATCGCCGCGAGCGATCCACCGCCGATCGGCATCACGATCGGAGGCTTCCAGATCTTCAGGAACACGACCATCATCAGGAGCGAGAAGACCGCCGACACGATGTCCACCAGTCCGGGCTCCTGGAAGTTGGACCAGTAGAACTGCATGACTGCGAAGGACGCGCCGCTCACGAGCAACGCGGGCCAGACCTGCAGCGTTTCCCGCCAGCCGACCATGCTCCGCACCAGCCACAGCGGCAGGATCAGCGAGATCGGCGGGAGAATGCGTCCGGCCATCGCGCTGAACGTCGCTTCTGACAACCCGGTTACGCCCGCAAGCGTTCGTATGGGATTGCCGACGCCACCCCACGCAACGGGCGCCGTGTTGGCAACGAGGCACAGCGTTGCCGCCTGAAATGGATTGAACCCGAGGCCGATGAGAAAGGATCCCGCGATGGCCACCGGCGCGCCGCCGCCGCCGGCACCCTCGAGAAACGCGCCGAAGCAGAACGCGATGAGGATCAGCTGAAGACGCCGGTCGGACGACAGCCCAGCGATCGAGTCCTTCATCACATCGAACTGCCCCGTCTCGCACGCGACGTTGTAGAGAAAGATCGAGCCGACGACGATCCACGCGATTCGCATCAGCCCGAAGATCACCCCGTGCACTGCGGCGGCGCCCACGAGAACTGCTGGCATGCCGAACACGACCAGCGCCAGCGTGACCGCGACGAGGAATCCGCTCAGCGCTGATACCCACACGCGCTTCTTCAGAACCACGAGCACGAAGAAGAGCGTGACCACGGGCAACGCCGACACCGCGGTCGACAACACGCGATTGCCGAACGGGTCGTACAGTTGCGACCAGGACATGCGGGACCCTGCTACGGCCGCGGGCGATACGTCTTGCTGAAGCCGTTGCGCGTGTTCGTGACGATGAAGCTGCCGTCCTGCTGCGCCGTCACCGTGATTGCGTACGCAGGCGTGTGCGCCGCCGGCCCACCACCGGCGCCTCGGCCTGGTCCGCCACCGGGCACACCCGGTCCGCCCGGAGCCCCAGGACCGCCGGCGCGCGGTGCCGCCGGAGCACCCGCGGTGGGCGGCGGCGCCGTCAGCACGCCCGCGATCGTCGCGGCATCGTCGACGTTCGCAATGAAGCGCGCGGGTGCATTCTCGAGGCCCACGTTGTACGACCAATGCAGTTGCCAGAGATCTTCGATGCCCACCGTCTCCTGGAGATTCGCGAACACCTCGGACGTTCCGCCCTTGCGCGTGCCGTTGTTCATCACCACCACACGCGGGCGCAGAGCCTGCACCAGCGCGGGCGAGCCTGACTTCTCGAGGCCATGGTGCGAGGTCAGGTAAAGATCGACGGTGCCGATGCGGTTCGTCGGGCACATCAGATCGAGCTCGCCGTTCCAGGTGAGATCGCCCAGATCGATCGTGCGAAACCGGCCGTAGCTGAGCACGAATCCCGCAGACTCACCGTTGTCGGGATCGAAGTACGCGCTCTCGTCCTTTGGCTTCACCCCCGCACACGACGCGTTCTGGTTTCCGCCACCCGGGAGGTTGGTCCGTATGAACTGGTTGGCCGATGCGACCGCGGTGATGTCCAGGCCCGTCATCTTGATCTTGTCGCCCGGTTTGACGATGGTGCGTGTGCCGGCACTGAGAGACTCGTACGCGGACAGAAACTGAGCGGACACGATGCGATCGTTTGGATGCGGCTTGCCATGATCGTAGAAGTGCGCAACCGGGAACTGCTTCGCGAGCTCGAGCAGCGCACCCACATGATCGCCGTGATAGTGCGTCGTCCAGAGGTGATCGATCTTCGTCACGCCAGCGGTCCGCAGCGTATCCGCGATGCGCCCCAAATCGCGTTCGCCGGCATTCCCAGTGTCCACCAGCAGCGACTCGCCGGTCGGCCCGACGAAGAGCGTCGACTGGCCGCCCTCGGTGTCGATGTAGTGGATCGTCAGCGTTCCCGTCCGACCTTGAGCGGCCGCGCACAACACGGCACCAGCCACACAGCACACCGCGATTACGACAGCGCGCATCCCTGTCACTCCCCTTGCGGAACCGCCGTGGCCCAGCGGGCGGTCCGGCAACATTTCGTCTAATTCACACGCGAGTGCGCATTATGCAACGATTCGCGGATAATGATGCTCCCGTCTGGCCAGGGAGTCAGAGATGCGGATGCAGGTGACACGACTGTTGATCGGTGTCTTCGGCGCGGCGTGGCTGTGCGCGGCGCCTTCGGCGCAAGCGCCCGTGAGCGAGCTGGACGCACACATCAACGCGGCGAAGGCGGCAGCGGGGCTCGACTATCGCGCGACGTTCGTCAATTTGTGCTTCGCAGGCGCGAACCCGGGTCTCGCCAATCCCGCAGTTGCGCGTGCGGGCGGCGCGGCGCCACCCGGGGGGCGCGCGGCCGGGGGACGCGGTGCGGCCGCCACTCCGGATCGCGCGACGTGGTATGCGTCGCCGTACAAAGTCTTCGACAACTTCTACTGGCTCGGCACGCGACAGCATTCGTCGTGGGCGCTGCGCACCAGCGAAGGCCTCATCATCATCGACACGAATTTCGCGTGGGCGACCGAGCCCGAGATCATCAACGGGTTGACGACGCTCGGACTCGACCCACGGCAAATCAAGTACGTCGTCATCAGCCATGCGCATGGCGACCACGATCAGGGCGCTGCTGAACTGCAGAAACGATTTGGCGCGAAGGTCGTGATGGGCGCGCCCGACTGGGAGGCGACGCTGAAACGGCCCGCGACCGCAGCCGGCGGCGTACCCACACGCGACGTGGTCGTGACTCCAGCCGGCATGAAGCTCACGCTCGGCGACACGACGATCGATATCGTTCCGACGCCCGGACATACCCCAGGAACGTTGTCGTACGTGTTCCCGGTGAAGGATCAGGGACGGACGGTGATGGTGGCGTATTCCGGCGGGACGCTGACCGGTGCATTCGGCGCCGATGCCACGCGATGGGACGAATACATCGAGTCGCAGAACCGAATCGCGAAAGCCGCCGCCGCTGCAGGTGCGACAGTGCTCCTGTCGAACCACAGCGAATACGACAACGCCTACACGAAGGCGCGATTAATCGCCGCGAAGCGTGAGGTCGGCGAGGAACATCCATTCGTCGTCGGTGCCGCCGCCGTCCAGCGCTACTTCACCGTGATGACCGAATGCGCTCAGGCGTCCAGATTGAGGGCCGGAGCGAAGTAAGGATCCAACGAGAGGTATCAATGCGGAACATGCGTTTCGTGATCGTCGTGTGTCTGATGTTCTGGGTTGGTTACGAGATGCATGCGCAGCAGCGCGGGGCCGGTACGGGCGCAGGTACACCGGGCCAGCCGATCGCCGGCACGGGCAGCGTGGCGATGACATCGGTCGATGCACGCGGGTGGGGCTGGCAGGTCAAGGCGTCGATCAATCCGAACACGCCGCGGCCGTTCTACAACAAAGCCAAGGAGCTGTTGTTCCAGGACAAGCAGATCACCAGCTACACGGTCTCGAGCTTCAATCCCGATCTCTATTGCGAGGTGGGCAAGCACTTCGACTTCGTCTGGTTCGAGATGCAGCACAGCACCATGTCGTGGGACGAAGTCCGTCGCATGATGCTGGCCTGTCCGGGCGTGGGCGCTGCGCCGATGGTCCGCACGCCCGACGCGTTCGAATCGACGATTCAGAAAGCGACTGACATCGGCGCGATCGGCATCATCGTGCCGACGGTGGACGATGCGATTGAAGCGCGCGATGCCGCGCGCTTCTCTCGGTATCCGCCGGTCGGACGACGAAGCTCCGGCGGCGGCTCCTTCGGTCAGGTATGGCCCGGGATCAACTATCGCGCGACCGTCAACGACAACATGCTGGTCACAGTGATGATCGAGACGCTCGAGGGCGTCGCGAACGCCGAAGAAATCGCTGCGACCGCTGGCGTCGACGTCATCATTCTCGGTAACAACGATCTGTCGTCCTTCTCCGGATGGCCGCAAAACGATCCGCGCTATCAGGATGCCTTGATCAAGGTCCGGAATGCGGCACTCAAATACGGCAAGTACTACGGCAACGCCGGGCAGCAGTATTTGAACGGCTACGCGGTGAGCGCCGATACACGCATGGTTCAGGACGGACCGGCACGGGATGGGTGGCAGCGGCCTCCGCGCGGCGGCGGTCCCGGCCGCGGCGCTGCGCCTGCGCCCGGCGGACGCGGCCGCGGCCGCGGCGAGAGCACAGAGGAACCGGAACCGGTGATCGGGCTGCCGGGCAGCGCGCCGCCCACGACCACGCCGGGCCGCGGCCGGTAAGCAGGAGAACGAATCGATGCGTCACACACGCCGAGCGATCGGCGGCATCGTCATCATCGCGTGTGCCACGCTGGCTGCACAGCAGTCGCAACCGTCCCGATCATCTGCAGCCGGCGTCTACACCGCGGACCAGGCATCGGCGGGCGAGAAGATCTATTTCGACAGGTGCGCGAGCTGCCACGGGGCGGACCTCACCGGCGTCGAGCGCGCGCCGGCATTGGCCGGAAGTTCGTTCGTCGAATCGTGGCAGGGCAAGGACCTGAGGCGTCTGCGCGCTCGCATCGACACCATGCCGCCCACCGCACCGAAGAGCACCTCCGATGCGGACGCAGTGGCGCTCATCGCGTTTCTCTTGCGCGCATCGGACATGCCGAGCGGTACGATGACGCTGCCGGGCGATCGCGCCCAGCTCGCCAGAGTCACGTTCGATCGCGGAACAGCAGCCGGCGCGAACAGGCCGCCGTCAACTACGGCTGCGCCCGTTGGCGCTCCACCGATCAGCACGGCTGCGCCCACCAGCGGCCCTTCGTTCGAGTGGACGACGTACGGCAGCAATCTCGCGAGCCATCGCTACTCGCCGGCGGATCAGATCACGAAGGACAACTTCAATCGTCTGCAGATCGCGTGGCGGCTGAAGACCGACTTTCTCGGCCCGGCTCCCGATACGTTGTATTCCGCAACGCCGCTCGTGATCGGCCGCGTGTTGTATACGACCGCCGGCATGCGGCGAGCGGCGATCGCGCTCAACGCGGCCACGGGCGAGATGATCTGGATGCATGCCGAGGACGAAGGCCGGCGCGGCGACAATGCGATTCGCACCGGAGCCGGCCGCGGGCTCGCCTACTGGGCCAGTGCTGACGGCGGTGATCGCCGGATTATCTACGTCACGCCAGGTTATCGACTGCTGGCGCTCGACGCCAAGACCGGCATTCCGATTCCGGCATTCGGACGCAACGGTGCGGTCGATCTGAAACTCGAGGACGATCAGGACGTCGACCTGGATACGGGTGAGATCGGGCTCAACGCCACTGCGCTCGTCGTCGGCGATGTCGTCGTGGTCGGCGCCGCGCACCGGCCCGGATCGGCGCCGCGGACCATGAAGAACGCGAAGGGCTTCGTCCGCGGATATGACGTCCGTACCGGAAAACGTCTGTGGATCTTTCACACGATCCCGAAGCAGGGCGAGTTCGGATACGACACGTGGCTCGAAGGATCGGCCGAGTACAACGGCAACACGGGAGCATGGGCGCAGATGAGCGCGGATCCCGAGCTCGGACTCGTCTACGTGCCCACCGAAATGGCAACCGGCGATTACTACGGCGGTCATCGTCCGGGCAATACGCTCTTCGCCGACAGCATCGTCGCGCTCGACGTGAAGACCGGCCGGCGCAAGTGGCACTACCAGACCGCGCATCACGACGTGTGGGATTGGGATATCCCGTGCGCACCGATGCTGTTCGATCTGCGCGTCAACGGCAAGAACGTGAAAGCGATGGCGCAGCCGACCAAGAGCGCGTTGCTGTTCGTGCTGAACCGCGAGACGGGTGATCCGATCTGGCCAATCGAAGAGCGGCCGGTGCCGCAATCGGACGTGCCGAAGGAGAAGAGCAGCCCGACGCAGCCGTTCCCGACCAGGCCCGCGCCGTTCGATCGGCAGGGCGTCACGGAAAACGATCTCATCGACCTGACGCCCGAGCTCAAGTCAGAGGCACTCGAGGTCGTCAAGCGCTACAAGATGGGGCCGATCTTCACGCCGCCGGTGGTCAGCAGCCTCGACGGTCCACTGGGGACGTTGCAACTTCCATCGGACGTTGGCGGGGCCAATTGGCCCGGCGGCTCGATGGATCCCGAGAGCAACTACCTCTATATCCATTCCCACACCGCGGTATTCATCAACGGGTTGGTGCCGGGCAATCCGGCGCAGACGGATATGGCGTACGTCGCCGGTCAAGCGCGCGCGGCCGGACCTGGCGCGCGTGCCGGCGGTGCGGCGGCAGGTCGCGCTGGAGCACCGGCCGGCGCGCGCGGGCGCGGCGGCGCAACGGTGCAGGGGCTGCCGCTCATCAAGCCGCCATACGACCGCATCACGGCCTACGACATGAACACTGGCGACATGGTCTGGCAGAAGACACACAGCTCTACGCCGGACGACATCAAGAATCATCCCGCCCTCAAGGGGCTGAACCTTCCCCGCCTCGGTCAACCCGGCCGCACGTTCATCGGTGTGCTGACGACGAAGAACCTCGTCGTCGCCGGTGAAGGAGGCGTGCACACGAACGACGCGGGCAAGCGCGTGGCGCTGCTGCGCGCGTACGACAAGCGCACTGGCGAGGATGTGGGCGCGGTGGAGATGCCGGCGAAGCAGACCGGGTCCCCCTCGAGTTATCAGATCAACGGCAAGCAGTACATCGTTCTGGCGGTGAGCGGTAACGACGGCGCGGAGCTGCTGGCATACGCGCTGCCGTAATACGACGAGGCCTCAGGGCCCGGGCCCCAGGGCTCAGGGCTGCGGAACGCCTCAGGGCCTCGCTGAGGCCTGAGCCCTGAGGCCTATCGATTTCGAGAGAGGTGATATGGCGCTCGATCGCAGGGGCTTCGCGAAATCGTTGAGCGGCGTCGTCGGCGCGGCGCTTGCCGGCCTGCCCGCGCGACCGTCCGCACAGGCGCCGGCCTCAGCGGCCGCGGCACGCACCGCGAGCCGTCTCTCACCCGCGAAGGTGACGCGCATCCGCCTCTTCTACCCGCAGAATTACGACCGCAACGGGCCGCAGGCGTTTCCGCAAAGCAACATGGTCGTGCTCGTCGATACCGATGCCGGGATCACCGGCGTCGGGCAGGGCGGCTCGCCCGACACGGTTCGCAACGTCGCGCGCAGCGTGATCGGCCGCAACGCGTTCGACACCGAGATGATCTGGCAGGCCGCGTTCATGGACGGCTTCTACTCGCCGGGCAAAGAGCGGCTGCACGCGCTCGGTGCGATCGATCTCGCGTTGTGGGACATCAAGGGCAAAGCGCTCGGTGCGCCGCTCTATCAACTCTTCGGCGGCAAGGCGCGCGAGCACATCGAGCTGTACTGCACCTTCGGTCTGCCCCAGGGCCTCGTGCCACCGGCGGAGGCGGCGGCGATGCCGTTGCGCGAACGTGCGGCGCGGACGATGGCCGCGGGATATCGCGTGTACCGAGTGGACAGCGACGTCCTCCCGAATCCCGGCGGCCCCGCCGGCGAGCGGCGTGGATCCGCACAGGGCGCCACGTTCGACTCGCGATCGCACATCAAACTGATCGCCGAGGCGGCGGCGCAGATGCGCGCCGGCGTCGGCCCCGATGGCAACTGGATGATCGACCTGCATCAGAAGTTCGATTTCCACGAGGCCGTCGAAGTGTGCCGCCTGCTCGAGCCGCATCGTCCGTTCATCGTCGAAGACCCGCTGCGTGAGGAGCAGTTCCGGACGCAATTGCCGAAGCTGCGGCTGATGACGTCGGTCCCTCTTGCGCCGGGAGAGGAATGGGGAACGCGCGCCGA
The DNA here is from genome assembly GCA_036407095.1 of Vicinamibacterales bacterium. Lineage (GTDB taxonomy): Bacteria > Acidobacteriota > Vicinamibacteria > Vicinamibacterales > UBA2999 > Gp6-AA40. The sequence goes on along the minus strand of DASWZV010000055.1, from coordinate 21,636 downwards.
CTTCAGCCCGCTCGTCGAACAGCGCGACATCGACTTCGCGCGCGCCTCGCTGCCCAACGTGGGCGGCATCACAGAGATGCTGAAGATCATGGCGGTGTGCGATACACATCGTGTCGGCATCGTTCCTCATTTCACCGGTCCGATCGCAACCGTCGGCCACATGCACACGATGATGGCCTTTCCCGGGCAGGTGTTAATGGAATACAACCAGGGCGAACGGCCGGTGCCCTACCTCTCCGAGTTCCTCGAGTGCCGCAACGGCAAGGTGTGGCCCAACGATCGATCCGGGCTCGGAGTCACCGTGGATGAGCGGCAGCTGACCTTCGTCGAAGCAGTCACCGAGGGAGCGCCCGGTGCGACGCAGCGGCGGCTCGACGGATCCCTGACGCACTGGTAGAACAGTGCGCTATTGGGGGCGGCGGAACAGGCCGCCGTAGACCGCCTTGCCGAGAATATGTCCCTGGATGGCCTGCATCACTTTCGTGCGCGTCTCGAACGCGTCGGCGGCAGGCTGCACATCGAGCTTCGTGTCGAGCGCATACAACTCGAACATGTAGTGATGCATCGGGCCGTTGGCCGGTGCACCGGGACCGCGATAGACCTGCCCGGTCGCACTGAACTGGTAGCTGCCGTCCGGCAGTTGCGCACCGCGCGGCTGTCCTTCGGCCAGACCAGTCGACGTGCCGGGGATGTTCCATACGACCCAGTGCGCCTGATCGTCGGTGGTCTTGTTCCGCGAGACGTCCATGTCGTGCATGTGCAGGAAGAACGACTGCGTGCCGGGTGGCACATTGGCCCACGTCATCGCCGGTGACGTCCCCTCACCGGGTGCGGCGCCAGGCGCGGCCTGCGTGTACTTCACCGGGATCTGGCCGCCGTCGGGGAAGGCAGCAATCGCCAACGTCATCGCCGGTGCCGCTGGCGCGGCCGCTGGTGCGGCGCCGCGTCCACGATCCTGCGCGGCAAGCGGAGTCGCCAACATCACCAGTGCCACCGCACGCGCGATCGAACCTGTTCTCATCTTGCCTCCTCGTCGACTGGAATCATAACGTCAGGCGGCGGTTGCCGCGCGTCGCCGACAAGCAGGCCGGTTATTTGAGCTGCTTCGAGAACTTCTCACCCTCGGCACAGATTTCGTCGATGAGTTCGGTATCTGCCGCGAACTGCTGTCGCAGGGTCACGGTCCACGGCTTCGTATAGGCCTTGGGGTCGTCGACCGTGACCTCGATCTCGAGATGTCCGAAGTCGGGTCGGCGGATTCGCTCGCGAAGCTTTGCTGACTCCGTAATCACACTGCCGTCCCAGTCGATCCACGAGTCATCGCGAAATCCGATCGTGTCGATCACCAGCGTGTCGTCCGACCACGCGCCCGTGGAATACCCCTGCCACGATGGGTTCGGAGCTTCCGGCAACGAACGTCCGTCCGTGAAGACCTGGCGGTACACACCGTTGTACTCGTTCAGCATCACCAGCAGATCCGGCGTATGGACGAACTTCAGATAGTGTGGCAGACCGTACGCACGGACAAAGAGATCGGGAAGGCAGCGGATGTGCGGGTCGTCGATCGCCTGGTTTGCCGTGCGCTCGTCCACGAGCTTGGCGAGCCATGGTTGATACGGCAGCCCGCCTGACATATCGATACCGATATTCATGCTCTGCCGCGAGAAGCTCGCCGTGCGAGGGGGGCACTTTCGCGACGCCGGAATGAGCTTCAGCAGTTCCACCAGAGGAGCCGTGCCTCGAATGACACAGGCGGGCTCTGCGGTCATCCATACGCCTGACAAGTCTGGTTTACCATTCGCGAGTCGTGGCGGCGGCGCCGATAGATCGACGTCTCCATTCGATGTTCGCGGCGCTCGCGGACTCGGGTGCTTGAACCATTGAGCGCCGAGCGATCCCGTTGCCGTTACGACGACGACGGTTACCACGACCGCCATCGCCCGCATGTGCGCGTGTAGCCGCGTCAGTTTGTGAACCATGTGTGTCTCGGATACTGCAGCATGACGCGGCCGCAACGTGTATCGGTGATTGCAATGCCCGTCATCGCCCAATGCGATGATCGGGATGTCGTCGACTGATCTTGAATGGTGCCGTCCCAGTGGCTTTCGACAAGGATGATGCGATGTACAAGAGGATCGTGGTTCTTGCTATGACGGTCGCGGCACTCTCGGCGCTGGTGATTGGACTGGCCGGTCAGGGTGCAACGCCGGAGCGGCAGGTCGTGACGCGCGCTGCCGACGCGCTCGGTGGACGCGACCGGGTGATGTCCGTGAAGACGCTGCAGATTATCGGTTACGGCGAACTGGCGTACTTCAATGGCGGCGGCAACATCACAGGCGATCCCGCCGCTCCGCAGAAGTGGCAGAAAGTACTCGAATACACCCGGACCATCGATCTCGAGCGCTGGCGCACCCGCGTCCAGCAGCGTTTGAAGATGGACTTCGTGTTTGCCTCGACCGCTGGGCAGCTCGGGCTCAATCGGACCAACGAAACGCTCGATGGCGACATCGCGTACAACATCGGCGGCGGCTTCCTGGCGGCGCCTCAGTCGGGCACGCCGCAGCCTCAGCCTGCCGGACCCGCGGCCGCCCGTCAGCGTCGTGTGGAACTCCTCGCTCATCCACTTACGATCGTGCGCGCCGCTCTCGATCCAGCAACCAAGCTGTCGAACTTCCGCAAACAGGGAGACGTCCAGCTCGTCGACATCACCGTACGTCAGGGTGACGCCCTGACGCTGGCGGTGAACGCGACATCGAATCTTCCTGCCTGGGTCAGTTACGTCGGTCCGAACGCGAACCTCGGCGATGTCACGTATCGAACCGCCTTTGCCGGTTACGAGCCGGAGACAGGCCTTCAGCTTCCGACTGGCTTCGCCACCACCATCGATTTCCGAGCCGTCGTGCAAAGCAAGCTCTACGTCGATCGCAACATCGTCGATGGAACGATTGACGACCTGACCGCGCCGCCATCTGTGCGCACGCCGGGACAGGGTGCACCCGAGGGAGGCAACGCGAACCTGAATCCGATGAAGGTTGCCGACCACGTGTGGTTCATGAACGGCAACACGTTTTTCGAATTCGACGATCACTTCACCATGGTCGAAGCCAACCGTACGGATGCCGCGCTCCAGGCGATCCTCAAGGTGGTCAACGCACTCGTGCCCGGCAAACGCGTCACTCAGGTCATTCAGACGCATCACCATTTCGACCACAGCGTCGGGCTTCGCGCCGCTGTCGCCGAGGGGTTGACGGTCATCTCTCGCCGCGGCAACGAGGGAATCTTCCGTGAGATGGTGGCGCGTCCGGCCAGACTGTTCCCGGATGCGTTGGGACGCAATCCCAAGCCGCTGAACTTCATTCCCGTCGACGACCATCTGAAGCTGAAGGACTCGACCAACGAAATCGACATCTACCACATCGTCGGCAACTACCACATGGCCGACGGCGTCATCGTCCACGTCCCGGCCTCGAACCTGCTCGTCGAGGCGGACCTCACCACGCAGGATTGGGACTTCAACTGGTGGGGTGACAGCTTGATGAACAATGTCGAGTACCGCAAGATCAAGGTCGCGACCAACCTGGCCGTGCACTCGCAGAAGCCGTATCCGCTGTCAGAAGTGGTCTCGGCCATCGAGCGACAGGTGCGCAACACGCAGGCGTTCTGCCGGCGCGCGGCCGAGGCCCAATTCTTCCAGCCAGGCTGCCCGATTCAGTACAACCGGCCGCTACCCGCTGGCCCGAATTAGATGGCATCCGATGCGCATCTTGAGAGTCGCGCTCGTCATCATCGCCAGCGTCGCCGTGACGGCCGCGGCGTCTCGGCGGCGGTGGACTGACACACGCCGAGTACCACAAAGACCAGCGCCACGCGTCGCATCGAGGAGCGCGAACGGAGCAGGGAGCAGTTACCGGCCGGCGGGCGCCGGCTGTGGCGGCGCCACTGCTCCCCCACCCACGAATCCGCCGGCAGCCACGACGTCCCTCTGGGTAAGCTTGATGTCATCGACGACAACGCCGTACGAGGGAAAGTGCATCTCCTCCCACGTCTGGTCGCCGTAGTAGACCGTCGCCTTGGGGTTCGGGTTGAACTTATTGCCCGGCGAGTTGTCATACCACGCGATCACGCGCATCTTGCTGCCGCGCGGCACCATGATTGAGGTGTCGTACCAGAGTTGCCAGTTGAAGTCGTAGCGCGGAACGTCGAGTATCGTCTCGGTCTTGCCGTCAGGGTGATCGAGATAGAAACGTGCTGCCTTTCCGCGCACGTGCATGTGCGGCATCAGCCCCACGACTTCGACGTCCCTGGTGAAGGTGACGATCGCTGGCGGCGCCTCCCAGTTCGACTCCAGCGGCGGAATGGCGAACTGCTTCCGATCGGAGGGCGAACTGGTGCTGAGCGCGAGGTATCGCCGCTTCGGCGGAGTCTTCGCAACCGTGAAGCCGATCTTCACGTGATCGGTCACCGGCTTCCCGTTCGGCGTGTAGTGCACGTTGACGGCGATGTCGGTGCCAGCAGGAATCAGCTTCGCGGCATTGAACGGCCGGAAGTCGGCGGGCGGGCGACCCGGCTCGTAGCACTCTTCGAGTCCGTTGCTACGGGCGAGGATGCCGAACGGTGTGTTCAGGAAGTCTGGCGGGAGTTGCTGCGGCCCTCCAGCTCTGGCTGCGGGTGGCGCTCCCGCCTGGTTGCCCGCAGGCGCAGCGCCACCGGCACCAGCGCCGCGGCCGCGCGCGATCTCGACGCCGTCATCATCGCGCGGTACCGTCCGCGCGATCGCGGTGTTGTATATCGTGTCGGGGTGGTGCGGGATATACGCGAGGCAAATATGATGAGTCACCGTCGGCTCTGACGGCTTCACTTCGACCGACGTGACCCACGTATCTTCCTTGAAGTTCCCCGGTAAAACGAACCAGGTCCATTCGACAATGCCCTTTGCCGGCACGTCGTACGACGGCCCGTCCACGATCAAATCCGGCTTGATCTGCCACCCACCATCGGGCCATGAGATCGGGCGCGGTGCGTCGGTCGGTTTGCCAGCAGGGGCGCCGGCATCGGCCCACTTGACCAGCACGTCGATCTCGGCCGGCTTCAACGAGCGATCGTTCAGCAGATGGGCAGTGCCACCCTCAGCAAACCACGGCGGCATCTTCTTCGACAACACCGCAGCCTTGATCGCACGCGCCCACGGGCGTGTGGACTCATAGGTCTGAAAGGCCATCGGCGCGATCTGGCCAGGTCGGTGGCATGTCTCGCAGTTCTTCTGCAGGAGAGGCGCCACGTCTTTGTAGAACGTGACTGCGGCCGTCGTACCGGTCTGCGCCACGACGACGTCGTTCACCATGACGGTCAATGCGACGGCGAAGCACCACAGCACCGTGGTGGTCACTACGATTTGTCGAGTCATCTCGTCTCCTCAAGTGAGCGCGATCAGAACACCAGCTTCGCACCAAACTGGACCTGCCGCGGCGCACCGGCAGTCGTGATCTGGCCGGCGTTCGGATTGTAGGCGGCGCTGCCATCAGCCGTGGCGATGAAGATCGCCGGGTTCGGCAACCCGTAGTTCACCCGGTTGAAGAGGTTGAAGACCTCGGCGCGCAACTGCAGATACGCGCCGCCCGTCAAGCTGACGTTCTTGCTGACCGCCAGATCGACCGTGAGCAGGCCGGGGCCGCGCAGCGAATCGCGATCGACGCCGGCTCCCAGCGTGCCGGCCGCGGGCAACGTGAAGAACGTCGGATCGAAGTAGCCGGTAATGCAGCCGCAGACCAGGTCGAGCTGGCCGCCGGTCACCGCATCCTCGAGCGAGCGGCCGGCCGCGAGATTGGGGCGCTGCGTGCCGCCGGTCTGCAGTCCGGCTTGATCGAACCCGACGAGCGGCGTGAACGGCGCACCGCTGACGGCGCTCACGATCGCCGACACCTGCCAGCCGGTCACGAACGCATTCGCTTTGAATGGCAGCTGGTAGATCGCACTCGCCCGCAGGTTGTGCGTGCGATCGATCAGGCAGGGACCGTAGTCGTATTCGTCGTCGTAGGGGTTGGTCGCCGCGGTGCCGCCCTCGAACAGGGAGTTGCCAGACGTCGTATCGCGGCAGCGCGACAGCGTATACGACAGCTGCGACTGGACGTTCGCCGAGAATCGCCGATTGAGCGCGGCCTGCAACGAGTGGTAATCGGATTTGGCGTAGGTGTTGGCGCTCACCAGCGCCGCAAACTGCGGATTGACCCGTGGGTTGGAGATCGTCTGTGCTCCGCTGCGCGAGCCGTAGACCACGGTGCCGTCGGCAAGCGTGCGTGGCGTCACGGGATTGGTGTCGCGCTGTCGCTGCAGGTGATCGCCGTGACTGCCGACGTACGCCAGCGTCACGCTGGTGCCGCTGAACAACTCACGCTGCAGGTTCGCATTCCACTGATGCAGGCGCGGCGAGTCGCCCATATCGAAGTCGAGTGCCTGCATCTGAGAGATCTGCGACGCCGCCGGATTCGGCGTCGGAAATACCGGCACTGGTGGAAACGGCAAGCGCACCTGCGCGCCGAGCGCGAACGGCGGGTTGAGCGAATAGGCAGGGCCGAGTCGATTGGCCGTAATCGGGCTGTGAAAGATGCCATAGCCGGCGCGAATGGACGTCTTCTGATTCGCGAAGGGATCGAACGCGACACCCACCCGCGGTTCCCAGTTGGCCAGCGTCGGGTTTCGGGAGAACGCTTCGCTGATCGTCGTGAACCCGGTCGACTGGGCAAGGTCCACCAATGCCGCGGCCTTGTCGAGCGTTGGGATCGAGCGCGGGTCGTATCGGAGACCGAGATTCAGTGTGAATCGGTTACGGACTCGCCATTCGTCCTGGACGTAACTCGTGATTCGCCATTCCTTGATATTGCGTGTCGCGTCGGCCGCTCCAGGGAGCGCTCCGAGGAAGATCGACGGCTGGTTCTGCAGGAATGCCGTCAGGCTCGGGAACGTCCACGAGCCGTCGGCGAACAGCGGCAGATTGACGAACGTCGCCTGTCGCTCGTACTCGACGCCAAACTTCAGCGAATGTCCTCCCGTGCCCCAGATCAGGTCATCGCCGACGATGGTGCGCGTTTGACGCTGTTCGAACGGCAAGACCTGATTTCCGCCGACACTCGCGACGCCGGAACCTGGGTTGACGATTCCGCTCAGGCGACCAGGGAAGAAGACCAGCAGACCGTTGTCGAGATCAGTGCGTGTGGCCTGCTCCCTCGTTCGCGTCACACCAAGTCGGATCGCGTTCGCGATCGTAGGTGTGACGATCCGTCGTAGTTCGGCCGTGACGTAGTGGTTCGCGGTGTTGTCGTCGCTATTCCAGATCGGAATCGGCGAGCCTGAGTTCGGCTCGAAGATCGACGCAACGTCCCCCGTGTAGCGGACGAACAGATTGGTCGAGCCCGCGATCGCGTAGTCGAAGCGGCCGACGAAATAGTTCTCGTCGGCTGGCGTCTCGTTCGTGACATCGACACGCCCGATCCCTTGCGCAGCCTGCGCCGGCGTTTGTCGTGTCGGAAGCGGGTACAACTGTAGAACCGGCGCGATGGCTGGATGAATGCCGACATTCACACCGTTGATGACGCCGCTTCGCGCGTTGGCATCCGGTACATTGATGCCCTGCGTTTGACCGAGCGTCTGACGCAGGCCCTCGTAGGTGACGAAGTAGAACGCCTTGTTCCTGACCAGCGGACCGCCGAAGCTTCCACCGAATTGATTCTTCTCGAGCGTCGGGTCCGGGCGGCCGAGGAGCGTGTCGAAGTAGTTGGACGCATCGAACCTGTCGTTGCGGTAGTACTCGAAGAGCGACCCGTGCCCCTGATTGGTACCTGACTTGGTGATGGCGTTGATGGCGACGCCGTTGCCGCCGAACTGCGCGCTGTAGGTGTTGGTCAGCACCAGGTACTCAGCGATCGCCTCGACACCAAGCGTCGTGCCCAACTGTCCGGATCCGCTGCCGCGATTCCAGTAGTTCTGCACGTTGGTATTGTCCATGAGGAACACCTGTCCTTCCGGACGCGCGCCGGACACGGTGTACTGCGGCTGCCGTCCGAAGAACTGCTGGAATTGTCCGCCCGCGGTCGCTGCAGGTATTTCGTTGGCACCGGGCGCAAGGACGATCAGCTTCGAATAGCTGCGATCGATCAGCGGGAGTTCCGCCATCTGCTTCTGCTCGATCACCGTGCCGAGCGCGACGGAGACGGTGTCAACGACCGGCGCGGTTGCGGTCACGGTGATCGTTTCCTGCACGGCCGATGGTGCCAGGGTGAAGTCCACGACGGCCTGAGCCCCGACCACCAGACGGATCCCTTCTCGAACAACAGTCTGAAATCCTGGTAGCGACGCTTCGACGGTGTACGCCGCCGGCAGCAGGTCGGTCACCGTGTAGCGACCCTGTGAATCGGCGACTGTGCTCTGCATGACGCCTGTTTCAGTGTTCGTCACCTGCACCGTCGCGCCGGGCAGCACGGCTCCCGTGCGATCGGTCACTGTGCCGAGCACGGTCGCGCGAACGGCTTGCGCCGATGCACCGGCGGCCGTGGCCCACGAGAGCGCGGCCACACATATCACAACAAGACTTCGCGTCACGATGTCCGTCCTCCTCGGAAAGGACTGTGTCGAGCGTCGCGGACGACAAGCCCGCCCACTGTGCGCCGACGCACATGCGGCTGCAAAATCGTTTGTTCGGATACCCGTCATCGCGCAGATCGATGAGGCGCCGATCGGATTTGGCGAGTAGAATCCGCGCCTATGCGACCAGAGTTCTTCGTCGTCGTTGGAGCAGCACTCACCTGCGCGACACTTGTGACCGCTCAGACATCGCCGCCGCCGACTGCAGCGGGCCGCGACACACCAGAGATTCGTCAGCGGCTCGACGCGCTTCGCAAGACGGCTGGATCGGAGTGGGGAGAGACGTTCGACTTCTTTTGCGCGGTCGACCCCAATCGCGCCAACCGTGCCGACGATCCGCAGATCGAACCGGTGCGTGTGTTCGACAACCTGGCGGTGATCGGCCGGACGAGCACGGCGGTCTGGGTGGTCACAACATCGAGCGGTCTAGTGCTGATCGACGCGGGGTATGGCGATCAGCTCGACTCGGTGCTGCTGGCGGGAATGAAAAAGCTACAACTCGATCCTGCCCGAGTCACGCATGTGATCGTCGCGCACGGCCACGGCGACCACTTCGGCGGCGCCTCGTACTTTCAGCAGCGCGGCGCGCGCGTCGTCATGGGCGCACCAGACTGGGACCTGGTTGAAACGCCGCCGCCTGCTGGACGAGGCCCGGCGCCAGCCGCGCCGGCGATCGCGCCACCGAAGCGCGACATCGCGGTCACCGACGGGCAAAAGATAACGATCGGCGACACGGCGTTCACCTTCGTGATGATTCCGGGTCACACACCGGGCTCGGTCGGAATCGTGTTTCCGATCAAGGATGGGAGAACGACGCGCATGGCCGGCCTGTTTGGCGGCAGCATCCTGATACCGACCCGCATTCCGGACGAAGGGCTGCGCCAGTACATCCGGTCGATCGAGCACTGGCGCGATGTGACGCGCAGGATGAACGTCGAGGTGGAGATCCAGAACCATCCGATGTACGACGGATTCGTCGGCAAACTCCAACGGCTGACACAGCGGAAACCGAGCGCGCCGAACCCCTTCGTCGTCGGCCGCGAAGCGTATCAACGATTTCTCGATGTGATGTCAGGCTGCACCGAGGTGCAGTTCGCGCGCCGCAACGCCGTGTGAGCGCGCCATGGCATACGTGCATTTCGTCGGCAGCGTCGCGCTCGATTCTCCCGAAGAGGTCTTTGCCGTCATCGGGCGACATTGCGGTCCGTTTCTCAGACGAGTCCCCGACGGCGAACCGGGCGGCAGACGACTATGGATTAGCTGGCAGATTCCGGTGTTGCGAGCGAACCCCGCGTTGGCGCCGGTCGGTGAGGGGCTGATCCCGTTGAAATTGGCCGACGGCGCCGGCCCCGAGCACCTGCACTTCGGCGAGCTCGGGTACTACCGTGAAGCGCGCCCTTCATACGAAGACTTTCTCCGCGCGCGAGAGGCGGGCCATATTCCGCCGACTGTCCGGTTCCAGGTGTCGCTCCCAACCCCTCTGGCCGTCGTGATGCCTTTCTGCCGTCAGCCCGACGCGCATGTGATTCTGCCCGCATACGAGCGCGCCATGCTTCGCGAGGTCGAGCGCATCTGCGCAGCGATACCGCACCGCGATCTGTCGATCCAGTGGGATGTCTGCATCGAGATGATCCAATGGGACGGTCGTGTTCCGACGACGCCAGGGTTCGCGGGCATGGAGCAGGTGTTCGCCGGCAACTTTCGGCGTCTCGGTGCGTCGGTACCCGCAGATGTCGAGCTCGGATTCCATTTGTGCTACGGCGATCTCGATGCCAAGCATTTCATCGAGCCGATTGACGCGACGAAGATGGTGGAGTTGGCGAATCTCATCACTCGTCAGCTGTCGCGTCCTGCCTCGTGGCTCCATATGCCGGTGCCAATCGATCGGACGGACGATGCCTTCTTCAGCCCGCTGGAGAACTTACGGCTCGGCTCCGAGACCGAGCTGTACCTCGGGCTCGTCCATGCGCAGGATGGTGTAGAGGGAACGCGAAGGCGAATCGAGACGGCGAGGAAATATGTGCCGGCGTTCGGCATCGCCTCGGAATGCGGGATCTCTCGCGGCCGCGATCCTCAGCTCGCGCTCGATTTCATCAAGACATACGCGGCGGCCGCGGCGGCGTTTGCGTAGCTGGCGTCGACGTTACCGCGATGCCGCCATCGGTTCGAATAGTGGCAGGTGGTTGCCGCGATGGCAGGTATAGCAGGTCACGTAGTGCTTTGCTTCAGGCACGATCGACGACGCCGCGAACACGATGTCGACGTTGTCCTGTGGAAAGAGCGTCGCGTTGATCTCCTTGATCATCCCGATCATGTTCCGGGCGACGAGCTTCTTCGGATTCCCGTCGAGTTGCCGCTCGTCGGCGTGACCGCGCTCGTGCTTGTCGCCGAACACGTGGCAGAAGTTGCACTCCACACCGAGCGCCGCTCGAAATGCCGGCATCACCATGAACGTGTCGGCGTTCGATGGCAGATGCACCATGTTCATGTGCTGCTGCGCTCCACGTCCGGGAGGCAGCGGCGCGGCTGGAGCGGCGCCGCGACCTCGTGCCGCTGTACCCGCGGGCGGCCCGGCTCCGCGCGTGCCAGGGGCGCCGGGCGGTGACCCGGGTTCGGGTGCGCGCTCCGGGCCTTTGGGGTCCGGTGCTGCTGACAGCGGCACAGACGCGCCCTGGTGACAGGTGAAGCACGTGACGTATTGCTTGCCTTCAGGAAACGGCAGATAGCGGGAGTTGCGGAAGTCGTTCCCGCTGTCGGGAAATCGTTCGGCAACGGCCTGCATCATCCGCAGCATGCCGCGAGCGATCTCTTTCTTCGGGTTGGCGTCGCTCGGGAAATCGTTGGCGACGTGGCAATACGTGCATTGCACGCCAAGCGCCGCGTTGAAGCGCGCCATGACACGTTGGATATCGACGTCGGGCGTGAGGACGCGCAGGTTGCGTGGCGCCGGCCCGCCTTGTGCCGACACCTGCGGCGATGCCACACACACGAACGACGCGAGCGCCAGGCAAATTCCTGGTATGTACCAGCGATTTCTAGAGCGGGCCGCCCGTTGATTGGCCCGCGTATCCGCAGTCGCGACAACGGAGCGACTGCTCCGGAAGTGCCCCATACAGTCCATCAGCGAGTACCGGCCCATGGCTTCTGCAGTGAGTCCTTGTACGCAACGAGCAGCCACGCCGCGTTCGAGCGGCCGTCGCCCCACACCGGATTCGGCGGCGGCGGCGGGTTCTTCACCTGGATCTTGTAGCGACCCGGGTTGCGCAGGAAGCGTTCGTCGATCGTGACTTCAATTTCGCTGATGCTCTTCAACTCGAAGGGCATCGGCCGGTCGTCGAAGAACACCTGCGTACGCTCGAAGAAGTTATAGCCGGTCACCTTCAACCGAAGCGTGGGGCCGCCTTCGCGCACTGTGACCTTGGACACGTACTCGTCGAAGAACTCACGGCGCTGCGTGTCGATCGTCTCGATACCGGGCTGCGCCAGACGCGCGGCGGCGACGCGTCCCACCTGTCCTTCGCGATACACCGCGCGTTTCTTGATCAGCGTGAACGCCAGGTCTTCGACGGTCGGAATGCCGATGAAGCCGTCGCCGCGGAACGGGTTCATCTCGTTGAACCACGCGTGATACCGGCCGTCGAGCGCCTTGCCGTCGAAGACGACGGCCGAGATGTTCTTGATGTTGGAGATGCTCTGCAGCGGATCGGCGTTCAGGATCACCAGGTCGGCGATCTTGCCGACTTCGACCGTGCCGATCTCTTTGCCGACGCGCATCGCGTCCGCTGGCCACTTCGTCGCCGCCTGCAAGACCTGCATCGGCGTGAGTCCGCCGTCCTCGACCAGGATCTCCATCTCGTGATGGACGGCAGGGCCGGGCGTAGACTGGTTGCCGCCATCGGTGCCGACCAGGACTTTCCCGCCGGCGTCGACGTACATCTTGTGGAACCGCAGCGCATTCTTGAATCCGCGCTCGCGACGCTCTCGCACCTGCGGACGAACGTGCGGCGGGTTCGCGTAGTTGCCGAGCAGGTTCAAGCGCCGTTCTTCCGGGTAGTAGAACTGCACCGCTTCATTCGCAAACAGCTTCCGATCCTCGGTCTCGAAGCGGCTCCATCCCTTCTGAAGCCCCATGCCCTTTTCGATGAAGGCTGGTATCAGATGGACGCTGTGCGCCGCCAGGTACTTGGCCTCGGCGGCCGCCTTGGCGTCGTCCATGTACGCCCAGATGTCGAGATCGTCCGGAGGCGGCGGAACGAACGGGGCGATCTCGCCTGGCTTCACGACCTGGCGCTGCAAGTTCGGATCGGGCAGCGGCGGCATCGAGTCACTGGCGACTTCCTCCGATACACCGATCGAGAGCGGGATCGCGTCCGCACCAAGATCGGCGGCCTTTCTCGGGAGGATCCGGACCGGTCGAGCGGATGATCGCCGGTTTGCCTGCGCGGTGACCTTCCTCGAATGCGGTGCGCACGACCTCGTCCTTCGCGCGACCGGTCTGAAACATCACCGCGTCCGCCCCGAGCGCGAGGATGCGACGCGTCCACTCGCGGGCCTCGTCAGCGGTGTTCAGAACCTTCAGGTTGAAGTACGGCGACTCGAGCCCGTTCAGGTTCGCGAACTCCTGAAAGTGCACCGGCGCGTCCCAGGGGCGAGGCTGCAGGATGCGACCGTGCACAACGCCTTCGTGCATGAAGACGCCCACCTCACCGTTGTTGCCAAGCCCCACGAACGACGTCACGCCGTGGTTCAACATCGCCTCGCCCTGATGCGAGTAGAAATTGAGCTGCGAATCCCACAGGCCGGGGATGATGAACTTTCCTTCGCCGGCGATCACGCGCGCCCCGGCGGGCGCCGCCGCGCCACGCCGACCAATCGCAGCGATACGGTTGCCGCGCACGACGATCTGCACGTCACGCATCGGCGCGCCGCCGTTGCCGTCAATCAGCGTGCCGCCGTCGATCACCAGCACGTTTGCTGGCGCCTGTCCATCGACGATTCCAATGCTCCACGCGAGGAGAATTGCCGCGAACAGGTATCCGGCCCGGCGCATCGTCATACCGCACGCATCGTATGGGTGCGACACGGTCGAGCAAAATCGTTCCCGTTGATGGCACACATCGGTGACGCGAATGGTGCGGTCGCCTGGCGGGCTGATTGATTCTGGCGATTGAGCCTATCGCGGATATCGATTTGGACTTGTCGGGCCCAGGGGGCATAGTCTTGACGCCGCTGATGTGCTCCCGTTATCGAGCTCGGAGTGAATCATGAGACTTGGCCTGGCCAGGGCCGCTTTGGTTGCCGTCCTCACCTCGCTCGCCTTCGACGTCCTCGTCCACGCACAACGAGGTGGACGGGGCGCGCCGGCGGTACCACCGACTCCACGCGCGTCCGCGCCATTCGATCTCTCCGGCCAGTGGGTGTCGCTCATCACGGAGGACTGGCGCCAGCGTCAGTTCACGCCGGCCAAGGGTGATTACGCTCCCCTGCCGCTGTCGCCGGCGGCGCGGAAGATCGCCGATAGCTGGGATCCGGCAAGAGACGAGGGCTCCGGCGAGCAGTGCAAGGCGTATGGCGCCGCCGGTGTCATGCGGCTGCCGACCCGGATTCGCATCTCCTGGCAAAATGACAGCGCGCTGAAGGTGGAGACCGACGCCGGAACGCAGACGCGGATGTTCTACTTCGGCGCCCCCGAGGGCAGTGGCGGTGACTGGCAGGGCGCCTCGTCGGCGAGGTGGGATGCGCCGCGATCACCGTTCGGCGGTCGCGGTGGCGGACCGTCTGCGGGTGGATCGCTCAAGGTCGTCACCACTCGAATGAAACCCGGTTACCTTCGCAAGAATGGGGTGCCGTACGGAGCGAACGCCGTGCTGACCGAGTACTACGATCGCTTCGATGTTCCCGGTGGCGACTCGCTGCTCGTGATCACGAGCGAGTTCGTCGACATGGAGAACCTGATGACGCCGTACTGGACCAGTCAGCAATTCAAGCGCGAGAACGGCCCGACAGGTTGGAATCCAACGCCGTGTGCGGCGCGCTAGGACGCAGCATGAAGAGCGCTCGAGTATTGGTCTGCGCGGGTATTGCCGCACTCTGCGTCACCGTGAGCGGCCAGGGTCCTCAGATTCCGTCAGCGATCCCGGGACAGGCGCCACCTGTCGATCTGAGTGGCTACTGGTCGCCGGTGCTGCAGGAAGACCTGATGGAACGCGGTGCCGGGTCGGAAATCGCCGACTATGGCGGCTTTCCTCTCAACGAGGCGGGCAGACTCTGGTCGCTCTCGTACGATCCGTCGCGAGTCACGCTGCGGCACCATCAATGTGAGGCCTACCTCGCGCCCTATCAGATGCGAGCGCTCGGCAACTTCCGCATCTGGGAAGAGCGCGAGGAACACACCCAACGTCTCGTCGCCATTCACGTCTGGGCGCAGACGACAGAAGGACATCGAATCATCTGGATGGACGGCCGTCCCCATCCGCCAGCATGGGCGCCGCATACGTTCAGAGGGTTTTCGACCGGCGAGTTCGTCGGCAACGCGCTGGTCGTTCGCACCACGCACATGAAGAACGGCGCCCTGCGTCGCGGCAACGGCGTGCCGGAAAGCGATCAGGCCACGCTGACCGAGTTCTTCGTGCGGCACGATGACCATCTGACCAATGTCACGGTCGTGACCGATCCCGTGTTCCTGACCGAACCGATGGTCCGGAGCAACGACTTCTCCCGACTGCCAGTCGATCCCGGCGCCTGGTTGTACGCATGCGACGACGGCGAGCAGATTCTCGACCGCGCCAAGGACGACGTCCCGCACTACCCGTTGGGAAAGCAGCCTTACGCGCGCGAATTCGCCGCGCGCTACAAGCTGCCGCTCGCCGCGAGCCTGCTCGGCGCAGTGACGATGTACCCGGAACTGGCGACGCAACTGCACAAGGTGACAGACGCGGACGCGAACGGTTTGTTTGCGCCTGCGCGCGGCCGCGCGTCTGAAACCAGCAAGGGCGTGGATCCCGAGCCGCGCGATGGCAACATCCACGTCTGGCCCATCCGCGACAACGTCTACATGCTCGTCGGCGACGGCGGCAACATCGTCGTGCAGACCGGCGACCAGGGGGCCTTCGTCGTCGACACCGGCGAAGGCAAGCTTTCCGAGAAGGTCCTCGGAGCGATTCGGACGCTGACGAACAAACCGATTCAGTTCATCGCCAATACGAACTTCCGGCACGAGCACACTGGCGGAAATGCGGCGCTCGGCTCGGCCGGCCAGGACCCCAGCCTGCCGGGGTCCTTCTTCTTCGTCCAGTCACCACGTGGTGTGACAGGATTTTTCGACGACCCGCTCAAGCACGCGACGATGATGGGGCATGCCAACGTGCAGATGCGGATGCAGGCGGCTGGCGCACCCGCGGATGCAGTTCCGGCGGATACCTACCTCGAGGATCGCCGCCGCAAGTTCCACAACGGCGACGCGATCGAGCTCTTTCACCAGCCGAACGCGGTGACCGACGGCGACAGCCTGGTCTACTTCCGCCGCGCCGATGTCATCGTCGCGGGCGACATCTTCACGACAACTCAGTATCCCGTGATCGACGTGAAGAGCGGCGGATCCGTCCAGGGCCTGATCGCCGCGTTGAACGACATCCTCGACCGCACGGTTTATCGCCACCAAGGCGAAGGCGGCACCTACATCGTGCCGGGGCACGGCTACCTCTCCGACGAGCACGAGGTGCTCGAGTACCGCGACATGGTGGTCATCGTCCGGGACCGCATCAAAGCGCTGATCGAGGCGGGTGCGACGGTGCAGCAGGTGAAGGCCGCGCACGTCACGGCTGATTACGACACGCAGTTCGGAGCAAACACAGGCGCGTGGACGACCGACATGTTCGTAGAGGCGGTGTATACGAGCCTGAAAGCTGCGCCCGCCAAACGCTGAAGAGTCACGTCGGGGCGCTCACATCGTCGCGATCGGATTCCTGCTCCGCGATCGCCGCGACTGTCGACGTTTCGCTGACCGCGTGCGACGGCTCTGCCCGCTGCGAGAGATCGACGGCGGTTCGTGTGGCAAATCGCTGACGGCTTCCTTCAGTAGCCGGCGAAACCACTGGCTCGCGGGATCGTAGTCGTGCACCTTGTGCCACTGCAGCATCTCGACCATCGGTGGAATGGCGATCGGCATCGGCACGAGCTTGAGCGGCAGCGTTTCAGCGCACTTCACCGCGAGTCGGGTCGTTATCGTTGCGACACGCCCAGTGCCCACCACAAGTTGCGGAGCCAGACTGAACGTGGGCACCGAGATCTCGACTCGCCGCTTGAAGTTGGAACGCCGCAGGAATTGCTCGTCGTAGTTGCCGGGCTGTTCCGCACCCGCCACATTGACGACGACGTGTCCGAGGTTGAGGTATTCCTCGAGCGTCAGCGACGTGCCGATCGACTCGTTGCCAGCCCACGCCACGCAGGTGTACGTGTCCTCGAACAGCACCTCTGTCGGGTGATTCGCGGAGACGTAACCCTCCGGTGAGATCAGGAAATCCAGCTCGCCGCTTTCGAGATCTTCTGCTGCCCGTCGGCCGACGCCGCGCAACTCGAACGTCATATGCGGCGCCTCACGGCGCGCGCGCCGCAATACATCAGCGATCAGGATCTCTGCGACGTAGTCGCTGATCGCCAGCGACAGGTGCCGAGTCGCGGTGAGCGGATCGAACTGCGGCTTCGAGCCGAGCGTGCCCCGGATTTGAAGGAGGATGTCGCGCACCGGTTCGACGAGCTCTTCGGCGACAGGCGTCAGCGCCATCTGCCGCCCGACCGGGACGAGGAGCTCGTCGTGAAAGTAGTGGCGAAGCCGCGCCAGCGCTCCGCTCATCGCGGACTGACTGAGATTGAGACGGTTGCCGGCTCGGGTGACGTTGCGCTCGGTCAACAAGGCGTCGAGCGCGACGAGGAGATTCAGATCGAAGAGATGGAGATCCATGCGCCTCTCAGTGGTCAGCGAGGCTCTTTGGAAGATCCAGCACCGGGTTCTTGTTGAAGAAGTGGAACGGGCGAATGGTGAACTCGTGCCACATCGTCGGCATCACCGGCCAGTCCTCAGCGCGCGTGATGTGGTGAAAGCCGAGCGTGTACCAACCGACGATGTCGGTGTTCTCGATGGTGCGATTCGCCTTCGTCCAGACTGCGAGACCATCGTTGGCATCCGAACTGGTGGGATAGGTGCCCGCGGCGTACCGCTCGGCCGCGTTGTAGGGAGTGACCCAGAACTGATGCTCGGAGAACGCGCCGATTCGCTGCACCGGATCGTCGGCGGACAAGATCGATTTGGCCGTCGCACCCGGCATCACTTCGTACGCGACCGGGTAGTTGAGCGAGCCTCGTACGGACGGATTCATGAACATCCACATCGACGGTTGGTCGAGCCTGATATCGAGAATCGCGTCCTTTTCGCGAGCCGCGACAACGGGCTGGTTGACCCAGATCGACTTGCGCATCGGATCGTTGTCGACCCGCTGCGGCACCATTCGGTTCAGCATGAAGCTGTTGGACGTTCCGTCCACGTCGAAATCGAGGCGGTAGCTGAAATAGTGATCGTGGTTGACGCCAATCACTCCCTCGGCCACGAGTTGCCCCGTCGCCGGCGCGCTGTGAGCGTCGTGCGCGGCCTGCATCGTCGTGGATTTGGTTTCGATGACGCCAGTCGCGCCGACCGCGACTGTGAGGGTGCCATCCGGCGTGAATCGCCAATCGAGCAGGTAGTCGTAGTTGCCGATCGTCGCGGCCGAGCGCAGCACGAGTTCGCGACTCGGCCGCCCATAGACGTCGCTTCCCTGCAGATGGCGCCAGGCGGGGTTCTCAGGTGCTCGCTCGAACAGGCAGGCGAGCCGTGACGTGAGCCTGGGGGCGCCGTCCTCGCTGACCGTCTGCCCGTCGAACCAGGTCGCGCCCGCGGGGCAGTCGAGTCCTGGCTTCAGCGATTTCAGGAAGCCGACGCCTGCGAAGAACTCGCCCGCATCGATGAAGGCGCGATTGTTCCAGCCGTTGCCGGGATCCATATATGGGACGAACAACTCGCTCACGCTCGCCTCGTAGAGCACCGAACGGGCGCGGCCTTCGTCGATGATCTGCACCAGGTTGAGAACGACGCCGACGCGCGGATCGATGCGCATGCGGAACCGCCAGTTCTGCCAGGAGATGTCCCCATGGTCGATTCGGAACCCCTGTCCAAGAGGCTGGAAGGTGGAGATCGGCGTCGTGTTCGGCCGCGGACGGTCCGGGATCTCCTCATAGTTCTGCTCGCTCGTCGGAACCGGCACTGTCTCGGTATCTGAAATCGACGTGACCTTCTTCGCAGCAATATCGACCTGGAACGTCAGCCCTTCGATCGATCGGCCCCAACTGTGATACGTACCGTGGGTGCGAGAACAAGAGCCGAAGCCCACCCGCTCGGTGGCTTGTTCGGGCACTGCGCGGTAGGCCACGGGAAGTGCGCTGCAGCTCACGGTGCGAAGGTCTGAGATGCCGCGCTTTCGCAACGCCTCGATGATTCGTGCGTCCTTCTTGATGTAGGCGTCGGCTCCAAACATCTCGCTCGCCAGAAAGGCCGACTGACCGCCCTTCAGCTCCCCGAATTCCACGACACGCTTCGCCGCAATGTCGACGCGGGCCGTATAGGTCTTGCTGTCGCGGAGAAGGACGACATCGGCCTCGCGGGGAACGGGCTGTCCAGGTTTCCACGCCAAGACCGTGGCTTTGGAGGGCGCATGCAGCAGCACGCTGGTGAACTTCGTTTCCGGCGTGAGATGCCCGGCCGATTGCAGGGCGTCGTAAACGGACCAGTATTCGGCGGTAGCGAGACCGTCGAGGGGATGAATGGTCGACTGCGCGAACAGCGGGACCGGCGCGAGCAGCGCGAGGAAAAGAGCGAGTCGTCTCATGTTTCGCCTCGATGAGTGGCGGGATTCTATCGACGCGCAACGACGAGGGCAATCATCGGGAGTGCCTGGCAAAAAAGGCGAAGACCTCCGCCTGGTGCGACCCGATGACGGTGCCGTGATCGCCGCCGGGCACTTCGATGTACCTGTAGTCCTTCATCGGGATCGATTTCATCGCCTCGGCCCACGCGCGTCCGACCGTCACGGGCACGACCGTATCCATGTCGCCGTGCACCAGCATGATCGGCATCTTGGGAATCTTGCTCAGACCCTCCCGATCGACGGCGAAGGCAGCAGGCGCGAGCGCAGCAATCGCAGCCCACCGTTGCGGGTATTTGATCGCCAAGTACAAGGTGCCCGCCCCGCCCATCGAGTGTCCCATCAGGTACGTGCGGTCGTCGTCGACCTTGAATTCCTTGCGAATCAGATCGACGACTTCGAGCGTTTCCCTCTCGCTGAGCTCGCGCAGGTTCGGCGGATCGTTGGGATCACTCAGCAGACCCGGAAGAAACACGCCACGTCGTCCCTGCGGCGGTGCCGCAGCCGCACCCGCTGCGCCACCATCGCTCGCAGCGCCGCGAGCGGAGTCGACGGGCGGCGCCGGTGGTGCGCCGCGGCGTCCCCGCGGCGCCGGCGCGCCGTACCAGCCGCGCGGGTTGTAGCCCATGGGCGCGAGCAGGATGTAGCCGCCAGCCTCTGCCAGGTCGATGGCGTTGGGCCGCATCATCGTCAGATGCGTGCCGCCGATCCCGTGCAGCGTCACGATCAGCGGCGCTTTCTTGTTCTTCTTCACCTTCGACGAGACGAACAGCGAGTACGGGATCTCCTGATTGGTTTCGGCGAAGTGATGCATCCGGATCTGCACCCGCGGATCGACCGGCTGCGGACCCCGCCCTCGGCCCGGCGCCGGTGCGGCGGTGCCCGGCGCGGCAGGAACGGCTTGCGCGGCCCCGGGCGCCTGCGCGGCACCTGCGTTCGGAGCGACTGCGGCAAGCCCTACGCACGCCACGACGGCGAGCACGCGAATCAAGGCCTTGAGTGTCATAGCCGGCACTTTCATTTGAGTCTCCTGTCGCCGCGAGATCGTCGGTGAATGCGAGTCATTCACACGGGAGTGCGTATTATGCAACGAGGCGGCGCGTATAATGCGCCATTCGCGCGTCATGAAGAAGCAGGTACACGGCATGACTATGCAGACGATCGCCCCTTGGATCCTTGCGTTGAGTATTCTGCCGGTGAGCGTCGGCGCTCTCGCCCGAATGCAGGGCAGCGACGGAAGTCCCGCGCGACCGACGAAGGCAGCGCCCCTCGTGCCCGTACGCCTCAATGCGGATGGGAACTTCAGAATCAGCCCGCCCTACGTCGCCGATCCGGCATTCACTGAGAAATCCGACGTCCCAAAGGGGCGCGTCATCCGGTTCACGATGAATTCCGCCGAGAGCAAACTCTTTCCAACGGCACCCGCGGGGCGCCCAGGCGGTCCGGGAAGGGGGCGTGGCGAACCGGCAGCGGGACCCGTTGAGCCGCCGCAGCATCAGACGTTCCAGCGTCAGGTCGCGGTCTACGTCCCTCCCGGATACGTGTCCAATACGCCAGCGCCGTTCATCGTCGTGCAGGACGGGCGCGGGTTCGTCCCCGAAGACGCGCCAGCCGCGGCGGACGGTACCCCGAGAACGGATCTGCCCTTCATGCCGGTGATGCTCGACAACCTGATCGACCAGAAACGCATTCCCTCGATCGTCGCCGTCCTGCTCTCCCCGGGCCCGGGTGGGCAGCGCACGATCGAGTACGACACCGTGTCCGACCGCTATGTGAATTTCGTGGAGACCGAGGTGCTGCCGCGCATCACGCGCGATTACCAGGTGGCTTTCACGACCGATCCCGAAGGGCGCGCCGCATTCGGCGAGAGCTCCGGTGCGGCGGCCGCGCTGACAATGGCGTGGCTGCACCCGAATCTGTATCGCCGGGTGATCAGCTACTCGGGCACGTTCGTCGCACTGCAGCGCAACGCCACGGCACCGAACGGCGCGTGGGACTTCCACCAGACGTTCATTCCCAACTCCGAGCGCAAGCCGCTGCGAATCTGGCT
>DASWZV010000054.1:0-1759 GCA_036407095.1 Vicinamibacterales bacterium | reverse complement strand
TTCTCGCCATCGGCATTCTCTTCGCCGTTCGCCTCGTTGTGCTTGCTGCTGTAGCTGACCAGATCGAGCAGCGTGAACCCGTCGTGCGCGGTGATGAAGTTGATGCTCGCGTACGGCCGACGACCGCTCTGCGCGTACAGGTCGCTGCTACCCGACAGGCGCGTCGCGAGCTCCGAGACGCCTCCGCCGTCCCCTCGCCAGAAGCTTCGCACCGTGTCCCGGTACTTGCCGTTCCATTCGGTCCACTTCGTCGGAAAGTTCCCGACCTGGTAGCCGCCTTCTCCAAGATCCCACGGCTCAGCGATGAGCTTCACCTGCGACAGCACCGGGTCCTGATGGATGATGTCAAAGAACGCTCCGAGCTTGTCCACAGCATGCAACTCACGAGCCAGCGCACTCGCGAGGTCGAAGCGAAACCCGTCCACGTGCATCTCCATCACCCAGTATCGCAGGCTGTCCATGATCAGCTGCAGGACGCGCGGGCTGCGCATGTTGAGCGTGTTGCCGCAGCCGGTGAAATCCTCGTAGAAGCGCCGCGCGTGCGGCTGCAGCCGATAGTACGACGTGTTGTCGATCCCGCGCAGCGACACGGTCGGACCGAAGTGATTGCCTTCAGCGGTGTGGTTGTAGACGACGTCGAGGATCACTTCGAGGCCGGCGGCATGGAGCGCGCGGACCATCGTCTTGAACTCACGGACGCATTCGAGAGGTGAGGCGGAGGCGGCGTAGCGCACGTCGGGGGCGAAATACGCCAGCGTGTTGTAGCCCCAGTAGTTCCTGAGACCGCGCTTCACCAGGTGCCATTCGTCGGTGTGGTGGTGCACGGGCATCAGCTCGACGGCGGTTACGCCGAGCGACGTGAGGTGACGGATCGCCGGCTCGCTGGCCAGCCCCAGATACGTGCCGCGCAGCGACTCCGGGACGTCGGGATGGCAGGCGGTGAAGCCCCGGATGTGGAGCTCGTAGATGAGCGTTTCGTGCCACGGCGTGCGGCGCGGGCGATCGTCTCCCCAGGTGAACGCGGTGTCGACCACCGCGGCGAGCGGCGCGTGCGCGGCGCTGTCGGTGTCGTCGAAGGTCGAGTCGTCCTCGCCCGCGCGGAACCCGAACAGCGAGTCGTGCCAGCGAAGCGTGCGCCCGACGACCTTGGCGTACGGATCCATGACGATCTTGTTCGCATTGAACCGATGTCCCTGGTTCGGCGCGAAGGGGCCGTGGATGCGATAGCCGTACAACTGCCCGGGCCGGACGTCGGGCAGATAGCCGTGCCAGACCATGTCGGTCTGCTCGGTCAGGGGGATCGTCAGCGATTCGCTCTCGACGTCGGGCGCGTCGAAGAGGCACAGCTCCACGCGCGTGGCATGCTCGGAGAAAATCGCAAAGTTGACGCCGACGCCGTCCCAGGTGGCGCCGAGGGGATACGGAGTTCCAGGCCAGACTCGCATCGAACGATGGGGCACGGTTGTTTCGTACCACAGATCGTGTCCGATTGCCGAATGGCGATTGTCGAGTGCTGATGGGGATTGTCGATTGGTGGAGTGACGATCGAATCGGCCGTCGGCAATTGTCGATTCAATCGCCAATCTGCACTCGACCCTCGGCAATCGGTACAATCGCCGTCAGTGACAACCGAGACGCTGCGGAGACTGTCGTCGCTGTTCGACAGCGCCTTTCGCATTCCGGGGACTCGATTCCGGTTCGGGCTCGACCCGATTCTCGGCCTCGTTCCCGGGCTGGGCGACATGGCATCGCCGGTGCT
>DASWZV010000053.1:0-1716 GCA_036407095.1 Vicinamibacterales bacterium | reverse complement strand
CCGCTTCGGTCTCGGCCGCATGACGACCGCCGAGCATGTCGATCACGCCGCGGCTCGCGTCACCACCGTCGTCAAGGCTCTGCGAGCGAAGCGGACCGGGGTCGGTAGTCGGTAGATGCGCATCACCGTCGCTCACAGCCCCGACTCCGACGACGCCTTCATGTTCTATGGACTGGCGAGCGGCAGCGTCGAGACGAACGGGATCGAAGTCGATCAGGTTCTCGCGGACATCGAGACTCTGAACCGCGCGGCGTTCGAAGGCAAGTACGAAGTCACCGCGGTCTCGTTCCACGCGTTCGCGCACCTGGCCGATCGCTATGCGCTGCTGCCGCATGGCGCCAGCATGGGCGATCGGTACGGACCGATTGTCGTCAGTCGTGCCGACGGGCCCACCGCCGTCAAGGGGCGGCAGATTGCGATTCCGGGCACGTTGACAA
Organism: Vicinamibacterales bacterium; assembly: GCA_036407095.1. Classification (GTDB taxonomy): domain Bacteria; phylum Acidobacteriota; class Vicinamibacteria; order Vicinamibacterales; family UBA2999; genus Gp6-AA40. Next base: position 1,279 of record DASWZV010000053.1, on the reverse strand, counting down.
CGGCGTACCTCACTCTCAGGCTCTACGAACCGTCCTTCGACTACGTCGTGGTGCCATTTGATCAAATCCAGCAGGCGGTGCTCGATCGGGAGGCGGACGCGGGTCTGCTGATTCACGAGGGTCAGCTCACCTACGCCGACGAGGGGCTGCAAAAGATCGTCGATCTGGGCGAGTGGTGGGCGGATCGGACCGGCGGGCTGCCGCTACCGCTCGGCGGCAACATCATCCGACGCGATCTCGGGTCGGAGATGATCCGCAAGGTGTCCAAGATGCTGCACGACAGCATCGCCTATGCGCTCTCGCACCGGCGCGAGGCGGTCGAGTACGCGCAGCAGTTCGGCCGTGGCCTCGACGCGGATCGCACCGACCGGTTCGTCGGCATGTACGTCAACGATCTGACGCTGGGGTACGGCGAGCGTGGCCGTCAGGGGGTCGAGCGCCTGATGACCGAGGCGTTCGAGAAGGGTCTCATCCCAAAGCCCGTGCCCGTCGAGTTCGCGTGAAAAAGGGGACAACCGCCTTTTTTCAGAAAAAGGCGGTTGTCCCCTTTTCCTGTATGTAGAAATCGCCGAAGACGAAGCCGTCGCGCTCGACGACCGGGCCGGGTAGGACGGACACAGGGGTCGAGAACATCGGACCGGCGGTGACGCACGTGTGAAATTCTCCGTACTCGCCGCACGGATCGATCCCCGCCGGCAGCGCCCCCAGAAACCCCGCGTCGAACGACGACCCCATCAGCTCCCGTGGCAGGACGCGCGGGTCGAGGCACACGACGCGCGCGCGCAGCCCACCGCGAATCATCTCCCACGCCAGCTGGGACGTGTTGCGGCGCCACAAGGGGAAGAGCGGCGTCAGCCCCGTCTTCGCCAGCCGATCCTCCCGATACTGCCGGACGTCCTCCAGGAAGAGATCACCGAACGCGATGTGCGTGAAGCCGTCACCGACGGCCTTGTCGACGGCTTCCTGCATCCGCTGTTCGTAGATCTCGTTGGAGCACGGATACGGCAGCGGAATGGTGATCAGCGGAAGACCCGCGGCCGCGGCCTGCGCGTGCAGCACCTCCTCGCGGACGCCGTGCATCGACACGCGTCCCGCGTCGACGTTGATCGACGTCAGCAGACCTCCGAGCTCGCCGATGTGATCGCGGCGGAGCACGTGCAGCGTCCACGCGCTGTCCTTGCCGCTGCTCCACGAGACCAGGATCTTCATTTGAACGCGTCGGGATGCAACGCACGCGCGAGGGTCAGCGTGCCCTCGACCACTCTGGGCCCGGGAATCA
>DASWZV010000052.1:0-2619 GCA_036407095.1 Vicinamibacterales bacterium | reverse complement strand
GCAGCTTACGGCCGCGCGCGCTTCCTCCGCAGTGTTGATGTAGGGGACGAGTACGCCGTCGGCGCCCATGTCGAGAGACTGCTGGATGCACGGGCGATCGGAGTAGCCGCCGACGCGTACCATGGACGTCGCACCGCCGTTGGCGATGCCGGAGAGCATCCCGGAGAGGCTCTCATTACCCATCGGCCCGTGCTGGGTGTCCACCAGCAGCCAGTCGTAGCCGCTGTGCGCGAGCTGCTCGGCGACGGTCGGACTGTGAGAGTTCAGAAACAGTCCCAGTTTCGTTCCGCCCGCACGCAGCTGCTTCTTGAATTCGGCTCCGGTCAGAGGTGCATTCATCGCCAGATTCTCCTCATGTCGCGGACGTGGCCGCAGCTGGCAGCATATCGTAACGACCGAGCCGTCTTCTTCACGGGGGCCACTCGAGATCCACCTCATCTTACGAGGCGCACCTGCGTAAACTGACGGCCATTTCTCTTTCACGTCCGCGTCTCTTTGGCGATAATCGGCCGCGGACAGGACTGATCTTCAGATCGACTCCCGGAGTCGGTTTCGTGCACACCATGCCGTATGACGTGCTCGTCGTCGGGTCGGGTGCGAGCGGCGGCTGGGTCGCCAAGGAGGCCGCCGAGCGTGGCCTCACCGTACTGATGCTCGAAGCCGGACCGCCCAGAGTGCCGACCCGTGATTTCACCGAGCACATCTGGCCCTACCAGCTGAAATTTCGCGGGTTCGGCGATCAGCAGCGACTCCTCGAGAACCAGCCGGTGCAGCGGCTCTGCTACGCCTGCGACGACTACAGTCATCAGTTTTTCGTCAACGATCACGAGAATCCCTACACCTTCCCACTCGACAAGCCGTTCATGTGGATTCGCGGTCGGCAGGTCGGCGGGCGGACGTTCTGCTGGGCACGCGAGAGCTACCGGTTCAGTGAGTACGACTTCAAGGCCGCCGGCCGGGACGGCTACGGCGAAGACTGGCCGATCAACTATGCGGAGCTCGCTCCCTACTACGATCGCGTGGAGCGTTTCATCGGCGTCAGCGGCTCGCGTGAAGGTCTCGAACAGTTTCCTGACGGGCAATTCCTTCCGCCGATGGCGTTGTCCTGTGGCGCCCTCCTGGCACGCGACGTCATCGGCCAGAAATTCGGCTGGCGCGTGATGCCCGACCGAGTGGCGAACCTGACCGTCGCCCATCGCGGGCGGCCGGCGTGCCACTACTGCGACCAGTGTCAGCGCGGTTGTCATACCGCGTCGTATTTCAACAGCCCTTCGGTCACGCTGCCTGCTGCTGCGAAAACCGGCAAATTCACGCTGGTCAGCGACGCAGTCGTCAGTCACGTGCGCATCGATTCGCGTGGCCGTGCGGAAGGCGTGCACTACATCGACCGCCTGTCGCATCGGCAGCGCGAGGCCTCCGCGCGCGCGGTGATCCTGGCCGCCGGCGCCCTGGAGTCCACACGCATCCTGCTCAATTCCCGCTCGCCGCTCTTTTCGCAGGGCGTCGGCAACGAGGAAGGCGTTCTTGGCCATTACCTGATGGATCATTTCACCGTCGAAGGCGGCGGCGGTTTCATGGCGGGCCTCCGCTCGTCTTCACGTGAACCGGTTGGCCGCCCTTGCGGCTTCATCATTCCCAACTACACGAACCTCGGCGCCAGGAGAAACCGTGACTTCGTTCGAGGCTACCGCTTTGACGGCGACGGCAGTCAGGAGCTCTATGGTCACGCGTTCCTGTTGCCGGAATTCGGCGACGCGTGGCGTCAGAAGGTGCGACGGGAGATTCCCTACTACTTCGCGCTGGAAGCGCAGGGCGAGTGCCTGCCGCGCAAGGAGAACTACGTCACACTCGATGCGCAAAAAAAGGACAAGTGGGGCATTCCTGCGCTCCACATCGTTGCGAGCTACGGCGAGAACGAGAGGGCGATGGCCAGGGCGATGCGGCAGGATATCGGGGCGATCCTGAACGAACTGAAGCTGGAGCAGGGGACGCCGCCGGCCGACGAGATCAGCGTCTTCGGCAAGAATATTCACGAATGCGGCACTGCCCGCATGGGCGACAATCCGAAGACGAGCGTCGTCGATCGCAACTGCAAGGTGCACCATGTCCCGAACCTCTTCGTCAGTGACGGCGCCGTCTTTACAACTCAGAGTTGTTATGAGCCGACCCTGACGATCATGGCGATCTCCGCGCGTGTGGGCGAACACATCGCCGAGTCTTTCCGTCGAGGTGAGCTGTGAGCGAGACCAGGCGCGCGCCAGACGACGCTGACGACGATCTCACGCGGCGTGCGTGGCTCCTGCGCCTTGGAGAACTCACGGCGCTTGCAGGCATCGCTGGCCTGGCGCCAGACCTGGCAGGTGCGATTCCTCCGACCGTTCAGGAGGTGGCGGCCGGGTTGCCGCCTGGTCTTTACGAGCCTTCAGCCGGGCATCTGACTCACGTGTTGGCGGCCCGCGACGCGCCGATCGTTCCACGCGGCGCTGAAACCGACTTCGCCGTGATTCGACGAGGTCCGTTCCAGCCCTTGTTCTTTTCTCATCGCGAGCTCGATCTGGTCACACGTCTCGTCGGGATTCTGCTCGGGGCCGTGGACGCTCGCGCGCTGTCGGAGACGAT
>DASWZV010000051.1:0-1982 GCA_036407095.1 Vicinamibacterales bacterium | reverse complement strand
CGTGAACACGCGGACGCACACGCCCCGTTTCTGCGGGCTGTCCTGCAGCGCCGGACTCTTCGTCTTCGTCAGGACCTTCTCGCGCCCCTTGCGAACCAGTTGGCTGATCGTCGGCACGGCTCCTCCTGGAGCTCCCCTTTTTCGAACTCGCCCGACAGCGACGCGTTCGCTCTCGGAACACAACAGCCGATAGCTGACGCGTCTGCGCGTCAGGCGGCTTCGGTTCGTTGCTCCAGGCCTAGGGTGCCGCGAAGGCGGCCCGGCACCTGAAGCTGACTTACCCTATAAGGTTTAAATAGCGCAGGGTTTCAGCCCTGCTTTGCTGCGCCCGCGAAGCGCGCGGGTGCGATGGCACGCGCTCGACGCGGTGCCTGTTTGGGGTTCGGCTCTAGATAGGGTGTCCTAGCGCCGACCAGAACCTTGCAAATATAGCATGCAGGTCAGAGCGGCGCAACCCGTTGGGGGACCCAGGGCAAACAGGTACAGGGGCGGGACCCCGGACGATGTGAAAAGGACCCCGCCCCGCCGTCTGCCGGCTACTTCTTGATCTGATCGCCGAGGTCTTTTACGGCCTCACCGACCTTCCGCTTGGCCTTTCCGTACCCTTCCTGAACCTTTCCGGATGCCTCATCCGCCACGCCCTCATCGTGCAACTGCTCGTCGTCAGCCAGATCCCCGGCCGCCTGCTTGACCTTGCCCTTCACCTGGTCGGCCTTGCCGTTGAGCTCGTCCCGGTTCATTTGGTCCTCCTTCGTGTTCGAATGAGAACCCTTCAAGATGCGGTCCGTTGCGAAGCGGCCGACGCAGACCGACGGGCTTGATCGGTGCAGCCTGACAGATCCGTCGGCGTCGATATAATGCGGCGCATGAAATTCAAACTGTTCCTTGTCGGTTGCGTGGCTGTGCTGGCGACCGCGCTGCCCATTGCCTCATCCGATCGTCGCGATCCTCAGGTCAACGAGAAGATTCGCCAGGAGGAAGCCGCGCACTCCCAGATCATGCGTACGCTCCACTTCCTGACGGACGTGTATGGTCCCCGGCTGACCGGGTCGCCGAATCACAAAGCCGCCGCGGAGTGGGCCGTCAAGCAAATGACGGAGTGGGGTTTCACGAATGGTCACCTGGAGCCCTGGGATTTCGGACATCCCGGGTGGACGAACGAGCACCTGGAGGTCCATATGACGTCGCCGGTCCACGACGCCCTCGTCGTCGAGGCGCTGGCGTGGACGCCGGGAACGAATGGCACGATCACCGCGAAGGCGTTCAACCTCATTGCCCCCGAGGGTCCCCCGGCGGCAACGACCGCGGCGACTCCTCCGCCAGGACTGGCGCCGAGGCGGACCGGACCCACACAAGCCGAGCTCGACTCGTACCTGAACGGCATCAAGGACAAGGTCCGGGACGCTGCCGTCCTGGTGGGGAAGGACGCCTTCGTTCCGGTCGATCTCACGCCACTGAGCGGGCGGCTGACCGACGAGCAGGCGCATTGCCGGTTCGATCCCTCGTACGCCGACAACCCCGCCTGCCAGGGCCGGGGACGCGGACGCTTCGGCGGCAGTGGCGCGCGCGGCGCGCAGCCGGACGGCCGGCTGACCCCCGCCCAGGTCAACCAGGCGATCGACAAGTTCCTCGTCGAGAATCACGCGGCGCTCCGCATCAACGACGCTGCCCGGCCGCACGGACAGATCGTCGCCTTCAGCAACCGGACATACGACGTCACGCAGGCGGTGGCGACGGTAGTGATGCGCAACGAGGACTACGGCCGCATCGCCAGAATCCTGGCCGATGGCACACCGGTGACGATCGAAGCCAATATCGTGAACAGGACATATCCGGAGGGTCGGACCTCCTACAACACGATCGCGGAAATCGCCGGCACCGACAAGAAGGATCAGGTGGTGATGCTGGGCGGCCACCTCGATTCGTGGCACTCGGCGACCGGCGCCACGGACAACGCGATCGGCTGCGCGATCATGATGGAG
>DASWZV010000050.1:0-5826 GCA_036407095.1 Vicinamibacterales bacterium | reverse complement strand
CCAAAGCGAAGTTGCGTATAACACGCTGTAGCCATCGCACCTCCGGCGTCGCGATACCTTCGAGGCCTAAGACACCGCGAAAGTACCATGACTTTTTCGAGGGCGATGGCGTTTTTACGTACGAACGCGTGAATAATCCGGGTAAAGCCCTGCGCTACGAGATGCGGCGCGAGCGAACGTCGCCAGCGAGCCACTTGTCGAATCCGGCTTGGGCGTCGGCGAACGCTCTCAGCCCGTCGTAGCGCAGACCTTCAGGTCACCGGTGCAGGGAAAAAGCCCTGCGCTACGAGATGTGGCGAGGTCTTGCCGCAGCGCTTCGCGCGAAGGCGGAAGCGTGTAGGGGCGCCGCGGGGGCGAGGCCCGTGCGCCAGCGAGCGAACGCGTGAGCCAGCCACGCGAGCGGCGCGGGGACCGTCGGGCCCCCGCGAGCGAGCGTGTAGGGGAGTCCGGGGGGCAAAGCCCCCCGGATAAGCCTAGAACCTGAAACGGACCCCGAACTGACCCTGGCGCTCCGAGTTGTTGATGATCGCCGTCGGCGTGCCGAAGTCCGAGGAGGTGAACGTGGTCACGTACGAGTCGGTGTCGTAGTTGACGTGATTCGTGAGGTTGAAGACCTCGAACAGCGCTTCGATCGAACGCGAGTTGGCAAGAGGGAATCGGTAGGCGAACCGCATGTCCCAGCTGAAGAAGCCATCAGCGCGGAACGAGTTGCGCGGATACTGCTCGCCCGTCGCCGAATCGATCGCCCGAACAGCGTTGCGTGAGCCGCTGAGCCCGGCCAACGCGCTGAACGGCTTGCCGGTATTCGCTTGGACAATCGTCGAATACTGAAGGCCCTTCCAGAGCTGGAACGTGCCGCCCAGCGTAAAGCGGCTGCGCACGTCGTTCGGCGACGGTCCCCAGTCGGATTCCCAATTGAGGTTCGTGAGATCCGAGGGGTTGCTGCCGAAGTCATTGGCGAGGTTGTTGGCTTTCGTCCAGGCGTAGCTGGTCATGAGGTCGGCTTTCGGCAGCCTGACCTTGCCCGTGAAATACACCCCGTCGAATGTGGAATGGCTGCGGTTGCCTTCGACGCGGACCTCGCCGTAGTACGGATTGAAGACACCGGCCGGTGAAAGCCGAGTGTTCAGATTTGTCACCGTCTCACCGAACACCGCGTAGTTGCGATTAATCGGCCAGCGCGCGATCTCGTCCTTGCCGATCGAATGGATGTAGTCGAAGTCGATCGCGACCGCATTCGTCAGCTGGTGCGAGCCACCCACGTTGAAGTGCTCAGCCCACGGCTGGACGAGGTCCGGCGCCGTCAGGCGCATCGTCCCACCGGCAAACGTCGGATCGATGAACGAGTTGCGGATCGACTCGCGGTTCGCGGCATAGAATGCCGGCGTCCAGGGACTGGGCGAGAACGACAGGAAGTTCAGCGGCGTCCGGACATCGGTCCACCGTTCGTACAACGTGATGTTCTGGAAGATCTCGTCGTAGTAGATGCCGAAGCCGCCGCGCACGACGCTCTTTCCATCACCCTTCACGTCCCACGCGAATCCGAGCCGCGGGCCGAAGTTGTTGAGATCGGTGTGGCGGGTGTTGTCGAAGCCGAGCGTTCCGAGATCCGAGAGCACCGGAGTCTGGAAGTCGTTGCTGTACGGCCCCTCCTGCACTTCGTAGCGCAGGCCCAGATTCAGCGTGAGGCGAGTGGTCGGATGGTAATCGTCCTGGAAGTAGACGCCAACGTGCGTCCAGTTGTCGTCCGCTTCATTTGTTCCCGCCGAGCCGCTGAAGGTGTCGGCAACCGCGTTCAGGTAGGTACTGATGCTGTTGCCGGGCAGCCGATTCGTGAAGTTGAAGAACCCGTACAGGGTCGGGATGAAGAACCCGCCGTAGTGCGACTTGACGATCTCGGCGCCGACCTTGAAATCGTGGTCGCCCCCCCAGCCGGCCTTGCGGAACGCAAAGTCGTCCTTGAACTGCCACCGCCGCTGGATGGTCTCTTGTGGCGTGTTGAGGTTCGCGCCGTAGGTGAAGTCCGGCGTGGCTATCCCCGGATTGCTGTTGTCGTTCGCGGTGATCTGGTTGTCGAAGTACTGGAAGAGGACCAGGGCCTCGTTGACCTTATTGCCCCAGACCGTCGTATTCTTCGCAATCACCGAATCGATCTTGTTGGTGTTCAACGCGCCCGCCGACGCCAGCGTGTTGCCGCCGATGAAGTCGTTCTCGCGGCGATTGTTCTCCCGAGCGTAGCGCACCAGGAGCGAGTTGCTGTCCGACAGCTTGAAGTCCGTCTTGGCCGTGATCAGGTGGTTCCTGAATGGCGTCAGCTGCGACCCTTCTTCGGCGGGCAGCACTCCGTTGGTGAAGACCGTCTTGTAGTCCTGCCGCCGGTTGAACTCGTAGGACCCGAAATAGTGGGCCACGTCCTTCTTGATCGGACCGCCAATCGTCCCGCCAACCTGCTGCTGCTGGAACGGCTGTTTGCCCGCGTCGGTCTGCTTCTCGAAGAAGGTCTCGGAGTTCAGCGAGTCGTCGCGGCCGAAGAAGAACGCGCTGCCGTGCAGATCGTTCGTGCCGCTCTTGGTGATCACGTTGACGACGCCGCCGGTCGAGCGGCCGTATTCGGCGCTGTAGCGGCCGGTGGTGACCTTGTATTCCTGAATGGCGTCTTCGCTGAACTGCTGCAGCAGTCCGCGCACCACGCCGTCGTTGTTGTCGCCGCCGTCCACGGTGATGTTGACGGCGCGGCCGGTCATGCCGCCGTAGCTGATACCGCCGACTTCGGTCTTGGTCGGGTCGTAGTAGCTGGAGGGACGCGTGCCCGGCACCAGCAGCGAGAGATCCTGGAACCGGCGGCCGCTGAGCGGCATGTTCTCGACGAGCGTGGAGTTGATCACCTGTCCAACGTCCGACTTCGTCGTCTGGATGAGCGGCGATTCAGCGCTGACGCTGACCGTTTCGGCCACGCCGGCCACCTTCATGGTGACGTCGACGGTGGTGGAGGAGGCAACCTGCACCTGGACACTCTTGGTGACGACGGTCGCGAACCCTTGCAGCTCGGCAGTCACGTCATACGTGCCCGGCGGCAGGAACTCGATCCGGTACGTGCCCAGCGCACTGGAGACGGCGGAACGGGCCAACCCTGTGCCCGTGTTCTTGGCCGTGACCGTCGCGCCGGGAACGGCAGACTGGCTCTGATCCGCGACCCGTCCGTCGATGACTCCGGTGTCCTGCGCCAGAACAAGGCGCGCAGGCAGCATCAGAGACACCGTGGCGAACAGGATGATCGCGGTGACGAACCCTGGGGTCGACTTCATGTGACGACCTCCTGACATCAGTGGTAGGACGCTAACCTGAAGGTACGGGGGAGTCTAATCCTGCGGTCAGAGGCCCGCAACAGTTCTGTGACGAACGGCGGAGCCGGCCCGGACACGGCGGCAGGCCGTCGAGCTGTGGATGACCGGGCTCGGCGATCCGCGCCCCCCTCGTTTTGACTTGCCCAATCGATCCGACTACGCTGGGTTCGCGTATAGGGACGCATCCGGTCCGCTCTCTCGCGATCCTTGTTTCAGCCCGATGTGCGGACGACGGGGGCTTCGATGAAACGAGGTCGCCATGTCGACTGATCCGCACGATTTGCCGCGCCCGCTTCCCGACCACCCCAACCTCCGGCATCTCGAGGATCAGGCGAAAGACCTCGTCAAGACCGGCACTGCGAAGTCGATCACTGACGCACAGTCCACGATTGCCCGCCTCTATGGATTTCCCAGCTGGCCGAAGCTCAAAGCCCACGTGGAGTCGTTCGATCAGATTGGACAGCTGAAGGACGCCATCGACGGCAACGACCTCGAGCGCGTCAAGAGCCTGATGACGCGGAACCCGACGCTGCACCGCGCGCCGCTCGGCTACGGCAGGAACGGACCGCTGACGTGGGTCGCCGAATGCCGCGTGCCGTGGGAGCCGCCGGGTCCGACGCGACTGGCCATGGCCGCATGGATGATCGAGAACGGCTCGGACGTGCACCAGGGCGGTGACGGTCCGCTCTCGAGAGCCTCGCTCAGGGGAGAGCGGATCCCCATGATGGAGCTGCTCGTCTCGCACGGGGCGGACGCGAACGCCGAATGGAACGGCAATTTTCCGATCATCTTCGCCGCCTGCGAGTCACTGAATCCGCAGGCGCTCGAATGGCTCCTCGAGCACGGGGCGAATCCGAATTGCGACAATGTCCGGGGCCGCGGGACCGCCCTGGACTATGTGATCGGCACCTACGCGCGTTCACCGGAGCGATTGATCGCTTGTATCGATCTCCTGCTCGCCGCAGGCGGCAAGACGAAGTACGACGCGACGGGCGTATTGGAAGTACTCCGTGGGAAGCTCGATCGCCTGGCGGAACAGCTCGATGCCGACGCGGCGCTGGTGCATCGCCGATATGCAGAGCTGGATTGCGGCAACACGGGCGCCCGCCGCCTCCTCCTGCAGGGGGCGACGTTGCTCCACGTGGCCGCGGAGTTCGGCGTTCTCGACGCCGCCAGGCTGCTGCTCGAGCACGGAGCGGACGTCAACGCGCCGGCGACAGTGGATGACGCCGGCGTCGGCGGCCAGACACCGATCTTTCACGCGGTGACGCAGTTCAACGATGACGGTTTACCGATGGCGCGCCTGTTGGTGGAGCATGGCGCCGATCTGAGTGTCCGCGCGAGACTTCCAGGCCACTACGAGCGGCCGGACGAAATCGTCGAGTGCACGCCGCTGGGGTACGCACGACGGTTTCCGGACGACGATTCCGCGTCGAGCAGAACCGTGGCGTTCCTGCTCGAGCGCGGCGCCATCGAATGAACCGATCGCTCTTCAGGAACGGATACACGACGACCTCCCGGACGGGCAGTGGGCAATCGGCGCCGACTCGACCGTCGCCCGCCAGCTGTTGACTGTCAACATGTCAGGGAGATATGTTGACAGCCAACAGATGGCATCCGATCCGCCGACCGGCGAAGTCCCCTACGGCACACTCGACCTGATGGTCCTGCGCACGTTGCAGGCCATGGGTCGGCTGCACGGCTATGCGATCGCGCGGCGCATCGAGCAGGTCGCGCAAGGCTCCCTCGCGCTCAATCAGGGCACGATCTATCCGGCGCTGCTGCGGCTCGAACAGAAGGGCTGGATCACCAGCACCTGGGGCGTCAGCGAGACGAACCGGCGCGTGCGCTTCTTCGCGATCACCCGGGCGGGCCGCAAGCAGCTCGTCACCGAAACGCGTGCGTGGGCGCGGACCGTCGAGATGCTCAACCGCCTGCTGGAGGACTCATGACGGCATTCCGCATCCTCCTCGCGCGCCTGACGGGGTTCCTGAGCGGCGGCCGTGGCGATGCCGCGCTCGACGACGACGTCCAGGCCCATCTCGACCTGCTGACTCGCGACTACGTCGAACAGGGACTGTCACCCGCCGATGCCCGGGCGGCCGCACGGCGAGCCTTTGGCGGCGTCGATCAGATGAAGGAGACCTACCGCGATCAGCGGAGCCTCCCGTCGCTCGACGCGCTGCTGCAGGACATCCGATTTGCGGCACGTCTGCTGCGCCGCGACCCCGGATTCGCGACCGTGGCCGTACTCTCGCTGGCGATCGGCATCGGTGCGTCGACAGCAGCCTTCAGCGTGTTCAATGCCGTCATGCTGCGACCGCTGCCGGTATCGGATCCCGGTCGCCTGGTCCTGCTGCAGCCGCAGCGCCTCGGCGACCGCTTCATCTTCTTCAATCCGATCTACGAGGAGCTCCGCGCACGACAGACGTCGTTGTCGGACGTGTTCGCCGTCAACGACACCTCATATCTCAAGGTCACT
>DASWZV010000049.1:0-11164 GCA_036407095.1 Vicinamibacterales bacterium | reverse complement strand
ACGAGATCGTCATCGCGCTTTCGCCCTTGAGGAACGTCGCCAGGTTCTCGACGAAACCGAACTTCTCGACGCCGGGCGGCATGAAGCGATTTTCGTTGCGCATCTCGGTGAACACCCGCACGCCGATGGGGCTGTTCACCGTCGCCTTCATGTTCGCGTCGAAGAACTTGCCGCCTTCGACGCGGAAGCGCTCCTGGAACATGAGCATCGCGTACGGCGCTTCGCGGAAGAACGAGGCGCCGTAGATGCCTTCCTTCTTGAGGCTCTCGGTCAGGAACGAGCCGATCTCGTCGAACTGCTTCCAGGTCTTCGGCGGCGCGAGCGGGTAGTTGTACTTCGCCTGGAACGCCTTCTTCAGGTCGTCGCGGGCGAAGATGTCCTTGCGGTAATACATGATGAACACGTCGCCGTCATCCGGGAAGCCGTAGATCTTGCCGTTCACCTTCATCTGGTTGTCGCGATACGTCGGCGCGATCTTCTGGAGCTCGGCGCGGTAGCCGTACTTGTCGACGTACTTGTCGAGCTGCTCGAGCGCGCCCGCCTGCGCCAGGTCGGGCATCCAGGAGGGAACCACGTTCAAGGCGTCGTATGCCCCGGAGCCCGCGCGATAGTCCTGCATGATCTTGGTGAACATCTCGGCCGTCGGCACCTCGACCACCTTGACCTTGCAGCCGGTCTCCTTCTCCCATAGCGGCCCCGAGAAATTGAGCGGGTCGAGCGATTGCAGCCCGGCTTCCCAGACGATGGTGATGGTCTTGCCGGCGCAGATCTTCTTGGCGGCGTCCACCGCCGTCTTGGCGGCGCTCTGCGCCTGCGCGGCCCCGGCCGAAGCCAGTGCGAGCGCGGCGACAACGACAGGCCAACCCATCCAGCGTATGCGGGTGAAGCAGCTCTTCATGGCGTCCCCCTCGTGGCTCAGGCTGTAAACCGCCCGGAACGGGTCGCGTCCCCGGGCGGCGTGCGACAGGATGAGTCGATTGTGTTTGCCGCCCCAGCGAGTGTCAAGAATGCGCTGCCCCTGTGACAGACGCGCTGCCCCTGAGGCCGCCGCCGCGGGTTGACGGCTTGCAGCTCTGCCCACTTCATCAAGGCAATGGCGCCCAAAATGTCGTTCGCCGTCATCGAGCCCGATTCGACGTACCAGTGGCCGTCGACGCCTCCACCGTCCGGTGGCTGCCGCGTGCAGTTCACGACGCCCCAAAACGCTCGGATGTCGCTGTTCAGCATCGATTTCATCAAGTCGTACGACAGGACCATGAGTGTCGATGGTTCGCCGACGTGAGCTGGTCGGGGCGGCTAACTCTTGCTTGTGTCCCCCGGTGTCCTCTCGATCGCTGGAGGACAACGTCGCCCGCCAGGTCGCGATGGGATGCAAGGCGGGCCCTGCTGACGCCGAGCGAGCTCCCGGCACGATAGCCTTCTGAACGTAGAGGACATCGGCGCCGGCACACATACACCGCACGACAGGTGATGCGTTGCCAACACCTGATGTGGGTTTCTGGCGCAAGGGAGTAGCACAGGGCCTGACGTTTGTCGACGCCTGCATGGCGGCGATCGAGCACTCGCATACACGCGCGATCGCCGCAAGACTCCAGGCCGGGCCGCGCATTGCGTCGAGAGCCTTGTCAATGCCGCGGGCGCCTGGTCGGGCGAAGTCGCGGCCATGCGGGCGTGAAATTGCCGGTCGCGCCGATGAAACGCTACGACCATTACTTCACGCCCGACTCGCCGATGGACAGCTCGCCGACAACCTCGATTCGGTCGGGAATCGTGTTCCTCGGCCGCGAGAAGCTCACGACCGTGGCGAACGCTCGACGACTACTTCAGGAAGGCCAGCCACGCCAGCTTTTCCGCCGACTCAACAAAGAACTTCACCAACATTCGCGTGTCGGTGCGCACGCTCGGGGAGGGGGGCCAAGCGCCAGATCTCGCGATCTCGCGAGGCGGCTTCGCGGCGTGGCGGGCGCACGGTCGACGCGTTGCGCGAACGGCTCGCGTGCGCTGTACTTCAACGCGGGAATCGCGTCGATTCTACAGTCTGGCTTATCCGAGATCAGTGGACGACGCGCATGTCGGTTGATTGGGCTGTCCCTAGCAGGCCGGGCAAGCCGTCGCGCCGGCAGGACATGCGCGGCACCCATTGCCGGCCGGTATCTTGCCCGCCAGCTGGGCGGGTTGAGCAGGCGGCACGCACGCCCCGGGCACCCCACGCTCGCAGTCCTCGCCTCTCGTATATCGCTGAAGCGGAGGAATCTCGCCCATCCGCGTGGGATAGTTGCCGATCGTGCACAGTGCCTGGTTGTGGTAATACGCGCAGCTCGAGAAGATGGCGACGTCCGGATCCACCGCCGCCATTTCACCCTGAAGCAGAACGTTGGCAATGCGGGTGGCTCCTTCCACGTACCCGGGCGGTTCCACCTTGTCGATGTAGAACTGGGGAATCCGGGAAGCCTCTGCTGCCGCTTTCCCGATCTCCTCCCAGCTGAAGCAGTCTGCATCGAAGATATCGAACACGACCCTTATCAGGTTGCCCCAGCATTTCCGGCTGGTCGCGTCCTGCTTGCTCTTTTTCTCCGCGACGAGTCCCGAAGGGTCGGCATAGCTCAACGGATTGTTCGCCGCGTAAGAGTAAGTGGCGGCGGCAGTGGAACCCCTGCCGGTCCCGAGCGGGTCGCGGCTCAGAAACGTGCCAGTGCTCGGATCGTAGTAGCGCGCGCGCATGTAGTACAACCCGCTGACACTATCGTAGGCCTGGCCCGCGAACTTGTATTTCTGGCGCGAACCCAAAGGATCGGCCGGAGTGAGAAGGTTGCCCCAGGGATCGTAGGAATAGACGGCCCTGAGCACGCCGGCGGCATCGAAGGCGTTCGCCGTGTTCGCCATACCGTCGCTGGTGCGGTAGTAGGTGCCTTTTGAACCAATGGCTCCAATCAGCGAGAGGCCGTGCACATAGTCGATCGATCCATCGGTGCCATCTTCATGGAGCACGGACGCCGCGACACCCCCGGCGTTGACGTACGCGAGATCGGCCGCGCCGCCGCTCTGCGAGATTCGGTTCCCGTCGCCGTCATACTCGTATTGCAGCAATGCTCCTCCGGGCCCAGTGATTGATTCCAGCCGGTTGGCCGGATCCCACCGGTACAGTGTCGTTTGCCCCGCCGCGCTCTTGGTCACGCGGCTGCCATTGCCGTCGTACGTGAACGATGTCGTGCCGGCCGCGAGCATCTCGTCGGCATCGTCGTAGCTGTACGTCCGCGAACCGGCCGGGGAGCTGGACGAGATTCGGTTGCCGGTCGCATCGTACGCATAGCTCGTGGTTGCGCCGGACGGCGACGTCCAGGAGATCAACCTGGCCAGGGCGTCGTACGCATATCGAAACGTGCCTGTTTCGGTCACGACTTGTAGGGGATTGCCCAAGGCATCGAGGCTGTAGGAAAAGGTCGGACCCTTGCTACCGTCCGGATTCAACACTGATACACCTGCCAACCGGTCGGCCGCGTCATAGGAATAGCCGACAGTCACTCCGTTCGGCAGAGCGATTCCGGCCAGGTTGCCCGCCGCGTCGTAGGTATAAACGGTCTTGCGGTTGCTCCAATCGATCACGGCGGTGAGGCGGGAGGCTCCGTTGTATTGGCTCTGAACCGTGTTGCCGTTCGGATAGATCAGCGATGTTCTGCGGCCTGCGCCGTCATAACCGTACTTGATCGTCGTGCCGTCGTACCGCCTCACTGACGCCACCCTTCCGACCGCATCGTAGGAATATGACGTGTTGCCGTTCCAATCGGACATCGACACCCGGTTGCCGTCGGCGTCGTAAGCGAAGGAAACCTTCGACGAATCGAAATAGGCGATTCCCGTCACCCGATTCACGGTGCTGTAAGTGAACCGTGTGACCTTGCCGTTGCCGTCTGTGATGGACGCAAGATTTCCGGCCGCATCGTACGACAGCATCCTTGTTCGGCCCAGCTCATCCGTGGTCTTCGTCAGGCGGTTGGCGGCATCATATGCGAAGGCTACCGTCTTGCCGCGCGCATTGATGATGGAACTCAAATGGCCACTTGGATCGTAGGCGTACCGGATGGTCTGTCCCAACGCGTCGGTCGTAGTGAGCCGGTTGCCCGCTCCGTCGTAGGTGTACGAAACCGAGTTGCCATTGGCGTCGACCACCTTCACCAAGTTTCCTATCGCATCGTAGGAATACTGGGTTTGATTTCCTCCGGCGTCCGTTCGTTTGACGACCCGGTCCAGCAGATCGTACTGAATCTGCGCTGTGTGGCCGAGCCCGTCGGTGGAGGAAGTCGGCCGTCCTAGCGCATCGTAGGTCACGGTCGTTGCACGTCCATCCGGATCGGTGATGCCAGTCCGGTTGCCCGCGCCGTCGTACTGATACTGCCACGTGTTGCCTGCTGCATCCGTCGACGTCAGCATCTGGCCGTTGCCGTCATAGGTGTTGGACGTCCTCGCGCCTGCCGGATCGACCTGGGTCAGCAGGTTCCCGCGCGCATCGTAGGTGAGGGTCGCGATGCGTCCTGCCGGAGTGGTGACCTTCGTTGGTGCGTCCGCTGCATCGTAGGCGGTCGACAGCACATTGCCGGCAGGGTCTCTGGTCGTCGTCGTATTGCCTCGTTTGTCGTAGGTAAAGCTCGTAGTGTGTCCGTTGCCGTCCGTAAACGCGGATTTCAGACCGCTCGTGTTGTAGCTGAAGGTTGCCGTGGAACCAACGCCATTGATGGTCTGCACCAACCGCAGTGCGTGGTCGTAGACGTCCTGAATCCTGTTGCCGTTGGCGTCGATAATCGTCGTGCTGCCCGTGCCATAGGAGAAGCGGGTTGTCTTTCCCAGTGCATTGGTCTGGCTTGCGACCCGGCCGGTGGAATCGTACGTGTTCTGAAGAAACGTGACACCACGCGCGTCGACGAGCGTAACCATGCGGTGCGCTGGGTCGTAGCTGTAAAGGGTTTTGCCGCCAACCGGATCCGTAACCGATACCAGGTCTCCATTCCCGTCGTAGCCGTAGCGTACGACCCTCCCGGCTGGATCGCTGAGTGAAGTGATCCGATGGTTGCCGTCATAGGCCAGAGCGTAGACCCGGCCGGCACTGTCGGTGATCGTGGTAAGGTCGCCAGCCGCGGAGTACGCCAGACCGTGTGCATTGCCGTTGCGATCCGCGACCGACGTGAGCAGTCCCGCGCCGGAATAGGTCAGCTTGCTCCGGTCCTTTCGCGTCAGCGTGAACGAGCCGTCGCCATTACGGGCTAGTGTGTCGAACGAGCCGGTGGTGAGGGACGTGAAGCCGGCGCCACTCGACTGAAACGTCAGCAGCCCGCCGGACGCCTCATTGACGAGCGCGGTTCCGGTCGCGGGGTCGAACGTCAAGGAGCCGGCATATGAGTGAGACCAGTTCGCTCCAAGCGGACCCACCGCCGACCGCTGGCTGTTGTAATAGCGGTTGAACGTGAAGTCCATGCCTCTGCCGTGGACGCTGAGATCCGTATACGAAGCGTAGAAGTTGCCTGTAGCGGTGTTGACCGGCTCGCCGAATATGCCGGTCGGATTGGCGGAAGTGCCGGCTGGTCCGAGGGACGTCCGGGAGATTGGCGCCTGAACCGCGGGGAAGTTCGCAGTGAACCAGACGCTCCCCTGCAGCGACGGATCGACGCAGCTCGCCGGCACCGTTGCCTGCAGGCTGATCGAACGACTGTCGACGAAGCCGACGCCGCTCCCAAACAGGCACATGTACTGATTCACGGTGACCTCGAGCCTCTGAACGTTGCCGTTGGGGCCGATCGTGCCTGCGAGCCTTCCATCGAGCGGAACGGACTGCGAGGTGCCGCAACCCTGGGCCACCCCTCCGGTTGTCTTCCAGGTTCCCGAGAAATCGCCGCCGGTGCCGGCGCTGGCGAGCGAGCGAGGGTCGGGGGAGAGCGTCGCGAGAACCGTCACGTTCTGCAGCTCCCAGCCCTCGGAGCAATCTGAAATGGAGCCCGTTCCAACCAGGAAGCCCGGTGCGCTGATCGACGCCCCGGTTTGTGCTTCCACGCCGGGCGTGAGCCACAGCATCAGTGCCGCAACGGCCAGGCGCGTGCCCCCGCTCACCCAACTCGCTGTCCGCTCGATCCGGAGTCTTGCTGGATGCACTCGCAGCACGGGATATCCTCCTCACTCGCTCTTCGGAGTACGCTGGTGTCTCGGGTATTGCGTGCTACGGACCGCAGCTGGCCGGCGTCGGCCCCACGCGTGTCATGTTGATCGTGCCGGTCTTCCCGGCGCTGCTGCCGCCCGTGAAGGTGAAGTCGAGCTTCAATGCCTTGCAGCTCGTGAACGAAGCGGTCGCCGTCCCCACGGCGTTCGTGCTCGGCAATGGCGCCGGTTTGTCGAACAGTCCTCCGGTTGTCTCGTGGAGGATCATCTGGACGCTACGCGCACCCGGCGTATAGGCCGCCTGCGCCGTGTACCAGCGCTGTCCCGCCTCACCCGACGCCTGCCCGTTTGGCGCATACGTGTACCACGTGAGCCACGCCTGGGGCTGGTTCGGGTTGAGCTCGAATACGATGCCCTGACCCGAGCTGGTCTTGTCGAACCAGTTGCCCGAATATCCGAAGTCCGCATTCGGGGTTTCCGTGCCGCTGCTCGTGCACGTCACGTTCCGCAGCAGGCGGATCATGGATATGCTTCCCGAACGTCCGCTGCCGTCGGTGAAGCTGTATGTCATGCTCGTATGATCGCAGTCGGTGGCGCTGAATACGACCGTTCCGACCCGCGTCGCGGTGGTGACCGGAGGCGCGTTGAAGTTCCCTCCCGTGTTCTCGTACAGATCGAGCATGGCGCTCGATTGTCCGCTTTGCACGCTGCCGCTGAAGGTATACCAACGCTGGCTGGCGGCGCCGCCGGAAACCTTGTAGTCGTACGTGAACCAGGCGCCTTGAAGGACACCCGTTCCGGCAGCGATCAGGTTCGGATAGATCTCGAGCTCCACGCCCTGGCCACTGGTGGACACCTGGAACCACGAGCCGGTGAGACCATACCGGTTGAGGTCGAAGGAAGCAGCGCCGGTGCCATTCACCGTGAGCGAGCTGAGCACGAATGTTCCCGACACGCCGCTGATCGTGACCGAGGAAATCGCGGATGCCGAAACGGAGAGGAGACTCGTGGAGCCCGATACCCCATCGGTGTTTGGATTTCCGGATGAGGAGCCAACGACGGTGTTGTTCTGGTCGTAGGCTCGAAGGGTGATCGTGCCGAGCGATGCATACCACACACCGACCGATTGCACAGGCGTGGCAAACGCGAGCGTGATTACCGGATCGTAGGGATCCCAGATGGCGACATCGCCGGAATGCGGCGGATACGCGGCGCTGTTGTAGCCGCCGAATCGCGACACGCTCAGCGCCGTGACGTTCGGGCCGAACGTGTAACCGGCATAGTACGTGCCGATGTTCTGTGCGCTGTCATTGAAGAAATAGGAGTTCGGCAGGTCCGTGAACCCGGGCACCGTTTGCGCACAGAGCAATGGTGCCGCGGCGAGAGCCAGCCCGAGGACTCCGAATCGCAGCCAATTGTCCGGCTTCTGCATGGCGGGCGCCTGTAATGAGGCGGTTACACGAGCGGATCCCCTGCAACGTCTGCGCTACACGGGTGGGGCTCACTACGCCCATCTGAAGCTCTTGCTGGACCCGGCAAACACAAATCGCCAGGCCCAGAGGTGCTTGTGCATCCGCTCGGCAAATGCATCGATGCGTGCCGGAGCGCTCGCATCATGCGTTATGTAATTACTGGATGTAAACACCCCACCTGTCAGGCGAGGTACCGAACGATGGGCAACGCGGTGCGTATCGCAGACGCAAGAAGCCGCAGCAAGGTTAATCTGTAATGACTTGATAGTAGGCCATTCTGCTATCAGACAGAGGTACGTCGTCATCGATCAACGCCGTCAAACGTAACGGACGTACGCGCGTTTGTTCCAAGATGCGCGGACGAGCGGCGGATTTCTCTTGGGTGGTCGTACCGACGCGTCCGACTCGCACCCTCCAGTGCCGCATCCACGTCACGGCGCGTCGACTGTCGGCGCCGGACGAAAATTGCACACTCCGACACGCTGTTGGCTCCGGAAAGGATCGGGGAGCCGGCGATGTACGTTACCGAGCGGGAACGTTGCCTCACCGAAATGTTACGCGTGGGGCAGCAAGACGATGCCTCCACTTTCAGGGAGGCACCATGCACAGGAGGATCACAGCGACTGTTCGTGCTGAACTACTTCATCTGCGCAATCAACCATGCGCCCGGCAGCAGCATTTCGGTGTGCTGCGCGCTTTTGGCGGGCGCGAAGAGGGCCGGACGCCGGCGTGTGAGCTGTCCGGCCCCGAAAGACGGCCTAGCGGTATTGCAGCATTCGCTCCAGCGCTTCGAGCCGACGCTCCAGGCTGAGGATCTTCGCGTTCTTGGCGTCGAGCTCCTGCTTAAGACCTTGGATGGCGGCCAACGCGACACCGCTTTCGTCCACCGTCGCAATTGATTTGTCGTCGTAGCCCACGTTGAACAGATGCATGAAGTCTTGTGACACGGGACCGATGTGACGAATGCCCTTTTCTGCCTCATTCCTGTACGACCACGTCATGATCGGCAACTTGGCAACTTTGGAGAGGATAGTCTTGGGACTAAGCTTCGTAAATCCGGTCTTCTCGTTGCGGTCGCTGGTTGCGGTAAACGCCTGAGCGCGAAAGGTACCGGTCACAGTGGTGGTTGTGGCGCCAGTTGTCAGGGTCGCCAACACATTTCCCCCAGCGCCCGGGTCTAGCGCAGCGTCCGAATGCACTCCATGGTCGAACCAGGCAAAGTAGTTGCTAGTACGGAAATACATGGTCGAGTTCTGATTACCGATGATTCGAAAGTTTCCCTCATCTATCGCGATACTCGGGCCGTAGTTGCTGATGATTCCCATACTCATGCGCAGCATCCCGTCTGGACCAAGGATCATCCCTTTCGTGGGGACCGCTTCGCCCGCCGAATTGGTCGCTGCCGATACGAATCGCACCCCGCCGGTCGCCAGGACGTTGAAGGTGTCCTCCGCGGTCGATCGGAAAATGAAGTTCGAGCCGTCTGAGAAAACAAAAGTACCGTCGTGAACTAGCGCAGCGGCTCCGCCGGTTTGCGTGTATGCGCTTCGTCCAAGGGCGACGGAACCGGTGCCACTCGCGAGGTTGCCCAACCCGGCGGTAAACGCGTACCCGCCCGAAGCCGTGTTCAAGGATCCTCCGGAGATCGCAGCTGCATGCCCGGATGCGTTGTTGGTAGATCCACCACCGACAGCTGCCGCGGTTCCCGAGGCTGTATTGCCCGAAAAGGGAACACCCGAGGTCCCTCCGCCCGCGACGACCGACGAGTCGCCGCTCGCAGTGTTGTGCGACCCCCCACCTACGAATGACCAGTTTCCGGGTGTATGGTTACCCTGCCCTCCGGTGATGGCCGAGAAATCGCCATTCGCGAAGTTGTCGACCGTGTTCGTACCCGCTGCCGATGCATCGGTGCCATCACGTCCACCGCCGCCAATGAACGACCATCGACCGCTTGCCAAGTTGTAACCGCCACCGACGACGACCGAGCGAGGACCCAGGGCACGATTGCCGGCACCGCCGCCGATCATAGAGTCGATCGCCGTCGCCTGATTGTCGAAGCCGCCAATCACGAGAGCGGAAACGCCGCTCGCGACGTTATTCTGTCCCGCCGCGACAAAAGCATTCTGACCGCTGGCTAAATTGAACGTACCGGCCGCCACCGCACTCCCAGTTCCCGACGCTACGTTATTGCCGGCAGTGTAGCCAATCCAGCTGTTAGCGCCCGACCCTGCGCTGTCTTTGGGCGTGATCGTGCTCGATGCATTGAGCCTGGTGGTGGTCGGGGCAAAGTAGCCTACTAGCTGCGTCTCGGCGTTCAATTGCAGGTTTGCAGCCTTGACAATGCTTAGCGCGTCGCCATCGCGCACCACATAGGCTTCGGCAATCGGCAGCGCACTCATCGTCGTAACCAAAGCGGGCGACAAGGGTACATAGCGTCGCAATGATTCGCCATTCTGCGGAATCTGATTGACGATGAGTGTGACGTCCTCAATAGAATCGACTAGCGAAGCAGCAAGGAGCTGGTCGGCGCGCAAAGTCGCCAGTGCCGCGCGAAACGCGCTTTCGCTGACCCCGGCAGCAAACAGCACGCTGCGATATTCCCCCACCAAGCGATTGATGATTGCAGCGCGATTGGTTTCGACGGCAATCAGTGGATCCGCTACGGCGCCCTCACCAACGATGTCCGCGGCATGATTGACTATGAAGGGTACTGCCACCGCGCCGCTGGTTGCAGCGCTTACCGCAACAACAACAGCAATCGAGATCAAGCGCTTTGTCAACATGAACTCTCTCCCTGGCTAAAAGGACCGTTGGCGCGTCCGCAGCAGCAGCTATTGTTTATTCAGTACACGCCTCCGATGTCCGCTTACTTGATATGAGCCCAAAAGGCGGTGCCGCGATGCTAGTGTCCAGGCCCCGCTGCGCTCGATGGCCCGCCCGGGCCGCGCGCCCCGGCATTTTGCCCGTATTCCGGCGGAATGGAACGCTGCAGTTTCGCGCCGTACTTCATTCCTGCCTCCACGTAACAAGCGGATCTGGCCGAGTGGCAGATTGACGACCGTCCCGAGCTACGGATCGTTGACGACAACCCATTCCGGAAGTGCGCGCACGCATGGAAGTAAGTCCACGTTCGGGTTCGTACCGCAAGGCACCAATCGACAAGCTTGTTTGGCGGACTGTTGCGCTGCTCGCGGTTTAGCAGTGCGATGTTAGTGGTGGACGCGTGCCAATACGATTGCGCTGAAGGCACCGACGTCTATCGCGCTTCGATGATGAAGCCCAAAGCAAGCTGGGGATGGCCGCCCGGCGGTAGCGCATAACCAACCTTGCCGGCGATGGTCGACTTCGGCACCCAGTCGAGCGCCTTCTCGCTGCCGAGGTATCCCGCCGCGAACCGGCCATACGGCGGCGCCACGAGATCGTCATCGCGCTTTCGCCCTTGAGGAACGTCGCCAGGTTCTCGACGAAACCGAACTTCTCGACGCCGGGCGGCATGAAGCGATTTTCGTTGCGCATCTCGGTGAACACCCGCACGCCGATGGGGCTGTTCA
>DASWZV010000048.1:0-4167 GCA_036407095.1 Vicinamibacterales bacterium | reverse complement strand
CCGTGGCAGATGGGACACATGACGGCGCGCGAGTACGGGCGGAAGGCGCGCGACACGGCCCGTCAGATCCGCGTGATCGATCGCACGCTGCAGCTCATCGCCTGCGGATCGAGCAATCCCATCATGCCGACGTACCTCGTCTGGGATCGCGAGGTGCTCGAGGAATGCTACGACCAGGTGGACGCGATTTCTCTGCACAACTACTTCGGCAACACGACGGAGCTGACCGGCAACAGCAGCGCGCGGTTCCTCGCCATGAACCTGGACATGGAGCGGCAGATTCGCGAGATCGCGGCGGTGGCCGACTACGTGCAGGGGCTGCGACACTCGCCCAAGCGGCTGTGGCTCTCGTTCGACGAGTGGAACGTCTGGTATCGCGCGCGCAGCGGCGATTTCACCGACGGCAAACGAGCGTTCGCCCCGCACCTGCTCGAGGAGGTGTACAACCTCGAAGACGCGCTGCTCGTCGGCGGGTTCGTCAACACGCTGCTGCGCGAGTCCGACCGCGTGCGCATCGCCTGCCTGGCGCAGATCCTCAACGTGATCGCGCCGCTGGTCACCAACGAGACCTCCGTCCTGCGGCAGACCATCTACTATCCGTACGCCTGGGCGATCAAATACGCGCGCGGCAAGGTGATTGACCTCGCCGTCGAGTCGGACACGTACCCGATCAAGGCCGCGGGTCTGCGGCCCGACCTCGCACGCGACGATCAGGTTCCGTTCCTCGACGTCGCCGCCACCATCGATCCGGCGAACGGCCGGGCAGCCGTCCTGATGCTGAACCGCGATCTCGAGGCGGAGCGCGACCTGGTGCTCGACTGGCGCGACGCCGCGCCGACGCGGGTCCTCGCGTGCGAAACGCTGACGGGCCCCGATCTGAAAGCCTTCAACACCTTCGAGGATCCGAAGCGCGTCGTGCCGCAGCCGCTGCCGCCGCCCGCCGTCGGCGCGCGCATGACCTTCAAGCTGCCGGCTCGCTCGTACACCGTGGCGCAGTTCGCCATGAGCTAGGCCACGGTCACATGAGCTCAGGAAATCAAGAGGATGAGCTTATGTGGATGTCCCTGAGCTCAGCCATGCAAACGGGAGATTCCGCTTGACTTGGTAGTGCCTTTGTACTAGCGTGCGGAAGGCACCGTGAACGTTCACGGTGGCAACTGCCACGGGTCTGTCAGGCGTTTCGGGAGGTCAGCCATGACGAGGACCTACTGGGTAGGCCCCCGCGTCTTTGTCCTCGCTCTCTGCTTGAGCCTGTGCTCGAGCGCTCCTCTGTTGGCGCAACGCGCCGACCGCGCCGTCATCAGCGGCGTCGTCACCGACGCGCAGGGCGCGGCGATGCCCGGCGCGACCGTCACCATCCACAACGAGGCCACCGGCGTCGACACGGTCCTCGTCACCAACGCCGCCGGGGCATACACGAGCCCGCCCCTAGTCCTGGGGCAATACTCCGTCACCGTGGACATGCAGGGCTTCAAGAAAGCCGTGACGAGCGGGATCCTGCTCCAGGGCGGCGAGGCCATTCGCAACGACGTCGCCATGCAGGTCGGCGGACTCCAGGAGACGGTACAGGTCGAGGGGCGCAGCGGGATCGACGTGACCACGCCCGACGTCGCCCATACCGTCAACGAAGAGTACTACCGGACGCTGCCGATCGTGACAGCGGCCGACGTTCGTCTCGCCGAGGCCGTCCTCCAGATCCAGCCCGGCTACCTGCCCATGCGTCCCAATGGCGACCCGATGTTCCGCGGCAGCCAGTTCAACTCGCGGATCAACGGCGGCCAGACGATGGCAACCGAGAACTTCTTCGACGGCGCCGCCTTCGGCTACGCGGTCGGGCATCAGCAGAGCCACGAGAGCACGCCTCCGGTGGAGTCGGTTCAGGAAGTCAAGGTCATCTCGACGTCGTACTCTGCTCAGTACGGCCACACCAGCGGCGGGTTCATCGAGTACACCGGCAAGTCCGGCACGAACTCGTACCGCGGCAGTGTGTACGACTACATTGCCGACGACAAGTTCAACTCGACGGGGTTCTTCTCGAAGAAGGCCGGAATCGGACCGTCGCCCCTCAGCAACAACAATTACGGCGCTACGCTGGGCGGTCCCGTGCAGCTGCCAGGATACGACGGTCACAACAAGACCTTCTTCTTCTTCAACTACGACTACACGAGGCTGCGCTCAGGTGTGTTGCCTGGCTTCGGCAACACGACACCGACCGACGCGTTCAAGAACGGCGACTTCAGCGCGCTGCTGACCGGCAATCAGATCGCCGTCGACGCGCTGGGGCGCCCGATTTTTGCTGGGCAGATCTTCAACCCGGCCACGACGCAGTTGGTCAACGGCATCCCGGTCCGCGATCCCTATCCGGGCAATGTCATCCCGATCAACGATCCGATGCGGAGCCTGGTGGCGTCGCGAATCGTCCCCTTCATGGTCCACCCGGATCGTGCCGGAACCTCCTTCAATGTGGCCGGCAATCCGGCAGGCGACCAGACGTGGGACCTGGACGCGCGGAACATCATGGCGCGCGTCGACCACAACTTCAGCAAGAGCTTCAGGGGCAGCACCAGCTTCTACTGGAACCATCGTCCGTCGATCCGCAACTGCGGCGAGGTGGCCGGCTGCACGGTGCCCAACAATCCGGAGACCGAGCCGCAGAAGAACACCGACTACTACGGCAATGGGTTCTTCCAGCGGATATCCACGCAGCACCTGCATCAGCAGTTCGACTGGATCGTCAAGGACAACCTGCTCAACCACTCGACGGTCGCCTACGACCGCTGGTTCATGGGCGGGAACAACCTCGCGGCTGGCGCACAGTGGCCACAGCGACTCTGGGCCGGTACCTCCGCTCCCACCGGCGGGATTCTCGACACCACCGCAGGACCCCCGTTGCTGTCGTTCGCGGGCAACATTCCCTACAACCAGCTCGGTCAATACGGGTGGCCCGCGTTCGGGTTCCTGGTGAACAACCGCTGGCAGTTCTCCGACGACCTGACGTGGGTGAAAGGTCGGCACACGCTCAAAAGCGGTTTCGAGTTCCGCTACCACGACTTCCCGTTCCGCGGGTGGTCCGTTGGCAACGTCGCTGGAGAGTTCGATTTCAACCGCCTGGGCACCGCAGGGTTCGATGCCAGTGGCAACAACCTTGGGCCGACGGGAGACCCGTTCGCGTCATTCCTGCTCGGTCAGGTTCAGCAGGCAGGCCAAACCATCCCGGTCGAGCCGACGTTCCGCGAGACGTACACCGGAGCCTGGATCAACGACGAGTTCAAGGTATCGGACAAGCTGACCCTGACGCTCGGCCTCCGCTTCGACTACCAGTCGGCCCGGACCGAAGTCAACAATCAATACTCGACATTCGATCCAAATACGCCGAATCCGGGCGCCGGGAACCATCTTGGCGCGATGATCTTCGCCGGCGACGGTCCGGGACTCGCCGGGACGCGGAAATTCGAGGACCCGGCGAAGGACGCGTGGGGGCCGCGCATCGGCGCCGCCTATCGCATCAACGACCGGAGCGCGCTCCGCGGCGGCTACGGGATCTACTACGCACACGTCGCGTTCGACCAGTTCGTGGGGCAGCCGACGCTCGGATTCCAGACGAACGCGCTGGTCGCGAACACGACGAACGGCATTCAGCCGGCGTTTCTGCTGGATCAGGGCTACCCCGCGAACACGATTCAACAGCCGCCGTTCATCGACCCCACGTTCGGTCTGGGTACGGCTCCCATCGCGGTGGCGAAAGATGGACTGACGCTGCCGCGCTTCCAGAACTGGTCCATCACGTACGAGCGCGAATTGACCAGCAACATGATGGTGGACGTCTCGTACATCGGAAACCACGGCAGCCGTCTGAACCACTCCTGGCAGACGCTGGGGGTCGACGCGAACATGAACGCGCCAAGCGTGCTGGCGCTCGGGACGCCGGTCCTCCAGTCGAACATCAACTCGGATCTGGCGCATGCGGCCGGAATTCAGTCCCCGTACCCGGGCTTCAACGGCAACGTCGCGCAGGCGCTCAGAAAGTATCCGCAGTACCAGAACATCATCTGGCGCGGGGTGCCGACCGGTGAAAGTCAGTACCACGCGCTCGAGCTCGTCCTGGAGCGCCGGTTCTCTCGTGGACTCCAGTGGCGTGTCGGCTACACGTACTCGCATCTGAACAAC
>DASWZV010000047.1:0-4844 GCA_036407095.1 Vicinamibacterales bacterium | reverse complement strand
CTTGAACTCGGAGATCGAGTCTGGCGTCGGCTGCATCACCTGGTTCGAGAAGCCCTGGTTGCTGGTGCCGTACGCGTTGTTGTCGACGCCGTCGATGAGGAAGTTGTTGAAGACGCTGCGCAGGCCGTTGACGTTGAACGCTCCCTCGCGCGGCGTGTTCCCCGTCGTCAACGACGAGCCGCCAAGCTTGACCCCCGTCGACAGCAGCGCGAGCGACGAGTACTCGCGCGAGATGAGGGGCAACGCGCGCGTCTGGTCGCCCGTGATCACCTGCGCGCGCTGGCTCGAGTCCGTCTCGAGGAGCGGAGACGCCGCCGACACCTCGACCTTCTCGGTCACCTGGCCGACGGGCATCTGCAGGTCGACGCGTTGACGCGCCGCCACCCGCACCTGCACGTTGTCGACCATGGCCATCGCGAACCCGCTCTTCTCGGCCGTGACCACGTAGATGCCCGGCTTGACCGCTGCGAACTCGAAGCCGCCGTCAGCGGCCGAGAGCTTCGTGGCCGAGATGGTCGTCTCGGCGCTCGTCAGCGTCACCTTGGCATCGGGGACGACGGCGCCGCTGGCATCACGCACGGTGCCGACGACCGTCGCGGTGTCGAACTGCGCGAGCGCGGGGCTCGCGCAGCAGAGGAACATGAGCAGAGAGAGCAGAGAGAGCAAGCGGCAGCGCGTCAAGGAGACCTCCGTGGTGGCGAACTCAACCGATGACGATATCTGCCTGCGGCAACAGGCCTGTGATCGCGGTGCAACAACGGCGTGACCGCTTGATCACGGCGACGAACATGAATCTTTTTCTGCGACGCGGGTTTCTATACACCCGTAACTGTCGAGTGTCAATCGCGGTGCGAGCGGCAGAGCTGACGATCAATGAGGGCCGAGTGAGCGTCGGAAACACGAGCGCCGCGTTCGCGGCGCCCGTTGTGCAATGTCGAACGTGCGGTCTGAGTCGCGTCGCGACTCGCTTCACGCGACCTGTCGTTTACCTTGCTGGATGAACCCGAGCAGGTCGCGGTTGACGAGGCCGGGATGCGTGGCGGTGAGGCCGTGCGGCAGGCCCGGATAGTAGATTTCGACGGCTTCCTTGATCAGCTTGGCCGACTTCCGTGAGGAAAGGTTGATCGGCACGATCTGATCGTCCTCGCCGTGCATCAGCAGCGTCGGGATGTCGAACTTCTTCAGGTCCTCGTGGAAATCGGTCTCGGAGAAGGCTCTGACGCATTCATACGAGTTCTTGAGGCCGCTCTGCATGGATGAGAGAAAGAACTGATCAAGGAGCCCCTGCGAAACCTTGGCGCCCTGGCGATTGGCGCCGAAGAACGGGATCGCAAAGTCCTTGTAGAACTGCGCCCGATCGTTGGCCATCCCAGTCCGGAGCCCGTCGAACTCCTCGATCGGCAAACCGTCCGGATTGGTCGGTGACTTCACGAGGACCGGCGGCACCGCGGCGATCAGCACCGCCTTCGAGACGCGCTTCGTCCCGTGCCGGCCGATGTACCAAGCGACTTCGCCGCCGCCAGTAGAGTGGCCGACCATCGTGATGTCGCTGAGATTGAGGGTCTCGATCAGGGCCGCGAGATCGTCGGCATATCCGTCCATGTCGTTCCCGGTTGACGTCTGGCTGGACCGCCCATGGCCCCGACGATCGTGTGCGACGACCCGGAAGCCGTGCTGTGCGAGAAACAACATCTGGCCGTCCCAGGCGTCGGAACTCAACGGCCATCCGTGCGAGAAGGTTACGACGGGACCCGTGCCCCAGTCTTTGTAGTAGATCGTCGTCCCATCCTTGACCGTGATCGTGCTCATGTGCGTCTCTCCTGAAATGATTGCCCGCGTGTATTCGTGAAGACCGGGCATCTGGCAATGGTGTGACAGTTTGATCCGAGGGGCTTCGGCTCTCGAACTCCCCTCCACGCTCTCGCGCGCCGTCGGCACACGATCTCCTGCCCATGAGATCGCTCACAGCCTTTGATGGCGTCGATGTTGCGATCTTCTGTCGGTGATAGCGGACGATCGAACGCCCGGCAAAGCAGACCAGCGCATGCTTCGCAGCCCAGCCGAGGCCGAAGAGCTCGAAACTGTCCCTGCCTCGGATGCCATTTCCACCTCGGCCGGCGCGGTCGCGGCATGACGAACCGTCGTCAGCGGAGGCTGTCACAACTCAGCTCATCGTCCGGTCAGTGGCTCGTAGAAGCGCGCCACGCAGATCCGGACCGAAGTTGCAACGTTCAACCATAACTGAATCGGCTACACAGAGAAAGGGATCGATCATGAAACTCGTCATCATCGGAGGCACCGGTCTCATCGGATCCAAGGTCGTGTCCAATCTGCGTGAACATGGGCACGAGGCGGTGCCGGCGGCGCCGGACACAGGCGTCAACACCCTCACCGGTGAGGGACTCGCGAACGTACTTCAGGGCGCGTCCGTGGTCGTCGACGTCTCGAACTCCCCGTCGTTCGAGGACACGGCGGTCATGGAGTTCTTCACCACATCCACGCGCAACCTTCTCAAGTACGCGGCAGCGGCGGGAGTGAAGCATTACGTCGCGCTGTCAGTGGTCGGCACCGAGCGCATTCCCGACAGTGGATACCTGCGAGCGAAGAACGCCCAGGAGACGCTGATCAAGGGCGGCGGCATTCCGTACTCGATCGTTCACGCGACACAGTTCTTCGAGTTCATCAAACGCATCGCCGATGAGGCCACCGTCGGAACAACGGTTCATCTGCCACCGGTCCTCATTCAGCCCATGGCGGCCAATGACGTCGCCAGGGCGGTCGTCAGGGTCGCCGTGGGCGCGCCACTGAATGGCACCATCGAGGTGGCCGGCCCCCAACAGTTCCGTTTCGATGAGTTGATCCGTCAGGGTCTTCGCGCGCGCCACGACCCCAGGGAAGTGGTCGCCGACCCGCACGCGCGGTATTTCGGGGCCGAACTCGGCGAACGGTCGCTGGTGCCTGCGGGCGAGGCGCGACTCGGCGAGATCCGCTTGCAGGACTGGCTCGGCCAGCCCGCCCTCCCGCAGCGGTAAACGAGCGCCATCAGTGGTGTTGAATGCTCAAACTCAGTGCCTGCTTTCAACATTGAGCATTGAGCATTCAACATTGCCCTCTCTTTAGAGGGGCAGCGGCCGTGGTGTGTCGTATACTCAGCGCCCCAACATGCCCGACGACACGTCTCGGGACTTCGCCGGGCGCGTGGCCATCGTGACCGGCGCGGCCCGTGGGCTGGGTCGCGCTGCCGCCGTCCGGCTCCGTGAGCGCGGTGCGTCGATCGCCGTCAACGCGCGGGGGGAGCAGCGGGCGGAACAGGTTGCACGTGACATCGGTGACGATGTCGTCCCACTCGCCGGTGATATCGCGGTCGCCGGCGTTCCCGCCTCGATTGTTACGCAGACGCTCGAACGATTCGGCCGCATCGACATCCTGATCAACAACGCGGCGCTGCCGCTGACGACGCGATTCGAGCAGATTTCGGCCGACGAATGGCGGCAGGCGCTGGAGGTCAACCTCACGGCGCCGTTTCTCCTCATGCAGGCGGCGTTACCGGCGATGAAGCGTCAGCAGTACGGGCGCATCGTCAACATCTCGTCTTCCGCCGGACGGATGGTCAGTACGCTTGGCGGCGCCCACTACACCGCGTCGAAGACCGGCCTCCTCGGGTTGACGCGGGCGGCGGCGAAGGAGCTCGGACGATACGGCATTACCGTGAATGCCGTCTGCCCCGGCATGATCGACACCGAGCTCACGCGGGAGAGTGCCGCCCCCGACGTGCTTCTTAAGCTGGCGCAGGGGTATCCGATTCCACGGCTAGGCACCGCGCTCGAAGTCGCCGATCTGATTTGCTTCGCCGCCTCGGAGCGGGCCGGGTATATCACCGGCACCTCGCTCGATATCAATGGCGGCGACCTCATGATGTAGAAGGGGCGATGAGAGAGGGAACGCGCGTTCTCGTGGCGCTCGTCGCCGGTCTCGTCGGCGGCATCGCCATCGCGGCGTCACATAGCCGCATCCTGCTCGCGGCCGCTGATCTCGTCATCCCGATCGGGACGCTCTGGGTGAACGCCATCCGGATGACGGTGATTCCCCTCGTCGTGTCGCTGCTCATCACCAGTGTGGCATCGGTTTCGGACATCGCGACGATCGGGCGCGTCGGCAGTCGAACGCTGGCGGTGTTCGTGGCGATGCTCGCGGGCGGCGCGATGGTGGCGATTCCTCTGGGCATCGCGATCTTTGCGTGGTTGCCGCGTTTGATCGCCACTCGGCCGGAGTTGCCGCCGGGTGCGGCCGAGGCCGCGAGTTCCGTAGCGGCCGGCGCATCGTCGGTCGGATTCTCGAGTTGGCTGACGTCGCTGATCCCCACCAACCCGGTCGCCGCCGCATCGACCGGCGCGATGCTGCCGCTGATTCTCTTCACCCTCCTGCTCGCCCTCGCCATCGCCCGCACATCCCCGGTGGCGCGAGAGACGCTGCTCGGCGTGTTTCAGTCGCTGAGCGAGGCGATGCTCGTGCTGGTGCGCTGGATCGTGTGGCTGGCGCCGGTGGGCGTGTTTGCCCTGATGCTCCCGCTCGGCGCGCGCGGTGGTACCGGTCTCGCCGGCGCGCTGGGCTTCTACATCGTGGCGTATTCCATCGCCAGCGTCATCTTCACGCTTCTTCTCTACCCGGTGGTGGCGAGCCTCGGACGGATTCCGCTCCGCGACTTCGCCGCCGCGGCGTTTCCGGCGCAGCTGATTGCCTTCTCGTCGAGCTCGTCGATCGCGTCGCTTCCTGCGATGGTCGAAGGCGCCGAGCAGCGATTGGATCTGCCGAAGGACGTGACCGGGTTCGTGCTGCCGCTGGCC
>DASWZV010000046.1:0-10679 GCA_036407095.1 Vicinamibacterales bacterium | reverse complement strand
GTGGGCCGCTAGCTCAATTGGCAGAGCAGCAGACTCTTAATCTGCGGGTTGTAGGTTCGATTCCTACGCGGCTCACCACTCTTTCCTCAGCACCCAGATCCGGCGCCAAGTAGTTGAAAAGTGGTGCCGTTACGGCGGTTCGATTAAACCGATTTCCGTCGTACGCGATTCCTTCAGGGAAGAACAGCTGCTGCAGCCGCTGCTTGTAATCAAGCGAGGCTTGCACCGAGAGGTCTGAGGCGCGCGGCAGAATGCGTTCTGCGAAGGCCAGAATGCCCTCTACGTCGAGTTCATCGACGGCCTCGGCGTGATGGTCGATCTTGGCGAGCGTCAATTCCTCGCGTAGCTTGTCGCGTTGACGGCCGTAGGTCGTGACGTCGATCGCCTCCGCGTAGAGGAACGCCTCATCCAGCTTGTCCAGCTTCTGCTGGATGGCACTTACCCGTCGTTGCTGTTCCGTCGTCCGGTCCTTCGCTTCAGCCCGACGCTGCTCGCACACGCAGAGGATTCGATCCTTGACCAGCCGCATGTAGCCAGGCGTTGGCTGCAACAATGCGAGCTCATCGACGAAGGCCCCTTCCAGCGTCGCCTTGCTGATGTTGACCGCCCGGCACTGCCGCTGGCAGTGGTAGTACGCGTAATGGCCGTTCCGGCCCTTCGACCAGCTGCCCGTCAGCGGACGGCCGCACGTCTCGCACCGGACGAATCCCCTGAGCGGAAAATCCGGATGATGCCGCGGTCGTGGCCCTGCGACGACGACGCGGCCATCGAGAACCGCCTGCATGCGATAGAACGTGGCCTCGTCGATCAGCGGCTCGAAATCGCCGCGGGTTGACACGCCATAGTCCGGGCTCTCGACCCTGCGGACGTAGATCGAGTTCCGCACCATCTGGCCGAAGCTTTGCGGCGAGAGCACCAATCCACGCCGCGTGCGCAAACCAGCCTCGGTCATTCGGGCAATCACTTCTTGCTTGGTGAATCGTCCCGTTGCAAGGTCCTCGAACGCCCGCGCGATGAGCGGCGCGCGTTCCGGGTCCGGCACCAGGCTCTTGCCGGACCATTTCGGCGCGTTCAGATAGCCGATCGGCGCAGGAAAGGTCCATCGGCCGAGTTCAAGGGCGGTCCGCATACCGGCGCGCGTGCGGTCCGAGCGCACGTCGTTGTCGAACTGCGCGAAGGAGGCCAGTACCCCTTCCATCAGCTTACCGGTGGACGTGTCGTCGATCGGCTCGGTCGCCGATCGTAGGGAGATGCCAAGAGATTTCAGGTGCGCACGCAGCGCAAAATGGTCGTACTTCTCGCGGGCGAACCGCGTGAGGTTGTACACGACGACGAAATGGACTTTACCCTTGTGCGTGCGGCAGTACTTCAGCAGTGCCTGGAGCTGACTGCGGTCCGTGGTCTTGGCGCTCTCGCCTTCTTCGTGGAAGCGTTCGAGGATCTCGTAGCCCTGGCGCCGGCAGTACTCCTCGCAGGCACAGAGTTGGGTCGGCAGACTGAGGTTCTCCGTCTGCTCTTTCGTGCTGACGCGAACGTAGATCACCGCGCCGACCATCAGCGGCAGATTAGACCCAATCGTGGGCGTGGGCAAGGTGTGTCGAGAAGGCACGGTGATTACCCGCGGCTCCGACGGCTCTCCACATACATCTGGACCACGACCTGCGCCATCGTCTCGGCGTGCCGACGGATCAGTTCGACGTCCTGGTCAGTCAGCGTGTCGGCCTCATCGCCGAGCAGCTCGCGGCACCGCGCAATCGAGATCGGTTCCGGCGGGTCATCCCCGCGATCAACGAAGTCCATGGAGCTCCCCAGAAGGGCGATTCATGACGTTTCGTGTTGTGCCGGGATTGCGCGCTCCGACGCGTCGACTTGGAGTCGGCGCGTCAGTGTCGGTGGAGCGCGGATGCGGCCCTGGACGCCGACATCGAGCCGCGGGAGTCAGGCTCCGCGCGGCGACGGCCGTCGCGTGACACGCCGTGGTCTGCCAAGGAGCGAATCCAGAAAAAACGAATCGTGGCCTGGGGCCGCCGATTCGTGTGCTCCACATCGGTCGATATGGAGGGGTCGCGGGGTCCGCAACCGTTGAAGAGAATTCGACAATACCGCCATCGCCGCACGTCGTCAAGGGGCTCGAAGCGTGTGGCCGTCGCAATTGCGATCAAGGTTCGCGAATCGCGCGGTCAAGGTCGACAGCCGCGCTTATGCGCGGGCGGAGCAAAGCGAAGCGCCTTGAGCGGGCGATTCGCGAAGCGCACAATCGGTTCCGACGGCCCATCAAAGCAAACGCGTCTTACCGCTCATTCACTGGTCGCATGCGTCACGATGTCGCATTAGTCGGTCCGGCTGAGGCAGAGACAGCGTGGCGTGAGCGACCAACCTCGGTGGCCGCGGGCGAGATCACAGACCGGGTCAGATCTCGTGGTCGCTCACGCCACGGCTGCCCTCTGTGTCGTCGCGCAGAGGGCAGCGTGGCGGTTACCGTGCGGCTGAACGCGCCGCTCGGATACTCCGCTTCGAAATAACTGACCGGGCGGGCGTTGCTGCTCTGAAATGATGTAGCCCGTGATTTGGAAATCGGCCCTCCAGATCGGCAGGGAAGATTCCAGGAGGGGGAACACCCCGCGCGACGCCCTGTTCCCCTTTCTGTTCCCCCTAAAGGGATCAACACTTGAGCGTCAGAGCAAGAGATACGGCACAAGGGCTCACGGCAGATGCGTCTGCGGCAATAGGTAGGCCGTCAAGATATCAGGGAGAGGAGCGGATGGCGCCATTCGTCGCACGAGTCGTCGGTTGACAGAGCCAGCCATCCCCCCTACTCTGGCTGTATGAACCTTCAGGTTCCGCCCGAACTCGAAGCGAAACTGACCCGACTCGCCGTGGAAACCGGACGTACCGTCGATCAGGTTGCTCTGGACCTTCTGACGACTTCGGTAGACCACGACGAGTGGTTTCGGCGCGAGGTCGAGAAGGGACGTGTCTCCGCTCGCGAAGGCCGGCTCATCGACCATGACGAAGTCGCCTCCCGCATGGACCAGCGCTATCGCGTCTGATGCGCGTCCGCTGGACCGCGGACGCTGCTGACGACCTCGAGCGCATCTGCGACTACATCGCCCAAAGCAATCCAGATTCCGCACGTGGGATAGCCCGACAATCGTCGACGGCATCGCTTCACTCCACACATTTCCGAATCGCGGCCGTCTTGGCCGCGTTGAAGGCACTCGCGAGGTTGTGTTCGCGCCGCTGCCCTTTGTGGCCGTGTACGAAGTGCGGGACGAGGTGCATGTCCTACGAATCCTCCACGGTGCACGGCAGTGGCCGCCGGCGTAGGGCCGAGCGTGGGGGACGGGCGGCATCCGTGTGGCTGTCGCTGTCTGTAACCTCGTTGGCGACAAGGCGCGTGTCGCCCTTGGTGAGCTTGCACTGCACCACAACATCGGCGTTCCGGGCAATTCCTTCGATGGTTTGCGGATCAGCGAAGTCCACGGGTGCCCGAGGGAATCGGTACACCGCGTTCGGATGCTCGCGGCCGAACTCCCGCACGCGGTCACGGAGCGTCTGCGCAGACAAGGCCGAACCAACGACCGCGACGAGAAGCGCGACAGTGGCAAAACCTCTCATGATGTGAGCGTAGCAGGTTTCAAAATTTCGCCCCGGTACGGATCTGCACACGGCGGCTGGGTCAGTCGTGATCAAGGCAACCTCCGACACCGTCCTCGAGGTTGTCGAGGACTCTGGTCACGGGCAGACGGGTGCCCT
Source organism: Vicinamibacterales bacterium (assembly GCA_036407095.1). GTDB lineage: Bacteria > Acidobacteriota > Vicinamibacteria > Vicinamibacterales > UBA2999 > Gp6-AA40. The sequence goes on along the minus strand of DASWZV010000046.1, from coordinate 6,923 downwards.
TGAACATCCACGCGCCGCTGACCGTGCCGGGGATGCTCTCGACCGCGGGATACTGGGACCAGTCAAGCACTGCCATGCACCGACCTCCTTCGGTCTCCAGCTGACGGGATATCGGTCGGGGCGTCCCCGAGGTCAGGCCACAGCGCGGATGGCCTCCAATTGGCGCAGCCAGCTGACCGTGCGGTTCCAACTGGCGAAATTTAGGGTCACCAGCCTCCGCGCTCATTTTTCTCGCGAAGGCGGACCTTCCCACTCGACACGAGACTACGGCTGGCAGGCCAGCCACAGCGCCCGCTTCACGCAAGGAACAGTTCATTCGGCACGGAGCGCGATCACCGGGTCGACCTGGGTGGCGCGACGGGCAGGGATGAGGCCGGCGATCAAGAAGACAGTGGTCATGACGAACGCAGTGCCGAGCAGCGCTGCAATGGGCAGCGTCGGCACATCGAAGAGAACGCTCTGCATCGCTCGTCCGGCGAGCCACGCGCCGAGCAAGCCAAGCGCGCTGCCGGCAGCGAGGAGGCGCAGGCCCAACGAAAGAAATTGCGCGCCGATCTGTTTCTTCTGCGCGCCCAGCGCCATCCGGATGCCGATTTCCCGACGGCGCTGCGCAACGGCGTAACTCAGCACGCCATACGTCCCGATCGCCGCGAGCAACAACGCGACTCCCGCGAAAATCACCGCGAGTAGCGCGGGCGAACGACGCGCGATCAGGCTATCGTCGATGCGCGTGTCCATGGAGCGGACATCGTCGATCGCCAGCGCCGGATCGGTCGCTCGGACGAGCTTTCGCAGCTTTTCCGCAAACGCTTCCGGCAGCTGCGTCATGCGCGCGACGATGAAAACACTATTACTGTTTCGGTAAGCGTAAGGCACGTAAACTGCGCCTTGTCCCTGCGGTTCGGTGAGCTCTGCCTGTTTTACCGCGCCGACGACGCCGACAATGGTGAAGAGCTTTGCGTCATCTGTTTCATCGCCAAGAGCGACGCGTCGACCGATCGCGCCACCATTCGGCCAATACCGGCGCGCAAAATCTTCGTCCACCACGCAGACGCGTTCTGAACGATGAGAATCTTCCGAGGTGAGATAGCGTCCTTCACGCAGCGGAATGCCGAGGGCCGAGAAGTAATCGCCGTGGACGGCATAGGAATAATGACCGTGTTGCGATTGACCCGCCGGCGGCACATAGCCTTGCGGTGTGACCGCGGTTTTACCGTTGTCGCCGCTCAGCGGAATGTTGGTGATGGTGCCGGCGGCGGCGACTCCGGGTTGCTGCCGGATGGATGCCAGCAAGCGATCGATGATGGCGACCCGGTTTGGAATAGCTTCCCATGAGATGGTGCACTTGCCGGTGAGGGCATGCTCGGCGCGAAAACCGGTTGGAATGGCCATCACTGTTTTCAGGCTCAACCCGAGAAGTGCCGCGCCCGCGAGCAAGACGAAAGCCAGGGTGATCTGCCCGATGATGAAGCCGTGGCGCAGGCGCTGGGTCGCGCTGCTAGTCGTACCGGCGCGCGATTCCGATTGCAGCGCGTTCGCCAGATGACTGCGGAGGTTAAACCGAAGGTTAAACCAGGCGATCGGCGCAGCGATCGCGATTCCCTGAAAGACCGCGCCGGCGAAGCCGATCGCCGCGAGACGACCATCAAACGCGATCTGCGCGCCGAGCGGCAGCCGATTCGCGCCCAGGACCTGGAGCAATTGAGTTCCCCAGGCGCCCATCACCACCCCGAGCGATCCGCCGGCCGCGGCAAGAAGAAGGGTTTCAGTCAGGACTTGCCTGACGACATGCCAGCGAGTCGCGCCCATCGCTTGGCGGGTAGCCATTTCCTTCGACCGGTCGCTTGCGCGGATGAGCAGAAGATTGACGAGATTGACCGCGCCAATCAGCAGGAGAAGAAACACGCCAGCCTGGAGCAAGAGAAGTGTCGGCCGAATCGACCGCACGTGCTCCGCGTGGAGCGAAACCACCAGCGAGCGAAACCCAGCCTCGGCCATCGTCTTCGCCTGCGGGTCGTCCCTCTCGACCGCGGCGTTATGGGCGTCGATCTGTGATTGCGCTTCCGCGATCGTCGCGCCCGGTTTCAAGCGCGCGATCATGTGCGTGCCGCCGCCGCCAGAGTGGCGCGCGTTCGGCGCACGCTGTTCCGGCCCGGATTTTATCGGGAGAAAAACGCGGGCCTCGGACGAGAGAAAGCGAAAAGCAGGAGGCAGGACACCCACGACCTTTCGGGGGATACCATTGATGCGGGTCTCACGACCAAGAACGTTTGGATCGGAGTCAAAATGCTGACGCCAAAAGGCGTTCGACAGGATAATGACGTTCTTCTGATCGTCCGCTTCCTCCTCGGTGAACTTGCGCCCGATCGCGGGGCTTACACCAAGGGTGGTGAAAAAGTCCGGCGAGATGCGGACGATTTCCTCCTGTCGCATGGAACCCGGATCCCCGACGGTTTCAGCTCGCTCCATGTAAATGGAAAGGCTCGAGAAGGCCGGAATGTTGCCGCGCCGTTCGTAGTAGTTGGTGAACGAAGATCCGTCGTTCTCGACGCCCGCGTTCGGATAGGTGTTGTAGATCGAGACGAGCCGATCGGAGTGCGGGAAGGGCAGCGGCTTCAACAACACGGAGTCGATCACTGCGAAAATTGCCAGGTTCGCCCCGAGACAAATCGCAATCGTCGCCAGCGCCGTGATGGTGAAACCGGGAGCTCTGCGCAACTGACGAACGGCGTAGCGAAGGTCGTTCATCGATTTCTCATTTCACTCGTAAGGCAACCATCGGATCGACGCGCGCGGCGCGGCGGGCCGAAACCCAGCAGGCGATCGCCTCACTCCAGCTTACGGCAACTCGCCGAGCCGGGCACAGGAGGGCTCAGGCCAGCCGCATCCCATCGAGCTGCCGCAACCACTCGTCAAGCTGGTTCCAACTCGTGAAAATGCGGCTCACCATCAATCTTCCTCGTGTTCACAACGATTTGCGGCCGGTCGCATGGCCGACCGCTAACGTGAATCGAACCAGATTGGCGACCTCGCCTCGAACGGACGCGATCTCTACGTAACTGCCAGGCGTCGCGGATGCAACGGCAGCGGCGATGCGATTCGACATGCCTGTGCACGCATTTTCTGTCGAACGCGCTGGGGATTAGAGTCGTCGGCCGGTGGAATCGAGCCCACGGAATATTTGGCGACGTCAAAATCGCATTCGCATCACGATTTGCTGCCGATCACGTAGCCCCATCGCACCGAGCCGAACGTGATCAGCGTCACCAGATACGAGAACACGCCTTGCACGCAGCGCGCCTCCGTCAACCCGGCGTCGCGCAAAGTTGCGGCGTATGTCGACGTGTGCCGCACGTCGACGATGAGCACCCGCCCGCCAGGCGCTAACACGCGCGCGATTTCGCGCACGGCGGTCTGCCGCTCGCCCGCGTTGTAAATATTGTGCAGCGCCATGCTCGAGAGCACCACGTCGAAGCTGGCGTCAGGGAAAGGAAGTGTTCGCGCATCGCCGGTGTGCACTTCGACTCTATCGGCGACGGCTTCGATCATCGCGTTGCGTAACGTGCCCGCTGCGTTGTTGCCGCTGAGATCTTCCTGCTGCCATTTGTCGATGCCGACGGCGTGGCCGGTCGAGAGCCGTTTGGCCGCGCCGATGAGAAACAATCCCAGCCCGCACCCCACATCCAGCACGCGCTCGTGTCCGTTCCAGTTGATCTTGTCGAGATATGTCTCCCGCTCGCGTATCTTCCCGATCTTGCTGTCGTAAATCATCCACAACGCCATCGCGCCACTGCTCAGGCCGGCCACGATCAACGGCCGGGCGATCACCGCGATGACATCCTGCCGGGACCACACGCCCAGCAGCCGCGTGGTCAGCGAGATGATCCCCAGCGCCGCGACGATGAGCATATTGCGCACCGCCAGCGGCGCATCCAGGCCGTAATTGGGAGTCCGATTTTCATTCATCCTTTGCCTTCATGATTCGGGGCAGTCTAGTCACTCGGCCAGGGCGTGACAAATCCGTCTTGAGGATCCGCAAGATCGCGGTCGTTGACTTAAGAGGCTACGAGGAACACCACGAACTCCTGTTCCAGGCCCTCGGGGGCACGTATGCCCTGCACTACCCGTACGATGGCGGCTCCATTCTGATGCTCTGGGCCCTTTGGCTCTCCAATCAGGCGCTGGATGTCCGCTCGCGGTCGATGGCGACGCGCCGGTGATTCCACTCTACCGACTGCGAGCGTTGGCGGCGACACGGAGCTGCACGACAGTACCGACTCCGGCATATTGATAAGTGTCGCCGAAGATGTGCTTGACCTCCGAGAACGTGTGTTCGCCGCTGCAGTGGCCAGGCGCAATCCTCTCGACCCTGTAGGTATCGTGCAGAGCAGCCACGACCTTTTGGATGACCGAGTCCTGCGCCGCGACAAGGTGGAATCCGCCGGCGACGAAGCGAATGCGAGGATTGATCGCCGCCGCCTCGGCGACAATCGCCTCGATGCCTGGGTGCGAGCAGCCGACGATCAACACGATGCCCTCAGGCGTGTTTATCGCCAGTGACAGCTCCTTCAGTTCTTTGGTGCCAGGCGCATCGGAAACCTGCGCGATCACCCTGACGCCGGGTGCCACTTCGGTCGTCTTGTCGATCAACACAATGTTCGCCCTGGGCCAAGCGGCCCCGAACCTCAGCGCCTCGGGCGGCTGGCCCTCGAAGTAGCGCATCTCCTGGGGGAGGGACTCGTCCTTGCGGTAGAAGCTGCCCGGCAGTGAGGCGCCGTAGACTCCGAACGCTTCCTGCGGCGCGTAGATCTTCACGTGTGGATTTCTGGCAAGCAGGTACGTCATGCCACCCATGTGGTCGCCATGGCGATGCGACATGACTACGAAATCGAGCTTCCGAAGGTCGACGCCCGCTGTTTTGACATTCTGCGCGAAAACCTCCGGATTGTTGCCCGTGTCGAACAGAATGCGTCGGCCGCCGATTTCGACGAGCGCTGCAAAGCCCCAGTCCTTCTTCATCGAGCTGATCGTGCCGAACGCGTCGTACAAGACAGTGATTCGCTCCGTCGACGCCGTACCACCATCACCACGGCCGCGGTCCTCTGAAACGCCGACGCCCACCACCGATGACGCGCCCAGCGGGACTACCAGAAGCAGCGTGAGGGCGCTGATCGATCGCTGCCAAGGATAAGCACTCATAGATTCCTCTCCAGCTAGCGCGGCGGTGACTTGGCTCGGCGCAAACTGCTTTAGTGGGACGTCGGACACGATGGAGCATGAACCCGGCGTCAAGGTGCGCTCGCCGCGGTCAAGCGTAGATTGTCGCACCGGCGAAGCCAGAGGCCAATCTGGTTCCAACTCGTGAAATTTAGGGTCACCACCTCACTCGTCAACTCGATCAACCACTTGCCGGCGGCCGCAGTCCCAACCCCCAGGTAGGAATCGAACCGGTCGATAACGACTGTCGACTCGCGGCGGTTTGACGAAACCTAGCGATAGGTTTACGATATCGAGTTGACCTGGGCTGAAGTGATCCGCAAGCTGAAGGCTGCGGGGTTCATCGAGGTTCGGTCAGGCAAAGGCAGCCATCTGCTGCTGAAGCACCCCACGACGGGGAAGGAAGTATGGGTGGCCGTTCACACGAAGAAAGATGCGGGACGACTCGGCAATCGCATTCTGCGTGAGGCAGGTGTCGAATGACCATGCTGTATCCGATTGTCCTTGAAACCGAAGAGAACGGAGCGGTGAGCGCATACGTGCCGGGATTGCCGGTCTATGCCGCGGCCGACACCCATGTGAAGGCGGAGCGCGCTATCCGCTCCGTATTGACTGAGTACTTGAACGAACACCCGGCCAGTCGGCCAGACGTACGAGTCCGCGTCGCCCGCTTCTCCCGCAGTGGGAAGGGGAAGGTCGATATTGTCGGTGTCGCCGCCCTGGTGGGCACTCATCGGAGTAAGGCGAAGGCGCGTGCCTCGCGCGCGAACGGCCGGCTTGGTGGCCGACCGCGCAAGACCGAGGCGGCACGATCGCGCAAGAAGGCGTCCCGCTAGCCGGTGGGACGGAGGACAGGAAGTCCTTACCCTTCGACGTATACGGCGACGTCATCCGAGCCCGCGACTTCTGCAAGCGAGGGCTCGGTGTTGGGGCTGTCGGGTCGTGCCGTGACAGGCATTCGGTGCGTACCCGCTGGAGACGTGCCCAAGTGAGCCAGCGACTTCTTCACAGCCGCGGTGTCGAATGTGGGCGCAATGAAGCTGTTGGTCCTAACAACTGTCGCATGCGTCACCACCGCCGTGGCGGGCTGCAGTTCTCCACGTGCCGACGAGAGAATGAGCTTTTTCGTCACCAGCGAGCAGGCAGGCGACGGCGGGGCGATCGGTGGCCTAGCCGGAGCAGACGCGCACTGCCAGAAGCTCGCGGAGGCAGTCGGCTCGCGCAAACAGAGCTGGCGCGCATATCTGAGCGCTACCGCGGAATCGGGACGCCCGGTGAACGCAAGGGATCGCATCGGTCGTGGCCCATGGTTCAACGCGAGAGGCTTGCAGGTCGCCGCGGACATTGATGAGCTGCACCAATCGAACGCGCTAGGCGCCAAGACATCGCTCGACGAATTCGGCGAGTCACCCGGCTATTGGCACGACATGATGACGGGATCGAATCCGGACGGCACGCTGGCGAACGGCGACGTAACGTGCGGAAACTGGACCAGCACGCACGGCCATGTATTGGTCGGTCACAGCGATAAAGGGGGCCGGTTAGGGGGGAATCGCGCCACATCGTGGAATTCCGCTCACTCGAGCGCGTGCACGATGACCGCCCTGCAGTCGGTGGGAGGAAAGGCACTCTTCTACTGTTTCGCTGCAGACTGATCGACGATCAGGCCGCTTGGGGCGAGGCAAGAGCTGCCACTCCCTGACACT
>DASWZV010000045.1:0-7071 GCA_036407095.1 Vicinamibacterales bacterium | reverse complement strand
TCTTCGCGCCGCGTCGAGCGGGTCGACCCGACTCGAGGATTTGCCGCTCGAGGACGTTGAGAAGATGCTCATCCAGAAAGCGTTGTCGCGTTACGACGGGAACGTGAGCCGGGCGGCGCAGGCGCTGGGATTGTCGCGCAGCGCGTTGTATCGGCGTATTGCCAGCTATGGCCTCTGAGGACGACGCGCCCAAGCCTGCTCCACACCACGAGAGAGTCATCTTTCGCCTGACGCTGTTGGCAGGCCTGCCGGGTGTCGTCGTGTCCATGGTCCTGCTCTGGCACGAAGGCTATAGCGGCAAGGTACAATGGACGCTTGGCCTCCTGATCTTCGGCGTGTGGTTGATCACGGCGCTCGTGCTGCGCGAGCGGGTCGTTCGCCCGCTGCAGACGCTCTCCAACATGCTCGCCGCGTTGCGCGAAGGAGACTACTCCATTCGCGCGCGCGGCGCTGACCGCGACGATGCGCTCGGTCTCGCGTTTCTCGAGTCCAACTTGCTCGGCGAGACGTTGCGCACGCAGCGCCTGGGCGCGATGGAGGCGACTGCGCTCCTGCGTACGGTGATGGGAGAAATCGACGTTGCCGTCTTCGCCTTCGACGATGAGAATCGCGTTCGACTGGTGAATCGCGCCGGTGAGCGACTGCTCGCGCAGCCGGCGGAGCGTTTGCTCGGCCGCACGGCGGAGCAAGTTGGACTGGACGAACCACTCGCGGGTCAGTCGCCGAGAACTATGGATGTCACCTTCCCTGGCGGATCGGGAAGGTGGGAGGTGCGGCGTGGCTCGTTTCGGCAGGATGGACGTCCGCACACGCTGCTGGTGCTGGCCGATGTCAGCAAGACGCTACGCGAGGAAGAGCTTCAAGCCTGGCAGCGGCTCGTGCGTGTGCTGAGCCACGAGATCAACAATTCGCTCGCGCCGATCAAATCGATCACCGGAAGTCTCGGCTCGTTGTTGGAGCGCCACCCTCGTCCGGCGGATGCGGATGACGATCTGCGACGAGGACTGAGCGTGATCGGCGGGCGCGCCGAGGCGCTCGTGCGATTCATGTCGGCGTATGCGCGACTCGCGCGTTTACCCGCACCGCATCGCGTGCCACTCGACGTGGGGACGTGGGTGCGTCGCGTGGCGGCGCTGGAGACGCGCATGCGCGTCGACGTGGTTGGCGGTCCGATCACGATGGTGCACGCCGACGGTGACCAGCTCGATCAGCTGCTGATCAATCTCGTGCGCAATGCGGTGGACGCGTCGCTCGAGACGCATGGCCTGGTGCAGATCCGGTGGCGCCGTCAGAACGGGGCGATGGCGCTCACGGTCGAGGACGAAGGTCCGGGGATCGCGAACAGCGCGAACCTCTTTGTGCCGTTCTTCACGACGAAGCCTCAGGGGTCGGGCATCGGTCTGGTACTCGGCCGTCAGATCGCCGAGGCACACGGCGGTTCGCTGTCATTGGAGAACCGTCCCGATCGCCGCGGCTGCGTGGCTACCCTCCGACTCGACGTCGACGACCTCTGACGGCGCGCTGCGTGCGACGCGACCACGTCATGAGTGTTCTATCATCACACAACACCGTTCGCCTCGCTGGCAACGGTCGTGTGCGTCAGTCGCAGCCGCGTCGGCTTCATTGCCGACTCGGCCGCACGAGCGACAAAGTCGATCGTCGTTGATTTCCGCTTGCTGGCGCGCTTCGGCACACTGCCTGCCCGCCATGTGGTCGCCGCGACGAGGTACGTCGTCCGGAGGGTCAGCAGCATGCTGAGCCTTCGCCCGGTTGTCGTCCGCGGGGGCAAGGTGAGGATGACTCCACAGGGAGAGTTTATGACATTCCGTTTCACACCAAAGACCGTCTTCGGCGCTGCGGCCATGCTCACCCTCGGTGCCGCGCTGGCCACGGCTCAGGACACGAGCAAAGCCAAGCCGCGTTCCGACAGGCGGCTGCCGATCTCGAAGGAAGCCGCGGGCGAGGTCGTGCGAGAAGTCGTGCGCACCGACACGGTGATGGTTTATCGCACCGACACCGTCGAAAGGATCAGGCGGGACACCGTCCGCCTCACGCGCACACGCATCGACACCGTGATCCCGCGTCTGCCGGCGTACCGGTATCCGGCCGGCTTCTTCGCCGGCGCGGCTGGCGGCTTCAGCACGCCGAGTGGTTCGCTTTACACGCCGAACAGCACGGGCGGTGCGGCACAGATCCAACTCGGTTGGCTGAACGCGAAGCAAGTGATCGGCGGTCGTCTCGACTGGAACGGCGCGTGGCCGGGTCAGGATTCTCGCTTCTCGCGCCTCCAGGGGCAGGCGAGCATTCAGAACTTCAGCGCCGATCTCAAGCTCCAGTGGCCGTTCAACTTCGGTGGCGACCGGTACAAGTACAAGCCCGATCCGTGTGAAGGGCCGATGACGTACACCCGTGGCCCGTTCCATCGCTTCGCGATCTACGGCCTCGGTGGCTTCACGTACACGACGTACCGGAATCTTCCGATGCGCATCAACACGCCGGACGTGTTCACGAACGGCACCATCATCAGTGGCGACTCGGTCATCGTCGTCAATCCGGGCACAGTCGTTCCGGGTACGATCATCAACGGACAGAACGTGGCGTTCTTCGTTCCGGGTGAAGACAACTGGCACAGCCGTGGCGGTTGGAACGCGGGTGGCGGTCTCTCGATGTTCTGGGGCCACACGGAGCTGTTCGTCGAAGCGCGCGTGATTGGCTTCAAACCGCGGAGCGTCGACATCAATAATTTCACCATCAATAACGTCAATGGCGTGAACACCGTGAACTTCTCCGCGCCGCAGGCGCGGCAGGTCCCGGTCGTTCTTGGAGTGAACTGGTACTAAGCACGACGCAGCAGGACACGCGCGGCGATGGGGCCGCGCGTCGCGACCCAAGGGGGGCCGGCCCGGCCGGCACCCCCCACGGGTCAAGCAAGACGGGACTCGCAACACACCGCAGTTGCACGATGATGGAATGCGCCACGCACCCGGTGGCGTGATGGTTTATAAAAACTCTAATTCGACGCGACGGCGGTGTCGTGCGATCACTCGGTGACGAGTCGTCGCACACACCGCGTCCTCGGGAAACCGTGGGTCCGGCACGTTCGACCTGCGATTGGCCCTCCCACTAGCGAGCGCGTCGATACGACAAACCTTTGTCAATCCGTAGCCCGGTTCGGCACAAGGCGTGCTTAAGCACGCCGGCGGTGCCGCGACGAAGTACGTCGTCCGAAGGATCGGCGGCACGCCGAAATCCTTCGCCCGGTGGTCGTCCGCGGGGGCAAGAACAATGGACGACTTCAAAGGGGAGAGTTTATGACATTCCGCTACACATCAAGGACCCTGCTCGGCGCCGCAGCCATGGCCGCCATCAGTGCCTCGCTGTCGGCCGCACAGACCGGCCCGACCTCGACGCGCCGCATTCCGATCTCGAAGGAAGCGACGGGTGGAGTGGCGCGAATCGACACGGTCACGGTCTACAAGACGGACACGCTACGCGTGACGGACCAGTTGCCGGGGCGCGTCGATACGGTGCGCAACACCGTCATTCGCATCGACACGGTCGCTCCCGTCGCGCCGCCAGCCCGGTTGCCGGGTGGGATGTATTTCGGCGTCGCTGGTGGTGTTACGGCTCCCAATGGTGCGTTGCACAACACGAACGTCGCGGGCCCGACGTTCCAGGGTCAGCTTGGATGGCAGGGTGCAAAGAATCTCCTCGGCGTACGCGCGGACGTGAATTATGCGCAGCCGGGTGAAGACGCGCGCTTCGCCGCCCTTCAGGAAAACCCGAGAATTCTGAACTTCAGCGCCGACGCGAAGCTTCAGCTGCCCTTCTTCACGGACTTGATGGGCGCGAACCATCGCTTCGCCCTGTACGGAATCGGCGGGTACACGCACACGATGTACAAGAACCTGCCCATTCGCCTCAACGGACAGACGGCGGGTGGCGGCATGATCGTGGGCGCGGGCTCGTCGGATTGGCAGCATGAGAATGGCTGGAACGCCGGCGGAGGGGCGTCGCTCGGCTGGGGCCGGACGGAGTTGTTCCTGGAGTCGCGTCTCCTCTCGTTCAAGCCGGATAATGCCGCGCAGGCTCGTCAGATTCCGTTCATGCTCGGAATCAACTTTTACTAATCGCGCGGGAGTGTCAAAGCAGCCCGGGACAATCTCGGGCTGCTTTGTTATATTGGGTGCCCGCGGCACGAACTCTGCTTTGCAAGCCGCGCGGTGCCGCGACGGGGTACGTCGATCGGGGAGCTCCGGAGCCTGTCTCCGAGTGTTCCACGCCCGAAGTTCGTCCGCGGGGGCAAGTCAAAAGGACGACGCTGACGCAGGAAAGGGAGAGACCCCATGTTGAAGCGTAATGCTCTGTTGCTCGTGGCCGGCGCGGCGATCTTCGCTCTCGACGCTGCGGCGGCCGTTGCGCAGGACACCACGGCGAAGCGTCCGAGGTCCTCGCAACGGATCCCGATCAGGAAGGAACAACCCGGGGAGGTTCAACTACGCGTCGATACCGTGTACAGCTATAAGACGGATACACTGCGTCTTCCTGGCCGCACTGACACAGTCACGGTGACACGCACCATCAGCCGTGTGGACACCGTACAGGTCCAGATTCCGCAGGTCCTCACACAGATCGGCGGATTCTACTTTGGGCTCGGCGCGGGTCCGGCGATGCCCACCGCCAGCTTCAACGATTCGGATCATCCGGGTTGGCGCATCGAAGGCATGGTCGGCGTGGATCCACTCGGCAGCTGGCTCGGTGCGCGTTTGAGCGCCGGCTACAATCGGTATACGCCGCATGACTGGGTTCAGCCCATCCTCGACGATGCGCAGATGTGGAACATCGCGCTCGACGGGAAGGTCCGTCTCATCAAGATCCAGCCGCTCAAACGCCGCGCGCAGATTTACGCCGTCGGCGGCGTGACCTGGAACCGCTTCAAGAACATTCTCGAGAACGACGACGGTCAGCTCAGCGTTGGCAACAGCCTGTTCCTCCCTGGAACGCTCGGCCCGGCCGATCCCGATTGGCACTCCGGCTGGGGGTACAACCTGGGCGGCGGCGTGGAGTTCGGGTTTAGCCGGACCAACCTGTTCGTCGAGGCGCGTGCCACGAGCTTCAAGGGCGAGAACACGATGATCACGAATGTTCCGGTGATCCTCGGCGTGACGTGGTTTTAGGTCGAAAGTTTGAGGAAGGGCTCGAAAATTGAATCGGTGAGTGGGGCACGCCGGAGTCTCCGGTGTGCCCGTTCTCAGTGAGCGCCCAGTCCGGTTCCGAGAGTTCTCTGTGCAATCTGCCGTCGAGGCCGATGCACGGAGAACATTGGAACGGATTTGGCGTAAATTGAGAGTAAGCGCTCATTACGACGGTCATCACAGCGCTTACCAATAGAATCCTTCCATGCGCAGCATCCACTTCAACCTGATCCTGGGAACGATTGGAACCGTCGCGATCCTGAGTGCGGTCCCGGCCAGCCTCAGCGCACAGGTTCAAAGCGGGCACAACGACTGGAATTCCCGCGGTCGCCTGGGAGCCTCGAACGACGACAGCAGCGACGACAGCGACACGGGCGTGGCGTATCGTTTCAAGTCACGCGCGGATAGTGTGGCGTGGGCCCGGAATCGCACGGTAGCCGCGAAGAGCAAAGGCTTTCGCCTTGTCGTTTCGCTTCAGGATCGCCATGTCTGGGCCATCATCGGGCGGGACACGGTGTTGAGCGCGCCCGCAGCGGTGGCGAAGGGCACCACGCTCGAGTACGGCAACTCGTCGTGGCGGTTCACCACGCCGCGCGGTATACGCACGGTTCTCGGGAAGGAAGCAGACCCGATCTGGCAGCCACCCGAGTGGCTCTATGCCGAAACGGCTGTCGAGAATGATCTAAAGCTCGGGCATTTGTATGCCGGCAAGCCAATCAAGCTTCGGGACGGCCGTGTCCTGACGGTGAAAAACGGCTACGCTGGGCTGATCGAGCACGGTCAATTCGCCGCCTTGCCGACTGACGAGCACATCGTTTTCGACGGCAAACTCTTCGTTCCGCCGATGGGAACCCAGAACCGAAAGGTCGAGGGTGAACTCGGGAAATATCGGCTGATCCTCGGTGACGGCTACTTACTGCACGGTACGCCATACAAGGATTCGATCGGCATGGCATCGACCCACGGCTGCATTCGCCTGCGCGACGAAGACATCGAGTGGATGTACGATCACGTTCCGGTGGGGACCAAGGTTTACATCTACTGACCAGGGTATCAGGCACCGGGTGCCAGATGCCAGAAGAAAAGGAAAGCCCCGCGCGGTGCGCGGGGCCTTTTCATTTAGATCGGAAGAACGGCTTACGGCTTGACGATCTGGGCGCGCACTTCGCCGCCGCCGTTCGTAGTTGTATGAACGTTCACATACGTCATGCCGGCGATAAGCAGCTGCTTGAGTGAGTCGCCACTGACACCGTTCCCGAGGACTGTGCTCCCCAGAGTCACCGTGCCTTGCGCACGACCTGAGGTTGCCTGCCCGATCCCTGTGAACGTCGAGCCGGGAATTCCGCCGGTCGCCTGCGGATTGAACTGCAGGATGACGTTCGCATTGACGTTGGTGAGAGCCGGTCCGTGGATGTGGCCGTTGGTGATGTTGGAAGTCAGCCCGCTCACCTGGACGTCCCAGGTCAACACGTTCGTTGACGTGTCGAGAGTGATTAGGTACGTCCCTTGTCCCTGAGTCGTAATCGGCGGGTTTTCATTCGTGCCACTGAGTGGCCCCTGGAAGGTTATGATTTTCGAAACGGGCGGCGGAGTTGTGTCGCTGCCACACGCCAGCGTGACTGCCGCCAACGCGAGGGAGAATACGAGTAGCGGTCTTGGCATGGCGGTGCTCCTCGGTTGTTGGGTTTGGCCCTAGCGGCTATGGAATCCCCTTGAGAGGAGGGCGGTTCCTGGGGGCCGAGCGCTCGCTGTCACTCGCTGGCGCTCGCTGTAGAGCGCTCACTTCGTTCGCTGTAGAGCGCTTCGCTGTTCAACAACGGCGAACGCCGCGCTTCACAGGGAGCGCAGCGACCGCTTCACAGGGAGCGTCAGCGAC
>DASWZV010000044.1:0-9608 GCA_036407095.1 Vicinamibacterales bacterium | reverse complement strand
TTGTGAGACAGTTTCGAGGCAATTTTCGCCTCAAAAGCGGCGAGCGTGACGATGAGGTGGGAGATCGCGATAAAATCGGGGGGTTGGAGTCGGGGCGTAGCGCAGCCTGGTAGCGCACCTGCCTTGGGCGCAGGGGGTCGCTGGTTCGAATCCAGTCGCCCCGACCACTTCACTCGAATATCTCCACAACACACACAACGATCGCGAGTTAGCTGAATCGTCAGCAGTACTCGCGATCTGCCGCGCGTCGCCTTCCATCGCCTGTTTTCACCTCAGAGTGGGCCCAAAAGTGGGCCCACCAAAACCACAGCTAAGTGATGCAAACGCTGGCGGTTGTTGGAAACCGGCCGCCAAGAACGGTCACGCGAGGCGACGTGCGGCGACAACAGGAGGAATCCATGTTCGATCGAGACGCGCGCTGGGCTGACGATCCGCGGGAACGCGACGACGATCCTCGGGACCGCGACGCGCGTGAGCGCGACCGCACGGATCCGCGAGACGTGTTCCTGCGCGAGCTCGACCTTCCGCGCGGACCCGAGCGCGAGCGGGTGTTCGATGGCGACCGCGAGTACACGTTGCGGGGGTCGGAGAGTCGCACCCTGGCAACGGTCGGCGCCCTCCGAGTCGTCCCCGCCCAGGACCTCCGCGACCGCGACGATCGGCCGCTGGACCAGCGCAACAGCGAACTGCGCCACCTCCGCGAACTGAGCCTCGTCGACACGGCTCGGATGCCCGGGCAGCGGGACGTCGCAGTGTTCCTGACCGACCGTGGACAGAGCCTGTTGGAGGCACACCGACACGAGCGCGATCACGATCCGCGGGAGCACGATCCGCGTGAGGACGAGCGGCATCAGGAGTTCTACGCCGGGCTGGTGAAACCTCGAGAGCTGGAGCACGACTCACAGGTCTTCCAGGCGTACCTGAACGAGGTCGATCGCCTTCTTGAACGCGGCGATCGCATCGACCACGTCGCCCTCGATTACGAGCTCAAACGCGAGTACCAGGAGTGGCTCCACGAGCGCGATCGAGGCGATGCGGATGCCGATGGTCGACCCGATCGGACGGAGCGTGAAATCGAGCGCTGGGCCTTCGAACACGACCTGCCGTACTTCGACGGGCACGTCCACTTTCCGGACGTTCGGATCGACTATCTCGACCTTGACGGACATCACCTCCACCGCGACGTGGAGGTCACCACGGTTCACTACCGCGGCGGTCACGCGGCGGCGGTCAAGCGATCGGGATTCTCATGCCATCGCGGTGTTAGCGCGCGTACCGGCAAGGGCGGCCGGCCGTTCGATCCACATCTCGCCGAGGAGGTGTTCTGATGGAATCGCAAGACCGTATCGCAGCTATCGTCAGACTCGGATTCACGGAGCGCCAGGCGCGCTTTCTCGTGCTTGTGATGCAGCACTCCGGAGTGTGTCTGCTCCGCCATTACAGCGCGTTCGCCGGCATCGTCCATGGCCAGAAGACGCGCAAGTTTTTCGCGAAACTCGTCGGCCGTAGATTCGCGACGGCGTACACCTGCCGTCACAACCGCGGACGCGTCTACCACGTGCACCACAAGGCTCTCTACCGGACCATCGGCGAGACCGACAGTCGACATCGCCGGCCGCTGTCGCCCGACCGGATCATCCAAGGGTTGGCTACGTTGGACGCGGTCCTCTCGACACCGACGATCGAATATCTCGCAACGGCCGACGAGAAGACACAGCGGCTTTCGATCGAGTCGCATCTCTTCAAGGACAAGCAGCCAGTCGGCATCGATCCGGACGGCCGCATTGTGCTTCTGTACATCGCCACCGAGGCCCGCTCGCCCCGATTCGTGGCGTTCCTGCAACGGCAACAGGAACTACTTCGCAGCCTGCCCGCTTGGACGCTGCGTATCGTGGTCCCGTCATGGCCAAACGGCCGCGGCGAGACCTATCTCAACGCGGCGGAAGGGCAACTCTCGCAGGTGGTCTCGCCGAAACAGGTCGACCTGATGCGCACGTACTTCGAGCAGCGCCGTAGCACTCCAACCCCGGGCGTACGTCCACGCTCGGCCGAGTTCGAGCTGGCCCGACGTGCCTTCGGTGGAGAACGGTTCGAGGTGCTCTACCGTCGCTGGCTGATTGACGGCGATGCCGTGTTGGAAGGTGTTTCGTCTCCGTGCCTCAGACAGGCGCTGAAAGACGGTAGAGGGCGAATCGAATCAGTCGGCCTGCCGCATCAGTACCGACATCTCTCTCTCCTGGTTGCTCTCGAGGATCGGCGGACGACGGGGGCCGAGGAGGGGGAGATGGCCACGTCTCGGCCTCGGCCCCACTCCTCCGCCTCGTCGACCCTGGCCGCATCAGTCGTCAAGCAATGCGTCAACGCGTCGACGCTGGCGAGCCAAGCGCTTTCACAATGAGCATTTGCGTCGGCGACTCTGGATTGGTTGGCGCGGCGGTCTTTGCCGCGCCTGGGTGCGCGCGGGACACCGTCCACCGTCAGAGACGGGGCGTGAACGACCCCGGCCTGGCGCCGCATAGGCCGCCCGAGCGGCGGCCCCGGGGTCGTTCACGCCCCGCTGTCTTTGTCAGTTGGTCCCGCGCGGACCGGCGCGGAATGCCAGCGCGAGTCGGCGCTGGATCTGCGCGCAAATGAGCCGTGCATTCTGAGGTGGATTGCGCTGTCGATCTGATGGTCGTTCCTCGATGCACGCGCAAGCTGTTGGCGCGACTGAAACGGACCGATGTTTCGGCCGACATCGTGTCGTCGACTCGGCTCGGCGACTGGTATGGCAACATCCTCCAGATCGGCCATCGCCAGCACTTGCTTTCATCAGCGACCGATCGCGGCTTCCGGTCATTATCCCGATTCGCGAAGCACCTCGAGGCCGTGTTTCCGGACGCGGTGTGCGACGTGCTCGCCGCCGTCGGTATCGGTGCGGAAGACATCGCGACGAGCGCTGGAGAATGTCTGAAATCTCGGTCGGGCGGACGAACAATCGCAGCTTGTTGGGAACGTTGAGCGACTTTGCCTTCATGGCGCAGCAAGGCAATGCCAATCGAGCCGAACCCGAGTCGCCGGAGGAGCTGATGCGGTTCCTCGCCCAGACGCCGATTCTCCCGCTGAATGGTGCGAGCCCGATCGAGTTGACACGCGCCGCGTTTGCGCCTTGATCTTCGCCGGTCTGCGCGTCGCTCCGGTGTTCGATTATTCGGAAGCGCTTGGGCGCGTCAAGACTGCCCTTCGGCGCTGCGCGGTCTTGACCCGCTCGGCGCGCTTCCGGCGAGTGGCAATTACCGGAGCGACGGGGTCAATGGTCGCCGGTTAGGCCGTGCCGTTTTCCTTGCCGTCGCTCGATTCGTCGCCGATAGTCGGGATCTGATCTGGGGTCAGCCAGACGACTCGGCCTTCGCGCCACACAGCCACTGGATCGCCGTCCCGTTTGTGGCGTTGAAGGGCATCGCGAACGGCCGCGCGGAGCGCGCGCTCAATTCGATCAAGATCACCGACGCGCTCGGCAGGAGTCGGGCCCGAATTCGGAACGGTCATGCCTGCAACTCCTTCAGGGATTCCCAAGCCTCTGCATCAGCAACTATTGTATCCGCGCCAAAGGCTCGAGACGCCACAAGGCGCGGGCTCACGACGTCGGCGTTGTCGTAGATCGTCCACGCGTCAACGGCGGGCATATAGACAGAAAAGAGATTCCTCAACCCCGCGATGAACCGTCGCCGGACGACTGCTTCCGGAACGTGGTGGCCGCCGCGCCGAACGCGATCTGCGACACGAGCGATTGCCAATTCCGCGGAAGGTAACGACAGGAAGATCAAATGAGTGCGATAGCCGGCAGCTTGAAGTTCCCGGAGCCACCGTGTATGCGAGCGACCGAGAGGGTGGTTTCGAACGCGAAGTCCCGGCGCAGGCTGGCGAGAGCCCGCAGTCGCTCGAGCATTACTTTCCCGGCAGTAACGGCTGCATTGTCGGGCCGATACGCGGAAAGGCCCTGCGCGATAGTGTCAGCGTTGACGAACTCGTCAATCGCGAGGGCATCCTTGATCAGATATGGAGCGCTAGTGCTCTTGCCGGCGCCATTGGGACCGGCGAGCACCACAACCAGGGGCGTGTGGGAAATCATGTCCTTCCGTTCCCGACATCGCCGGGTGTGAAGTCCCGCGGGGAGCCTGATCTATGACTCGTCTGAAACTGATGACGCTCCAAATGGGAGACCCCACAGTTCAACCGTGATGTGGCGTTGGCCATTGAAGACGTCTGCGACGGAGCGATCGAGACCCCTTGCCTTCAGCGCGAGCCATGTCTGCCGTCGAAGGGGATACGCCAGGGTTGCGGTGATCTCTTCAGCGTCAAAGAGGGACGTATAGGCCAGAACTTGATGCAGGTCGGCGCGGTGACTCTCCCGGATGTCATCTGCCATGCGGCGCCAGCCGCTTTCGTCAATTTCGGCGAAATGCGATTTGTACTTGGCATCGACGATCCTGATCGTGCGTCCCCGGATGACCACCATGTCTGGTACCAAATGGCCAAGTGAGCGGTGGCTGGAGTCAGACCAGTGCAGCGGCGTCACGGTCTCGCCCAGCCGGCCGATCCGCATCGTGCCGCCAGTCCGACGCACATCTTCGCGGACCTTCGCTTCGACGTAGTACTCCCACAGTCGATCCAACACCATCGACCACGCGAGTCCATCCATCTGACGACCGCCCCCGAGACCGCGTTCATCGCGCACCCAGCCAATGGCGTCCAGACCACTGCGAAGGGCCTCGCCCAAAAGAGGATCACCGCCTATGAGTCGTCGGAGCAGCTCGGGCATTGGATAAACCCGCGGCACGTCGTTCACACGCGCGAGCATGAGCATGGCGGCACGCTCGAGGTCCACCGCGATTCGATCCTGGCCGCCGACAACGACCAGTTCCTGCAATACCCGCTCGAGCGTCCATCGCACAGCGCCTCGCAGCAGCGGGTCACTCGACAGATCGGGAAAGCGCGAAGGAACATGATGCCATCGACCAGTCGGAAGGGACTTCTGAATGTAAGTCGACCAGACTATCGTCCCGCGTGGGGCGCGAAGTGTGTCGGTGCGAAAATCGAATCCACGCTTCAGAGCATCGAGTAACGCCTTGAGCCTTGCGAGTACCGGCCCTGCAAGAACCCACGGTGGCACTTCCCGTCCGCTGCCCGGGACAAGCGGCATCGACAAGACTTCCGGAGCAGCATGCCATCCAATGCTCGAGAGCACGGATCCGACGCCGGCCCAACCAAACCGCGGCCGCACGACGAAACCGGCGACCACTTGACCACTTGTCCCTGAGCGGAGAGGAATCGCACCGACAGCGCCTCCCGGATACAACGTCAATTCTGGTCCCCGCGGCGTGCTATCGAAGCGCGGCGTGACGCTCAGCGCCTCGAATGCAGATTCATTGAGTCGCTGAAATGAGTCGAATGCGCGTCCCCATCCCTCGGCATCGCTGCCTCCGAACAGCTTCGGAGTGAGGCGCACGCCATCGCCGTTGTCGTCGGCGCGGTACAGCGGGCGTTGGCGCCCAACCGACCCGAGTGTCCTCCGGCTCCGACGTCGGGCAGGGCCGCGTCCCCGCCTGGCAGGGCTTGCGGATTTGGAGTTCATGCGCGGTTAGCGTAATCGTCGATCTCGTCCCTGACAGAATGGAGCTCGGATGCCATGGCGCCGAGGAGACCTTGCCGCAAGTATTCGTCGAGGAGCGGGAGGAGGTCGTAACGCATGCGGTTCTTGAATTCCCGCTCGTCTTTCGCGAGGTAGTACGAATGCCCGGGCAAGAGGTCGAGCATCTCGTCGGACGCGTGCTCAATAAAGACGTCCGCCAGACGGTCGAAGAAGTCCACCGCTTTTGCTTGACCCTGGTTGGCCACGACCGAACGGTCCGGCATGAGCGTCACAAACGCAAAACGGCGCCGAACCGCCAGGTCGAGGCTGGCGATACTCCGGTCGGCGGTGTTCATTGTGGCCAGCACATACAAATTGTCTGGCAGCTTAAACGTCGTCTTTCCGTTGATCTCATGCGTGAGATGAACCTCGCGCCCGTCCCTGCCAACCTCGCGCGGCTCGAACAAGTAGATGGCTTCACCCAACACCTTGCCAAGATCGCCGCGGTTGATCTCGTCGATGATCAACACGAAAGGATCACTCGCCGCGTCATTCGCTGCATCGAGCAACCAGCCGGCGCGCGGTGCAAAGCGGAGGCCGTCCTTGGTCGGATCTGGCGACAGACCGACAATGAAGTCCTCGTAGGTGACGGCAGGATGAAATTGCACCGTCCGGCCTCGCCCCCCGAACAAGTCGCGACGAACGCGCTCGGCCATGCGAGTCTTGCCCGTCCCTGGCGGCCCCTGAAGCACGACGAAGCGGCGCTCTCTCAGCAGGTCGTTGACGGTGTTTGCGGTGACGAGTGGAAACACGGCGTTGCGAAGCGGAATGAGGAACGCCTCGACCTCAGCTCGCCGCGCCGCAAAGACTTCCCAGTTCCGTTCAAACGCATAAAGATCAAAGAACGCCTGCACAACCGCCCGTGCCGTAACTGGATCCATGTCGTTGCCAACCCAAGCAGCACAGTAGATAACCGAGCCGTACCGCTTGAACACGGGGGCGCATGCCGGAAACAGACGACGCGCGGCCTCGGGGACGTCCACATTGATCGCAGCTGGATCCGGTTTCGACCACGATGCCACACCGAGTGCGCTCAAATGGCGACGCAGTGCCGACGTACGTCGCTTGTGGCCGTGGCGCGTGAGCAATCCCTCGTCAGGCGCCAGCCCACGAGTGCCAACAACGAACGTAATGAGGCTTCCGTCTTCTTCTGGGAACCAAGCGATGCTCGCTCCGCCATACGCGCCGGACGGCGGGTTCTCTTCAGCGATCACTCCAGCCCACGCGACGCCGTCATCGTTCGCAAGCCCGTAAGCATCGCGGAAACCATCTTTCGGTTTGTGTCGCGCGTGATAGCGGTCTTCGAACAGGCTCTCGAGAGCGGCCCTAATCCCCGTTTCCCGCTTGCCTGAAGACAGAACGCCACGGCCCTCACCAATGATGCGCGCAAGCGTGGAAAGGCTATCGGAGTTCGTCATGACGATGCGAAGATGACTGCCGGAGTAATTCCGACGCGCCTCAGCATACACCGCTGCACGTGGGCTGTTGAGGCTGGGGGGACTCGCAGGAGGAGCAATGACGGTATATGTGCTGCTTCGCGAAGACCAAAGTGAAAACGGATTCGTCGACGCGAGCGTGGTCGGCCTGTTTCGGAGCTGGGAGGACGCGGACGCTGTCCGGGAATCGAACATTGCCGAGGCGCGCAAGGTAGGTAATCGCGTCTGCGGCGACCCTGGAACAGAGCCGGACTGGGACGTAAGCTGGACGATCGAGTCACATCTGCTACGGTAGTTTTTGCTGTGGGGATCAAGACAACCCATTCTGTCGCGGACGAAGGCAGCAAGTGATCACTTGCGCGCGCGTGCGACGCGCGCTGTTGCCTCCTTCACGAGCGTCATCTCAGCCGAGTGGGGAAACTCTCGCACAAACTCAGCGAGCTCGGTCGCGGCGACATCGGCGTTGCCCATCTTCAGGAGGCACCTGACGAGTCTGTCGAGTGGAAGGGCGTCCGTCTGGTTGGCCAAGAAGCCGTACTTTTCTAGGCCTTTTTCTTTGGCGAGATCTCGACACTGACGCAAGGCCAGTATTGCCTGGCGATAGCGCGTCACCGCCTGCTGTGGATCTGAGTTCTCTAGCGGTCGTGTCTCCTTGACGAACTGTCTATTGGCCCCATTCAGGCGATGGTATTCACTGGTTGCCTCATAGTCCATATCGCTCTGATCGACTGACACGCGAGGAAGTCCCAATGCGTCACGGACTGCCTCGAAGTCCAGGACCACCCCAACTGCGCCAAAACCCGCGCCGGTCAATCGAGCGGGACAAGTGACAGTCGACTTCTGGTTTAGCAGCCGCTGTTGGTAGGTCACCGCAATCTGGCGGGCCAGGTAGCCGACCTTCTCGCCGTCTTGGTCGCTGATGACAACCGCGACCGCATTGCTGTCGTGCGGATTGTTCGGTTCAGGAACGAGACGGACAGTGAAGATTCCGTCTGAACCAAGCTTCGCGACGAGGGTCCTGAGCGCGTCTTGGTAATGAGATTCGCCGACAACCTGCACGAAGCCGTGATGTCCGGTGGGGACGCTAACCGTGGCGACGAGGCCACTCCCGATGTTGTCGACCCCAAGTCTTCGCCGGAGCCTCGCGCCAAGTCGGTGTTGCTTGCCGGTCTGTCTGTGCCGCACTGGCAAGGTCGTCGCGACGACCAAAAACCGCCCGAAAGATGGCCCGTAGCATCGGCGTCACCTCATTCTGCGAGGGGGTCGATGCCTCGATCGTATACGCATCCGGTCCGCATGGGCTACCTTCCGTCGCCATTCGCGGTTGAATTTGACGAGCGCAAGTTTCCGGCGTTAGCAGCGAGTTCTCACCTATCGCATCGTTCCAGCGTCGCACGCCACGGAGGAGCGCAGCAGCCTGGCGTTCGCGATAGGAGCACACATGTACTCAGGACGGGAACGTTCAGAATCAATGAACAGCGCGAAGTACTGAACACGAGTCGGCCGCCGTCTCAGAGAGCCGGCAGATCGATGACCGTCGGCGCGTTAACGAGGCGGTACGCCTCGTCCACCACGCTGACGTTGTAGATCGGAATTCCCTGGTGTTCGTAGCGGCCGAAACCCCCGTGAACGTGTCCACAGATCACCACCCGCGGTCGCACTCGCTCGATCGCATCAAGCAGCTCGGGACTCCCAAGGTGCTCAACTCGGCCAGCGTCCAGATCGAACGTCTGGTCCCCGTAATAGAGCGGCGGCTGATGCGACACCAGGATGTCGATGCCTTCGGGAATCGCTGCGTACACCGCCTTGAGCTCGCTGGGTGTCTTCATGAATGCCCAGCGCATGAACCTTTTCGACCATGGCGTCGCCCAGACTGACACCCGACGGCTCGTGCCATCGGAAGACGATATCGCGGCGGCCTCGTCCACAAGGATCTGAAGGTCCGTCGACTGGGCGTACGCCGGCGAGTCGGAGCGAAAACTGCAGGCTTGTCCGCACCAGTCGTGATTGCCCCATGTGAGGAGCTTGTGCGTGGCGGGCGCAGCGGCCAGCCACGGTCGCACCTGCCGATCGAACCAGGCCTGCTGCTGAGAGGGATCGTGCACCGCCATGAACGGTCCGAAACGGTCCGGGCACACGTCGCCAGCAACGATCAGGAGATCGCAGGGCGGGATCTCAGGCAGGAACCCGTGCTGGTCGCTGAGCGCGACGATTCGCATTTCACGTGTTGGCGCGAGGCTCGCTTACCTCTCCCCGTCGAGCATCCGGATCAGCGCCTCGGCATTACCGAGCGCATCGTGGACAGGATGATGATCGTGCTTGGTCCGCCGCAGGCGCTTCCACTTCTGTGTGCTGCGGAAGTCGCCGACCAGACCAGCGTAGAAGTCGGCGATACGCCGGCCGGAGTGCCCGAACGGGTTCTCGCCGAAGTAGCGCCAAAAGTAGAAGTTGACCCACTGGAAGTCGTAGGCCGGGTTGTCCGAGACGAAGACAACAGGCTT
>DASWZV010000043.1:0-1933 GCA_036407095.1 Vicinamibacterales bacterium | reverse complement strand
GTCGTCGGCGCGCCGTACCTGAAGACCGAGCACTACCCGGTCTTCGACTGCGCGGTCGGCGAGCGCGCGATCCACTACCTCGGCCACGTGAAGATGATGGGCGCGGTGCAGCCGTTCATCTCGGGCGCGATCTCGAAGACGGTCAACCTGCCCGAGTCGGCGACGGTCGAGGACGTCGCACAGCTGTTCATCGACGCGTGGCGCCTCGGCGTCAAGGCGATCGCGATCTACCGCGACAACTGCAAGGTCGCGCAGCCGCTTTCGACGCGCGACAAGGACAGCGCGCCTGCGCTGCCGCCGGTGCCGCTGAAGGAACGCAAGCGCCTGCCGCTCGACCGGAACGAGGTCGGACGCAAGTTCCAGGTCGGCGACTACGAGGGCTACATCCACGTAGGTCTCTACGAGGACGGCACCCCCGGCGACATCTTCGTCGACATCGCGAAGGACGGGACGACGATGGCCGGCCTGATGAACTCGCTCTGCCTCGCCGTCTCGATGGGCCTCCAGTACGGCGTGCCGCCCGAGGTGTACGTCTCGAAGCTCTCGCATCTGCGCTTCGAGCCGAGCGGGATGACGAACGACTCGGACATTCGCGTCGCGAAGTCGATCGTCGACTACATCTTCCGCTGGTTCGGCAAGAAGTTCCTCACCGTCGAGCAGCAGGAGGAAGCGGGCATCCTCTCACCCGAGGTGAAGGCGAAGCTCGCGCTCCAGTACGCCGAGTCGGAGCCGAGCGACCCGGCCGCACCCGCGGACGCGCCGCCTCCCGGCCAGACCGCGCTCTTCAACGCGTTCGAGGACGCAGTCGAGTGCGCCAGGTGCGGCGGGAGAATGGTCCGCACCGGCAGCTGCTACACGTGCCGCGACTGCGGCACGAACACCGGCTGCAGCTGATGATGATCCGCTAATTTCGCTCCTCCGGAGCCGCCGCCAAAGGGCGGGCTCCGACATAGTTCGGTAGGCGTCCCGCCAGCGGATCCGCGATCATCGCCGCGTGCGCGATGATGATGTGCGCAGCTCGTGCTTCGCCGCCCTCGATGTTCTCCAGGCCAAGTACGGCCCGGAGCTGCCGTATGCCGCTCTCAGCGAAGGATTCAACTTCCGCGGTCGGAAGGTTCCGTTCCTCAATCGGGCGTTCGGCATCTACCGCGCGAGCGTCCAACGCGGCCCAGCAGCGCTGTCGATCAACAGCGCGTTTGCACAGAGGCGTTACCAGGACGAAGGAACGGCCGACGGTGTTCTGTACCGGTATCAGGATGGCCCCAATCGGCAACCACTTCAACGAGTGGTTGCGCAACGCGCATCACCTACAGGTACCGCTCGTCTACTTCATCGGAACGAGACCGCACTGGTACCGGACCGAATACCCCGCCTTCGTGGAGGAAGACTTCCCAGCCGAACGAACGACACTGATCTCTTTCGGCGAGATGCGTGGACCGTACGACGAGCGGGAACCGGTGCACCTCACCGATCCCCTCGAGCGGCGCTACAAGGTCCAAGAAGTCAAGCAGCGCCTGCATCAAGCCCAGTTCCGCGGCGCGGTGCTCATGGCGTACCGGGAGCGCTGCACTATCTGCACTCTCAAGGAGGTGCGGCTGCTCGATGCCGCGCACATCGTCGCCGATGTCGAGGAGCGCGGCGAGCCGCTCGTGAGCAACGGGCTGAGCCTGTGCTCCATTCACCACCGCGCGTTCGACCAGGATCTCATCGGCATCTCGCCGGATCGAGAGGTCCACGTGTCGCGTCGACTGCTCGATGATGACGACGGCCCGATGCTCGAGTTGTTGAAGGGCTTTCACGGACGAAGCATCGTCGAGCCGACCAAGCGCACTCTTCGCCCCGATCCCGCGCGGCTTGCCCTGCGGTTCGAGCGGTTTCTCGATCGGACGTAGCACGCGCCCATCCGCAAGAGAAAGGCAGCGCGAGATCCCTG
>DASWZV010000042.1:0-1554 GCA_036407095.1 Vicinamibacterales bacterium | reverse complement strand
GTCGGCGCGCTTGTGCGTGGGGTAGAAGCTCAGGAACTCGCGGAACTCGTTGATCGCCAGCACGTACGACTCGGCGCTGCCTTCGCCGAGATACGTGTCGCCGACACCGAGCTTCGCGTCGGCCCGGTACTGGCTCTGGGGATAGCTATCGACCAGCTGCCGGAAGTACTCGCGCGACACAATCCAGCGGCGCTTGTCGAGCTCTTCGGTCCCGCGTTCGAACAGGAACTTGTCGGGTTCGGGCGTGCCGGTCGGCGGTTTCTTGGCGGTCGTGGACGCGCAGGCGCCCGCCAGGAAGACGAGCGCAACGAAGCTCACGATCCACACCGGACGAGGCGCCTGCTTCACACGGGCACCGGGGACGAAGACAGCCATCGATACTCCGCTCGAATTCCTTCTTCGAGCCCGACCTTGGGCTCGAATCCCAACTCGCGACGCGCCAGCGTGGTGTCCGCATACGTGTCGCGCATGTCCCCCGTCTGTGGCGCCTCCCGCGCAACCTTCAGGGGCTGACCCGCAACGCGCTCAAGAATCCGCAAGACCTCGTTCATGGAGACCCGGGATCCGCCGCCGATGTTGTACGAGTGGCCATTGACGCCGCGCACGCCCGCCGCGACGGTGCCCGCGACCGCGTCGCTGACGAACGTGAAGTCGCGTGTCTGCTCGCCGTCGCCGAACAGCGGGATCGGCTGATCCTTCAACGCCGCCGAGATGAACTTGTGAAACGCCATGTCGGGGCGCTGCCGCGGCCCGTACACCGTGAAATACCTCATAGCCACCACCGGCACGCGGTGGTTCACATGATAGAGGTAGCCGAGCTGCTCGGCCGAGAGCTTCGTGACGCCGTACGGCGAGATCGGACGAGGCAGATCCTCCTCGCGCATCGGGACCGACACCGCTTCGCCATAGATCGACGAGCTCGAGGCGTGCACGAAACGCGTCAATGTGCGCCCGACACATGCCTCCAGCAGTACCTGGGTGGCTTCGATGTTGTTCTCCGTGTACGAGCGGAAGTCCTTGCCCCAACTCTTGCGGACGCCCGCCTGCGCCGCCAGATGGAACACGTGGCTGACGCCGTCGAGCAGGGCCGCCAGGTCCGCGCTCTGGATGCTCGTCTCGACGAACCGGAACCCCGCGCGTCCTGCGTTGACGGCCAGATTCGCTTCCTTGATGGCGCGGGGGTAGTAATCGGTGAAGCAGTCCATGCCCACGACTGCCGCACCCGAGTCGAGCAGCGACGCCGCGAGGTGCGAGCCGATGAATCCCGCCACGCCGGTGACGAGCGCCTTCATGCGAACACCTCTCGGATGCGCGGCGGCAGGCGGCATGGACGGCCCTCCAGGTTCACAGCGGCATGGACCGTGCGTCCCGAGGCGGTCAGCGTCCGGTTGTGCAGCCGGAACACTTCATACTGAAACTCCATCCGTACCGGCGACAGCATCCGGCCCTCCGTCTTGATCTCGATCTCGTCGTCGTACTTCGCGGGACGGTGGTACTCGCAGTGCGATTCGATCACCGGCAGCGCCACGCCCGCGTGCTCCATCTCGCGATAGC
>DASWZV010000041.1:0-3559 GCA_036407095.1 Vicinamibacterales bacterium | reverse complement strand
CGGTCCCGCGGGTGGTCGAGGCGCAGGCGACGGGACGCGAGACCTCGATCACGATCCCCGCCGACGCGGCGCCCGCGTCTGTCGTCTTCGATCCCAACGTCGCGCTGCTGGCCGACATCCGGCAGCCGGAAGCGGGCCGTTGAGGGAACCTGCTTCAGTGTGAAGCGTGCGCGGATCCGATTCGTCCGCTGTGTGCCGCGGTTCCGGCAAAAGTTCATTGATGAAGCCGTTCCTCTGACGCGAGCATCTTGCTCAGAACGGCGAAGAAGAAGCCCGTCGACCAGCCGCACATGAGAATGCCCGTCAGCGCCTCGACCGCCCCGACCAGCCGCCACCGGTCCGGCAAGACGAGGTCGCCGTAACCCGTGGTCGTGTACGTGACGGCACTGAAGTACAGGCCGGATTGCAAATCGGGCATCGCGCGCATCACGGTGTACGCGACCGCCCACACCGTGATCTCGGCAACGTGCAGAAGGATGATCCAGCCGGCGAGTATGACGAACAGGCGGGCCCACCGCGACAGGCGCCACGACGTGATTTCATGTCGCCGCAGCCAGCGCAGGGCCGACATCGTCCCATACGCGTGAATCACCACGCTCGAGGCCATCAGGCACCAGGCAACGAGAAGTTGAGAGGCCATTTCGCTGCGGGAGTCGCTGCTCACAAAACCGTACGGTTGTCGGCGGCTGGGAAAATGCTGTGGGCCTCGCCGAGACCCTGGCCTCCCCCGCCGGAGCCTCGGACAGCCGAGCCCGACATCCTCGACGAGGTTTCAGCGCGCAGCGGGACGACCTCGTTCGAGCTCCTCTATCGCCGCCGCGATAAACGGGTCGTTCCGGTCGGCACGTCCCAATGGATTAACGACGACGTCGGGGTCCAGCTCCCATCGTGGCGTGCCATCAAGGGCATAGACCGGCTCCGTGGAGATCTGAACCGGGATCCTGGAATACGGGAGCTCGATCCGTCCGACCGCTGCGCCAAGCCCGGCCATTCGCGTACCCACGATGCGCGCACGTCCGAGTCCCGAGAGCGCCATCGCAAATCCTTCGGCCATGCTCACCGAGAACCGATCCACCAGCACCACCACGGCCGCCGAGTAGGTCCAGGGTCCGCGCGCATCAACGAACTCCGGACGACGCGGGCCGAGACCGGGTCCATCGCGGTTTGCCATCCACGCGTACTGTCTGCGCGCTGTCAGTAATCGCCCGATGATCGGGCGGGCAATCGTCGTGTCGCCGCCTGCGTTCGAGCGCACGTCCACGATCAGCCCCCGCGTGTTCCGAAGCGCCTCCAACGCGCGATCGAAGGCCGGCACCACATCACGATCCGCCGCGAACGTCGAGATCGCGATCAGTCCGATATCTCGTCCCACGCGCTTCCATTCCACGTCATCCCGTGCCGGCGTTGTTCCACTGGGGGTCAGGACCGACTCGCGACCGGCTCTTCGAATGAGGAGCTCGTAGCGCGAATTGTGACGGCCGGCGACGGCGCTGGCCAGCGCCCACTCGTCGGCGGCGGGGTCGGCACGCGTCAGGAAACGCGGTCTGCGGGACTCGTACAACCGGGATAGCGGCACTCCATCAATCGCCACAAGTTCATCGCCGGGCCGAACGCCCGTGCGCTCCGGCAGCGAACCCCGCTGTACGGCTGTTATGACGTAACGTCCCTTGTCCGGCTGCACCGAGAGACCATAAGGCACCGGCCGCCACGAATCGGTCGCATTCGTGTTCAGCTGCGCATGGCCGTCATATAGCGAGTCCAGCGCCTCTTCGAGCAGGTGCATCCATGTTGTGTCGTCGCGCGCGGCACGCGCTCGAGGCATCAGCGCCCTGATGACCGCGCTCCAGTCTGTCGCCTTCATAGGAAGGAAGGCATACGATTCGCGAACGAATCGGTCGAGAGCGGAAAAATCCGCAGCGCGTTGATCCGGCAGGCTGTGTGCGGGTTGCGCGGAGGCCTGACACACGACAACGGCGAGGAGGAGCACGCCGGTGCACTGATACCCGCGCAGTCTGATTTGGCTCACAGCACGCGGAGTTTACTCCTGTCGCCGGGGTACCACGAGCCAAGGTGCGGGCGCTGCTTCTCCGCCAGCAGCACATCCCCGAAACACGCCGAATAGCTGAGCTCCTGCGGCAGAGCGGAGTTGAGCGACTCGTCCCCGCCTGACCTCGTGCAGTCGCCGAGAAGGTCGTCACATCACAGACACCTATCGATTGTGCGACGCCACACAGCGCAGTGCAGATCCACACCGCCACCTGAGTGCATCAACACTCGCCGACGGTCGACCCCACCCACTTACGCCGATGTGCGCGATGAACTTGCGCGGCACGTGAGCTGCAGCAGCGGCGAGTGCCCCGCAAGAACATCGAGGCAAAGGAGGCTGTCGTGGCGAAACGAACGCTCTCTCTCATCGTGGCAGCGGCCGCCCTGGCGCTGTTCACGCCGCTGTACATCACCGCATCGGCCGCACAGGTGAACTGTCACGTCCCATTCAGCTTCGACGTGAACGGCACGACGCTCCCGGCCGGCGACTACTCGATCGCGAGCACCGGTGGCACCCTGCTGCTACGGGGTCTCCGCAAGAGCGCCTTCGTCATGACCGTGCTCGCGGACAGCCGCCCCGATCAGGTGGGCCGCGCGAAAACGGTGTTCCTGAGGACCGGGGATCAGTACACCCTGATCGAGGTCTGGACCAGTGACGGCCTTGGACGAGCCATTCCCGGCACGCGCAAGCACGTCGAGGAGCGCGCTCACGCGGCGAACATGCCGGTCGAGCAAATCGTGATCGCCGGCATGTAGACAGCCGGTAGAATGCCGGTCGTGGCAAGTCAGGATTTCGAAGGGCGGATATCGGCAGGCGCCGATGCCGCCCTCGCCGCGTTTCTCGACCTCGACGATCTCCTGCGCCGCGCCGTTGCCTACGCCTCGGAATCTGCCGGCACCGACACCAGCCGCATCCTGCTGCATGACGCCGAAACGCATGAATTCGTCGTCGCCGCGGCGACCGGACCCACCGACGACGAGATCCGCGGCTCGCGATTCCCGGAAACGACCGGCATCCCCGGCGCGGTCTTCAAGTCCGGTCGGGCCCATATCGCGCCGCGCACGCGCGCGCGCACGCGCATGGCGGCACCGTTGAACGTGGGCGACCGCACGATCGGCGTGGTCGAAACGGTGGGCCGCGCCGGCGGCGCAGAGTTCACCTCTGCCGATCTGGAGCGCTTCGCGGGCTGCTGCGGGCTCATCGCCGTCGCCCTGGAGAATGCGAGCCTCTACCGCCGTCTCGCCAGAGACAGCGAAATCATCAGACGCGCGCACGATCGTGGAGCGCGGCCGTTGATTGCCGAGAGTGCCGAGATGCGCCGGGCTGTCGACCAGGCGGACCGTGCGGCGGCGGGCCGGTCGACCATTCTGCTGACCGGCGAGACCGGGACCGGCAAGGAGCACCTCGCGCGCCGCATTCATGAACGATCGCCGCGCGCGTCAGGCCCGTTTGTCGCGATCAACTGCGCGGCGCTGCCCGAAGGCCTGGTCGAAAGCGAGTTGTTCGGTCACG
>DASWZV010000040.1:0-2729 GCA_036407095.1 Vicinamibacterales bacterium | reverse complement strand
ATTCGGCTGCTGCGTCGAGGCCAGGATGACGTCCTCGAACGAGCAGTCCTTCTCGGCGATCGCATCGTAGACGCTGCGGGTGACCTGCGTGATGTCGAGGTACGACATCGTGCTGTTGGCTTGCGGATCGAGGTCGACGAGTAGCGTCGGACGGCCCCTGAGGGACAGTGCCGCCGCTAAGTTGATGGCGGTCGTGGTTTTGCCCACGCCACCCTTCTGATTGGCGATCGCGACGATCATCGGTGGGAGGAGCTTCGGCCGGGCGCCCCCGGATGGCGCTCATTCTACGGAGCCGCGAGGAAAGGTGTCAAGAAAAAGCGGACCTACTACATCTTGTATTTGCCCATTTCATCCGGATCGAGGCTCTCGAGCCACTTCTGCAGGCGCTCGCTGTCCCCTTTTTCGGGCGCGAGATCGACGGTCTTGGCGTTGTCGATGACCGTCTCTTCGACGAAAATCGGCGCCCGCGCCCGCAGCGCGAGCGCAATCGCGTCGCTCGGACGCGCGTCGATCGCCATGACGTCGCCGTTGACGTGCAGATAGATCAGCGCGTAGAACGTGTTCTCCTTGAGGTCGGACACGACGATCTTGTCGATGCGGCCGCGCAGATCGTGAATCACGTTGCGCAGGAGATCGTGCGTCATCGGCCGCGGCGTCGTGACGTTCTCGATCTGCAGCGCGATGGCGTTCGCCTCGAACACCCCCACCCAGATCGGCAGGACACGCTGCCCCTCTTTGTCGCGCAGGATGATGATGGGTGTGTTGGTGATCGGGTCCACCATCAGGCCCTTGATTGTCATTTCGATCTGCATTGTGGCCTTACCTTGCCGGGAGGCGCTACGCCTCAAACGTACGGCTGCCCTTCGGCGGCGTCAAGCACGGCTTCCCCTCTGAGACTGTTCGGATTCGCTCCCGTAATCCGAACCGGAAGCGTCCGCCCCACCCACTCGGCCGGTCCCGGCAGATTGACCACGGTGTTGCCGCTGGTGCGTCCCGACAGCTCCCACTCGCGCCGTCGGCTTCGCGCATCGACGAACACCTGCTCCACCCGCCCGATCGCGGCCGTGAACAGCTCCCCTTGAATCCGCTTCTGAAGATCCTGCAGCGCCACGATCCGTCGCGTCTTTGCCTCTTCGACGACATCATCCGGCAGCCGCTTCCGCGCCAGCGTGTTCGGCCGCGGCGAGTACTTGAAGGAGAACATGCTGTGATAGCGGACCGCGGCGGTCAGCGACAGCGTCTGCTCGAAGTCCTCGTCGGTCTCCCCGGGGAACCCGACGATCATATCGGTCGACAGCGCGAGGTCCGGCATGGCCGACCGCAGATCGGCGACGAGCGCCAGGTACTCCTCGCGCGTGTGACGGCGGCGCATCTCTTTCAGGACGCGCGTCGAGCCGCTCTGAACGGGCAGATGAAGGTGCCGGCAGACCTTTGGCAGCGTGCGCATCGCCTCGATCATCCCCGGCGTGACGTGGCGCGGATGAGGGCTCGCGAACCGGATACGTTCGATGCCCTCGACCGCGTTGATGCGCGCCAGCAGCTCCGCGAAGTCGCAGACCTCCGGTTCGGGCGCCTCGTACTTGTTGACGATCTGTCCGAGCAGCTGGACTTCCTTCGCCCCGCTGTCGGCGGCGCACCTGACGTCGGCCAGGATGTCGGCCACCGGCCGCATCCGCTCGTGCCCCCTCGTGTAGGGCACGACGCAGAAGGCGCAGAATTCGTTGCAGCCCTCGATGATGGTGACGTACGCCTTGAGGCGATCGGCTCGCCGCGCAATCCCCAGGGGAAACGACACGTCGTCGTACGGATTCACATCGATCTGCGTGTCTCCCGCGCCCCGTGTCCGCGCCCGTTCGACGAGCATCGGCAGCTGCTTGATGCTCTGCGTGCCGATCAGAACGTCGATCAGCCTGCCGTTGGTTCGCTCGAGGAGCTTGTGACCTTCCTGCTGCGCCACGCAGCCGGCAACCGCCACCAGCGGACGCTGGCCTGTCTCTTCACCGAGCACTCGCAGCTCGCCCAGTCGCGTGTACAGCTTCTCTTCTGCTTTTTCACGAACGCTGCAGGTGTTGATCACCACGACGTCCGCATCGCGGTCGTCGTCCGTCCGCTCGTAGCCCGCCTGTTCGAGCAGACCGGCCATGCGCTCCGAGTCGTGCTCGTTCATCTGGCAACCAAACGTCTCGATCAAATACCTGCGCGCCATTCGTCTGCTCGTCGACCTTCTGATATCTTTGGTGTCGCCTCTAAACGCGTCTTCGCCCGGCTCCGGTTTCGCTTTCGCCTTTCGATTTTTCTTTGCCTTTCGCCGCTGTCTTGACGGCCTTCTGCCCGCCGGATCCGCCGTCACGAGAGGCAAGCATTTCCCGCGCGCTTGCGGTCACGTTCGGGGAGACGTCTGCTCCGCCGATCATCCGGGCGATCTCGGCCACACGCTCTCCGCCCTCGACTCGAACGACCGTCGTCGATGTGCGTCCGCCGCGGACGTGCTTCTCGATCCGGAAATGCGCGGCGCCGTATGCGGCGATCTGCGGCAGGTGCGTGATGCACAGTACCTGGAACCGGTCTCCCAGCCGCTGCAGGCGCCCGCCCACCGCGTCCGCCACTGCTCCGCCGATGCCGGCATCGACCTCGTCGAAGACCAGGGTCTTGCCCGGCGCGTCGGTCGTCGCCAGCGTCTTCAGTGCCAGCATGATCCGTGACAATTCCCCGCCGGATGCGATGCGCGC
>DASWZV010000039.1:0-165000 GCA_036407095.1 Vicinamibacterales bacterium | reverse complement strand
CGAGTTCGTCGACACGCTGTCGATCGAGGAACGTGAAGTACTTCAAATACCGCACGACATCGATGTCGGGTGTATTGAGCCAGAACTGATAAAACGCATACGGCGAGGTCCGCTGCGGATCCAACCACACGTTGCCCGACTCGGTCTTACCGAACTTCGTTCCCGATGCGGTGGTGATGAGCGGGAACACGATGCCGTGCGCGCGCCCGCCTTCGACGCGGCGAATCAGATCCATGCCCGCCGTGATGTTGCCCCACTGATCGCTGCCGCCCATTTGCAGCGAACAGTTGAAGCGGCGATAGAGCTCCAGAAAGTCGTACGCTTGAAGCAGCGAGTAGCTGAACTCGGTGAAGGAAATGCCTTCGGTGCCCTCGATGCGTCGCTTGACGGAGTCCTTCGCCAGCATCGCGTTGACGGTGAAATGCTTGCCCACGTCGCGCATGAACTCGATCGCGCTCAGTTTGCGCAGCCACTCGCCATTGTTCACGAGCCGCGCGGGATTCGTCTTCGTCTCGAAGTCGAGAAACCGCTCGAGCTGTGCACGAATGCCGACGACGTTCTCGTCGACTTCTTCCGGCGTCAGGAGCACGCGTTCGGTGGCCTTGAAGCTGGGATCGCCGATCAAACCCGTGCCGCCGCCGACGAGCGCGATCGCCGAGTGGCCGTGACGCTGGAGATGGGCCAGCGTCATCATGACGAGCAGCGATCCCACGTGCAGGCTGGGCGCCGTTGGATCGAACCCGATGTAGCCGGTGACCTTCTCCCGCGCCAGAACGTCGCGCACACCCTCGGTGGCGTCGTAGATCAGGCCACGCCACTCGAATTCGCCGTAGAGGTCCACAGCCGCTACTATACGAGAAACATGCCCCTGACCCGACGCGCCGTACTCAGAGGCGCGCTCGCCGGAACCATTGGCGCATGCGCCGGCGCCGTGACCTACGGTGTCGTCGACGAA
This sequence comes from Vicinamibacterales bacterium, assembly GCA_036407095.1. Taxonomy (GTDB): domain Bacteria; phylum Acidobacteriota; class Vicinamibacteria; order Vicinamibacterales; family UBA2999; genus Gp6-AA40. Next base: position 164,045 of record DASWZV010000039.1, on the reverse strand, counting down.
CGCCATCGTGTCGGCGTGACCGAAGCGACGCTCCCCGTGTCCGGCTTGCCGCCAGCACTCGACGGCTTGCGCATCGGCCTGCTGACTGACATCCACCACAGTCATCTCGTTCCAGCAGCGGACGTCACACAGGCGGTACGCCTGGCTCTCGAGGCACACACCGACCTCATCGTTCTCGGCGGCGATTACGTGACGTACGGCGATCGAGACTACGTCGAGCCGGTCGCGGAGCTGCTGTCACCGCTGCATGCGCCAAACGGCGTGTACGCGATCCTCGGCAACCACGACGATGATCGCGATATGCCGGCGGCCCTGGCCAGGAGGAGTTTCGTGGTGCTCAAGGACCAGCGCACACGTGTGCTGATCCGCGGGGAAGCGCTGGAGCTTGCGGGCATTCGCTTCTGGACACGACGGCCGACCGACATCTCACGCGTGCTGAAGGGCGCAGACGATACGGTGCTGCTGCTGGCGCACGATCCTCGGCGGTTGACCGAGGCGGCGGCGCTCGATGTTCCCGCGGTGCTGTCAGGTCACACCCACGGCGGACAGGTGGTCATGCCTGGGGTCGGCGCGATCGCGCGCGCGCGCTTCCCCGTTCTCGAAGGTCTGGGCCGGCGCGAGAACACGTCGATCTTCGTCAGCCGTGGAATCGGGACGGTGTATGTGCCGATTCGGATCAACTGCCCACCGGAAGTTGCGGTCATCACACTCCGGCGTCAGTCGTCGATCTGACGAAGCGTCGACCGTCCACCCTCCAGCCACCGGCCAGCACAATCGACACCGCTTCGGGATACGCCTTGTGTTCTTCGATCAGGATGCGCGCGGCGAGGGTGTCGGGCGTGTCGTCCGCGAGCACAGGAACGCTCCGCTGCACGACGATCGGTCCGGCGTCGAGATCCGGGGTGACGAGGTGAACGGTCACGCCGCTCACCTTGACACCGTGTTCGAGCGCCTCGTGGTGTGGGTGGAGTCCAGGGAACGCGGGCAACAGCGATGGATGGATATTGAGAATCGCGTTGGGAAACGCCTCGAGCATGACGTCACTGAACCGGCGCATGAATCCGGCGAGGCAGACGAGGTGCACATCGCGCGCGTGCAGCTCTCGTGCGATCGCGCGATCGTAGTCCTCGCGTGAAGGCCATCCCCGGTGATCGAGCACCAGCGTCTCGATTCCGGCGCGATGCGCACGTTCAAGGCCGCCGGCGTCGGCGCGGTTCGATATCACCACGGCGATCGTCGCATCGAGTCGTTTGTCGCGAGTCGCATCGATGAGCGACTGCAAGTTGGTGCCGCGCCCCGAGATGAGCACCCCGATGCGGCGCGAATTGGGGTCGGGAGTCATTTTGGATTTCGAAACAGGGTCGGGAGTCATTCTCGAGAGTTACCAGTGAGAATGACTCCCGACCCCATTACAGATTTATGTAGCTCACGGACGGCGGTTCGCCGGGGACGATCTCGCCGATCACGCGGGCGTCGTGACCACCGCGGGCGGCGAGCTCCTCGATCAGCGCCTCCGAGTTGTGTTTCGTCGTCACGATGATGAGACCAATGCCCATGTTGAACGTGCGCATCATCTCTTCCGCAGGCACCTGTCCACTCTTCTGCAACCATCGAAACAGCGGCGGCACTGTCCACGATGAGACATCGACGACCGCCGCGGTCCCATGTGGGAGGATGCGCGGCAGGTTGTCGGTGATGCCTCCGCCAGTGATGTGGGCCATACCTTTGACCCGACCGGCATCGAGAATCGGCAAGATCATGGACAGGTAGGATCGATGAGGCTGGAGCAGCGCCTCCCCTATAGTGGTCGACAACTCCGGGACCTGACTGTCGACGCCCAGTCCGAGCGTGTCGAAGACGATGCGCCGTGCGAGCGAATAGCCGTTGGTGTGCAGCCCGGACGAAGGTACGCCAACGAGCACGTCGCCGATCGTGATCGTGCGCCCGTTGATCAATCGCTCTCGATCGACCACGCCGACGATGAAGCCGGCGAGATCGTATTCGCCATCGGCGTACATACCGGGCATTTCGGCGGTCTCGCCACCCAGCAACGCGCATCCGTTGTCGCGGCAGGCCTTGGCCATACCGCCGACGATGGCTTCGGCGACGACCGGCGACAGTCGGCCGGTCGCGAGATAGTCGAGAAAGAAGAGCGGCTCGGCCCCCTGCACGAGGATGTCGTTCACGCAGTGGTTCACGAGATCGACGCCCACCGTGTCGTGCCGGTTCGCGAGAAACGCCACCTTCAGCTTGGTGCCGACACCATCGGCGCTCGCCACGAGCACGGGATGACGATTCCGGCCCGTGTCCAGCTGAAACAAGCCGCCGAACGAGCCGATGTCAGAGAGCACGCCGGACGTGAACGTCGAGCGCGCGAGGCCGCGGATCCGGCGGACGGCCTCGTTGCCGGCATCGATATCGACCCCAGATGACTTGTAGTCCATGAACGGGGCGCTCGAATGTCAGCTGACGACTGGATCTTTGTCGAAATCGTGGATGTGCACGGGCACGGCTAGAGGTTCGGCCTTGGCCGATTCGCCATTGAGCTTGAGCGCGAGCTGCAGGTACGCCTCTTCGTCCCGTGGGAACGCGACCGGATACTGCCCGGTGTAGCAGGAGGTGCAGTAGCTGGTTCGGCCGCCTTTCACCGAGTCGACGAGCCCGTCGTGACTGAGGTACGCCAACGTGTCGGCGTTCAGATACTTCCGTATCTCTTCGACCGTGTGGGTGGCCGCGATCAACTCCGATCGACGAGGGGTGTCCACACCGTAGAAGCAGGGTGAAATCGTCGGCGGGCAGCTGATGCGCATGTGGACTTCCTTCGCACCAGCCTCGCGAACCATCTTCACGATCTTCCGGCTCGTCGTCCCGCGCACGATCGAGTCGTCGACGAGCACGACGCGCTTGCCCTCCAGAATGCTACGTACGGGATTCAGCTTGACCCGCACACCGAAGTGCCGAATCGACTGCCGCGGCTCGATGAACGTGCGCCCGACGTAATGATTGCGAATGAGGCCCATTCTCATTGGCGTCAGCGACGCCTCGGAGTACCCGATCGCCGCACAGACACCCGAATCGGGAATCGGCACGACGACATCGGCATCGATGCCCGACTCACGCGCCAGCCGTCGTCCGAACTCGGTGCGGATCTCGTTGACGCTCTCGCCGAACACGTAACTGTCGGGTCGCGCGAAATAGACATGCTCGAAGATGCACTGTGCCTGGCGCGCCGCGCCGAACGGCTTGATCGACTTCAGCCCGTGCGCGCTCGCGACGACCACTTCACCCGGCTCGACATCGCGCACGTAGGTGGCGCCGATCAAATCCATCGCGCAGGTCTCGGAACAGATCACCCACGCATCGCCGCGCTTGCCGAGCGCGAGAGGACGAAAGCCATGCGGATCGCGCACGCCAATCAGCGAGTCCTTCGTCATCATCACGAACGAAAAAGCTCCCCGCACCTGCAAGAGCGCGTCGACAACCGCCGCTTCCGCTCCGCTCTCGCGCGAACGGGCGAACAAATGGACGATCACCTCGGTATCAGTTGTGGCCTGGAAAATCGCACCGGTGCGGACCAGCACGTCGCGCAGCTCGCTGGCGTTCACGAGATTGCCGTTGTGTCCAACGGCCAGCTGTCCGTGTGCGCTGTCGACGACGATCGGCTGCGCGTTGGCGAGACGGCTTTCGCCGGCAGTTGAGTACCGAACGTGCCCCATCGCGATGTGGCCCGGCAGCTCTGCCAGTATCTCCGGGTTGAAGACGTCGTTGACGTAGCCCATTGCCTTGGTCACGCGAATACTCGTGCCATCGGCCGATGCAATGCCCGCGCTTTCCTGACCACGATGCTGGAGCGCGTACAAGCCCAGATACGTGAATTTCGATGCCTCCGGGTCTCCGAAGATCCCGAAGACGCCGCACTCTTCGCGGAACTTGTCCATCAGTAGGCCCCAAAATCAGGAATCAGGAGGCAGGAATTTGGATGCAGCAGATTCGGGAACCCAGCTGGTTCCTCCTGATCCTGATTCCCGATTCCTGATTCCTTCAGTGTACGACCTTACGCAATAGCGCGCCGCCGCTCGAAGTAATCCTCGATGGCCGTCGACCAGATCTGCTCGGCGGCTGCGAGAGGCTCATCCAGCACACGCCTGCCCTCCACCGATATCTTGATGCGATCCCCGCCGACGACGCCGACCCGTGCGGCGGGCACTCCTTCTGACGCTGCGAGCGCCAGCAGGTCCCCGGCGCGATCAGCCGCAACTGAGACCAGTGCCCTCGACGCTGACTCGCCGAACAGCGTGGTCACGTCCTGGTAACCAGCGGCCTCCGTCGGCACACCAGCCAGCTCGAGATCGACACCGAGCGACGAATCGAAGCAACACTCGGCGGCCGTAATGGCCAGCCCCCCTTCGGCGCAATCGTGCGCGGATCGAATGATCCGTCGGGCCGCACCCTCGACGAGCACGCGCTGCAGGGCCGCCTCACTCAACAGGCGGAGCGCGGGAGGCACGCCGCGGATGATGCCATGCGCGACCTTGAGGTACTCGCTCCCGCCGAGCTCGTCGTAGCTGTCGCCAAGCAGCACGACGACATCGCCGGCCGAGCGGAACGCCCTTCGGACGACGGTGTTCGCATCTTCGATCAGGCCAACCACACCGAGCACCGGCGTTGGCAGGATGCCGCGGCCATCCGTCTCGTTATAGAGGCTTACGTTGCCGCCGGTGATCGGGACGTTCAGTGCACGGCAAGCCTCGCCCATTCCTTCCACTGCCCGTGCAAACTGCCACATGATTTCGGGGCGCTGCGGGTTCGCGAAGTTGAGGCAATTGGTCGCGCCGATCGGCAGGGCCCCCGCACAGGCCACGTTGCGTGCGGCCTCGGCGAGGGCGAGCTGCGCGCCGAGATGTGGATCGAGGTAGACGAATCGCCCGTTTCCATCGACCGAGATCGCAAGTGCGCGGTTGGTGCCTTTGACGCGCACGACCCCCGCACCCATCCCTGGCAGCACCAGCGTGTTGGTGCGGACCATGTGATCGTACTGGCGATACACCCATCGCTTGCTGGCGATCTCGGGAGACGCGAGGAGACGCCTGAACGCCTCTCGAGTCGAAAGTGGTCCACCGAGGCCTGCCAGGTCGAGCTGACGCGCGTCTTTCAAGTACGCGGGCTCAGCCATCGGCCGCCGATACACCGGCGCATCGTCGGTGAGCGAACGTGTTGGAATCTCCGCAACCACGTTGCCGCGGTCCTTCACTCTCATGAGGCCGTCGGTCGTCACCTGACCGATGCGGACCGCGTGCAGATCCCACTTGTCGAAGATGCGCTCGACCTCCGCTTCACGTCCCTTCTTGACGACGAGCAGCATGCGCTCCTGCGACTCGGAGAGCATGGTCTCGTACGGCGTCATCTGGGTTTCGCGTTGAGGCACGAATGCAACATCGATCTCGATGCCCGCGCCCCCGCGTGACGCCATCTCACAGGTCGAACAGGTCAGGCCGGCGGCGCCCATGTCCTGAATGCCGACGAGGGCATCGGTCTTCATGACCTCGAGGCAGGCCTCGAGCAGCAGCTTCTCCATGAACGGATCGCCGACCTGCACGGCGGGCCGCTTCTCGGACGACTTGTCGTCGAACTCCGCCGACGCCATCGTCGCACCATGGATGCCGTCGCGGCCGGTCTTCGAGCCAACGTAATACACGGCGTTGCCTGCGCCCGATGCGGTGCCCTTGATGATCTCGTCGGCCCTGGAGATGCCGAGGCAAAACACGTTGACGAGCGGGTTGCCGGTGTAGCTTTCGTCGAAGGCGATCTCGCCGCCGATGGTCGGGATGCCGATGCTGTTGCCGTAGCCGGCGATGCCGGCGACCACACCAGCCATCGTCCGACGAACGAGTGGGTCGTCGAGCTGGCCGAAGCGCAGCGAATTCAGCAGTGCGATCGGCCGCGCGCCCATCGTGAAGATGTCGCGGATGATGCCGCCGACGCCGGTGGCCGCACCCTGATAGGGCTCGATGAACGAAGGATGATTGTGGGATTCGATCTTGAAGACGGCGGCGAGTCCGTCGCCGATGTCGACAGCGCCGGCGTTCTCGCCGGGACCCTGCAGGACGCGAGGGCCTGTGGTCGGCAGCGTCTTCAAATGGACGCGCGAACTCTTATAGCTGCAGTGCTCGGACCACATCACCGAGAAGATTCCAAGCTCGGTGATCGTCGGCGGGCGCCCCAGCGCGTCGAGGATGCGTTGATACTCCTCGCGTGTCAGACCATGCCGCTCGAGCACCGAATCCGCAATCGGGTCGGAGGTCATCTACTGGTATCTCCCTACCCAGATCGGGCCGGACCGCTCCGTTGTCGCGGCCCGCTCACCGCTCTCGACGCCGGACGCTGGGGTCACGTGGTCAATCAATTCGGTGCTCTCTAAAGGACGCCCACCCCAGAACCGGTCGCGACAGTCGTCGGAACTGTCCTCGAAAAACGACCTCCGACCCCATGGATGACCGACTCGAAGATCACTCGTCCATCGGCGCTGCCAACCGCGAGCTCGCAGGCGCGCTCGGGATGCGGCATCAGCCCTACGACATTGCGCGCTTCGTTCGTAATGCCGGCGATGTGGTGAGCGGACCCGTTCGGATTGGCCGCATCGGTGACCTCACCGCTCGCTGTCACGTAGCGGAAGATGATCCGTCGATCTCTTTCGAGCTGCTCGATGACATCGGGCTCCGCGTAGTAGTTGCCCTCGCCGTGGGCGATTGGGATGCGCAGCACCTGCCCGACGTTGCAGCTCGTGGTGAACAGGGTGTCGGTGTGTTCGACCCGCACGTGCACGTGTTCGCAGCGGAAATGCAGGCTCCGATTCCGCAGCATCGCTCCCGGCAGCAGCCCCGCTTCGAGCAGTACCTGGAATCCATTGCAGATGCCGAGGACCGGCCCGCCAGCTGCGGCAAACGACTTGACCGCCCGCATGATCGGAGAAAAGCGGGCGATCGCGCCGGTGCGCAGGTAGTCGCCGTGGGCGAAGCCACCCGGCAGGATGACCGCGTCGGCGTTGCCAAGGCTCGTGTCCTTGTGCCAGATCATTTCCGCGTCCTGTCCCAGGACGTTGTTCACCGCGTAGTAGGCGTCGTGGTCGCAGTTCGAACCAGGGAAGACGACGACGGCGAATTTCATCGGGCGTCAACCTCCACGCGATAGCTCTCGATCACGGGGTTGGCCAGGAGCTTGTCGGCGGCCTCCGACGCGAGCCGCCGGGCCTCATCGGTGCTCGCCGCGTCGATATCGAGCTCGAAGTACTTCCCCTGTCGAACATCCTTCACCGAGGTGTAACCGAGTGTATGCAAGGCATCGGTGACCGTCGTCCCCTGCGGATCGAACACCGACGGCTTCAGCGTGACAAACACACGAGTCCGCATCAGACAGCGACCTCCTGAAAGACCCGATCGAATACATGATCGACGTGACGGAGCTGTGGGTTCAAGTCGAAGGCGCGCTCGATATCGTCGGGCTGCAGCACCCGGGTGACGTCGGGATCGGCGAGCAGCAGCGCCTTGAAATCGCGCTGTTCGTGCAACGCCCGCATCGCGTTGCGTTGGACCCACTCGTAGGCCTGCTCGCGCGACACGCCCCGCTGCGCGAGCTCCAGCAGCACCGTTCCCGAGAAGACGACGCCACGCGATCGCTCGAGGTTCTCGCGCATCCGCTCGGGGTAGACGATCATGCCCGACACGATGCGAGTAAACCGGCGGAGCATGTGATCGAGCACGATGAAGCTGTCCGGGAGAATCACGCGCTCCACGGATGAATGCGAGATGTCGCGCTCGTGCCACAGCGCGTTGTTCTCGATCGCCGGAATCGCGTTGCCGCGCAGGAGCCGCGCCAGGCCGACGATCTGTTCGCAGCCGATCGGATTGCGCTTGTGGGGCATCGCCGACGACCCCTTCTGCCCTTTCCCGAATGGCTCCTCGACCTCACCGATCTCGGTTTTCTGCAAGCCGCGGATTTCGAGGGCGAACTTCTCGAGCGACGAGCCGGTGATCGCCATCGCCGAGAGAAGTTCGGCGTGACGATCGCGTTGGATGACCTGTGACGCGACGAGCGCTGGCTGCAGACCGAGCGTGCGGCACACATCCGCTTCGATCGATGGCGGCAGGTGCGCGAACGTTCCGACCGCTCCCGACAGCTTCCCGACGGCGATCACCTCGCGAGCGCGTCGCATCCGAACGACATCGCGGCCGAGCTCGGCGTACCACAGCGCGAGCTTGAGACCGAACGTCATCGGCTCGGCGTGCACGCCGTGGGTCCGCCCGATCATCGGCGTGCGTCGATGCTCGTCGGCGCGCGTCTGCACCGCCCGCATCAACTGCTCGAGGCAGGCGAGGATCACGTCGCAGGCCTCGCGCATCTGAATCGCCAGCGCCGTGTCGATCACATCGGAGGAGGTCAGGCCGAAATGCAGCCATCGCGCCGACGGGCCGACGTGTTCGGCGACGGCGGTCGTAAACGCGATGACGTCGTGCTGAGTGGTTTCTTCGATCGCTTCGATGCGTGCGACGTCGAACCGGCCGCGCTCGCGGATATCACGCGCGGCCTCCTGGGGAACGATGCCCTCGCGCGCCATGGCTTCGGCTGCGGCGGTTTCAACCTGCAGCCAGGTCTCGTACTTTCGTTGATCGCTCCAGATGCGATCCATCTCCGGGTGGGTGTAACGACGGATCATTCTTTAGCCGCCTCGCCGCCCCCCTCTGTCAGTGATGCATCTCGAGTTTCGAGATCTCATGAACCCAGCGCCAACCGCTCCCGTGAAATCTTCAGCCCATTCACCGCGCCGAGCACCGTCGCGCCGAGCGACGAATCGCCGAACAGATCGCGCGCGACCCGCTGCACGTCGCCGGTCGTCACCCGCTCGACGCCCTCGAGCGTGTCGTCGAGCCCGAAATGCCTGTCGAAGTAGATCTCCTGACGCGCCAGGTGCGACATGCGGCTGGAAGTGCTCTCCAGGTTCAGCATCAGGCTGCCCTTCAAGTGATCCTTCGCGCGCCGAAGCTCCGACTCGGGAAGCGGCTCCTCTTTGAGGCGGCGCAGCTCCGCAATCACGACGTCAATCAGCTCGCCGACGGCGTCGTTCGCGCATCCCGCGTAGATGGTCATCGAACCGGCATCGCGATACGCGCTGAGCCCGCTGAAGACGGAGTAGGCCAGACCGCGCTTTTCACGCACGTTCTGAAACAGACGCGAGCTCATCGAACCGCCGAGCACCGTGTTCAGCGCGTAGCTGACGTATCGATCGGCGTGATCCTGCTGATACCCGTTGGTCCCCAGGCACACATGGCTCTGTTCGAGCTCCTTGTTGCGAACCAGCGTGTGCGGAATCACTCGCGGCGGCTCATCGGTGACCGGTCGGGTCGAGGCCGGCAGGCCCTCGAAGGCGCGCGTCACGAGATCGCGGACGCGCTCGTGTTCGATGTTCCCCACCGCCGCGACGATCAGATTGGGCGCGGCGTATGTGTCGACGAAGTACTCACGCAGGGCCGACTGCGTGAAGCTCTCCACGGTCTCCTTGGTCCCGAGAATCGGACGCCCCAGCGCGTGACCGCGCCAGAAGCTCTCGGTAAACAGCTCGTGGACGAGATCGTCGGGCGTATCCTCGACCATCTTGATTTCTTCGAGGACCACCTTCTTCTCGCGTGCGATGTCTTCCTCGCTGAAGGCCGGGCGCATGACGATGTCGGCCAGCAGATCAACGGCCAGCGACACGTGCTCGTCGAGCACCTTGAAGTAGTAGCTCGCGTACTCCTTGGCCGTGAACGCGTCCATCTGCCCGCCGATGGAATCCACGGTCTGCGCGATGTCCTCGGCGCTCCGCGTGGCTGTCCCTTTGAACAGCATGTGCTCCACGAAGTGGGCGATGCCGCTCTGCGCCTCGGTCTCGTGACGGGATCCGCGCGCCAGCCACACGCCGATGCTCACCGAGCGCACGTGCGGCATGCGCTCCGTGAGGAGACGGAGACCGTTGGGGAGCACGTCGCGAACGATGGCTGGCTGAGACACTTCGTGTGTTTTCGAGAGACGCCGCCGCATGGACCGCTCCTCAGCGGAGCTCCAACATCAGCTGCAAACCCTTGACAGACAGGGAATTAGAAGAACACGCAGATCATAGCACGAAAGGCCCCTGGTTGATAGACGCTCGTACCGCTCAGCCGCGTGCTTTTCAGCCGGTCGAAGGCAATCTGCTACAATCGAGTGCTCGCATCCTCAAGAAAACGCGAGAGATAGCCTTGACTTCCGATCGCCACGATCTCGCTGAGCTTGAACCTGCCGAACTCGAAGCGCAACTCGAGGACGCCGGCTGCGAGCGCTTTCACGCCCGCCAGATCTATCGCTGGATCCATAAGGGCGCGGTAACTGACTTTGGGCGGATGACGAATCTCTCGCGGCCGCTCCGGGCGCAGCTCGACTCGACCTTCGTCATCAGCACCCCGCGCATCGTCAGCGACGAAACCTCGACCGACGGCACACGCAAGCTCGCCCTGCTGCTGGCCGACGAGCGGCGGATCGAATCGGTGTTCATACCCGATACGCCCTCGATGACGTTCTGCATTTCGACGCAGGTCGGGTGTGCGATGTCATGCGGCTTTTGCCTGACCGGGAAGATGGGGCTGGTGCGCAATCTGACCGCCGGCGAGATCGTCGGTCAGGTTCGCGTCCTCGCCGAAGCGACGGGGCTCCTGGACGCGCCGTTCAACATCGTGCTGATGGGGATGGGCGAACCGCTTCACAACTACGACAACACGATGAAGGCGCTGCGAATGCTGCATAGCGAGCATGGCCTCGCCGTATCGCCTCGTCGAGTGACGCTCTCGACGGTCGGGATCATTCCCGGCCTCGAGCGACTCGCCCGCGAACCGTTGATGCCGAACCTCGCCGTATCGCTCCATGCGACGACGGACGAGCAGCGGACCGCGCTCGTCCCTCCGAACCGGCGGTACCCCCTGGCCGACCTGCTCGCGGTGTGCAGAAGTTTTCCGCTGAAGAAGCGAAGCCGGATCACGTTCGAGTACGTGATGCTCGATGAAGTGAACGACACGCCTGAGGATGCGAGACGACTGGTCAAGCTGCTGGCCGGCATCAAGGCCAAGGTCAACCTGATTCCGCTCAACCCGGCACCCGGCATTCCGTTTTCGCGGCCCTCCGACGAACGAGTCAATCGTTTCGCGCAGTTCCTTGCCGATCGACACATCACGGTATCGGTGCGAAAGAGCCGCGGCCAGGACATCCGCGCCGCGTGCGGACAACTGATCGTCGAAGGCGGTATCAAGAAGACCGCCGCTCAACAAATGGCAATGTTGTTGGGATGATCGCCGCAGGCGGGTTCTTGGATCCGCCCGAAGACGATCAATCGATCACCGCCAAGATCCATGTGTTTCTCGCCTGCGGTTGATCCAGACTGACCTTGATGTAGTTGTCGGTGACAGCCGACCGCCCATCGTCAACCGTCAAGGCGCGTCGTGCGGTCCCGCGCTGCGCATCGCGAAAACGAGCCGCCATCGCGCGGCCAATCTCCCGGAGACGAGCGCCTCTCTCGCGAATGACGACGCCGTCCACCTTGCCGATCATCTCGCTTGCCTCAGTGCCGGGACGGTCCGAGTACGGAAAGACATGAAGGTGAGACAGGGGAAGATCCGAAAGCATCCGCACCGTCTCCGAGAACTCGTCGTCGCTTTCGCCGGGAAACCCAACAATGAGATCGGAGCCGATCGCTGCGTGCGGCATCGTCTCGTGAATGCGTTCGACGAGCCCGCGGAAGAAACTGGCCGTGTACGGACGACGCATCCGTGTCAGCACTGTATCGGCGCCGTGCTGGAGCGGCAGGTGGAAATGCGGCGCCAGCGTGTCGGCGCCGGCCATCATGTCGACGATGTCGTCGGTGCAATCCATTGGCTCGAGCGAACTGAGTCTGAAAAGGACGCCGCCATCCCAGGTCGCGAGACGATGCACGAGCGAACTCAGTGATGAGCCATCGCCCAGATCGCGGCCGTACGATCCGAGATGCACGCCGGTAATCGCCACTTCCTTGTACCCCGCATCGACGGCTGCTTTGATTCGATCCGTCACGACCGGAAGGGGCGTTGAACGACCGGCGCCGCGCGTGTGCGGGATGATGCAGTAGCTGCATGCCTCCTCGCATCCGGTCTGGACGCGCAGCGTCAGCGCCGTTCGACCGGCGACACCCGGCTGAAGAACGTGCCCGCACGGACCGTCGCCTTCGCCTTCATCGTCGAGGAGGGTCACAAGATCGTCTTTGTCCGGGTTGGGGACCACGCGAACGACGTTCGGCAACTCGCGAAGCTCGTCTGGACGCCGCGTCGCGTAACACCCGGTTACAACCACGCGTACGTCCGGGTTGCTCCTCGCGATGCGTCGAATCGTCTGGCGCGCTCCTTGATCGGCGCTGGCCGTCACCGAGCACGTGTTCACAATCACGAGATCGGCCTGATCCGGTGGGGCGTCGGTTGCGCCGCGCGCCCGCAGCGCGCCTTCGATGACGAGCGAATCGGCTTGATTGACGCGACACCCGAACGTGATGACGGAGTACTTCATGAGGTCAGGCCCCGATCGGTTTCGTTCCGCGGTCTGCCGCCAGCGCTTTCCGACCGATATCGCGCCGAAACTGCATGCCGTCGAAATGGATATGCGAGGCTGCGTGATACGCCGTTTCGATCGCGCGTTCGAATGTCGGACCGCGTCCGACGACGGTCAGCACGCGCCCTCCGTTGGTTACCAGATCGGCATCCTGCTTTGATGTACCGGCGTGAAAGACAAGCGCGCCTGGTACCCGAGCCGCCTCTTCGATCCCGCTGATTGTCCGTCCCGTCTCCGGCGCATCGGGATAACCGCCCGCCGCGAGCACGATGCCCACGTGCGGCTCTTGCCGAAATCGCGCGGGGCGCGAGGGTAATGCGCCGGTCGCCGTCTCGCCGAGGAGCCACGACAGATCTTCATCGAGCCTCGGCAGCACGACCTGCGCTTCGGGATCACCGAAGCGCACGTTGAACTCGACGACGTTGGGCCCCTCGTCGGTGAGCATCAGCCCTACGTACAAGAACCCGCGATATGCGTGACCTTCGTGCGTCATCCCCTCCAGAACCGGACGCACGATCTCGTCGCAGACACGACGTTCGATTTCCGACGTGATGAGAGGGCTCGGCGAAAACGCGCCCATCCCACCGGTGTTCGGCCCCTCGTCGTTGTCGAAGATCCGCTTGTGATCCTGCGCCGATCCAAGTGTGACAAAGTCGGTCCGGTCGGCGAGCACGAAGAATGACGCTTCCTGACCTCTGAGGAACGCTTCCAGCACGACGCGATTGCCGGCATCGCCGAAACGCCGATCGACCATCATCGATCGGATCGTTGCCTCGGCGCCTGCGCGATCGTCCACGATGACCACACCTTTACCGGCGGCAAGACCATCCGCTTTGATCACCAGCGGATATCCGAACTCTCCGCGTCGAGCCATCGCGAGGGCATCGGAAGCCGAATCACACACGCGAAAGGCCGCGGTCGGCACTCGATGCCGCGCCATGAAATTTTTCGCGAACGCCTTGCTCGATTCGAGCGCCGCAGCCGCCTGAGTCGGGCCGACGATCGGTCGTGCGGCGGCTGAGAACACATCGACGATCCCCCGGCTGAGGGGAGACTCCGGGCCAACGACGGTCACATCGATCTGTTCGTACTCTGCGATCTGCAGCAGTTGGCGAGGATTCCCAAGATCCGCCGGCGTGCAGTACGCGACGCTCGCGATGCCGGGGTTTCCAGGGGCACAGACGAGGCGTTCGACATCGCGTTCTCGTGCAAGACGCCAGCACAGAGCGTGCTCACGCGCGCCGTTCCCGATTACCAGAATCTTCATGGGAGCAGGCTAACCGCCTGAAAAACAGTGATTTGTTGGGTTCGCTGGCGCGCTGGCCAGCTGGTTCGGGGGTTCGCCAAACTCTGTGCAGACGAACCTCGCGGCACACGACTATTTCGTTGACCTTAGCGCCGTGTTACGCCTAGGATCCGCTCTTCCGTGTGATAGCCTAGCATATTCGTCACTTTTCGTTGGGTCGGACAGTAGGTCATCACAAGGAGCCACCGGGCCGGTGAGGGGGTGTTCAGGGCGTGGCAGAAGTCAAGATTCAAGAGGGCGAGTCGATCGAAAGCGCACTCCGCCGCTTCAAGCGCAAGGTTCAGCAGGAAGACATCATCAAAGACATTAAGAAGCATTCTTTCTACTTGAAGCCGGGTGACAAGCGCCGGGCCAAACAGGCATTGGCGCGCAAGCGGAACCGCAAGAAGCTCCGGAGGGAAACGGAGTAACACGCGGATCGACGAGCACGAGGTGGCGACCGATGGAGTTCCAAGACAAGACCCTAAGGTGCGTAGACTGCGGGTCGGAGTTCATCTGGACGGCCGGTGAACAGCTGTTTTTCGCCGACAAGCAGTTCAAGAACGAGCCCAAACGCTGCAAGACGTGCAAGGCAAAGCGAGCGAATCGGGTCAGCTCAGGTCCGTCCCCGATGCGGGAACGGGTCGAGACGCAGACTCAATGCTCGGCGTGCGGAAAGGAAACGACAGTGCCGTTCCGTCCCACGCAAGGCCGCCCGGTCTTCTGCAAGGAGTGCTTCCAGCAACGGAAGTTTGCAGGAGCTGGCGGACTCTAGCCCGACCAGACGCAGGCACTCCTCGGCGCTACCACGGCAGTGATTCCGGGCCAGACGCGAGTCTGGCCCGGCCTGTCTATGCTAGAATTCCGGCTTTTACGACGCTGAAAAATTAGAGGACCTCATGCAGATCGAGGAACGATCCGCCGGTGATGTGATCATTTTGGACCTGAAGGGCAAAATGACCCTGGGTGAAGGGGACGAGGCCCTGAAGGACAAGATCAACAGCCTCGTGCTGCAGGGCCACAAAAAACTCGTGCTGAATCTCGCCGACGTGCCGTACATCGACAGCGCCGGCCTTGGAGAGATCGTCCGCACGTTCACAACGGTGAGCCGGCAGGGGGGCAGCCTCAAGCTCCTGAGCCTCACGAAGCGGATTACCGATTTGCTGGCCATCACCAAACTGCTCACTGTGTTCGAAACGCACGACAACGAGGCCGATGCGATCCGGAGTTTCCAATCGTCGGCCAATGTCTAGACGCGCGTGATAGCCGCGCTGTGATGGCGCGCCCTTCCGGTTCGTCCACCGCCAGATCCGATCACGCGGCGTCGTCGGCTGCTCTCGAAGAGCACGCCCTGCCTGGTTCGGCTCCCGGCCTCCTGCTCGCGTCGCTCCGCCCCGAACAGTGGACGAAGAACCTGTTCGTGTTTGCGGGTGTCTTGTTCGGCGGCCACCTGTTCGACCTTCAAGCGCTTACGCGCGCCGTCGCGGCATTCGCCGTCTTCTGCGGGCTCTCCGGAGTTGTGTATCTGATCAACGATCTCATCGATCGTGAGGCAGATCAGCGGCATCCGTTGAAACGGCGCCGGCCGATCGCGGCGGGGCAGCTGTCCCCGCGCCTGGCGCTGGCGGGGGCGGCGGTTCTCGGTGCCGGCGCAATGGGCGCGGCGGTCCTCTTGTCCCCGCTGTTTGCGGGTGTGGCCGCGGCGTACGTAGCACTGCTCGTGGCCTACTCGTTGCTCCTGAAACATCTCGTCATCATCGATGCCCTGACTATCGCGGCCGGATTCGTGCTCCGAGCGGCAGCCGGGGCCGTCGCCGTTTCGGTGCCCATCAGCCATTGGCTGCTGGTGTGCACCACGCTGCTCGCGCTGTTTCTCGTCTTGAGCAAGCGGCGGCACGAGCTGACGCTGCTGGCCGACGGCGCGACGACGCACCGGCCGATTCTCAACGAGTACAGCCCGTACCTCCTCGATCAAATGATTGCGGTCGTGACCGCTTCGACGCTCGTGGCGTACAGCGTCTACTCCACGAGCGCGGAAACAGCCGAGCGATTGAGGACGACCCGTCTGGGTCTGACCATCCCGTTTGTGCTCTACGGGATCTTTCGCTATCTGTACCTGGTGCATCAGAAACGCGCCGGGGGCAGCCCCGCGGACCTCCTCCTGACAGATCGGCCTCTTCTCGCCTGTGTCGGCCTGTGGGCGATCGCGGTGGCGCTGATCCTGTACTCTCCGTTGGGACGGTAATGCCTGTCGTCATTGAATCCCCGGTCGTCACGCCAACCAGCCGCCCGCCGCAGACGGCGCGCGTCGCGGTCGTCCGGACGCGCCCGACAACGGTGTTGGCCGACTATGCGCGAGTGATGGATCTGGCTGGCTATCAGCACACGATCGGCCGCGACGGCGACACGCTGATCAAGCTGAATCTGTCGTGGACGAAATACTTTCCCGCGTGCTCCTCTCAACCCTGGCAGGTCGACGGCGTACTGGGAAAGATGCTGGCCGATGGATACTCACGGGACCGGTTGATCCCGGTGGAAAACAAGACCGTCGTCACGAATCCACGCGAGGGATGCCGGAACAACCGCTGGGAGCCGGTCCTGGCCAGGCACCGCGTCGGATTCACCCCGCTGCCCGAAGTGGAGTGGCAGGTGTATCGGTTCAAGAGCCCGCTCCTCAAGCTGAATCACATTTTTCCAGATGGAATCCAGATTCCGGCCCTCTATCCGGGAAAACAGGTCGTGCATCTGCCGACAGTGAAGACGCACGGGCACGCGGTGATGACCGGCTCGGTGAAGAATTCGTTCGGCGGCCTGCTCCGCGAAGTGCGTCACTACGCGCACAAGTACATGCACGAGGTGCTGGTCGACTTGCTCTACATGCAGCGTGAGCTGCATCCGGGCGTCTTCACGGTGATGGACGGCACCGTCGCCGGCGACGGCGCCGGCCCGCGCACCATGATTCCGCGTGTCAAGAATCTTCTCCTCGCGGCCAGCGATTCGGTCGCGATCGATGCCGTCGCCGCTCGTCTCATGGGCTTCGATCCGCTCTCGATTCCCTTCCTGCGAATGGCACATGAGCGCGGCCTCGGCATCGCCGATCCTCGTCACATCGAGCTCGTGGGCGATGACGTCTCAGAGGAGAACTTCGGGTTTTCGACGCGGCGATCACTTGTTATCTGGGGCGATCAGATGATCCGCAACGGTTTCCTGCGGCCACTCGAACGTCTGTTGCTGCATTCGCCGCTCATGGTCTGGGCACCGATGGCATCAAACATCTACCACGATTGGATGTGGTATCCGACTGTCGGCCTGTCCCGCATTCGCGCGTTCCATCAGACGGAGTGGGGGCAGCTTTTTCGGAGGTACTGACTTGATGCTGAATGCCCAATGCCCAATGCTGAACACATGGCGGGCTGGGCATTCACGTTTGGGCATTGAGCATTGAACTTTGGGCATTCAGCCCTCGAGCGCTGAGTAATGGCAGATCAGAACCCGCAGCATAGCCGCCGGCCCCACTTCCATCGGGGACGACGTGGGCCCGACAGACGCGGCAACGACAGGCGCAACGCGCCGCCGCAGGATCAACAGCAGCCGACGCGCGACCACGTCGACGTCGAGCAGATCATGCGCGAGATCCGCGCGCGCATCTCACAGCGCCACGGCATCGATCTCACCACGCAGCAGATTCAGGAGCTGGCAGCGCGTCGGCTCGAGGCGATTCTCGATCCGCGCACAGTCAAGCCATCGCTGCTCGAGCAACTGAGACGGAGCGCAGGCTCGCCGATCGAACCGCGTCCGGTAGACCCGTCGCTGTCGTATGCATTCGAAGCGACGACGCTCTATGAATCACCGAATGGTTTCGTGCGATTCATGCGACGGCTGCTGCAACCGCTGCTGAAGCTCTTCTTCAACCCGAACCCGCTGATCCAGGCCATGAACACGCAGACCCGCATCAACGAGGCCGCGCGCGCGCGCGAGGCCGAGCGCGATCGGCGTCAGACGGAATGGAACGCGCTGCACTACGAGATCCTGCAACGCCTGGTGACGGAGATCTCGCGCACCAGCCTCGAAGGGCAGGGCCTGTCGATGCGGGTGGAAGCGCTCGCGGCGAAAGTCGACTTCAACGAGCGCCGGGTGCGTGGTGTCGAGAACACGCTACATCAGGCCCGACCGGCGCCACGTCAAGCCGAGACCGCATTCGCTCAACCGTCGCCATCGCCCCCGCGTGAAGGCGGCATGGTTGCCGCGGAGGCACCCTCGAACGAAGCCGGTCGGGAAACACCGCGAGAAGGCGGCACTGCGGAAGGCGGACGACGGCGGCGGCGGCGCCGCCGCGGGCGGCGTCCGCAAATGGGCGCGCCGTTCGAAGGAAGCGCGCAGCCACCACCGGGCGTGGTGGCCGATCAGATCGCGGGCCCGCCGTCTGGCGACGACGTCGACAGCGAGCCAGACATCGACGAAGAAGACGAGGAATCGACGCCTGCTGAAGCCGCGCCGGAGGAGCCGACGCTCGAGTCGGCACCGTCCGAAGATGTCGAGCCGAGCGTCTCAGGCAGGACCAGCCCTGAACCCGCGTTCGCATTCGATCCGTTCTCGCCCGATCCTACGCCAGCGCCGGCTCATGCTCCGCCGAACCTCGAGGAGGCCTCGCCCGCTCCTTCTGTCGCTCCAGCGGTTCCCGACCAGGCTCAGTCGACGGAACCTCGTGATCCGTCGGACTCGAGCCAGTGATGGTGTAGTCCGGCTCGAGCCGGACGCTACGAATGAAGATCGCAATCGTCGTGCAGCGCTATGGCGCAGACATCAACGGCGGCGCCGAGCTGCACGCGCGATACGTTGCCGGGCGTCTCGCCGCGCACGCCGACGTTCGCGTCCTCACGACCTGCGCGCGCGACTACATCAGCTGGCGGAACGAATGGCCGGCGGGGCTCGACCGAGTCGATGGCATCCCGGTGGAGCGCTTTCCCGTCGCGCGCGAGCGAGACACGGTGGACTTCCGCGATCGGTCGGCGCTGGTCTTCAAGCATGCGCACTCGCTGCACGACGAGCTCCGCTGGCTCGAGAGCCAGGGACCGTACAGCCCGTCGCTCATCGCTCGATTGATACGCGCGGCGGCGGAGTGTGATTTTCTCGTGCTCTTCAGCATCCGGTACCATCACGCGTATCAGGGGGCACGCATCGCTCCGCACAAGGCGGTGCTCGTTCCCACCGCCGAACGCGAAGCCTCGCTGGGACTCTCGCTGTTTCCGCCGGTGTTCCGCGGCGTCCGCGCCATCATGTACAACTCGTACGAGGAGCAGGCGCTCGTCAACACGCTGTCGTCGAACGAACATGTCCCCGGCGTCGTTGTCGGGATCGGATCGGAGATTCCCGATCGCGTCTTCCCGCAGCGCGTGCGCGCCGCGTACGACCTGCGCAACCCGTTCGTCGTGTACGTCGGGCGCATCGATGCGAACAAGGGCTGCGCCGATCTCTTTCGGCATTTCCTGGACTACGTCGATCGACGCGGCGGCGCGCTCGATCTCGTGCTCATCGGCACGGCGGTGCTTCCGATCCCCTCGCACCCCCACATTCGCCACCTCGGCTTCGTGAGCGACCAGGACAAGTTCGACGTCATCGCCGCGTCGGAACTCCTCGTGATGCCCTCCCCGTACGAGAGCCTGTCGATGGTGGCGCTCGAAGCATGGGCCCTCGGCAAGCCTGTGCTTGCCTCGGCGAGATGCGATGTGCTGGTCGGCCAGTGCTTGCGCAGCAATGCCGGACTCTATTACAACGATGGCGCAGAATTCAGCGCGGCGCTCGACACGCTGTTGTCCGATTCGGAGACATCCGCGGCCCTCGGCCGCCATGGACGCACGTACTACGAGCAGCACTATTCCTGGCCGGTGATCGAGCAGAAGTACCTCGAGATGTTCGATCGACTTCGCGGCTCGCCGACGGCATCGATGATGGAACCGCTGCCGGGATGGTTTGCACGCCGTCGCCGGACCGCCGCTGCCGCAGAAGAGGTCGTCAAGCGGCTGCCTTCGGGACCTGCGGTCGCATCGCGATCGCCTCGTGCGCCAGAGCCGGCCGCTCGAACGACTGTGGAGACACCGTGAAGTTTGCGTTCATCTCTCCCCGCTATGGCGCGGATATTTCGTCGGGACCCGATCATGCGTGCCGGCTGCTCGCCGAGCAGGTGTCGACACGTCACGATGTCGACGTGCTCACGACATGTGCGCGCGAAAGGGGGTCGTGGAAGAACGACTACGCGGAGGGCGCGGATCGCGTGCGCGGAGCGCTCGTGCGTCGCTTTGCGCTGGCACAAATCCCCGACCGTTCCGGCCTGGCCGCACTGTCCAGACGATTGCAGGTCGACCCGCCATCGCGGCCCGACGAACTCGAATGGATCCGGCTGCAAGGTCCTTCGTCACCCGGACTGGTCGACTACCTGAAACGCCAGCACCGCTCATACGACGTGATTGTGTTCTTCGGCCTCTGGAATCCGTTGACGATGCTCGGGGTCGAGATCGCGCCCGATCGCTCGGTTGTCTTCCCCCACTTGTCCCTTCGACCCGAATTGCGTTTCGGGTTGTGTCGTCATGTCTTGCAATCGGCTCGTGCTCTGGGCTTCTTCGCCGACGTCGAACGGCGGCTTGTACGCTCGTTCGTCGGCTTCACCCCGCCGCACGAGGAGGTTGTGGGGATCGGCGTCGATCCGCCGCCGATGCAGTCGTACCCCCGTCACCAGCAGGATCCTGCTGACGTCATCGTCGACGAGAACGAAGTTGCCGCCGACGGCCTGCTTCCAGATTCAGATGACTACCTGGCACAGCGCGGCGTCCCGTTCCGGCGACGGCATCGTCTTTATGGAAGCTTCGCCCTGTACGGAGGGCGCGTGGAGCCGGACAACGGCTGCGAAGAGATGCTCGAATACTTCGACACCTACGCGGCATCGGACGCCGAAGCGATGCTGGTGCTCATGGGCGTCAAGATGATGAAGGTGCCGGAGGAAACCTACCTCAAGCTGGCAGGCGTGCTTCCCGAGCGTGAGCGGATGGTCGCGTACGAAGCCGCCACCCTCACGATTGCACCGTCCGCCGACGACCTGCTGGCGCAACCGCTGCTGGAGAGCCTGGCCGTCGGCACTCCAGTGCTCGCGAGCGCCAGAAATCGGGCCGCGGTCGATCACTGCCGTCGCGCAGGCGCAGGACTCTACTACGCGAACCGCGAGGAGTTCGTCGCGGCGCTCACGCAGTTGAACACCAACGCACGTCTCAGAGAACGGCTTGGAGAAAGCGGCCGCGCCTACATCCGCCAGCATCACCGCTGGGACGGCGTGCTCGGGCGCTTCGAGCGTCTGATCTCGAGAGTCAGGGCTCGTTGAGAAGCTCGTAGAGCGGGGGCTTCAGCACGCGTTTCATATCGGTCAGCTACACGGACAAAGACTGCTTCACCCCGCGGCGCGACGACGGCTGTCAATCTCGCGTCAGCTCGGCGGCCGGAAACGGACGCGATCTCGAATCGGACGCGTTCTCGTCGCTTCCTGCCTTCTTGCGGCGCGTGCCGATATCGTAGCGCTTGATCATCTCGTTCAGCGTCGTCGGCTTGATCTTGAGCAGCTCCGCCGCGCGCTTCTGCACTCCGCCCGCCGCTTCGAGGGTCGATTCGATCAGCCGCTTCTCGACGTTCGTGATGACATCCTTGAAGGAGATGCCCTCGGGTGGAACCACAAATCTCGGAATGTGGAAAACGGGAGCCGAACGCACGTGCTCGGGGATGAGCTCGGGACCGATGCGATGACCCGAGCTGAGCACGACCGCGCGCTCTATCACGTTCTCGAGCTCGCGAACGTTTCCAGGCCAGTCGTAGTCCATCATCAAGTCGAGCGCTTCTGGCGTGAGCTCCAGTTCCGACCGGTTGTTCTCGGCGCCGAACTTCTCGAGGAAGTGCTGCGCGAGATACGGAATGTCGTCCTTCCGCTCGCGCAGCGGCGGCAGGTTGATGTTGATGACGTGCAGCCGGTAGAACAGGTCTTCGCGGAATCGTCCATCCTCGACCATCTGGCGGAGATCGCAGTTGGTGGCCGCGATGATCCGCACGTCGACTTTGATCGTCTCCATGCCGCCGAGCCGCATGAACTCGCGCTCCTGCATCACGCGCAGCAGCTTGGCCTGGGTATCGGGCGGGATGTTGCCGATTTCGTCGAAGAAAATGCTGCCCTTGTCCGCGAGATCGCACAACCCCTTCTTCGGATAGATCGCACCGGTGAATGCACCTTTGACGTGCCCGAAGAGCGTGGACTCGAGGAGATCGGGCGGGAGGTTTCCTGAATTCACCGTCACGAAGGCACGTTCCGCACGCGGCGACTCCGAGTGAATCGCGCGCGCCACGAGCTCCTTGCCGGTTCCACTCTCGCCGGTGATCAGAATCGTCGATCGACTCGGGGAGGCCTGGATGATCAGGTCGAACACCTGTTTCATCCGTGGGCTGCGGCCGATGATGCCGGCAAACCGCTGATACTGCGCCTGCAGGTTCTGGCGCAGCGCCGCATTCTCCGCCACGAGCTGACGCCGTTCGACGGCGTTGCGGACGACGACGAGCACTTCGTCGTTCTTGAATGGCTTGGTGATGTAGTCGAACGCCCCGCGTTTCATCGCGGCAATCGCAGTCTCCACCGACGCGAACGCCGTGACCATGAGGGTGGGCAGCTCTTCATCGAGCTTCTTCAGCTCCTCGAGCAACGTGAGGCCGTCCATTCCTGGCATCATCACGTCGACGATCACCGCATCGAAGGGGAACGACCTCGCAAGCTCGAGCCCTTCCTCGCCGCTCGCCGCCACGCGGACGTGGTAGCCCTCACGCGTGAGCAGCTTCTCGAGGATTTCCCGCATGATGTCTTCGTCGTCGACTACGAGGATGGAACCATTGCGCCGCATTGTGAACCCCGATCGATCGCGCTGTCCTACAGCTGCTGAATGGCGAGTGCCGGCCGCTCGGCCGGTACCGCCGGAAACGACAAGATGAACCGCGTCCCTTGCCCGACCACGCTGTCGCAGTCCACCGTTCCACCGTGCTCGCGCACGATCCCGTAGGTGATGGACAGCCCCAGCCCTGTGCCCTGACCGATCGCCTTCGTCGTGAAGAAGGGGTCGTAGATGCGCGCCAGATACTCGTTGGGAATGCCTGAACCCGTGTCGGCGACCTCCGCGATCGCCTGACCACCATCGACCCGCGTGCCGACCGATAGCCACCCGCCCTTGGGCATCGCGTCACGCGCGTTCAGGAAGAGGTTCAGGAAGACCTGCTGCAGCTTGTGCTCCTGGGCCAGCACGACCACAGGCGTTTCGCTCAGCTCGCGTCTGACGCGGACACGCTGGGTGGCGAACTGATGCTCGAGCAGCGCGAGCACGTCGACGATCACGAGATTCAGATCGATCATCGTTCGATCATTCGACGTCGGCCGCGCGAGCGTCAGCAGACCGTTCACGATCTTGGCGGCGCGGAATGTCTGCCGCTCGATCTTCTCGAGCAGGTGCGTTCGCGGGTCCTGCGGATCGGCCCCTTCGAGCAGCATCTGGGTGAAGCTCGAGATGCCGGTCAGTGGCGTGTTGACTTCGTGTGCAACCCCGGCGGCCAGCAAGCCGATCGACGCCATCTTCTCGGAGATCCGCAGCTGCTCTTCCATCTGCACGCGGGCGGTCACGTCTTCGACGATCACGATCGTGCCGGCGGTGATGACCTCCGCCCCGTTGGCGCGGCGCAGCGGCACGACCGCGGCATTGACCATCAACGTCTCCTTCGCGCGGGCGCCCCGGGCAGGCAGTGGCATGCGCGAGAGCGTCGCCCCTTCAGGCGTGTCGCGGCGGGCCGCACGGATCGCTTCGACGAACGGGGCGTCGAACAGCTCATCGAGCACGAGGCCGGTCGCGTCGTTGTGACTGATGCCATAGAGCTGCGCGAGCGCGTGGTTCCATCTGACCACACGGTCATCGAGATCCACGACCAGGAGCCCGTCGTCGAGCGATTCGAGAATGTTCTCGTTGAAGGCGCGCATCCGATCGATCTCGACCGCCTTCTGATGGAGCTGCCGGTACAGCCTCGCGTTCTCGAGCGCCGTCGCGATCTGACCGGCGACTGCGGCCAGCAGCGCCATGTCTTCGCTGCTGAGGGGATCGCCGGAGCTCTTCCTGCCAAGCGCGAGCACGGCGATCGTGCGCTCTTTCGCGACGCAGGGCACGAAGTAATAGAGACCCGCGTCGCGCCAGAACTCGATTTCTTCGGCAGCAAAACGACCGACGGCAGTGGGGTCGTCCAAGGTGACGTTGTGGCCATCAGCCACGCGAGCGCCGATCGCAGACCGTTTGGGCAGCGCCGGCGGATGACCATCACCGAAGCCCGAATCCCACATCGATCCGAAATGCGGCGTCACTTCGTCTTCGAGCAGCAGCGCCATGCGATCGACGACCAGCGTCTCGACGACGCGCGAGACGAGACGCTCGGCGAGTCGATTCAAATCAAGATCGCTGTTCAAGTCGCGCGCGAAGCCGAGCAGCGCGCGTCGATAGTCGTAGCGGTCGCGATAGAACGCACGATCGAGCACATTCTGGACGAACGTCTTGACCGGAGGCGTCAAAAGGATTGCGACGAGCGTCGCCAGGAAGGCGAGCACCCAGTCGTTGGCAGCGCTCCCCCTCAGCACCACCCGCTGAACGGCTTCGAGCAGCACCGCGTAGATGGCGACCATCGCCGCGAGGGCGGCTGCATAGACCAGCGCGCGCTTGACGATCACTTCGATGTCGAGCAGCCGATATCGCACGATCGCAGATGCGTAGGTCAGCGGAATCAGGCCGAGCGGAATTGCCGACAGCTCCATCGGCAGCGATGGCTCGACGCCGAGCACATACGGGAGCGCGTAGCCGAGCGCGAACGTCCCTGCCCCGAGCGCCGTGCCCCACGCGATCCAGCGCAGCTGACGACGAGCGGTGATCGTGCGCACGTGAGACAGCGCACGAATCAGCGTGCCGAGGCCTCCAATCAGACAGGCCGCCAGATAGAGATACTCCAGCCGATCGAGTGCGGATGTAATGCTGACGAAGAGGCGCGCGTTGTGAGCGCTTTCTCCCACCGCAAAGGCGCGCACCAGCCCCAGCGCAACCGCCGGAGCGTAGAGCGAGACCATGACCGCGCGCCCCAGCAGGCCGTCCATCCAGCGTCGCGGTCGCTCCGGAAACACCAGCGTAAAGTGCAGGAACAGTGGCGGCAGCGCGAGAATCGACACGCCGTCGGCCCAATAGAAGATCCAGTCGAGCCGATCGAGTCGGCCGCTGAAGGAAAACGTGAAGACGCCGAAGAACGCGACGGCGACCCAGAAGAAATGGAGTGTCGCAGGATCGCGAGGGCGTCGCAGCCTGACGGCACCACCCACCAGCAGTGTGAAGATGCCGACCGCCGCCAGCACGAAATACAGCGCGCCCGGCCCGCTCGGAATTGGTGCGACACGAACATCGATGACGTCGCGTGTACCGAGTCGAAGCGTCGTGTAGCGCAACGTCTGATCGCGACGGGCCGCGTGCAGGATGGTCACAACATCGGACGCCTCCTGAATGGGATGGTCGTCGATGGCGATCAGCACGTCTCCGCGTGTCAGACCGACGTGCTCGGCAGGACTACCGGCAGCGATGTCGGCAGCGACGACGCCGGCGCTGCTGGTGGTCCACAGCGCTCCGTCTTCAACCTCGTTCCAGGTTGCACGCGTCGCGATGTTGGCGGCACCCAGACATAGAAGTACCGACACCACGACGAGCGGCACCGCAGGCCGTGTCCACCGACTCCACATCGTCGGTCGTGCATGAATCCAATGACTAGAACGTCTCATCCAATCAAATGGAGCCAAAAACTGCGGCAAAAAATGGGGAGCGCCGCTCCCCATGTCCCTTCTTCATCTCGCCGGGCACACCGTTCTCAAAACCTGACCGTGACACCTCCGAGCACGCGCTTCGGCGGCCGAACGACGAGCGCTTCATCGTAAATCGACGTCTCGCCGAGCTCCTCTTTGAACAGGTTGCTCACTGCCACCAGCATTTCCCACTGCGCGTTGGTGAAGTTCAAGAACGGCAACGCCTGATTGACCTGCACATCGAAGCGGGCCCGCGTCATGCTGGGTGTGAGAACCGCATCAGACGCCGCGATGGCGGCATTGAGCTTGTAAATGACGAACACGCGTGTCGCGGTCGAGGGAACCACGCTTTCGACCGACGCGGTCAGATCGCGCACGTGATCCTCGCGTCGCAGCACCGACGACGCAAGTGCCGTCAGCACGTCGAAGTCGGGCGAACGTCGGTTCCAGTTGGCGTCGGCTTCACTGTAATCAACCGATGCGCGAAGACGATTGTTCACCGACCGGGTCACGGTCACCCCCCAGCCGCGTGCATCGTACGCACCGGCCGATCCCACGTCGTAGTGGCCCACACCCGCGCCCGAGGCAGACGGGTCGGCCACACCAATCCCGAACAACGTCACCAGCTGGTTGTCGACGCGCTGTTCGAAGACCCGAACGCCGACGACAACGTTGCCAAGCCAGGCGCGTTCGACGCCCACTTCGACCTGATCGTGGCGCTCGGGCTGGAAGATGCCGCGCGCCACCGCGGCAAACGTTCTCTGTGGAGGCAGCCACAGCCCGATTGACGACGGAAGGAATTCTTCGGCCCCCGGCGCGACCTCGCGGCGCGACATCGAGGCGCGGATCGTGAAGCTGTCGTGCGCGCTCGGCTGCACCGAGACACTCGCGCGTGGACTCACCAGACCGCGAACGGTCAAATAGTCATAGCGTGCGTATTTCGCACCGTAGGACACGCGGATGGGGCGCACCACCGTCCAGTTGTCGAACGCGTACATCGAGCCCACGTTGCGGCTGCCGTCGCGCATCGCGGCCAGCGCTTCCCCGTTGCCACCGAGATAGCGCTGCATGGCGTACGAGATGCCGGCCTCGTACGCATGCGATGCCGACGTCCGGCGCGCGTACGACCCCGCGACGATCCAGGACGCCAGATCGCCTTGCGTGATGGTGCCGCGCATCGTCCAGTCGCCCTGGGCTCCAGGAGCTTCGAGCGACAGGAACGCGACGCTCTTCGGCACCTCGACATTCATCGAGAACAGATCCTGCGAGCGGTCGAACGACGTGGTCGTGAGCAGATTGAACTGCCCGCTCATCGCCAGATCGTCGAACAGCGATGAGGCCATCCGCGCAGGCGTTCCGACCGCGCGGCTCAGGCCGCCGGCGGGGTCGTGATCGAGTGCGGCGATCGCCTGATCGGCGTCCTTGAGTACGCTGCGCTTTGCGTGCCGCATTCGCCACGCGACCTCGTCATGAGGGTGCCCGGTTTCGGAGGGCTCCGCCACTTCGACGGGACCCAGCGTCGCCGCCACCACCGGCGGTGGACTCGACGCGTCCGGTTGACGTGTCAGCGCAATCGTCGATGTGTTTCTGGCATCCGGACTGATCTGAATGATCCGACCACGAGAGGGGACGTATTCCTGCAGGTGCGCGCGCAGGAGATACGGGCCCGGGGGCAGGTCACGCAACGTGAAGCGTCCCTCGTTGTCCGAAATCGCGAACGCCGACGTCGAGCCGAACGCCGACACAATGGCACCGGCGAGGGGCTGACCTCGATCGTCCTGCACCAGACCATGGAGCTCGCCGTGGCGTACGGCGGCCACCTGTTTGACCGACGGGATTTGCGCGGTGACCACTCGCTGCGCGTACGCAGGCGAGGCCAACGCGCAGACCACGACTCCGATGCCACACCACGAGGGGAGGTTACGGATCATCGTCGTGCTCTTCTTCTGGCTGGTCACAGTTCTCGACCAACCATCACCACTTGCCCACTTACTCGCCCCGCCCTACACAACCGTGAAATTGACGTTCTGCGTCACGGTTTTCCCCGACGGCTTATCCGTGACCTTGATCTCCAGGCGATAGTCGCCTGCTGGAAAACTTGCCAACGGCACAACCAGGCTTCCCGGGAGCTGGTGGCCCAACGCCACGCTGAACTCCTTCGGAAGCGTCTGCTCATTCAGCTGCTGTGGCGCGGTCTTGTTGAAGTACTTGTCGCCTTCCGGCAGCCGTTGATGGAAATTGAAATCGATCGTGACGTCCGGCTTTCCGGTCGCCGCCGCCTGCGCACCGTAGATCCAGAAGATCACGCTCAGTTCGTCCTTCTTGGAGAACTTGCCGTCGATGGACGGCGTGATCTTCATCGGACCGAACACGTAGGGATTGGATTCCTGGTCGCCGGTCGGGCCCGAGACCTGTTCAACCGACCGGGCGATGATCACGCTGCTCGTGCTCAGCTCGTTTGCGGTGAAGTCGGGCACCGTCAGGTCGTGCCGCAGAATCCCCACCTTGCCCACTGACGCAGCGGGTGCCGGCTGGTTCTTGTCGTTCTTCTTGTCGTTCTTTCCTCCGCCGGCGGCCGACGCGGGCGTCTTCTCTTTCACCGCCACGAACATCGCGTATGGCCCGGGCTTGAGCTGAACTGCGCGTGAGACCTTGCCGTCCTCGGGGACGTCGATGAAGTTGATGCTGTCCCAGGCGAACGTCGGGCGCGACGCCGGCTGATTCTTGTTGTTGCCCTGCGCCGAGGCCATCTTCGCCATCATGGTGGCAAACGCGTTGGCCTGCTCGGCATTCACGATCCGGATGTAGACGGCAGCACCGCCGGGTACGCTCGCGCGATCGACGTTGAGCGTGAAGGGAATGTAGGTGTCGGTCTGTCCCTTCACGAAATGGTTCATCTCCCACTTGATGGGGATCTCACCTTGCGACTTGTCCGGACCACCTACGGTCAAGGGCTTCGGGGTTGGTGCGGACGCGGGCGGTGCCGATGGGGTCGTCCCGTTCGGAACTGGAATACCAGTATCGGCCATCAAGGCCGAATCGACAGCCTGCACGAGCGCCTGTACATCCTGTTGTTCCTGGGGACTTCGCGCCGACTGCTGCTGTTTCTGTTTGTTGTCGTTATTCCGTTGCGCGACGACCGGCCACGCCGCGCCGACCATGGCCGCCAGAGCACAGACGGCAAAGACCCGACGAACGTACATGAATGCCTCGCTTCCTCGTCCACGATACACCGCTGTCATGGCGGGCATATCCAAGAATCCGAATCGTCTGATCATAGGCACGGGTGTCAGGCAAGTCAATCGAGCGGACGCCCAAAACACGAGTATTTCGAGCGGGATGACACGGTGCGCTCAAAGGCGCATGCTAAAATCATTGCCCCTTGGCGGCGACTCGCGGCGCGTAAACGCCCACTCGCGAGCGATGGGTACGGTCCATGCCGGGGGGACCGTGCCGCTGAAGGCGCACGACTCAACGGGACCTCGACCACGACGTTCGGGCGCGACAACGCGGCTACGATCGTGATTCGGAAGGACACACCACGAGATGGTCCTGGACGATATTCTTGTCATCCTGCTTGCTGGCGGCGCGGGTGAGCGGCTTTATCCGCTGACGAAGGAGCGGGCGAAACCCGCAGTCTACTTCGGCGGTCCCTACCGGATCATCGACTTCACCCTGAGCAACTGCATCAACTCGGGGCTCAGACGCATCTTCATCGCGACTCAGTACAAATCGCTCTCGCTCAATCGCCATATCCGGATGGGATGGAATGTCGTCTCCGAGGAACTTGGAGAGTTCATCGAAATCCTCCCGCCCCAGAAACGCGTCGGCGAGCACTGGTATCTCGGCACCGCCGACGCCGTCTTCCAGAATTTGTATTCGATCGAACGCGAATCACCGAGTCACGTCATCGTGCTCTCGGCCGATCACGTCTACAAGATGGACTACTCAAAGATGCTGCGGTTCCACCTCGATCACAATGCCGCCGTGACGCTCGCGGCGCTCGAAATCCCCGCCGCCGAGAGCAGTCGGTTCGGGATCGTCAACATCGATCAGGACGAACGGGTCACCGGGTTTCAGGAGAAGCCCGAGCATCCGACACCCATCCCGGGTTCACCCGGCGTCGCGCTCGCATCGATGGGTATCTATATCTTTCGCGCCGATGTGCTCGTGCGAGCGTTGGAAGACGATGCGATTCAACCCGAGAGTCAGCACGACTTCGGGCGGAACATCATCCCGGAGCTCCTCGCTTCGTCTCCGGTCTTCGCCTATCGCTTCTACGACGAGAACAAGAAAGCGTCGAAATACTGGCGCGATATCGGCACCCTGGACGCGTACTACGATGCGAGCATGGATCTGTGTCAGGTGAATCCCGATTTCAATCTGTACGATCCTGAATGGCCGCTGCGCACGTATCAGCCTCAGGCGCCGCCGGCGAAGTTCGTCTTCGCAGAGGAGCACCGGCGATGCGGCCAGGCGCTCGACTCGGTAATCTCCAGCGGCTGCATCATCTCCGGCAGCCGCATCACCGCCAGCATCCTGTGCCCGAACGTGCGCGTACACAGCTTTTGTCACATCGATCAGTCGATCCTGATGCCGGGCGTTCGCGTCGGACGGCACGCCCGAATCCGGCGCGCGATCATCGATCGCGACGTGCTGGTGCCGCGCGGAGCGCTCATCGGATTCGATGAGCAGGAGGATCGTCGCCGGCACAACGTGACCGACGGCGGCGTGGTCGTCGTCACCGCCGACGATGAGCCGCTCATCGGGCCGATCGACGAAGAGGCGCTGCGCGCTGAGGCGATTGCGGATCGTACGGGGGTGACAGCGTAGCTCCCGTCGAAGGACAAGGTCTATCGTGCAAATCATTCGTGTTCACGGCCGCGAGATCCTCGATTCGCGCGGCAACCCCACCGTCGAAGCAGATGTCTGGGTCGGCAAGGCCATGGGTCGTGCCGCGGTGCCGTCTGGCGCATCAACCGGCGTACGTGAAGCCCTGGAGTTGCGGGACGGCGACAAAGGGCGTTATCTCGGCAAGGGCGTCAGGAAGGCGGTCGATCACGTCAATGGCGAAATCGCCCGCGCCATCGAGGGAATGTCGCTCGATCAACGCGCGATCGATCGGCGGCTGATCGAGCTCGATGGCACGCCGACGAAAAGCCGTCTGGGCGCGAACGCTATGCTCGCCGTCTCGATGGCCGCGGTGCGGGCCGCAGCCCTGGTCGAAGGCCGCCCCCTCTACGAGCAGATCGCTCGATTGAGTGGGGATGCCCCGGCCGACGGCAGGTTCGTGCTGCCGGCTCCGATGATGAACATCCTGAATGGCGGCGCGCACGCCGACAGCAATGTCGACCTGCAGGAGTTCATGGTGATGCCGCTGGGACTCCCAACCTTTGCGGAAGCCCTTCGTGCCGGCACGGAGATCTTCCATTCCCTCCGCGCGATCTTGAAAAAGGCCGGCCATTCAACGGGTGTCGGCGACGAGGGCGGGTTCGCACCGAACCTCAAGTCCAACCGCGAGGCGCTCGACGTGGTCCTCGAGGCGATCGGCAAAGCCGGATTTCGCGCGGGGACCGATGTGTTCCTGGCGCTCGATGTGGCGTCGAGCGAGCTCTGGGACAACGGCACCTATGTGTTCAAGAAGTCGGGCGAGCCGTCGCGCACGCCCGATCAGATGGTCGAGATGTACAGCGACTGGGTGCGCCAATACCCGATTATCTCGATCGAAGACGGGGTCGCCGAAGGTGACTGGAGCGGTTGGCAGACGTTGACGCGCGCCCTAGGACATCGCGTGCAGCTGGTGGGCGACGATGTGTTCGTGACCAATCCCGAGATCCTGCGCAAGGGCATCGCGGAAGGGGTAGGGAACGCGATCCTCGTGAAGCTCAATCAGATCGGCACAGTATCAGAAACCCTCGACGCCATCGCCATGGCACGCGCCGCCAGCTACGCCACGATCATCTCCCATCGATCAGGTGAGACCGAGGACAGCACGATCGCCGATCTCGCCGTCGGCACCGGCGCCGGACAGATCAAGACCGGGTCGGCCAGCCGCAGCGACCGCGTCGCGAAGTACAACCAGCTTTTGCGAATCGAGGAAGAACTCGGAGCGCGTGCGCGGTACGCCGGAACGGGCGCTATTCGTCAGTTCAGTGCCGCCACATCCTGACCGGTCTGCCACCATGCTCAGACTCGTTTTGCTGCGCCACGGCGAAAGCACGTGGAACAAAGAGAATCGGTTCACCGGATGGACCGATGTGGACCTCACCGACCGGGGGCGCGACGAGGCCCGCGAAGCCGGCCGCCTGATGCAGGCCGAGAAGTTCGAATTCGACATCGCGTACACGTCGGTGCTCAAGCGGGCGATCCGCACGCTGTGGATTGCCCTCGACGAGATGGACATGATGTGGATTCCGCAGCGGCGCTCGTGGCGGCTCAACGAGCGGCACTATGGTGCGCTGCAGGGCCTGAACAAAGCCGAGACCGCGGCGAAACACGGAGAGGCGCAAGTGAAGATCTGGCGCCGCAGCTACGATATCCCTCCGCCGCCGCTTGCGCCCGAAGACCCCGGCCATCCATCGCACGATCGTCGGTACGCGAATCTCAAGCCGTCAGAGATGCCGCTGACCGAGTCGCTGAAAGACACCGTCGCGCGCTTCCTTCCGTACTGGCATGAAACGGTCGCCCCGGACATCAAAGCGGGAAAGCGAGTGCTGATCGCCGCGCATGGAAACAGCCTTCGCGCGCTGGTGAAATATCTCGACAACATCTCCGATGAGGACATCGTCGATCTGAACATTCCTACGGGGATTCCGCTGGTGTACTTGCTCAACGAGCGGCTCGAGCCATTGCAGAAGTTCTATCTTGGCGATCAGGAGACGATCAAACAGAAGGCAGCGGCGGTCGCCAACCAAGGGAAAGCGGGTACGTGAAAAGAGGCTGCGCGGCAGCCTCTCGTCGAGATGTCGGGTCGGGCGCGACCCGTGAGGTTAGGTGTTGTTGTCGACTGCTTCGGTCGGCGCCTCGTCGCACCCGATGCGAAGGGAGCGAAGGAATCGACGGTCGTTGGTCGTCAAGTCGAACGCCTTCCGCGCAGGCAGCAGGCGTGCAGGCGTGGTGATCTTCGTCACCGCCGCACCGTTGTTCCGGCTGACAAAGCCTACGACCGCTTCGAGCGTGACCCGCATATCAAAGCCAGCCTCACGCGCTTTCGCGCGGCAGGCTTCCACTTGAGGGTTCTCGGCAACGGCAGCGGCGATCGCGTCGGCCAGCTCTTTTGCGAACCGGTTCACGACGTCATCCATTACTGCTCCTCCTCATCCGCCGCCGGGCCGGGATCCGGGGGCGATCCCAATCCGATCCTGCGCTGACCGGGGAGGCTGGCAGGGATTGGGCGCCAAAGATGTTCATTTGTATAGGGTTAGCCTCAAGTAAGGCTGGCGGGCATTGTAGGGGTATTCGGGCGCAGTGTCAACAAACCGGCCAATCTGTTGGGGTTTTGAACAGAGGCTTCGCCAGCGGAGCGGTTCGAGGTGTCGATACCGCGACCTGGACGGCGGTAATCAACTGACCCGCAAAGGCTTGGGTTAAAATCCGCGACGTGCCGAAGCGCGACGCAGGTAAAGAACGCTCGTACTTCAATCCTGACGACCTGCGCAGTGCCGACCCGATCTTCGACATCGGCAGCCCGGGCGCTTTTCCATTTACACGCGGCGTTCAGCCCGACATGTACCGGGGCCGTCCCTGGACCATGCGCCAATACGCGGGCTATGGGACGGCCGCCGAATCCAATCGCAGGTACCGCTATCTGTTGTCGCAAGGTGTGATGGGACTGAGCGTCGCGTTCGATCTGCCCACACAGATCGGATACGACTCAGATCATGCGCTGGCTGCCGGGGAGGTGGGACGCGTCGGCGTCGCGATCGATTCGATCGAAGACATGGTGGCGCTGCTCGACGGGATTCCTCTCGATCAGGTGTCGACGTCGATGACGATCAACGCGACCGCGATCATCCTTCTCGCGCTCTACGTCGCCGCAGGCACTCGTCAGGGTGTGGCCCCCGATCGTCTGGCGGGAACGATCCAGAACGACATCCTCAAGGAGTATGTCGCACGAGGGACGTATATCTACCCACCCCGCCCGTCGCTTCGCATCGTCACCGACATCATGTCGTATTGCGAGCGGCATGTTCCGAAATGGAACCCGATCTCGATCAGCGGGTATCACATTCGAGAAGCCGGCGCGGACGCAGTACAGGAAGTGGCGTTTACCTTCGCGCACGGTATCGCGTACGTCGAGGCGGCGGTGGCCGCGGGCCTCGACGTGAACACCTTGGGACAGCGGCTATCGTTCTTCTTCAACGCGCACAGCGACTTTCTCGAGGAAATTGCGAAGTTCCGCGCCGCCCGCCGGCTGTGGGCCCGCCTGATGCGGGACCGCTTCGGTGCAACCAACCCGCGAGCGCAGCAACTGCGCTTCCACACGCAGACCGCGGGCAGCACGCTGACCGCGCAGCAACCCGACAACAACATCGTCCGTGTGGCGCTGCAGGCGTTGTCGGCCGTTCTTGGGGGGACGCAGTCGCTTCACTGCAACAGTCGGGACGAAGCCCTCGGGCTGCCCACGGAGGAAAGCGCCACCGTTGCCCTCCGGACACAGCAGATCGTGCTGCACGAAAGCGGGGTCGCATCCACGGTGGACCCTGTCGGCGGCGCATATGCCATCGAGGAGATGACCAACCGGATCGAGCGTCGCGTCATGGAGCACCTCGCACGCATCGACGCGATGGGTGGCACCCTGGCGGCCATCGAAGCCGGATACATTCAGCGCCAGATTCAGGATTCGGCCTATGCGGCGCAGCAAGCGGTCGACAGCGGCGAGACGATCGTGGTCGGCGTCAATCGCTATGTGCAGCCTGGTGCATCGTCCACCGCTGTCTTCGCGCTCGACCCCGATATCGAGCGCCAGCAAATCGAACGAGTCCGGGCCGTTCGCGCCGGCCGGAGCGAGAGCGAATGGCGCGCGGCATTGACTGCTGTCGCGACGGCCGCACGTCAGGGGGACAACCTGGTGCCCGTCATCATCGATGCTGTCGAAAAACGTGCGACGCTCGGTGAGATTGCCGATACGATGCGTCGCGTGTTCGGCGAATACCGCGACGCCTCGAACGCCTGATCGCCGTCGATGACACATCTGCTCGACGTGCGGGGACTGACGGTATCTTTCTCGGAGACCGGGGCCGGAGCAAACGCGGTCGATGGTGTCAGCTTCACCATCGATCGTGGAGAGACACTCGGCCTGGTCGGCGAGTCCGGCAGCGGCAAGTCGGTGACCGCCTTCTCGATCCTGCGCCTCCTGCAGCCGCCGGGCAGAATCATCGGCGGCCAGGTAATCTTCGACGGACGTGATCTGCTGGCGCTGCCCGAATCGCAGATGCGCGCGGTCCGCGGCGGACGCATCTCGTTGATCTTCCAGGAGCCAATGAGCGCGCTGAATCCCATCATGCGGGTTGGGGATCAGATAGCGGAAGCGCTCACCGTGCATCATGCGGCCAGCGCCCACGAGGCACGCCAGCGCGCGATTGAACTGCTCCAACTGGTCCGGATCCCCGATCCGGTGCGACGCGTTCGAGACTACCCACACCAGCTCTCGGGAGGAATGCGTCAGCGGGTCATGATCGCGATTGCGCTCGCGTGCCGACCGCCGCTCATCATCGCCGACGAGCCGACCACGGCGCTCGACGTCACCATTCAGGCCCAGGTACTCGATCTGCTCCGTGAGTTGAAAGCGACACACAACCTCGGGCTGCTACTCATCACGCACGATTTCGGTGTGATCGCGGAGATCGCCGACCGGGTTGCGGTGATGCATCGGGGGCGACTGGTCGAACAGGGTCCTGTCCGCCAGATCCTTCGCGCTCCCACGCACGCGTACACGCAGAGTCTGCTCGCCGCGATCCCC
The DNA here is from genome assembly GCA_036407095.1 of Vicinamibacterales bacterium. Lineage (GTDB taxonomy): Bacteria > Acidobacteriota > Vicinamibacteria > Vicinamibacterales > UBA2999 > Gp6-AA40. The sequence goes on along the minus strand of DASWZV010000039.1, from coordinate 128,285 downwards.
GGCATGAGCTCCAGGGGTCAATGACGCCGATCCTCGAGGTGCGTCATCTCGTGAAGCATTTCGTCCGTCGGCACGGCCTGTTTGCGCCGCCCGCGATCGTCCGAGCGGTCGACGATGTGAACTTCGTGATTCGTGAAGGCGAGATGTTCGGGCTCGTCGGTGAATCAGGAAGCGGCAAGAGCACCCTGGGCCGGTGCATACTGCGGCTCGTCGAGCCCACCGCCGGCGAAGTGCTGTTTCGCGGAGAGAACGTGCTCCGCTTCTCGAAGGCGCGCATGCGGACCACGCGGCGCGACATGCAGATCGTCTTCCAGGACCCTTATTCCTCGCTGAATCCCCGCATGCGCGTCGGCGACATCGTCGAGGAACCGCTCATCATCCACCGTCTCGGCTCGCCCTCGGAACGCCGCACCCGCGTGGCCGAACTGTTCGATCTGGTGGGACTCGAACACGATCACCTTCGACGGTATCCGCACGAATTCAGCGGCGGGCAACGCCAACGAATCGGGATTGCCCGGGCGCTCGCGTTGAATCCTGCCTTCGTGATTGCCGACGAAGCGGTGTCGGCGCTCGACGTGTCGATTCAAGCACAGGTCGTGCGCCTGCTCATGGAGCTTCGCGCCCGCCTCGCATTGACCTTCCTGTTCATCGCGCACGACCTGCGGCTGGTTCAGCACATCTGCAACCGGGTCGCGGTGATGTATCTGGGGCGGATCGTGGAGATTGCGGAAACCGACACGCTGTTCTCGCGTGCGGCGCATCCCTACACGCGCGCGCTCCTCAGCGCTGTGCCGCTCCTGGATCCAGATGCGCCCCGCATGCGCATCGAGCTCGATTCCGCGTCGTTCGATCGCGACGCGCCGCTGCGAGAGATCGCGTCCGGCCATTCGGCCGCAATCTAGGCGGCCTGACGAATGTCTTTTTCAATTTGTCCGTCGCGCAGGTGGATGGAGCGCCGCGCGAACGCCGCGATGTCGGCTTCGTGAGTCACCAGGACGATTGTGTTCCCGGCCTGATGCAGTCGGCCGAAGAGCGCCATGATTTCGGCGCCCGTCTTTGAATCGAGATTGCCGGTCGGCTCGTCTGCGAGCAGGATCGACGGATTGTTGACAAGCGCGCGGGCAATCGCCACGCGCTGGCGTTGACCACCCGACAATTCGTTCGGCCGATGTGACATGCGCGACGAGAGCTCCACCTTATCGAGCGCTGCCTTGGCTCGCTCGTGTCGCTCTCGCGATGCCACGCCTGCATAGACGAGCGGCAGCTCGACATTCTGCAACGCAGACGCACGCGGCAACAGGTTGAACGTCTGAAAGACGAACCCGATTTCCTCGTTCCTGATCTGGGCCAGCTCGTTGTCGTTCATCTGGCCGACCTGCTTGTCGTTGAGAAGGTAGCTGCCTTTGCTCGGTGTATCCAGGCAGCCAATCAGATTCATGAGCGTCGACTTGCCCGATCCCGAGGGGCCCATGATGGCCACGTAGTCGCCACGCTCGATCTCCATCGACACGCCTCGCAGTGCGTGGATCTCCTCCGATCCCATCACGTAGGTTTTCCAAAGATCACGAGTTTCGATCAAGGCCATGCGGGCTCCCAGTTCTGTTCAGAAAGAGATCTGCGTCGTGTTAACCCGACCCCCTAGTTTACGGCTCGCCGTTCCCGACAGTTCCTGAGGACCAGCTCCAATCGCGCGGACAATTCCCCAATGACGATTGTCCAAATGGCGCATCTGCGAATTTTTTGGGCTCTTTTGTGCGTGAATGGCGCACGCCGACGCGTTCAGTTACCTGCGTCGTCGGCCGATAACAACGTCCATATCAATTATTTAGCTACGGTCAGCAGTCGCCGAACGTCATCTGCGCGGGGCAGAGCTCGCGTTACGGGACCCCTGAAGCGGGGACGTCGAGCACCGTCAGCGTGCCAGCGATGCGGCGCTCGCCGGCGTGCGGGACTGCGTTTACCCAAACTGCGGCACTTTCACGATCTGCGGCGCATCGTCGCCGAAATGAATTGAAGGCAGCACTGCCATCAAGGCATCGAGCAGCGCATCGAGACTGATCGCTCGCGGGAGACGGAGCACGGCGCTCTGCGTGTCGTCTTCGTCCCGTTGAAGTTGAAGCCAGATGTAAGGACCGTCCGCGTGAATACCTTGGACGCGCGAATGCCATTCACCGCTCTCGCCCGGAATGGATGCACCATCGAGCGTCGCGAATAGACGGTCCACTTCCGACAGCACGGGACCGTTGGCCGAATCGGTGGCAACCTGAAACATGGGATCCTCCGGCAGAGCACTGATCGTGAACGTACCGTTCACAAACGTGGCCACTCTCATGGGAGGGGGAAGGTGGCAGTAAGGTATTGATTCGATGAAGGCTTGTCAACACTTATCGAGCGCGCCGCGCGACCGAAATGTTGCCACCGAGCAGACATAGGTCTTCGAATGCGCGATCGATCGGGTTATCGATGGCCGGGGTTGGGAGTGGGACTCCGCTCGGCGATGCGGCGAGACGGAAATGCGACGCGCGGTTCTCCGGAAATGCGTCCTAGTGTTCGTCCTGATATTGGTCCTTGAGCCGCGTCACGACGGCGGGATCGGCCAACGTCGTCGTGTCACCAAGCGCTTTGCCTTCTGCGATATCGCGTAACAGCCGTCGCATGATCTTTCCCGATCTCGTCTTCGGCAGATCCGCGGCGAAGATCACATCGTCGGGCCGCGCGATCGCGCCGATCTTTTTCACGACGTGCTCCTTGAGCTCAGCGGTCAGCACGTCGTTCCCGTGCACGCCCTCCTTGAGCGTGACAAAGGCGGCCACGGCCTGTCCTTTGATCTCGTGAGGCCGTCCGACGACGGCCGCCTCGGCCACACGAGGATGATCGACCAGCGCACTCTCGACCTCCATCGTGCCGATGCGGTGCCCAGCGACATTGAGCACATCATCAACGCGACCGAGCAACCAGAAGAAGCCGTCTTCGTCGCGCTTCGCGCCATCGCCGGTGAAGTAGATGTCGGGTGTCCATCGACTCCAGTACTGCTTCACGTACCGATCCGGATCGCCGTAGATGCCGCGCAGCATCGCAGGCCACGGCCGTGTCAGCGCCAACAGGCCGCCGCCTGCGCCCTGAATGCTCTCGCCTTTGTCGGTCTTGATCTCCGCTTTGATACCCGGGAAGGGACGCGTGGCGGATCCCGGCTTCGTCGTCGTGAGGCCGGGAAGGGGCGTGATCATGATTGCCCCGGTTTCAGTCTGCCACCAGGTGTCGACGACGGGGCACCGCTCGCCGCCGATGTAGCGGTGATACCAGACCCAGGCTTCCGGATTGATCGGCTCGCCAACCGATCCAAGGAGGCGGAGGCTGGTGAGTTCGCGCCGTTTCGGCCACTCGGTGCCCCAACGCATGAAGGCTCGAATCGCCGTCGGTGCGGTGTAGAAGATCGTCACGCCGTAGCGCTCGACGATCTGCCACAGACGATCCTTTGACGGCCAGTCGGGTGCCCCTTCGTACATGAGGACCGTCGCACCGTTGGCGAGCGGTCCGTACACGACATAGCTGTGTCCGGTGACCCAGCCGATATCGGCGGTACACCAATAGACGTCGTCCTCTTTCAGATCGAAAACCCACTTCGTCGTGGCGTACGTGCCGACCAGGTATCCGCCGGTCGTGTGCACGATCCCTTTGGGCTTACCGGTCGTGCCCGACGTGTACAGGATGTACAGCATGTCCTCCGAGCCCATCTTCTCGGGCTCGCAGGTGTGATTGGCCTCCTGCATGAGCCGGTGATACCAGTGATCGCGCCCTTCCTTGACATGCACTTCGATCGGCGATCCGTGGAGACGCTGCACGATGACGACGTGCTGGATCGACGGTGTGCCTTCGAGCGCCTCATCAGCCATTTTCTTGAGCGGCACAACCTGTCCGCGGCGCCAGCCGCCGTCGGCGGTGACGAGCACGGTCGCCTTCGCGTCGTTGATCCGATCACGGAGTGATTCCGAGCTGAAGCCGCCGAACACAACGGAGTGCACTGCCCCGATGCGCGCACACGCCAGCATCGCGATCGCCAGCTCGGGGACGAGCGGCAGATAGAGCGCCACGCGGTCGCCTCGTTTGACCCCCAGCGACTTGAGGACGTTTGCGAACTGACTGACCTGCCTGAACAGATCGAAATAGGTCAACGTACGCCGATCGCCAGGTTCACCTTCCCAAATGAGTGCGGCCTTGTTGCGTCGCGGACCACGGACGTGGCGATCCACACAGTTGACGCTCGCGTTCAGCGTCCCATCGACAAACCACTTGGCATGCGGAGGCTGCCAATTCAGTACGTGGGTCCATTTCGAGAACCACTCGAGCTCTTCGGCGAAGGCGGCCCAGAACGCTTCCGGATCGCGTTCGGCGCGGGCGTATACGTCTTCATCGCGGACATTCGCCTGTGATTTGAACGCGTCGGACGGCGCGAAGGTGCGATCTTCCTTGAGCAGATCGGCGATTTCAGCGGACGGTGGCTGCTGGGCCATAGGCCGAACAGGATACTGCACTCTACTCGGGTGGAAGAGGGGGAGGGCCTCCGAGCGCGGGAGGCACGTCGCTGCGAAAGAAGGCTGCTCCGAGCAGACCGCCGACGGTCGACACGATACTGCCGGCGAACAGGAACAGGACAAAGAACGTGACGTACTCGGCGACTGAACTCGTGCCTGCGTTCTCGAGGAGCGTGCGAACCTCAGGAGGCACATCCGGTGCGCTTCGAAGGAAGGCACCGGCCATGCGCTCCTCGAGCGGCGCCAGAACGGCGCGAAGCGCGAGCGCGGCAACGAGCCAGACAAGGGCGCCGATCACCCCGGCAAACAGTCCTGCGAGGGCTCCCCGTCCCGCGGTGATGGGCCGCGGATCGTTCTGCTGGTCGAGATAGGCTGCGACGATACCGCCGCCGATGATCCAGATGCAGCAGCAGTTGGCGTACTTGATGATCGGAAGCGCCGACAGGATCCCGATGAAGAGGCCGCCGAGCAGCGCCGCTTGTACCACGATCGTCTAGTCGTAGTACTCGCGACCGAGATGCGTGATGAGCTCCTCGCCCTGCATGTAGCGCAGCGTATTCTTCAGCTTCATCAGCTGAATGAACAGATCATGCTCCGGATACACCTCGGGTGCATGCATCGGGCTCTTGAAATAGAACGACAGCCACTCCTGAATGCCTGCCATTCCCGCCCGCTTCGCCAGATCGAGGAACAGGACCGAATCGAGCACGATGGGCGCCGCCAGGATGCTGTCACGACACAGGAAGTTGATCTTCAGCTGCATCGGATATCCGAGCCAGCCGATCAAATCGATGTTGTCCCAGCCTTCTTTGTTGTCGCCGCGTGGCGGGTAGTAGTTGATCCGGACAACGTGGCAGAGGTCGGCGTACAGGTCCGGATACAGATGCGGCTGAAAGATGTATTCGAGCGCCGATTTCTTGCTCTCTTCCTTGGTCTTGAACGACTCGGGATCGTCGAGCACTTCTCCGTCGCGATTCCCGAGGATGTTCGTCGAGTACCAGCCCTTCACCCCCAGCAGACGCGCCTTGAGACCAGGCGCGATGATCGTCTTGATCAGCGTCTGCCCCGTCTTCATATCGTTGCCGGCGAGCGGTGACTTCATCCGAGCCGCCAGCTCCAGCATGGCCGGAACGTCGGCGGTGAGATTCGGCGCCGCGTTCGCAAACGGCAGCCCTTCGCGAAGCGCCGCGTATGCGTAGACCATGCTGGACGGAATCGAGTCGTCGCTTTGCTCGAGCGCCTTTTCGAACGAGCCGATCGACGCATGAGCGGTGGTCTCCTTCATGTAGACCTCGGTGCTGCCGCACCAGATCATCACCATGCGATCGCAGCCATGCTTCGTCTTGAAGGCGCGGATATCGGCGATCAACTGTTCGGCAAGATCGCGCTTGTTCTTCCCCTTCTTGACATTGGGGCCGTCGAGGCGCTTCACGTACCGGCGGTCGAACACCGCAGGCATCGGTTTGACCGCTTCGAGCTCGCTCCGCACCTGTTCGAGCTGTGAGACCTCGAGCACACCGGCGGTTCGCGCTGCGGCGTAGCAGTCCTCTTCGAAGATGTCCCACCCACCGAACACGATGTCGTCGAGGCCCGCGAGCGGGACGAAATCCTTGATCTTCGGCGCGCGTCCTTCTGTGCGCTTGCCGAGACGAATGGTGCCCATCTGCGTCAGCGAACCGATTGGCGGGGCCAGCCCCTTGCGTATGGCCATCACGCCGGCAATGGTGGTCGTGCTGACGGCGCCGAGGCCGACCAGCAGCACACCCAGTTTGCCGCGTGCGGGGGCGATCTCAACTGGTGGAGTCACAATCGGCCACTATATCATGGCAAAAATGCGCCTGTTTCTGCGCGAGTCGAACGTTGGCCGCGAGCCGCTGGCCGTGTCCATGAGCAGCGTGCGGCCCGGCGAACGGGTGCTGCAAATCGGCGTCAACGATCCGCGCATCGTGCACGCCATCGCCGGGAAGACCGGCATCACGGGACTCGCCACCGTCATCGTTCCCAGCGAATCAGGGGCGCAGCGCATCAGCGAAGTCGTTGGTGAAGGATCGTCGTCCCCAGACGTGCGGATAGCACCGGTCGATCGTCTGCCGCTCGAGGACGGTGCCTATGACGTTGCGGTCGTACACAACGCAGATGGCCTCCTGACGAGTCTCGACGCATCGGTTCGCGATCAGTCGCTCCGCGAAGTGCTCCGCGTGCTGCGTCATGGCGGTCGAGTGATCGTGCTCGAGGCCGGAAAGCCGACCGGCATGCGCGCGCTCTTCGGAGGTCCCAAGCGTGATGCGCGATTCGAGGCGGCTGGTGGGACCGTCGCTGCGCTCGAGGCGGTCGGGTTCGTCGCGGTTCGAGTCCTGGGCGACAGAGAAGGATACCGGTTCATCGAGGGGCTCAAACCTCGATGATCTGCAGTTCCGGTCCCCCCGCCAGTGACCGTCGAGGGGGACGGCCGAAGCGTCCACAAAAGGCGCGACTCCTTCAGATCTGGCGTGAATTGCCGCAAAAGGTGAGGCAAGGGTTTTGCCTTTAGCGCTTCACGCCCGATGTCGACCCTTTCCGATGCGTTCACCGCGGACGAGATCGCTCGCGCCTCAGGCGTGCCTCGCGACGCCGTGGATGCGCTGGTGGCATCCGGAGAGGTGCAATCGGTCGCGGGCACTCGGTTCTTCGGCGGCGACGACGCGCTTCGCGCGGGCCGTCTTTCGCGTCAGGTCGCGCGACGTCTGGCAGAGGCGCAGTACCGGGTCGATCGCGAGATTTTCTCGACGTCGGGAACCCTTCATGCGTTGCTCGGGCAACGTCGGAAGCTTCCGACCGTACTCGCCTCGCTGACGCAGGCCACCCTGATTATTCTCATGGTCTGGCTCGCCTCGCGATCGACTGAATCCGCACCGGCGTCGGCCGCTCCGTCAACGCACCTGGTCTTTTTGGCGTTGCCTGGCGAAGGGGGGGGCGGTGGAGGCGGAGGCTTGAAGAACCCGCTGCCTCCTCCACGACTCGAACGCCAGGCTTCCCGACCGGCGCCGTCTGTGCCCGACGTCACACCCGAGCGCGTGCTGTTGACGGCGCGGCGCGTCGAGATGTCGCGCCCGGTTCGGCCATCGCCGACCCGGCCGGATCCCGAACCTCGAGCGCACGAACCACTCCCGTCACACGTCCTGATCGCTCCGGTCGCGGCGTCAGGCCGCGAGCGACAGCGCGAGGGCGAGATCGACGCGCAGGCACGAAAAGATGAGAGCCTTGGATCCGGTACCGGTGCTGGCGTTGGATCCGGCCAAGGTCTCGGAAATGGTCCAGGCCTCGGTGGCGGGATCGGTCCAGGCGTTGGCGGCGGCACTGGCGGCGGTCCCTTTCGTCGGGGCAGCGGCATCGAACCGCCACGGCTCTTGCGCGAGGTGAAAGCGGTGTACACCGACGAGGCGAGACGTCGGAACATGACCGGCGACGTGGTCATGGAGATTGTCGTCAGACGGGATGGCAGCGTCGGAGACGTGACCGTCAAACGTGGTCTTGGTGCCGGACTCGACGAACGTGCGATCGATGCAGTCCGTCAGTGGCGATTCGCGCCCGCGCAGCGCCAGGGCGAGCCCGTCGACGTCATCGTAGAAGTCGCGGTCGAGTTCACGTTGCGGTAGGCGAACATGCTGATTGTCACGACTCTTTCGCTGGTGGCCGCTGCAGTCTGCGGGATGCTCGCGTGGCGTGTGTGGCGACAGGAACGGCTTCGATCCGCCGCACGCATATCAGCGCTCGAGGCCGCCATCGATCGCAACAACGAGGCTGACGTCGACTTCGAGTGGGAGGAGACGCTGACTCCTGATCCCACACCCCCCGTCCAGTTCAGCACCGTCTCGCGTCAGCCGTCACGACCGAGTATTCCTCTTCTCACCGCAGCGATCAGCCTCGTCGCCGGCGTCATCCTCGTTGTGATGATGGCGATGCTGGCCGATCGAGACAACCGGCCGTCCGGTGCAGCTGACGTCGCGACTCCGGAGTCGCTGGAGTTGCTCTCGATGTCGCATACTCGCGACGGCTCGAGTCTTGTTGTCACCGGGATTATCCGGAACCCATCTCATGCGGAGACCTCGCCGCTCACGACGGTCATCACGGCACTCGATCGAGACGGGCAGGTCGTCGCGAGCGCGACGAGCGCGCTCGCCACGCTCGCACCGGGAAAGACGCGTCCGTTTCGCGTCCGCATCGACAATGCCGGCTCGGTAGGTCGGTATCGCGTGAGCTTCAAGACCGAGGCTGGTATCGTGCCTCACGTGGATCGACGCGGCACACGTGCTGCGGCTCGCGCCGTAGCGGAATGAGGCCGCGGGAGTGGAATGATGCGTGCTCTCACCCCAATGCTCATCTCGGGATTCATGCTCGGCGTGTTGACGACACTCGCCGCTCAGTCGCAGGAGGGCTTCCGCTTCAAGAGCGGCGTCGATCTCGTCAACGTCACTGCGACGGTGACCAACGATGTGGGCCGCTTCGTGTCGGGCCTCAAACGCGAGGATTTCAGCGTCTACGAAGACGGCAAGCTGCAGGAGGTCTCGCACTTCAGCAGCGATCGCGTGCCTGTGAGCCTGGGCATCGTTCTCGATGCCAGCGGCAGCATGACACCCGATAAGATGTCGGCCGCGCGAGCGGCGATCGACCGCCTCATCTTCGACCTGCTCGACCAGGATGACGAGTTGTTCTTCGTCCAGTTCGCGACCCGCGCGTCGATGACTCAGGGGTGGACCAAAGATCGTCAGTTGATCAGCCGCGCCGTCAAGAACGTCGAGGCTGTCGGCGGTACTGCGATGTACGACGCGATCGCAACGGCCATTCCGACGGCCCAATCGGGGACCAACCCGAAGAAGGCGCTGCTCCTGATTTCTGATGGCAACGACACGAACAGCAACATCTCCGCCGGTCTGCTTCGTCAACAGATCCGCGAGAGCGAAGTGCTCGTGTACGCGCTCGGCATCGACAGCAGGGGCAGCCGTGTCGTCAATCAAGGAAATTCACCGCCACCACAGTTCCCACCGCTCCCCATTCCGTTTCCATTCCCGGGTGGACGACGGCCGGATCCTCGCTTTCCGCCAACCGGCGGCGGCAGCGGTGGCGGAAACAGCGGGTCGTGGCCGGCCGCTCGCGGCGATCGTGTGAACGCTGACGCGTTGAGACTGATCACCGACGACACCGGCGGGCGGACGGAAATCGTGAAGGGCTCGGACGGCTTGGGACCGGCCACCGAGCGTATCGCTGACGAACTGAGCAAGCAGTACTACCTCGGATACTCGAGCACCGCGGAACGAGACGGCAAGTGGCATTCGATCCGCGTCGAGGTGCGCGATCGCCATCTGACCGTACGCGCGAGACGCGGCTACACCGCCTCGTAGCACGCAACGTCGGCATGAAGCGACGGTGGAATGCCGTAGCTTTGGCGTAAGCCGCCTGCCTCGCCGGAGCCTGGGCGCAGGCGGGTCGTAATATCATCGACTCCCGTGTCGACGTTCCTCATAGTGGTCGGGCTCAGCCTGCTCGGAGGCTTGGGCGGACTGCTCGTGGCTTCTGGCGTACTTCTCTTCAACGACTCCGCGCGCGCGCGCCTCGTCCCATGGTTGGTGAGTTATGCCGTCGGTGCGTTGCTGGGCGTGTCGTTGCTCGCGATCCTGCCATCGGCTCTCGAACAACTTCCGCCTGCGCGCGTATTCGGGACGCTGCTCGCCGGCATCCTGCTGTTCTTCCTGCTGGAAAAGCTGGTCCTGTGGCGACATTGTCATACGCATGATTGCGAAGTGCACGACGGGGCCGTCCTGCCGGTCGTGGTGGGCGACGCCTTTCACAACTTCGTCGATGGCGCCGTCATCGCCGCTGCGGTGCTGACGTCGGTGCCGCTCGGCATCAGCACGGCACTTGCCGTCACCGCACACGAGATTCCGCAGGAAGTTGGCGACTTCGCCATCCTGCTGCATGCGGGCTACTCGAGAGGTCGCGCGTTGTGGCTCAACGTCCTGTCGGGCGGCGCGAGCGCGCTCGGTGCCATCGCCGCGTACGTCGCGTTCGACACCACCCCGAAGTTGCTTCCCTACTGTCTGGCGCTCGCCGCGTCGAGCTTTCTGTACGTCGCAATGGCCGATCTGATCCCCGGCCTGCACCGCGGCCGCACCGACGCCAGCTCGATGCGGCAGATTCTCCTCATCGCCGCCGGCATCGGTACCATGATGGTTCTGTAAACGGGGGACCCCAGACCGTCCGCGTAAGTAGACGGCTTGGGCGAGCCACCTGCAATCCTTCGAAAATCACGCATCAGTGACACCCCTGAGGGCTGGCAAAGTCTTTGCCCCTTGCTCGAGTGGCCGCTGCGCCACATCCGCGGGGGGCACGAGGGACGTAAAGGAAACCAGAACCACCGTCCTCGCGTCGTACACGATGGCCGGCAGCGGTTCTGGGGCTCGACAGACATTGAGGTCTGCAGCCGAGGAGGTCACATGTTGGCGAGGATTCTCACCGTCGCGACCGTGCTGCTGATTGCGGTCACGCCGGCACGGGCCGCGGACAAAGAGAACGTGCGGGTGTTCCGCGACGTGCAGCGGCAAGTACTGCAGTATCCACATTTCACGATCTTCGACAGCGTGGACGCGAAAATCGATCACGGTATTGTCACGCTGACCGGCAAGGTCACGATGCCGTACAAGAAGGACGACATCGGGCGTCGCGTGAGCAAGCTGCCGTCGGTCAAGGAAGTGCGCAATCGCATCACGGTGCTGCCAGTGTCGCAGTTCGACGACGACCTCCGGTTCCGCATTGCGCGCGCGATCTACAGCAATGGCAACTTCCAGCCATATGCCTTCATGGCCAACCCGCCGATTCACGTCATTGTCGAGCATGGTCGAGTGACGCTGGTGGGCGTGGTGAACAGCGAAGTCGACCGCGCGCTGGCGCGATCGATTGCGACCAACTTCCTCGCCTTCGAGGTGAAGAACAATCTGAAGACCGAAGCCGAGGTGCAGCGGGAGCTGGAGAAGCTCTAAGCCAGGCCTTCGGATTCGCGGCCGCGGCGCCAGACCAGCCAGACGACCACACCAAAGGTCAGCGCCGCGGCGATGATCGTGAACCCGAAGAGCAGCAGCGTCGAATAGAGGATTGACGAAGTCTCCATTCGCACATCGACAGTCACCGGAACGCCTTGCAGCCGCTCGGCGAGCGGCTGTTCCCATTCCAGGATGTTGCCGCGTTCGACGCGCTTCGACGGCGCGTTGTGATAGGGAATCTGGCTCGGCAGGTGCAGCTTGAACATCACCGCTTCGCCGCCGTTCCATCCGACGTCACCGACGGACTTGCCAGCGGGCGTTCCGACGGTCTGCTTGTAGACGAAGACGTCGCCCTGCCGCGCGAACTGATAGGCCGACCAGGAAAACGGCGCCAGGCGCGAGAGCTGCCGGATGTCAGCGACGTCGATGCCGACGTGCACGAATCGGCGACCGTTCCGCCGTGAGAGGCTGACGCGCGTGACCGTCGCGCCCGCCCCCTCGAAGAGGGCACGTACACGTCGGCGATCGATGCGAGCCGTCGGATCGACCGGAAGGTCCATACCACGCAACGCGACCAGCGAGGCGACGGACGCATTGACGTTCACCGTCGCACTCCCGTCGAGCAGGAGATAGATCTCCTCCTCGTATTCGTACTTCTTCTTCAGCACGCCCGAGCACGCACCGGCAGCGATGGCTGCTGTGAGAACGAGCAGTACGAGTACGGCGGCGCGGCCGCGTGAGGGCATAAGAGGCAATGATATCGTGATCGGGATGGCACCCCCGACGATGTTCCTCATCGACGGCAGTTCGCAGATGTACCGCGCCTACCACGCGTTTCGCGGTCGTGGTCTGTCGAATCAGGAAGGGCACACGACGCACGCGGTGTACGTGTTCGTCACAATGCTCCGCAAGCTCATCGCCGATCATCACCCGACCTACCTTGCGGCGTCGTTCGATCTCGCCGGTCCCACCTTCCGCGACGACATCGTGACCGACTACAAAGCGACACGGACGGCGATGCCCGACGACCTGGCCGAGCAGATCGCCTGGGTGCACGAGGCCTGCGAAGCCATGGGCGTTCCCATCCTCACCGCGCCCGGGTACGAAGCCGACGATGTGATCGGCACGGTCGCGCTGCGGGCGGTGGCGTCGGGCTTCGACGTGGCGATCGTCTCGATCGACAAGGACTTCTTTCAACTCGTGCGCGACGGCGTCCGGATCTACGACCCGAGAGAGGACGGGGCCTGGTTCGATGCGTCTGGCGTCGTGGAGAAGTTTGGCGTCAAGCCGTCTCAGGTGATCGACGTGCTGGCACTCGTCGGCGATACGAGCGACAACGTCGCAGGCGTGCCCGGCATCGGGAAGAAAGGGGCAATCGATCTCGTGACGACCTTCGGCAGCCTCGATGCGCTGCTCGAACGCAGTGCCGAGCTGAAACCGAAGCAGCGCGAAGCGCTGCAAACGCATCGCGCTGAGGCGCTCACGAGCCGGGACCTGGTCACGATTCGCACCGACGTCCCGCTCGACGTCGAGTTCGACTCGCTTCGCTATCGCGGACCGACACGCGAGCGCTGCTACGAGCTGTTCTCGCGACTCGCGTTTCGCACGATCGTCGCCGAATACGCCCCGACCGCAGACACGATTCAGAAAGACTACGCGCTGGTCGATTCGGACGGCGATCTCTCGACACTCATCGGCGATCTCCAGGCGCGTGGTGAGTTCGCGATGCGCGTGATCACGGATGACGTCGCTGCCATGCGGGCGCACATCGTGGGCCTGGCGTTCTCGACCGGCGCCAGGCAGGCGCGATATGTGCCCCTCGGCCATGAAGCCGATGAGGACGGCGGCTTGGATCTGCTGGCCGCCGCAGCGCGACCTTCGCAACTCGCGAGAGACGTCGTGTTCGAACGCTTGCGCCCGGTATTCGAGGACGCCTCGATTCGCAAACGCGGGCATGACGTCAAGATCGACATGATCGTGCTGGCCCGTCATGGAATCGCGATGCAGGGCCTCAGCTTCGACTCGATGCTCGCGAGCTACGTGCTCGATGCCACACGACTGGGAGGGCACGGGCTCGAGACGCTCGCCCTCGAGCACGTCGGATACAAAGCGCTCACGGAGGACGACCTTCGTGGCAAGGGAGCGCGTGCTGTCCCGATCGCCCGCCTCGCTCCGGAGTCGGTTCTCAACTACGTCGGCGAACGCGCGGACCTCGCGTGGCAGCTGTCGGAGGTGCTGTCCGCTCGCGTGTCGGTGGAAGAGCTCGACCCGGTGCTTCGTGAGCTCGAGATGCCGCTGCTCCCGGTCCTCGCAGATATCGAGCAACAGGGCATCCTGGTGGACGTCCCGGCGCTGGGCGATCAGTCACGGCACCTCGAAGAGAAACTCGCCGAACACACCTCGCGGATCTACGAACTGGCGGGAGAGGCGTTCAACATCAACTCTCCCCAGCAGCTGGGTCGGATTCTGTTCGAGAAGCTCGATCTGCCCGCAGCGAAAAAGACCGGCAAAACCCGATCGATTTCGACGGCGGCCGAAGTGCTCGAGGAGCTCGCGCTGGCACACAAACTGCCCCGCCTCATCCTCGACTGGCGCGGATTGCAGAAGCTCAAGAGCACTTACATCGACGCCCTGCCGGCGATGGTGCATCCGACGACCGGCCGCGTGCATACGAGCTTCAACCAGGCCGTCGCTGCAACCGGCCGTTTGAGCAGCTCAGACCCGAATCTGCAGAACATTCCCATCCGAAGCGAGCTCGGTCGCGAGATCCGTCGTGCGTTTGTCGCCGCACCGGATCACGTGCTCATTTCTGCGGACTACTCGCAGATCGAGCTGCGCGTGCTCGCGCACATGGCGGATGAGGAAGCGCTCATCGAGTCGTTCCGATCGGGTGAAGACATTCACGAACGCACGGCGCGGAAACTGTTCGGCCCGGCCAGCGGCCTCGACCCGCACGAGCTGCGCAGCAAGTCCAAGATGGTCAACTACGCCGTGCTGTACGGGAAGACCCCGTTCACGCTGGCCAAGGACATCAACGTGACGCAGGAGGCCGCGCAGGAATTCATCGAGGCGTACTTCATTGGCTTCCCGCGGGTGCGCGCGTTCATCGATGGCCTGCTCGAGGAGGCGCGCGTCACCGGTGTCGTGCGAACGATGTTCGGACGGCGTCGACTCGTGCCGAACCTGACGAGCCGCAATTTCCAGATGCGCAGTCAGGCCGAGCGCGAGGCGGTGAACATGCCGATTCAGGGCACCGCCGCCGACATCTTGAAGAAGGCAATGATCGACCTGCACGCGGTGCTGCCGCAACGAGGCCTCCGTGCGCGCATGATCCTCACGGTGCACGACGAACTGCTCTTCGAAAGTCCACGCGAGGAGGCGTCCGCCACCGCGGAAGTCGTCCGCGAACGGATGGAGCACGCCGCCTCGTTGAGCGTCCCTCTAACGGTTGACGTGGGCATCGGAGACAACTGGAACGACGCCAAGCCCTGAGCACACCCGTGCCTCGCCGCTGTTCGGTTTTCCGAGCGCTCCCGTTGACTAGATCGGAGGGGGTTCCGGGGCATGCGCGCCGCGGCAAGGTTGTCGGCGCCGGGAACTGGAGTTACCATGCGCCAGGCAACCAATTCTGTGCAAAAAGACCCGGAACGACCCGTCGGAATGACCAGCACCGTTGACCTCCTCGAGCGGTTCAAAGGGGGCGATCAAGAGGCCATCAATCAACTCGTCGAACGATCGCTGCCGCCGTTGAGGCGATGGGCCAGAGGACGCTTGCCGCAGTGGGCGCGCGGCCTCGCCGAGACCCAGGATCTCGTGCAGAACGCGGTACTCAGGGCCCTGCCCCATCTCCAGACGTTTGAAGTTCGCCATCCGGGGGCACTTCAAGCCTATCTCCGTCAAGCGATCGACAATCACATCAAGGACGAAATCAGGAAGGTCAAAGCGCGTCCTACCCCTCAGCCCCTGTCCGATGAACAACAGGACGACAGCCCGTCTCCGCTCGAACAGGCGATCGGGCGGGAAGGCGTGGCCCATTACGAGGCGGCCTTGAACCGCCTCCGTCCGATCGATCGCGAGGCGATCATCGCGCGGCTCGAACTGCAACAGAGCTACGAAGAGATCGCGCTGGCGCTGTCGAAACCGAGTGCCGACGCGGCACGGATGACTGTCGTCCGGGCGATCAAGAACCTGCTCGAGGCAATGGCCGACCGTAGTTAACGGGGGGCGTAGTATTGTTACACCCGCGCTTGTGGAGCTCGGGTGAATGTCAGGGCACTCCGACGATCTCGGCCAACTGCTCGAGTTGATCGCCGACGGCGGGTCCGTCGACTGGGACGAGCTCGAGAGAGCCGCGACCAACGAGGCGACGCGTGCACGTATTCGCCAGTTGCGCCTGATCGCGGAAGTCGCCGAAGTCCATCGATCGCACATCGACGATGTCACGCTGGCCGAGGATGACATCGTCACCGATCGGGCCACGACGCCGATCGGCGGCTGGCCTGCCGACCGCCCGATTGGCGTACCGCGATCACCGGCTGAGGGAACGCCGGCGACGCGGGAAAACGTGTGGGGACACCTCCTCCTCGTCCGCAAGATTGGTGAGGGTGCGTTTGGCGAGGTGTTCCAGGCGCACGACACCTGGCTCGACCATCCGGTCGCGCTCAAGCTGCTCAAACGCGAAATCGAAGATCGCGTCTCACCATCGCTGATTCTGCACGAGGCTCGGAAGCTCGCCCGCGTTCGGCACTCGAATGTCGTCACCGTTCACGGCGCCGACCGTCACGACGGACGCGTCGGCTTCTGGATGGACTTCATCGACGGCGACACGCTCGCGGCGCGTGTGGCCAAAGGTCGTCTCAGTCCGGGTGAGGCCGTCTACGTCGGCCAAGAAGTCTGCAAGGCGCTCTCGGCGGTTCATCAGGCAAAGCTGATTCATCGAGACGTGAAAGCGCAGAACGTCATGCGCGCCTCGGACGGCGGCCGCATCATCCTGATGGATTTCGGCGCCGGGGAGCTCGTCAACGATACCTCCCTCGGCGGACGCCAGCATGGAACCCCGCTGTATCTCGCCCCGGAACTGCTGCGCGGCGGCGACGCGAGCGTGCAGAGCGATATCTACGCCGTCGGCGTTCTGCTCTATCACCTCGTATCGGGCCGCTATCCAGTGGAAGCCGCCTCACCGTCGGCAATCCTCGACGCGCACGACCAGGGCTTGAGGCGACGCCTGCGAGACGAGCGATCGGATCTTCCACGGTCGTTCATCGAGATCGTGGAACGGGCCGTTCATCCCGATCCGGCGCAACGGTTTGTCTCGGCCGGCGAGATGGAGGACAAGCTCTCAGGCGAGCCGAGCAGTCCTCTGCCCCGGCCCTCACGAGACGTGCGGCCGGATCGTCTCACCACACGACAATACGTCGGGCGCGGCGCCACATTCGTCGTCGGACTCGTGGCATTGACGGGCGCGCTTGGGTTTATTACTGCCCGGTTCTTCGATCGCATCCTTCATGTCGATTCAGAGTTCTCGCGGGGTCTGGTGGACGCATTCGTGCTTGGCAGTCATGGGGTATTCCCGATTGTCTTTTATTGGTTGATTGGCGCCGCCGCGATTGGGGTGATCTCGGCGCTGCGACTGTTGCCGGTCAAGCTCATTCCCACCATGTGGAACCGGTTCGTTGCTCTCGCAGATTCGTGGGATCCGGCGGCCACAGCGGCCGCGGTCGTCCTTGCGGGCGCTGGGTCGTGGATTGTTGTCAACTTCTTCATCTTTGCCAGTCTCTTCGACGCGTTGTTCGCGCTCGAAGCCGACCCGTCGACGTCGATGGACCTCTCAATCCTCGGAACTGCCGGTATCGAACTCCACACTCGTCACTTCTTGGTCTCGACGTATCTGAGCATGCTGATGGCACTGGCGGCATGGCGCCTTTTTCCGCGTCTCGAGCAACGCGCCGCCTCGCCGCCGACGGTGCGCGTGTGGAGATGGGGCGCCGTAGCCGTCGCATTTCTGCTCGTCGCCACGTCGACGGCCCCCCGTGGGATTAACTGGGAACTGTACCCGGTCGTGACGTTCGATGGTCGAAGCGGTCTCGTTATTGGTACTACGAACGATGACCTGCTCGTGTACTCCCCGGATGAACCAGGGCGACCACACACCCGGGTGCGGAAAGACGCCAAAGATCTCCACCAGACCGGTGAAGCACGTCTCCTGTTCGACGGCCAGCGGCGCCGATAGCAGCCGCCTGGAGGCTCAGATGAAACTGCATGGACTGCGGATGGCCATATGCCTCGTCGTGGCGCTGCTTGCGTTTCCACGACCGGGGAGTGCCGGCCTCATCGAGGTGATTATTGGGATGAGCGGCCCCCAAATGGTCGGAATCCTGTTCCAGTGCCGGGTCGCTGTGGACGGCACCTTCGAACGCTGCAACGAACCTCCGGGAATGAAGATCGCCGGGCCTGGCGGGCAGAGCAAGTTTCGCCTGACGCTCGAAGGCGGACCGTACTTCTCGACTGGAAAAAATGCAGAAGGACAGGATTACCAATTCTTCAAGATCGGAATGCTGGCATTCGATCCGATGCTGGAAATCGAGAGCTGGCGATCGCCGCGCGAGAATCGCTTTTCCGTCTACCACGGCGTGCTGGGCGTGTCTTACAACCTTCTGTTCGGGTCAGGATTCGACTCCTTCACGAACGTCGCGCTCAAAGTGCGGCCGATCGGGGTCATGTTTCCGGTTGGAAAAAGCTGGAGGGTCGAAGCGGAGTACAACCTGCGCTTGTATCCGAACGCGTTTTCGGCTGACGAGTTCGGCAAGGTGCCGGTCATCCCCGCGTCGACGACAGGGGAAGCCGTCCACTCATTCAGTTTCAGTGTACGTAAGATCGGGTGACGCGCTACTTCCACTGCTGCTTGACGAGCTCCCATTGCGCCCGCAGCGACGCCATCGCTTCTTGAGCGTCACGCGGCGCCATCGCGCGTGATCGCTCCGGGATGAGCGCCTGCTGCACCAGGCGCTCGAGATCCTCTCTCAGTCTCTCGGTGGTCTCGGGTGAGAGCGTCGAGGCGACCCACCCGGCGATGGCGGCATCCCAGGCCCCCTCGAGATCACCAGCACCGCGTGCGGCGACGGCGAGCCAGTAGTTGGCGACCGCACTGCCCGGATCCTGGCGCTGCTCTTCCTGCATCCGTACGGTGATGCGCTCGAACAGCACGCGGCGCCGATCGGCAGGCCGCGTCTGCGCCTCACGATCGAGCGCAGTCGCCCACCAGTCGAGCAGCATCATCCGATCGCGCGCCGGGATGAGCGCACTGCGTGTCAACGCAGTATCGAACAGGTTGGCGGCCGCACCGAAGATTTCGCCATGATACAGGGACAGACCGAGCCCGATGATGAGATCGACCTGATCGCGCGGCGCCAGGGTCGCCAGCCGGACGGTCATGAGCGCTTCGCGCGCCGCCGTCAGGTCCTTCGGATCGGCCCGCTGCCGGTAGCGCTCGAGATGCGAGCGTCCGATGACGAGCGCGGACGCATCGGCCCAGCCCGTCTGACGTCGCGAGACGGCAGCCGCATCGATCGCCCCTTCGTAATCCCCTTCGTTGTACAACGCGCGCGCCTTGACGAGCGCCGGCGGCTCGGCCGCCTGCGCGACACCACTCGCGGCGCAGGCAAGGAGCAACGTCAGCACTGTGATGCATCCCGTCCTCATCCGCGCATCGTAGCGCATCGCAGCGGGGTCGACCTACAATTTGAGGCCGATGGGTGACCCGGTCGTCCTGGCGCGGGAGGCGCATTCGATCTCGCGCAAACATATCGACCCCGACGCGCTGAAGGTCCTGTACCGGCTCCATCACAGCAACTACATCGCCTATCTCGTAGGCGGCAGCGTCCGCGATCTGCTGCTTGGCCGCAAGCCGAAGGACTTCGACGTCGGCACGTCCGCCCATCCATACCAGGTCAAGAAGCTGTTCCGGAACTGCTGGATCATCGGCCGACGCTTCCGGCTGGCCCATGTCCGCTTCGGAATGAAGACGATTGAAGTCGCCACGTTCCGTCGTCCGCTCGGTGCTGATGAGGCCGAGGTCGTCGCCGACATCCAACCGGCCGAGCCGCCGACATCGCCGGACGCCGTCCCGCGCGACCCCGCCGCCTCCGTCGACGACAGCGCGCACGATCATTTCGTGCACCGGGACAACACGTTCGGCACGCCCGAAGAGGATGCGTTCCGGCGCGACTTCACGATCAACGCCCTGTTCTATGACATCGGGACCTTCTCGATCATCGATTACACGGGCGGTCTGGCCGATCTGCGTAATGGGTTGATCCGCTGCATCGGCGAGCCGCGCGAACGCTTTCGCGAAGATCCGGTTCGCATGCTGCGCGCGGTGGCGATGGCGGCGCGCCTCGATTTTCGAATCGATCCGCCGATTGACGAGGCCATCGTCGACACGCGGGGAGAGATCGCCCGCAGCGCCCCGGCGCGTCTGATCGAAGAGTTCTACAAGCTCCTGCGCTCGGGCGCGTCTGAACGCGCGTTCCAGATGCTGGCCGAACGCGGTCTGCTCGAGCCGGTCGCCCACCAGCTTCAGGCAAATGCGAAGCCGAAGCTGTGGCAGTCGCTTGCCGCGCTCGACGCCTATCGCCGGAGGTTCGAGACCATCCCCGATACGCTGACCAATGCCGTTCTCATGGGATCGCTGATCGTCCCGCTCGGCCACTCGCTGCAGACGCTCACGCCGCCAGCCTCCGAGGGCAACGGCAAAAAGGAGCCGCGCCTTTCGATGGGCATACTGCCGTTGGCTCGCCGTGATGTGGAGCGGCTTCGTCAGATTCTGGGGCTGCAACGCCGGTTGATGGATACGTCGCTGTCACCGCGCGCGCGGCGCGCGCTCATGCACCGAGGGCCGTTCCGTGAAGCGTTGACATGGCTGGACATTCACGGCCAGGCCCCTGATGCGGTCGAACACTGGCGCGGGTTCATCGAAGCGGCCGGGGCCTATGAAGGGGATGCCAAGGAGGCCGCCGAACGTCCGCGGCGGAGGCGGCGGCGACGAGGACGGCGAGGACCGTTTCGATCGCCCACGCATTGATCCTCACCCCCGTTTCCGCTCGAATTCGCGCATGAAATCCACGAGCGCGTCGACGCCTTCCTCCGGAAACGCGTTGTAGATCGAGGCACGCATACCGCCAACGGATCGGTGGCCCTTGAGACCATCGAGACCTGCCGCAGTCGCCTCTTTGTCGAACATCTTTTCCAGCTCCTCGGTGCGCAGCCGGAATGTCACGTTCATGAGCGAACGGCTCGACGCCTGCGCGGTGCCACGATAGAAGCCGGTGCGATCGATCTCGGCATAGAGCTTGGCTGCTTTACGCTCGTTGACGCGCGCGATCGCAGTGAGCCCGCCGAGCGACTTCAGCCACTTCATCGTCAGTCCCAGAACGTAGATGCCGAAGGTGTTTGGCGTGTTGTACAGCGAGTTGTTCTCGGCCATCACCTTGTAGTTCAGCATCGAGGAAAGGCTCGATTGCGAGCGCTGCAGCAGATCGTCCCGGATGATGACGAGCGTGACGCCGGAGGGCCCGAGGTTCTTCTGGGCACCCGCATACAGAAGGCCGAAACGACCGACGTCGATCGGAGCGCTCAGGATGTCGGACGAAGCGTCGGCGACGAGCGGCACATCCGCGGCAACGGTTGGAAGGGCGCGCCATTCGGTCCCTTCGATCGTGTTGTTCGTGGTGATGTGCACGTAGGCAGCGCCAGGCGTCAGCGACAGTTCAGGCAGCGATGGGATGCGGTTGTAGCCATCCGCCTTCGTCGAGCCGGTGACGTTGACGCGGCCGACGCGCACCGCCTCCTTGATGGCTTTGCCGGCCCACGTTCCTGTGTCGACGTAATCAGCGGTCTGCCCGGTGCCGAGCAGATTCATCGGAACCATCGAGAACTGCAGACTCGCGCCACCCTGCAGCATCAACACGCGATAGTGCGTCGGGATGGACGCCAGCTCCCGAAGATCGGCAGTCGCGGTGCCCAGCAGATCCTCGAACGTCTTCGAGCGGTGACTGATTTCCATCACCGACATGCCAACCCCCGGCAGCGACACCAGTTCCCGCTGCGCCTGTTCGAGCACTGGCAGCGGCAGCACCGCCGGACCCGCGGAGAAGTTGAAGATACGTGTTGACGTCGTCGGCATGAAGTCCTTCTTTACTGGAGCTGCGGTCGTTGGCGGTTCGCGCTGTGTTGAGCCGCCGATCAGATCTCGTGAATCAACAATCCGTCTCTGAGCTTCGGCTCGAACCACGTGGACTTGGGCGGCATGATGCCGCCGGCATCGGCGATCGCCATCAAATCATCCACGCTGGTGGGATACATCGAGAATGCCACTGCTGAGCCGCCCGAGCGTACGAGCCGCTCGAGCTCCGCAGTTCCTCGCGCGCCTCCCACGAAATCGATCCGCGCGTCCGAACGGACGTCACCGATACCGAGGATCGGCGTCAGCACATCGTCCTGCAGCCGGCTGACGTCGAGGCGATCCATCGGAGAAGGCTCTGGTCCGGGCTTGCGCAACACGATCGTGTGCCAGCGACCATCCACGAACATCGCGGCCTCCCCTCGCCGTTCGGGAACGGGAGGGCCGTCTCTGATGGTGAACCGTTCGGCAAGCGCGCGCAACAGCGAGGCACTTGTCAGGCTGCCAAGATCCCGCACCACGCGGTTGTAAGGGAGGATGCGCACTTGAGCATCGGGGAACGCGACCGCAAGAAATGTGTCCCATTCACCGGCAGCTGCCGACGACCCCTGGAGTTGGCGCCGCGCGCGCGCCGCGCTGGCGGCGCGATGATGACCATCGGCGATATACAACGCGGGGATCTTGCCAAACAGGTCGACCAGCGTTTGCGCCTCTCGCCCGTCGACGCGCCAGAGCGTGTGCTGCACCGAGTCGGCGGCGATGAAATCGTATAGCGGCGCACCCGTCGAGACGCGCCGAACGACTGCGTCGACCGACGCGACGCCGCGGTAGACGAGAAACACCGGCCCCGTCTGCGCGCGAAGGTCCAGTAAGTGGCGCGTACGATCGTCTTCCTTGTCTTGTCGTGTTCGCTCGTGCTTCTTGATGACATCACGCTCGTACTCGTCGATCGAGTAGCACGCACCAATCCCCGTCTGCTCGTGACCGTTCGCACGCAGCCGGTAGACGTATACGCTCCGAGTGGTCTCTTCGAGCATCGGCGCCGCACGTTTCAGCGTGGCGTAGTTCGCAACGGCCTGGGCGTAAACCCGATCAGAGTGTGGATCGGTGCCAGGCGGAAGATCGATCTCGGCGCGCGAGACGTGGAGAAAACTGAGCGCGTTTCCTTCAGCCTTCGTCCGTGCTTCCTCGGTAGTCACGACATCGTAGGGAACGGCCGCGACCAGTGATGCGACAGACGGAGCGGGACGGAGAGCGCGAAACGGCGCCAGGACGGCCACGCTCTGATTCTACCGGCTGACAGTGCGGGTGCGGTCCGGGGTCGGCTCGCGCGACGGTGCAGGGAGGGATCGGCCTGCGGGTCGATCACAATACGGCGCGATAGGGCACAATGGGGTCATTCATGGAATGGTGGGTGACCTTTGGCCTGGCGGGAGTGTCGGCCGTCGTGGCCTATCTGATCGCCCGGCTCAGATCGCTCCGCGAAGAAGTCGAGCGTCATAAGCAGGCGGCGGGAACGGCGCAAGCGCTCGTCGACAAGACCGATCAGAAACTCCGCGATACGTTTCAGGCACTGGCCGCCGAAGCGCTGAAAGACAATCGAAACTCGTTCTTCGATCTGGCTCGGACGTCGTTCGAGCGGTATCGACAGCCGATCACCGATACGCTGACCCGACTCGACGAGCGACTCGATCACGCCGAACGCGAACGCATCGAGGCGTATTCACGCCTGTCGCAGCAGGTACTGGCCCTCGGCACTGCCACGAACACGCTCTCGCGGGCACTGCGGACTCCTGCAGTACGCGGACGCTGGGGCGAAATGCAGCTGCGGCGCGTCGTCGAGATCGCCGGCATGCTGCATCGGTGTGACTTCGACGAACAGCCAGGACTCTATTCCGACAACGGTGGCCGACTCCGTCCCGATTTGATCGTGCATCTCCCCGGCAGCAAGCAGATCGTCGTCGATGCCAAAGCCCCGCTCGAGGCGTTCCTCGATGCGCAGGAGGCCGCGGACGAAGAGACCCGCTCGGTGCGGCTGCAGGCGCACGCCCGACAGGTTCGCGAGCACATGGACAAGCTTGGCGGCAAGGCGTACTGGGAACAATTGGGCAACTCTCCTGAAATGGTCGTCATGTTCCTGCCGGGCGAGACGCTCTTCAGCGCCGCGCTCCAGCACGATCTGACGCTCATCGAGCGCGGGCTGCAGCAGCGGGTATTGCTCGCGAGCCCGATCACGTTGATCGCGCTGCTGACGACCGTCGCACATTCGTGGCGTCAGGAGGCGCTGACCGACAACTACCGTGAAGTGGCGCGGCTCGGAAAAGATCTCTACGAACGTCTGTTGATCTTCACCGACCACTTCGACGACATGCGCAAGAAACTCGATGGCGCGGTGCAGGCGTACAACAAAGCCGCAGGATCGTTTGAAAGCCGCGTGCTCGTGAGCGCGCGGCGTCTGAAGGAACTCGACGTCACGACTGCTGGTGAACTCCCGCTGTCAGAGCCGATTGATACCGTCCCGCGCGTGCTCAAACAGGCGGGACTCATGGGACTCCCCGACGAGGCCACGACCGATCCTGAAGTCGACGACGGGCAGAAGGTTCCGTGAAAACGCCCTGAACCAAGTAAAATCAGGGTTTCTCCATGTCCGAACCTTTGCCAACGCTCGAGTCGGCGCGTCCAATGGACTTCATTCGAGAAATCGTGACGAACGACGTGCGCGCCGGCCGTCACAGCGGTCATGTGCACACCCGGTTTCCACCAGAACCCAACGGATACCTGCACATCGGGCATGCCAAATCGATCTGTCTGAACTTCGGTGTCGCCGAAGAATTCCTCGGAGCCTGCAACCTCCGTTTCGACGACACGAATCCTGCCAAGGAAGACACCGAGTACGTCGAGTCGATCCAGGAGGATGTCCGCTGGCTGGGATTCGACTGGTCCGACCGACTCTTCTACGCCTCCGACTACTTCGAGCAGCTCTATGGCTTTGCCGAGCAGTTGATCCGTGACGGCAAGGCGTACGTCGACAGCCTGACGGCCGACGAAATCCGTGACTATCGCGGTACGCTCACCGAAGTCGGGAAGAACAGTCCGTATCGCAGCCGCCCCGTCGAGGACAATCTCGATCTGTTCAGACGCATGCGCGCCGGCGAATTTCCCGATGGCACGCACGTGCTGCGGGCGGCAATCGACATGTCGTCGCCGAACATCAACATGCGAGACCCGACGCTGTACCGCATCCGCCATGCGGCGCATCACAGAACCGGCTCGACGTGGTCGATCTATCCGACCTACGACTACGCGCACCCGATCTCCGACGCGCTCGAAGGCATCACGCATTCGTTGTGCACGCTGGAATTCGAGGACCATCGGCCGTTGTACGACTGGGTCGTGGACAACCTTCGTCACACGGGAGCATTCCAGTCGCGCCCGCAGCAGATCGAGTTCGCGCGGTTGAACCTGAATTACACGGTGATGAGCAAGCGGAAGCTGCTCGCGCTGGTCGAGCAGAAGCTCGTGGCGGGATGGGACGACCCGCGGATGCCGACGATTGCCGGCATCCGGCGTCGTGGCTACACGCCCGAAGCGATCCGCGATTTCTGCTCGCGGATCGGTGTCGCCAAGAAGGAGAACGTCATCGACGTCGCGCTGCTCGAGCACACCGTGCGCGAAGACCTGAATCGTCGCGCGCTGCGGGCGCTCGCCGTGCTCAGGCCGCTCAAGGTGGTCATCGAGAACTATCCCGAGGATCGGGTCGAGGACGTCGCAGCCGACCAGAACCCGGAAGATTCGAGCGCCGGGAGGCGACCCGTGCCGTTCTCGCGCGTGATCTACATCGATCGCGACGACTTCATGGAAACGCCGCCCAAGAAGTTCTTCCGGTTGTCACCCGGCGCCGAAGTGCGCCTGCGGTACGCGTACATCCTGAAATGCGAACGGGTAGTCAAGGACGCATCGGGAGAAATCATCGAACTCCGCGCGACGATTGATGCCAATTCCCTGCGCGACGCGACGACCACCCGACGCGTGAAGGCCATTCATTGGGTGTCGGCCGGCCACGCCGTCGACGCGGAAGTGCGGCTCTACGGCCGGCTGTTCAGCTCGGAAGACCCGTCGTCGGGCGGGCGCGATCCACTCGACGATCTGAATCCCGCGTCGCTCGAGGTCCTCACCGGTTGCAAGGTCGAGCCATCGCTCGCAGGCGCAAAACCCGGAACGCGCTTCCAGTTCGAACGTCAGGGTTATTTCTGCGTGGACCCTGATTCGCGTCCCGGCACACCCGTGTTCAACCGCACCGTGACCCTGAAAGACACCTGGGCGAAGATCAGCAAGTCTTCTTAGCGCGCAGGCTTCAACCTTCGCCAAGGCTGCGGCGGCCAGGTCAGCCGTGCGCGTGTCATCGGCGATACTTCTCCGTCCACCGCCTGAGTCGTTCCGAGGTCTCGACCGCCTCGGGCACGGCGAGCAACCGATCGCTCGCCCACGGAAGCTTCCAGCTCCAATTGTGTGGGCCGACCGTGGCCGGCTCGTTGATGCGATCGCGCCAGCCAAACACATCCTGAATCGGGAGCACGAGCAGATCGGCGCCCGAGGCAAAGAGCGCTTCGAGGAGCGCGTCACGCAGAGACGACGAGAGGTCGGCTGACTGGACGGTCCGGATGCGGTCTTCCGCGCTGAGACAGGAGCGGATCGAGGGAATCTCGAGAACCGCTTCCCGCTCTTCGAGCGGCGCGGTCTCCCACCAGACGGCAAGCGGCTCGGTGTCGTGGGTCCCCGACGTCGCGACCGCTACGCGAGGATAGGTGACTGGATCCTTGAAGGGCTGGCCCTTGACGTGCCACTGGCGTTCCCATCTGAGAACCTTGTAGCCGGGAATCGACAGCTGCTCGAGCGAGTCGCGAACGAAGTCGGGAACGACGCCCAAATCCTCCGCAATGATTTCCGCTCCTGACTGCTGGAACACGCCGAGGATCCACTCTCCGAGCGCCTGCTGCGCGCTCTGCTCGACGGGAGTGAACGACCCCTGTCCGCCCGACATCGGTCTCGTGTACATCCGGAAGAAGCCGACGAGGTGATCGACGCGATACCCGTCGAACAGGTCGGCGCAGCGCGCCGCCCGCTGACGCAACAGCGTGAAGTCGCGCTCGGCCAGCACGTCCCATCGATACGCAGGCAGTCGCCAATCCTGTCCGGTCGCGCTGAAAGCATCGGGCGGGACGCCGATCGAGAGGTCCAATCGGAATTCGTCCTGGCGCGCCCAGACGTCGGCACTCTCGGTGCCGACCGCGAATGGCAGGTCGCCGAAGACCTTGACACCGGGCAGCGCCGCCCGCGCGGCTGCCCACTGGCTACCGGCGATCCACTGGAGATACTGCCGATACAGCATTTCATCCGCCAGATCGACGCGTGCCGCCGCAAGTGCCTCAGGGCGCCGCACACGAATCGGCTCCGGCCATTCGAGCCACGGCTGCTTGCCGTGATGCTTTTTGAGGGCGCGAAACAAGGCATAGTCGTCCAGCCACCACGACTGCGCGGAAATGTATTCGCGCAGCGCGCCGGCGCGCGCCCCGTCCTTCGCCCACTCGTCGTCCTTGAACCGGGCGAACGACCGCCGCAAGGCGATCTCTTTCAGATGCCGTACGTGCCCATAGTCGATGGCGCGCGCCGCGCGCGCCACAGCGATCTCGTCGCGCAGCTCCGGCTCGAGCGCCGCTTCTCCTCCGATCGCTCGGAAGTCGTCGACGGCATCGAGCGTGATGAATTGGGGATCGATCGCCATCACGCTCAAGGCCGAATATGGCGACGTCTCGCCCGGCGGCATCTCGCTGAGCGGGAGCATCACCACCACGCGCTGGCCGCCGCGCTCGAGCCACGCGCCGAATCGAGGAAGGTCGGTGAACTCGCCAATCCCCCAGCTTTGCGATGAGGGCACCGAGAACAACGGCACGAGAATGCCGGCACGGCGCGATTCCGGGGAGCGGGTCATGACGAGGTCGGGTCGCTACGACGAGGCGACGCGGAGCACGCGATCGAGGGCGTCAGTGAACACATCCTCGGGCGGCAGGAGACTGACCACCAGGAAGGCTTCGTGCGGGAAGTCGAAGAAGTAACCAGGATGCACCAGCACGTGTTCGCGCTGCACCAGGTCGATGACGAGCGTCTCTTCTCCACGCACCGCTGGTACTCGTATCACTGCGGACCATCCGCCTTCCACGCCAAGAACATCACACGACGCGTATCGCCGTGCCAGCTCGTGTGCGCGTGCTGCGTTCCGCACGAGCCGTTCCTGAATCGCGCGTCGTACGACGCCGCCACGAGCGAACAAATCGGGCAACGCGATCTGCACAGGAGTACTGACCGAGAGGTAGGTATCGGCGATGAGCTCCAACCGTGCCAGCGCCTCGTCTCTCATCGGCCGAGGCCCGCCGACCAGCATCCACGCGATCTTGATCTGCGGCAGCCCCAGCGACTTCGAGGCTCCTCCCAGCGTAAACGACAACACCGAATTGTCGTGCACGATTTCGGTCGGCGGCGCGGTCGTTTCGACCGCGTACTCGGCGAAGACCTCATCGGCAACGAGCGCCCATCCCCGTTCGCGGCACAGCGTGACAATCGCGTCCGCTTCGTGCCGCGAGACAAACGATCCCGTTGGATTGTTCGGTGAGACGAGCAGTACCGCCTTCGTCTCCGCGGGCGCTGCGGCCAGTGAATCAAGATCGATTTCCCATCGCCCGTGATACCGAAGCGCATAAGGTACTGGCTGGACCGAATCGAGCCTGGTCAGGTGTTCGAACAACGGATAGCTCGGCTGCGGCACCAGCACGCTCGTTCCGGGATCGCACAGCAGTTTGAACACCCAGCTGTAGGCTTCGCTCGTGCTCGACGAGAGCACGACGCACCCGGGGTCGATGCCGACGCCGCGACGCGCGAAATCGTCCGCAACGGCCTGTCGTGCGGTCATGACACCGAGCGGCTGCGGCGCGTACCGCAGCGCGCGCCGCTCGCTGAGCGCGTCCAGCAGATCGTCGGGATATGGGATCCCTGCGCGGGTGGGATTCGACTCCGTGAGATCGACGATCGAGGCGCCGGCGGCGCGCAGCGATTCGACCGCGCGGCTGATCGCGTTGATCTCGGCGTGCGCCGGCAGACGATTCGAGAACATCGTCGATGGAACCGGGGCTTCGCGGCCCTACGGGCCCAGACGCGCGAACGCCGAGTACTCGAGCATCTGCGATTCGAGATCACAGGGGTACGAGATCTCGACGTCGACGATCGCGCCGGCGTGATCGCGCCGGGCGTCCAGCCTCGGCATCACGAATCCCGTATACGAAGGCAGCTGCAGACGATCGACGCGCGCGACGACCTCGTCACGGAGCGCAGTATCGATGCGAATGCCGTAGGTCTCGAACAGCGCGCGGGCGGCGTCGTAGTCGCCCTCGCTCTTGATCCGCTGAACCTCGGCGAGCAGTCGACCTGCACCATCGCGAAACGCGCGCGGATCGGTCATGACGAAGTAGGTCTTGCTCTCTCGGCGCCGTACCTCGATCGCGGCCGTGTGTGCACGGAGCCACTCGACAATCATCTGGCGGCCTCGCATGTGGTCCTCCTCGAGCTGCGCGCCCTCGCGGACCCGCCGCAACTGGACGAGGACCGTTCGAGTGTAGTGTTCGTACTCACACCGGACGATCTCATTGTGATCCTCCGATGAGACGAGCCCAAGGGTCACGAGCCTGGGGTCGGGCAGAAAGTACAGCGCGACGAGATCGGCTCGTGCTTCTTCGATCGCGGAGTACTGTTCCGCGAGAAGTCGATGCGGGGGCATCGCCACACCTTCGGCCATCCGGCCTGATCCGTGGCCGATGACCTCGTGCATATTCGTGGTGAGCTCCTGTGCCAGCCCTCCCCACGTCCTGGCACGCTCGGCTTCCTCCACATCCCACGCGAACTCGGTCCACAACGCCTCCGGTGTGGCACGCTCGTAGGCGTCGGCGACGTTCGTCAATGAGACCGATTTGCTTCCATGCTGCTCGCGTATCGCCTGGTCGTTGGGCAGGTTGATGCCGACCGGCGTGAGCGGTCCGGAATCGCCGGTTTCGACGACCACCTCGATGGCTCTCGCGGTCACACCCGTGACCTGTGGCTTTCGATAGCGGTGATCCCACGGCATGTGGTTTTCGAACCACTGCGCGCTGGCCGCGAGCGCCTCGATCTTCTTCGTCTTCTCCTCGTTGACGTACCAGACGATGCCTTCCCATGCGCCCTTGGCGCCTCGAGGATCCATGTAGACTTCGACGAAGCCGTTGATCGTGTCGACCGGCGACTCCTGATCGCGGACCCACGCGATGTCGTACGCGACGCGATCAGCGTCTTCGCCCGATGTATAGACGCCGATCAGCGCACGCAGCGCGTCTGCCATGCGGGCAGGCGCATAGGGAAGTGCGTCTGTCAGATGGCCGACGATGCGTCGGATC
Organism: Vicinamibacterales bacterium; assembly: GCA_036407095.1. Taxonomy (GTDB): domain Bacteria; phylum Acidobacteriota; class Vicinamibacteria; order Vicinamibacterales; family UBA2999; genus Gp6-AA40. The sequence continues at coordinate 98,089 of DASWZV010000039.1, read as the reverse complement.
TGCCGATCGTACCGGCCGCCGACGCGATACACCTCTTCGACCAGGCGGCCATCCTGCGCGACGAGTCGCGAGTTGAGCGCATATCGCTCGTCGAAGTCATCGAGGTCCCGAGCGGTCACTCCGCAGTACAAGTTGTTCGCACTCGACTGCAGCATGTCGCGGCCCGGACCGGGCGTCTTGTTGGTCAGGACCGGATCGATCGCCGCATCGAAGAAGAGCGGGGCGAGCCGGTCGACGAAGGCGTCGAGCGTCTCGTCGTGTCCCTGCGCGAACGACGCTCCGTCGCTGGTGGCGCGGGCGACCGCGTCCCGGAGTTCGTCACGCGTGATCCCGAGCACGAATTTGCGCGCGGTCAGATTGTTGTAGGGACCGCTGTTGATCCAGAACAATTTCGTGTAGGCGCGGATCTCGCGCAGCACCCGGAGGTCGACGTGCGCGGCGTGCGTGAGGATCGTCTCGAGCAGGCCGCGCATCTCGAGATTGTGCCCGTAGCGCTGGTCGTAGTAGATGTCACGCCCGGCGAGTGCTGCGAGATACAAGTGCCAGATCAGCGTCTTCTCGCGCAGAGACAGCGACGCGAACCCGTCGGCATAGAGCTGTACGACCGCAGCCTCGCCGATCTGCTCGAGGAAGTGCGGGCGCGCGGCGATCGTCGCCGACTGGGATGCAGTCTGATTGGGGATCACAGCTCGATCGTCTCCCCATGTTGCGGTGTGTAGGCGTCCCATCCGAGACGTTCCTTGATACGGAGCTTGAGCGCGTCCATCGGTCCGGGCTCGCCGTGCACGAGGCACAAACGTCCTGGTGGTGTGGAGAGGGCGCCAAGCCAGCGGAGAATCTCATTGCGATCGGCGTGCGCCGACATCGAATCGATTCTCACGATCTGGGCATTGACGGCAACGTCGCGCCCATGGATTCTCACCGTCTTCGCTCCTTCGACCAGTGCCCGGCCCCGCGTGCCTTCTGACTGGAATCCGACGAACAACACCGTGTTCTTCTCGTCGGGGAGCGCCGCGGCGAGGTGGTGCAGCACGCGACCCCCGGTGGCCATGCCGCTCGACGAGATGACGATCGCGCTCCTGCGGCTCGCGGTCAGCTCCTTCGACTGCTGCGGGGACGCAATCGTCTGAAAGCGGCCGGTTGCAAACTGCGATACCTGCTTGTGCTCCGATCGCATGTCGGGATCCAACTCCGCGACGCGTGCGGAGTAGAACTTCAGCCCATCCGTGGCCATCGGGCTGTCGACGTACACAGGAAGGATCGGAATGCGGTGGTCCTGCTCGAGGCGACGCATCCAGTAGAGGAGCTCTTCGACGCGGCCGATTGCAAACGACGGGACGATCAGCTTGCCGCCTCGCCTGACAGTGTCGCGAATCACATTGCCCAGTGCCTCTTCGGTCCCGTCGGTGGGATGATCGCGGTCTCCATACGTCGACTCGACGAGCATCACATCGGCGCTCCGGGGGGGCAGCGGATCGGGCAGCACAGGACGGTCATATCGCCCGAGGTCACCACCGAAGAGAATCGATTTGCCGCCCTTCAACCGCACGAGGATGAACGCCGATCCGAGCAGGTGTCCGGCTGAGAACATCTCGATCGAAATGCCCGGGACGATTTCGATCTCGCGCTCATAGCCGATGGGCTGCAGATGCGTCAGCGCCGCGAACGCATCGCTCTCGGTATAGAGCGGAAGGGCGGGTGTGTGTTTGGTGTAGCCGTGCCGGTTCGCCTGTCGCGCATCTTCTTCCTGAATCCGTCCTGCGTCAGGCAGGACGAGCTGACACAGGTCCTTCGTTCCCGCGGTGCAGAACACACGGCCCTTGAATCCCTGCGCGGTCAGCCGCGGAAGATAGCCCACGTGGTCGAGATGCGCGTGCGTCAAGACCACTGCGTGAATCGAGTCGGACGCTACCGGAAAGTCCGCCCAGTTGCGCATGCGCAGTTCCTTCAACCCCTGGAAGAGGCCACAGTCGAAAAGAACGCGCGAGCCGTCGTGTTCGAGCAGGTACTTGGACCCGGTGACGGTGCGGGCCGCGCCGAGAAAGGTCAGATGTGCCACGCCGAGGAAGACGACGATATCAGGCTTTGGTGAGATTGTTCACAGAGAGTCGGTGCTACGCTGTCGCTCTTGCATGTTTCATGACGTGTTGCGCCGCCAGCCCGCGATCGTCGCCGCGGAATTGCGGCCGCCTCGTGCAGACCTCGATGCGAGCCGTGGCATCGACGCCTGGATCGATACATATCACGGCATCCGCCGGCTCACACGTCAGGCCATCCCAGTCTTTCTCACCGACAGTGCCGTCGGCACGCAGGAGGAAAACAACCTCCGGCACCTGAGTGCGAATCTCGGGCGCGACTTGCCTCGGGACCTTGTGGTCCCGTTTCTCACGAGCAAGCACTCGCTCGAATTCTGTCTCTCGTACGCGCAGCAGGCCTGGCAGCTCGGCTTCACGTCGCTCGTCGTCCTTGGCGGCGACAAAACCGTCGGACGGCCTCGATGCGTTGAGCATGCGTGGACGTTGCGACAGAAGGTGCGCGAGCGAGAGCCTCGGCTCTCACTGGGCGGCTGGGCCAATCCGCATGCGAACCCGGTTCAGCAGGTCGATTTTCTCGTCGACGAGCGCTTCTGCGCCGAGTTCTTTCTGACGCAGATCGTGACGCACTTCGACATGGATCCGGTGAAGCGGTTCGTCGAAGAGGCCAACAGGCGCAACGTCAGCCTGCCAGGCATGTTCGGCGTCTTCTATTACCGCAGTGCAAGCCCGAAGACGCTGGAAGCGCTCGGTGCCTTCATGCCGGTCCCCGTGCGGGCGCTCACGGCGGAATTTGCGTCCGGTGCATCGCCGGTCGATGTGTGTGCGCAGACCATCCGCGCGGTCAGAGCGCTCGGCATACGTCACATCTACATCAGCAACCTGCCCACCGACGATGCGGCCGCGACCCTCCTCGCGATCCGTGAGCGGGTCTAGTGGACTGTAACTATTTCAAGTGCCTTCCGCCGTCTACGCGAATCGTTTCACCGGTGATGAAGTCGCTGTCCACGAGGGCCAGAACCAATTTGGCGATTTCGTTCTCTCCGCCCCAATGGCCCAGCGGCGTGGCACGTTCGACGGCAGCGAACTCTTCGTCCGACGTACCTTCGGGTGCGACGATCGGTCCGGGGGCAATCGCGTTGACGAGGATTTGATCTGACGCGAGCTCGAGAGCCAGGCCTTCGGTGAGCGCGATAACGCCGGCTTTTGCGACGTAGTAGGGCAGGTAACCGTGATAGCGGGGACGCCCACTACGAGGCAACCAATCGGCGAAATTGATGATCCGGCCGCCGCGCAGACGGCGCATATGAGGAGCCGCAGCCCGGGCACAGAGCCACGCGGCTCGAAGATCTACGTTCAGTTGCGCATCCCAGTCTTCGACGGTCAGCTCGTCGATCGGTTTGCGTTCATACAGCGACGCCATGTTGATCAGGATATCCAGTCGCCCCAGCGCATCGACCGTTGCTTCGACGAGGCGATCGCCGCTGTCTGGATCCCGTAGATCGCTCTGAATGACTGTAGCTCGCCGTCCGAGGGCTCTTACTGCGCCGGATGTCTCTTCTGCTTCGGCCCTGGACCGGTGGTAAACCAGGGCAATGTCGGCTCCGGCACGAGCCAGCTCGGTCGCCACGACCGCGCCGATCCTCTTCCCGCCGGTGATGAGTGCCACTCTGCCGGACGGATCCATGCGCCCAATAGTAGCCGCTGCGCTTGGCGCCATGGCTCGAAAGCGGTTTTCAACGTCCGTAAGCCGTTTGTGCGAGGACTGCCCTTAAGTCGTTGAAAAGCAATCATTGTCGGGTGGTCCGGTTTCTGCTCGTCGTGTCAGTTCGTGGTCCGCTGACAACCGTCAGTTGGCCTCGGATCGTGTGCGTCGCGTCCCCGCCGCGGCGCACACGTTTTCCTTTTTCCCTTCTTCGGCCTCATCCCTTGAGTCATTTCCCGACTGCGGTCCGGGGCTCGCCGTGCGACCGCCATGCCGCAGATTCCTATCGAAGGTGTGGGCTCCGGGCATCTGGAAAAGGTGACCGGGTCGTTGAAGGCGCGACCGTCGCGCCCGTTCAAAATGGAACAGGACTCGATCCGGTTGAATCCTATGCGGTTGGTGATTGCCGAGGCGAGGAAGGGGTTCGTGCGGATGCCGATCGGATCCGCCCAAGATGAGATAGCTGGTCTGAGAAGCAGGGGCGGACCATGTAGGTCCACCCCACTTCCCCCGCCTGTCCGAACGCGTCTTACGAGAGGACCTTCACGACGACGCGGCGATTCATCGCGCGACCGTCCTTGTTGGTGTTCGGTGCAACCGGCTTCTGCTCCCCGTAGGAGATCACGTTGATCTTGTGGAGCGGAATCTGGTGCTGCTCGTAGAGATACCTCTTCACCGCTTCGGCGCGCTCCATACCGAGCTTCTCGTTGTACTGCGGGTTTCCGACGTTGTCCGTGTGACCTTCGATCTCGAAGTAGATGTTCTTCGGGTCAGACTTGATCTGACGAATCACCTCATCGAGACGGGCCTTGGCCTGATCGGGCAGCTCGGCCTTGCCGAATTTGAAGTTCCCCTGATCTTCGCTGAGGGTCACTTCGAACACGAGCTTGCGTGACGCCGCTTCAACGGTGTTGATGCGGCCGCCGAGTCTGTTGTCAACGTCCTTGGCCACGCCGGCGGCTGCGTCAGCGGCCGCGCGCGCCTCGGTCGCCGACCGACCGGCCGCTTCGGCCTTCTGGTCGACGGCGCCGATTTTCTCCTCGTTCTTCCGAGTGCGCTCTTGGGTTTCTTCAACCGTGCCGGCCAACGTGTCGACCTTTCCGTTGACGTTGCCGACTTCGGTCCGCACGAATTTCTTAGTGGCGCAGGCTGGAGCCACGGCCACCGCGAGGGTGAGCATTGACGCTGCAAAAAGGCTCTTCCGCATGATGTTTTTTCTCTCCTGTAACGACGTGACTAACTTCCGCTGCGCGACGGGCCGGAAACGTACCCGCCTCGCGAATGAACGACCAAGTTCTTCTTGCGAGTGCGAACCTCGAGCGGATGCCATCCCCGGCTCACTCCCGGTTCGATTGAGATCAAGTACTGATACCGGACTTCCTCGAACAGATCCTGAATCGCGATCGAGGTGTGTGCGGGAACGCTGGTCACCCGCATGTCACCCCCGGTCCATCGCGCCAGATCGGCGAGGGTCGCAGTCTGGACCTTGCGACCGTCGGTTTCGATCACCTCGAGCTCGCCTCCCGGATGATCGAGTGGGTTCACAACCCTGAGCAAGTACACCGGAACGTCAATTGAACTGGCAATGCCGGACACCTGGGGCGCCGTCAACTTGCTGCCGGTGTCGACGCCATCGCTGATGACGAGCACCGCGCGATGACGTGTCTGGCGCTCTGCCACTGCCTGAGCTGCCTGCGCAACAGCGTCATAAAGCGAGGTCTGCCCCCACGGCTTTCCCTTCAGGTTGACCTTGGTAATGCGCTTCACATCGGTCGTGAAACCGACGATCTGTGTCAACTGCGAGTCGAAGGTGAAAAGCGATGCCTCGTCGCGCCCGTCGTGCAGGTTCATCGCCGCGACCGCAACCGCTTCGCGCGCGCGATCCATGTTGCCCCCGACCGCCATACTGCCGCTGATATCGAGCAGAATTGCCAGGCTGACGGGAGCGTCGCCGACGTAGAAATCCTTCATTTCCTTCCGGAAACCTGAATCGTAGATCTCAAAGTCGGCCTTCTTGAGACCCTTGACGACCTTGCCCGATTCGTCGCGGACAGCCACAGACACAGTGACGGCCTCAACCCCGGACTTGAACGTTGCCTGCCCCTCCGGTCGGATCGGAGCGGGCGGTGGACCCTGGGCAATCAGCGTGGCACCGGCAACGACTGCCACCGTGAGGCCCAGGATGGTGGGGGTGACCATCTTGTGCATGTGCATGAGGTCCTTTATCAATGCGCTTGCCAGGGACCTGATCGTGACGGCTCAATCACTTAGAGCAAGTGAGGCCCACCTGAAGGGCGTAATTTCTATCGCCCATGTGTAGTAATTGCATTGTGACGAAGCGATCGTGAGCGCGCAGTCCGTGTCGCAAGGCCCGCAATGGAAAGTCCTGAGCAGTTCTGAAAGCCTCCGAAACGGTGAGCACGCGTTCGCCGTCAATGTAGGAGCGACATTCGGACTTTCCGATCAAACCCCTTAAGATGGGCACATGCCCACGAAGAGCTCACGACCGGTCCATGTGGCCGGACGCGTCAATCGATTCTCTTACGCCATCCGCAACATCGTTGCGGCAGCCAAGGAAGTCGAAGCTCGAGGGCAGCGGGTGCGCTATCTGAACATCGGCGACCCTGTCGCATTTGGTTTCAAGACGCCGCAGCACATGATTGAAGCGGCCGCTCGGGCGATGCGCGACGGTCACAACGGGTATGTACCTTCGGCCGGAATCTCTGCCGCTCGTGAAGCGGTCGCCGCTGAATACGCGTCACGCGGTATTGCAGTCTCCCCCGATCGGGTGCTGATCACGACCGGAACCTCCGAAGGGATCGAGCTGGCGTTGAACGCCCTGGTGGATGAGGGCGACGATGTGCTGGTACCCTCGCCGACTTACCCGCTGTATACGGCGGTGCTCGCCAAGATCGGAGCACAGCCTCGCTATTACCGGACGGATCCGAGTCGTGAATGGCTGCCGGATCTCGATCACCTGCGCAGTCTCGTCACGGCCCGCACGCGCGTGCTGGTCGTCATCGATCCGAACAACCCGACAGGCGCCGTGTATCCCGCATCGGTTCGTCGCTCGCTGATCGCGTTCGCCGAACAACACGACCTGACGATCCTCGCCGACGAGGTTTATAGCGATCTCGGGTTCGACGGCCCTGTGCCCTTGCTCGGCACGCTCGACCTCGACGCTCCGATCATTTCGTTCTCGAGCCTGTCGAAAGCCTACCTCGCGCCCGGCTGGCGCGCCGGGTGGCTGGTCGTGGGCACGACGCCGAGACTCGACACGACGCTCGCGGCAATCAAGAAACTGGCCGACGGCCGCCTGTGCAGTCCAGGTCCGATGCAATATGCCGTCGCCGCCGCACTGACGGGCGACCGCTCCCACCAGATTCAATTTCGTGCCGCGCTTGCCGAACGGGGTCGCGTGACGACCGAGAGTCTGAATGCGATTCCGGGCCTGCGATGCGTGGCGCCGAAGGCCGCGTTCTACGTGCTTCCCTCAGTATCGCTGCCGGCGGGTTGCACTGATGAGGGTTTCGTTCTGGATCTGCTCCGCGAAACGGGCATTTTGTGTGTCAACGGCTCCGGGTTTGGCGTGAACGCGACCGATGGCTTCTTCCGGATCGTGTGCCTGGCGCACCCGACGGAGCTTGCCTCGATTTACGCGGACCTCGGAGCGTTTACACGCGATTACCTCGCTCGCGGCTGATCGACGCGAGACGCGTGTGACGGCACGGACCGACAACCCTCGAGCACTCATCCGCTACGCCCTGGTAGGTGCGGCACTCACCGCCGGCACTGTCTGGGCCCTGTACCTGATTCGCGACACGCTTCTGCTCGTCTACGTGTCGATCCTGATCGCGATCGGCCTCTCGCCGCTCGTTGAGACCATCGAGCATCATCGCGTGGCGACTCGCATGCGGTTGCCGCGATGGGGCGCCATTCTCATCATCTATCTGCTCTTCCTGGCAGCGCTCGTGTCGATAGGCGCGCTCATCCTTCCGCCCCTCGTCGAACAGGCTCGAGACCTGTGGGCTACTGCACCTGACCTGTTGCACCGGGCACAGCTGTGGCTCATTCAGCGGGGACTCCTGTCGCGCGAGATCACGGTGATCGAAGCGGTGAGACAGGCCCCGGTCGGCGGCAGTGATGCGGTGGAAACACTGCTCGGCGCGCTCTGGGGCATCGTCGGCGGTGTGTTCGGTGTGGTGACGATTCTCATCGTCGCCTTCTACATGCTGGTCGACAGCTCCAACATCGTCAGCACGTTCGTGCGGGCGTTTCCACGTGCCGAACGCGCACGCGTGTCGGCCGCGTGCGCTGACGTCTCGGCGAAAGTCAGCGCGTGGCTCGCGGGCCAGCTCTTTCTTGGATTGATCATCGGATCGACCGCGGCAATCGGCCTCGGCGTGATGGGCGTCCCCTATTTCTATGTGCTCGCGTTGATCGCCGGAGTCGGTGAGTTGATCCCGATTGTCGGTCCGGTGCTGTCTGCGATTCCCGCCATCGCGGTCGCCTTTTCCGTATCTCCTACCCGTGCACTGGGCGTCTTGGTATTCTTCATCGCTCAGCAGCAGTTCGAAAACCACGTGCTCGTTCCCCGCGTGATGTCGAGACAGGTGGGTGTCAGCCCGGTGATCGTCATCATCGCGCTTCTGATCGGCGGCTCGCTCCTCGGGATCGTCGGCGCGATTCTCGCTGTGCCAACCGCCGCGATCCTTCACGTTGTCTACCAGAAGGTGACCGACGCGATGGCCGACTGATGTTCCGCGTCCGGTATGTCGTGCTCGCGTACTGCGCCGTCGCGATCCTCGCGACCTGGCCGCTCGTGCGAGGCTTGAATCGCAACGTTGCCGGTGATCTCGGCGACCCGGTGTTCACGATGTGGGTGCTGGCGTGGGACAGCGATCAGCTGCTTGGGCTGCTGCACGGCGATCGGACGCGACTCGGGACATTCTTCGACGCCAACATCTTTCATCCCTCGGAGATGACGCTCGCCTACTCGGAGCATTTCATTCCGCAGGCGATTCAGGCTCTTCCCGTCTACGCGGTCACGAAAAACCCGATCCTCAGCTACAACCTCCTGTTTCTTTCGACGTTCATCCTCTCGGGTCTCGGGGCGTATCTCTTCGTGCGAGAGCTCACAGGCGACGCGCGTGCCGGTTTCATCGGCGGGCTGCTGTTCGCGTTCGCACCCTATCGCTTTCCACAAGCGCCGCATCTGCAGGTCCTCTCCTCGCAGTGGATGCCGCTCGTCCTGTACGGATTCCGACGCTACTTCGCATCCGTCGACCAACCGGATGCGCCTCGGGGCGGACGATGGCGGCCGCTGACGGGCGCGGTTGCGGCGCTCGTCGTGCTGAATCTCTCGTGCGGCTACTACCTCATGTACTTTTCGCTGGTCGTCGCAGCGTACGTCCTGTGGGAGATCTGGCAGCGTCGCGCCTGGCGAAACCTTGCGATGTGGACGCGTCTCTCCACCGGCGCTCTCGTCGTATCCCTCTTCACGCTGCCGCTTCTGGTGCCGTACCTCCTGGTGCAGCAGGTGCTTCAGCTCGAGCGCAGCACCGCGGAGCTCGTGCGCTATTCGGCGGACGTGTACTCCTACCTGACCGCATTCAGCCTCCAACCGATCTGGGGAACCGTCGCGAGAGCCTTCCCCAAACCGGAGGGAGATCTGTTCCCAGGTGTCGTGACCATCGTGCTCGCATTCGTCGGCGTGATGTTCTGGCGTGAGACGACGGAACCCGCACTACCGGCGCTGCGTCTTCGTGCGTGGCATTGGGTGTTGATCGTGCTCTCCGTCGTCCACATGGCCGCCGCCGTGATCACCGTATTCAACCGCCGCCTCACGATCGATCTCGGGCTCGTCACGATTCGGATGAGCAACGTCAATCAGCTGCTCCTGCGTGCCGCGATCGCGGCCACTCTGCTTCTCGTCCTGTCGCCGGAGTTGCGCGCACGAAGCGCGGCATTCATGCGGACGCGGGGCGTCTTCGTTGCGATTTTGGTGGCCGCGATATGGCTGTCGCTCGGGCCCGCTCCCGAAGCGCTCGGGCGTCCAGTCAACCTGTTTGGTCTCTATCACGTGTTGTACGAATACGTACCCGGATTCGACGGACTGCGCGTGCCAGCCCGCTTCGGGATGATCGTCGTGTTGATGCTCTCCGTACTCGGCGGATTCGGCGCAGCGTTCATCGCGCGATATCGCGGGTCAACGGCCATCCTCACACTGCTCGCCGTGCTCTTTCTTGCCGAGAGCGTGTCGTTGCCCTTCACCGTGAACGGCGTCTCGCGGCTGGCTGACTACACGACGCCCGAGGCACGGCTGTATCCGCCATCGCTCGCGCCCGCGGTGTACCGCGCGGTCCCGGTTGAGCCACACGTCGTCCTCGCCGAATTGCCACTGGGACAGCCGGACTACGACCTGCGCGCCATGTTCTATTCCATCGGCCATCACGCCCGACTCTTGAACGGGTACAGTGGGTTCTTTCCGCCGCATTATGGACAACTCGCGCTGGCGCTTTCCGACGTGGCTCATCACCCCGAGCTTGCATGGAACGCCTTGCTGAACAGCGGCGCCACGCATGTGCTCGTGCATGAACGCGCCTGGCTCGATGACCAAGGTCCGAACACGTCGGCAGCGCTCGAAAGGCTCGGCGCCCGCGAGGTCTTTAGAGATGGCTCCGACGTGCTGCTGAAGCTGCCGTGACGATGGAGCGCTGACATGCGACCCGATCCGCTTGCGTATCTCGATATCGAGTTGAACGACCTGCGCGCGCAGGGACTGTATCGCCCCTTACGTGTGCTCGACGGGGAACAGAAGGCATACGCCTCAATCGATCACCGCTCAGTCGTCAATCTCTCCTCGAACAATTATCTCGGCCTGACGACCCATCCGCGTCTCCGCGCGCGGGCGCTCGAGGCGCTTCAGGCGTTGGGGGTTGGGACCGGATCGGTGCGGACGATCGCGGGCACGATGGCGATTCACATGGAGCTCGAACGCCGGCTCGCGGAATTCAAGAAGACCGAAGCCGCGGTCGTCTTCCAGAGCGGGTTCACCGCAAACGCCGGCACGGTGTCGTCACTGCTCGGGCGTGAAGACATCATCGTGTCGGACGAGCTGAATCACGCCAGCATCATCGATGGCGCGCGATTGAGCCGCGCCACGATCAAGGTGTTTCCTCATCGCGACGTCGCGGCGGCGCGGACGCTCCTCGCCGGGCTGCCACGCTCGCAGCGGACACTGCTCATCACCGACGGCGTCTTCAGCATGGACGGCGATCTCGGACCGCTGCCCGAGCTCTGCGATCTCGCCGATGAATTCGGCTGCGTGATGATGGTCGACGATGCGCATGCGAGCGGCGTGTTTGGCCGGCAGGGACGAGGCACCGTCGATCACTTCGACATGCATGGACGGGTCGACGTGCAGGTGGGCACGTTGTCGAAGGCGCTCGGCGCGCTGGGCGGCTACGTCGCCGGCTCGAGGCCGCTGATCGAGTTCCTCCATCGCCGGGCGCGCCCGTTTCTCTTCTCGACGTCACATCCGCCGTCGGTCGCGGCGACCTGCCTCGCGGCACTGGACGTGCTCGAGCAGGAGCCGCAGTGGATGGAACAATTGTGGGAGAACGCACGATTCTTCAAGTCCGGTCTTCAGGCGCTCGGCTTCGATACCGGCATCAGCGAGAGTCCCATTACGCCGGTGATCGTGGGAGATGGCGCGCTGGCGATGACTCTGTCCGATCAGTTGTTCGACGCCGGCGTATTTGCCCAGGGAATTGCGTTCCCGACGGTGGCCAAGGGCAGGGCCCGCGTACGCACGATTGTCACCGCAACGCATACGCGCGGGGAGCTCGAGTTTGCCCTCGAGGCCTTCGCGCGGGTCGGACGCAAGCTCGGCATCGTCGGCTAGCCCGGAACCAAGTTTGCTGTCGGAACGTCATTCTGGGATCAATAATCCTGATCAGCGATGAACGTCCCCCCGCTTCCCCGCCCGACCGGTGGTCGCTTTTTCGAGGTCTACACACGGGGACTGACGACCGCGGATCTCGAGCGGCTGTTCACCCGCGATGCACCGGAGGCGTATCGCTTCTTCTCGCGGAACATCGACTTCGGCGAGCTGAAGGATCAGCCGTGGCATTGGCGCATCCTCGGCCAGGCCCGCCTGCTGTTCCTCGCCTTCACGCTGAAGCTGACTCCGGCGCGCCGGGTGTTGTACGGCAGCTCGTTGATTGCGTGTCTCATCGGGCTCGTGGAATTGTTTCGGGAAGTGCACCTGTTCCTCGTTCCACACCCGACGTTTGCACCAGGAACGGTCTGGCTGCTGAGCGGATTCCTGCTCGTGAATCTTCTGATGCTGCTCGAGGTCGCTGATCGCCTGTCCCTCAAGAACGATCTCGAGATCGCACGCGAGATTCAGCAGGCGATGCTGCCGCGGGCTGAATTCCGCGCGCCCGGCATCGAAGCATTCGGCATGACCCGGCCCGCGAACACAGTGGGCGGAGACTTCTACGACATCCTGCCGCTGCCAAACGGGCACGTGCTGCTCGCGCTTGGCGACGTCGCCGGCAAGGGAAGTCCCGCCGCCCTCCTCATGGCGCTCCTGCTCGCGATGCTGCGCACGCTCGTGGACGAGGGACTTCAAGGCGCCGAGCTCGCCGCCCGGCTCAACATCCAGATCGTCAAACATGCGCCGCGTTCGCGATTCGTTACGCTGTTTCTGGCGGAGCTCGACCCCGCCAACGGCACGCTCACGTACGTCAATGCGGGACAGAATCCGCCGCTGCTGCGCCGCAGGAGCGGGACGTACGAGCGTCTCCGGGCCGGAGGGATGGCGTTGGGCATGTTCGAGAACGCGTCGTACACAGCCGGCCGCGTCGATCTCGATCCAGGCGACGTGCTCGTGATGTACAGCGACGGGATCACCGAAGCAGAAGACCCCCTCGAGCAGCCATTCGACGAGGCCGGCGTGCAGTACGTCGCCGACGGCTCCGACTGGGCCTCGGCCAAGGAATTGGGATGGGCGACCTTCGCAGCCGTGGACGCCCATCGGCAGGATCGCAAGCTGTTGGATGACCTCACCGTCCTCGTGGCGCGTCGGCTCCCCCCGCTTCCGTCGAGCTGACCCGGCCCCTCGACGGTTCGTCACACGTCGTCCACGGCCATCTGTTCGCCGGACGTGAATTGGCGTCTAATTACTCCGACCGGTCCACGGCCGGCTACTACTACGCTACTCGTGGCTAGAGCCCTGCTCGCTCTCACGTGCACCCTGCTGTGTGCGGTACCACTGCGCGCGCAGGAGGCTGATCCAGTCGATCTCCTCGTGCGGAAGTTCGACCGCGCGTTGAACGCGGCGGATCGGCCCGCACTCGAAAGCCTCTTCGGTCCCGCCATCACCCCCTTTCAGATTCAGCAGCTCGAGCACGATCTGCTCGTCCCGAATGCGGTGCACATCACGGTTCGACTGCGCGATAAGGCGCCGCTCGAGGGCGCACCGCCGGGGGACGGGTACAGCCTGATCGTCGAATTCTTCGTCGAGACCGCTGGAAAGGCTCGCATTCTCACGACCGGGATGGACGTGAGGCGTCCGCCTGGCGGTGTCACGGACTCGTGGCGTTTCGTAGGCACCGAAAGCCTCACTTCGGTCGAGGGCCTGTATAAGCTGCGCTTGAACACGGCGCGCCCGCTCGCCGCAAAAAACCTCGAAGTCAGCTCCGAGGATTTCGTGCTGACCCTCCGCGAGGGCACCGTCTTCCAGGTGGACTCCGACGACGGCATCACGGGTCTTGTCCTGGTCGGCCGCGGGGAGATGCGCTTCAGTCCGTCGATTGCTGCGGAGCGAGGGCAGCTGCACCTGTTCTCCGGCGAAGACGTGCTGACCGCGCCATTCGAAGAGGCGTTCGTGCGCTTCAGTCCGACGGATTATTCCAGCCGGGTGTCGACGTCGAGCCTCACACCGACACCGCCGCAGGAGCGCATCGCTCGGCGCGCGCAGGACGTGTTCAGCCGCGAGTCACCCAAGTCCTTCAACGTCGATCTGCAGGACTTGTCGAAGGACACCTGGCATCTGCTGCCACCGCCGCAGGATTTTCTCGCCGAAGTCGACACACGCCGATTCGACACGCTGACCTTCTCGCGATCGTCCGTGCAGGCCGAGGACGTCAGTCTGTTCCGCCGCAAAGACCGCCGCACGATCGCGCTCTACCCGTCGGTCGCCAAGCTCGCCGCGCGCGGCCGCTTTTACAGCGACGACGCCCTTCGCGACTACGACGTACTCGACTACAACATCGACGCCTCGATTGATCCGGTCAGGCAGACGATCGAGGGACGCGCACGACTTGCGATTCGCGTGCGGGCGACCACGCTCTCGACCGTGCTGCTGCGCCTCAACGAGGGATTGACCGTCACCGGCATCACCAGCATCGAGTACGGACGTCTGCTCTTTCTGCGGATGCGGAGTCAGAACACCGTGCTGGTGAACCTGCCGCGCCTGCTCCAGCAGGATTCCGACATCACGCTCGTCATCAACTACCAGGGGAGAATACCGTCAGAGGATCTCGACCTCGAAGCGGTGCAGACGCGGTCCGACAACCAGGAGACGAGCACGCTGTCTGCGTCGTACGAACCCGCGTTTCTGCTCAGCAACCGCGCGTTCTGGTATCCGCAGAATCCGGTGCCCGACTATGCGACCGGGACGCTTCGCATCAACGTGCCCGAGGGATATGGCTGCGTGGCGAGCGGGCTGCTGACGACACCGTCCGGCAACGGACCCGTGTCCCTGCGAGACATCGTCGCCGCACGCAGTGGAAAGACCTTCGAGTTCCGCGCCAACCAGCCGCTCCGTTATCTGGCCATCGTCGTCAGCCGATTCAGTCGCGTGGTCGAAAGCCAGATCGATGTCTCCAAGGCCGTAGCCCCGGGCGCCGCCATCGATCACATCGCCCTCGCGGTGGAAGCGCAGCCGAGCGTGCGGCAGCGGGCGCGCCCGTCGGCGCAGCAGGCCGAGGACATTCTCAAGTTCTACACCTCGCTCGTCGGCGATGCGCCATATCCATCGATGACGCTCGCGCTCGTCGAGAGCGATCTTCCCGGCGGCCATAGTCCCGGCTACTTCGCTGTCATTCGGAATCCTGCCCTGATGACCCCGCAGTCGTATCGCGGCGACCCGGCATCGTTCGATACGTTTCCGGAGTTCTTCATCGCTCACGAAATGGCTCACCAGTGGTGGGGCCAGGCAGTCGGGTGGAAGAACTACCACGAACAGTGGCTCAGTGAAGGGTTCGCGCAGTACTTCGCCGCGCTCTACGCGCAAAAGGCCCGCGGCGAGCGGACGTTTGTCGACATGCTTCGTCAATTTCGGCGCTGGGCGATCTCGGAGTCGGACCAGGGTCCCGTCAGCCTGGGCTACCGGCTCGGCGTCGTGAAGAGCGACGCTCGCGTCTTCCGCGCCGTCGTCTACAACAAGGGCGCGGCGGTGCTGCACATGCTCCGCCGGCTGCTTGGAGATCCCGTCTTCTTCAACGGCCTGAAGCGCTTCTACACCGATCGCCGCTATCAGAAAGCCGGCACCGAGGATCTCGAGCGCGCGTTCGAAAGCGAATCGGGCCGAGTCCTCGATCGCTTCTTCGAGCGCTGGATCTACGGCACTCAGATCCCCCGCATCCGTTACAGCTCCACCATCGCTCCAGGTAGCGTCAAGATGAAGTTCGAGCAGCTCGGCGATCTGGTGTTCGACCTGCCGGTCACTGTGACCGTGACCTACGCGAGTGGGCGCACCATGGACGTCATGGTTCCGCTCACCGAGGCTGTTGTCGAGAAAGCCATCCCCACCACAGAAGCCGTTCGGCAGGTACAGGTCAACCGGGATTCGGCGGCAGTCGCGGAGTTCGAAGAGCGATAGCGGCCCGTTTCCGTCAGAGTTTTGAGTTTTCGATTTCTGAGTTATACGATCGTCAGGATATGGACACGGTCACCCTGACGATCGATGGCAAACAGGTGACGGTCGCCAAGGGCAAGACCGTCCTTCAGGCCGCCATCGAATCCGGCATCTCCGTCCCCTACTACTGCTATCACCCCGGTCTCACGGTTGACGGATCGTGTCGGGTCTGCATCGTCAAGATCGAGAAGATGCCCAAGCTGCAGACATCGTGCTCGACGCTCTGCACCGACGGCATGATCGTGTCGACCCGGGACCCCGAGACAACGCAGGCGCGCGCGGGCGTGCTGGAGTTCCTCCTCGTCAATCACCCGCTCGACTGCCCGGTCTGCGACAAGGGTGGTGAGTGTCCGCTTCAGGACTTCTCGTACTCGTTCGGACCCGCCTCGAGCCGGATGGATTTTCCGCGACGCGTGTTCGATGGCGAAGGGGTCAAGGCCGACGTCGACTTCGGGCCGACGCTGATGTTGAATCGCAACCGCTGCATCCTGTGCACGCGGTGCGTCCGCTTCATGCGCGAGATCGACGGCGATGCGCAGATCGGCATCGTCGATCGGGGTAACGGCAGTGAGATCGCCACGTTCCGAGAGGAGGGCGTGCACTCGCTGCTGTCAGGCAACTTGATGGACGTGTGCCCCGTGGGAGCGATTACGACGAAGGAGTATCGCTTCAAGAGCCGTCCGTGGGACAACCCGGGGGTCGTCGACACGATCTGCACGCGCTGCTCGAAGGGATGCAACACCAGCGCGTGGCTCAAAGCCAAGCCGGAATGGGCGCGCGGGTCGCGGTTGGTTCGGATGACACCCCGGCTGAACCCCGCGATCAACGGCTACTGGATGTGCGACATCGGACGCTTCGACTACCACTGGGTGGAAGGGGTTGCGCGCCTGCGTCGTCCGATGATTCGAAACGGGGCCGATCTCGAACCTGCTGCGTGGCACGACGTAGAGCCACGACTGCGCGAACGCATCCAGACGGCATGCTCCTCCGATCCCTCGTCGGTCCGATTCCTCGTATCCGCGCATGCATCCACCGAGGATCTCTTCGTGCTGAAGGGGCTCGCCGAAGGGCTGCTGGGAGCGGATGGGCTCGCATCAGTCAGCGTCACATGGGGGCGGAGCGACAAACCTCAGCCCGCGGACGTGAAGTTCAAGGTTCCGGCCACTGACGCACCGAATGTGAACGGTGCCCGCGATCTGGGCTATTCCGTGGGTCAGGGCAATGCGGGAACGCCTGACCTCTCGGCGCTTCGCACCGCAGTGGAGGCTGGACGCGTCAAAGCGTTATATGTAGTCGATCCGGGACCCTCGGGTTCGGCTGGGGATCTGTCGTGGATCGTCGCGGCGCGGCAGAGCGGTCGCTTGCCACTGCTGATCGTGCAAGGCGTTGTGACGTCGATCGTATCGACAGCGGCCGACATCGTGCTGCCCGGCGCTACCTCGAGCGAGAAGGACGCGATCTACACAAACGATCAGGGACACGTGCAGGCGGCGTCACGCGCCATCGCACCTCCCGGCGAGGCTTTGGAAGATTGGCAAATCCTGGTCAACGTCGCGCGATCGCTGGGATTGACGGCGCCGTATCGCACCTCGGACGAGGTGCGCCGCGCGATTGCCGCGTCGATGCCCGGCACGGCCTACGAAGACGCCAGTACGATGGCCTTCACCCGGCCGGTGCCAGCGAGCAACTGGCTGCAGGCGTCGAACCCGTCCGAGCGTTGGAAGTGGGATTTCCTGTTTCAGGACCTTCCGCCCGTCAAGGGCCACAACGTCCAGATGGAACGCGAGACCGTCGCGTCGTTCATTCCGCTCAAACCGATCGACTAGTCATGCGCACGCTGGCTGCGGCGATTGCTCTCCTGATCGTCGCGCCGTCGATCGCCGGGGCGCAGCTCCGTGGTATTCGCGCCGAGCTGAACCCGCTCGTCGAGTCGGAAGGGCGGCCAGGCACGAAGGCCCGCGCCGCTCTGCTGGTCACGCTCCCGGAGCGGTTTCACGTGCAGTCCAATGCCCCGCGTGATCCGGCATTCATCCCCACCGTTCTGACGATTACCGCACCTGCAGGTGTGAAGGTCGACGAGATCGTCTTTCCTCCGGCGACGGATCTCAAGCAGGCGGGTCAGTCGCAACCGCTGGCAGTGTTCGAACACGAATTTGCGATCGGTGTTCAATTCGATCTGGCGACGGCGATCCGGTCAGGCGCGATCGAGATACCCGCGCACATCCGCTATCAGGCGTGCGACGACAAGCTGTGCTACGCCCCGACGACGGCAGATTTTCGCTGGTCGCTGGTCGTCGGGTCGAGCGGCGGCGCAGCCAGACAACATGCCGAGATCTTCGATCGCATCGCGTTTGGCACCGGTGGTCAACCGATCGCCCCTGTCGAGGCTCCCCGCGCCTCCACCGGCGGTCCGGATGGCGGCATCGCCCAGTTGAAGGACTTCACGGTTGTTGCGACGAGTGCAGGTTATCAACCGACCAATGACTTCCTGACGTTCATCCGCAACGCCGAAAACGGCATCACGGAAAAGGGGTGGTTCGAGGGTCGAGGCCCGTTCGCGATTCTCCTGCTGGTATTTCTGGGAGGACTCGCGCTCAATCTGACGCCTTGTGTACTGCCGATGATCCCGATCAACCTGGCAATCATCGGCGCCGGCGCGCACGCAGGCTCGCGCGGGCGGGGCTTCCTGCTTGGCGGCGTATATGGAGCCGCGATGGCGCTCGTCTACGGCGTCCTCGGTGTCATCGTGGTGACGACCGCGAGCACGTTCGGAACGATCAACGCGTCGCCATGGTTCAACGTGGCGATCGCGATCATCTTCGCGCTGCTCGCGCTCGCGATGTTCGATGTCATCACGATCGATTTCTCGAAATTTGCGGGCTCGGCTGGTGCCGGCGGCAGCCGCGGCAGTGTCGCCCTCGCGTTCGGGATGGGGGCAATCGCCGCGCTGCTGGCGGGCGCGTGTGTCGCGCCGGTCGTCATTCAAGTGGTCCTTTTCTCGAGCGACCTGTACTCGAAGGGGACGGTACTCGCCTTGGGTCTGCCGTTTCTGCTTGGTGTCGGTATGGCCATTCCATGGCCGCTGGCAGGAGCGGGCATCACGGCGCTTCCAAAACCCGGAGCCTGGATGGTGCGCGTCAAACAAGTATTTGGCGTCATCATCCTCGCGACCGCAGCGTATTACGGCTATCTTGCCTACGGTTTGTTCGCCGATCGCTGGGTCGACGCGCGCGACGTGCAATCGAGTGTCGATGAACAGCTCAAAGCAGGCTGGTATGCGTCGCTCGCCGATGGCCTTGCCGCGGCGCAGCGTGAACACAAACCCGTGCTCGTCGACATGTGGGCCACGTGGTGCAAGAACTGTCTCGTGATGGACGAAACGACGCTCGCCGATCCCGCTGTGAAGAAGGCACTCGAAGGGTACGTGAAAATCAAATTTCAGGCCGAGCAGCCCAATGAGGACCCGGCTCGCGCGGTGATGGATCGTTTCAAGGGGGTCGGCCTCCCGACGTATGCGATCATCCGGCCGCCTTCGGCGACGGCGACGTCGCCCGACCGCCAGTGATCCGCTGGAGACGGCTGCCGCCAAATCCGTCGAATTCCGATTGCTTACGTCTATCGGCTCCGGGAGTGCTCGACTCGCGCTATCCTGTGACCGGATATGCGTTCGCGCACTGACCGATTCCTTCTCCTCGCAGTCCTCTTCATCGTCGGTGCCGCCGCTGCAGTCTTCACGGCGTACCTGGCTCGCCGCGTGGAAAATCTCGGCCGAGCTGAGCAGGCGATGGCTGCCCGAGTTGATGCGCTGCTGGCAGCAGTTCAGAAGATCAACGACGCACAGCAGGCGTACGTTGTCCCGCGCGCGATCGACAGACAGACACTCGAGCAAGTCCCGACCTTGATAGAACGGGTCGTCAATGACGCCGGCGAGATCGCACGGCAGGCACGCGCGCCGCACTCGGCCGAGACGCTGGAGCGATTCGTTGAAGGCGCACGTGCGCTCGCACAACTCGAATCGCGGGCGCAGGAGCACATCCGCAACGGGCGGGACCTGATGGCATCCGAGGTGATTTCCGTCGAGGCGCGCCGCGCACAAGGCTCGATGATCACCGCGCTTCGTGACCTTCGGTCGGGGGAGGGTGTTGCGATCGAATCCGACCGTCTCGCGACGCTCAATCAGGCGTGGCTCGCAATCGGAGGAGCCGCAACTCTCTGGGTCGTGGGCCTGTTCGCGCTCGTCGGGCGTCCTCGTGAGGAGGCCGCGCCGCAGCCTGAATCGCAAGCTCCCGCGATTCCCCTGAGCGAACCCCAGAAGCCATCCCCGTCTGCGCTCAGTGCAGCGACGGATCTGGGCGGGGTCGCGGACGTCTGCACCGCCATCGGACGACTCACCGATTCACGCGATCTCCCGAAGTTGTTGACCCTGGCGTCTGCGGCGCTCGGGGCACCCGGCATCGTCGTGTGGATGGCTGCAGGCGACGAACTGATCGCGGCGTCGGCGCATGGATACGACGCCAAGGCGTTGGCGCGCCTGGGACCGATCCAGCGCGCGTCGCTCAACGCAACCGCCGCAGCCTGGCGACTCAGCGCCATGCAAATCGTCCCCAGTGCGGAGGCGTCTCGCGGCGCGCTGGTCGCGCCGATGTTGGGCACTGATCGCTGTGTTGGAGTGCTTGCGGTGGAAGTCCCGCCTGGTCGCGAACACGATGGAATGACGCAGGCGATCACGCGGCTCCTTGCCGCACAGCTTGCCGCTACGCTTGCACCCTGGCCGGCCGCAAGCGCAGCGGACATTCAGTCGTCTCTCGAGAACGCAAAGGCGTGACCTCCCAGCCGATCTCTAGATCGCTTGGCCACCGCCAAACGTAGGACGACGACGTTCGGGAATCGTCGCTGTGAGCGTCAGCTCCTTTCGATCACGCGTGACTCGCAGATCGATCGCGCCGCCTGCCTGTACCTCGCGAACCTGGCTCACGACGTCCTGTGGCCCCATCACCGGTCGCCCGTTGACCGCTGTGATGACGTCGCCTGCTTTGAGACCGGCCATCGCCGCCGGAGTGTTCGCCGTCACTTCCGACACGAGCACGCCTTCCTTCACACCGAAGTAGGCCGCAAGCTGATCGCTCAAGGGCGTCACGACAACGCCGAGACGGGTCGTGCCGAACGTGCCTTCGAACAGATTGAAATGATTCCCGTCGAAATTGAAGTCTCGCGGGATCGCTCGAAGCAGGTCGTTCGGATCCACAAACGCCCCTGAGCCGACACCACGGCCTGCCTCGGGTGTGATATCAAGCGTGCGCCGCGCGCCGTCGCGCACGATCGTCAGCTTCACGCTCCGTCCGGGCGGTGTCTCGCGCACGAGCCGGGTAAAGTGCCTCGCGCTGCGAGGGCGCTCGCCATCGAACTCGAGAACAATGTCGCCGTTCTTGATGCCGGCGCGAGACGCGGGCGTTCCTTCGCGGACATCTTCGATGAGCACGCCGTCGCTCTGCTGAAGCTTTGCCTTCGACGCGTCGTCAACGCTGAGATCGCGAACGGTCACGCCGATTGATGACCCGGGACCTTCGAGGGTCAGGCCGTCGAATTGCCGCTGAGCGAACGGACTCTGACGCTGTGCCGAAGCCGACGGCGCGAGGATCAACGCGGACAGGATCAGCGCCGCGATCGCGACCCCGCCAATCATCCATTGCTTCATTGCACTCCTCCAGCTGGTGGCCGCGTCCGCCACCTTCCAGCTACTCAGACGGCGGTCGCCGGAGGAAAGTTGGCATAATCACGCTCATGCCGAAGGACGACCCGAAAGCCCGGATTCTGGAGCGCGCGGAGCGCGACAAGGTGAAGTTCATGCGACTCCAGTTCACGGACATCCTCGGGGTCATCAAGAATGTCGAGGTGCCGGACCGGCAGTTCGAAGAGGCGCTCGATGGCCGGATCATGTTCGACGGGTCGTCCATAGAAGGGTTCGTGCGGATTGAAGAATCCGACATGTACCTCAAGCCCGACCTCAGCACGTTTCAGGTGTTCCCGTGGAGTTATGGAGGGTCGGAGCGAGTCGCCCGTATCATCTGCGACATCGCCAACCCAGACGGTACGCCCTTTACTGGTTGCCCGCGCTCGATGCTCAAACGCGTGATCGCGCTGGCCTCCAACAAGGGCTTCACGATGCAGGCCGGACCCGAGGCCGAGTTCTTTCTGTTCCAACGCCGGGCCACCGGCGAGCCCACGACCGAGACACATGATTCGGGCGGCTACTTCGATCTGACGCCGGTCGATCTCGGCGAAGATGTCCGTCGTGAAATCATCCTGGCACTCGAGCAGATGGGATTTCACGTCGAGGCCGCGCATCACGAGGTCGCACCCGGCCAGCACGAGATCGATTTCCGCCACGATGATGCGTTGATCACCGCTGACAACGTCAGCACATTCCGGTTCGTCGTGAAGAACGTCGCGAATCGAAATGGGCTGCACGCGACCTTCATGCCCAAACCGGTTTTTGGCGTGAACGGATCGGGGATGCACACGCATCAATCGCTCTTCACGAAAGGGAAGAATGCCTTCTTCGACGAGAAGGGAGAAGGCGAGCTGAGCCAGACCTGCCTGCACTACATCGGAGGACTCCTCCGGCATGCGCGCGCCCTGTGCGCAGTGACAAACCCTCTCGTCAACTCGTTCAAGCGCCTCGTTCCTGGATACGAGGCGCCGACCGCGATTGCGTGGTCGACCAGGAATCGCAGTCCGCTCGTGCGGGTGCCGGCGGCTCGGGGCCAACGAACGCGCATCGAGCTACGAATGCCGGACCCTTCGTGCAACCCCTATCTGGCCTTCGCGGTGATGCTGCGCGCCGGGCTGGATGGCATCGATCAGCAACTGGACCCCGGCCCTCCGGTCAACAAGAACATCTACAAGATGAGCCACCGGGAACGCCGTCATCTGAGGATCGACGAGCTGCCGGGCAATCTCAACGAGGCACTCGACGAACTGGAGAAAAGCGCGCTCATGCGCGAGACGCTGGGCGACCACATTTTCGATCACTTTCTGACGGCGAAGCGTGAAGAGTGGGACGGGTATATCCGTCAGGTCTCGCCTTGGGAGATAGACCGCTACCTCAACACGTACTAAGCACGTGACACCTGCGTCCCCGCTGGTGACATCCGCGGTGGACGGGATTGCCCTCGTCGCGCGTTCATTTGCTGGAGATTCCGGGGATCGCGACCGGGCATGCCTCTTGAAGGATCCGGATCGGTCGCGCCGGATCACCGAGGTGCGTAACTTCAGGCAGGCGCTGGCATCGCCGCACCCCGGCTCCCTGGTTCATTCACGATCCGGTCGCGACCGTCTGTCCCTCCCTCGCGAGTCCCGACACCTTCACGGCCACCGCAGTCATGTCGTCCAATTGAGTCGCGCTGTCGCGGAACATCGTCACGGCATCGAAGATCGCGTCGACAATGGCGCGTGCGGATCGCGTGCGGTTCTTGTCGACGACCTCGCAGAGACGGAGTGCCCCGAACTCGGCTCCCTCCGGGTTGTTCGCTTCGAAGATTCCGTCAGTGCAGAACACGAACACATCGTCGGGTTCGAGCTCCAGCGTCACTTGATCGTAGACAATGCCGGGAAACGAACCCAAAGGAACGCCCGGAAGCTCGATCTGTCCGCACGTGCCCCCCGAGCATCGAATCGGATAGGGCAGACCCGAGTTGGACAACGTCACCGAGCCACGCGCGAAGTCGAACAAGGCGTAACACAACGTGCAGTAGTACTCTTCGAGATGCCGCTCGTGCAGGATGGTATTCATCGCCTGCAGCACGCCGGCGACGCTGAAGCGCTCGGGCGTGTAGCGGCGCCGCATCGTCCGCGACCGGACCTGCTCGGCGGCGAAGGCGCCGTAGAGCGCGGCCGGTGCCCCTTTTCCTGACACATCGCCGACAGCGACGACGAGCGTTTCTGCTTCCGGCGCGAGGAAGTCGTGCAGGTCGCCTCCCAGCTCGCGCGCTGGTTCGAACCGCGCTGCAGCGTCGACGCCGGGCAGCATCTTCGGCAGCTCCGTCGGCAGCAGCGCCACCTGAACCCGTTGCGCGAAACGCAGCTCTTTCTCGATGCGTTCCTCGTTTCGTCTGACCTCTTCATAGAGGCGCGCGTTGTCGATTGCCACCGCGGCCTGACTCGCAAGGAGCGTGAGCAGCTCTTTGTGTTCCTTGGTGAACGCATCGAGCTCGGGACTCTCGAGATCGAAGACACCGATGCAGCGATCCTTGATCAGCATCGGAATCACCAACTCCGATCGGGCGTCGGGAACCAGATTGATGTAGCGCGGATCCTGCGACACATCTGACACGAGCACCGGCTCCTTGTGAAGCGCGGCCCAGCCAACAAGACCCTCACCCAGTCGCACGTGCTTGGATTCAGCGCCTTTGCCATAACGGACCGCGAGTTTCATCTCGAGTTCGCCGGTGGCTTCGTCGAGCAGGAGGATGCCGAAGGTGCGATAGTCGATCAGTCGCTTGGTCAGGCTGGCAATGCGCGTCAGCAAGGCATCGAGATCGAGAATCGACGACATCTCTCGACCGATCTCGGCGAGCGTCTCCAGGGTGTCGACGTAGTGGCGCTCGGATTCGAAGAGGCGTGCGTTTTCGATCGCGACCGCCACGTGGGCAGCGAACTGCCGAAGGAGCGCCTCGTCCTGCGACGTGAAGGCGCCTTCGACCTCGTTCAGGAGGTTGAGGGCACCAATGACTTTCCCCTTCCGGCGCAAGGGCACAGCCAGCTGAGACAGCATGTTCCGCACTGGCCCCTTGTAGCGAGGCTCTTTGCGGATGTCGTTGACCAGAATCGGCCGACCCTCCTGAACGGCCGCGCCCACAACGCCTTGCCCGACGGGCAGCCGCATCTTCGCAAGCGCTTCTTCGGGATACCCGACGGCATACGCGATCCGCAGATCCTGTCGACGCTCGTCCAGCAAGTAGACCGAGAAGGCGCTGAACTTGGTCAGGCGCGCGATCAGCTGGGGGATCTTCGCCAGCAGCTCGTCGAGGTCCAGCACGGAGGTCACCTCACGACCGAGCTCGAAGAGGGTCGACAGAAACTCCGTCTCCGTCGGCATGCGGCCGGCGGCCGAGTGCGAGGATCCGGTGAGGTGTTCTCGGGAAGACTGGGTCATCGAGCTGAGAGCGGCTCTAGGGCGCCCGAGGAATTATACTGGCCCATTCATGGATTCCCTGACGCTGCCGCTGGACCTGCGCGCCATCGAGCGAATCTTGCCCCATCGCTATCCGTTTCTGCTCGTTGACCGGATCACCGAGCTCGAACCCGACAAGCGCATCGTCGGCATCAAGAACGTCTCGCTCAACGACCACGGATTATCACGACAGAAGGGGATGCCGCCTGGCCTTCCCCCGACGATCCTCACGGAATGCGTGGCGCAGGTCGGCGCGATTCTGATTCTGTCGAAGCCGGAAAACCGGAACAAGCTTCCCCTCTTCATGGGAATCGATCGTGTCCGCTACCGCAGGCCGGTCCATCCCGGCGATACGGTCGAAATCGAGGCACGCGTGAAGCGCTTACGCAGCCGCATGGGGCAGCTGTGTGGCTTCGCTCGCGTCGACGGAAACGTCGTCCTCGCCGGCACGATGACCTTTGCGCTGGGTCCCGCACAAGAGGGAAGCGAGACGATCGACGAAGGCGGACAGAAATCCCGCCGCGCCTGAGGACCTCCCGCGGTCACGCGCGCGGGATTCTGTTCTTCGGCCTGGATCGCGTTCGTGCCGATTTGCTTGGCGCGGTAGAGCACTTCGTCGGCGCGAGCGATCCGGCTCCGTTGGTCATGATCGCGATGCTGTCGTTCCAACTGTCGAGATCGTCGGCTTGTTCCGGGACACGACGGCGGTGGCGTAGAACCGGAATTAGGCTAGGATGAGTTCCATGACACCACGCCTCTACCTCGGTGCCGGAGCCGTTCTGCTGACCCTGACATTCGTCGCAACCGTGCCGCTCCGCGCCGGACAACAACAGCACGTTCACGCGTCGGCACAACAGGCCGCGAAGCCAGGGCCGTCGCCGAAGGCCGTGGTGCCACTGAAGGCTCACGTCGGGCCGATACCACCGCTGCCCGACGTCGCGTTCACGCCATCCCGCCCGATGCCGCTCGTTCAGCAGGTGTACGAGTTCGCGGCGCGGCATCCAGAGGTCTTGCAGTACGTGCCCTGCTATTGCGGATGCGAGCGCATGGGCCACAACGGCAATCACGACTGCTTCGTGAAATCGCGCGCGGCCAACGGCCGCGTGACGGAATGGGAGCCGCACGGCATCGGCTGTGCGGTCTGCCTGGATGTGGGACGCGACGCGATGACGTTGTTCAATTCGGGCAGCTCGGTCGCGCAGATCCGCGCGGCGATCGAAAAGAAGTACGGCGCGTACTTCAACTCGTCGACACCGACGCCGCCACCGCCGCGACCGTCGCGAAGCTGAGCCCGCTCGCGAAGCCGGCCTATAATCGCTCGTCGTGACCACCTCGCGGCGGGCGTCGCCGCAGCAGCGCCGGGCCAACGCGTTTGCGCGTCTGTTCGAAGCCGTACGTGAAGGCGTCTTCATCGGCGAGATCGGAGCGGTTCCCACCGCGAAGTCGACGACGCTCGCCGCCAATCCGCACCTCAAGCTGATCCTCGGCTACACCCCTGACACGCCGGAACGTGAAGTGATCCCGTTTGCACCGGCAAGGTTCGTCGACGACGCGTCACGGACGGCGTTCCTCGCGCGGCTGTTGACAGAAGGGGCTGTCACTGACTACCTCCTGCGATTGAAGCGCCTCGATGGAGACGCGGTCTGGGTCGAAGTCACGGCACGGGCGGACGCGAAGCGTGGCTCACGAACTGCACACGTCGAAGCGCTCGTCCGCAACGTCAGCGAGCGGCGAAAACTCGATGACCAGTCGCGCGATCTGTATCAGCAGCTGCTGCAAGCGGAAAAGATGGCTGCGCTCGGGCAGACGATTTCGGGCGTGGCCCACGAGTTGAACAATCCGCTCGCCACGATCCTCAGCTGGGCGGAACGACTGTCGGAGCGATCGCTCGATGACACCGCCCGGCGCGGGGTCGGCGTCATTTTGAGCGAGGCGGAACGCACCGCCCGGATCGTCCGCAATCTCTTGACGTTCGCGCGCAAGCGACAATCGACGCGATCGTTGGTCGATGTGAATCAGGTGGTCCGCGAAACGATCGCGCTGCGCGCCTACGAGCAACGTCTGATCAACATCGATGTCGTGTTCGCGCTGGCGACCGGGTTGCCGTCGGTCTTTGCCGATGCGCACCAGATCCAACAGGTGCTGCTGAATCTCGTCATCAATGCCGAGCACGCCATGCTCTCGGCGAATGGTCGCGGATCGCTGGTCGTGCGCACCTGGCACGACGCTGAGCGCAGTGTGGTGATCCTGCAAGTGAGTGATGATGGGCCAGGTGTGCCCGTCGACGTGAAGAGCAAGATCTTCGATCCGTTCTTCACGACGAAGGAGACCGGCAAGGGCACGGGCCTGGGACTCACGGTCGCCTACGCGATCGTGAAGGAACACGGCGGCAGCATTCGCGTTGAATCGCCGCCAGGCGGCGGCGCGTCGTTCACCGTCGACCTGCCGGTCAGCGTCGAGACCACGTCCAAGGCGCGGAGGCGCGCGGCGTCGATTCACGAGTCGGCAGTCGGCGCATCGGTCCTCCTCGTCGAAGACGAGCAGGCGCTCGCGACGGCTGTCAGCGAGGCGTTGATTGACGCCGGATTGAAAGTGGATCACGCGGGCGATGGTGAAGAAGCGCTCGCCCGCGTGCGTCGGAATGCCTACGATGTGGTGATCTGCGATCTGAAGATGCCGCGCGTCGATGGCGTCTCGCTTTACCGGGCGATCGCCGCTGCCACGCCTGCACTCGCGCGGCGCGTGATCTTCGTCACCGGTGATGTCGCCGGAGCGGATGCCGAGCGCTTCTTCGACGAGAGCGGCTGCCGCTGGCTGGCCAAGCCCTTCCGGCTTGCCGACTTGTTACGCAGCGTGCGCGAAGCGCTCGCGTAGTTGACGATCACCCCTGGCCGCGACTGCGTCGCGGCATCGACACCGGCCGCCCAGCGACTGTTGAGCGTCGCCTTCGCCATCTTCGGCTTCTGCTGGAACTCGAGAATCGCCGTGCGCATGATCTTCACCGCCTCGGCATCGGGCAGCATCGCGCCGAGGGCGTCACGAAGCCGGCGGATGGCGCGCGCGTGGAGCTGTGAGACGCGTGACTCGTTCACGCCGATTTCCGCGCCGATCTGCTTCATCGTCGCCTCTCCGTAGTAATAGAGGCCGATCACTGTCTGCTCGCGGGGAGGCAACGACGCAATCGCCGCGCAGACGCGCTCTTTCGTTTCCTCACGCTCATACGCTTCATCGGGTTGTTCCGGTTCGGACGGGATGAGCGCCGTGGGCAGCGTTGATTCGTCGAGATTCTCGTTGTTGGCCAGGGGCGAGGTGGACTCGATGGCGTTGATCCGCACAATCGTGCGCCCGAGTCGCTTCTCATCGGAGCCGATTTTTGCCGCGAGATCGGCCAGCGAGGGCTCGTGACCGAGCTCGCGCCGCAACTCCTCGCGCGCCGCCTCGAGCTCCCGCCGCTGCCGACGCACGCCGCGGGGCCAGGCGTCCTTGCGCAACGCGTCGATCATGGCGCCCCGAATTCGCCGTTCGGCGAACGTTTCAAACTTGATCCCGCGCCCCTCGTCGAAGCGGTGGGCCGCGTCGATCAGACCGATGACGCCATCCTGAACGAGATCGCCGATGTCGATTGAATGGGGCATCGTGGCCGCGACGCGTCGGGCCAGCTGCTCGACGAAGGGGATGCCGGCGATGACCCGCGGGTTGTCCGAACTGTTCTGGGGGCGCATCAATGTGACCTCCGGAGCCAAGTAAGGCAACCGCAGTACCAACTCATGGAATCGGCGGGCATCACAGTGAAACCGCGTGCGGGAATATCCCCTAAGTTGCTGTTTCTGCGACGTTTGAAGTCACAGAAAGTTGCAGTTTCTGCGCGCTGTCCACGCGGCGGACCCGCCCGAAATCGCCAAACCGTTGACGAAAGCGGGTCCGCTTCGCCAACAACATGACACTCGAATTACAGTTGTGGGTTGGTGTGTTCGAACGGATCAGAGCGAGGGGCTTCGAGGTGTTCGTGTCCCGTACTAACGCGGAGGCTCTCGATCAGGACCTATTCTTTGACGCAACTCGCGGACTGTGGCAATGGCGGACAGAGTGCTGGCCACGAGGTGGGCCGCGCGACTCCGATCAGCTGCGTCGGCGGCCTTCGACTCGAGGAGCTCCGCGTTGGCCAGCACGATTCCCAGTTGGTTGTTCAGGCGGTGAAAGAGCACCGCTAACTCGCGATCGCCGGGCGAGTGATCGGCCTCAAAGCCGACGACCGGGAACCCCACGCGTCAGGCGTGGGTTCCGGGCGCAGTCGTCCCCGCCTCTCCCTGATTCTCTGAGCGTGACGGTGAGGCCCCGTCGCGCCACAGCGTGTCAGCGAAGATGCGAATCGAGCCTCCGGCGGTTCGAACGTATTCGACTTTGCCCGCGGAGATCCAGTTATAGATGGTGCGACGGCTGACTCCAACGGCCTCGCACGCTTTCATGATTGACAGGGTCTGGCGGTCCATAAGCGCTCAAGAAAGGGCCTCGTGGTGACAGCCCAGTTAAAGTGTTCAAATTGGGACCCCCTGTGGGGCCCTTCACGACCTTCAAAAGGCTGTATCGGCCGCTGGCTACCGTTCGTTAGTCGCCCTTGTGTCAAGATGTTGGCGCCCCATGGCTGGAACCGCTCCGCATCTCCTGTTCGTGGACGATGAAGCGACACTTCGAGGGCTGATGGCTGAGCGATTGGGGGAGCGCGGGTTCGAGGTCGTGGAGGCTGACAGCGGCGAGCGCGCCCTGGCGATGCTCGATCAGTTCGCGTTCGACATCATCATCACCGACCTGCGTCTGCCCGGTATCGATGGCTCCCGATTGATTGAAGCCGCTCGCGATCGGTATCCCGGCATCGTCGCAATCATGGTCACCGGACAGGGAACGCCCAAGGACGCCTTCGATGCGGGCAAAGGGGGCGTGTTCGACTACATCACCAAGCCGTTTCAATTCGACCAACTGATTCATGTGCTTCAGAAGGCACTGGAGCAGCGTCGATTGACCTCGGAGAACGCCTACCTGCGATCGCAGTTGCAGGACCGCAATCAGTTCGAGAACGTGCTCGGTCATAGCCGCCCGATGCAGAAGCTGTTTCACGTGCTCGAGACGGTCGCGCGATCGAGCAGCACGATTCTGATCACGGGCGAAACTGGCACTGGCAAGGAAGTCGTCGCCCGCGCCATTCATCACAACAGCGCGCGCAAGGCGTATCGTTTCGTCGCCCTGAACTGCAGCGCGATTCCGGAGACGCTGCTCGAGGCGGAACTCTTTGGCCATGTCCGCGGTGCGTTCACGGGCGCCGTTGGTGCGCGCCAGGGACGGTTCGAGCAGGCGCATCGCGGAACGTTGTTCCTCGATGAAGTGGGCACGATGAGCAACGCGCTCCAGATGAAGCTGCTGCGGGCGCTGCAGGAGCGCGAGTTCGAACGTGTCGGTGACAATCAGACGATCAAGGTCGATGTACGCGTGATCGCCGCGACCAACTCTGATCTGGCGAAGATGGTGGCCGAGGGGACGTTCCGTGAGGATCTCTACTATCGTCTTCACGTCATTCCGATCCAACTGCCGCCGCTGAGGGATCGTCGCGATGACATCCCTGTGCTCGTCAAACACTTCCTCGAGAAGTTCGCCCCTGGCTCGCAGATGCAGATGTCGCAGGCCGCGATGCGTGCACTGATGGCGTATCAGTGGCCTGGAAACGTGCGTCAACTCGAGAACGCCATCGAGCGCGCCGTCGCCTTGAGCGCGGGCCGCCGTGAAATCGACAGTTCCGATCTGCCCGCGGAGGTCCAGGTCACTCCTCACGTGACCGCGACTCCGATCGTCGACTTCCCCGACGAGGGACTCGATCTGCCTGCATATCTCGAGGCGATCGAGCGCGATCTGATCCGGCGCTCGCTCGACCGCACTGGAGGCAATCGAAACAGGGCCGCCGAGCTCTTGCGAATCAAGCGGACGACGCTCGTTGAAAAACTCAAACGATTCGGATCAGTGTGAATCGCAGACGGCGACGACAGGTCGGCGAGGTGTAAATGCCACCACGGTTTGCGTACTGGACGATCCTGGCAGGGGGGCTTCCCACCGCCTTCCGCGCAGCGGAGCGTGACGATCTGCTGCCGACGTTTCGCCGGATTCAGGAAAAACATCCCGATGCTGAAATGAAATGGTTCGCGCGTGGCCGTCTCTGGGCATCACCGGAAGAAGCGCGCGACCACGCCAAACGCCCGCGAGCGCACGGGCATCGCGATCGCAGCTGGCGCCCCGGCGGCGATCATCGCGACCGGCGCGAGACGCACCAGGCTGCGGCGCGTGCGCGAAACCAATCGCGTCGGCGCGAACGCTTCGCGCGCAAGCAGCGTGGCCTCGCATCAGGTCAACCGCAAGAACCGCCGTCAGAGCAGACAGCTGATAAGCGCAAGAAGCAGGATTCGATAGTCGCGGGTCGCGTTCGAAAGCCGCATACCTCGTCATCGCCTCATCGACGGAAGCGTCGCTCGTGATCGCGCACGTCGTCCTGTTCCGGCCCAGACACGACCTGAGCCCGGACGAACGCCGTGACCTCGCGGCGGCCTTCTCTGCG
This sequence comes from Vicinamibacterales bacterium, assembly GCA_036407095.1. Taxonomy (GTDB): domain Bacteria; phylum Acidobacteriota; class Vicinamibacteria; order Vicinamibacterales; family UBA2999; genus Gp6-AA40. The sequence continues at coordinate 66,655 of DASWZV010000039.1, read as the reverse complement.
GCGGTGACGCAGATCCCGTCAATACGTCGAGCGCGCGTCGGCCGACGCGTCCGGCACGGACGACCGTACGAACAGTTGATGAACGTCGATTATTCTCACGCCGTCGTGATCGAATTCGACGATGTCGAGGGCCTCACGGCGTACCTGAACGATCCGGTGCACGAGCAACTCGCGACCCGCTTCTTCGCAGGCTTCGAGCATGCGCTGATGTACGACTTCGAACTCGGGGAGGGGGATCGTGCGCTGACTGCTCTCGTCGAGGACGCTGACGAGTAACGAGCCGCGGTGAACCCGCGGCTCGTTCGGTGTGGATTGGGTGCGCGCTCAGCAGGCCGGCGTATACGCGGATGCGGGGCGATCCTGTCGACGCATCGTCGCGCGTACAGTGCGATACGGTCCCACTGGCAGGTTGCAGTTCTGCTGGTAGAGGAACGCGTGGAAGCGTTTGTAATCGGTTGGCGGGAGACCGAAGACGCCGAGCAGCGCCCGATAGCTCCCTCGCGTGTGCTCGAGCCCACGGTGAATCAGGGCGGCCAGATCATCTCGCGTCAACTCGTGAGCCTTGAACGGTTGATGCACGACTGTCCAGAAGCTCTCACCGGCAATGAGACGTTCCCAGAGTCGGTCTGCGGTGCCCGATCCGCGATCGACACGGCGGGCTACGGGTGCGTTGGGCTCCTGCGCGAACGCAACATTCGGGATGATCGACGCAGCCTCACGACGGCCGCGAATTTCGACCGGCAGATCCTCGGCCGTGATCGCACGATCCCACTCGCGCACCACGAGACGCTCGGTCAGATTTTTCAACTCACGGACGTTCCCTGGCCAGGCGTACGCCACGAGCAACTGCTCTGCGTCTGGCGTCAGCTCCGGGCAGTGCAGGCGGTGCGTCTCTGACGCGCGTCGCAGATAGTGCTGGAGCAACAACAGGACGTCTTCCGCACGCTCGCGAAGCGGCGGCACATGGATCTGAATGATGTTCAATCGGAAATACAAGTCTTCACGGAAGACGCCGGCATCGATTCGTTCGCGAAGATTGCGATTGGTCGCTGTGACCAGTCGCACGTCGGAGCGACCTGTCACACCATCGACGCCGATCGTTTGAATCTCACCGGTCTCTGCGAACCGCAACAGGACGGCCTGCATGCGCAGACTCATTTCCCCGAGCTCGTCGAGGAAGAGGGTGCCCCGATCTGCTTGTCGGACCAGCCCCGGTTTATCACGATAGGCCCCGGTGAAACTCCCGCGCGCGTGACCGAACAACTCGGATTCGAGGAGCGTCTCGGGAATCCCGCTGCAGTTGACCGCCACAAACGAACGAGAGGCGCGTGAGCTGTACTCGTGGATCAAACGAGCCACGACTTCCTTTCCTGCGCCCGTCTCACCCAGCACCAGCACCTTGGCGTCAGTGCGGGCTGCAGCTTCGATCTCGCGTCGCAGCGAGACAATGGCCGCGCTCTCACCCAGCAGCACAGGCAGGTTCTTGTTCATCCGCGGGACAGAAAAACTCGACAAGATGTGTTCTCCAATTCTCAGATAACAAGGCGGGAATAAGTCTGCCTTTTTGGCGAGACTAAGGTCAACGAGAAAGTCGCGAAATTCGAGGCTTAGGATCACGTTTTTGCTCTGAATTCTGGTTAACTTGGTAATTGAATTTCCTCGCTGGACCAGCTCGAATTGATGAACTTGAGTCTGTACAGTCACTTACGCAGCGATTTCAAAAATCGTACAGCTGGCGTGCATCTAACAATATTGCACTTGACCTATAGCAAAAGACGTTGAGAGAAGCCTCGCAAACGGCATGGACCACTGGACGAGCTTCTAACTCGACTGCGATCACTGTAGAGGTTAGGCAGGGCAAATCGAGATAGCGGAGCGAGGTTCTTGGCTTCAGATCTTGGCTTCAGGCTCAAACATTTGGGCGGGTGATCGACGAGCCGGGCTTTCAGGAATCCAACACCGTCCCATCTGGACCGGTCGTGCTTACACGATTCTTTCCGGCGCGCTTCGCATGATAGAGCGCCCGATCCGCGCGTTCGATCAGATCGCGCGCCGTCACTCCCGGCGGCGACACGGCCACTCCGATGCTTGCGGTCACGTGGAGCGACGAGAGTTCGGACTCGCTGCGCTGGTACGTCTCTACGCGCTGCCGGATCCGTTCAGCGATCGTCCCGGCACTCTCCGCCGTTCCGCCAGGCATCATCACCGCGAATTCTTCGCCACCGAATCGTGTGCACACATCGAAGATCCGTACGGAGCGGCGAAGGATCTCGGAGATGTCGCGAATCACCATGTCGCCTGCCACGTGTCCAAAGCGATCGTTGATGCTCTTGAAACCATCGAGATCGACCATGAGCAGCGCAACCGATGTCGCCTGGCGGATCGCGCGATGCAATTCCTCTTCGAGGCGGGCTTGGAAGTAACGCCTGTTGAACAGGCCGCTGACGGGGTCGATGACTGCCGCCTGCGCATACGCCTGCGCTTCACGCCACACACGCTCTCGTCCAAGAGCGAGGGCAACCGGCGCCATCAGCGTGCGAATCGCCGCCACGTCCTCCGGTGTATACGGACCAGATGCGAGCCGGTCCGTCACCGACACCACGCCCAGAACTTCACCGCCTGCGATGATCGGGACGACCGCGAATGAGTTCGTGCGATATCTCGATCGTCGACGGTCGAGACCCGCGGCAGTGGCAGTGACATCAGGAACGACGAGCGGCGTGCGGGACTGATACACGCTTCCGATCACTCCGGTTCCAGGCGCTATCCGAAGATGTTCGACAAGAGCGCGAGGGTAACCGTACGTTGCGACGATGGACAGCTCGCCATCGGGTGCCGCGACCGCGAGCGACGCCATGCGGCTCGGAACGGCTTGCACCACATGCTGCAGGACAGCTTCACCAACAGTGGAGAGCCCCGAGATGTCGGCCAGGGTGCGAGTCAACCGGTGCGTGAGCGCATCGACCGCCGGCGTCGTGATCGGTTCGCGCTGGTGTCCGGACAGAAGGCTCTTCGCGAGCTCGTTCAACTCGGCGGACGAATCGATCCAGTTCCCTTCGAGAATCAGAAGTACCGGCGATCTCGGCGCCGAAGCGAGACTCACGAGGGTCCACTCGACGCCGCCGGACGACCAGAGCACGACGCCACGAGCAGGGTCTGCGCCGAATTGATCGAGACCCTCGGCGCCGCCGTTGACAGGAACCGTCAAGACCGGCTCCGCCTGCGATTCAGCGGCCAGCACCCATGCGCCCTCGTGCTTGCCCGCGACCGCGGCCTTCACACGGATGATGTCGCTGATCAGGCTCACGAGGCGCTGCAGGAACTCGCGCGGAGGCGCAGTGCCAGGGACGCGCTGGTACACCTGGAGCAGCGCGAGCCGTTGCTCGGCGGAAAGCGATCGGTGACCTGGGGCCGGCACGCGAGTCGGTAAGTCCGCCAGTGAATTCTCCCGTTGGGCTGACATTCCGTCCAAGTTTGGGAATCGTTCGATCGCGCCTCTGGCCTGGCTGCCGCCTATTCAGGCCCAGCTCAGAGGCTCTGGGCGATGCTACCGAACCCCTGTCTGCAGAGGTTGGCAACAAGCATGCCCCACACGAAACCGTAATGGATTAGCCGCCTTTGGTATGAGATCGGCATTTCTCGATGGTCGTGCCATCCGGTGCGCGTCACGCAGCGGACGGCCATCGAGCGCAGCAGAGTGAGTTAGCGGTACTCTTTGAAGGGAATCTGGCAGTCGTGCTTGCGGAGGAAGTTGAGGAACCGTTTGTAGTCGCGAGCCTCCATGTTGAACAGCCGCGCGACGATCTTGTAGTTGCCTCTTGCTTCCTCGAGACCCCGCCTCACGACCTCTCTCACATTTGCGCGCGTTATCTCACGATCCATGAACAGCGGGTACACCGCGGTCCAGAACGATTCGTGCTGCTCGATCATGCGCTTGTAAAGATCATCAGCAACCGTACGCCGTCGTTCGCGCTTGGGTCGTAGCAGGACTGCATCGTACGACCTGATCTCGGACGATAAATGCTCGAGTTCGATTGTCGGTCCGGAGACTGTCACGACCAGGCGCTCGATCACGTTTTCGAGTTCCCGCACGTTACCGGGCCACGAATACTCAGTCAGCGCCTTCATCGCCTCGGGCGACACGCCGGTGATTCCGGCACGTCCGCCGGCGAACTGGGCGAGGAATTCGTTCGCGAGCACTGGAATGTCTTCACGACGATCGCGAAGCGGCGGCACGACGATGTGGATCACGTTCAGTCGATAGAACAGATCCTCGCGGAACGTGCCCTGCTTGATCATCTCGCGAAGGTCGCGATTGGTAGCCGCGATCACACGGACGTTCACAATACGACCGCTGCCGTCGGCGCCGACCTTCTGAATTTCGCCGGTCTCGAGAAATCGCAGCAACAAACCCTGCATCCGCAGCGTCATCTCGCCGACTTCGTCGAGAAAGATCGTGCCCATGTGGGCAGTTTCGAGCTTTCCGGGTTTGTCGCGATAAGCCCCCGTAAAACTTCCTTTGACGTGGCCGAACAACTCCGATTCGAGGAGCGTTTCGGGCAGTCCTGCGCAGTTCACAGGGGCAAAGACATGACTGGCTCGCGGGCCGCGGGAATGGATCGCGCGGGCCACGATTTCCTTTCCGACTCCGCTCTCTCCGGTGATCAGTACCTTGGCGTCGGAACGGGCGACGCGATCGATCTCCTGCTCGAGGGCCACGACTTCCGCACTTCGGCCCGTGAGTTGAACGTGGGACCGCGGGCGCAGGGCGCCGACGGAGCTCACTCGCGTGGTCGTCTCAGCAACGCCATCAATCATTGTTTATGAACCGTTCAATGCGCCGCCGATGTTCAGGCGTCATGCCTACGAACGTTGCCCCAATCCGATACCCCGAGCCGGGTTCCACCGGTGAGGAGACGCGTTGAACCATGATGTCCGCGGCGAACGGCGCACCGGCGAGCGTGAACCGCAGACTCCCGCGCGAACCGGGGTTCAGAAGCTGCGCCGACTGCAACAACACCCCGGCGGTGCTGATGTCGATCACGCGCACGCTCATGTTTCCCGGCAGGTTCACAAAATCGCCGCCGACCTGATGCCGTGGCGATCGTCGCCGCTCTTCCATGCCTGGCCTGATCCTCCGAAAGGCTGGCTCCTCAGTGTGGTCCCACCTATGTCCGCCGCACGCGAAATTGTGCTAGCTCAGGTGCCCAAGGCTGCAAGCAAGTCGCCATCCGTTGGCAGACGTTTGTCTTCCTGTTTAAATGGCGACATATCAATGGCTTGCGAGCAACAGTCGCGGCGCGAATAAGGCCTGTCTAATCCTCAGAAAGTCTGGCCGAATCTGGGCTAAGTCACCCGGGAGAGAAGACTTTCCGCGAGAGCCAGGGGGGCGTGAGTTTTGCGCTCATGACGTGGGCCACTCGGCCGCCGCAGCTAGCGCGGGTGGGACGGTGAGGAACTCGACTCCGACGAGATAGCACATCGGTTCGTCAGGTCCCGAGACGCGTCGCAGATGCCGAACCCGCGCATCCACCGAGATCTCGTGGCCGTGAAGTTTCAGGTGCAGCGGCTGAACAGAGTCCGGAGGCATCGGGACTGGTGAGGTAATGAGCGCGCCGTCTTTGCTGATGTTGACCACGCGCGCAGGCTCCGACAGTTCCAGTGTCGCCCACAAGGCGCCGACCACTTCAAGACGCACGCGCGCGCGGCGGTCTCCCAGTGCCATCATGGACGGACTCCGTTACTGTAGGCGGCATCCGTCGGTGAATGCTCGCCGCCGAGCGCATCGGTTCTCGCCTCGCGCACGAGGCCATCGGCCGAACCGCTTCCAGGCGCGCGTATCGCGACCCCAATCAGGATCGGTCCCGCTCCGAAAGAGGCCCCGACGACGCCTCGCAGGCGCTCAGCGATCGCCTTCGCGTGGTGAGCCGTCGTGTCGTGCATCAAAAGTCCTATCTCGCCCTCGGCCAGCGTGCCGGCAAGGTCCAGCGGCCGCAACTGGCCTCGCATGCCGGTCACCCATCGCTGCGTTGCGCCCGGAAAAAACACAGCGTCGCGCACCAACAGCACGACCACAGCGACAGGAGAGCCCAATTCCAGCGCTTCTCTCGCCGACCGTTCTATCACTTCGTGGAAACCGCGCGGAACTGCGCGTCTATCCCGGCTCCCAGCCGCAGCTCGGAGCGCGACGGGCGCCCACGCGACGAACATGCTCGCCGCCGCGTTCACTACGTCCCGATCCCGCGGCGTGAACTGAAGACTATCAGTGCGCGCGACGGAAATCGTCGTAGTGTAATGCCGTTCCGATCGCGTGACCATCACCAAACGCGGGGAGCCTGGCGGGCTCAGGTGCGTCGACCCTTCCGGGGTCGCGACGCGGAGTAGCGGGGCACCAGCGGATTCGATCGTCAACGTCGCGGATGATGCGCCCACTTCCACGCGCAATTCTTCCAGCGCACGCGCGGCTCGCATTTCCAGCGCATCGTCGCCGTTGGTCAATCGTCGACTGACGCCGACCATCACTCGAGACGAGGCTTCGGACGTTGCGAGCGCGAGCGCGCATTCGAGGAGCGACACATACGCACCGAGCCGCTGAAGATCCTGTGCACCGATCTCACCGGTGAACACGAGAAGCCATGATCGCCCGTCGCGCCGCCTGAAGCGACGCACGTAGACTTCCTTTCCAACCGGCAACCCGAATCGGTCCAGATGCCCCTGTGGGAGTCTCGTGAGATCGGCGGTGGTATCCGGCAGGCCGACGGCTGAAATCGTTGGCGGACGATCCGTTGTTCTCGCACCCGGGAGCGATACATCACGAACGAACGTCTCGTCGTCGACTTCGATGTATCCCGACATCTCGATGTCGTGCCAGACGGCGATCGCCTCGCCGAAGAGTCGCACGAGCTCGCGATCCGATTCACGCTCGGCGGCTTGCGCGAGCAGACGCGCCAACGGCGCCAGGCGGTTGATGCCGCTCGCATGAAAAGCCGGCGGGCTTTGCAGGTGCGCCTCGATCGCCGTCGACAGCCACGATCCCACGAGCTGAAGCTGGCTGCGCGAGGCGTCCAGATCCTGACCGGCCGGCAGTGCTCGCGCGATCACCAGCGCTCCCGACACGTTCGGCTCCATCGCGAGTCCGAGACAGACGATCTGCAGCCCGTGGACGGCGGCGGTCTGGGGATGCCGAGACTGGACGGCTGTCGACACCGCTGTTCGCAACACCGGCTCGCCCTGTTCGAGGAGGATGGATACGTTGGCAGCAGGCCCCGTCACCGTGAACGGCAAGAGGGGCGCATATCGTTTGTCGACCAGTTGGAGGTCGACTTTCAGACGACGCCGCAATTCGAGCAACCAATCCCACGATCGCTCCCGGACCGCCGTCTCGAACGCAGAAGGTTCCTGTGCCACGGGTGAAGTGTTGTCGGTGACGACCATTGGTGCGCGGCTGGGGGGATCGTCCCCGCCCAGCGCAGCTATATCGCTGTTGCAAGCAAATAGCCAGCCCTGTTCAACACGGACTGGCGTGGACGTCGCTTCTGAAACGCGCAAACAACCCTAATTGTCACTGCAAAAAGGACCTCTGGCGGCAGACAAAAGCACGAGTATTGGGGACATCCGAGCCTATTCACGACACATGCGCAACCGGTGTCGCGTCTCGAGGCAACGCGGCTTTGACCGCCAATGGAGGGAGGAGTCGTGGCGGACGCCGTGGCTCGACCGTGCCGTGACGGAACTCTCTGAAGTCCGCGCCACACTGATGCGCCGCCAGGAAGTTCAGGAAGCGCTTGTAGTCCTGACTCGACATGCCGAACAGCTTCAATAACGCGCGGTAGTTGCCGCGCGTCGTCGACAGCCCTCGCTTCACGAGTTCACGCATGTCGTGTCTGGTGATATCCCGGGACAAGAACAGCGGGTAAATGTGATCCCAGAAGGAGTATCCGCCGACGACGAGGGCCGCGTAAAGCTCCTCGCAGACCTGCACGCGCCGCTCGCGCATGGGCAGCACCGACTGCGCAGGCACGCGGACCGCCTCAGGGAGCTGCGCCACATCGACGCGATCACCGTGAGACAACCACATCACCTGTTCGACGACGTTCTGCAGTTCGCGAACGTTGCCGGGCCATCGATGCCGCCTCAGACACAACATCGCTTCATCAGTGAACCGCACCTGACGACCGGTTCGCTCGACGAAATGCGCGACCAGCATCGGGATGTCGTCACGACGCTCACGGAGAGGTGGCACGTCGATGTGAATCACCCGCAGACGGTAGAGAAGGTCCTCGCGGAATTGGCCGGCTGCAATCAGATCAGGAAGGTTGCGATTCGTCGCGGCGATGACTCTGACGTTGACCCTCGACGCGCGCGCATCAGACCCGACTGCCTGAATCTCTCCGTTCTCGAGAAAGCGAAGTAGCATCGCCTGCATCCGCAGACTCATCTCGCCCACTTCATCGAGAAAGATGGTTCCTCCGTGCGCGGCCTGCAGCGTGCCAACCTTGTCACGATAGGCGCCTGTGAAACTTCCTTTGACGTGGCCAAAGAGTTCCGACTCGAGAAGAGATTCCGCGAGCCCGGCGCAATTCACCGGAATGAACGCCTGATTGGCACGTCGGGAGCGGACGTGAATCCTTCGGGCAATGAGATCCTTGCCTACGCCGCTTTCGCCGGTGATGAGGACCTTGCCGTCGGATGCAGCAGCGCGGTCGGCTGCGGACACGAGTGCCTGCATTGACACACTTGCGACGATCAACGTCGGACCGGAACGGAACGCTCCCGATCCCGGTCCTGCGTGCAAATCGGTAGACATGGGTGACTCCTGCCCCCGCTCAACTCTCTCGGAGTCGTGAAAATCTGGTGCCGTGCTCAACGATATTCACCACGGCTCAGCAATTATCAATCCATCAAACGATTGCACGTCCCCGCCCGCGGCGACGTCAGCAGCCGATCAAGTCACCGCTCAGGCAGACAATTATCGATGCCTTCCCGGCGAACTGAATTGAAAATCTTGGCGGTCTCCGATATTCCCTCTCAGCGGCGGTCGAGACTCGTCGTGCTTGGCGACTGCCGCCTGAGCTTGCTGGTTCGAGAGTGCGCCCCAGAGAAATTGTGCGCCAATGTGTTACACGACCCTGTACCCGCGATTGGTTGACGTCGGAGATCTGCACATCGTCAACGAGCACGCGACGGTTCACGACAACACGAATCGATGGCACGGTGCCAACAGAGATCTGATGGTCCGCAACACACCTTCTGAGCATCCGCGATCGTGAGACGTGCATGACTGCGCCGTCCGAGCATCGATACTTTGTTGACAACCCCCATGCGCGACACGCTCGGTGGGCGACATCGCGGCACTGCGCGAGCGGAGCGCGAGATCGTCTCGCGAGTGTGGTGAGCTTTGTCTGGTAGGAAATAGAATCGGCTAGTGGGAACCGTGGAATGGATCCGACGACGATCCGTTAGTGCTTCATCGCAGATTCACCCCTGAGCTTGTCGTTCACGAGCGCGACGAGCGCCGACGGCGAGATCGGCTTGACGACGTAGTCGGCTCCTGCACGACGCGCTTCCGCTTCGAGCACCTGGTCGGGAAACCCGGTGATGATGATCGTCGGAATCGGACGGGGACTCAGCAGCAACAACTGAAGTCCGTTGAACCCGCCAAGACGCAGATCGGCAATGACCAGATCGGGGCTCTCCACCTGCACGGCGTGCCGCCCTTCCTGGTATGTGCTGGTCGCGATCACTTCGTGGCCCGCGAGATTCAAGAGCTCGCGATACCCGGCTCGCGTCGCGTCGTCATCCTCAACTATCACGATCTTCGCCATGAGCGCCTCCCCGCGCTAAGGCTCGGAACCTCGCTGTGAACTGCGTTCTGTTTGATGATAGGCCGATTATGTCTTATGCACGGCCGTACGTCTGACACTGAGATTTCTGAACCTGTGCAGTTTCCTGCGCTATGAAGGAGTCGGCGGCGAGCTACGGTCCAGCTGGATGTGTGAATTCATGCGAATTCCCGCGCAATGTCGACTCCTGCCCGTCAATCCGACACCAGGTTGTGCAACCTGGCTGCCGGCGGGCCACCCCCATTTTTATGAGCGACCCGGCGCCCCGACTCTGACTTTGTCGGGTCGATGCCGCCTTGCCGGTCTCGGTGATCTCTTTGCCGGCCTCCGGGCGTCGCTTTAACAGTCATCCTCCCCGCTACTCAGCGAGCCTATCCCAAGCCCCGCCGGAATAGGCCCCGCCCGGCCGGAACGCCGTCGTTCGGTGCGACGTGAAGCTCACGAGTTGAAGATGGAACAGCGGCTCGCTGTTGCCGGATTTCCAATCAAGCGTGTGAATCTATCTCGACCGGACTGCTGTCTGCAGATGCGATCTCGCCGAGCATCGGACCGTGAGCCGGGCCGCGAGCTAGCGAACGGGCACTGCGGTCGTCGCAAAGAACTCGTCGATGATCGCGCGAAGATCGTCGACGCGCTCCGCGCCATTCACCCGGACTCGCAGCTGCGAACCGCTATCCAGGCCCCTCGAGTACCAGGAACAGAGCGCCCGAATCTTGTTGATGACCCACCGCTCGTGGCCGCGCGCCGCCCGTGGGGGTGCTGGTTCGCGATCGCGTTCGGTACCCGGAGCCGTGTGGCGGAATCCCTCAGCCTCTTCTGCTCGCTCGTCGAGGAGGAGATCGATGTAGTCCAGCAGAAACTGCCCACGCTGCTGAAGCGTGACCGCGCGCGCTGCCCGACCCGCGCCGAGATCGGCAGCCTGCGCCAGAATCCACGGATTGCGCAGGACGCCGCGGCCAACGAGCACGCCGCTGACACCCGACGTCATGCGGTCGATGATCTGCTCGGGCTCGATGCAGTCGCCGCTTCCAAATACGGGGATGCGCATCCCGGCGGCGATACGCGCGACGAGATCCCAGTCGGCGAGCCCGGTATACGACTGCTCAGCGGTTCGGCCGTGAATGGTCACGGCCGCCGCGCCCGCATCTTCGACCATCTTTGCGAGCACCGGCGCGTTGCGCTCGCGATCACTCCAGCCGGCGCGCATTTTCACCGTCACCGGAATCTTGACCGCGCGGGCCATCGTCTCGATGACGCTCGCAGCATGAGCAGGCTCTCGCATCAGGCTGCACCCAGCGTTGTGCTTCGCGATTTTCGGCACTGGACAACCCATGTTGACGTCGACGATATCTGCGCCCATCCCCTCGACAATCTGCGCGGCCGCTGCCATCTTCGCCGGGTCGCCCCCGAAAATCTGCACCGACACCGGACGTTCTTCCTCGGTGTATTCCGCGTACTCGAGCGTTCGATCGATGCCGCGAACGAGCCCTTCTGACGACACCATTTCAGTGACGACCAGACCGCATCCTCCATGACGCTTCACGAGCCGGCGGAAGGCTGTATCGGTCATGCCGGCCATTGGCGCGACTCCGAATGGAGCCGGGAGTTCGATGGGCCCGATTTTCATGCAAGCTGAGGCGAGTGATTGGCGATCAATACGCGCGCACATCCGCAGCGTCGACCTCGACGCTGACGGCCTGTCCGATCAGATCCACCGATAGCACGAGACGCGCCTTGTCGCTCTTCCGGACGAGTCGGCCAATGACACCGGTCAGCGGTCCGTGCACGACTTCGACCATCGTTCCTTCGCGGATCATGGGGCACGGATCGTAGGCGAGGTCGCTCTCGACCAGACGACGGATGCCGTCTATTTCCTGCTCGGGAATCGGCGCCGGTTCGCCTTCGAACGAAATGATGTTCACGACACCGGTGCACTTGAGAATCGGCAGACGCTCGCGAGGGTCGAATCTCGCGAAGCAGTACCCGGGGAACAGCGGCCAGTCGATCTTCTTTTTTCGATCCTTCCAGCGACTCCATCGAGTGACTGTCGGCAGAAATGCCTCAACGTGCTTCTGCTCCAGTTGCTCGCGCACCACCTGTTCGTGACGCGACCGAGTCCACAGGGCATACCATCGCGCGTCGGCAGCGCTGGTCATTTCCCCGTCGCCGCTTGCGAACTGTTCTCCGCTTGCTGTCGTCGGCGCGCGAGCGCCGTCTCGTAGGCCTTCTTCAGCTCGTCGTTGCGCCAGGTGATAGTCGCCTGCGCCCGAAGCTGGTCGAGGTATTTGTCACGCTCCGCTCGAAGCTTGATCTCGCCGATCTTGTTCGCGATGTCGCCTCGCGCCTCTTCGAAGGTCTTCACCTTGGAGTCACTGCGCGATTCGAGCTTGAGGATCTGATACCCGCGCTGGGTACGAAGCACGCTCGTGATATCGCCGACCTGCATGCGTTCGAGCATCTCGCGCAGCGACGGCGCAAGCTCCTCGGAATTGAGCGGACCGATCAGGCCACCGTTGGCTTTTGACGATGCGGCGGAATACTCGCCAGCCAGACGCGGAAACGGTTCGCCGGCAAGGAGACGCTTCCGCAGTTCCTCGGCGCTGGCGCGGATGGCGTCATCCTGCGCGACATTGACACCGCGATCGCCGGTCGGCACCTCCAGGAGGATCTCGCGGAGTGTGATCTGCACTGGCGAGGTGAACTCCTGCTTGTGCGCGTCATAGTACGCCCGCGCCTCCTCGTCGTTGATGCTGATCTTGTCCATGATCTCGACGCGCTGCACTTGGGACACCAGCATCTGTTTCTCGAGGTTGCGCCGCAGGTCGGCCATCGTCAGCCCTTCCTGCTTGAGCGCTTCTTTGAAGCGTTCCTCGTCTTCGAGATTGTTCGACTTCCTGATGTTCTCGACGATCTGGGCGAATTGCTGATCTCCGAGCACGTAGCCGTTTTCACGACCTCGCTGGATGAGGAGCAGGTCGTCTACCGACGACAGGATGAGGTCGGGCGTGATTTCTGCGATGGCCTTCTTGAGTTCGGGACTCGTGGGGCCCACCTTCGCCAGCTCAGGACGATTGCGGAGCTCGGCAACCTGGCGAGCCTCGAACTCCGTCTTTGAGATGATCTCGCCGTTCACCTTCACGAGAACCTGCTCGATGATCTCGGCACGGAGCGGAACGAGGGCGCTCGCCACGGCAATGACGGCACCGAGAAGAGTGCGCTTCAGCATGACAATTCCTTGAACATCAATATCTTATCCGAGGTCACGCTTCACCGTTAGGGCCGGCCTGCTCAGGCTCCGAGCTCGCGCAGCAGACCCTGCAACCGATCGAACATGCCCCCTTCGGCGCGGGGGTCGGACTCCGGCTTCCGAAGAATCTCCGCTTTCGTGAAGCCAGCTTTGACTTCTCCGGTCGTCGCGCGGGCAGTCCACCAGCTCTGTCCCGTGTCTCCGCGGCGCCCCTTGGCAAAACCGCGACCTGCCGGTTCCGCCGCCCTGGTCGGGGCATTCAGCGGCACCTCGAGGTCCAGCTTTACTGACACCGGCGGGACCAGCGTCGCGCCCGGCGATCGCGCCACGACATTCACCAGTCTCAGCGGATCGACACGTGCGGTCGGCCTGAATCTAAGGACGATCAAACGGCCCTCCCGGTCGATGCTCTCCACATCGAGTCGATCGGCCAGAACACGAACCTGCCCGTACGCCGCCAGATTCAGGACCGAGGCGGGAGGCGTGCCGTACCGGTCGCGGATCTCCTCGAGCGTGGCGTCCAGTTCGCGCTCGTTCCGTGCCGACGCGATCTTGCGATACACCATCAGCCGCTGGTTCATGTCCTCGATGTAGTCTTCGTCGATGCGCACGTTCACGCGAAGGTTGACCGTGGCCCGCGAGTCGTCCTCGATCTCCTCGCCGCGAATCTCCTTCACCGTCTCCTCGAGGAGCTTCATGTACATCTCGAACCCGACTGCGTCGATGTGACCGCTCTGCTCCCCCCCGAGAAGATTGCCCGCCCCTCGAATTTCGAGGTCGAGCGCAGCCACGCGAAACCCACTGCCGAGATCGCTGAATTCCTTGATCGCGGCCAATCGCTTCCGCGCCACCGGTGACAGTGAGGTTTCAGGAGGAATCAGCAGATAGGCATACGCCGGTCGATCGGAGCGGCCGACGCGGCCGCGCAGCTGATACAACTGCGAGAGCCCGTATCGGTCGGCGCGGTTGATGATGATGGTGTTGGCATTCGGGATATCGAGGCCGTTCTCGACGATGGTCGTCGCGAGCAGGATGTCGTGTCTGCGATCGACGAACCCCAGCATGGCTCGTTCGAGCTCCTCTTCGCCCATCTGTCCATGGCCGACGACGACTCGTGCGTCGGGGACGAGCCGCTGCAGTAGGTTCCCCATCGAGAAGATCGACTCGACACGGTTGTGGACGAAGTACACCTGTCCTCCGCGCGCGAGCTCGTTGCGAATCGCCCGTTCGATGACCGGTGCGTCGAACTTCACGACGTTGGTCTGAATCGACAATCGATCCTTGGGCGGCGTCTCGATGATCGACATGTCGCGGATGCCGACCATCGACATGTTGAGGGTTCTCGGGATCGGCGTCGCGGTCATGGTCAGGACATCGACCTTCTTGCGCATCTGTTTGATGCGCTCCTTGTGCGCCACGCCGAAACGCTGCTCTTCGTCAATCACGAGCAATCCCAGATCCTTGAACCGGACGTCCTTCGACAGCAACCGGTGTGTGCCGACGATGACATCGACCTTGCCGACGGCCAGATCGCTCAGGACGTCCTTGATTTCCTGCTTCGTCCGGAAACGGCTCACCATCTCGATGTTGACCGGAAAGCCTGCAAAGCGGTCGCGCAGCGTCTTCTGGTGCTGAAACGCGAGCACCGTCGTGGGCGCCAGCACAGCGACCTGTTTGCCATCCATCACCGCTTTGAATGCCGCCCGCATCGCAACCTCGGTTTTGCCGTATCCGACGTCTCCACAGAGCAGCCGGTCCATGGGGGTCGCCGTCTCCATGTCGCGCTTGATGTCGGCGATCGCCGTGGCCTGATCGGGCGTCAATTCGTATGGGAATGCGGTCTCGAACTCTTCCTGCCAGTGCGTGTCCGCGGGGAACGCATGGCCGGACACAGCCTTGCGCTGCGCGTAGAGCTTCAGCAGCTCCTCCGCCATATCGCGCATGGCCTTCTTGACGCGGGTCTTCGCTTTCTCCCATGTGGTGCCGCCCAGCCGATCGAGAGCCGGGCGTGATCCGCCGGTGTACTTCTGAATCAGATCCAGTCGCTCGACCGGGACGAACAGCTTGTCGTCGCCGTGGTACCGCAGTTCGAGGAATTCCTGCTTCTCGCTCATTGAGAGTGTCGGGGCACCGCCCGCGGTGGCCAGCTGCTTGAGGCCGACGAATTCTCCGATCCCATGATCGACATGCACGACGAGATCGCCCACCTTCAGGTCGCGGAGGCTGGACAGGAACGTCTGTGCCACGCTGCGGCGTCGCTCCGTCGTCCGTCGCTCTTCGTCGAAGATGTCGGTCTCTGCGTAGAGTTGGAGCGCGGGCGTGGCCAGTCGAAACCCTCGTGACAATGTTCCGACCGCGATCAGCACCGCAGCGGCAGACGAAGCGTCCGCGTGATCGATCGGCAGGGCGACGATCTCGTAGTCGCGCAGGATCTCCTGGGTGCGTTCGGCCCGTCCCGTACTGTCGGCGACGAACACGATCGTGTCGCCGCGTGCGCGCGCCTGCCGAAGGTCGGTGACCCAATCACCCACCCGCCCTCGGAATTCGAGCGCAGGCTGACAGGACACGTGATGCACGTCGTCGTCTTCGAGCGCCAGCTCCTCGAGACGAGGCGCGCTCGACGTCCGCGGTTCGAGATCGTCCCAACGAGAGAACACGACGTCTGGCGGCGGCGTGGCTACATGGCCTCTGGCGGAGGCGTCGCGATAGCTGTTCGCGAGCTGGTCGTGGATTCGCGTCGCCTGCTCTTGAACCTGTTCGTACTCCGACACGATCAGCCGGAGCGGCGACGAGGACAGGAAATCGATGATGGACACGAGGTCGCCATCCTCGAAACGCTCGCGCGCGGGGATGACATGGACCTGGTCGGTTGCCCCGGTGGAACGCTGCGTCGCCGGGTCGTAGCGTCGCAGCGTTTCGACCATGTCGCCCACGAACTCGATGCGCACGGGTTCGGCATCCGCAGCCGGAAAGACATCGACGATGCCACCACGTAATGCGAACGCCCCGTGCTCGTCGACGGGATCCTCGCGCGTGAATCCCGCATCGACCAGCAGGTCGGCGAGCCGTTGCGGTTCGATCTCCGATCCCGCACGAAGGTCCACTGACGCCTGCAGCAGCCGCTCGGCCCGACTCACTCGCGGCAGAAGCGCCGCCGCCGAGGCCACGACGAGCCGCGCCGCGCCAGTGGCGGCCGCGTGCAGCGCCCGTGCGCGGGCGGCGGCGACCCGAAAGTGTGGAGTCATCCCGCGATAGGGGTCCACTTGAAGGGAAGGCAGTGGCAGCACCGCCTGTTCGACGGCCGATTCCGACGCGCCTTCGAGTGCCGCAAAGAAGAATCGCGCGTCGGCCGTCGTCGACTCGACATCCTTGTCGGTCGGCACGACAAGGAGCGTCGTCCCTGCTCCGGTACGCGCCGCCGTGACTGCTGCGAGTGCCTTCGCCGCTGGCGTCAAGCCCGAAGTGATATGTGCAGATCGATCGAAACCCGCGACCGAAGCGGCGCGGCTGAGCAGCGCGCGAAGCGTTAAAGAAGGAGCGAGCGTGGCCATGTTACGACGTGCGGATGTGCTTGATCAGTTGAGACGAGGAAAACCCTTCCGTGAGTCTCAGGCGGACAACTCGTCCGCCGCGAGCCTCGACCACATCCCGCCCGACGATCGCATCGGCTCCCCAATCGGCTCCCTTGACGAGGACGTCGGGCTGAATGCGGGTCACGATCGCATGAGGGGTCTGCTCGTCGAAGATCGTGACCGCATCGACGCAGCCCAATGCCTGCAATACTTCGGCCCGCTCTCGTTCGGGGTTGATCGGACGCTCCGGTCCTTTGTTCGCGCGCACGGATCGATCGGAGTTGATCGCGACGATCAGCACATCCCCCAGGGCGCGCGCCTCCTTGAGATATCGGATGTGCCCGGGATGGAGCAGATCGAACACGCCATTGGTAAAGACGACAATGCCACCGCGCCGCCGGACTTGTTCGGCAAACGCGGAAGCATCCTCGTGTGACAGAGGTGTGGCGCCAGTGTCTGTCGGTCTCACAACCCTGAGATGCGGATCCCGCTCGAGAAGGTCCAACGATGCGGTGGACGGAAAATACCGATCTCCTTCATTTTCGATGTGACGCGAATCGTGTACAGCTGACGATGGTAGTCGTACGGTGCGCCATTGGTGCGATGCACGGCCACGTCAACTTTGTACGACCCGGCGACGAGCCAGAGGTGGTCGAGATGAAACCCGACGACCGCCTCACCCTGAAATTCGCCGGGTTCGGCGCCTTCGATATCTGTGTTCGTTCCGTAGCAGCACACGCCCTCGGCGCTGAAGATGCCGACACCGAATACGAAATCACGAAGGGGCTGATTCGCGCGAACGCGGAGTCGAACTTCGACCGCCTCGCCCGACTCGAAGACGTGCGCGGCGGTACCGTCGCCTCTCAGAAACTCAACCGCGAGGATCTCGGCCTCGCGCGATCCCCACCGGCCCTCTCCCATGGTACTCATGTCCGCGACGGTGGTGGCCCCTCGAGGCAATACCGACCGCGACTGCGCCGCCAGCGTCCGATTCTCTT
Source organism: Vicinamibacterales bacterium (assembly GCA_036407095.1). Lineage (GTDB taxonomy): Bacteria > Acidobacteriota > Vicinamibacteria > Vicinamibacterales > UBA2999 > Gp6-AA40. The sequence continues at coordinate 48,996 of DASWZV010000039.1, read as the reverse complement.
CAGCCGCGACATCGAGCAAGTAGCTGTCGATCACGCGCTTCGGATCGCCATGCGCGCGCGCGACTCCATGGTCGAGCCAGAGTGCTTCATCGCAGAAACGCGTGATGAGATCGAGAGTGTGCGTGACGATCAACACGGTCTTGCCGCGCCGCTTGAACTCCGCGAACTTGTCGAGACACTTGTGCGTGAACGACTCGTCGCCGACCGCAAGCACTTCGTCGACGAGGAGCACCTCGGGATCGACGTTGATTGCCACGGAGAACCCGAGGCGCATGTACATTCCCGAGGAGTACGTCTTCACGGGGGCGTCGATGAAATCCTGCAGTTCCGCAAAGGCAACGATCTCATCGAACCGCTTTGCGACCTCGCGCTTCGACAGCCCCAACATCATGCCGTTGATGAATACGTTGTCACGCCCGGAGATCTCCGGGTGAAAGCCGGCTCCCAATTCAATCAGCGCTGAGAGCCGGCCTTGAACGCGGACGGCGCCTGATGTCGGTTTGCCGATGCCGGCGATGAGCTTGAGCATGGTGCTCTTGCCGGACCCGTTGCGGCCGACGATGCCGAACGTCCGGCCGGCGGCAACGTCGAATGACACGCCTCGAAGAGCCTCGAAGGTTTCCGCGCCCCTCAGATCTCGGACGAGGCCACCCGCGAGCAGTGCGCTCTTGATCGTGCCGAACTGCTTGCGACGACCGTAGCGTCGATAGACCTTGCGGACGTCGCGCACTTCGATCGCGTTCACGCTTCCTCCGGAAGTGTGTCGCGCAAGCGATCGAAGACGAAATAGCCGAACGCGCACACCGCCAGCGCAACCAGGCCGAGCTCGAACACCCGCGGCCATCCCGTAAACGGGCCGGGGTTGAACAACACTTCCTGATAGAACACGGCGAGGTGAGTGAACGGATTGAGCGCGAGGTACGGGCGCGCCCAATCCGGCGTCTGTGAAAGCGAATAGACAATCGGCGTCGCGAAGAAGCCGAGTGTCAGGAGATTGCCGAGCAGATCACGGAGATCTCTGAAGTGCACCGTGAGCGACGACACAAGGAGGGCAAGGCCGATCGTCAGCAGCAACTGGTCAGCGACGATCAGCGGCAGCCACGCCAGATCCCTGGTGATCGGCACCCGGTAATACAGGATGAACGCCATCAGGATCGGCAGTCCAAGGCAGAAGTGTACGAGCCCGGCGAACACCGTGACGATCGGAAGCACTTCGGCCGGGAACAGGACTTTCCGCAGCAACCCGCCGCCAGCGATGAAGACATTGGCTGATTCGAGCAGCGAAGATGAAAACCAGGTCCACGGGAGGATGCCGCAAAACATGAAGAGGGGAAAGTGCTCGATCTGGGCGCCGCGCGCCCCGGGCATGACGACCGAGAACACGAAGGTGTAGATGAGCAGCAGGAGCAGCGGGTTGAGGAACGACCAGACCACCCCGAGTACGGACCCGCGATAGCGCGCCTTCAGTTCACGCGCGACGAGGCTCTGGATGAGCGCGCGATGCTTGAGGAGTTGCCGGAGACTATGCAGCACTCAGTGCGAGCCGGTCGGCAACGGCCGACGCGACTCCATTTATACCCGGTTATACGCGAGTGCGCGCGCGGGAAGCGACCTGCAGGCGGGTCAAGGCTTTGATCAGCGCGACCCGCGCCCGCTCGAAATCCATATCCGCATGCGGGCGAGCGACACGCTCCTCGGCACGTTTCTTGGCCGCTTCGGCCCGAGAGACATCGATATCCTGCGCACGCTCGGCGATCTGCGCCAATACCGTGACGCGGTCCGGCAGTACCTCCGCGAATCCGAACGCGATCGCAAGATAGTGCTTCTCCTGCCCCGTGCGGTACCACATCTCACCAACCTGCAGGCTGGCGAGGAGTGGGGTGTGGCTCGGCAGGACGCCGAAGTAGCCGTCGGCGCCCGGAAGTTCGACCTCGTCGACCTGCTGGCTCACGATGGAGCGATCAGGCGTCACGATCTCGAGAGCAAGCGTGGTCGGCAGCGTCATACCGGCCTCACGACGTCTTCATCGTCGCGGCTTTTTCACGCGCTTCTTCGATGGTGCCGACCATGTAGAACGCCTGTTCGGGCAGATCGTCGTGTTTCCCGTCGACGATCTCCTTGAAGCCTTTCACGGTCTCGGCGATCGGCACGTACTTGCCCTTGAAACCGGTGAACTGTTCGGCCACGAAGAACGGCTGTGAGAGGAACCGCTGGATCTTGCGGGCACGCGATACGGTCAGCTTGTCCTCTTCCGAGAGCTCGTCGATTCCGAGGATCGCGATGATGTCCTGCAGGTCCTTGTAGCGCTGCAACACCTGCTTCACCGAACGCGCCACCGTATAGTGCTCCTCGCCGATCACTCGCGGATCGAGAATGCGCGAGGTCGACGCAAGCGGATCGACCGCTGGATAGATGCCGAGCTCGGCGATCTGACGCGAGAGATTCGTCGTGGCATCGAGGTGCGCGAACGTCGTCGCCGGCGCCGGGTCGGTGTAGTCGTCGGCCGGGACGTAGATCGCCTGGACCGACGTGATCGAGCCCTTCTTGGTCGAGGTAATGCGCTCCTGGAGCTCGCCCATTTCAGTCAGCAGCGTGGGCTGGTATCCGACGGCGGACGGCATGCGGCCGAGGAGCGCCGACACTTCCGAACCCGCCTGCGTAAACCGGAAGATGTTGTCGATGAAGAGGAGCACGTCCTTGTTTTCGGAATCGCGGAAGTACTCGGCCACGGTCAACGCAGACAATCCCACGCGCAGCCGCGCACCTGGCGGCTCCGTCATCTGGCCGTAGACCAGAGCGGCACGCGACTTCGACATGTCCTTCATGTCGATGACGCCCGACTCCTGGAACTCGAGCCACAGGTCGTTGCCTTCACGTGTGCGCTCGCCGACACCCCCGAACACGGAGACACCGCCGTGCTTCATGGCGATGTTGTTGATCAGCTCCATGATGATGACGGTCTTGCCGACGCCGGCGCCGCCGAACAGACCGATCTTGCCGCCCTGCAGATACGGCTCGAGCAGATCGATGACCTTGATGCCGGTCTCGAACATCCGCAGTTCGGTTGACTGCTGTTCGAGCGTCGGCGCGTGCCGATGAATCGGCCAACGCTCTTTGGCCGGCACCGGACGATCGGGAAAGTCCACCGGCTCACCGAGTACGTTGAGCACGCGGCCGAGCGTCTGCGGACCGACGGGCACCGAGATCGGCGCACCCGTGTCGATCGCCTTCATGCCTCGCGTCATGCCATCGGTCGGCTTCATGGCGACGGCGCGCACGCGGTTTTCGCCCAAGTGCTGTTCGACTTCCGCGACGACGTCGATCTTCTCGACGCCCGGTCCGCCTTCCGACACGATCCGGACGGCGTTGTAGATTTCCGGCAGTCCGCCGGCGAACTCGATATCAATCACCGGGCCGATGACCTGCGCGACCGTGCCCGTTCTTTGTGCTGTCTGTGCCATACGATCCAATCTGGGTCCGGCTGAGTCCGGACGTTGCGCTGCGCCTTACGTCGCGGCCGCTCCTGACACGACCTCGATGATCTCGCGGGTGATCGCCGCCTGACGCACCTTGTTCATGTAGAGCGTGAGGCCGTCGAGCATTTCCGCCGAATTCCGTGTCGCCGCATCCATCGCGGTCATCTGGGCGGCAAAGAACGCGGCGTTCGATTCGAGCAGTGCGCGATAGACCTGCACCTGCACGTGCCGCGGCAGCAGGTCCTTGAAGATCTGCTCGGCCGCCGGCTCGTACAGGTATTCCACCGATGGACCCGTCGTCTCACCGATCTCGCCTCGCGGAATCGGCAACAGCTGCTCGACTACGATCCGCTGGGACATCACCGACTTGAACTCGTTGTAGACCAGGTGCACGCTGCTCGCGCCGCCCGTGGTGAACTCTTCGATCGCCGCGTCTGCGAGTGCAGCGGCGTCCGCGAACGACAGCCGCTGAAAGATCCCGGCCGCCTCGTATCTCACGTCGAAGCCGCGGCGACGAAAAAAGTCGCGTCCCTTGCGTCCCACCAGACCAAGTGCAATACCCGACGACGATGTCTCGCGGACGATGAACTGACCGGCCGCTTTGATGACGTTGGAATTGAAGCTGCCGCAGAGCCCGCGATCCGCCGTGATCACGATGAGAAGCTTCGGCGCCTGCGGGTTGATCGTCGGCCGAAGGAGCGGGTGTGTCTCGGGGTCGACGCGTGTGACGAGGCCGTTGAGCACGGCCAGCATGCGCTGCGCAAACGGCCGCGCCGACACCACGCGATCCTGCGCGCGGCGCAACCGCGACGCGGCGATCATCTTCATCGCCTTGGTGATCTGCTGCGTCGACTTGACCGCGCGGATCCTGCGGCGGAGATCAATGAGAGACGGCATGTCCGTGCGCCCGCCGCTTCATGCGGCGGCTCCCGCCGGTCGCACCGCGCCGAAGTGCTGCGCGAACCCGTTCAGCGCGCTCTCGAGCGCGGCCTTGAGATCGTCATCCAGGATCTTTTTCTCGGCGATTCGCTTCAGCACCTCTGGATGACGGCCTTCGAGGAATCGGTACAGATCCTCTTCGTACCGGCGGACATCGTCGATTGCAACCGGATCGAGGAAACCCTTCGTCGCCGCGTAGATGATCACCACCTGCTTCTCGACCGCCAGCGGCTGGTACTGCGGCTGCTTCAGGATCTCCACCAGGCGGCGACCCCGATTGAGCTGAGCCTGCGTCGCCTTGTCGAGATCGCTGCCGAACTGCGCGAACGCGGCGAGCTCGCGGTACTGCGCGAGGTCGAGACGCAGCGAACCGGCCACCTGCCGCATCGCGCGGATCTGCGCCGAGCCGCCGACGCGCGACACCGAGTTGCCGACGTTGATCGCCGGACGCACGCCCTGGTGGAACAGATCGTTCTCGAGAAAGATCTGACCGTCGGTAATCGAGATGACGTTGGTCGGAATGTAGGCCGAGAGGTCGCCCGCCTGCGTCTCGATGATGGGCAGTGCCGTGAGCGAGCCTCCACCATGTGAAGCGTTCATCTTCGCAGCGCGCTCCAGGAGACGAGAGTGCAGGTAGAACACGTCTCCGGGGTACGCTTCACGTCCGGGCGGACGCCGCAGCAGCAGCGAGATCTCGCGATACGCCTGCGCGTGCTTCGACAGATCGTCGTAGACGACCAGCGCGTGACGGCCGCTGTCGCGGAAGTACTCGCCGATGGCACACGCCGAATACGGGCTGATGTAGAGCATCGGCGCCGGATCGGACGCGGCCGCCGCGACGACGATCGTGTAACTCATCGCGCCGTACTCTTCGAGCGTCCGGACGACCTGCGCGATCGTCGACTGCTTCTGACCGATCGCGTTGTAGATGCAGATGACGCCAGTGTCCTTCTGATTGATGATCGCGTCGACGGCCACCGCGGTCTTGCCGGTCTGGCGGTCGCCGATGATCAACTCGCGCTGTCCCCGGCCGATCGGCACCATGCCGTCGATCGCCTTGAGACCGGTCTGCAGCGGTTCCTTCACGGGCTGCCGATCGACGACACCTGGTGCCAGACGCTCGATCGGAAGAAAGCTCTTCGTCTGAATCGGACCTTTGCCGTCGACGGGCTGTCCGAGCGCATTGACCACGCGGCCGAGCATCGCCTCGCCGACCGGCACGGAGATGATGCGGGCGGTGCGCTTCACCGTGTCGCCCTCTTTGATCTCCTTGTAGTCGCCCAGCAGCACGGCGCCGACGCTGTCTTCTTCGAGGTTCAGCGCGATGCCGAACACACCGTGAGGGAACTCCAACATCTCACCGGCCATGGCGCGCTCGATGCCGTGCACGCGGGCGATGCCATCACCGATCGAGATGACGCTGCCCACTTCGGCGACATCCACCTGCACGGCGTAGCCACCGATTTGATCGCGGATGATCTTGGAGATTTCTTCGGCTCTGATGTCCATATCGATTCAATTCCTGTCGCGGAGGTCGCAGCCTCCCTCAGCGCTCGGCGAGACGGTCTCTGACCTTCGCCAGTTGCGCGGCCACACTGCCGTCATAGACGGTGCTGCCGATTCGAGTGATGACGCCGCCGATGATCGAGGCATCGACTTTCGTGGTCATCGTCACGGCGCGGCCCGTAACCGACGCCAGCCGCTGTTGCAGTTGCGCGGCGCGCTCCTGCGACAACGGCGCCGCGGTCGTGATCTCCGCGCGGACCACCTGCCGGTGCTCCATCAACCGTTCCCGGTACACGTCGAGCAGATCAGGCAGGAGCGGCAGTCGACCGCGCGCTGCCAGCAGTAACAGCAGCTTGGCCACGGGCGTCGTGAGTTGCAGACGCTCCACGAGCTGCTGGACGACACGCCGCTTGTCCGCCGCAGACACGACGGGATTGGCGATCACGCGCTGGAGCTCAGGATGCCGGCTGACGAGATCGACAAACGTCGCCAGCTCCTGCTCGGCGCGCTCCGGATCGGATTCTTTGATGGCGACGTCGAGCAGCGCTCTCGCATATCGCGCCGCTGAGGCTCGCATGCTCATGGTGTGTTCGGTCTGCCAGTGAGCTTGTACCTGAAAGGCACAAGCGCCTATTTATACCACGGGATTGGGAGCTTTTGCTGCGCCGTGCGTCGATCGGTGGCTCTCCACACGATTCGGTCAGCGCCGATCGGTAATGAACTCGAACAATCGATTCAGCTCGTTTTCAGAAGAGAATTCGATCTCGATACGCCCACCTGAACCCTTCCGGGCAATGCGGACTTTCGCGCCGAGGGCGAAACGCATCCGATCCTCGGCCGCACGTGTGTGCACGTCCTTGGCTGGTTCCGGCGCCGTCCCGCTCGGCTTGGGCGTGGGCGTACTCAATCGTTTGACGAGCGACTCGGTCTCACGGACCGAGAGGCCGCGCGCGATGACCTCGCGCGCGGCGTTGCGCTGCGCCGCGGCATCGGCCAACGAGAGCAGCGCGCGCGCATGTCCGGTCGAGAGCGTCCCCGCGGCGAGATCGGCACGCACCTCCTCGGGCAGCTTGAGGAGGCGCATGAAGTTTGCGACCGAGCTTCGATCCTTGCCGACCGCCGCGGCGATCTGATCCTGCGTGAGCGAGAACTCGGTGGCGAGACGCTGATAGGCGAGCGCTTCGTCGACCGGGTTGAGCCCTTCACGCTGAAGGTTCTCGATGAGCGCGAGCTCGAGGAGCGCTTTATCGCCGGCGGCCACGTCACGGACGACGACCGGCACCGTGCGGAGTCCGGCACGCTGCGCGGCTCGCCAGCGTCGCTCGCCGGCGATGATGTGATAGCGTTCGCCGACGCGTCGAACGAGAATCGGTTGAATCACCCCGTTGGCCTTGATCGAGGCCGCGAGTTCATCGAGCTTCGCGTCGTCCATCTGCAGACGCGGCTGATGTGCATTCGGCGAGAGCCGGTCCACATCGAGCTCCAGCACGCCCGGTCGTACCGGTTCGGGAGCATCGGGAATGAGCGCGCTCAGCCCTTTTCCAAGTGCGGGTCGCCGTTCGAACATGAGTCTGGTCCTTCCTTTACGCTGCGTGTCGCGCCAGCATTTCTTTCGCGAGGGCAACGTAGGCGGCTGAGCCTCTCGACTTCGCGTCGTAGAGCACGCATGGGATCCCGTGGCTCGGCGCCTCACCCAGTCGCACGTTGCGAGGGATGATCGTGTTGAACACTTTCTCTTTGAAGAACTCGCGCACGTCGCGCGCGACGAGCTGCCCGAGATTGGTTCGATCGTCGTACATCGTCAGGAGGACGCCTTCGATGTCGAGTCCCGGATTGAGCGCGCCTCGCACGCGTCGCATCGTGTCGACGAGGTCAGCCAGACCCTCGAGTGCAAAGTACTCACAGTGCAGCGGGATGAGCACGGCATCAGCCGCGACGAGCGCGTTCAACGTGAGCAGCCCGAGCGACGGCGGGCAGTCGATGAAGATGTGATCGAACTTCGCGCGAAGCGGATCGAGCACGCGCTTGAGGCGTCGCTCACGTTCGGGCACCGGGACGAGCTCGATCTCCGCGCCCGTGAGATTTGGGTCGGCGGGCAGCAGCGCGAGATTCGTGACCGTGGTCGGGAGGATGAAACCCTCCGGCGCGTCCTCTGTGAGGAGCGCCTCGTAGATCGTGCCCGACTCTGCCCGTTTCGACTTGGCGCCGACGCCGCTCGTGAGATTGCTTTGTGGGTCGCAATCGACGAGAAGCACCTGGCATCCTGACATGGCGATTGAGGTCGCCAGGTTGATCGCCGTTGTGGTTTTGCCGACGCCGCCCTTTTGATTGGCGACGGCGATGATGCGGCCTCGTGCGTCGTTGGTCATTGGGCCAAATCTGCTTGTTTGCGGAGCTTGGGGTGGGCTGAGCAATCTTGCCTTCCCCGCGATCGATCGTCAAGTCGTTTCACACGGAAGAGCGCTTTGAATCATCCGCGGAGAAGATCTCGACGACGAACGAGCTGGCAGCAGTGTTTCACGTGAAACACTATATGTGGCCCGACCCGACTTGCCGCTTTCCAAGAACCATGAGATTGCTGCTCTGCGGATCCAACAGCGCGTGGATGCGCCGCAGTGCCAGCGGAGGCGTGACCGTTCCGGGAGGGCTTGCAGAACCGGAGCGGAAGAGGAAAACCTCCCCCGCAGGTTTGACGAACGCCTGCAGGCTCATCAGAACGCGGGACTCGATCCGAACCGCTCGGATGGTCAGAAGATCATGCGCCTCATGCAGGTCCGGCCTGGCCAACAGTTCTTCATAGCGCGCCGTGATGACTTCGCTTCGTGTCATCTCGAGAGCGCGAAGCGCCTCCCGCAGAAACACAGACTTCCGCGTCTTCGCTTCGACAAGACGGGCTCGGAGCCTGGGAAATGCGAGCAACATCGGAATTGCCGGCGATCCTCCCCCGCTGCCGATGTCGATCATCGACGACGCCTCAGCTGACACATGCCTCGCCGCCAGCAGCGGCTCGATCAGCAACTTGTCCAACGCCTCGGGGGAAGGGTCGGCGAGGTTGAAGCCGGTCAGGTTGATCTTGCCGTTCCAGGTGGAGAGCAGCCGGAAGTAGGTCTCGAGTCGGGTCTTGATGTCAGGCGTCAGAGCGACCCCAGCCCGGCGGGCACGACGCGCGAGACGGTCCTGAAACTCTCGACTCAATGGCAGGCCTGAGCGTCAGAGTCCGGAGACCACTTATTGAGAAATACGCCGAGGACGGCAATCGCCGCCGGCGTCACGCCGGGGACACGGGACGCCTGTCCCAGAGTCTCGGGACATACCTGGGACAACCGCTGCACGATCTCTTTCGACAGACCGGGGACACTGCCGTATGGAAACGCGGCTGGAATGCGGCGACGTTCGTCCCGCTTCGCTCGCTGCGCGCGTGCCGACTCCTGTTTCAAATACCCCGCGTACTTGACCGTGGTCTCGACGCTCGCGATGTCGAGGTCTTGCGTGATTGAATCGGTATCGAACGGCACTCGTCCGCCCTGAACCAGATCGAGCAGGCTGGTCTCTGGCTGTTTCAACAAATCGATCCCCGACACGCGGCGTCCGCGCTCGTCCAGCGCGAACACGCTATCGAGCGCCGCGAGATTTCGTTCGAATCGATCGCGACGTGTCTCGAAGCTCGCCCAGTGCTCGTCGGAGACGAGACCAGCGCTTCGGCCCAGACCCGTCAACCTGAGATCGGCGTTGTCGATTCGGAGAAGCAGCCTGTGCTCGGCCCTTGACGTGAACATGCGATAGGGTTCCAGGCAGCCGCGTGTGATCAGATCGTCAACCATCACACCTATGTACGCTTCATCACGACCGAGCACGAATGGCGACCGTTTCAGAACCGACTGGGCGGCGTTGATGCCGGCAATGAGGCCTTGCGCCGCAGCCTCCTCGTACCCGGACGTTCCATTCAGTTGCCCCGCGAGGAACAGTCCGTCGACCCTGCGAGTCTGCAGCGTCGACGTGAGCTCCGTCGGCTGGACGAAGTCGTACTCGACGGCGTAGCCAGGGCGCAGAACCTTCGCCGACTCGAGCCCGGGAAGTGCGTGAACGATTTCTTCCTGCACCTCGCGCGGCAACGACATCGAGAAGCCGTTCACATAGATCTCGTCGACGTCCAGCCCCTCCGGCTCGAGATAGATCTGGTGTCGCTCGCGATCCGGGAACCGCATGATCTTGTCTTCGAGCGACGGGCAGTAGCGCGGACCGATACCCTTGATCTGCCCGTTGAACAACGGACTCTGATCGATGTGATCTCGAACGAGCGCTCGCACACGATCGTTGGTATGAACGAGCCAGCAGCTCGCCTGATTCGTGAGCTTGCGCCCCGTGCGGTACGAGAACGGAACCGGAATCGGGTCGCCAGATTCCTCGACGAAAACACCGGACCGCACGCACTCGTTGAAATCGATGCTCTGGCGATCGAGACGAGGCGGTGTCCCAGTCTTCAATCGGCCCATCTGAAACCCGAGGCTACTGATCGACTCCGCGAGCTCCCGCGACGGCGGCTCTCCGTGGCGCCCCGCAGGCCGTTGTTCGCGCCCGACGTGAATCAGGCCGTTGAGAAAGGTCCCGGTTGTGACGACGAGCGCCTTGCATGAATGGCGATCCCCGTCCTCAAAAGCGATCCCAACGACGCGGCCGCTCTCGACCAGGATCCGGCCGGCCTTTCCCAAGAGCCATTCAATATTGGTCTGTTGACCAATATGTCGGCTCACCCAGTGCCCGTACAGCCGCTTGTCAGCTTGAGCCCGGGGCGACCAGACCGCTGGCCCACGACTCCGATTGAGCAGTTTGAATTGGATGCCGGTCGCATCAGCAGCGAGCCCCATCAGACCGCCGAGTGCGTCGATCTCCCTGACGAGGTGACCCTTGGCAGTGCCACCAATGGCGGGATTGCACGGCATGTGCGCCACGGTGTCACGCGTCAGCGTGCATAGACCGACGTGACAGCCCATGCGAGCGGCGGCGTGTGCGGCCTCGACCCCGGCGTGCCCAGCGCCGACGACGATGACGTCGAAGTGCATCGGAGATCTTTACTTCATTTTCCAATGCAGAACCGCTCGAAGATGTGCCGCAGCACCTCGTCGTTCGCTCGCGCGCCCAGCACCTCGTCGAAGCTCGAACGCGCGGCGTGCAGATCTGCCAAAACGAACTCTTCCGGCACAGCGGCGCTCCTCAATGACTCGTGCCCATGTACCAGATGCGACCGCGCCTGTTCCACGAGCGCCGTGTGACGTACGTTCGATATCGTCGTGTCATCCCGAAGCGCCTCTTCACCGGTGAGCGCCCGTGCCAGCGCCACCCGCAATTCGACGATGCCGGCACCCGTCGCCGCCGATACACGAAGCGCGTGATCACTCTCGGAGGCTGACACCCGATCGCATTTATTCGCCACGACGATCCGGCACCGCGACGACGTCTCCTCGAGCAGCTGTGTGTCGTCGACTGTCAGTGGCTCGCTGTCATCCAGGACGACGATCAGCAGATCGGCCACATCACGTGCACGAACGCTGCGTGACACGCCTTCACGTTCGGCATCGTCGACGACCGCGTCTCTGAGACCGGCTGTATCGACCAATCGGAGCGCAAGGCCCTCGATGTTGATCGTCTCCGTCACCAGGTCTCTCGTCGTTCCCGGTGCGGCGGTCACGATGGCGCGATCCTGACCGACGAGCGCGTTGAACAGACTCGACTTCCCGACATTCGGCCTGCCCGCGATCACTACCGTCGCGCCATCGCGGATGAGCCGACCCCGCCGCGCATCTGCCAGCAGCGCATCGAGGTTGGCGATGACTTCCTCGAGGCGGGCGGCGACGTCGCGCGGTTCGATGAAGTGATACCCCTCATCCGGGAAGTCGAGTGACGCTTCGAGCGCCGCGATGAGGTCGAGGAGATCGGAATCCAGCCGGCGGATGCGGGTGGTGAGCGACCCCTCGAGCTGGTCGAAGGCGACTCTCGCCTGCAGCGGTGTGGCCGCATCGATCAGATCCGCGACCGCTTCGGCCTGCACCAGATCGATCTTGCCGTTCAGAAACGCCCGAAGCGTGAATTCACCGGGGCGAGCCAGGCGTGCCCCGGCATCGAGCGCACTCCGGAGAATCGCGTCGAGAACCACGGGGCTGCCATGCGCGCTGAGCTCGACCACGTGCTCGCCTGTGTACGAGCGCGGTCCGGGAAACGATGTGGCGATGACTTCGTCGACCACCCGTCCGCTCAAGTCGGCGCCACGAACTCTGGTCAGGGTCGCGTGTCGCGGTTCGAGGTATCGACACTCGAGGAGGCACCCTGCGATCTCGGTCGCCTGCGGGCCGCTGATGCGCACCACACCGAGGCCGCCGCGCCCGGGCGGCGTCGCAAGAGCCACGATGGTGTCGTCGGGCGAGAACATGCGTCGTCACGCTCGTCTCTCGCGCCTGCCGTCTGAGGCGCTGTGGCGAAGGAGGTCTGGTTCTATCGACGGGCGGAGATGATCACGGTCTTCATGAAGGCGTCGCCGATGCTCTCGGAGCTCACCGATGGATCTTCGGCGATGGCCAGGTGCACGATCCGGCGTTCGTACGGGTTGAGCGGTCCCATCTCCTGTGGCATGCCGCTCGAACGCGCCTTCTCGGCGACGAAGCGTGCCATCTGTCGGATCTCTGCGTCTTTGTCTTTACGGAATCCATTGCAGTCGATCACGATGCGGTTCTCATCGCCAAGCTGCTTCCGAAAAGCCGTGGCCACCAGATGCTGCAGCGCTTGAAGACCCTGCCCGCCACTGCGAATCAAGAGACCGCCATCTTCCCCGTCCAGGTTGATGCGCGCGGCTTCTGGTGTGTCCTCGACACGTGCCTGCAGGTTCATCCCCATCGCATCGACGACGGACTGCAGGAACGCGACGATCTGGCCGCTCAACGCCTCGTTCACACCTCGATGTTCTTGGTTCGTGTTCACGTGCCTCTCGCTGTCGAAGAAATCAGTTCTTGTTTTCAGCACCCGCGGTTCGCCCTGCGCCGGCACTCTTGATCCGACGCTCTGCGGGCGGTCGCGCGAGCGCTGGCGCCGGCGGACCGATCCACCAGTTCGTGAAGTACTGCTGTCCAATCGCAAAGAGATTTCCGACGAACCAATACAGCACGAGTCCGCTCGGCGCGGCGAGAAACATCACGCCGAACATCAGCGGCATCATCATCATCACCCGCTGCTGCGCCGGGTCCGCCGTTGACGGAGTCACCCGCTGTTGCCAGAACATCGTCAACGCCATCAGCACCGGTGTGATGTAGTACGGATCCCGCTCGGAGAGATCGGTGATCCACCAGCCGAAACTTGCGCCCCGCAGTTCAATCGCCTGCGACAGCAGCGAGTAGAACGCGAACAGCACCGGCAGCGTCAGCAGCATCGGGACGCATCCGCTCGCCGGGTTCACGCCTTCTTGGCGGTAGAGACCCATGATTTCCGTGTTCATCTTCTGCCGCTCGGGATCGGTCACCTTCAACCCTGCGTACCGATCCTGAATGGCCTTCATTTTCGGCTGCAGCACTTGCATCTTCCGCATCGAGACGACGCTCTTGTGACGGAGCGGGAAGATCGCGAGGTTGATGAGAATCGTGAGAACGATGATCGACCAACCCCAGTTGCCGACGTATCCGTGCACCCAACGAAGCGCGGTCAGGAGCGGGGTCGCGATAATCGAGAAGGTGCCGAAATTGATTGCCCGTACGAACACGGCGTTGAAGCCCAACGCCTTATCGACCGACTGCAGGAGATCGAACTGCTTCGGACCGACCAGGTAGCGAAGTCCTTGCGGCGGTTCAGGCAGGCCGACCGTCGATGCCAGGAGTTTTCGCTCCGTGTTGTCCGGGCCGCGCAGCGTCACCGGTTGATAACTCAATCGCGCTCGTCCGGGATTCACCGCCACAGCGAGAAAGTAGTGATCATCGATTCCGGCAAACTTGAACGTCCCCTCGGGTGGGACCTTAGATGAGACGTCAGCCGCAGGAACGCGCTGGACTTTGTCGACAAAGAAGATCGCCTGCGGTGGCTGAACGTAGTTGCCCGTGAAAAAGCTGCCGCCGCCCGCCGACGCACCGATGTCGCCGAGTCCCGGTCCCCACGCAATCGAAGGATTCAACGTGCGATCGCCGTCGGTCACGTGAGCCGAGAACGTGACGAAGTAGCCGGTCGAATCAAATCTGAACTCTTTGCGCGAATGCAGGCCAGCCGCATCCTGGAATTCAAACACCACGGTCGACGGGCGTGACGTCGCATCCACCCGCCCGTTGCTGTCGCCGGTGGCTTTGTACAACGCCTCGTTCAGTCGCGTCGTCACCGCCGCATCGTCAGCGACCAGTGAGAAGGGCCGATGTTGATCCTTGGGCACGTCAGACGGCACGAGATCGAGTGCGGCGCCGCTCTTGTCGTGATACTCCTTGAGCCGCCAGTGAAGCAGTCGTCCGCCTCGATTGGACAGGACGGCTTTAACGGTCGTCGTCTCGACCACGATTTCCCGTTCGGAGGCCTCTGACGTGAGCGCCGCTGATGCCTCCGCAGGCGGCGACGTCCCTGCCACTACCGGATCGGGTGACGTTGTCGATCGTGGTGTCTCGGGCGCGGGCGCCGCCGTAGACGGCGTCGCTGCAGCCGGCACTTTCTTGTCAAGCGTGCTGCTTGCCGGTGGCGGTGGGACAAACAGCGCCTGATATCCGTACAGCACGACGATTGACAACAGAATGGCGATGAAAAACCTGCGTTCCATGGGGAGAGCCTACGCGCGCGGTGGCACGGGGTCGTAACCATGCCCGCCCAAAGGCAGGCAACGCGCGAGACGGCGGAAACCGAGCCACAACCCACGCCGGGCCCCGAACCGACTTACAGCCTCGGCCATATAGTCCGAACAGGACGGGTGAAAGCGACACGATCCCGCAAATAAGGGCGAAATGAACAGTTTATAAACCTTGAGCAGCGCGAGGAGCACGGTGACGGCCACCGGGATGAGGCGCGGTGTGCCGACCTCGTTCACGTCGTTCGAGGGCTGATGTGTAGTCGGCTTCAAGGCTAGCGAACGAAGCATCGAGCATTTCCCGGCGTGGCACGATCACGATGTCGAGGCCTGTGCCGGCCTTGTGACGTCTGAAGACCTCGCGCGCCAATCGCTTCGCGCGATTCCGTTCGACTGCCGATCCCAGTTTCCGCGTGGCCGCCACGCCAAGCCGCGTCGCAGCCCCACCATTGCCGACGACGAACAGCGTCATGAAACGCGCGCGAATTCGAAGACCGGTCTCGTACGCGCGTTCGAAGTCGGGCCGGCGGCGTACCCGCTCGGCGGGCGCCAATCCCTGCCCCTGGCGCATCGCTCAGCGCTCGTCGGCGACGGTGAGTCGTTTCCGGCCCTTCGCGCGTCGGCGCTTCAACACGATTCGGCCATTCTTCGTGGCCATCCGCACGCGAAACCCGTGCGTTTTCTTCCGTCGCCGAACATTGGGCTGAAATGTACGCTTTCCCTTCATGCCGTTTTGCCGTCCCGCATCCAAATACTCCGGTACCGCCGGAGCAAACTTCAATAGTAGTCGGCGCTACCGGGGCTGTCAAAGGATCTACGGGCCCTAAAGCGGTGCTCTGTGCTACAGTCGCGGGCGCTCTTCCGAGGCACTCCACAGCGAAAGTGGCACGAGCGATTGGTTTCTCCCCCAAGATTTCCACAGATGTGGAAAACATTGTGGAAAACGCCGCTCGAGTTGGATTCGTCGAAATGGTGCCTGTTTTCCGCTACTACCGAGGCACGGAGCGGCGAGTTTTCACACGTTTTCCAAGCAAAACGCGCACTGATTCCGATCGTCCCGCCGCGCTCGGCCACTCATTCAGGGCGAAAGTCAGTTTTCCCGTAGGTTGGACACATGATCACGACGGACGCGGGCATTTGGGACCAGATCCTCGCCCGGATCGAGACGAAGGTGAACCGCCACAGCTTCTACACCTGGTTCCGGCCCACTACGCTCGTGAACGACGGCGGCAACCAGTTGACGATCCGTGTCCCCAATCCATTGTTCAAGGATTGGTTGACCAAGCACTATTCGGTCGTCCTGGCCGAGGCGCTCGCCGAGGTTCGACGGCCGGGCGCGACGGTGCTGTTCATCGCCGAGGGCGACGCCCCGTCGGTCACTCCAGAGGACGCGCCGCCGCCAATGCCGGAGCCCGAGCCGATCCCTGCCGTCGCGCCCGGCGGTCTCAATCCCCGTTACAGCTTCGACACGTTCATCGTCGGCTCGTCGAATCAGTTTGCGCATGCCGCGTGCCGCGCGGTGGCAGAAGCCCCCTCACGTTCGTACAACCCGCTGTTCATCTACGGCGGAGTGGGGCTCGGGAAGACGCACTTGATGCACGCGATCGGGCACTACGTGCTTCAACACGATCCCAGCCTGAAGCTGACCTACATCTCGTCCGAGCGGTTCATGAACGAGATGATCAACGCCGTTCGCTACGATCGCATTCTCGATTTCCGCGAACGCTATCGAAGTGTCGACCTGCTGCTCGTCGACGACATTCAATTCGTCTCCGGCAAGGAAGGGACGCAGACCGAGTTCTTCCACACGTTCAACGCACTCTACGACGCCCAGAAGCAAATCGTGATCAGCAGCGATCGGCCGCCTCACGAAATCACTGCGCTCGAAGAACGTCTTCGATCACGTTTCGAGTGGGGACTCATCGCCGATATTCAACCGCCGGACCTCGAAACGAAGGTCGCGATTCTGAAACGCAAGGCCGAAGCCGAAGTGGTGCCACTACCCGACGCGGTGGCCATCTACATCGCAGGCCGGATCAAATCGAACATCCGCGAGCTCGAAGGATCCCTGATTCGGCTGATTGCCTATGCGTCGCTGACGGGCCGCGAGATCTCACTCGAGCTGACGCAGGAAGTGCTCAAGAACGTCCTCGACCAGGACGATAAGGCGATCACGATCGAGAGCATTCAGAAGTTCGTCGCCGATCATTATCAGTTGAAGACCGCCGATCTCAAATCGCGCAACAACTCGAAGTCAGTGGCAATGCCCCGCCAGATCGCAATGTATTTGTGCAAGAGCCTCACGTCAGCGTCGCTCCCCGAGATCGGCAGGAGTTTCGGGGGTAAGCACCACTCCACGGTCATTCACTCGATCAAGAAGGTTGAAGATCTGCGCAAACGCGAAGGAGATTTCAACAGCTTGATCAAGAGCTTCCTCGAATCATTCCAGTGATTCCGCGGGCATCCACAGCCTGTTGGTGACACGCCATGTGCACGTCGGTTCGTGCCAGAAAATCCACAGTTACCGCGCCGGATCCTCCAGGTCGAACTCACAGAAACGTGCACACCGTAAGCTATTGAGTGTCAAGCTTTAATCGACCGTTGCTGAGTTTTGCACGGCACCTTTTCTTCGGTATAATTTTGTATCTCTTCTGATCCACTACGGTGGAGTGAGATCTTCCACCGGGAGTCCATTAACGCGGGCACACCGCTCTGCTCGAAGGACAGTCAAGCCTATGGAACTGGTCGTCCGGAAGAATGAGCTTCTGCGAGAACTACAGCTCTTCCAGGGCATCGTCGAGCGGAAGAACACGATTCCGATTCTTGCGAACGTCCTGATCGAAGCCAAGGGTGACGAAGTACGCATGCTCGCGACCGACCTCGAGGTTGCGCTTCGCAGCCGCTGTCAGGCCGCGGTGGCCAAAGGCGGATCGCTGACGCTGCCTGCGAAGAAGCTCTACGAGATCATCAAGGCACTGCCAGAGACCGACGTCCGGATTGAAGAGGATCGCAAGGGCGTCAAAGTTGCAGCCGACCGTTTCGACTCGCGCATGCAGACGCTGCCACGCGAGGACTTTCCGACACTGCCCGACGCGAGCGGGAAAGCGCGGGCGGTGCTGCCTCGATCCGCGGTCAAGGAGATGGTGGCCAAGACGCAGTACGCCATCACCGGCGAGGACACGAGGTTCTTCCTCAACGGTGCCAAGCTCGTGCTGAAGCCGCAGAGCCTGACGCTGGTTGCGACCGACGGTCATCGTCTGGCCCTCGTCGAGGTGCAGCACGAAACCGGCGTCGCACAGGAAGTGGGCGTCATTCTTCCCAAGAAGACACTGCTGGAGTTGGGGAAGCTCCTCGCCGAAGGGGAAGGCGACGTACAGTTCGAGAGCGGTGAAAACCATCTGTTCTTCGAGGTCGGCGAGCGCGTCCTGATCTCGCGCATGATCGATGGGCAGTTCCCGACCTACGAGCGTGTCATTCCGAAAGGCAACGATAAGGACATCGAGTTCGATCGAGAGCGGCTGACCAACGCCGTGAAGCGCGTGGCGCTCCTCTCGAACGAGCGTTCGCGCGCCGTCAAGTTCGAGATCGACAAAGGCAAGGTCGAAGTCACGTCGAGTAGTTCCGAGTTCGGCGAAGCCCACGAGCAGCTTCAAGTCGAGTACCCGGGTCCTGCACTCGCGATCTCGTTCAACGCCCAATACGTGCTGGACTTCCTCAATGTCGTCGAGACCGACGTGGTCTCGCTGTCATTGAAGGACGAGGTCAGCCAGGCGGTGATGAAGCCGGTCGGCGCGAAAGGCTACGACTACACCTACGTGATCATGCCAATGCGGATCTGACGAGGACAGGTGTCGGAGTAGCGAAGGACATACGTGGATCATTTGGAACACCAGCACGCCGATGAGCCCAAGGGCCAGCCGGCAGGCGGCGACACGCCTGCGCACGCCGGACCGAACGGCAACGGAGCGGTCGAGGAATACGGTGCGGACAAGATCAAGGTGCTTGAAGGCCTTGAGGCGGTTCGCAAGCGTCCAGCCATGTACATCGGGTCGACCGGTGCACCTGGTCTCCATCACCTCGTGTACGAAGTCGTCGACAACTCGATCGACGAAGCGCTCGCCGGCTTCTGCGATCAGGTGAATGTCACGATTCACATCGATAACTCGATCACGGTCGTCGACAACGGCCGTGGCATTCCGGTCGATCGGCATGCGAGCGGCAAGTCCGCGGCCGAGGTCGTCCTCACGATGCTTCACGCCGGAGGCAAGTTCGACAACGACAGCTACAAGGTGTCGGGCGGCCTGCACGGCGTCGGTGTGTCCGTGGTCAACGCGCTCTCGGAGCGCCTCGACCTGGAGATCTGGCGGAACGGCCAGGTGCACCAGCAAAGCTACGAGCGCGGCACCCCGCTCGGCGATCTCGAGATCACCGGTACGACACAGCGGCGCGGGACAAAGGTGTCCTTCAAGCCCGACGCACAGATCTTCGAGACGACCGAGTACAGCTTCGACACGCTCGCCCAGCGATTGCGAGAGCTGGCGTTTCTCAATGGCGGCATCCTCATCACGATTGATGACGAGCGTGACGGCAAGAGCCACCGCTTCCAGTACGAAGGCGGCATCGTCTCATTCGTCACCCACCTGAACAAGAACAAGACGGTCGTCAACGAGCGCCCGATCTTCATGAAGGGCGAGAAGGACGGCATCGACGCCGAGATCGCCCTGCAATGGAACGACGCGTACTCGGAAATGGTCTTCACCTTCGCAAACAACATCAACACGCACGAGGGCGGGACTCACCTCTCCGGGTTCAGGGCCGCGCTCACCCGGACGATCAACGCCTACGCGGTCAAGAACAATCTCGCGAAGGATCTCAAGGACGCGAGCATCAGCGGTGACGACATCCGCGAGGGACTCACCGGCGTCGTCAGCGTCAAGATCCCGCGGCCGCAGTTCGAAGGCCAGACCAAGACGAAGCTCGGCAATACCGAGGTCAAGGGAATCGTCGAAGCAATCGTCAACGACAAACTCGGTCAGTTCCTCGAAGAGAATCCTGCCGTCGCCAAGCGGATCATCGGTAAGGCGGTCGATGCCGCCCGGGCACGTGAGGCCGCTCGCAAAGCCAGGGATCTCGTGCGCCGAAAGGGCGCCCTTGACGGAAGCAGTCTCCCCGGCAAGCTCGCGGACTGCCAGGAGCGCGACCCCGCGCTGAGTGAGATCTACATCGTCGAAGGTGAATCGGCTGGCGGCTCTGCCAAGCAGGGACGCGATCGTCGATTCCAGGCGATCCTCCCGATCAAAGGCAAGATCCTCAACGTCGAAAAAGCGCGATTCGACAAGATGTTGAGCAGCGACGAGATCAAGACGATGATCGCCGCGCTCGGTACCGGGATTGGCAGCGAGGACTTCGATGCCGAGAAGGTGCGGTATCACCGCATCATCATCATGACCGACGCCGATGTGGATGGCTCGCATATCCGGACGCTGCTGCTCACGTTCTTCTATCGTCAGATGCCGCAGCTGATCGATCGCGGGTACGTCTACATCGCGCAGCCGCCGCTGTTCCGCGCGAAGCGGGGACGCAGCGAGACGTACATCAAGAACGAGCAGGAGCTCGAAGCGTACGTCTTCCGCCGCGCGGTCGAATCGCGAGTGGTGCACCTGGCCGACGGGTCGCAGCTGTTTGGCGATGCGCTGGAGCGACAACTGCAGCGAGCGACTGCCTACCGCAGGCTGTTGCAGCACATCACGCGCCGCGGGCATCCGCCGTCGATTGTGTCAGCGCTCCTCGAGTTCGACGCGCGTGACAAGTCGTTCTTCGAACAGCGCGAGCGGCTGGACGTGATCGCCGCGCGAATGACGACGCCGACGCGCACCGTGTCGGTGATGCGCGACGACGAGCACAACGTATTCGAGCTGATGATCGAGGACCGATCGCAGGGCTACCCGCGTCGGTTCGAGATCGGCGTCGAATTCCTCGCTTCCGGGGAATACCGGACACTCACGTCGTCGTATCGCGAGATTCAGGATCTGAAGTTCCCGGTCGTCGTCGCGACTGGCGACACGCCGCGGGATGAAGAACCGGTCGAGGCCTCGCCCTCGGACGGCGAAACCGCGGAGGCGGCGCCCGCCGAGCCCCAGCCGGTGGCAGCGCGCTCGCGGAAAGAGCCCGACGCGACGCTTCACAACATCGACGAGTTCGTCGAATTCTTCCTGACCGCCGGCCGGAAGGGAATCACGTTCAATCGCTACAAGGGTCTCGGCGAAATGAATCCGGATACGTTGTGGACGACGACGATGGATCCGGAGAATCGCACGCTCCTGCAGGTTCGCGCCGAAGACCACGCGGAAGCCGATCAGATGTTCACCACGTTGATGGGTGATCAGGTCGAGCCCCGCCGCAAGTTCATCGAAGACAACGCGCTCGACGTCAAGAACCTTGACGTGTAACACCCGCGCCGGCGCATCTCGCCGAACGCGGACGTAGGGGCCCCCTTCAGGCGGTCCTGCGAGATTCATGACCACACCGACTACCAATCGCATCCCGGTCAACATCGAAGACGAGATGAAGCGCTCGTACATGGATTACGCCATGAGCGTAATCATCGGGCGAGCGCTGCCCGACGTACGGGACGGTCTCAAACCGGCACATCGCCGCGTGCTGTACGGCATGAAGACGATGGGTCTGTCGTCGACGCGCGGCTACCGCAAGTGCGCCAAGATCGTCGGCGAGGTCATGGGGAACTTCCACCCGCATGGCGACGCGTCGATCTACGACACGCTCGTCCGGCTGGCGCAGGACTTCAACATGCGCGAGCCGCTCGTCGACGGGCAGGGCAACTTCGGATCGATCGATGGCGATCCGCCTGCGGCGATGCGATACACCGAGGCGCGGCTGGACGCGCTCGGCGACGAGATGATGACGGATCTCGACAAGGAGACCGTCGACTTCACGCCCAACTACGACGAGACGACGGAAGAGCCGACGGTGCTTCCGTCGCCGTTTCCGAACCTGCTGGTGAACGGGTCGGCCGGCATTGCCGTCGGCATGGCGACGAACGTTCCCCCGCACAACATGCGCGAGGTGATCGAGGCCGTGGTCTGGGCAATCGAGAGCGCCCAGTCCGAGGCGCCCCCGTCACTGCCCGAGAAACAGCGCAAGCTGCTCGAGCTCGTGCCTGGGCCCGACTTCCCGACCGGCGGCTACATTGTCGGTCGGCACGGCATTCAGCAGGCGTACCTGACCGGTCGCGGCAGCGTGATCATGCGCGCGAAGGCCGAGACCGAGATGTCGAAGAAAGGCGATCGCGCTTCGATTGTCGTCTCGGCGATTCCTTATCAGGTCAACAAGAAGCGTCTGATCGAGCAGATCGCCGACCTCGTCAACCAGAAGACGATTGAGGGCATCTCGGACATCCGCGACGAATCCGATCGCGACGGCATGCGCATCGTCATCGACTTGAAACGCGGCGAGGTGTCGGACGTCATCCTCAACAATCTCTACAAACACACGCAGTTGCAGAGCAGCTTCGGCATCATCATGCTCGCCATCGTCGGCGGCCGGCCGAAGGTGCTGTCACTGCTCGAACTCATCGAGAGCTTCGTCGAGTTCCGCCGCGAAGTCGTTCGCCGCCGAACCGAATTCGAGCTGCGGAAAGCGGAGGCGCGACGACACATCCTCGAGGGCCTCAAGATCGCGCTCGACCACCTGGACGCGGTGATCACGCTGATTCGCGCGTCGCGCAACCCTGGTGAGGCCCGTGAGGGCCTCATCGCGCAGTTCGGCCTGACACAAATCCAGGCACAAGCCATTCTCGACATGCAGCTCCAGCGCCTCACCGGACTCGAGCGGCAGAAGATCCTCGACGAGCTCGCCGAGCTGCTCAAGCAGATCGAGCGGCTGCTGGCAATCCTTGGCAGCGAGCGGCTGTTGATGCAGATCGTCGTCGAGGAGTTGCGCGCCATTCAGCAGAAGTACGGCGACGAGCGACGCACGGAGATCCTGGCGGAGGAAGGCGAGTTCCGCGTCGAAGACCTGATCGCCGAAGAGGACATGGCGATTACGGTGAGCAACACCGGTTACATCAAGCGCACCGCGATTACCAACTACCGCAATCAGCGGCGCGGCGGCAAGGGCCGGATCGGAATGCGCACCCGCGAAGAGGATTTCGTCAGCCATCTCTTCGTCGCGTCGACGCACGCCTACATCATGATCTTCTCGGACCGCGGGCGCGCCTACTGGCTCAAGGTGCACGAGGTCCCGGATGTCGGTCCGGATGGACGAGGCAAGGCGATCGCCAACCTCGTGTCGATGGAAGAGGGCGAGCGCATCGCCGCGCTCCTGGCAGTCAAAGAGTTCGAGCAGAACAAGTACATCGTGATGGGCACGAGACGCGGCGTCATCAAGAAGACCGTGCTGAGCGCGTTCAGCAACCCGCGCGCCGGCGGCATCATCGCGATGGGCGTGGAAGAAGGCGATGCGGTGATTGCGGCCCGTATCGCCGACGGAAACGGCGAAGTGCTGATCGGCACGAGAAACGGGATGGCGATTCGCTTCCCCGAAACCGACGTCCGACCGATGGGGCGTAGCGCGTACGGCGTCCGCGGTATCTCACTGCGTGATGATGACGAAGTCGTTGCGATGGAAGTGCTCGTTCCGGGGGGAACGATTCTCTCCGTGACCGAGCAGGGCTACGGCAAGCGCACCGAGCTCGACGCATATCGCGTGCAGTCGCGCGGCGGCATCGGCATCATCAACATCCAGACCAGCGAGCGCAACGGCAAGGTCATCGGCGTGTCGCAGGTCACCAACGAGGACGAGCTCATGCTGATCACGCAGCAGGGCAAGATTCTTCGCATGGCCTCGAGCGCGATTCGCATCATCGGCCGCGCGACGCAGGGCGTGCGCCTCATCGACATCGAAGGAGAGGATCGCGCGGTGTCGATCGCGCGGCTCGCCGAGAAAGACGAGGAGTAAGTGGTCCACGGCGGCCGACCAATCGCCGTCGCCGCTGGTCTGGCGACGCTGTGTCTGGTCGCCGCGTGTGCCCCGACACCCGAAGAACAGGTGCTGGCCCGGTTTTTCGAGGCGTCGCGCGCGCTGGACAGTACGCTGCTCGATCGGCTGGCGACTGTCACGCTCAATCCGCGCACGGATGGCAGCATTCAAACGTTCACGATCGCAGAGTGGGGCGCCGAACAGCGTGCTCCCCTGACGGATGCACAGCGCGAACCCGCCATCAGAAGTCTGAGCGCCCCGACCGGCGCAGATGTGACGCTGACGGGCATGTCTGTGGAAATGATCAGCAGAGACGTGACCGTCGACGCGAACGTGCGGACGTCGGACGGAGCGATTGCGCCAGAGGTTCTGCGGGTCACTCTCGAGCGGGCGATTGGCACGCGGGGCAATTCCACGCTCGACGGCCGATGGATCGTTACGCGCCTGCAGCGAGCTCCAGCCGCGCGAACTTCGCGCGGAGTGTCTTCTGTCCCACGGAATTGAACCGGACTACGAGCTTGAGGTCGTCGTCGAGCGGTTCGACGGTGACGACCGTGCCGATGCCGAATTGCGCGTGCTTGACTCGCAGACCGGGCCTGAGCCCCGCCCACTGCGATTGGTCTTCGTTCTCGTACGCATAGACCGGCTCTTCGCGAACGCGGCCACGGTAGCTGCCGCCGCGCGGATAGCTGTCCCGGAATTGCGAGAACGCACGTTGTGGTGACACGTACGTGGACGGTACTTCTTCGATCAACGTCGCGGGAATCTCTTCGACGAATCGCGAGGGCTCCGTCGACTGATAGTCGCCGAAGACACGACGCCGCGCCGCGGACGTCAGCACCAGTCGCCGCTGGGCACGCGTGATGCCCACGTAGCAGAGTCGCCGCTCTTCTTCGAGCTCCGCCTCGTCCTCGCTCGAGCGCGAATGCGGAAACAGCCCTTCCTCGAGCCCGCTGATGACCACGACCGGGAATTCGAGGCCCTTGGCACTGTGCATCGTCATCATCAGGACGCGGGCCGTGCGCGACCCCGCTTCTTCGTCGGCGTCCGACAGGAGCGAGAGCTGGTCGACGAAGGCGGCCAGTGTCGGTTCGGTCGTGCGCGCCTCGAACTCGCGCGCGGCCGAGACCAGTTCCGCCAGGTTCTCGACCCGTCCCTCGGCTTCCTCGCTCCGTTCGTCGCGGAGGTCTTGTAGATAGCCGCTCTGATCCAGAACCTTCCCGAGCGCAATCGCGACCGATTCGTGCTCGATCATCTCCCGCATGCCGCGGATGAGATCACGAAACGTCGAGAGCGACGTGATCGCACGGGGTGCAAGCCCCCGCGTGCGTACGACGTGCTCGATCTTGGCCCACAGCGACCGGCCCGCAGCCGCGTCGTCGAGACCCCCAAACAGCGGCGGCGCCGTATCCGGCGGCACTTCCACGGCGTCGAGTGCCTCCATGACGCCTTTGCCGATGCCGCGGGCAGGGACGTTGATGATGCGACGCAGACTCACGTCGTCGACCGGATTCAGGACGACCTTCAAGTAGGCCAGGGCGTCCTTGATTTCCTTCCGTTCGTAGAACCGCACGCCGCCGATGATTCGATATGCAGTGCCGGCGCGGCGCAGTGCGTCTTCGAGCGTCCGCGACTGGGCGTTGGTGCGATACAGGATGGCGACGGAGGAGTCCGGCTCGCGGATGGCGGCGCTCGCGTTGCGGGCGATGAACTCGGCTTCGTCCAGGTCGTCACCGGCGCGGTAGTACAGGATGCTCGCGCCACCGGGTGTCTCCGTGTAGAGACGCTTCTCTTTTCGGTTGCGGTTCTGCGAGATGACCGCCGACGCTGCATCGAGAATGACCTGCGTCGAGCGGTAGTTCCGTTCGAGTTTG
This sequence comes from Vicinamibacterales bacterium, assembly GCA_036407095.1. Classification (GTDB taxonomy): domain Bacteria; phylum Acidobacteriota; class Vicinamibacteria; order Vicinamibacterales; family UBA2999; genus Gp6-AA40. Next base: position 23,410 of record DASWZV010000039.1, on the reverse strand, counting down.
ACGATCGTCGCTTCCGGAAAATCGCGCTCGAAATCAAGAATGTTCCGGAGGTCGGCGCCACGCCATCGATAGATTGACTGATCCGGATCTCCCACCACGCAGAGGTTCCGATGTCTGGCCGCGAGACGCTGCACGAGCAGGTACTGTGGCCGGTTCGTGTCCTGATACTCGTCGACCATCACATATCGGAACTTGAAGCTGTAGCGGTCGCGAACGGTCTCGGAGGTTTCGAACAATTCCACGGTCTTCAGCAGCAGGTCGTCGAAGTCGAGCGCATTCGCATCCTTCAGCGCCCGCGCGTAGAGCGTGTAGAGCGTCTTCATCTGCTCGGCGCGGAAGTCCCATGCGGCGGCTCCGAAGGCATCCGGACCTTCCATCCGGTTCTTCGCATGGCTGATGCGCGAGAGCGCGGCACGCGGCTGCACGGCGGCATCGTCGAGACCGAGTTCCTTGAGCGCCTGCTTCATCACACTGAGCTGGTCGCTCGAGTCGTAGATGACGAAGTCGCGCGACAGTCCCACATGCGGGCCTTCGCGACGCAGCAGGCGTGCGCACAGAGCGTGGAACGTCGAGATCCACATCTGGCGGCAATCGACTCCGACCCCTCGACCCCGCTCGGGGTCCCCGTGAGCCTGCCGAACGGCGAGCAGCGCTTCGACGCGAGAGCGCATCTCTTCGGCGGCCTTGTTCGTAAAGGTGACCGCGAGGACCCGATCAGGTTCGGCCAGACCGTTGCTGACGAGATGCGCGATGCGATGCGCGATGACGCGCGTCTTCCCCGAGCCGGCCCCCGCGAGAATGAGAACGGGACCGTCCGTCTGAAGTACTGCTGACCGCTGCTCGGGGTTCAGGGAAGAGAGGAGATCCACTCCTCTCTATTCTACCGTCACGCTCTTGGCGAGATTCCTCGGCTGATCGACGTCGCACCCGCGTCGCACCGCGATGTAGTACGCGAGCAGCTGCAAGGGGATGGTCATCACGATCGGGGTGAGCAGCGGCGACGTCCGGGGCATCGCAAGGACGACGTGATGCGCCGTGTCGAGCACGGAGGCCATGCGATCGTCTCCAGCGCTCGTGATCGCGATCACGGAGCCGCCTCGTGCCTTGGCCTCTTGTACGTTGCCGATCATTTTCTCGAACACCGCGTCATCAGGGGCGATGGCCACCACCGGCATGCGTTCGTCGATGAGGGCGATCGGGCCGTGTTTCATCTCGCCTGCCGGATACCCTTCCGCGTGAATGTACGAGATCTCCTTGAGCTTGAGGGCACCCTCGAGTGCGATCGGGTAGTTGATGCCGCGGCCCAGAAACAGAAAATCGGTCCGCGCGTGGAACCGCTCGGCGACCTTCTCCATCGCGGTCGCCGCTTTGATCGCCTGCTCGATGATGTGCGGAATGTGAAGCAGGTCTTCGATGTGTCCACGCATCGCCGACGAACTGAGGGTCCCGCGGACCTGGGCCAGGTGCAGTGCGAGCAGCTGCAGCGCGACCAACTGGGATGTGAACGCTTTCGTCGAGGCGACGCCAATCTCGGGGCCCGCGTGTGTGTACACGGTCCCGTCGGCCTCGCGTGTGGCCATGCTGCCGACCACATTGCAGATGGCGATGCTGCCGGCGCCCTTTCGTTTGGCTTCCCGGAGTGCGGCAAGCGTATCGGCCGTCTCGCCGGACTGCGTGATGACGACGGCGAGCTCGTTCGGACCGACGATCGGGCTGCGGTAGCGATACTCCGAGCCGTAATCGACTTCGACCGGGACCTGCGCGAGCGATTCAATGAGGTACTTCCCGACCAGGCCGGCATGCCACGACGTCCCGCACGCGATGATCGTCACCTTCTGCAACGCGCGTATGGTCGCGTCCGAGATATTCAAGTCCTCGAGGAAGATCTTGCCGCTGTCGAGCGACACGCGCCCCAGGATCGTGTCGCGCGCGGCCGTCGGTTGCTCGAAGATTTCCTTGAGCATGAAGTGCTTGTGCCCGCCTTTTTCGGCGGCGATCGGATCCCACAGGACCCGCTGCGTCGTCTTCGAGACGGCCCGCCCGAAATAGTCGGTGAACTGCACGCCCGACCGTGTGATCACGGCCATCTCCTCATCGCCAAGGAACACGACGTCGCGGGTGTGGCTCAGGATCGCCGGAATGTCCGAGGCGACGAAGAACTCGTCGTGGCCGAGCCCGATCACGATCGGCGGACCATTGCGCACGGCAACGATTTTTTCCGGGTCCTCCACCGAGACGAGCACGATCGCGAACATGCCGCGCATGTACGTGAGCGCGCGGCGCACGGCATTCTCCAGACCGTCGTCACGCATCTCGCGCTCGACGAGGTGCGCGACGATCTCTGTGTCGGTTTCCGTGCTGAAGGTGTGTCCCTGTTCGCGGAGCTCGTGCTTCAGCTCGAGATAGTTCTCGATGATGCCGTTGTGCACCACGACAATGCGTCCGGTGCAGTCACGGTGCGGATGAGCGTTCTCTTCCGTGGGACGGCCATGAGTCGCCCAGCGTGTGTGACCGATGCCGTACACTCCGTCGACTGGATCCGCGCGCAGTGAGTCCTCGAGGTTTGCAAGCTTTCCGGCGGCCCGACGAAGAGTGATCCCCTCAGGCGACAGCAGTGCCACGCCAGCGGAGTCGTAGCCGCGATATTCCATGCGGCGAAGGCCGTCCAGCAGCACGGGCAGCACCGGTTTCGAACCAACGTAGCCAATGATTCCGCACATGACTCAGATCCCCACAGATACCCTCCGGCCCTACTGCCGGAATCTTCTAGGACTTGGCCGGCGAGCCTTTCTTCTTCTCGACCCACCCTGCCACATTCGTCTGACGGCCGCGTGCGATCCCCAGCGAGCCGGGCGGAACGTCCTCGGTAATTGACGAGCCCGCTGCGACATACGCCCCTTTGCCGACCGTGACTGGGGCGATGAGCTGCGTATCGCTGCCGATGAAGGCCCCCTCCTCAATGACCGTTTGGTGCTTCGCCGTCCCATCGTAGTTGCAGGTGATGGTCCCGGCGCCCACATTGACGTTTGCACCGACGGTGGCGTCACCGAGGTACGACAAATGGCTCGCCTTCGACTTCGGGCCGAGCGTCGTCTTCTTCAGCTCGACAAAATTGCCCACCTTGGCCCCCTCGCCCACGACGTTCCCGGGACGAAGATGCGCAAACGGACCGACCACCGCGCCTTCTGCAACTCTCGAACCAGAGATCACGCAGAAGTTGTTGATGGTGGCCCGATCGCCGATTTCCGAATCGACAATGCGAACGTAACCCTGAATCTCGCAGCCCGATCCGATTCGGGTCCGCCCTTCGATGATCGCGCCGGGATGGATCACCGTGTCTGCCATGATTTCAGCGTCGACGTCGATGTACGTGGTTGCCGGATCAATGAGCGTGACTCCGGCGGCCATCAGTTCCTCGTTCTTTTTCTGTGTCACGAGCTTGCTCACCTCCGCCAGTTCCGAGCGGCTGTTGATGCCCCGAATCTCGCCGGGATCGTCGATAAGGAGCGTGTCCACCACCAGCTTGCGGCGGCGATAGACCGCTACGAGATCGGTGAGGTAGTACTCGCCTTGCGCGTTCTTCGAAGAAATATCTCTGAGCGCGTCGAAAAGCGGTACCAGGTCAAACGCGTAGATTCCGCTGTTGATTTCCTTGATCTTCCGCTGAACCGGCGAAGCATCGCGTTCTTCGACGATCCGAACGATCGAACCCTTGTTCCGGACGATGCGCCCGTAGCCAAACGGGCGGTCGACGAGCGCCGTCACCACAGTGGCTGCGGCCCGGGCACCACAATGCGCGCGGACCAGAGCACCGAGCGTACGCGCAGTGAGGAGCGGAACGTCTCCCGAGAGCAGAAGCACGGTGCCGGTGCGACCCGCCAGCAACGGTTCCACTTGCCGAAGGGCGTGGGCCGTTCCCAGCTGTGGTTCCTGGACGGCGAACTGGAGCTCGTTGTGACCGGTCAAACGCTCGCGCACCATCTGGGCCGAATGCCCAATCACAACGGAGGTTGTGGCCGGGGAAATCGCGGATGCGGCTCGCAGAACGTGCTCGATGAGGGGGCGTCCAGCGATCTGGTGCAAGACCTTTGGCCATTGAGACTTCATGCGAGTCCCTTGGCCTGCCGCCAAGACCACGACGTGTACCTCTTCAGATAGGCTATTCACCAGAATTCTTTGATCTTTCGATAATTGCGTAGATCTGCCTGGCCTGAATCCCGAACTTTCTCGCCAGGTCAGCCACTGCAGCTCGTCGTCCGACTGGCGTAGTTTTGGTTTTTGCCCAAAACTCTGCAGCTATCAATCGCTCGTCGATCGCTTCCGGCGAGCCGGAAGCGACTGCCTTCGGGCCGACGACAACCGTCAACTCGCCTCTCACGTGGGCGAGCCGGGGTAAGAGCTCCTCGCAGGTGCCCCTCAGGAGCTCCTGGTGTACCTTCGTCAGCTCCCGAGCGACGACTATTGGTCGTGTGCCAAATAATGACGCGGCCTCGCGGAGCGTGGCCGCAATTCGCTGCGGGGACTCGAAGAAAGTGATGGTGTGAAGAACCTCACAAAGTTCTGAAAGCCAGATGATTCTGTCTTTCGACCGATGTGGGGAGAATCCATAAAGCGTCAACGGCAGAATGGGAAAGCCTGACGCCACGACAGCAGCTAACGGCGCTGTCGCCCCTGGAACAGGATCCACCGTGATCTGCTCGTTGATACAGGCTCGAACGAGTTCCTCGCCCGGGTCCGAGACGCCTGGCGTTCCCGCGTCCGACACGAGGGCTATCGAACGCCCGGAACGGAGCTGCTGCATGAGGTGGGGCAGACGACTCTTCGTGTTGTGAGCGTGGTAACTCACGGTCGGGGTAGCGATACCGTGATGGATCAGCAACTTGGCCGTGCGGCGTGTATCTTCGGCCGCGATCAGGTTGACCTCGCGCAGCACGCGCAGCGCCCGCAGCGTGACGTCCTCAAGGTTGCCGATGGGCGTGGCGACCACAAACAACGTACCGGACATCGCGTGTGGGGAGCGGTTATTGTACCATTGGCAGGATGAGCGCTCCCAAATTGAGCCATAGAGCGCTACCCATGAACAGCGGGCATGTACCCATCGGAGCCTTTTCCGCACTTCGTCGACGATTACCTCGCCTACCTGCACGAGGCGTTACCGAGTCACGCCGGTCTGGACGGAGTCCACGTTCATGACGACCTGCTCGAAGATCTGAGCCGGCCGGCCATCGACGCGCACGTTCGAGCCCTTGCCGGCTTTGGCCGCCGGTTGCACCAGATCGACCCGCAACTCCTCTCACCGATCGAACGGATCGAGCATCCCATCGTTGCGGCCAACATCGAAGCCCGGATGTACGAGCACGAGGTCGTCCGGTCCTGGGAGCGCAACCCGCAGCTCTATTCCGATCTGATCGGTAGCAGCATCGCCGGGCAGGCGCTCTTTGCCTATGCGCCGGAGCCCGAGCGAGCTCGACGCGTGGTGTCAAAGCTGCGGCAGGTGCCGCGCCTCGTGCAAGCCGCCCGCGACAACATCAAAGAGTGTCCGGGCATCTTCGTGAAAGTGGGACTCGAGACATGGCGCGGTGCCCTCAAGTTCATCGAGAACGATTTGCCACGGGCGTTCTCTGGACTCGATGACCTTCACATTCTCGGCGATCTCGCCGACACATCGACTGAAGCCGCAGCGTCGATCACGTCGTATATCGACTACCTCGAGAACGATCTGGCGCCACGTGCGAAGGCATCTTTCCGGCTCGGCCGGGAGCGGTTCGAGCAGAAGCTGAAGCTGGACGAGGGCGTCACCCTCAACGCCGATCGACTGCTCGCTATCGCGATGCGGGAGCTTGCGGCGGTGCAGGAGGAGTTCCGCATCGTCGCCGGCCGGTTGAATGGCGGCGATCCGCTGGATGCGTGGCGTCGCGCCAAGGAGCAGCATCCGGAGCCGGGGCGTCTGCTCGCCGTCGCCGAGTCACAGGTCCAGGAGCTCGAGGCGTTCCTCCGGTCCGAGGACATCGTCTCGCTGCCCGATTCCGAACCGGTGGTCGTGGCACCGTCGCCCGATTTCTACCGGTGGGCGTTTGCAAGCATGTGGACCCCGGGCCCGTTCGAGTCGAAGCCCAGTCGCGCCTACTACTACCTCACCGAAGCGGACCGCGCGTGGCCGTCCGAGCGCCAGAAAGAGCACATGCGGGATTTCAACATCCCGACGCTCTGGAACATCTCGATTCACGAAGTCTACCCGGGACACTTCCTGCATTTCCGGCATCTCCGGAAGGTCGAGTCCAAGGTTCGGAAGTCGACGCTGTTTGCACCGGTCTCGTTCGTCGAGGGATGGGCGCACTACTGCGAGCAGATGATGATCGAAGCGGGATTCGGCCGCGGCGACACGACCATCAAGCTCGGACAGCTGGCCGAAGCGCTCGTCCGCCTCGCGAGGTTCATCGTGGCCATCAGGCTCCACTGCGAGGATCTGTCGGTCGAGCAGGGGATGCGGTTTTTCCGCGACGAAGCGTTCCTCGAGGAAGCCACGGCCAGACGAGAGGCCGAACGCGGGACGTTCGACCCAGGCTATCTGCTGTACTCCGTCGGCAAGCTGATGATGTTGAAGTTGCGACGCGACTTCAAAGAACAACAGGGCGGCAAGTACTCGCTGCGCGCGTTTCACGATGCCGTGCTGTCTCAGGGGAATGCCCCGTTCCGCGGCCATCGGCAGCTGCTGCTCGGAGAAGAGACCGACGCGTCCCTGGAGTAGTCATTCATGCCGTTGTACGAATACCAGTGCGAAGCGTGCGGCAAACGCTTCGAGACGATTCGCAAGTTTTCAGATCCACCGCTCGAGGCCTGTACCCTCTGTGGCAAGGGCCCGGTGCAGCGGCTGCTCTCGTCGCCCGCGATACAGTTCAAGGGCACGGGCTGGTACATCACCGACTATTCGCAGAAGGGAAAGAGCGACGGCAGCGACTCGACGTCAGGATCCAAGAGCGACGCGAAGTCGGCCGACGCCGGCAAGAGCGACACGAACAAGAGCGACGCAGGAACCGCGGCGGCGTCGTCATCGACGAGCACGACCAAGGCCTCCGCAACGGAGAACTGACTGTCGCCGATCGTCAGCGTCCTGACTGCACGCCAATCTTCAAATCGAGCGTTTCCAGATACTGCCTGAACGGTTCGGCCAGTTCCGGCCTCTGCAGAGCGAAGTAGACGACCGCTTTCAGGAACCCCAGCTTGTTGCCGGTATCGTGCCGCACGCCTTTGATTTCACACGCATAGAGCGGTCGATCGCGCAGGAGCCGCCGCAGCCCGTTCGTGAGCTGAATCTCGCCCGTGCGATCGCTGGCGGTGGCTTCGAGCGCCGGGTAGATGTCCGGTGTGAGGATGTATCGGCCGATGATCGCAAGGTTCGACGGTGCCTCGTCGCGAGGCGGTTTCTCGACGAGGTTGGTGATGCGTTGCACTGCCGGCCCGAGGTCCGACGCATCGTCGATGGCGACGATGCCGTAGCTCGACACGTCCGAGACCGGCACCCGCTCCACGGCGATCACCGGACCCTTGACGCGTTCATAGACATCGATCATCTGCCGAAGCGCCGGCGGTGTCGCGTCGATCACATCGTCGCCCAGCACGACGGCAAATGGTTCGTCGCCCACCAGGTTGCGCGTCACCAGCACGGCGTGGCCAAGACCGAGCGGCTCCCCCTGGCGGACGTACGAGACGTTAATCAGCTTGGTGATCTTGCGGATTTCCTCGAGTTGTTCCTTCTTCCCGCGCTGCTCGAGGAACGTCTCCAGTTCGACCGCCACGTCGAAGTGATCCTCGATGGCGTTCTTGCCGCGGCCTGTGACAATGACGATGTTATCGACGCCGGATTGGACGGCCTCCTCGACGCCGTACTGGATGACCGGCTTGTCGACGACCACGAGCATCTCTTTCGGCTGCGCTTTCGTAGCCGGCAGGAATCGGGTGCCGAGACCCGCCGCGGGGAAGACGGCCTTGCGGACAGTGCGCTCCATGTGCGCAATCGTATCGCAGGTACAATCGACGCATGCTCGATCCCGTGTTGTTTCGCGAGAATCTCGAATCGGTCCGGGCAGGGATCGCCAAGCGCGGCGTCGATCTGTCGGCCGAACTCGAGGATCTCGCCACGCTCGAAACGCGGCGACGTCGCCTGCTTCCGGAGATCGAGGGATTGAGGCGCGATCAGAGCGCGGCCGGCGACGAGGTCGCGCGCGCCAAACGTCAAGGCCTCGATTCGGCGAAAATCCAGGAAGCGAACCGTCAACGGGCGCAGCAGATCAAACAACTCAGCGTGGAGCTCGATTCGGTCGAGGAGCGGCGCAACCGCGGTCTGCTCGTGATTCCCAATCTCCCGCATGAAACCGTGCCGATCGGCAAGACCAGCGCCGACAACGTCGAAGTGCGGCGTCACGGCACACCGCGCGCGTTCGACTTCACCGCGCAGCCGCACTGGGACCTCGGCCCGGCGCTCGGCATCATCGATTTCGAGCGCGGTACCAAGATCGCGGGTGCGCGCTTCTCCGTGCTCCTCGGCGCGGGCGCTCGACTCGCCCGTGCCCTCATCAACTTCATGCTGCGTCTCCACACGACCGAACACGGTTACACGGAAGTGGAGCCGCCGTTCATGGTCAACACCGCATCGCTGACCGGCACCGGCAACCTGCCGAAGTTCGAGGCCGATCTCTTCAAGATCGCCGGTGAGTGGGATCTCTACATGGTGCCGACCGCGGAGGTGCCGCTGACGAACATGCATCGCGGCGAGATTCTCGATGGCACGACGCTGCCGATTCGATACACCGCGTACACCCCGTGCTTTCGCAGCGAGGCCGGATCGTACGGCGCCGATGTGCGTGGACTCATTCGGCAGCACCAGTTCGACAAAGTCGAGCTGATGGCTTTCACGGAGCCCGCGCGCTCGTACGAGGAACTCGAGCGGCTGACCTCGAATGCCGAGGAAGTGCTCAAACGCCTCGAGCTTCCCTATCGGACGGTGCTGCTCTGCACCGGTGACATCGGCTTTGCATCGGCAAAGACCTACGACATCGAGGTGTGGCTGCCGGGACAGAACACGTATCGGGAAATCTCCTCATGCAGCAACACGGAGGCGTTTCAGGCGCGGCGCGCCAGCGTGAAGTATCGCCCCCAGGGAACTGGAAAGGCCGAGTTCGTTCACACGTTGAACGGGTCCGGGCTCGCGGTCGGGCGGACGCTGATCGCGCTGCTCGAGAACTTTCAGCAGGTGGATGGGTCGGTGATGATTCCCGATGCGCTGCGTCCATTCATGGACGGAGAGTCGGTGATCAAAGCACGATAGGATCGTTCAGCGTGCAGCAGGTTCAGGGTTCGCGCTGCTGCGCAGCGCGGAGGGATGGCCGAGTGGTTGAAGGCGGCGGTCTTGAAAACCGTTGGCTCGGAAACGGGCCCGGGGGTTCGAATCCCTCTCCCTCCGCCAACCTTCGCGAAGCGCTCGCTTCGCTCGCGGCTCCGGTTGGCAGGCCGCGTCCGCGAGCGTCACCGAAGGTTGTCCACCGTAGCGCGAAGCGCGGAGGTGGACGTCCACCAATTGCGGAAATCGTCTCACATCGTCCCCAGGCGGTCTCCCTATGCCTTCACGAACGTCGTGATCTTCCGCCGCGTGCGCTCGCGCAGCGAATACTCCCGTAACTGATCGGCCAGCGCCTCGAGGTCGGGGATGCCCTCGATGATGACCGACGGGAGATCCGGATCCGAGGACCGCAGGTGCAGCATCGAGTATCCGAGCATGCGCATGCCGACCGGCCGATGGATATCGAAATCATCGATGCGGAAGAGTTCGACACTCGACTTGATCGTCGACAGCAGTCCGCGCTCGATCTGGATGCGCTGCGTCGACAGCGTGTAGGTGATGGAGCGGCTCCTGAGCCAATAGACGATCGCGGCAATCCCGATCGTCACGACGATGATGAGCCACTGCGTGAGTGAGTAGACGACGGCCGGATGTCCCTCGAACAACAGGTGCTCGACTTCCGCCTCCTTCGCGTTTTCGTACGCCTCGAGATCGGTGTTGCAGAACCGGCACTTGATAGCCGCTGCCTTGATCGTCTCACCGCAGACCGGGCACGCCTTGGTATCGTCGCTCACGCCGCCTCCATTCTGCTGGGTCTCGTGGACCGTGTGAACTGGAAGAGTACCGCCGACCACCAGCCACGACCGCCAATCCGCGGGCCAACCGACGGGCGGCGGGCCGCTCTGGAAATCGCGATACAGCCCACCAGAAATTGTCGCCGATCACCGCGCTACGATTGAAGCATGCAAATGAAATGGTGCGCAGCCATGACACTCGCGGTCCTCGCCTGTTTGTGGGTGGCGAACGCGTTGCCCGCTCAGGCTCAAAGCGCAAACCCGAGGTTGAAAAATCCGGCGGCGCTGACTGAGAAGGCGCCGGATACGTATCGCGCGCGCCTCGAGACGAGCCAGGGCGTCATCGTGATCGAGGGGCATCGCGACTGGGCTCCTAACGCCGCCGATCGCTTCTACAACCTGGTGAAGAACGGCTTCTACGACAACGCGCGCTTCTTCCGGGTGTTGAGCGGCTTCATGGCGCAGTTCGGACTGAACGCGGACCCTGACATCCAACGCGCCTGGTCGTTGGCCGGTCTTGCCGATGAGCCCACCCGACAAAGCAACACGCGCGGCTTCGTCTCGTTCGCGCGCGAGTCGAGCCCGAACTCCCGCTACACGATGGTGTTCATCAACTACAAGGACAACAGCTACCTCGACAGCGAAGGCTTTCCTCCCTTCGGTCAAGTGGTCACGGGCATGGATGTCGCCGACAAGTTGTATAGCGGGTACGGACGGACCAATGTGCCAGATCAACGGCGAATCGTGAGCGAGGGCAACGCCTATCTCGCGGCCGAGTACCCGCAGCTCGATTTCATCACGCGCGCCCGCATCGACGGGAAGTAGCGCACCGCAGCCCTGTAGCTACGGCGCGAGTTCCTGCCCATCTCCGCCCTCATCCGGGGCGCCGACGACGATTCGCACGAACTGATCTTCCGGCAACGCGCCGAGGATCTCGATCGATTCGTTGACGACCGTCTTGGGCACGCCCGTGACATTGAATCGCTGCGCGAGATCCATGAACTCCGTCGCCTCGATGCACGACGCACGAATGAGCGGGTTCTCGACGGCGAGGCGATGTGCGAGCGTGACCGCACGCGGGCAATGCGGGCATGTCGGCGTCACGAACACGCGGATGTCGAGCGGGGATGTCACGAACTGCGTCACCAGCGTACGGGCGTTCGTCGAAAGTCCCGAATCATCCGTCCCCGCGAGGACCACCGCTTCAATCAGCGACATGAATTCGTACCCGGCTGGTGCGCCCAGGAACCGCATGCGCGTGTCCTCGTGGTTTCGCAGGAGGACGATGGCCGGGATGTGCTCGATTTCGTACTGCGCGGCGCGATCGCGGTCGAGAACGAGATTCACCTCTTCGACCGAGAGGTGATCGTTCAGCGACACGAGCTCGTCGATGACGCGCTTGGTGACGTAGACGCTTTCTGGTGCGCCGATGGTCTGTGTGAAGAACAGGATCCGCACAGGGTGCCGGATCACGGCAAGTCGTGCGCGGACAGTCTCGCGGTCCTGATCGGAAAGCAGCCCCATGGTCAGCCTTCAGAACTTGAACAGATCGTCAAAGGCCTTTCGCGCGTCGTCGGTGCGGGGCGTGGTCGTCTGACGTTCGACAGTCGTTCGCGGGGAATACAGCGTGCAGCTGTTGCGGCCGTTCTTCGGCGTCACACGAGCGGCGACCGGTTGCATGCACTCGAAGCGGCTGCCGGGATCGAAGGACACGCACTGCGCGCAGGTATGCAGGTCGGTCCCGCACCGAAGACACCGGCTGTCGAGGCCGATTTCGCCGGCGACGACGTTGCCGCACTGCGCGCAGCGAACGACTTCGTGATAGCCGGGCATGTTGACGTTCTTGGGCGCATCCTGCGAGATGCGACGCGTCCCGGCCGGAGCACCCGGTTCAGGTGCGGGGCGCGGGGTGGAGGGCTTCGCCGGTCGATCGCGCTCCTCGTCCTGGTAACCGCGTTGGCGGTACTTCCTGTCGCTCATGACGTGGCCACAGAGAGCGCGATTGTATAACGAGGCACGCGTGTAGAACGAGGCAGGCGCATCGATGGCCGAGATGTGATGTCACGGTTAGCGCGCGGGAACGGTCCGGCTGCTTGATCCTTTTTTCACAATTGTGGTACAAACCGAGACTGGTCTTCAGTACGCTCGTCTGGTCCATTCTCCGATGCCGCAGATTTTCCGTCCGAGTGCCAATACCCTTTCGAAGCTCAGTCTCGCCGTTGCGCTCATGCTGGTCGGGGGTCTGATTGGCCTCGCAATGCTTCTGGGACGCTCCTCGTATGTGACCCGCGCGAACGAGTACGTCGAGCAGCCGGTTCAGTTCAGCCATCAACATCACGTGCTCGACGATGGCATCGACTGCCGCTATTGCCACACCTCAGTCGAGACGTCGTCGTTTGCAGGAATTCCCCCCACGAAGACCTGCATGAACTGCCACTCGCAGATCTGGCAGACCGCGCCGATCCTCGAGCCGGTGCGGGCCAGCTTCCGCGAAGATCGGCCGATGCACTGGACCCGGGTCCACGACCTGCCGGACTTCGTCTACTTCAATCACAGCATTCACGTGAAAAAAGGCATGGGCTGCGAGACCTGCCATGGCCGCGTCGATCAGATGCCGTTGATGCGCCAGGTGCAGTCGCTGCAGATGGAGTGGTGCATCAACTGTCATCGCCACCCGGAAGATTACGTCCGTCCTCGCGGTGAGGTCTTCACGATGGGTTATCGCCCGACGGTGCCGCAGTCGGTGCTCGGTCCCCGGTTGGTCAAGGAATACAGCATCCGGGGCAACACGAGCTGCTCGACGTGCCATCGGTAAGCGCGCACATGACCGTACCCCACGACATCCAGACACTTCGTTCCAAACTCGAGGGCACTCGCGGGCGCGATTACTGGCGAAGCCTTGAATCGGTATCCGAGACACCGGAGTTCAAGGAGTTCCTCCATCGGGAGTTTCCCCAGAACGCGTCGGAGTGGCTCGATCCGGTCGGGCGTCGCAGCTTCCTGAAGTTGATGAGCGCCTCGCTGGCGCTCGCCGGCGTCAGCGCCTGCACGCGACAGCCCGACGAAGCGATCGTGCCGTATGTGCGCCAGCCCGAGGAGATCGTCCCCGGCAAGCCGCTGTTTTTCGCGACGGCGATGCCGTTCGCGGGGGCGGGCGTGGGGCTGCTCGTCGAAAGCCACGAGGGACGTCCGACGAAGATCGAGGGCAACCCGGATCATCCATCGAGCCTGGGTGCCACCGACTTGTTCGCGCAGGCCGCGATCCTCGGCTTGTACGATCCGGATCGCTCGCAGACGCTCACGCAGCTCGGTGAGATCCGATCGTTCGATGCGTTTGCGTCAGCCATGCGGGATGTCCTCAAGGTTCAGGAGGCGTCGCAGGGCGCGGGCCTCCGCATCCTGACCGAGACGGTGGCTTCGCCGACGCTGGGGGCTCAGCTCGACGAACTGCTGATGCGATTCCCCAAGGCGAAGTGGGTGCAGTGGGAACCGTTCGGGCGCCACAACGAGCGCGAGGGCAGCCGCCTGGCCTTCGGTGAATACGTCGACGCGCGCTACGAGATCGAGAAAGCCGACGTCATCCTGTCACTCGACGCCGATTTCATGTGCGCGGGGAACGGCGGGCTCAAACATGCCCGTGCGTTCGCCTCGCGACGCCGGATCGAGGGGAATCGCGCGCAGCGCAACCGCCTGTACGCGGTCGAAAGCACACCCACCAACTCGGGAACGAAGGCCGATCATCGACTGCCGCTGCGGGCGAACGACGTCGAAGCCTTTGCGCGTGCGGTCGCTGCGCAGCTTGGTGTCGCCAACGCGGGCGCGGGCGTGATGCCAGAGGCGGCTCAGAAGTGGATCGCGCCGCTCGTCAAGGATCTGCAGGCAGCTCGTGGCCGCAGCCTCGTGATTGCCGGCGAAAGCCAGTCGCCTGCCCTACACGCGCTGGCGCACGCGATGAACGCCGCGCTCGGCAACGTCGGCACGACCGTCGTCTACGCCGAGACGGCCGAATTGCGGCCGATGGATCAGCGAGCAGGGCTGAAGGAACTGGTCGGCGAGATGAATGCCGGCACGGTGACGATGCTGGTCATCCTGGGCGGCAACCCCGTGTATACCGCGCCCGCTGATCTGAAGTTCGGGGATGCGCTCGGAAAGGTCGGTCTCCGCGTTCACCTCGGTCTCTATCACGACGAGACGGGTGCGCTCTCTCACTGGCATATTCCGGAAACGCACTTTCTCGAAATGTGGAGCGATGTGCGCGCCGATGACGGAACGGTGACCATCGTGCAGCCGTTGATCGCGCCGTTATACGGTGGCCGATCCGCACACGAAGTCCTCTCCGCGTGCAACGATGCCGGGCCCCGTTCCAGCTACGACATCGTCCGCTCCTTCTGGAGCGCCCGCGCGAATGTCACGCCGAGTGTCGCCCCGACCCCGGCGGGGACGACGTCCGCGCCGACCAATCGTCCAACGACGTCGACGACTGTTGCCGGACCACCGACGGGCCCTGTGCCGGCATTGTCGCCGTTCGATCACGAGTGGAGGCGATGGCTCCACGCCGGCGTCGTTCCAAACACGGCATTCGAGCCCAAGCAGGTCGCCGTCAAAGGAACGATTCCCGCGGCGACGCCGACGCCGTCGATGGCCTCTGGAACCGTCGACGTGGTGTTCCGTCCGGATCCGAGCATCTACGACGGACGCTTCGCCAACAACGCGTGGCTGCAGGAGCTCCCGAAATCGTTGACCAAGCTGACGTGGGACAACGCTGCGCTCATGTCGCCGGCGACGGCCGAACGCCTCGGTCTCGGCACGATCCGCTCGGCCGACGATTCGCCGAAGCGCGCGCAGATCGTCGAGTTGCGTCACGGCGGTCGGGTCGTGAGGGCTCCCGCCTGGATCGTGCCGGGCCACTCGCCCGACACGGTGACGTTGCACCTCGGGTTCGGGCGAACGCGAGCGGGGCGGACCGCGAACGGCATCGGTTTCGACGCCAACGTCCTTCGAGGTTCCTCGAGTCCTGATGTTCTGTCCGGGGTGTCGGTGACGCGAACCGGCGACAGCATGGAGATTGCCTGCACACAGGAGCATTGGTCGTACGAGGGACGCAACATCATTCGCGCGCGGACGCAGGAGGAGTTCGAGAAGAACCCCAAGTTCGCAGTAGGGATGGAGAACCAGCCGCTCGATCGGCGGATCACGTTGTATCCAGAGCGCAAGTGGGAAGGCAATCAGTGGGGCATGACGATCGATCAGAACGTCTGCACCGGCTGCAACTCCTGCGTGGTCGCCTGCCAGTCCGAGAACAACATACCGGTCGTTGGCAAGTCCCAGGTGATGGTCGGCCGCGAGATGCACTGGCTGAGAGTCGATCGGTACTACTCGGGTTCGATCGACAACCCCGACACCTACCACCAGCCGATGCCCTGCCAGCAGTGCGAGAAGGCGCCGTGCGAGGTCGTCTGTCCGGTGGGCGCGACCACCCACAGCGATGACGGCCTGAACGACATGGCCTACAACCGCTGCGTGGGCACGCGCTATTGCTCGAACAACTGCCCGTATAAAGTCCGCCGCTTCAACTTCCTGCTCTATGGCGATTTCGAGACGCCGAGCCTGAAGTTGATGCGCAATCCTGACGTCACCGTGCGCAGCCGCGGCGTCATGGAGAAGTGCACCTACTGCGTGCAGCGGATCAGGCAGGCGGAGATCTCCGCAAAGCTCGAAGACCGCGCCATCCGCGACGGCGACATCGTGACCGCCTGTCAGGCGGCTTGTCCGACCGGAGCGATTGTGTTCGGCAATATCAACGACCCCGAGAGTCGCGTGTCGAAGCAGAAGGCGAGCACGCTGAATTACGGGCTGCTGGAAGAGTTGAACTCGAGACCCCGGACGACCTACATGGCTGTGGTGTGGAATCCCAATACGGAGCTCGATCCAAAGACCACCTCGGAGAAAGAAGGCTAGGGATGGCAACTCTGGAGCGACCCGACACATCCGCCGACACCACGGCGCTGCTCGCGCGGACGCCCGCGGTCATCGCGCCGGGGCACTCGTTCAACTCGGTCACCGACACGATCAGTCACGCGGTTCTCTCGAAGCGCACGCCGCTGGGGTGGTTCCTCGGATTCGCGATCGCGTTCGGACTGCTGATGGTCCTCAACCTGACCATCGGCAATCTCCTGCTGACGGGCATCGGGATCTGGGGCAACAACATTCCTGTCGGCTGGGCGTTCGACATCATCAACTTCGTCTGGTGGATCGGCATCGGCCACGCGGGCACGCTCATCTCGGCGATCCTCCTGCTCTTCAGACAGCAGTGGCGCACGTCGATCAACCGGTTCGCTGAAGCGATGACGCTGTTTGCGGTGGCCTGCGCCGCGATGTTCCCGTTGCTGCATACCGGCCGGCCGTGGCTCGCGATCTACTGGCTGTTCCCGTACCCGAGCACGATGGGCGTATGGCCGCAGTTCCGGAGCCCGCTCATCTGGGACGTCTTTGCCGTGTCGACCTACGGCACGGTATCGGCGCTGTTCTGGTTCACGGGGCTCGTGCCTGACATGGCCACCCTCCGCGATCGAGCGAAGTCGGCCTTCGCGCAGCGGATCTACGGAATGCTCGCGCTCGGCTGGCGCGGGTCGGCCAAGCACTGGCAGCGTTACGAGACCGCGTATCTGCTGCTCGCAGGCATATCGACCCCGCTGGTGCTCTCAGTGCACTCGGTCGTGAGCTTCGACTTCGCGGTGTCCAATCTGCCTGGCTGGCACGCCACGATTTTCCCCCCCTACTTCGTCGCGGGGGCCATCTACTCGGGCTTCGCGATGGTGATGACGCTGGCGATCCCGCTGCGGAAGTTCTATGGGCTCGAAGACTTCATCACGATGCGGCACATCCACAACATGACGAAGGTCATGCTGGTCACGGGGATGATCGTCGCGTACGGATACGCGAACGAGGCCTTCTTTGCCTGGTACAGCGCCGCTCCGTACGAGAAATTCATGATGTACAACCGCATGACCGGGCCGTATGCGGTGTTCTACTGGTCGCTCATTGGGATCAACGTGGTGATGATCCAGTTGTTCTGGTTCCGCGCTGTTCGCGAGAACATCCCGCTGCTCTTCCTCCTGTCGCTGTTCGTGAACGTCGGGATGTGGCTCGAGCGCTTCATCATCATCGTCACCAGCCTGCACCGCGACTTCCTGCCCTCGTCCTGGGACATGTACTACCCGACGCGATGGGACTTCGGCATGTTCGCAGGGACGATCGGGCTGTTCCTGGCACTCTTCTTCCTCTTCATCCGCTTCCTGCCTGCGATCGCGATCTTCGAGATGCGCACGATCGTGCCGGAAGCGAAACGCCACCCCACCGCGCACAAGCCGAGCGGTGCCGGACTGGCGGAACAACACGGGTGATGTGATGGAACACGGCACGACACCCACGATTCACGGCCTGATGGCCGAATTCGAAAACCCGACCGGTCTCGTCGACGCGGCGACCAAGGCACGCCTGGCCGGATACCGGAAGATGGACGCGTATTCGCCGATCCCGATCGAGGAACTGGATGAAGCGCTCGATCTGCGTCGAACGCGACTTCCCCTCCTGGTGTTGATCGGTGGCATCCTCGGTGGGGCGGCCGGATTCCTGCTGCAGGTCTGGGTGTCCGCGATCGCGTATCCGTTGGACGTCGGTGGCCGGCCGATCATCAGCTGGCCTCACTTCATCCCGGTGACGTTCGAGACGACGGTGCTCGGCTCGGCGTTGACCGCCTTCGTCGGGATGTGGGCGCTCAACAAGCTGCCGCAGCCGTATCACCCGGTCTTCAACGTCGAGGCCTTTGCCCGTGCGTCGACCGATCGCTTCTTCCTCGTCATCGAAGCGACCGATCCGAGGTTCGACCGAACCGCGACACAGCAGTTCCTGGAGAACCTGCATCCGCTGGGAGTATCCGAAGTTGCTCCGTAGCCTACCGACCGTTCGTGCGCTCGCGCTCATCCTCGCATGCGTGTCGGTGTCGGCATGTCGTCAGGACATGCACGATGCGCCGAGCTACGACCCGCTGCAGGAAGCACCGTTTTTCGCCAATGGCGCGGCGTCACGGATGCTGGTCGCCAACACCGTCGCCCGCGGCCAGCTCCGTGAAGACGAACTCTTCTACACCGGCAAGGTGAACGGCCAGCCGAGCGCTGAATTTCCGATGGCCGTGACGCCCGAAGTCATGGCGCGCGGGCAGGAGCGCTTCAACGTCTTCTGTTCGCCGTGCCACGGCCGTACCGGCATGGGCAACGGCATGATCGTCCAGCGCGGGTTCCGGCAGCCGCCGTCGTACCACGACGAGCGTCTGCGCAATGCGCCGGTCGGCTACTTCTTCGACGTGATGACCAACGGCTTCGGCGCCATGCAGGATTATGCGGCGCAGGTGCCGCCCGCGGATCGTTGGGCGATTGCCGCCTACATTCGTGCGCTCCAACTCAGTCAAGGTGCGACGGTCGCCGATGTACCGGCCGATCGTCGCGGCGATCTCGATCGGCCCGCACCGCCGGCGGGCGTCCCTGCGCAGGAGAACAAGTAACAGTGGACACGACGTACGCTCTCCCGGTGGCCGACATCGAGGCGCCACGTTCGCGCGCCCTCGTCGCCGGAGGCATTGGCCTCGTGGCCTGCGCGATCGGTTTCTTCGTGAACCGCGATCAGTTCTTCCGGTCATGGCTCATCGCCTACCTGCTGTTCCTGGGCATCGCCCTCGGGTCGCTCGCGATGGTGATGATTCAGCACCTGTCCGGAGGCGCGTGGGGCGTCTTCCGCCGGATCTTCGAAGCGGCGAGCCGGACGATACCGCTCCTCATGGTGCTGTTCCTGCCCGTGCTGCTCGGCATGACGACGTTGTATCCGTGGACGCACGCGGATCACGTCGCCGCTGACGAAGTGATGCGGCACAAGGCGCCGTACATGAACACGCCGTTCTTCATCGTCCGCGCCGTCGTCTACTTCGTCGGGTGGTCGACGATCGCCTGGCTCCTCAACAAGTGGTCCGCGGATCAGGATCGCGGCGACGTGTCCGCGAACAGGCGGCTCCAGCGTCTGAGCGGCGGTGGCCTCGTCTTCTATGCGCTCGGAGTGACGTCGGCCGGGGTCGACTGGATCATGTCGCTCAATCCGCACTGGTACTCGACGATGTTCGGGTTCATCGTGATGGGCGGACAGGGGATCTCGACGCTCGCCTTCACGATCGTGGTCGCGGCCTTTCTCGTCAAGCGCGAGCCGATGTCGGATCTGCTCAAGCCGCATCACTTCCACGACCTGGGGAAGCTGCTCTTCGCCTTCGTCATGTTGTGGACGTACTTCAACTTCTCGCAGTATCTGCTGGTGTTCGCGGCGAACCTTGTCGAGGAAGTCCCGTACACGATTACGCGGACGAGCCATGGGTGGCAGTACCTGGCGCTGTTCCTGGTGGCCTTTCACTTCGCGGTACCATGGCTGCTGCTGCTGTCGCGCGACCTCAAGCGCAACCCGCAGCGGCTGGTGGTCATCGCGGCGTGGATGATCCTGATGCGCTTCGCCGACATCTTCATCCTCGTCTCGCCGGAATTCGCGTCGACCGGCGGCAACCTGCATCTCGTCGACGGCGAGAGCCACATCTTCTTCCACTGGCTCGACCTGGCGGCGCCGCTCGCGGTTGGAGGATTGTGGTTGTGGGCGTTCTTCGGGCAGCTCGCGCAGCGGCCGCTGCTCGCTGCCAGTGATCCGTATCTGCGCCAGGCGCTCGAGAGCGGGGGAGGCCACTGATGGCTCACGACCCCCACAGCCACAGCCACGCCTCTGCTGACGATGAGTACCTCAACACGCCCGGGGGGGCGGGGCACGAGCACACCGACGCCAACGTCTGGATGATCGTCCAGTTTGCGATCTGGCTCGTGGGGAGCGCGGTGATCGTGCACATCGGGATGTACGTCATGTTCCGCGTGTTTGCGGATCAACGGGAAGCCAAGGCACCGGCCGAGTTCCCGCTCGCGGTGGGCCAGGAGCAGCGGTTGCCCGCCGGTCCACGCCTGCAGCGGTTCCCGGTCAACGAGATCTACGAATTCCGCACCGGGGAAAACGAGCGGTTGAACTCGTACGGCTGGATCGATCGCAATGCCGGCACCGTGCACATCCCGATCGCCGATGCCATGCGCATGACCCTCGAGCGCGGGCTGCCCGCGCGCCCGCAAACCGCACCGCCGGACGGCGACGTCGCGCCAGGGATGATGCCGCAGGATTCGAGCTCGGGCAGGACGCTGGAACGAAGAAGGGAGTAAGACCATGACAGCTGTCATGCAAGATTCAACATGCAAAGTGCAAAGGCCGTTCGCGACGCGGCAGTTCAGCGTTCGGGTACTGGTGTCGTTTTGCATTTTGCATTTTGCATTGTGCATTACGAATGCGTACGCACAGCTCCAACCCGGCACTCCCGGTTCCATGGGCTTCAGCAGCGGCATCGTCGCGTCGAACGTGCCGCCGCAGTTCAAGGACGTGACTTTCGCACAGCGGCTGGGCCAGAAGCTGCCGCTCGACGTGCGGCTCAAGGACGAGAGCGGACGCAGCGTGGCGCTGGCCGAGTACTTCGGCAAGCGCCCGGTCGTCCTGGCTTTTGTGTACTACCAGTGCCCGTTGCTCTGCACGCAGATCATGAACGGGATCTCGTCGGCGCTGAAAGTGTTGCCGTACACGCCGGGCAATGAGTTCGACATCGTGCTCGTGAGCTTCGATCCGCGCGATACGCCGGAGGCGGCCAACGCGAAGAAACGGGCGCACCTCGATCACTGGGCGGCGCGCGAGACCGCAAACGGGTGGCACTTCCTGACCGGCGACGAAGCATCGATTCGGCAGGTCACCACGGCCGCGGGCTTCACGTATCAGTGGGATGCCGAGACGCAGCAGTTCGCGCACGTCAGCGGACTCCTGGTGGCGACCTCGGACGGCACGCTGTCGCGGTACTTCTACGGGGTTGAGTTCTCGCCGAAGGATCTGCGCCTGGCGCTCGTCGATTCCGGCAAGGGCAAGGTGGGTTCGGTGGTCGATGAGTTGCTGCTCTACTGCTACCAGTACGATCCGTCGCACGGAAAATATGGTGCGGTGTTCATGAACATTATGCGGCTTGGGGGTGTGCTCACCGTGATCGTGATCGGGAGTTTCATCCTGTTGATGCGGCGGCGCGAGATGCGATCGGCCGCGGAGAGGCACGCCTGAGCGTTTATGGGATCTGGGTTCTCGCTGTTTCCTGAGCAGGCGTCCACGCTGGCCCCCCGCGTGGACAACCTGTATTTCTTCATTGTCGCTGTGACGGCGTTCTTCGCCGTGCTCGTCTCCGTCCTGGTGATCGTGTTCGCGTGGAAATACCGCACCAGCGATCCACTCGCCGTCGGCGAGCACATTCACGGGTCGATTCCGCTCGAGCTCGGCTGGTCGATCATCCCGTTCGTCGTCGCCGTGGTCATCTTCGCGTGGGCCGCCAACGTGTTCTTCGACCTGCAGCGCCCGCCCGACCAGACGATCGAGATCTACTCCACCGCCAAGCGGTGGATGTGGAAGTTCCAGCACGTCGACGGTCAGAGCGAGATCAACGAGTTGCACGTGCCGGTGGGGCGCGCGGTCAAGGTGACGTTCACCTCGGAGGACGTGCTTCACTCGATGTTCTTCCCGTCGTTCCGGGTGAAGGCTGACGCGATCCCGGGTCGCTACAGCACGGTCTGGTTCACGGCGACGAAGATCGGCGAGTACCACCTGTTCTGCGCGGAGTACTGCGGAACAAACCACTCGGGCATGATTGGAAAGGTCGTCGTGATGGAGCCGGCCGCGTATCAGTCGTGGCTGACTGGAGCGCTGGGCGCCGGTTCGATCTCACAGCGCGGTGAGCAGCTCTTCAACGACCTGGCGTGCAATACCTGCCACCTCAGTGACGGACAGGGGCGAGGGCCGTCGCTCGTCGACAAGTTCGGTTCCTCGGAGGAGTTGACCGACGGGGCGCGAGTCACGGTCGACGAGGCGTACGTCCGCGAATCGATCCTCAGGCCGCAGGCCAAGCTCGTCGCACCGTACCAGCCCCTGATGCCCACGTTCCAAGGGCTGGTGAGCGAGGAGAACGTGATGGCGCTCGTCGAGTACATCAAGTCGCTCCGGTCGTCAGGCGGCGTCGCGGCGCGAACGGGAGCGCCTGCGCCCCGGGCCGCTGCACCGGAAACCCGGGAGAACAGGTAAGACCATGGCATCCATCGCTTCGCCCGTGATCGCTCCGCGCGTGACGTATCTGAACCACGAGCACGGCGTCGCATCGTGGCTCCTAACCAAGGACCACAAGCGCATCGGCCTGATGTACCTCGTCGTTGTCACCTTCGCGTTCTTCCTCGGCGGGTTGTTCGCCTCGATGATTCGCCTCGAACTGGCGACGCCCGCTGGCGATCTTCTCTCCGCGGATACCTACAACAAGATGTTCACCATGCACGGCGTGACCATGGTGTTCTTCGTGCTGATCCCCGCTGTGCCGGCGATCCTCGGCAACTTCGTCTTGCCGCTGATGCTGGGTGCCAAGGACGTCGCGTTCCCGAAGCTGAACCTCCTGAGCTGGTACATCTTCGTGGTCGGCTTCCTCTTCACCGTCTACGCGATGGTGGCCGGCGGTGTCGACACGGGGTGGACGTTCTACACGCCGTATAGCAGCCGCGCCTCGAACACGAACGTGATGATGACCGGCATCGGCGTCTTCATTACCGGGTTCTCGTCGATCCTCACCGGTCTCAACTTCATGGTGACGATCCACCGGATGCGCGCGCCCGGACTCACGTGGTTCCGCCTGCCGCTGTTCGTCTGGGCGGTCTACGCGACCAGCCTCGTCCAGATCCTCGGCACGCCGGTGATCGCGATCACCGTGCTCGCGCTCGCAATCGAGCGCGGCCTGCACTTCGGCATCTTCGATCCGGCGCTCGGCGGCGACCCGGTCCTCTTCCAGCACCTCTTCTGGTTCTACTCGCACCCCGCCGTCTACATCATGATCCTCCCCGGCATGGGCGTGATCAGCGAGCTCGTGGCGGCCGGCTCGCGGCGCGCGGTGTTCGGCTACGCCTTCGTCGCCGGGTCGAGCCTCGCGATCGCCGTGCTCGGCGTCCTCGTGGGGGGCCATCACATGTTCGTGGCGAGCCAATCGGTGCTCACGGGCCTCGTCTTCTCGTTCCTGTCGTTCGCCGTCGCGATCCCGTCGGCGGTGAAGGTCTTCAACTGGACGGCCACCCTGTACCGCGGCTCGATCTCGTGGGAC
>DASWZV010000038.1:0-15838 GCA_036407095.1 Vicinamibacterales bacterium | reverse complement strand
ATCCGGCGGTGCGCGCTTCGCTCATGATGTGGCGCAGCGCAGCCCGGCTCGTCTCACGCCCCACAGAATCGAGCGTCCGCGCCACGGCCGGCGCTTGGACCGCCTCGGCGATCGCCAGTCGGAAGACCGACACCACATCGGCATCACTGACCTCTCGCACAAGCTGGATCCCAAACGCCGTCAGCACTTGCGCCAGCGTCGCGCGGTCGCGCAGCTTCGGCGTGTCGGCAGACGCCCGGAGTCGTTTGGCGCGCTCTCCGATGGCGGTGATTAGCATTTTCTGTTTGTTGCCAACGAGCGCGTACAGCTCTCGCTTCGACACCCGCGCGCGCGTCGCGATCTCGAGCGTGCTGGTCGCCGCGTAGCCACGCTCCTTGAATGCCTCGAACGCCGAGGTGAGGATGCGCTCACGCACCCCGTCTGTGACACCGGCTTCTGTGACCCTTGACATCGGTACCGAATAGTACCACACTACCAACAAAGCGGTACCACATGGTACCGTTTGGCGCTTCGATCGATTGCAGAGGAGGCGTTCCATGACCAACCCAAGGATTCTCGTGACAGGCGCCACCGGAAAGACAGGCAGCCTTGTCGTCGCCGAATTGCTCAAGGCCGGCTATTCCGTTCGCGCGATGGTGCACCGAGAGGACGCGCGCAGCGCGCGTCTGAAGACGCTCGGTGCCGAGATCGCCGTGGCAGAGATGAGTGACGTCGAGCGCGTGGCGGATTCACTGAAGGACGTCCAGCGCGCGTACTTTTGCCCGCCGTTCGATCCGTACATGATTCAGGGGGCGATCGCCTTCGCGGTTGCCGCGAAGGAAGCGCGACTCGAGCACATTGTCGGCCTGACGCAGTGGCTGGCCAGCCCTTCGCACCCCTCCCTGATGACGCGCCAGCTCTGGCTGGCCGACCGGCTGTTCTCCATGACCCCCGGTGTCGGGCACACGATCGTGAATCCGGGGATTTTTGCGGACGCGTATCTCGTGATGACAGGTGTTGCCGCGCACCTCGGCATCTTTCCCCGGGTGTTCGGCCATGGACGCAACGCGCCGCCGTCGAACGAGGATATCGCGCGAGTTGCGGTGGCGGCATTGAAGGATCCCGCGCGCCATGCGGGGAAACGCTATCGTCCCACCGGGCCACATTTGCTGAGCGCGGGCGATATGGCCAACGCGATTGGCCGGGCGGTTGGGCGGTCGGTCAGAGTCGTGCCGACACCAACCTGGCTGTTCATGAAGACTGCGCGTCGTCTCGGCTTGCCGATCGACGTGTTGAGCGGCGTGCGCTACTACATCGGTGATCACCAGGCGGGAGCCTTCGAGTTCGGCGCACCCACAACCGACGTGCTCGACGTGACGGGACGCCCCGCCGAGGACTTCGAGACCATCGCGCGTCGCTATGCTGCGCTGCCGGAGAACCAGCGGACGTTTGGCAACTGGCTGCGTCAGGTCGCGGAGTTTGTGATCACCCCGCTCCGTCCCGGTTTTGATCTCGATCGTTACGACCGTGAACTGCGACGGCCATTGCCGTCAGAGCCGCAGCTTGCGCCTGAATCGAAGATCTGGCGGCGCGAGCATGCGGCCGCCGCTTCGTAGATTCGATTGGATGGAATCCTGAAAGGACACGCTCATGCTGGCACAACTCGCTTTTTACGTGAGCATCGCATTCAGCTTCATCGCCTGGGGCACGGTGACCGCCCGGTACATGTGGCCGGGACTCCGGCTCCGGCAGTGGGACGATGCGTTGCGACCTCTGCTCATCCTCCATAGCTTCCGCTTCATCGGGATGGCATTTCTGGTCCCCGGTGTCGTGTCGCTTGATCTGCCGTCTGCCTTCGCGACTTCTGCCGCCTTTGGCGACATCATCGCGGCGACACTCGCGTTGCTCTCGCTGCAGTTCCTGCGAACGGGACCCGGCGTTTTCCTCGCGTGGATCTTCAATGTCTGGGGCTCGGTCGATCTCCTCAATGCCTTCTACCAGGGCAATGCCGCCGGGCTCCCGCCGGGACAGTTGGGAGCCGCCTACTTCATTCCAACCGCGATTGTGCCGCTGCTGTTGATTACTCACGGACTCGCGTTCCGGATTCTTCTGCAGCATCAACAGGAACCCGCGATGCGGGAAAGCCAGCAGCCAGCCTGAGGCGGTGGGCTCGACGTTCCTCTACGCTCGTTCGCTGTCGAGCACCCGCACCTGATGCGCATCGTATCGAGTGCCAGCCACCGCGGAAGCGGGAAGCGCGGCCTCGATACGATTGCTTGCGAGACCTTCAGCCGTAGTGTCCGGCTTCAGCCGGACCGTCGGCGTCACTGTATGCGCCAGCAGCAGCGTGCGTCCTCACCTTCGTGGTCCGGATGTCGCAAGGATGAGCGTGATCCGCAATGCGCCGAGCGACTCGGTCAGCTGTGTCCCGCGTGGGCGCGAATGCGCCGTCTGTAGAGGCATAGCCACACGTGGTTCAGTCATCGAAGCCTTCATCCTTCTCCAGCGCTACGGCAGCTCTTCCAGCGACGTATCGGACCTCCCGAGGATCCAGACGCGACTGGGCGCTGCGATCGCGTCCGGGAAGATGGCCACGTTCCAACCTGTGGTTCCCGCTCGCCGGCACGCATCCGACGCGAATCGAATCGCGCAGACGCGGCGTTGGCTGCTGACTGCAAGACCGAGTCGCTGAAGCCGCGTCGGCGAAGGCGCACTTCGCCACGCCTCGAGAACGTCGTCGCTCGACATACCGAGCGCTTTGAGAACGGCAGGGCCCGAGAGATCGACAACGCCCTTCAGGTCGACCCGTGCAAAGAACGTGACCCGTGGCTCGGTCGCCGTGCCGACGCCAGCGAACCGGCCACGAAATTCGAGGTCTGCGACGCGCTCGGTTTCGGAGAAGTACAAGCAGTCCACCCCGCGCGGGTTGCAGCGGCCGGGACGGCCGGAGGTGTGGAGAAACCTGGGCGGGCTCGTCTCGAGAAAGTCGAGCGCGGCGACGCACCGAACGAGTCGCCTTCGCATCGGCCGGGTTGGAACAGTTTCGAGGAGCGTTGCGAACTCGGTCTCTGCCGAGCGTGTCAACCAGGGCTCCCGGTCAGCATGTCTTCGACGAGATCGGCAACCAGGTCGACCTTCCCCTGCCGAATCGCCTCCAGCGGTGTCCGGCCATCGAGCTCGCCGTTCGCGAGATGGAGCCACTTCCGAAAATCGTTCTGATGGAGAACCGCGCGCACTCGCGCCACGCGTTCGAACGGCTTCAAGAGCGGTTGAAGCGAATCAGCGTCCGGCGTCTTCGAAGCGGTTTGCCGAGTCCTCCCAACCAACGCCGCGAGTTCGGCCACCGACAGGCCGAAGACTTTTGCGACGTTGTCCGCTGACAGCTTTCCGGATTTCGCCCGCAGATCGTCGGTGGCTTCAATAACCTTCTTCAGTTCGCTGAGATGGTCAGGTCTGTCCGCCTTCTCTCCAGAGAGCTGCCGGGTCGCGACGATCTTCGCCACTGCCTCGTCGAACGCGTCTTCGCCTGCCCGAATCCCTTGCGCCACTTCCAGATCGAAGGGGCGAGTGAAATACCTGAATAGTTCGACCAGCTTCTGCGCGGTCGTGTGCTCCGTCGCCTTTCGAGTCTTCGTCTGGAAAAGAAACACGATCTTCGACGGCTCAGGAGTGGCCCTCAAGCGGTCGGCGAGCATGCGCAGGAACGTCCGGTGGGACAGCAGCGCGTCGATCCCCTTGGTCCACACCACCGTCAGTTCAGGAAGATGCTCGAGACTCTTGATCTCGGAAGCCCGCGCCAGTCTCGGGTGGTAGCGGCGCAACGGCGCCGGAACGGTGGTCTCCCCGGTTGGAGTGGTGACCATGGTCGACGGATATTCGAGAGCTGCGCTCTCCATGACACCGAGTGTAATCCCAGCGTCAACCACATGTCAACCGCACTCGACTTGTGGATCTCGCGATGGCCGTCCGGTAGGACGGCAAGCGTCAGAACTCAAGTGTCGAGCGGTAGGCCGCGATCAGCCGCACCTGTAGTGGCTCGTGCATCTGCATGCGGTCGTCTGAGATGCGTCCGATGTTCGACGGTCTGACGATCGGTCTGGGCGTCATACGGCAGCGCCGTACGTGGCGATCCAGCTACGCCGAATGCGCCGCAACATGGCTGGATACAACATCCAACGGAAAGGCTCAATGGCGACAAGGTATGGTCGCGTGAGCCACGAAACGCGCCGGACATAGACGGCCCAATACAACCGATAGCCCGTTGGTGTGCTCAGCAGCGCCATGCAGAGAAAGCCATGCACGGTCGCGTTGAGGATCTCGCGCAGTTCCTCGTGGGGAAATCGGTACAACACGAGGAAGTCCCCGTCAAACGTGCCAGGCGGAACCTCTGAATTGCGCCGGTCGCGGTCCGTCAGGCGTCGCAGAAGGGACTCCTCAGGCCGGATCCGCTGACGATCCCATCCGAACATCAATCCGAAAAAACGGCGCAGCTGGTAAACAACGATCGCGATGCGGCTGTGGCTCGCACCTGAATCGAGCGCGCGAACGTCCGCGATGGTTCGTCCATATCCGCCACCGGGAAGGCCAACAACCGAGACGTCATAGAGCGCAACGTCGTGGAGCAGTTCATGCGCTCGAAGCGGCAGGCCGAGATATTCCGCCGGGGACACTCGCATCGTGAGTGTTGACCACCACACACGCTGAGCGAAAGCGCGCATACCCATTCCTCCGCACCACCTTCACGTTTTCGATTTCCGGCGATCCGAAAGCGTCACGACAGCGGCAGCCGCAGGCCCCCGGGATCATCGCCGCTGACGTCAGCGG
The DNA here is from genome assembly GCA_036407095.1 of Vicinamibacterales bacterium. Taxonomy (GTDB): domain Bacteria; phylum Acidobacteriota; class Vicinamibacteria; order Vicinamibacterales; family UBA2999; genus Gp6-AA40. Next base: position 11,035 of record DASWZV010000038.1, on the reverse strand, counting down.
CGATCACCTTCTTGCGGACGGACCATGTTCTGTTCTCGTTGCCGGACCTTGCCGTGCACATCACCACACAGCCGAAACGATCGCGCGATGCAGTCGCACGTTTCGGGCATGAACATCTCTACTCGACTCGCTATTTGCGGAGTGGTCTGAAGGCCGCGCGAACCTCTTCAGAACAGTTACGGCTGCTCCCAGGCTGCAAAGTGCCCGCCTTTGTCGACCTTGGTACTGCTGCCACACTTGAGTCCGTGCAGTCGACCACTGCAGACGCGATCGGCCCTGGTTCGGATGCATTACACAGTTCCTAGTGAACCACGTGCGCCTAGCCGAATGTATTGGCTGAAGGTATCGATCGATACCTTGGTATATCGAGACCGATCGCCGTTCTTACGGTCACCAACTCAGCGAGCTGAGACCGGCTGACTTGTGAAGCGTTCTCGACCACGCGTCAGCACTCGCCTTCTCTGTTTTCGAGCGGAGCTTCCAAGAATTCGGCCAGCCGCTGGCCAGTGGCACGCACTGACACCAGCGTCCCGTTTTCGCTCTCCGGGCTAAGGTGACTCTCGGTGTATTTGGCGTCGCTCGGTAACACCAGGAACCCCACACAAGGCGCTGCACATGCCTGCTGTCCGGCGAGATCTACACGCGGTCCGCCCGCGCCTACGGGAGTTTCGGCGACCTGGACCATCCGCTCATGACTCGACCGTCACGCCCTGCGGTCGAGTCTGTTCAAGAACGGGAAGATCGAGCTCAGTCAGCGAGGATCATACGAACCGCGATCCTGTGCAGGGCCGGAAAAGCGCGGGAACGGTACACAAGCGGTTCTGTCGCTCGTAGCTCGACTTCAATTCGAGAAGTCATCCCACAGATCCCCTACTTAAGTATCGTCGACACGATCGTCCAATAGACCCCCGTTCATGCGAATGCTCCAATCGTCGTGTCAGACAGATGCAGATTCCGAAGCAAGGAATCAGGAGGACACCGAAGTGACCGGCGTCTTCGCGGTGGAGAAGAGTTGGCAGTGGCCCGGTAAACGAAAAGGAGTGTTCAATGAAACCTTCGAGTCGTGACATGGACGCGCGCCCGTACGTGTTCCTGGGCGTCGCGGCCGCGAGTCTGATCGCCCTCGCTGGAATATTCGAGACGGAGGCGGCGCTTGCCGCACGCAACGGAGCGCGTCCCGGGACACCAGGTGTGCCGTACGCCCACATGCCCGCCATTGCGCCCATCGGCGTCAGAGTGGACAAGTATCTCGACGTTCCCGAGTTCGCCAAGGGCCCGGCCGTCGATCCCGCGAAGGGGTACCGGACGCAGAAGCTCGGTGACAGCCTGTACATGATCACTGACGGCGCCTATCAATCCATGTTCATGACGTATGAAGATGGCGTTGTGGTCGTCGATGCGCCGCCGCCGTATGCGTCACACATTCGGGAAGCGATTGCCGAAGTGACGGACAAGCCGATCACTCATATTGTCTACAGTCACTTCCACGCCGATCACATCGGCGGCACGAAAAGCCTCGGTGGGAACCCGACAATCATCGCGCAGGCCGAAACGATGCGGCTGCTTGCGGAAGCCAAGGATCCTAATCGTCCCTTGCCTACAGTCACCTTCAATGATCGCTACCGGCTCACGGTCGGCAGCCAGGTGCTCGAGCTCTCCTACCACGGGACCGCACACGCCCCGGGCAACATCTTTATCTATGCCCCCAGACAGCGGACGCTGATGGTCGTCGATGTGATCTTTCCGGGTTGGATGCCGTGGCGCCGCCTCGCGCTCGCGCAGGACATTCCCGCGTACTTTGCGCAGCTGAAGGAGATCAATGACTCGGACTTCAATACGATCGTCGCCGGCCACGTCGCGCGCACCGGCACCCACGCCGACGTCGCACAGCAGCTGGCGTTCATCGAGGATTTGAAGGTGGCGGCGGCCGCGGCGCTGAAGACGACGGCACCCGGCGAAGGACTGACGAGTGCGGACAAGGCGAATCCGTGGGCGGTGTTCGACAACTACATCGATCGCGTGGCGCTTGCCTGCGTGAATCAGCTGACGCCGAAGTGGTCGACGAAGCTGGCGGGCTTCGACGTCTACATCTGGGACCAGTGCTACGCGATGGAGCAGAGCCTCCGTATTGATTGATCGATGTCGAGGAGGTGCTTGACTGGATGGCGGACCGTGAACAACGGCTTTCGTTCAGTTCCGGGGCTCGCACCTTTGCTGCAGCAACGACACGTGTCGTCAGACCACAATCGCATCCAAGGAGGAGATTCTGTCGTGCAAAGACAACGCGCACAACTCCTGAGCGACATCGCAATTAAGCCGACGTTTCGCACCATCGACGGCGTGTCGGTTCGCTTCGTCGAGAGCGAACCGGGCGATGCCGACGCATTGTTGCTCAGTCCGTGGCCGGAGAGCGTCTTCGCCTACGAACCGATCTGGTCGCGGTTGGCTGGAGCGGCACACCTGGTCGCAATCGACCTTCCCGGGTTCGGCCGTTCCGACCGGAGCGATGCGTTGATGTCGCCGAGCGCGATGGGCGACTTCATCCTTCGCGTCACCGACGCGTTTGGCCTCGAGCGCCCGCACATCGTCGGGCCGGATGTCGGCACATCGGCTGCGCTGTTCGCCGCAGCAGCGCAACCGGAGCGCTTCCTCAGTCTGGTCGTAGGCACCGGCGCCACTGCGGTTCCGATTCAACTCGGAGATCCGCTGCGCGAATGGGTGTTTGCGCCCGACCTCAAACCGTACCGACGGCTCGGGAGGACGCCCGATCGTCGAGCGCGCGATCCAAACGCTCGAGAAGTACGTGCTCAGCAAAGCCGCTCGCGAAGATTACCTCGCGTCGTACGAGGGCCATCGATTCGCAGACTCGATTCCTTACGTACAGTCGTACCGGACCGAGCTTGAAGTGCTCCGGGATCTCCTGCCGATGATCCAGGCGCCTGTGGACATCATTGCCGGTCGGAGAGACAGGGTCGTCCCGCTCGTCAACGCTGAATATCTCCGCGAACGACTGCCGCATAGCGAACTGCATGTCCTCGACGCCGGCCACTTTGTCTGGGAGGCTGCCGCTGACGAATACGCGGCGCTCGTGTGCGCCTGGTGGACCGAAGGCTTCAAAACATGCTTGAAGAGATCACCCGGGATCACCGCCGGTTCTTGACATGCGTCTCCTGACAATACGGTGTCAGGAGTGAGCCGCCGACAGGAGTCGCAAACGTGTGACCAGGCCTCGGACGCAGGTTGATCAAGGTAGCTCCTCCAACGAAGCACCAGGCCTCCCGAGAATCTTCGACGACTTGTGTTACCCAAGTCTCGGAAGCCACCAGGTACGCCGACACGACCTCGAGATCGCATGCGCCATTTCTGAATGGGTACTCATACGCTGCATTAAGGTCGCGCCTCCTGACGGCGAACCGCGGACAAGAATGCCGCGCTGTCGTCGAGCGCGTTCCGGTAGTGTCCGACCAGCGCATGACCGCCGGAGGGATAGATCACCGCCCTGCCGTTCAGGACAGCCGTCGCAATCTGCCGCGCCCGAAGCGCCGTTCCAAACTGATCGTCCTCGGCGCTGATCGTCAGCACCGGACACGAGATTTTCTCCAGAGGATACGGACGGCGATCCGCAGCGGTCCACACGTCGATCTGCATCCCTTTCCTGCGCTCACTCACAGGCAGGAAGTGGTCGAGCGTGTTTGCGATTCGCGCCTTCTCGCCTGAATCGGCCGCGCGAACAACCGAAGCCGGCGTTCCGAGCATCCGCTCGGCCATCACGCCGGGCGGCAGCATCGACAGGATCTTGACCGCCGCCCAGGCGGCGAAATCGGACTCAACCATCGCTTGAATCACGCGGCCGCCCTGGATCCGGACGTTCGGAGGCAGATAGTTCGCGGGAACGATCAAGACCAGGGCACGACAGCGTTTCGGATGGCGGATGGCGAACTGAAGCGCCGACCACGCGCCGGCGGAAACAGCGGCAACGGAGACTTCGCTCATGCTCAGGCGATCCAGTAGCTCGGCATAGGCATCGGCCTGAATCGCCGGCGTGACCTGCGCGCCCGACGACGTGGACCCAAGGTATCCGAACCGGGACGGCGCGATGAGCTGAAACCCGCGCTGAACCAACGGTCCTGTCATGTCGAGCGCCTGGTCGAATCCGCCTTCAGCGCCGTGAATGACCAGCACCGGGTCACCGCTGCCGGTCACGGCGTATTCGAGCGTGCCGGATGCCGTGGGAATGGTCTGCGTGCGACCGGCCAGGCGCGAGCGCGCACGCGAGAGATCGTGCGCGAAGGCCGCGTAGATTCCTATTGCAAGCAGAACAGCTGCGGAGAGAAGCAGCGTGGTCGGCAAACGGCGAACGGACACCCGCACGTCCTTATTATGCGGATCTGAATCGCGTGAGGGCTCTCGGTCCCGAGACGATTATGACGACGGCAGCTGCCAAGGCGGTGGTGGGGCCACGATCCGCGGGTCCCAATGCGAACCGTCGTTCGGAAAGAGTTGCCAGCACAGATTGCTGATGGCGTGAATCAGGATCGCCGCGAAGACGCTCTTGCCGGTGTTGCTGTAGAGCCAGACGAGCAGAACCCGCAGCCAAACTGTGTTGAAAGACCACCACGCAATCCATGCGAACGACCGATGCGCCTGGGGGCATCTTTAGCGTCCACATCAGCGCGTACGACTGCACTGTTACGCCTGGTATCAAAAGCACGATGGGCGCGTACCAGACCGGCTCAATCTTTTTGTAATCGAGCGTGCGCTCGAGCAGTGTTTTCACGCCTGCTGACCCGTTGTCGCGGTACTGAAGCATCACAGCGGCCGTGGCGGGACACACGACGGCAAGCGCCGCCACAGGAAGGCCCGGCAACCACTGCCACTCCATGCGCGCACCAATCACCCAGAACGGAATCGAAAGAACGAAAACCAAAACGAAGAATGTCCAGGGCGGTCCCTTCGACACGTGAATTCTTACGGCATGCGGGGAACAGGCGGTGCTCCCTCCGTCCTTCGAGGACCTTCGGGCCGAAACGGTCCGCGGATCCGCGCTTTCATCGTGGATTTGACGACCATGCACCCCACCGGGCTCCCCACATTACATTCAGCGTCTGTCCGCGGCTGAACCGCGGTGTTGCTGGGACGTGGCAAGATTACCAGCCATGTTCGTCGGTGGCGGTGCTGCGGCGCGTGTGAAGACTTCTTCTAAAGAACGCTTGTGAGCCCACGCCGACTCGCCTGTCTCGTAGCAAGCGTTGTGACATTGCACAATCTCGAGGAAGCGCTCACGTTTCAGTCATGCTTCCCGCTGATTCAGTCGCGGTTGCTGATCACGCTTCAGCCCTGGCTTGGGCAGGTCTCTGCTGGCGCGATCTACTTCGGGCTGGCCGTCGCGACCATCATTCCGTGGGCCGTTGCATGGTGGTCGATGCGCCAGCCGTCCAACATGTTCGCACGCTGGCTGGTGCTGCTCGTCCAAGCGGTGGTCTTGGTGAACGTCTTCTGGCATGTCTTCGTTGCCGAAGGTCTTCTCCGCGGCTACGCGCCTGGGCTGGTAACCGCTATGATCGTCAACCTGCCGGCCTCGATGTACGTGTTCCATCGAGTCGCGGGCGAACGCTGGTTCTCGCGCGTGGCTCTTCTTGGCCTTATGCCTGCCGCACTGTTCGTGCATGGCCCCGTCTTGATTGCGGTGATCTATTTCGGTGCTCGTATTGCTGGATGAAGCGTGCGCACGCAACGGCATGCTGGTCCGGGCGCCAGGCGTGCTCCTGATCGGCGTCACCGATCACGTCTCGGAGAACGACAGACGAGAAGGCCTAGCGCCCTGTGGCTCAGCCTTTCGAATTCGGGACCGTACTATACGGCCCCCGTCAAAGCGTTTGAGGAGCGAGATCTCGCCAAGAAAGCGCCGAACAAAGTGCTGCTCGTGCGATATGCCGGCGTTAGCATGCTTGTCCGCAACAACGATCATCCTTGGCTCGTCGATTGTGTTCTGTGATTAACGCGGCCCCCAAAGAACGTCTCAGCTTGTTGGAACGCATGACATACCGCGCTTCTGTCAGGCGTTCATGTGTATCGGGCGCTCTGGTGATGGTCTGTGTGTTGGGGCTCGCGTCCGCAGTGACTTCCTCTATTTTGACTGTTTAGTACATATTGGACAAAATTAGACATATGAAGGCCAAGACCGCCAAAGCGGACTCGGAGTCAGGCTCGTCTACTGTCCGACCGCGGCGCAGGGTCGGTAGCGTCGCGACGTTCAGAAACAGCCGCGGTGAAACACTTGAACCGTCGTCAGTGAGCGCGAGCGAGGCGAAGAGTGAATTCGGCCGCGTCTTGGAGCTGGCCATTCAAGGCAGGGCCATCGTGATCACGAAGCACGACGCGCCCAAGGCCGTCCTGATTTCCGTCGAGAACTTCAACGCCTTATCGGGCGCAGCCGAGACGAAACTCGATACGCTCAGCCATGAATTCGATGCGCTCCTGGCGCGAATGCAAACATCCAAAGCGCGTCGCGGAATGAAGGCGGCGTTCGCCGCGTCGGGAAAGCGTTTGGGCAAGGCGGCGGTCGCTGCGGCGCGCTCGCGTGGCTAGTTCGAGGAGTCGTCGATGCATCTACGTGCTGGCTGGAACCAACGGTGCGGGCAAAACCACCGTCGCGGGCGCGATGTTTCGGCGGGCCGGCGCAGACTACTTCAATCCTGACGAAGCGACCGCCCGAATTCTGGCTGCCAATCCTGACATTTCGACTGGAGCAGCGAACAGCGCTGCCTGGCACGAGGGGAAACGCCTCCTGGAACGAGCGATCGCCGAACGCCTGGACTTCGCGTTCGAAACGACGCTTGGCGGGCACACCATCAGCGCTCTTCTGAACGAAGCGTTGGCGGCTGGAATCGACGTGCGCGTGTGGTTGGTGGGATTGAGTAGTCCCGAACTGCACATGGCACGCGTCCGATCCAGAGTGGCTCGAGGCGGACACGACATCCCGGAAGAAAAGATTCGGGAGCGCTATGACCGGAGTCGGGTCAACCTGATTGAGTTGATGCCGCAACTCACAGAGCTTCGGGTCTTCGACAACAGCCTTGACGCCGACCCGCATGCGGGACGCGCTCCCCGACCGATCCTCATTCTTCACCTCGCGAAGGGGAAGATCCTGGAGATGATCGACTTGTCCAAAACGCCTCAGTGGGCCAAGGCCTTGGTGGCCGCAGCGGTCAAGGTCTCGAAGTGATCAGGTCGGCCGGCGATGGACTCTATGGATCGCTTCTCGCAGGCCTCACGTTGTTGTGAAAAACCCGGCTGTTCACCCGCACGCCGGCTGAGCAACTGGACACAGGCAGTCACGACCGACAGTTCTTCGGAGGCATTGTCATGGATGAACACCCACACGCAGCCGAACCCCATCGGGCCACGCGCGGCTTTTTTCCGGTCGTCTCGGGCAACGACGTTCACGTCGAACGCGCCGGCGGGATCATATTTCTCGCGAAACAGCATCTCAGCGTGCAGCAGGGCGGAGGTCAGTGGTTCGTATCCACCGGTACGCTCGATGTTCGCAAGGGTGGCGGCGCCGCACTGATTGCGAAAGAGGCGCAGGTGTCGGAGGGCAACGTGGGCGTCCTGATCGCCGGCCGCGCGACGATTGCGCCAGGCGCTCGCGTCCTGCTTCGCGCGACACCTGCGGTCGCACTTGCGGCCGTCGCCAGCTTTGCAGCCGGGTGGCTGTTTGGACACCGCGGACGATCACGGTAGAACACGGCTGCACGCCGCGAGAGCGGCGGTGGCGCTCCGTCGCATATGCCAACTGCGCGGGCGATAGTCACAGCTCTCGTTCAGCAAGGCGTCGGAACTCGTCAGGGACGGAGCGCACAACCCGCGATGCCGACCCATAATCCACCGCTTCTCCGCCGAAGCGCTTGCGGATCGCATCGATGGCCCGGTCTGCGCGCGATCGCGCCAGGCCTTTCTTCGTGCCGGGACGACGTCCTTCGTCGGCAAGCCCGAGCGGTAGTTCCAGTTGCACGGTCGCATGCGCTTCGAGATGTGAGACGGCGATCGCCAGCAGCGAGATCGTCCTCTCGTCACGATGATCCGCAAGCACGCCGCGCACCAGGTCCTCGGCAATCTCAGCGAGAGCCCTCGTTGCAGAGATCGGTGCTGCCAGCGTGAGCGAGCGCGTGACCGAGCGCAAATCGGCGAAGCGCACGCGGACGGTGATAGTGCGGCCGGCCAGCGATTTGGCGCGGAGTCGGGCGCCGATGCGGTCGGCGAGATGATGGAGCGTCGGTTTGAAAACGCGTTCGATCGCGGGCCGTCGTCCGAGCGCCGATTGTGCGCCGGCAGAGTGCGCGCGCCGGCGCGTCTGGATTTGCCGCGGATCGCGGTTCCACGCGAGTGCCGTCAACTTTCTACCCGCCGCGTGTCCAAGCAATCGCTCCACGGATTTGGGAGAGCTCTCTGCCAATTGACCGATCGTGGCGACGCCGATCTTGGCGAGCCGCGCCTCGGTGGCCGGGCCCACGCCCCACATCAATGCGACGGGCAGCTCGTGAAGAAACTCGAGTTCAGTTTCTGGATCGACGACGACCAATCCATCTGGCTTGGCGACCTGCGATGCGATCTTCGCCAGGTGCTTGGTCCGCGCCACGCCGATTGAGATCGGCAAGCCGAGCTCGGCGCGCACGCGAGCCCGCACTGTCGTTGCGATCTCTGCCGGCGAACCGAAGAGATGCGTGCACCCTGCAACGTCGGCGAAGGCCTCGTCGATGGAGATGCGCTCGATAGAAGGCGTGAAATCGCTCAGTACTCCGATGGCAGCGTCGCCGAGCCGTTGGTATTCGTCGAAATGCCCGCCGACAAACACGAGGTCGGGACAGAGTTGCCGCGCGCGCCGTCCAGGCATGCCGCTTCGTACGCCGAAGGCCCGCGCTTCGTAGGAGGCCGCGAGAACGACGCCGCCGCCGACCGCAATCGGCTTGCCGCGCAGCCGAGGGTCGAGCAGCTGTTCGACCGAAGCATAAAAGGCGTCGAGGTCTGCGTGGAGAATGGTGGCTGTGGAATCACGCATTACACCCACCACAGCGCAGACGCGAGTCGCGACGCGTCGAGTGCCCGGCCGACTCCCAAGCGCAGCGTCACCGGAGCGCCAGAGGCAATCAAGCGTTTCAGCTCTGTATTCAACACCCGCAAGCGATCGAAGGAGGCGATGGTGAAGGCCTCACGCCGTGCGGTCACTGAACGACCGTAACCCGCAGGAATTGGCGGCGGTGCGTTTGCGTCGAGTGCCGCGCTCAACGCTACCTCACCCTCCTCGATCACGATGAGCCGTGCACAACTGTCACCGGGCTCGCGCCACATCACGCTCGAATCGAACAGCCGCGTCAACCAGATCGCGCGGCGCCGGGCGAGCGCTGCCCGCAACGCGAGCCACTCGAGCGACACTTGCACGAACTCCGGGGTCCATACCGTCGATCCACGCCCGGCTTCGTTCGTGTCGTCTTCATCAACATCGCGGTCTCGCCGACCTTCTCTCCATAGGCGCGTTCCGAGCCGCAGCAATCTGTCGTGGGCGCTGAGGTCTTGGCGCGAAAATTCAGGGTGCACCGCGCAGAGCCTCGCGTAACCTGCTTCGAAAGTGACCGGGTCGGGACGCCAGCGACTGGAGCCGAGCGCGCGACTCTCAGCGGCGGCGAGCGCGCCAAATTCATCGAGCATTCCGGCCGAAGGAAAGGGTCCGAGCGGACACTGTGACGACGCGGACGCGCTGCGCGCGGTGAGATTCGGTGTCGCGAACCATAACGCGCGGTTCTCGATGGTGAGCGCGACGTTGTACGGCGGTCGATGCTGCTTGATTTCGTCAGGCTCGATGAGAGCCGCCTCGAGGGCGCTCGGCGCGACGTCGAAAGTGATCCCACGCGCCTGCGACAGCATCTCGAGCGTCCGCTCGGACACGCCATGCTGCTTTCGAAAGTAGCTGTTGACGCGATGACGTAGCGACGCGGCCTTTCCGACATAGAGGACATCACCATTCGTCCGAAGCATGCGATAGATACCGGGCGCATCCGGCAATGAGAGCCGCAAATCTCGCGGCATCGGCCATACGCGCCGGCGACGCTTCCTGGTAGCGCGATTGACGGCGAGCCATTCCTGAAGCGCGCTCCAGGTGGAAATTCCTTCGTCGCGAAGCAGGAGCACCAGCTCTCGCCAGACGAATGCTGTGGCCTCTACGTGATCGGCACTGCGACGCAGAGCGCCGACCCCGCGACCGAAGTACCCGGTGAGGGCACGCACGCCGCAGCGGGGCAGATCGGGTAAGAGGCGCCGGGCAATGTCATGCGTGCAGATGATGTCGAGGGGAAGCGCGCCACCGGCCAACGCGCGGAGAAACGGCTGCTCGAATCGAGCGAAGTGAATGACCGTTGGCGCCGGCTGACGGGCGAGTGTTGCGGCTTCGTTGGACAGCTCCCGCCATACCACTTGTGCATCGACGCCGTCCTGTGACATCCGTTCAGAGATGCCCGTCAGGCGCATCACGGCGGCTGGAATGTGCTCGCCGCGTGGAAGCGCGATGAGCCTGGCGTCCGCGCGTGTTGTGGTCGTGCCGGCGCGCGCCCAGCCCATTTCCAGGAGATGTCCATGCGGCGCCGCGGCGGTGGCCTGGCAATCGACGACCAGCACTTCGAGCTGCGAGAGCGACTCTGAAACAGTGGACATCACCCTTCGCTCCGACGAGAACCTCAGACGTGGTGGTGGTTAGCCAGGCTGCCGAGCGTAGCACATTCGTCTTATGTTCGCCTATACACAAAGGAGTGGTTGTGACGTGTGGTGAGCGACTAAGGGACCGGGAACAGCGAAGTCGATCGCCAACGCTGTTCCCGGCTTGATGCCTTTAGACGGTGCGGGGTCGCCACGGCTCGTGCTCGTGCGCGAGCCAGACCAGCTCAGGGTCGAGCGCGCGCACCCGCACCTGACCTTCGGTGCGCGGCTCGTCGAGCTCGCCAAACCAAACCGCCACGTCGCCGCCAACGACGACCGGGCGCCCGCC
>DASWZV010000037.1:0-2823 GCA_036407095.1 Vicinamibacterales bacterium | reverse complement strand
AGTCGCGGATCGTGCAGATCGCGCCGAACTAACCGCAGGTACAGGGCGGTGGCGAGCGCACTGGCAAATACAAGACCGGCGATAGGCACCACAATCGCGGCCCAATCCCCGCGCTGCCACGCGGTCCAGGCGTTGAGTACGACAACTGCCGCCAGACCGAGCCCGAACAGCGAGATGAGGCTGGTCAGTGACGTGCCCCTGTTGGTCGTGCCCGACCGTTCCGCGGTCACCGGGTTCTGGAGGGCGAGGCGCTGGTAAGCGCGTGCCCAGTTCCGCGGCGCGGGCTCGATCAGCACCAGTTGGCTCAGCGCGCGCCAGCCGGTGGGAAGATCGTCGAGCGCTCGAAGGATTCCGAGCACCGGGTCCACCTGCGTCGCGCCCGAGTCCGCATCGAGCTCCCTGTCGTGGAATGTACGAATCGGCAGATGGTCGCCGTCGCGGAGTGCGAGCGTGCAACAAGCCATCCGTTCGTCGGAGCCTACACGCAGTGGGTCGCCTGAGAGCGTGGACGACGGATCCAATGAGCGAAGCGTGGCTTGTGGGTATGCCGCACCGATCTGAGCCTGTAGCTGACGCTGCTGGGCCCTTTTCTCCGAACGAACGACCGGCTGCGTTCTCCATCGGCAACGATCTCGAGCGCAACCGGACCGCCGTCCGGACTTGTGGTGTGAAGCGAGATCGAACCGACCAGATTTTCCGCTGGCGTGATCAGGGCAGCATTCGTGCGTGGCGTGATCACCTCGAGAAGTTGTTCCGCGGGCGCGGGCCAGCGCCGGCGGTTTCGTTTGACGACAAGTCGAAACATGGACTTTGCGCTCACCTCCGCAAGGGCACGGTCATTCGTCGCGCCGACCGTCGGACCGGAGGGCGGCTGGCTGGTGTCGCTCCTGAAGGCAGTCGTCCCTTCTCGACCCAGTCAACTGCTTGCGTGCTTCAGTCACCAACGTGAAGAAGAGCCGTCGCCCGTCCGGTCGACACCCGAGATCGTTGAGATCAGCACCTGGCGGAAGTTCAAGCGGCACCCAGCGTCGACCCAGCACATTTCCGAACCGCTCCGCCGCCTCGCGGCCGCCCCGATCGGCGTCGAGCACGCCAAAGATGACCCGCGCACGCGCGAGCCAACCCAGCCGATCGGCGGGGAAATCGGTCCCGCACGTGCTGAACGCTGGCAGATTCCAGCTCACGGCTGTCAGCCAGTCAAATGCTCCCTCGACCAGGAACACCTCTCGCTGACCGGCTGAGCGTTCGAAGCCCAGGATTGGTTTCTCACCCGGGAGCCCCAGGTACTTGATGCGCATTTCCTTACGCGTCGGGTGTCGGCCGAGGAACCAGATGGGCTGACCGCCGCGCAATTCCGGAATAACGATCCGGCCAGCGAACCGTTCGCGGAGCATGCGCCCGCCCTCGCCGGGCTCGGCGCGGCGCAGCAGGCCGAGCTCCTCGGCAATGCGCAGACCTCCGTGCTTGCGCAGGTACGCCTCGAGCGAACGGCCATCAGCGTACCCAAGGCCGCAAACGCGCACGACCCAATCAGGCAGCCCGCGCTCCGCCATGTATGCGCGCGCGAGCGGATTTCTCCATAACGCGTCCCGATAGAGGGCACCGGCTGTATTCAGTACGAGCTGCTGCTCGAGCGTCAATCGATCCCACCTGCGTCCTCCTGAATTTCTGGGTGCCGAACGGGCGTTTGGCGGAGGCGCATCGGGTGGTGGTGTTCCCGTAATCCAAGCGCACGCTTCCGCGACAGACTCGAGCTGCTCATGCAGGCGCACGAAGTCGATAACGTCGCCGCGCGCCTTGCACCCGAAGCATGTGAAATGTTCCCGGTCAACGTCGACAAAGAAGCTCGGAGTGCGATCGGCGTGGAATGGACACAGACCCTGCCAGCGATGCGAGCCGGCCCGCTTCAGTTGCACCCCAGCCCGCTCCACAATCTCGACCAGCCGATATCTGAGCTTGATGTCGGCAATATCCCAGCGCCCGTTGTTTGCGGCGACTGTCACGGCCGACCTGCCAGTGCACGCGAAGCGCCATTTGCTGAATGACCTTGCCCCGACGTGACCGACGCCAGGCCCGTCGAGCTCCGATCAGACAGTTCGAGCAACTCACGTGGATTGGTGGTCGCCAGCCGATGCTCGGCCGGGCTGGCCTCGATCTTGAGCGGCCAGCGCCCGCCTCGCGCGAGCAGCAGGCCCTCGCCTTTAATTGCGCCAAGCAGAAACCGACGCTCGGTTGGTGTAAAAGCGAAATCTGGCGTCAGCGGCGTCGATGATTTCTTCCGACTGTTTCAAGAGAAGCTTCATCTCGGAATTGGTCAGGATCGTCTCGCCGTGCTCCGAGCCGACCAGGTCCCCGACCTTCTGCCAGATTGTCACCAGGCCGAGGTAGTGCTTGCGCGCCCTTCGGGCGACATCGGCAAGGAACGCGCCCCCGGAGGGATGTGCAAGCAGCATCGCCGCTTCGTCGACGACCAGGAGCCGTTGGCGTCGGACGCGTCGCGCGGTATTCCAGACGTGCCCGCTGATCAGGTGAATCGCCAGTGGCCACAACTCCTTCGGCAACTCGCGGATGTGAAAGACGACAAATGGCTGATCCAGCACGACGTTAGTGCGTCCCGCGAACACTCCTGCGCCCAGCGAACCGGCTCCCGGAATGTGGCGTCGCAACCGAGTCGCCAAACGTGACGTCCGGCGCTGGGTGGCTCAACACGGCGGCTGAATCCCGCGTCGCGCTTCACGCAGGCCGGCCAGAAGGCGACCCTGTGACGCGCTTCTGCTTGCTTCTTGTGCCGAGGTGCGTCTGCGCCAACCGAGTCCCAGCACC
>DASWZV010000036.1:0-4469 GCA_036407095.1 Vicinamibacterales bacterium | reverse complement strand
GGGTCACACCCGTTCCCATTCCGAACACGGAAGTTAAGCCTGCTACCGCCGATGGTACTGCGTGGGAAACTGCGTGGGAGAGTAGGTCGCTGCCGGGATTATTACTCCAGCCCGCTGCTTGAAGAAGCAGCGGGCTTTTTTTGTTGCCGACACATCTCACTTCCCATCCCAGTATCAGCGGTGCCCACGCAAGCCACGCGAATCCACAGGCGATCCCGTAGAAAAGCACGATGGACCGAACCGCAGCGGGGTTAATTCCTGTACGCTACCATGCCGCCGCCATGCGCCGATCAGCCTTCACCCTGATCCTCCTCGCCGCCGGACTCGTCACCGCCCTTTCCGCGCAACGGCCTCCCGCCCAGGGGCGGATCAAGGCCCTGGTCGGCGGCACGCTCATCGACGGCTATGCCGGACCGCCGATTCGAAACAGCGTCATCCTGATCGACGGCGACCGCATCAGTGCGGTCGGTCAGGTCGGAACACTGGCGATCCCGCAAGGCGCAGAAGTGATCTCGACCGAAGGCATGTCCGTGCTGCCCGGCCTGTGGGACATGCACGTCCACACGATGATCGTCGGCCACGCCGACTACGACCACTGGGACAAGGCTTACGCGTCGCAGTTCGACTCGGTGATCATGCCCGCCGCGGCCAAACAGCTGCTGATGGCCGGCGTGACCAGCGCGCGCGATCTCGGCGGGCCGCTCGAGTCGAGCATCTCCGTCCGCAACCGGATCAACAGCGGCCGGATTCCCGGCGCGACGCTCTACGTCGCCGGGCCGTTCATCCAGCACGCGCCCTACCCCAACACCGAGTCGTACCGTTGGGGCGTCAATGGACCTGATGACGGCCGGGCGAAAGTCCGCAAGATCGCCGAGGCCGGCGTCGACGTCGTGAAGCTGATCGATCAAGATCAGATGACGATGGAGGAGGTGCGCGCGGTCGTCGACGAGGCGCACCAGCACGGCAAACCCGTCGTCGCACACGCCCATCGTCCCGAGGAGATCCGCCGGGGCCTGGCGGCGGGTGTGGACTGCTTCGAGCACACCGGGCTGGGCACCGCGCCGGCGTACCCCGAAGACATCATCGACGCGATTCGCGAGCGCACGGCGAAAATGTCCCTCGGCCCGCTCTACTGGACGCCGACGATAGAGGGCCTTCTCAACTACGAGTATCTGCGCGACAACCAGGAAGCGCTCGACGATCCGGCGTGGCATGAGGGGCTGCCGGACGCGATCGTGGCGGACATCCGGAAATCGCTCGAGCATCCGGACCGCCTGCCGTACTTCCAGCTGACGGCGGCGCGTCGACCGACGCTCGCGCGAAAGTTCAAGCAGCTCCAGGACGCCGGGGTGACTTTGCTCATCGGCACCGACAGCGGCATCCCGATGAATTTCCACACGCACTCCACGTGGCGCGAGCTCGACGCCTGGGTCACCACGCTCGGCGTCGATCCGATCACCGCGATTCGCGCCGCGACCTACTGGCCGTCGGTGGCGATGAAGGTCGATGCCAACGTCGGCACGGTCAGCGCCGGCAAGTACGCCGATGTGATCGCGGTGCGGGGCGACGTCCTGCGCTACATCTCACTGCTCCAGCGCGTCGATATCGTTATCAAACACGGCACCCGCTACAAATAATCACGAGCGCCGGGCGTGCTGAAGACACGTGATGGCTCGCAGGCTTCTCTGCTTGATATTCCTGACCGTCGGGCGATAATCGGCCGCAGACAAAACCCGTCAGTTCTCAGCCTGGCCGGAAGCCGCATGCGACACACTGCCATCGCCGACGTGTTCAGGAGGGTGTTTCTCTCGTTCCTGTTGGTGTGTTCGGCGAATGTCTTGGCCGCCCGCGCCGCGTCCCTCAGTAAGGACTGGAAGCGACTCGATTCCGAGCATTTCATCGGTGTCGGCAATGCCTCCGAACGTGACCTGCGGCGCGCCCTGAGCGAGCTGGAAGGTTTTCGGTCGGCCCTGGCGATGCTGTTTCCGAGGATTCGCCTGACGAGCGACGTGCCCACACAGCTCGTTCTGTTCAAGAACACGAGTACCTTCGCCAGGTTCGCGCCGCGGAACGAGAAGGGCAAGCGGCTGGAGGACATTGCGGGATATTTCCTCACGCTGCCATCGGCCAATTTTTTCGTCCTCAGCGTCCGCGACGATGAGATGAGCCTCGAGGTCGCGTATCACGAGTTCGCGCACTACGTCCTGCACCGGAACGTGCACGGCCTCCCTGCGTGGCTGAACGAGGGCCTGTCGGATTTTTACTCGACGTTTGAAACCAATCGCAAAGACGGGCGGTTCACGATTGGCCGGGCGCCGAGGTGGCGCGTTCAGACGCTTCGTTCAGAACCGCTGCTTCCGTTGCGGCAGATCATGACCCCCGAGGGAAGCGCCCGCCTGTTCGCGCGCCGCGACCATATCGCGATGTTCTATGCAGAGTCATGGGCCTTTGTGCATTTCATTACTTTCAGCGACCACGGCCGGCGACGCGGTCAATTGAGCGCGTACATAACAGCCCTGACCAGTGGGCACAGTTCGGAGGAGGCGTTCCAGACGGCGTTCGGAGGGACGTTCGACGAGCTCGAGCTTCAACTTCGCCGCTATATCGCGCTGCCCGCGATACCAGCCATAGTGATCGATCCGCAGGGGGCTGCCCAGGCAGTCGCGCAGATCGACAAGCCAGCCGAACCGCTGACGGTTGCAGCCGCCGAATCGATACAGGGAAATCTTCTCGTCAGCATGGGGGCACTTGAGGATGCGGATCGCCGGCTCGCGGCAGCGTTGGCCGACGATTCAGGTTATGTCCCGGCGCGTGTCTGGCAGGGGGAGCTCCGGCTGCAACAGGAGCGGTATGACGATGCCCTCGGACTGCTTCAGTCGGCGGCCACCGAGGCACGCTCCGATCTTGCGGCCCAGTATTTTCTTGGACTCGCGTTGAGGCAGGTCGGTCGCTACGAAGAGGCCCTGCAGGCGGATTCACGCGCGACCACACTCAATCCGCAGTCGCCGACCGCTTGGTACGAGCTAAGCCTCGCGGCACTCGCCTTGTCGCGGGACAGCCAGGCGGAGGCCGCTTTCACGCAAGTACGCCGCATCGATTCCGATGAGAGCTGGCTGCGGTCCCGCGCCTACGCAGCGCTGCCGCTGGGTCGTCCCGATATCGCGGCACGGGATGCGCTCGAGTACATCCACGAACGAGGATGGGGCGATGACGGCGCGACGTACACGGCGTTTCTCGCAGCGATCGCCTATCGTCGTCTGGGGCGTTTCGCCGACGCCGATGCCACGCTGACGCAAGCCGCTGCGCTCGTCGATCCGAAAAGCTGGAGCGCCAACGTGCTGGGGTTTCTTCAAGGGAAATTCGACTCGGCTCAATTCCTGGCGCGCGCGGACGACACTGGTGAACGCACCGAGGCTCACACCTACATCGGATTTCGCGAACTCGAGGCCGGTCGAACGAAAGAGGCACTCGAGCACTTCCAGTGGGTCAAGGACGGCGGCAGCCGGAATTATGTGGAGTATCCTCTCGCGCTTGGCGAGTTGAGGCGGCTGAAAGCCCTGTGATGGCTCGGTGACCTCGAGCGGAAATATCGATTTCGTAATCCAGTCGTCAATGATGGAGGCGGCCGGCCGCGCATACGCCGGAATTTCGCAGGATTTCACGCACCTCGGCTGGAATGTCCCTTGCGATGCGGCGGGACACGCACACCTGCAAAACCTCCAGGAGAAGTCCATGAACAACGGCGCGCACGTGGGATCGTCTGTAGTCATCAAGGGAGAGCTCTCGGCGAAGGAAGACATCCGCATTGCGGGCCGGGTTGAGGGACGCGTCGACGTCGACGGCTACACGGTGACACTCGAGGAAGGCGGTCAGCTCCACGCCGACGTCTCCGCCTCCGGGATCATCGTCGCGGGCAACGTCAAGGGATCGCTCGTCGCCGAGCGCCGCATCGAGCTGCGTCCCTCCGCTTCGTTCCAGGGCGACATGGTCGCGCCGGTCGTACGCGTGGACGATGGGGCGCTGGTTCAGGGCAAGCTCGACATCGAGGGATCGCGCAAGCCGGCCCTGGCCCGCGCGTCGTAAACGCTCCGACCTCATCCTCGCTCCGTACGGTAGGATCCTCCACTTGGAGGTCCCGATGGCCTACACCTTCGAGGAACTGAAGTCCAAGACGCTCGCCGACCTGCGGGAGATCGCGAAGGAGCTACCGGACGAGGCCGTGCAGGGCTATTCGCAGATGAACAAGGATCATCTGCTGCCGGCCGTCTGCAAGGCCCTCGGCATCGATACCCACGAGCATCATGTCGCGACCGGCATCGACAAGTCGGGCATCAAAAAGAAAATCCGGATGCTGAAGGAACAGCGCGACCACGCGCTCGAAGCCCATGACGGGGAGACGCTGAAGAGCGTCCGACGCCAGATCCACCATCTGAACCGGCAAATCCGGGCGCATTTGTCGTAGCAAAAAA
>DASWZV010000035.1:0-1783 GCA_036407095.1 Vicinamibacterales bacterium | reverse complement strand
GAGGCCAAAAGGTTCGAAGGATCTCACGGAGCAGGAGATGATGCGGGCCGGTCAGACCGCCGGGCTCGTGGACGTCAAAGTCGTGAGCTTTTCCGACACCCTCACCGCCGAGAAGTTCGTCATTCCGGTCGCCAAACGGGCGGCGCATCGCGCCCGGGCCCGAGGAATGGAATAATTGACGCCCGATATGAGCGACATTAGCGACCGCCTGCTCAACGACCTCGTGGATGCCGTCAAGGACACACTGCGCAAGGAGCAGTCGGACCGGCTCCGCGACGTCTACATGATTGGCGACATCGACAAGGATAGCGCTCGGGGAGCGATCGAGCGCTTGCGCGAGCTGGCCAACGACAACAAGCGGCCGATCACGCTGTACATCAACAGTGCCGGAGGGAATGTCACCGATGGGCTCGCGATCCACGACGCCGTGCGGCATCTCGTGTCGCGAGGGATCGAAATTACCATCATCGTGCAGGGCATGGCGTATTCGATGGGATCCGTTGTGCTTCAGGCGGCCAGCCATGGCCGGCGGCTGGCTTTCC
The DNA here is from genome assembly GCA_036407095.1 of Vicinamibacterales bacterium. Classification (GTDB taxonomy): domain Bacteria; phylum Acidobacteriota; class Vicinamibacteria; order Vicinamibacterales; family UBA2999; genus Gp6-AA40. Next base: position 1,241 of record DASWZV010000035.1, on the reverse strand, counting down.
CGCACTCGTGGATCATGATTCACGAGCCGGCCAAGTGGGCCGGATGGCAGTCTACGACCGCGGCCGCACAACACCTCGACCGTTTGAAACAAATGCAGAGCCAGATCTACCGGATCCTGGCCGATCGCTCGGGTAAGCCCCTGAGGCAGATCATCCGCGACACGAAGCGAACCGATTTCTACCTGGACGCGGCGAAGGCCAAGGAATACGGACTCATCGACGACATTCTTGGCGGGCCAGCCCGTCCGGTCACACCGGAGTCCGAGGCTTCCACCAATTCCACCGATATGGCTTAGTCGGCTTCACAGACCGGCGCTGTGGCATGGCGGTTGCGACCTGTGGCCGTGTTGCCGCGAAACGTATCGCGGCAGCCACAGGTGGTGACGAGAAATGTCCAGGGGAGTCGGTCCGTATCCGTTTCCGACGCTGCCTGGACCAGTCCGTCAGTTCGTGTCGATCTCGGTCGTGATCATGGTGTTTTTCCTGGCGCGCTCTCCCGCCAGCCTGATCGACGACGGCACCCTCTTCCTCCTCCTGAGCGTCACGGTGCTCGGCAGCGCGTGGTTCGCCGGCACCGGCGCAGCAATCGCCGTGACCAGCGTCGGCGCCATCGTGGGCGCGTTCGCGACGGACGATCGAGCCTCGGTTGCCGTGCAGACGCACGTGGTGCTGTTTCTCATCCAGGGTTTCCTGCTCACGCTCATTGTTTCCGAGCTGCGGCGCACGCGTCGGCTGGCCGAGCGCGAGGCACGCGTCGCGCATGCTGCCCGTCTCGAGGGAGAAACGGCCAGTCGCATGAAGGACGAGTTCCTGACCACGATCTCGCACGAGCTGCGAACGCCGCTCAACGCCATCCTCGGCTGGGCGGTGATGCTGCGCAACAACTCGGTGGACGTCGCGAAAATCCCGCGCGCCTACGAAGCGATCTTCAACAACGCCACGCGTCAGGGTCGGCTGATTGAAGAACTGCTCGACGTTTCGCGGATCGTTGCCGGCCGCGCCTCGATCGACCTGCAGGAAATCGACATCGCCGAGAATTTGCGAGGTGCGGTCGAGGCGATGATGCCGTCGGCGTCGGCCAAGGGCGTCGAGATCCGCTTTGACGCGCCGACCGGTGTTCCCTGCGTGATCGCTGATCCGCGGCGGGTTGAGCAGGTGTTTCTGAATCTGTTGTCGAACGCGGTCAAGTTCACGCCGGCTGGCGGCCGCGTTCAGATCCAGATGACCGCCAACACCGGGTC
>DASWZV010000034.1:0-150934 GCA_036407095.1 Vicinamibacterales bacterium | reverse complement strand
TCCGATCCACTGGCATCTGATCGGCGATGCAAAAGGGCAGTACATCAGGAACGCCGCGATCCACGACACCTACAACCGCTGTGTGACCGTGCATGGCACGAATTTCCTGCGCGTTGAGAACAACGTGACCTACAACACCGTGGGTCACTGCTTCTTCCTCGAAGACGGCGTGGAGCACGGCAACGAGTTTGTTCACAACCTGGCGATCCAGACCAAGTGTCATACGTCCAAGCCCTGTGTCCCGACCAACCTCGCCCCGGCCGGCGAGCCCAGAATGGGAACGAATGGCCAGCAATCCAAGGATGTCCTGCTGCCCTCGGACAACACGGTGGCGAGTTTCTGGATCACCAATCCGGACAACACGTACCGCGACAACGTGGCCGCGGGTTCCGACTCGAACGGCTTCTGGATGTCATTGCCGGAGCACCCGAACGGTAAGTTCGAAGGCACGGAGATCAGTGCGAAGACCTGGCCGCGTCGAACGCCATTTCGCGAGTTCAAGGGCAACGTCGCCCACTCCAACTACGACTCGTTCATGTTCGACCGAAACATCGCGACCAATAACACGTTCGGTGTGACCGGCAGCTCGCATACCGGCCTTGAAAATCCCGCTGACGCGAACAGCAAGGCGCTGGAATCGGTCTTCGAGGATCTCATCGCCTACAAGAACCGGAATGGCGCCATCTGGGGCCGCGGTGAGATGCACGTATTCAGGAACGTGAAGCTGGCCGACAACGCTAACGGCTTTACTCACGCGTCTGGCGCATTCGGTCGTTACGCCTTTACGTCAAAGGTCGTTGACTCGCTGTTCGTGGGCGAAACCGAGAACGTCGGCAACCCCAGGACTGACGCGGAAAAGGCTTACGGCCGCAGCTTGCCGAAGCCCGAAATGCCGGATTTCCCGATCCGCGGCTACGAGTACTACGATTACCGTCATGACGTGGAGAACGTCACCTTCCGGAATTTCGAGGACAACGCCACTCGCAAGACGGGAGCGATGTCTTACCTGCTGTATACCAGCTTCGGGGTCAGCTCCAACAACTCAGTCGAGCGCGCGAAATTCGTCAACGCCAAGCCGGTGTATTTCCCGCCGATGGAGCGTAAGTGGGGCAACGACAATGGTGGCAGTACGGCCTATAAGACCGCTGTGATCCGCGACAAGGATGGCTCGGTCGGCGGTGTCCCCAATTCCTACATTCTCATCAACGACGGCGTCAACGACAGCATCGCAGCCGACGCACAGGCCTGTGAGATCAAGGCCACCTGGAACGCTGCGGTGTGCAAGGGCGACGTCGGACGCCTGAATGTTGGCGGGCCCGGAGGAGGAGGGAGAGGCGGTCCTGGCGGCGCACCTGGCGGTCGTGGCTTAGCCGCTGGTCCTGCCGGTCCGGGCGCACCTGGTGCTCCCGGCGCTGCTGCGGGTCGTGGTGGCCCTGCCGGTGCTTTCGGTAGAGGCGGTGCCGGCGCACCCGCTCAGCCGCCAGTCGTTCTCAGCCGCAATGGCAGGGAGTACAACGTCACGGGCACCAACGTACGAGCCGGTACCGAGATCAAGGTGACCACTGAAAGGCCGTCCGTGTCCCTCACCCTGACGGAACTGGATGCCGGCTCGTGGGTGATCTTCGAGCTGCCGGGATTCACGACCGCAGCCTCGGGTGCACCGCAGGACAGCCTGGATGCGCTGCGTAAGGCCAGCGCGACCTCGTACTACAAGGACAAGGATGCACTCTGGGTCAAGGTGGTCTCCGACGGTAACCGTGCTAATGACGGCGGCCCTGGTGGTGGAACTAGCCTCCAGGTCAGCCGATAGACTGGACCCTGCGCAGGAACTAGAGCCCCCGGCTTGTACCCGGGGGCTCTTTACGTCGTACAGCAATCAGCGAAGTCCGGCGCGCGTACTCATATCAATGTGCGCATGTCGCTCACGGACGAACGCGGATGATCGTCTTCCCCTTGATCCGCGCGGTCGGGTTGAAGGCAGCGACGGCATCGGCGAGGGTCGAGACGTTGCCGATGTTCGTCCGCAGTCGTCCGTCCCGCACACGCTGGACGATCTCCCTCAGTTGGGCACGATCGGACTCGACGACGAAGTCGACCGTTAGGCCGTCGGCTGGCCGCGCCTCGGGCGGCCCGACGATGGACACCAGAGTTCCTCCGGCTCGAATCAGGCCTGCGGATCGCTTCCCGATGTCGCCGCCGATGACATCGAACACCAGATCGACTCCGCCGACGTCTTCGAGGACGTCCTTCTCGAGGTCGACGAACTCCTTCGCGCCGAAGTCGAGCACCGTCTGACGGTCGGCACCGCGTCCGGTGCCGATGACGTAGGCGCCGACCTCTCGTGCGAGTTGCGTCACCATCGACCCGACGGCGCCGGCCGCGCCGTGCACGAGGACGCTCCGCCCGGCCTGAAGGCGACCGTGCTCGAACAGTCCCTGCCACGCGGTCAGGCCCGAGATCGGGAGACTGGCACCCACCGTGAAATCGACGTCGCCCGGGAGCGGCGAGAGATTGTGTGCCTCGATCGCCACATACTCAGCCAGGGTGCCGTCGCGATACCAGTCCGCGAGGCCGAACACCCGCTGTCCCACCGATAGACCCGTCGTGCCATAGCCTAGAGCCATGACGACTCCGGCCAGCTCGTGCCCAGGGATCGATGGTGTTCGGTCACGGCCGAGGCGATCGGTCCAGGTCGAGGGCCAGGTCAGCTCAGTCGGGACGAATCCGGACGCATGAACCTGAACGACGACATCGTTTATCGCTGCCTGGGGCTCGGACCGCTCCACCAGCGTCATCCCGGCCGTTCCCGCAGCGTTGTCCGTCACCACGATCGCTTTCACCGCGCGCCTCCGTAATCATCCATGTTCATGTGCTCGGCGGACACTATCGCGGCTGATCTCACGTCACCCGTTGCAACAGCTGACGAGCGGACGCCTCTCGAAATTCTATCGATTCGAGAATTGCCGAGGTGTCGGTGAAGCTCGGCGCTCAGAGCTTACGCGCTTGTTGATGCGCAGTCTCCTGCGGCTGATCGACATCGACGATGAACGCCTTCCACCAATTGCAGAAGGCATGCGGGCGGCGGAAGATCTACGGCTATGCGAGAAGGCTGTACTAGCACGATGACGGAATGAAACTCATCTGGCCGCGGCGCGGCATCCGCATCAGGTTCACAATAACGCTGTATCAGATCGTCGCCTTCTCGTTGGCTTCAAGCCGCGCCACAACCTCGGTCGTATATCGCTAAAAGTCCGATCACTGGCCCACCGCATGCCACGTTGTTACCGTCACCGTGCTCCTCGAGTTTCTCGAGGAACGAAAACAACAGATACTCCAAGGGATCGAGTCGGGCACCACGCCAGAGTGGGAAGATCCACCTCGCACACGTCGTCGAACGGCTTATAAAATGAACCCAGGTCATAAGTCTCGATGATCGACGCCGCGTCCGTCCGTGAGCAGTTCCAGCGGTTTGCCCGCCAGTGGGATGACCGCTTACGGCTTGCGGATTTTGCAGCGTTGCTGAACCAGTACCTCGCGCAGCCGCTGTCTGATTCCGAAACGGCCTGGGCGTATCAGACTCTCGCCAACGTTCTCGCCTGCAGCGAACATGCCGCGGAGGCGTTGGACGTGTACGAGCGCTTCGAGAGATGGCTGCCGGGCAAGTCTCCGCGGCTGTCGGCGACGTGGCCCGGCTATCCGGCTCCTGAGCACTCATTCGAACCGACCATGGGGCCGGACGAGATCCGTCTGCGCTTTCTCTCACAGTCCGTGCAGTTCGCGACGTCGTACGGCGTCGCGGGGCGTTATGCGGAATATGTCTCGAAATTCGACGATGCGCTGGCGCGCCTGACGCCGACCGACGACAACGTCGACCTTCGCGTCACCGCGGTGGGAATCTCGCTTGATGCTTCGCAAATCGCCGGCGACTTCGAGCGGGCGGAGCGATGCCTGCCCATAATGCACGCGATCGCGGGCGCGGAGCGCGACGCTGACCGGGCGGCGCGTCTGCGCGGGCTGATTCTCACGTGGGAGATTCAACTGGCGCGGGCGAGGAACGACGCTGCGCGTATCACCGCCAAGCTGGAAGAGGGACTGTCGCTACTCGAGGAGCTGGAAAAGAAGGCGTCCTCAGGACGCGCCCTATCCGGTTATCGTCACAACCTGGCTCACCATCTGACCCAGAGCGGCCGGCATGATCTGGCGCTGCCGATATTGGATGCGAACCTAGCGGCCGGAGGCGGGAGTCACGGCGATCATGGCTACACCTGGATGATGCACGCAGCCTCGGTCTGGAAGGTGACCCGCGATCGGTCGCGCACGCTCGCGCTGCTGCGCGAGGCTCGCGACCGCGACCCGCGCGATCTCACGAACGAGTTTCGGATCGCGGCGTTCGACGACGTGCAAGACGACCCGGAGTTTCTGCACGCGATCTCACGTCAGTAATAGCCGAGGTTTCGACGCTGTTGGCGGTCTCGGTCGCGGCTGTCGTGCAATCCTAATCACGAAAGACAACCTCGTACACGGTGCGACCATGACCATCGATGAACGCTCGTTCACCATCGTCCGGACCGAACGCGAGCTGCGCGAGTTGATCGGGACACCCGGAGAGATTGCCGTAGCAAAGCAACTCAGCACGCTCGACGGACACTGCCGGACGTTCATCGCGCATTCGCCGTATGTGCTCGTCGGCACGAGCGACGCCGCTGGACGCTGCGATGTCTCCCCGAAGGGCGATGCCCCAGGCTTCGTCTCGGTGCTCGACGACACGCACCTGCTGATTCCCGACCGTCCTGGCAACAAGCGCCTGGACGGCATGCGCAATCTTCTTTCGAACTCGCACATCGGTTTGTTGTTTCTGATTCCAGCACGCCAGGAAACGCTGCGCGTGAACGGTCGTGCGTGCATCATCCGCGATGAGGCCGTTCTTCAGCGATGTGCCGTGCAGGGGAAGCTGCCGCTCTTGGGCATTCTGGTTGCCGTGGAAGAAGTGTTCATGCATTGCGGCAAGGCCTCGTGGCGATCGCATCTCTGGGAGCCGTCGCAGTGGCCCGACGTAGGGGAGATGTCTTCGCCAGGGTGCATGTTGTTCGAACATGCGAAGCCGGCCGGTATGACCGTACGAGCGATGGACGAGCGGTTCGCCGCCGACAGAGAACGGCTGTATTGATCTCTGATCCTGCCCACCACGCGCAGCGGTCGATTCGCTGCGCGCGCTGCGGACGGACTAGTGGGCATCAGATCGATCAGTCGCCGCGACGCTCCTAGCAAAGGATTCTGAAGACATCCCAATCACTTCAAGACGCGTGTTCTTCCTTCAAGCGACAGTGAACACGGCGCTCGGTAGGTGTGCTACTTCTGCTTGGAAACCGCGGAGTCGATGTCTTGCCGGTGCGGCCCCGGCTTGCCGGCGACCAAGACGCTGCCTGCGAGCAGAAGAGTCCAGATCATCGGGTATCGATACCGGATCGCCGACTCCATGACGTAGTACACGAGCGGAAAACTGCTCCACGTCACCAGGAACAGGATGGCGGCGCTGCGATGTTCACGAAGGAGCTTTGGTATGGCGGCAAGCGCCAGGAGTGAGACGAGACTCAGCAGAAGGCTCTGATACCACCTGGGCGTTCGCGGAAACCAGAAGTACGCCGTGCGCTGTAGCAGCAGCGACGCTGATCGGCCGGGATGACGTTGAATCCAGTTGAGGCTTTCTCGACCGATCCTCTTGTTGTATGCGACTTCGCCCTCATCCCGCAGCCGCTGGGCCGCCGCGACGCTTGTGAGTGGATGACACCTATCGTAAGAGCCACCGAAGTTATTACGCTGGGCGTCCGGCCATGCGTCATCGTTGTATGACAGGCAAAGCATCATGCCCAGGGTGCTGCGGAACCAGACGGCCTCGCCCAGTGCGGCGCCGTTCCTCACCGCCCAAGGAGCGAGGACGAGGACCGCCACTGCCGCCGCAATCGCTATCTGGCCGACGTAGCTCCACGCCCGCTGAATCCAGAATCCCACGACGGCAATCGCGGCAACCACACATACCAACGTCGGGAGCACGAGGAGGCTGAGGCCCCAGACAACGCCCATCCGAACTGATTGTCCGGGCGTCAAGCTCTCTCCTCGAACGACTGGCTGTGCCGTGAGGAGAATACCCACCAGCGCCAAGGCCGAAACAGCGCTATCCGCCGCTCGCACATCGTTCAGAAAGTGGAAAGGGACCACCGCTCCAAACCACGCGACGATGAGCGCGGGACGCCTTGGGAGACAGAGCCGCGTCGCAACCCAGGGAATGGCAGACCAGACCATTGCAACCAACACGATATTGAGTGCGTATACCGCGGCTTCTCCCTGGACGCCGGTACCAAAGAGGTAGAACATCGCAGCGACCATCAGCGTGTGTAAGGGGCTGACGTGCGCTGTGGGCCCGGTCGGGATCAGATACGGATTGCCGTAAACGCCGGTGGTCGCCAGCGACTCCGCAGTCCGCTGAACCTCCGCACGAAACAGCTCATGATGAAGTTGAAATGCCAGCACGATCGCCGCCCGTACGGCAACGGCTGCCACAAAGATGGCTATCGGGTGGGTGACGAACGACTCGAGCCATGAAAGCAGAGGCGAGGACGTTCGCACGCGCGGTCTGCGTGAAGGCAGTGAGCCAACCATTCCGAACGTTCAAGGAGACCTGATGCCTGCGCTGCTCGCAGGCTGCTTTCGTGCCGCATCCACGGTAACACGTGATTAGGCTCCCTGGGGACGAGGTTCACTATTCAGAAGTGTGAGTCCGACGCATGAACATAAGCGCACTGCTTGCGCCATACGATTCCGGCCATCATCGACGACGAATGGGACTTGGGCCCGAACACCTGTGGCGGGCCGTCGACCCGTTGCTCACGAAGAAGGGCCACACGACCCGAGCGGACGTCATCACGCTGCCCGATGAATTCCTGACGGAGATCGCGACGACGTTCACCGTCGCGCGGGCGATCGCCGAACGCGTGCGCGACTGTCAGCGCGATGGCTGGACGCCTCTGGTCCTGTCGGGCAACTGCAATGCGTCGCTGGGTACTGTAAGCGGCTGCGGTTGCAGCACGACCGGCGTGATCTGGTTCGATGCGCACGGCGAAGCCACGACGCCGGAGACGACGCGCTCCGGATTTCTCGATGGAATGGGAATCAGCATGCTCGTCGGCCAGTGCTGGCACCATCTCGCACGATCGGTTCCTGGCTTCGCGCCGCTCAATGGCGAGCGGATCGTGCTCGTGGGCGCACGCGATGTCGAGCCCGACGAAGCAGGCTTGCTGCAACGTATCGCTGTGCAGCGGGTGTCGCGCGCGGAGGATCTCGCTCCCGCGCTCGACTCATTGCAGACCCACGCGGAGATTGATGGCGTCTACGTCCATCTCGATTTGGACGTCATCGATCCTCGAGAGGCCACCGCCAATCAGTGGGCGCCGCCGGGAGGCCTGGCCGTAGCCTCGATGGCACACGCCCTGGCAGAGGTGCGGCGGACGCTGCCCATCAAGGCCGTTGGCCTGGCGTCGTACTCACCCGAGACCGATCGAGATGGCCGCGCGTTGCAGGCGGCCCTCACGATGATCGACAGTGTCTGGTAACTCCGCCCCTCTGGCCTGCAGCCCCGGTCAGAAGCCTGGCTGGCTACGTCCGTTCTTCAGACATCGACGGTGTCCCGCGTCGGCGCCGGGTGTACAGCAGTCCGCCGGCAACCACGCACAGGGCGCCAACATGGGCCGCTAGGAAGAACCAGCGGAAATTGCCGCTCAGGATCGCGGGATGGATCACCGTCAGACGCCGCCACTGCAGGGCCACATCGGTGGTGCTCGCGTACGCGGTTGGCATCTGGATCCACGTACCGTGTAGCTCGATCGCGACGTACACCGCCGCCAGCGCCGCCCCAGCCGCCGTCGCCAGCCAAGCGCCGATCGTCTCGAGCCCACGCACCAACAGCACGAACAGGAACGGGAGCGCTGTCATGAAGTACCAGGGGTTCGCCAGCGGCGCCCCGAACACAGCGTGACTGAGGACTGTGTAATACATCATGCCGAGCGTCGTGAAAACCACGACCATCGCGCACACGGCCAGGCGGCCATTGATTCGCGGGGCACGCCGGAGAGCGGTCACGGCGCCGGCGCCGGCGGCCGCCACCACGATGCCCCAGATCCACGCGTGGAGAGTCGCGAGCGTTTCGGATATCGGCAGGAAGCTCCATCCGCCCACCCAGGGTTGTCCAGGAACGAAGAGATTGGTGACAACCCCGCCCCAGGCGATATTGCTGAACGATCTCGTTAGCGCGGCAACGACGTCGCCCCTCGCGGCGAGTTCGAGCGTGTCCTGCGTCGTGACGATTGACCCGTAATGCTGGTAGTTCCACACCCACAACGGTGCAACGAGCAGGAAGAACGCGCCGACCGCGACGCACGTCACGCGCACGATTCGCGCGGGCGACACGCTGTGCTGCCAACCGATCAACGGCAGCCCCACGATCAACGCAGGAATCAAGGTGAAGCTGGTCTGCTTCGTCCAGACGCTGGCCGCAATACACACGGCGGCCAGTAACCCACGTGTGAGCAGCGTCCGGTCGTTGGCGAGCGTGAGCACGGAGATTCCGGCCAGACCAGTCGACACGGCGAGAGCATCATTCGCCACGCGTGCGACGTTCTGGAAGAACAATGGGTGCAGGCAGACCAGCGCGAGCGCTACTACCCTGTGTCCGAACGTCGGCACGAGGCGCTCGAGGGCGGCGGCAAACAGCACGAGCCCAGCGGCAGCGATGAGCACGTTCATGAGGCGAAGGACAAAAATCGCGTCCAGCGGACGCGTTTTCAACCAACGCCAGATCGGCACGGCCAGCGCATACGCCAGCGGCGGATGCTGCGCCTGATACAGTCGAAACGAGAAAGTAGGTAACCGGCTCGCGTCTGCCGGCGGCCACGTCCGCCAGTACTCGGCGTAAGGCAAGGCTCCCCAGTCCCTCAGCTGGCCCCCAGGCGCCTGCGGTGTGCTGACGAACAAGGGACGGAGAGAGAAGGGCACCACACTTTCGTTCATCACCGGAACCGTTCCGGTCTCATCGAGATGGACGATGTAGGCGAGATGCTGAGGCTCGTCCCACCCTTCAAACGGTGGGAACACGGACAGGTACAGCGGCGCGCGCGCGAGGAACGCGGCGATCAACGACGCGGCAACGAGCCACCAGGCACGCGAGCGGGCCATGGAAAGCGTCGCGACCTGTGTGTCAGTCATGCAGCCCCGCCGCGCGAACGTCCAGCCTGGCCAGCAGGTGGAGCCGCCCCCCGAAGACGACGCTCGCCGGCCACGGATAAAGACCGAGCCCGCCAACCTCCCAAGATGCCGGGGTGAGGCGCAGTCGTTCGACGAGTTCAGACCATTGCCTTGCGGTCAGGTAGCGATGCGGCAGCGCCACGCCGTGATGGCGGTTGCCCACCTCGTCCATCAACGTCAGGATTGCGCGCGACAGCCGCCCGTCGGCGACATGATCCTTGATGATCACGCAGCCGCGGGTCACTCGTGCCGCCTCCGCAAGGAGAGCCGCCGGATCGTCGGCGTGGTGCAGCACGTCGAACAGGGTGACAACGTCGACGCTGGCAGCTGCTTGTGGAATGGTGCGGCCGTCGAACCTCGCCACGGGAATCGCCGTGTTCGGGCGGACCAGGACGTCGAAACCTTCAATCGATACGTCAGGCCGGTTCGCCGCCAGCGCCGCCGCAATCTGGCCGTCACCGGTACCGACGTCGAGCACACGCGCGCCATGAGGCACGAGGCGCCCCGCCAGCGCCGCAAGCACACGGACTCGGCGAGTGTGGACGAGTCCGTCGTGCATGCGTCCGACCAGGTTCATTGCCGGCGCAGCCCGAGAATGCTGCCGAAGAAGCTACCGAGGACTGTGTGGAGGCCGAGCGCCGTCAGCGTGGCTCCGGGAATCGCCAGACGCATCGTGCGCGCATAGTCGAGAGGCCCGAAACCAACACGCCACCACTCGAGAGCGACGGCCATCAGGAGCACGAAGCCGATGACCATCGCCAGACCGCCAAGCAGGAGCCCGCGCTCGAGCGTCGCGATCCGGAAGAACCGCTCGGTGCGCCGGTCCAGCGGTAGAAGTCCCTCGCCAATCGCGAATGTCTTCGCAAAGAGCGCAAACGAGATGGCCTGCTGTCCAGCGAGCAGGGCCAGGCTGGCGAAGAGCAGCGTGTGCACGTCGAACTTCGCCGGGCCGATGCGCATGCCGGGAAGCGCGATGGCATAGCCCCCCAGTCCGAGCACGAGGAGCAGCACACCGGGCACGAGGAACAGCCAGCGCGGCGTGAACAGGAGGTACAGGCGCAGCGTCCGCCAGCCGTCACGGAAGGTCCGCAGGTGCGGCGGATGGGCCTTGCGTCCGTCCGGATGCAGGGAGATCGGGACCTCGGCGATGTCGTACCCGTGGAGGCGAGCCTTGATGATCATCTCGGTCGCGAATTCCATCCCCGTGCAGCGCAGGTCGAGATGTCGATAGGCGTCTAGGCGAAAGCCGCGCATGCCGCAGTTGATGTCATGGACCGGTGTGCGAAACCACCAACGGGCGAGAAGCGACAGCATGGGGTTCCCGAACCACCGGTGCAGTTGCGGCATCGCACCGGGCAGCACCGTGCCGCCGCCGCTCGGCAGGCGGCAGCCCTGCACCAGAGCGTGCCCGCGGCGCAGCGCGTCGACGAACTTTGGCGTCTCGAGGAAATCGTAGCTGTCGTCGGCGTCGCCCATGATCACATAGCGACCACGGGCGACATTGATGCCGCCCATGAGGGCGTTACCATATCCGCGCGGAGCAACCAGAACGACGCGCGCGCGGTGCCCTCGCGCGATCTCCGGAGATCCGTCGGTGCTGCCATTGTCGGCGATCACGACTTCTCCGGCGATGCCGGCCTCGCGGAACGCCCGATGGGCCTTGTCGATGCACGTGGCGAGCGTGTCAGCCTCGTTCAGACACGGCATCACGATTGTGACCTCGGGAGCCTCTGCGGACGTATCAGTGCCTAACAGATCCTTCACCCGTCTCGTCGGCCTTCGAAGGGCGCAGATTAACACGCCATCGACACTGACGTTACGATCCGGGATTCCTGAAGACCTCTCATCAATCTTGATGCTGTGCGTTGCGAGGAGACGTCATGGACGTGAGGACGCGAGGACTGAACGCGCTGCTCGTTGCCGCTGCAGGTGCGAGTCTGCTGTACGCGCAAGCGCCATCTCGCACGCGCGGCTGGGATACCTATGCCGGCGACGCGCAGGGACGCCGGTATTCTCCGCTGACGCAGATCAACACCAAGAACGTGTCGGGGCTGAAGCTCGCGTGGCAGTACAACGTGGCCGGAACCCCTGGAGCCGCGGCTGTCGCGGCGGCGGGCCGAAGTCAGGCGATCCCCATCCTCGTGGGCGGCATGCTCTATACCTCGACATCGCGGCGGACGATCGTCGCGCTCGATCCGGCGACGGGTAGAGAAGTCTGGAAGCACGAGCTCGATATGGGTGGCGCACCAAATCGTGGCGTCTCGTACTGGCCCGGTGACGGAGGGACGCCCGCGCGCATCTTCGCGGGGACGACGGACGGGCGACTGATTGCGCTGGATGCGGCGACGGGACAGCTGATTGCGACCTTCGGCGTGAAGGGTGCGGTCGATCTTCGCGCCGGCGTTGCGGACAAGTATCCGAAACTGCCGTACATGATGGCGTCGCCCGGGCTGATCTACAAAAACCTGATCGTCACCGGCGCGCAAGGACAGGAAGACAACCCCGAAGGACCGTCGATGGAGGTCCGGTCGTGGGATGTGCTGACCGGCAAACTTGTGTGGACGTTCCACACGATTCCCCATCCCGGTGAGCCTGGTGCCGACACATGGCCGAAGGACTACTGGATGACGGCGGGTTCGCCGGCATACTGGGGATTCGGTTCTGTCGATGCTGACCGCGGCCTGATCTTCTTGCCGATCGGCCAGCCGGCGGCGCAGTACTACGGCGGCCATCGCGCGCAGCGGAATCTGTACTCGTCCTCAGTGGTCGCGCTCGACGCGAACACCGGCAAGGTCCGCTGGCATTTCCAGCTGACGCATCACGACGTGTGGGACTACGACAACTCCGCCACGCCCGCGCTCGTCGACGTGGTCCGCAACGGCCGCAGAGTCCCCGCCGTCGTAACCGTCGCGAAGTCGGGGCTGATGTTCTTTCTCGACCGCGAAACCGGCAAGCCGCTCTATCCGGTCGAAGAGCGGCCGGTGCCACAGAGCGATATTCCGGGCGAGGAGACCTGGCCGACGCAGCCATTTCCGGTGAAGCCCCCGCCGCTTTCGCGTCTCAGTATTACGCCTGGCGAGATCTTCACCGGTGAGCCGGTGCACGAAACGTTCTGCCGTGAGCTCGTCGAGAAGATCGGTGGTATCCACAACTACGGGCCCTACACGCCGTACAGCACGAAGGAGTTCCGGATCCTGTTTCCGGGACAGCAGGGCGGTCCGAACTTCGGTGGCGTCGCGGTGGATCCGTCGACGAACTGGGTGTTCGTCAACTCGCGTGACGTCGGCGGAATGGGCCGTCTCGACAAGACCCCGGACGGCGATAACGTCGCGTATCGGCGCTTCAGTCCATTCGGACGCGGCTCGGTGAACGCGCGCTTCTGGAATCCCGAGACGAGCCTTCCGTGCCAGCGTCCCCCATGGGCCCACCTGATGGCCATCAATGCGAACACCGGCGACATCGTCTGGCGAGTGCCGCTCGGCACGAGCGACGCGCTCGAGGCGAAGGGGATGAAGAACACCGGCGCGTTCGGCCAGGGCGGGCCAATCGTCACGGCGGGCGGGCTCGTGTTCATCGCTGGCACGATCGACAAGCGCTTCCGCGCCTTCGACGCGAAGACCGGTCAGCTGCTCTGGGAAACCCGACTCGAATCCGAGGGCCACACGACACCGATGACCTACATGGCACCCAATGGGAAGCAATACGTTGTCGTCGTGACGACCGGCGTCAACGCGTTCGCGTTTTGAGGAGGAGTTCGTAGGCGTCGAGTCCCCCGAACGCTCTGCCGAGCAGGAAACGCTCCCGCTGGACGTCGGCGCGATTTGTTCGGCGAGGCGCTGTTCTGGCTGGCGCGAAGTCTGCTACATGGTGCGCGATGCGCCGCATCAGCAAACGCGTTGTGACATTCTCCAGAGTGACATCCACCTCGACCGTCGCACATGGGTGCAACAGTGACTACGAACGCGGTCAGTGATGTTGCCGCCTGGCATGCTCTGTCTCGAGCTGAGGTCGTCACGCGACTTGGGACCAGCGCTCAGACAGGTCTCGATCTGTCGGAGGCGTCTGCGCGGCTCGAGACATATGGGGCGAACCGTCTGCCGGAGGGCAGGAAGCGGAGCGCCTTCTCCGGGTTCTTCGCACACTTCAACAACGTCCTCTTCTATGTGCTGCTGGCCGCCGGCTTCACCAAGCTGATGATGAGTGTGTGGATCGACGCGGGGATCATCTTTGCCGTGGTCGTGCTCAACGCATTGCTCGGATTCATTCAGGAGGGTAGAGCCGAGAAGGCGCTCGAGTCGATCCGCAACATGCTCTCTCCCGAGGCCCGGACCGTGCGCAGCGGTGAAGCACGCATGATTCCCGCGGAGCAGCTCGTGCCCGGTGACGTCGTGCTGCTCGAATCCGGCGACAAGATTCCTGCCGACCTGCGGCTCATCGATGCGAAGAACGTACGGACCGAGGAAGCCGCCCTCACCGGCGAATCGGTGCCCACGGAAAAGACGGTCGATGCCGTCGTGCCCGTCAACGCCACGGTCGGCGATCGTGGAAGCATGGCGTTTGCCGGCACCATGGTCGTCTCCGGACGTGCAACCGGCGTCGTCGTGGCAACCGGGAGCGGGACGGAACTCGGACGCATCAACCAGTTGCTCGCCGCGATGAGCTCGCTCGAAACGCCGCTGCTGCGCCAGATCAAGAAATTCGGCTACGCCATCAGCGCGGTGATCGGCGTCGTCACCGTCCTGATCTTCACCTACGGCAGGTGGGTGATGGGGAAGGACTTCGTGGAGCTCTTCCAGGCGGTCGTCGGCATCGCCGTGTCGTCGATCCCAGAAGGGCTCCCGACATTGATCACGGTCACGCTGGCGATTGGCGTGCTGCGGATGGCCCAGCGCCGCGCCATCATCCGGCGTCTGCCCGCGGTCGAGACGCTGGGCTCTGTCTCACGAATCTGCTCCGACAAGACCGGTACGCTGACGCTGATGGAAATGATGGTGGTGTCGGCTGTCACGGCGGAGTCCACCTACGAGGTCACCGGCGACGGCTACGCGCCGAGCGGAGAGATCAAGAAAGACGGAACGGCTGTTCGCGCCGAACCCGTGCTCACGCTCATGGGGCGTGTCTGTTTGCTCTGCAACGACGCCGAGTTGCGCCAGCAGGACGGAGCATGGAAGGTCGAAGGCGATCCGACTGAAGGCGCCCTCGATCCATTCGCGATCAAGCTCGGTATGGACCGGCAGGCTGAGCAAGCGGCGTTTCCGCGTATCGACGCCATCCCGTTCGAGTCGGAGCACAAGTTCATGGCGACCCTCCATCGGTCCGCCGAAGGCAGGCCTGCATTGCTCATCAAGGGTGCTCCGGAAGGCAGAGTAATCGACGGCACCAGTGCGGGCGCGAGTGGTCTCGCCGGCCCGTGTGTTTCGCGCTGAGTCCGGAGCGACCAGCTCGGGGATGGCCAAGTCTCTTCTAGGGCCGGTTGCGTCGCCGCCGGCTGACTAGCAACGGGATAATGACCGCGAGAAACAACAGCATCCAGAGTTTCATAGGCCTATCTCTCCTCCTGAAACACGCCCAAGATAGCTGTAGACGCGAAGACGTTCGAGGTCGCCCGAGGACGCGTGGGTGGCGTCGAGAACCAGCGCTGCATGATGGCGATGACGCCCTTATGTGTCAAGAATGGCAACGGGTCATGACTCCTCCCCGGTGTTAGAGTTCATTCGGAGGATTCATGGCGAAGGTCACGGGAATCGGCGGTGTGTTTTTCAAGTCCACCGGAGATCACAAGAACCTGGCGGAGTGGTACAGCCAAAATCTGGGAATTCAGCTCGAGCCCTGGGGGGGCGCGATCCTCAAATGGACCGACGACAAGTCTAAAGACCGAGGCCTCACCGTGTGGCATGTCGCCGAGAAAAACACCGAATGGTTCAGTCCCAGCCCCTCCAGCTTCATGATCAACTACCGAATCGACAACATGTCCGACATGCTGGCGCAGCTGAAACACAACGGCGTCGAAATCTGGAAGGGCCCGGAATCCCATGAGAATGGAAGATTCGCATGGGTTCTCGATCCCGACGGAAACAAAGTCGAACTCTGGGAACCGATGTCGTGGGACGAACAGAACAAGACGAAGTGAGTCGCCCGATCGTCCACCACACAGCCCGCGTTGCAGCGCGGATCCCACGCCGACACTCACAATCACGACTCGCATCATCCAGAAACGCGTCCGCTCATCGGTGAACAGCTCAGACGGCCCGCGACGTCAGCAGTTGCTTTCCGTTCGTGGAGTCATACTTCTATCGAGCCACGAAGATCGCAAGAGCACGGAGTCATTGGGGAGGGCCGAATGACATCGAGACTTCTGATAGTCACGTCGTTGGCCATCGCGATGATGTTCGGCAATGCGGCAGTGGGTCTGCCTCAGAACAAGATCGCCTCCTGGCTGGACGAAGCGAAGCCGTCGCCTTGGAACAAGCCCGGTGCTGCCATTCCCGCTGCACCGAAGATCCAGGGAGCCACTGATCCGCGCTGTCGAGAGGCGGCGCGCCCACCGCAGTTGGACGAAGACAAGCGTGTCCGCGCACAGGGGTGGGATCTTGTCGGCGCCTTCCAAGGCGGTTGGGAGATGCTCGTGATTCAAGGGACGGCGGGCTACGACGGGATGTGCCGGCCGCGCCAGTATCAGGAGTTCGTCTTCATGCGCGGTGTGTTCGCCGGCACCCTGTCGCCGCAGCCGATGGACAGCCGCACCGATGGTGCGCTCGAGCGGGTGTCGCTTCAGAGTGGCGCGCGGTTGACGGCCGATTACGCACGGTACGTCGCGAAGGATGCGTTGTGCTGTCCGTCAGGGACGACACAGGTGGTCTTCGACATTGCGACAGACGGCTCGCTGAAGCCCGTGTCCACCTCCACGTCCAAACGGTGACCGGAAACTCGCCGAGGAGGGAGGTCCACATGCAACGCCACACGTTCCTGTCCGCGTTTCCGATCGTGCTCTTCACGTTGACCGCAGGCAACGCGATGGCGCAATCGATTGAGGGAAGCGCAACCTACCGCGAGCGGATGGCGCTTCCGCCCGCCGCTGTGTTCGAGGCATCGATCGAAGACGTGTCGCGCGCTGGCGCCCCTGCGGAAACGATTGCCCGCACCCGCGTGCCGTCGCCCGGCAATCCGCCAATCGCATTCACGATTCCATACGACCCCGCCAGGATTCAGTCGAATCGCCGCTACGTGGTTCGAGCCAGGATCCTCGTCGATGAAAAACTCCTGTTCACGACGGACGTCGCCACACCGGTCATCACCGGCGGACACCCGACCAAGGTCTCGCTGATGATGCGCAGAGTGGCTGCAGATCAGACACCACCGGCGGCGGGAGGTTCAAGACCGCTCGAAGGAACGCATTGGAGAGCGACCGAGCTGGCTGGCAAGCCGACGTCTACTCAGGATCCGAAGCGTGAGGCATATCTGCAGGTGCAAGCGGGTCGCGTCTCTGGTTCAGACGGCTGCAATCGGTTCACGGGCAGCTATCAATTGAACGGTGATCGCGTCACGTTCGGCCAGATGGCCGGGACGCAGATGGCCTGTCTGAACTCCAGCGCGACGGAAGGTCCATTTCGCGATGCTCTGAAGAACGCATCACGAGTGACCATCGCTGGCGATCGGCTGGACCTGTTCGATGCCGCCGGGACGCGACTGGCAACGTTTGCGGCCGGGAGCCAGCCGTCAACGTCGACGGCTTCGCCTGGACTGGCTGGAACGTCGTGGCAACTCGTGAAGTTCCAGGGCGGTGATGATACGACCCTGACGCCTGACGATCGCGCGAAGTACACCATCGAGTTCGCCGATGGCGGACAGCTCACCGCTCGCATCGACTGCAATCGCGGACGCGGGACCTGGAAATCCACCGGCCCCAGCCAGATCGAGTTCGGCCCGCTGGCCCTCACACGCGCGCAGTGCCCGGCCGGTTCTCTGCACGATCAAATCGTCAGGCAGTGGGGCAATATCCGATCGTACGTCATCAGGGACGGTCATCTGTTCCTGGCGCTGAAGATCGACGGCGGAATCTACGAGTTCGAGCCAATCACCAAGGAACCGAGGTGACGAAGGACTCCTCCGTTGCCACCTCGAGTCGTGAGATCTGATGACACATCCGCGCGCGGCCCAGCCCTAGTCGCGCTCCAATCCGATCCGCCGATCCGTCCGTAACACCTCACAGCAGACAAACGCCCGGGATGTTCGGGCAGGGAGGTGGATTGTGAAAGCACGGTGGACACTGCCTGTGGCCGCGCTGGCCATCGCGGTGCTGGCGATGAGTGCCGTACATGCGTCGAGTCATCGCGAAGCGCCGCTGATCAGCTCGGATCCGCTGGCGGACAACACGGACGTCTACGCGTTCGTCAGCCCCAACAACCCGGACCGCGTCACGCTGATCGCCGACTTCATCCCGTTCGAAGCGCCGTATGGCGGCCCGAACTTCTTCAAGTTCGACGACAACGTGCTCTACGAAATCATGGTGGACAACAACGGTGACGCCGTTGAAGACGTCACGTTCCAGTTCAAGTTCCGCACCGAGGTCCGCAACCCGAACACCTTCCTTTACAACACGGGACCGATCACCTCGCTCGACGCGACGACGTTCAACGTACGCCAGTTCTACACGGTGACCCGGATCGATGGTCCACGCCGCCGCGGTCGCGGAACGGTGCTGGCCTCGGATCTGCCGACGCCGCCGGTGAATGTCGGCTTCCGCTCGACACCGAACTACGAGTCCCTCGCCGCCGCCGCCGTACGCCAGCTCCCCAACGGCGCACAGGTCTTCGCAGGCCAGCGCGACGATCCGTTCTTCGTCGATCTGAACGTCTTCGACCTGCTCGCGGTGCCGCCGGCCGACACGAAGAACGCCGATTCACTCGCCGGCTTCAACGTCCACACGATTGCGATCGAGGTGCCGATCTCGTCGCTGACTGCCAACGGCGCCCGGCCCAGTTCCGCGTCTGACATGAACGCCGTGATCGGCATCTGGTCGACGACGAGCCGGCCGTCGGTCACCAGCCGCGGCGGCGGTCAGGAACGTCACAGCGAGAATTACGTGCAGGTGTCACGTCTGGGTCAGCCGCTCGTCAACGAGGTCGTCATTCCACGCGGTGTGAAGGACACGTTCAACGCCCTCGAGCCGACGGGCGACGGCGCGGCGCTCAATTTCGTCACCGATCCCGAAGTGCCGAAGCTGCTGCTCGCGCTCTTCAACATCCAGTCGCCGCCGGCACCGCGCAACGATCTCGTCACGATCTTTCTCATGGGCATCCCCGGGCTCAATCAGCGGCCGGGGAGCACGCCCTCGGAGATGCTGCGGTTGAACGTCGCGATTCCGCCGAACCCCAACCCGAATCGGCTCGGCGTGCTGGGCGGTGATACCGCTGGATTTCCGAACGGCCGCAGGCTCGGCGACGACGTGGTCGACATCGCGCTCCGGGTGATGGCGGGCGCCACACCGCTGACGCCCAACTTCAACGTCGGCATCAACGCGCAACTCGGCGACGGTGTGAGCGGCAACGACCAGCCGATGCTCACCTCGTTCCCGTTCGTGCCGACGCCATCGGCAGGCAACAACCCCTAACCACCCACACTCACACGGAAGGCCGTTTCGCTGACATCGACGCAGCAGAACGGCTTTCCTCGTACGCAGGAGCATCAACATCATGAGACGAGCACTTGCCTTCGCCATTCTGGCTGCCGCGCTGCTGACGGCATCGCCTGCCGCCGCGCAGTCCGAGTCCAACGGATGGTTCGCATCGCCCTTCCTGGGCACGACGTTCAGCGGCGACACCACCAAGAGCGCGCCGGTGGTTGGCGCAGCCGCAGGCTGGATGGGCGGACGCGTCGGATTCGAAGGTGAGGTCGCGGATGCGCCGGACTTCTTCGAGCAGACCGGCTTCCTCACCTCACAGCGCGTGACGACAGTGATGGGAAACGCACTTTACAGCCCCTCCTATGGCGCCGTACGTCTCTACGGTACCGCCGGTGCCGGTCTCGTGCGGCCTCACCTTGCTGAAGCCGGCGACCTCGCCTCGATCGAAGTCAGCAAGTTCGGCTTCAACGTCGGCGGCGGCATCATCGGCTACGTCTCCGATCACGCTGGCGTGCGCGGCGACATCCGTTACATCCGCACGGCGGGGTCGTCGGACGCCGACGTCAATGCATTCGGACTCGATCTCTCGAAGTTCGAATTCTGGCGGGCCTCAGCGGGGCTCGTCGTCAAGTTCTGACGGGATCCGGCCATGACAACAGCGCGCGCGCTCCCCTTATTCAGCCTCGCGGCATTCGCGATGATGACGGCCTGTGCGCGCCCCGCGCCCGAGCGGCCGACGCCGGTGACGCCGCTGCTCGGCACCCGTCAGATTTCCACGTCGCGCGCCGATCTCGACAAGACCATCATCGCGATGCGAACCCGGGTGGCACAGTCACCCGGCGACGCGGCGGCCGCTGTGACGCTCGCCGACGCGTTGCTGCGACAGACGCGCGTCGCCGGCAACGCAGGTCTTGCCACCGAAGCAGAACACGTGCTGTTGGCAGTCCTCGACCGCGACCCCGGGCGCTATGACGCACGGCGCATGCTCGCGGCCACGTATCTCTCCCTGCATCGCTTCGGCGACGCCCTTCGAGAAGCATCGCGCTGCCAGCAGGTGCGCAACGACGACCCCTGGGTCTTCGGCGTCGTCGGCGACGCGCACATCGAGCGCGGTGAATACGACGCCGCGTTCGATGCGTTCGATCGGATGGTCGCGATCAAGCCGACGGCCGCCGCGTATGCCCGCGTGTCGTACGCACGCGAGCTGCAGGGGGATCTCCCGGGAGCGCTTCAGGCGATGCAGATGGCGACAGACGCGACGAGTCCGCAGGATCCCGAATCGATGGCCTGGCATCGCGCCCAACTCGGACATCTCTATCTCGAGATGGGGCGGCTGTCTGATGCACGGCGCGAGTTCGCCTTCGCCGACCACGCCTTCCCGGGACATCCATTCGCCGCAGCAGGTCTTGCACGGGTGGCGGCTGCGGACGGAAACTTTCGCGGCGCGCTCGACGCGGTGACGGCAGTCCTCGAGACCACGCCGACCCCTGCAGATCTCGCCTTCGCCGGCGACATGCTCGCGGCCCTGGGCGAGCGGAACGAAGCGGAGCGCCGGTATCGGCTTGCCGAGGCCGCGTGGCGCAGCGACATGCCCGAACCCTCGCGTCTCGCTCGATTTCTCTCGGAGCGCGGCCGGAATCTCGGCGACGCCATCGCCCTCGGCGAACAGGCGCGTATCGACCGCAACGATATCTTCACGGCGGATGCGCTGGCCTGGGCATACTTCCAGAACGGCCAACTCGATCGCGCGCAGCGCGCGATCGCCCTCGCACTGCGCACTGGTACGCGCGATCGCGTCATCCGCTTTCACGCCGCAGCGATTGCCCATGCCGGAGGCGACATCGTGCGTGCGCGTGCGCTCCTGTCCCAAGCCCTCGACGGCTCGCCCCGTTTCGATCCGATCGCGGGGCCGCTGGCCGTAGCATTGAAAGCCAGGCTCGGCGCGCAAGGTCGGTCATGAGTCCCGGGCGCGTTGGCGGCCTGCCGGTGATGCGTCGTCTTCGCCCGGCTGCAACGACGCTCGCCCTCGTCGCCGTCGTCGGCATGCGAGCGATGGCGCATCCGCTCGCAACGACCACAGTGTCGTTGACGCACGACACGCGCGACCGGCTCACGATGTCGATCTCGGCGGATGCGGATGCACTGATCACCAAGCTGGAGGCGCTCGCAGGCGACGCCGCCACGAAGGCCTCGTCGGCCGATGACAGCCGCGCGCGTCTCCGCGATCTGGTGCCGACGCTCATCTCACACATCGACGTGCGAGTCGAAGGCACACCAGTGGTTCCGGCGCTGGACTCGATTGAGGTCGACCGCACCCGTCAGGCCGCGGTCGTTCTGCACGCAACCCTGCCGGCCGACGCCAGGCGCGTGACATGGCGAAGCTCGTTTGTGTTCGGGTCCTATCCGCTGGCGATGCGAAGTGCAGACGGACACGAGGTCGTCCAGTGGCTGCAAGGTCCGGAGACGAGTGCGCCGATGGCCATCGCCGCACCATCCGGGCCACCCAGCTTCATGCGCGGCCTTTTGATGGGATTCACGCACATCGTGCCCGCCGGAATCGATCACATCCTGTTCGTGCTCGGACTGTTTCTACTCAGCCGGCGGCCGCGTGAGGTGTTCCTGCAGGTGACCGCGTTCACGATCGCACACTCCGTGACGCTCGGTCTGTGCCTGTACGGGTTCGTCTCGGCACCGCCGTCGATCGTCGAGCCGATGATTGCACTTTCGGTGGCCTACGTCGGCGTCGAAAACCTGATGACGTCGCGACTGCATCCATGGCGTCTCGCCGTTGTCTTCGCGTTCGGGTTGCTCCATGGAATGGGGTTCGCTGAAGCACTCGCCGGCCTCCATCTCTCAGCCTTCGGGTTTCTTACAACGCTCGTGTCGTTCAATGCCGGTGTCGAGCTCGGTCAGCTCGCCGTTATCGCGTGCGCGTCGGCGATCCTGGCGATCATCACGTTCGTGCGCGCCACCGCGAGCGCACCAGCCACGCGCCTCGCGTCGGCAACCATCGGGGTCATTGGCATGTTCTGGATGATCGAGCGGATCTACGCGGTGCCCTGATGAGCCAACACGTGCCGACTGCTCGTCACGGCGTTTGACATCGAAGTGGAGGCCCTTGATACTCGCGGCCGAAGTGAGCACGCACCTCGGTCACGATCTCGAGTGGGCGGCGAAACAGGCGGAACGCGCCATTCACGACGATGATGTCGGCCGCCTCGAGCAACTGTTGGCTGAGTACCCCGGGTTGCTCTCCTGGCGCAACGACTCGGACAGAAAAGACGGCCTGCTGGGATTCGCAACCGATGCTTATGGCGATGCTGGCGACCCGAAGAGAGAACAGTGGTTCACTCGCGCGTCATCCGCAGAGCTGCTGATCGACGCCGGCGCGATCGTGGCACCGTCGGTGTGCGATGGCCTTCTACAGTCCCGCGCCAGAGGGCTGCTGCAACTGTTTCAGCGCAAAGCCCTGCTTCCGCGCTTGTTGAAATTCTCGGCGGCGCTCGGTGATCTCGATGACGTTCGCAAAGCCCTGGATGAGCAGGGGAACGATCTGGCGACTGTCAACGAGGCGTTCGTCTGTGCGTGCAGCTTCGGGCGCGAGCCTGTCGCAGCGTTGCTACTGGCACGATCAATCGCGCTCGATCCCGAACTCGGTACGCTCGTTGATGAAAGCCTGGGCCGCCTCGCCTTCATCAAGTACTTCATCGAAAAGCGGCCGGGGCACGCGAACACAGTCGGACTCTGGAAAGGGTTCGTCATGGAGCAGATCGCGCGCGCGATCCTCGACGACGACCTGGACGCGTTCGTCCGCGGGTTACGGCGTGAGTCGTGGCTGCTTGGTGAGGCCTTCGTGTCGTTTCAGGTTGGACTCATCGGGGCCGCAACGTTGAACGATCGCGAAACATTTATCGAGGCTCTACTCGAGTCCGAGCCCGCATTCTTGCACCGACAGCCGCCGCCTCCATCGCAGGCCATCGAGTTCGCATTCACGTACGCGCATACTCATCTCATTCCACTACTCACCCGCATCTGGCCAGTGCCGGACGATCTGCCGCATGCGGCGGGCATCGGCGATCTCTCGCGGGTGACGCAATGGTTCGACGAGTCCGGCACGCCTGCGCTCGGTGATCCCGGCCACCACTATCCCTACAACGACGCCCGCGCGCGGGGACACCTGCGGTGGGACCCGCCCACGACGCAGCAGGTGCTCGACGTCGCGCTCGCCTTCTCCGTCATCAACCGCCACTTCGATGTGGCCGATTTCCTTCTCCAACATGGCGCAGATATCAACACCAATTGGAGCTCCCATGAACCGGCGAGCATCCTGCATCATCTGGTCTTCCTGCCGAACAGCTACGAGCCGATGCGATTCCTCATCGACCGCGGCATCGATATGACCATCAAGGACTACCGTTGGAACAGTACGGCGCAGGGTTGGGCCTTGTACGCCATGAAGGACGAGAAGATGGCCCGGTGGCTGGAAGATGCGGCGCGATCTCGGAACGGACGTCGCGGCGATCGAGCGGCAGATGCGCCACACACGTAACGCCCGTGTTGCGCGGACGCAACACGCGCCGGGTAGTCTGTCCGGATGCCTTTCGACCGTCAGCGACTCGTTCGCGCGCTTTCACTGTATGGCGCCGGTTTGGCCGTGGTGGCGATCACCGGCGCGGCCCTTGCCCTGGCTTCTCGCACAGCCGACGCACCGAACGTCTACGCAAAGAAGGTCCTCGTCGCAAATCGACACGGTTTCGAAGACGGAGCGATCATCGACCGGCACCTGGTCAACCCCTGGGGTATCGCCCTTCGCCCACCGGGGATCGGCGGCCACTTCTGGATCAGCAATTCCGGTAACCTGAGCTCGTCGACCTATGTCGGCGATGCCAAAGGCGTCGCGCTGCATCAGGACGGCCTGAAGATCGTGTATCTCGACGGACCGAAGATCTCGTATGAAGACGGTCTCGCCAACGTCACTGGTGTCGTCTACAACGCGGCGAGCGACGTCCCCGGCCAGCCGGTGGAGTTTCCGGTCAAAGGACCGGCGAGCAATCTGTCAGGCGCGTCGCCGGTGCCGATCGGCACGTCTTCGGGATCGGCGAAGTTCGTATTCGTGACGACCGATGGAACGATCAACGCCTGGCGATCGGGAACGGCCGAAAGCATGAACACCGCCGTGATCGTCAAGGACTACTCCGATCATGGTCCGCACCAGATCAAGAGTCTGCCGCATCTGCCGGCATTCACCGGCGTGGCAATGACGACCGCGCCGCGCGCGAAGAATCGCCTCTACGTCACCGATTTTGAAAACGCGACGATCCGCGTTCTGGACAACGAGTGGAACGACATTACGGCACGCGTGCCATTTGCGCGACCGGCAGGCCTTGCGCCGCAGATGAGCCCGTACAACATTCAGCTGCTGAGTAACCGGCTCTATGTGACCTACGCGGTCGTCGACGTCAACGGCGAGGAGGCCGCGACGGATGTGCCCGGCGCGGGCGCCGGCCACGTCGTCGCATACGATTTCGACGGCCACATCCTGCAGAAGTTCAAGGATGCAGGCCGGCTCAATTCGCCGTGGGGGATGGCGATTGCGCCGAAGAACTTCGGCCCGTTCAGCGGCGCATTGCTCGTCGCCAACTTCGGGGACGGCACGATCGCGGCGTTCGACCTGGCGACCGGCACGTTCCGCGACTACCTGCGCGACAAGACCGGCGCGCCCATCGTCGAGGACGGTATGTGGGGCCTGGCGTTCGGCAACGGCGTCAGCCTCGGCGACGCGGACTCGTTGTATTACACGGCCGGCCCAAACGGGGAACAGGACGGCGTGTTCGGGCGGCTGCGCTACGCAGGGATCTCGATCAAGCACTGAACGAGAGCGACTGGGACCCGGACTTGTCTGGAGAGAGTTATGCGGTGAGCTATCTGTTCACCGCCATCATCTGGATCAACCACCACTATCTGATGCGGTTGGGGTTGGCTGTGCTTTGATCTTCGGACGCTCATCTTCCATCTGTAAACCGGAGGTCAGGCTCACAGGTCGATGACGACGTCGCGAGTCGGTTGCGAGCAACAGACGAGAAGGTTGCCATCCGCTGGCTGGTCGAGTGGCTCCGGTCCGTATACGACCGACCCGGAAACCAGGCCGCTCTCACAGCTGTGGCACACACCAGTGCGGCATGACCAACGGACTGGCACGTCGCACGCCTCGGCCAGCTCCAAAAGGCTTTGGTAGGCTGACGCGTTCCAGTGTGCCGCGATACCGCTGCGCGCGAACGAGACCAGAGGGCCTGTCTTGGCGTCGTTCTCGGGCGGATGCGGCGCCCGCGTCCCTGCGCTGACGACACCTGGCATCATCGATTCGCCGCCGTTGAAGAGTTCGATGTGAAACCGCGCGGGCGCGACGCCGAGTGCGGCAAGCGCCTCTTTCATCGCGGCCATGAAGCGGGCCGGCCCGCACAGGTAAATATCAGCGTTTCGCGGGACACCGACTTCGTCGAACACTGCTCGCGAAAGGTGACCGGCCGCGTTGAAATCCGCCGCTTCCCGATCGAGCGAGCCCGGCCTGCTGTAACAGATATAGCTCTTGCCCCGCGTAAGCGCGGCCATCAGTCTCTTGACTTCTTCGGCGAATGGATGATGCTGCCGATCGCTCGTTCCGTACAACCAGAGAACCTGCCGCGTCGATCGCTCCGCCGCAAGCGAATGCAGCATGGCCAGGACAGGCGTCGCCCCGATTCCCGCACTGAGCAGGACCACGGGCCCTTCCCCGGAGTGCAGAACGAAACTCCCGCGTGGGGAGCTGACATCGAGGACACTACCGGGTCGGACATGATCACGTACGTAGGTTCCAGCCGTGCCATTCGGCTCGATCTTCACGCTGATTCGATAGTGCTCGGTCGACTGCGAACCTGAGAGCGAGTAGCTGCGAAAGAGGGGCGCCGACGGTTCGCCGGAGGCGGCGCGGTCGCTATCGGTTCTATGAAGACGCAGCACCACGTACTGACCCGGCAGCGCGGTTGGCAGCGGCTGACCATCCGCATTCCGCAATGTCAGCGAGAGCACGTCCGCGGACTCCCGATCGATTGCCGTCACGGTCAGCGGGCGAAAACCGGACGCGGCCGGATGGGCAGCGGCTCTCGGCACGAGCCCTGCGTTACCACTCGTCGTTGGGCTCGATTGGCCCTCGAGCAATGCCTCGAACGACGCGCGCCATCCTGGTGACAGGGCGTCGATGCGCAATGCACGCTCCAGTCGATCGCGCGCGTGATTGGGCGAGTACAGGAGCGCGTTGATTTCTGCCACGGTCATGCGCTCGTTCGACTCTCCAACCTTCACGATGTCGTCCCCGGCGCCTACCTCGCCTTCCTGCAGGACACGAAAGTAGAACCCGGGCCGTCCGCTGGACGTCAGCAGCGCCGGCATGCGGGGCTCGCTCATCCGGATCCCGACGCGATAGCAGGTGACACGAGGTTGCGTGACCTCGAACCGCGCGGTGCCGATCTGATAACGGTCGCCGATGCAGACATCATGGTCAGGCAGTCCGTCGATGGTGAAGTTCTCGCCGAACTGTCCGTAGACGAAGTCGGCTCTTTTCAGCTGCTCCTGCCAGTGGCGATACGATTCGATTTGGTAGACGAAGACCGCACGCTGCTCGCCCCCGTGCCCGGCCAGGTCGCCTTGACCGTCTCCATCGAGATTCACACGCCCGACCCGACAGCGCCTCGGCACCGGGTCCTTCCAGATGGCGGTGTGAACCTTGCGACCCTTCCACTCGATATCGCGCGGGAGTCCGATGTTCACCGACAGGAGTCGAGCCACCCTGCTACCTCCGCTCGATTACCGCCAGCGCCGCGAGACTTGCGGCCATCACCACCAACGCAACAGACGCCGATGCGGCAAGTGACACGATTCCGAGGCCCAGCAGAACGACACAGCCGAACAGATGCACACGTGGCGAACTCCGGAGCTCGGTTCGCAGATACCACCCCTGCGCAAGCAGGAAGAGAATCGGGCCACCGTACAACAGCGCGCTCAACGATGGCGGCCCGTGCTCGTTCGGGTGTGCGATCGCCTTCTCATTCCCGACAGCAACCGCGATCAAACCAAGCACCATGACCGTGAGCGCGTTGATCGCAAAGCGACTGGTGCGGACTGGATCGCGTGTCTGCTTCAGGTGCTGAACCGTCAGCCGATCCGAGCGACCGAAACACAACCCCCACAATGCGACGGTACCTGCCAGGGCAGCCGTTCCCGTGGTGACCGTCATCGCCGTGAACGGCACCGCCGCGATCGCCGTGCCGGTGGTGAGCACGGTTTCGCCGAGCGCGATGATCAGGAACAGACGACACCGCTCCAGCATGTGGCCACCCGCAAACGCCATCTGCGCCGAGTGCAGTCGTCGTGCCCGGACAGGATGTGCGAGCCACGTGCCGGCGAGATCAATCGCTGCGGCCAGTCCCCAGAAGAACACGCGGACCTTGGGACCGACCGCGGCGCCCGCGATCCACAGCGGTGTCGTCACGATGAACCAGATGAGCACTCGGACGAAGTGGTCCCGGTACTTCGCATCAGGTGCATTCGCGATCGTCCAGACCGTGCGCCCCAGTTGAATCAACAGGAAGGGAACAACGAACGGCCAGCCGGTTGTGGTGAAGACGTTGGCAGCCGCTGCATTCATGAACAGGCCGACCAACATCACCGACAGAATCATCCAGAGGGTCGCCGGTCGATCGGCCGGAATCATCGTCGCCGCCCAGCTCGTGTACGACCACACTGCGAGGATGGGCAGCAGCAGCACCAGCACTTCGCCGGCACCGCGCCAGGTCAGGTGCTCCAGCAGATGATGGGACAGCTGCGAGACTGCGAACACGAACACGAGGTCGAAGAAGAGTTCCAGCGGCGTGACCTCGTAGTTCTCTTCCGGCTCTCCACGCGGGAGCCCGCGATCGGAAGCGACGCTCATGTGTCCGCAGTTTACAGTGCGTGTGCCAATGACAGTTGACACCACGACTGCAGCGCGTAGAGTGCGAGCCACCAGAAAGGGAACGAAGCCATGAAGTCCATGCTCGCAGGAGCCGCCAGTCTGATTGCAACCGCGCTCGTCGTCCCGTTGATCAGTCAGGCGCCAAGAGTGTTCCCGAGCATCGATGTGCGAGCGCCGGTTCAGCCGCACCCCTTCGTTGCGTCCGGCGTCACGTATCTCGTGTATGAGCTGCACATCACAAATCTCTCGTCGCGAGTCACCACCATCGACGGCCTCGAGGTGAGGGAAAGGTCTTCTCTCGATGCGCCGCCGCTGTTGCGTCTCGAGAAGGATGCACTCGAGGCGGCGCTGTACCGGCCTGGTGCCCCGCCCGACGACGCAGAAAAGAAGACGCTTCCGGCGGGACGCACCGCGATCGCGTTCATATGGATTCCTCTACACAGCCGTAACGTGCCAGCAGCATTGACGCATCGGTTCGACGTACACGTGGCGGGTCCATCGGCAACCGACGACGCCGCATTCAGCATCAACGGCGTCGAGATTCCTGTATCACCAAAGACACCGCCCATCCTCGGGCCTCCCCTCGAAGGAGATCTGTGGCTCGCCGCGAATGGACCGGACAACGGCGTTGGCCATCGTCGCACGCTCCTCGCCTTTGCCGGGGAGGCGCGAATCGCGCAGCGATTCGCCACCGACTGGGTCCGTCTCTTTGACGACGGTCGAACGTTTCGAGGCGACCCGCGGGACAACGCGAGCTACCGCGCCTTTGGTGCGCGAGTACTGGCCGTTGCGGATGGTACGGTCGTCGACACGGTCGATGGCGTTCCCGAGAACGTGCCCGATCCCGTCGCGCGTGCGGTTCCGATCACACCGGACACGCTCGGCGGGAACGACATTGTTCTGGACCTGGGAAACGGAACCTACGCGACGTATGCGCATCTCCAGCCAGGAAGCTTGAAGGTGAAGAAAGGCGATCGCGTGCGTAAAGGGCAGCCATTGGCTCTCCTCGGCAACACCGGCAACTCCTCGGAACCGCACCTGCACTTTCAGGTGGCCGACGGTCGGAAGGCGTTCGACGCGGAGGGCATTCCTTTCGTGTTTGCGTCATTCGATCTCGAAGCGGAACCCGCACAAGTGACGCCGGCCATTCGCGAAGTTGGAGGGAGTTTCGGAATCGACCCGGCACGCCTCGCAACATGGCTCAGGGCTCCCGCACAACGTCGCGAGAAGGAGCTGCCGCTGCTCAATGCGATCGTGAAGTTCGCGGCCCCTTCATCAGGGCGGTAACGCGGACAACAACGTATCGTCAGAATTACCGAGCGAAGCGTGGGACCGCATGGCATGCAATCTAGCGGATGATTTCCTGCAACAAGCCCGGACCAACCGAGATCTGGCCGGTGAACGGCCGCGCATGCGATGCGATCAACACGACCGAAATCGCTGCCGCCGTCGCGAACAGTCCCATTGCGGTCACGGCCGCGGCCTTATTGTCGCAATGCACGAACGCAATCGCGAGCAGATTGACGACAGCGACACCAATGAGACCTGCCCATTTGACCCAATTGATCGACGAACGACTGATGATGATGCGCTGCCGCCGGGCGTCGAGCGCCTGCTCCAAGGCGGCGGCGATCTCACGCTGGGCGACCCTCTGACCTTCGCTGTCGAACACAGTCGCGAGCGACAGACGGAGCGCCTCGGTGAGCGGTGCTGGGGCGAGGGCCAGCGTGGCGCCCTGTCCCGCCATTGCCGGCCATTCTTCCTGCACCGCCTGGGTGACGTACTCGCGCAGCAGCGTGTGCAGCCGCGTTTGCAGATCCTTCGGAAAGCTGGAGGCGAGAAGATCGACTGTCCGTAGCGCACTGGCTTCGCGGCTCACCTCGGACGCAGCACGCTGTGCATCGTTCCACACCTGCGCCGAAAGAAACGCGACGAGCAATCCGAACACAATGCCCAGGGGTGAGAGCAGCGCGGGGGTCACCCCTTTGAATGCACGGGCGCGCTGCTGGACTGCCAGCGTCATCACCGTCGCGTAAATCAGCCATGTGATGAGGGCGGTAATGGCCAAGACGAGGGCAGCCATCCACACGACAGGCAAGTGATAGACCCAGTCGCTCATGTGACCCTCCTTCGCCGGCACAGCATGCCGCGCGCCACCGGCGGATGCAACGAAAGAGCCACGAACTCGATGAGACACTGCAACGTTTCAGCCGCGGCCATCGACAATGTATTGATGAAGCCGAAGACCGTGGCGGAGCTCGTCGACGACGCCCGCAAAGGATCGGCGGAGGCACGTGACGAGCTGGTCCGTCGTCATTATCGCGAGATCGCGGCGATCGCTGCGGCAGTCGTGAACGACGCCACCGAGGCGGAAGACCTCGCGCAGGAAGCGTTCATCCGGGCGTTCCGGAACCTGGACCTGCTCGTGGATCCCGGCCGATTTGGCGCCTGGCTTCGCCGGATCGTCGTCGGCGTCTCGATTGATTGGCTCCGGACGTTTCGGCCCTCTCTGTATCACCGATGGAGCGACGCCGATGACGAGGGTCTCTCATCTCACGAGCCCTCGCCACTCGAGCTCGTGCTGCGTGCCGAAATCGTCGAGCGCGTCCGGGCCGCACTTGATGCCCTGCCGCCCAGGTATCGCGTGCCAATCCGCCTGTACCACCTCGATGGCCTCAGCCACGCCAAGATTGCCGCCACGCTCGATCTTCCGGTGGGAACGGTGCGATCGCTCGTCGCGCGGGCGCGCAGGAAACTGCTCCCGCTACTCGCCGAATTCGCGCCGGACATCGCGCCACAGATCAACGAGCTCTTCGAGGAACAGCCTGTGACTTCCGCAACCACCACTCGTTTCCTGCACGTGGCCAACGGCTCATCCACGACGATGACCATTGAAGCTGCCGGCATTCCGGGCGTGTGCTCGATTTGGGCCGACCCGCTGGAAGATGGCCCTGTGCCCGGCGGATTGAGCGACGAAGAGCTGCTCGACCTGCGCGCGCGCTATCTCGGACCTGCCGACGCACCCGAGCACGACATCCGGCTCTGGCGCGCGCCGATCGCGCGTCACGAATCCTATGAGGAGCTCATTCTGTGGTTCGAACACGACGTGTTCGACCAGCTGAATCTGATTCAATTGCTCACATGGATTCGCGACCATGTTCCTGCGACGAAGCCGGTGTCGCTCATCTGCATCGGCGAGTTTCCTGGACGTCCCGACTTCAAGGGCCTCGGCGAGCTCACGACCGATGAACTCGCGTCGCTCCTGGAAACGCGGCAGCCGGTCAGCGATCGACAGTACGAACTGGCCCGGCGTGCCTGGCAGGCCTTTCGTGAGCCGACGCCCGAAGCGCTGGACGAACTTCGTCACCGCGATACGTCGCCGTTGCCGTTTCTCGCGGCGGCGATCACGCGCTTTCTCCAGGAGTACCCCTGGACCAGTGACGGACTCTCGAGAACCGAGCGCCGCCTTCTCGAGCTGGCCGACGGTGATGGGATTGCGTTGTCGAAAGCGTTCCCGAGGATGTACGACGGCGAGACCGTTCTCCACACGACCGATAGCTCGCTGAATCATTTGGCGACGACTTTGTCCAGCACCTCACCTGCCCTCCTCACGCACGATCGCTCGGGGCCGCCAGACCGCTACGACCTGCGAGGAACGGTGACGCTCACCGACACGGGCCGATCGGTGTTAGCCGGCCGGCAGGACCGGGTTGCGACCTGCGGCATCGATCGGTGGTTTGGAGGGGTGCACGTGCAGAGCGATGGCGGCCCCGTCTGGCGATGGGACAACTCGCGTCAACGCATCACCTCATCACGCTGAACGAATCATGGATGTGACGAACGAAACCAAAGAAGAGCAGAGAAAGCTGTGGAACAGCCTCGGGGGACGCGCATGGGTCGAGGCTCAGGGAGCGCTCGACCGGTTGTTCAAACCGTTCGAAGACCTGCTCGTCGAATCGGTTGGCGCCAAATCTCGCCGTCAGGTCCTCGATGTCGGTTGCGGCACGGGCAGCACGACGCTCGCGGTCGCGCGGCTGCTCGGAGCGAAGGGCCGCTGCACCGGCATCGATCTCTCGGAGCCGATGATTGCTGCCGCTCAGGCACGCGCCGAACACGAACACAACCCGGCACGCTTCATCTGCGCCGACGCGCAGACCTACGATTTCGAGCCCGCAAGCGTCGATATGATCATGTCGCGCTTCGGCGTGATGTTCTTCGCCGATCCGGTCGTTGCGTTTGCGAACCTGAGGCATGCTGCGCGGGACAATGCGGAACTTCAGGTCATCGCATGGCGTAGCGCCGCCGAGAACCCATTCATGACGACGGCCGAACGCGCTGCCTCACCGCTGCTGCCGAATCTCCCCGTACGCCGGCAAGATGGGCCGGGCCAGTTCGCGTTCGCGAACGCGCCGCATGTGCGCAACATCCTGGAAGAGAGCGGCTGGACTGCAATCGACGTGCGGCCGATCGACGTTGCCTGCACGTTCCCTGAAACGGAGTTGATCCGGTATTTCACGCTGCTCGGGCCAGTCGGGCGGATCGTTCAAGAGTCGGACGAACGGACTCGTGCGCAGGTCATCGAAACAGTCCGCCCCGCGTTTGATTCCTACGTGCACGGGGCCGAAGTCCGATTCACTGCTGCGTCCTGGATGGTCAGCGCGCGAGCGGGTTCAGCGTAGCGAGAGACGGATGCTGTTTCGCCAGGACATCCTGCAGGGCATCGCCGAAGGCAGGGTCACTCTCGCGTTCCGGCGCTGGCGGCGGGCACCGCCCGCCGATGGTTCCTCGCTCCGTTCGCCGGTCGGCGTCCTCAGCCTCGATCGCGTCACCGTGGTCGAGGAAGATGACATCACCCCGGAGGATGTCGGGCGCACGGGCATGTCAGTCGAAGAGCTACGGTCGTCGATCTCGGGCGAAGGCAGCCTCCTGCGCATCGAGCTCCGTCTCGCCGGCGATGACCCGCGCATCGCCCTTCGGGAGCGTGTGCCAGAGCCCACCGAGCTCGAGTCGATCGCCTCGAGGCTGCGAAGGATCGACGCCGCGAGCGCAACGCCCTGGACGACACGCTACCTTCAGCTCATCGCCGACCAGCCCACCGTCGTCTCGCACGTGCTCGCGCGGCAGGCGCAGGTCGAAGTGCCGCCATTCAAGCGTCGCGTCCGGCAGCTGAAAGAACTCGGTCTCACCGAGAGCCTCGAGGTCGGCTACCGGCTGTCGCCGCGGGGCCGCGCAGTACTCGAGCACCTCGCGAAAAAGCCGCGCTGAAGGCTCACGGCAGGAAGCGCTCGAGCGTGCGGATGACGTTCCCGCCCATGATTCTCGCGATCTGGGTATCGTCGAAGCCTTCTTGCATCAGCGCATCGGTAATCTGCACCACACCAGTCGTATCGAACGGCGCTTCGATCGTACCGTCGAAGTCCGACCCCAGGGCGACGTGATCCACGCCGATCAGATCGACTGTGTAGCGAATGCTGCGGGCGATGGCTTTCGCGTCGCGTCCACACGTAGCGGTTTCCCAGTAGCCGATGCCGACCAGCCCGTCGGTCCGCGCGATCCCTTTCAACTGATCGTCGCTCAAGTTGCGCGCGTTGTCGCACGCACCCCTGACCCCGGTGTGAGACACGATGACCGGACGACGGGCCATCGCCAGCACGTCCACGATGACACGCGGCGAGGCATGGGCGAGATCGACAAACATCCGCTTCTCCTCAATCTTCTCGATCATTTTCTTTCCCATTGCCGTCAGTCCGCCTTTCTCCAACCCGTGGGCCGACCCACCCATCTCGTTGTCGGAGAAATGCGCGACGCCGATCATCCGAAAGCCTGCGTCATAGAGTCTGTCCAGGTTCTTCACGTCGCCTGACAGCGCATGCGCGCCTTCAAGGCCCAGGAAGCCGGCGACGCTGACTTTCCCGCCCTTCCGACGCTCGAGAAACGTGACCACGTCTTCGCTGGTCTTCAGGACCGTGAGCGTGCCGTTCGATCTCGCCGCCGCTTCGTGCAAGCGACGGGCCTGATAGAGTGCGCGCTCGGTCAGATCCGTCCACGCGGCCAGCGGCCAGCGTTCGGCGAAGGCCAACAGCGTGATGTTGTCGGTATCGCCGGCGTTCTTCTCGATATTCAGATTGCGCGGCGTTTTGGTGACGACAGTGAAGGCTTGCACCGCGACGTGACCTTCGATCAGACGCGGCACGTCCACGTGGCCGTAGTCCGAGCGCTTCAGAAGGTCTCGATTCCACAGGAGTGTGTCGGCGTGCAGGTCCGCGACGAGCAATCGCTGGTGCAAGGCTCGAGCGGCATCAGACGCTTTGTACGGCGGCAGGTTGAGGATGACGTTGCGCCCGCTGTCGACCAGAGCGGGAACGACGAACCAGAGGACAAGGAGCGCAACCGTCAGGATGGCGACACCGGCAAGCAAGATTTTTTCAATGCTCACGTCTACCTCGATGAACTGCGGTCGAGGTGGCGCCTGCATGTTGCACGCCATGGAATAAAGGTGGCGGTTGAGAAATCTAGGCAAGAGGCCTGTCCGTAGTAGCTAAGTGTCGCCACCCGCGACCTCAATCACTATGACGCGACTGTGGATCTTGTCCTTCGCAATTGTCGGCGCTGCGTGTTCCGCCGGCGAACCCCGCGATCAATCGGCGCCTGGCACCCGCACGGCGGGAAAGCCGTCAACGGCAACGCCGACGCTCGACAGCGTGCGCGCCAGAGGTTTCGTGCGATGCGGTGTCAGTACCGGCATCGCTGGCTTCTCCAGACTGGACGGGCAAGGGCAGTGGCAAGGCATTGACGTCGACGTGTGCCGCGCGATCGCGGCGGCCGTGCTCGGCGACGCGGGAAAGGTGCGGTACACGCCGCTGACGGCGGCGCAGCGCTTCACCGCGCTGCAGTCGGGCGAGATCGACGTCCTCTCGCGCAACACGACCGTCACCTTCCAGCGTGACGTTCAGCTCGGCATCGAGTTCCCGGCGATCAACTGGTACGACGGGACCGGGTTCATCGTACGAAAGGCGTCAAAGGTACAGTCGGTCAAGGATCTGAACGGCGCCACGATCTGCATGCAGCCCGGCACGACGACCGAAACCGACGTCGCCGACTACTTTCGAAAAGGGAAACTCACGTTCATGCCGGTCGTCATCGAGCGGCTCGAGGAAGTCACCAACGCGTATTTCGCCGGCCGCTGCGACGCCTTCAGCCAGGATCGGTCCACTCTCGCGTCGGTGCGCGCACGGGCGCCGAATCCCAGCGACCATGTGGTGCTGTCCGATGTGATCTCCAAAGCGCCTTTCGGACCGGGCGTCATGGCCAACGATCCGCGCTGGATCGAGATTGTGCGCTGGTCTGTTTACGCTCTGATCGACGCCGAAGAGCTCGGACTCAGCTCGAAGACGATCGATCGCGCGCTCGAGAGCGACGACCCCGACGTGCGCCGTTTCGTCGGCAAGACCGACGGCTTCGGCGCGATGCTCGGTCTCGATCCGCAGTGGGCGTTCAGAATCGTCAAGCAGGTCGGCAGCTACGCCGAGAGCCTCGAGCGCAACATCGCGCCGCTCGGCATCGACCGGGGCATCAATCGCTTGTGGAAAGACGGCGGCGTTCTGTACGTCCCGGCGCTGCGATGATCCGGTACGCGCACGGCGCCGCGCCGCCCGTGCGGACCACGCCACGTCGCCAGTCCTGGACAGATCCTCGAATGCGTGCGCTCGCCTGGCAGTTGACGGTTGTGGCCGCGCTCGCCGCGATCGTCGCGACTGTCGCCCTGCAGACGGCGATCAACCTGCGCTCACGTGGCATCGCATCAGGATTCGACTTCCTGACCCGCCCCGCGGGATTCGAGATCGCTCGGGGCTTGCTGCCGTTCTCGTCACGCGACACGTACATGCGCGCGCTGCTCGTGGGATTGCTCAATACCGTTCGTGTTTCGCTTCTCGGCATCGCCATTGCCAGCTCGCTCGGCCTGCTGATCGGCATCGCGCGTCTCTCGGGCATCTGGATCGTTTCGACCGTGGCGCGCGTGTACGTCGAGGTAACGCGAAACACGCCGCTGCTCCTGCAGCTCCTGTTCTGGTACACGCTGACCCAAGGGTTGCCGGCTCCATCCGACGCGTTGAATCCGCTGCCAGGCGTGTACCTCTGTTTCCGCGGTCTCTTCCTGCCCGCCCCGATTTTGCGCGACGGGTTTCCATGGATCGGCGTCGAGCAGCCGACCCTCGCCGGCTTCGGGTTCCAGGGCGGCACGTCGGTCTCGCCGGAATTCGCAGCGCTCCTGGTCGGCCTGTCGACGTACACCGCTGCATTCATCGGCGAGACAGTCCGCGCCGGAATCCTGGCGGTCGGCCGCGGCCAGGCCGAAGCGGCCGCCGCACTCGGATTGTCCCGTTTTCACGCGCTTCGGTTCGTCGTGCTGCCGCAGGCACTGCGCGTGATCGTTCCGCCGACAACGAGTCAGTATCTGAATCTCTTCAAGAACTCCTCCCTGGCGGTGGCGATCGGCTATCCCGATCTGATGTCGATTACCAACACGACGCTGAATCAGACCGGGCAGGCGATCGAAGCGATCGCCCTCGCGATGATCGTGTATCTCGGGATCAGCCTGAGCCTGTCAGCCGGAATGAACCTCTATAACCGTGCGACTCTTCGCAGGGGAGGCAACCCATGATGCGGAACGGAGGTCCAGCCGTGCGCGCTCCGATGTTCCGCGATCGGACCAACACGATTGCGACGATCGTGCTCGGGGCCTTGCTCGCGTACGTGGCGTACTCATTCGTGCAATGGGCGGTCGTGCACGCCATCTGGCGTCTGCCGCCCGGTGCGAGCTCACTCCTGTGCCGCGATGCAAGAGGCGAAGGCGCGTGCTGGGCTGTCGTCGTCGAGCGCGCGCGCTTCATGCTCGCCGGCAGCTATCCGATCGGCGAGCAGTGGCGGCCATATACGGTGTGCCTGCTTTTCGTGGGGTTGTATGCGGCAAGTCTGGTGCGTACGCTGTGGACCCGATGGCTGCTCGCGCTCTGGGTTGCGGTGCCCGTCGTTGCGGTCGTGCTTCTGCGCGGCGGCTGGCTGGGCCTGACCGAGGTGGCGAGTGAATTCTGGGGAGGGCTGCCGCTCACGTTCCTGCTGTCGACGGCCGGCTTCACCGTAGCGCTTCCGTTCGCGGTGCTCCTTGCACTCGGCCGGCGGTCGGCGCTGCCGGCGATCAGAGCACTCAGTGTGGCCTATATCGAGGTCGTCCGCGGAGTGCCGCTGATCACGTTTCTCTTCATGGCCGCCGTGATGTTTCCGCTGTTCGCGCCGCAAGGTGTCAACGTCGACAAACTGCTGAGAGCGCAGATCGCGTTCATCATGGTCACGGCCGCGTACCTCGCCGAAGTGATTCGCGGCGGTCTCCAGGCCGTACCTCGCGGTCAGTACGAAGCCGCGGCCAGCCTCGGACTCTCGTTCTGGCCGGCGATGATGCTGGTCGTGCTGCCCCAGGCGTTCCGCGTCAGCATTCCGCCGCTCGTCAACACGTTCATCGCCCTGTTCAAAGACACGTCACTCGTGATCGTCATCGGCCTCTTCGATCTGCTCGGCGCCGCGAAAGCCGTGATCGTCGATCCGAAGTGGGTCGGTTTCGGTGTGGAAGTGTATCTGTTCGCGGCGGCCGTCTATTTCGTGTTCTGCTTCGTTGTTTCGCGCTTCAGCTTGCGTCTGGAGCGACAGCTGCAGCGCGCCGCAGCGTAGCTCGAGAGAGGACATGGCTATGAGCGCAGTCGATCACCACCTGCACGTGGACATGCGGGCGGTCAACAAATGGTTTGGCGCGCTGCACGTGCTGCGCGACGTCACCCTGACAGTTAGCCGCGGCGAGCGGATCGTCATCTGCGGACCGTCGGGCTCAGGCAAATCCACGTTGATCCGATGCATCAATGGACTCGAAGCGCACCACTCGGGACGCATCGTCGTCGACGGCGTCGAGCTCAATGACGACTCGAGGACGATCGATCAAGTGCGACGCGACGTCGGGATGGTGTTCCAGCAGTTCAACCTGTTTCCGCACCTGACCGTGCTCGAGAACTGCACGCTGGCGCCAGTCCGGGTGAAGAAGGCGAGCAGAAAGGCCGCACACGATCTCGCCCTGCATCATCTCACCAGGGTTCGAATCAGCGATCAGGCCGACAAATATCCGAGCCAGCTCTCCGGCGGCCAGCAACAGCGAGCCGCGATCGCCCGCGCACTCTGCATGAACCCGAAAATCATGCTGTTCGACGAGCCCACTTCGGCGCTCGATCCGGAAATGGTCAAAGAAGTGCTCAACACAATGGTGTCGCTCGCAGACGAGGGGATGACGATGCTGTGCGTCACGCACGAGATGAAGTTTGCACGTCAGGTGGCCAACCGTGTGATCTTCATCGACGAAGGACGGATCCTCGAGGACGAGGCGCCCACGGCGTTCTTCGAAACCCCCAAGCAGGAGCGCACGCGAGCCTTTCTCAGCCAGATCCTGCACTGAGTCCACATCAATTCACACTCGTCGTCGCCCGCTCGTCAAAAGACATGTGATGCGCGGATACGCCTCGAGGAGACCGACGATGAGAATGTACGACGTGCAAGCCGTCGAGATCATGGCCCCCCGTCAGAGGGTATTCGAGTTCGTACGAGAGTCTGGCAATTTGCCACGATGGGCACAGGCGTTCGTTTCTGCCGCAGATGGCCGCGCCCGGCTCGAGACGCCGCAGGGAGTCGTCGACATCGCCCTGGATGTGTCGGCGAATGCTGAGACAGGCACCGTGGACTGGCGGCTCGTCTTTCCAGACGGTGGCGTCGGGATTGCCCAGTCACGAGTGACAGAGACGACGCGCGGCAGCTGTATCTACAGCTTCGTGTTGCATGCACCGCCGGTGGCGCTCGAGCTGATCGAGGGTGCGCTCGAGGCTCAGAGCGCTACCCTGCAATCTGAACTTGCAACGCTGAAGTCCTTGATGGAGCGGAATGATGCCGGAGACACTCGAAGCGCTCGCCAGACGGGCGATCGACGGTGATCGGGACGCGCTCGACCGCATCGTCCGGGACCTGCAAGGCGATATCTACGGTCTTGCCCTGCGCATGCTGTGGAATCGAGAGGACGCGGAGGACGCGACCCAGGAAATCCTGGTTCGGGTGGTCACACGACTGTCGCAATTCGATTTCCGCAGCAAGCTGAAGACGTGGGTTTACAGGATCGCGGTCAACCATATCCTCGATGTGAAGAAGAGTCCCGTCGAACGAATGGAACTGACCTTCGAGCGGTTCGGCCGCGATCTCGCCGACGGCCTTTCATCGAAAGGACCTGGGGACGCCGAGCGTTCGCTGCTCACTGAAGAAGTGAAGATTGGCTGCACGATCGGCATGCTTCAGTGCCTGGACCGGCCGCATCGCTTGGCGTACATCCTCGGCGAAATCTTCGAGCTGCCTGGACCTGAAGGCGCCGACGCCTTGGAGATCCCGGCCGAACTCTTTCGCAAGCGCCTTCAGCACGCGCGTATGGCGATCACCTCGTTCACGCGCGTCCATTGCGGTCTGGTGTCAGACACGGCCGCATGTTCCTGCAACCGTCGAGTGCCAGCGGCTCTCGGTGCGGGGCGAATTCACGCGGACGCACCCCAGTTTGCGGAGAAGGCGTCGTCGTATCACGAGACGCGCTCCTACGTTCGCCGAGTCGAGGAGGCGAGGTGGGCGCTCGAGGTTCATCGAAGCAGTCGACCGCGTGCCTCGGCGGTCGACTTCGCGCGTCGTCTGGTCCGGGTGATTGACCGTCACGTGTGAGCCAACATCACGCCACACCAAGCCGCCGGCCCGTGCCCTGGTCGAACCAATGCAGGCGATCGCGCCGCACTCTGAAGCCGACGCGATCGCCGATCGCGATACGCACGTTCGCGCCGATGACGATTCGAACGCGGTTCTCCGAGCCGTCCATGCCGACGTGCGCCAGCGTCGTCGGACCGAGCGGCTCCAGAATCTCGACGCGCCCGACCGCATCGCTCGCATCTGGTGGCGTGAGCTCGATGTCGTGCGGGCGAGCGCCGACGAGCACACGCTCACCATCGAGATCACCAACCGGCAGGTCGTCCCATCGGAACCCGTCCGCGCGAAGGCGCACGCGACCGTCCGACCGGACGATGGTGCACGGCCAGATGTTGATCGCGGGTGAACCAATGAAGCCCGCCACGAACGTGTCTGCCGGCCGGTCGTAGAGATCCATGGGCGCTGCCACCTGCTCGATCGAGCCGTCGCGCATGACCGCGATCCGCGATCCCAGCGTCATCGCCTCTTCCTGATCGTGAGTCACGTAGACCATCGTCGCGCCGAGGCGGCGGTGGAGCAGCGTGAGCTCGGCGCGCATCTCGATGCGCAAGATCGGATCGAGGTTGGAGAGCGGTTCGTCGAGCAGGAAGGCCTTTGGATCGCGCACGATCGCGCGACCCAGCGCGACGCGCTGACGCTGGCCGCCCGACAATGCGGCCGGCCTGCGATCCAGCAGAGCGTCGATGCCGAGCGTCCTCGCCGCCTCTCGCACGCGTTCGTCGATGCGCGCGGTGTCGACACGGCGCATCTGCAGACCGAATGCGAGGTTCTCGCGAACGGTCTTGTGCGGATATAGCGCGTAGCTCTGGAAGACCATCGCCAGATCGCGCTGCTGCGGCGGCACGCCGGTGACGTCCTTGCCATCGATCAGGACGTGGCCACTCGTCGGTTCGTCGAGGCCGGCGATCAATCGAAGCACCGTACTCTTGCCGCTGCCCGACGGTCCGACCAGCACCAGCAGCTCGCCGTGCACGATCTCGAGATTCAGATAGGTCAACGCCGCGACGTTCCCGGCAAAACGCTTACTGACGCCCTGCAACGAGATCGACGCCATGTCAGCCCTTGACCGCGCCCGAGGTCAGACCAGCGATGATCCGGCGCTGCGCCACGAAGACGAGTGCGGCAACCGGCAGGGTCGCAATCAACGAGCCCGCGAGAATCTGTCCCCACGGCACCTGGTACTGCCCCCGAAAGAGCGCAATCGCCACCGGCACGGTGTAGCGCTGGGGCCCGAGAGTAAAAGAGAGCGCGAACAGGAATTCGTTCCAGCAATAGAGAAACGTCAGAATCGCCGTTGTTGCCAGCCCTGGCCATGACAGCGGCAGCACGATCGTCCACAGGGCTCGAAGCCGGCCGGCGCCGTCCATCAAGGCTGCTTCTTCGAGCTCGCGCGGAAGCTGGCGGAAGAAGCCGACGAGGAGCCAGATCGTGAGTGGCATTGCGAACGTCAGGTACGGCAGGACGAGGCCAGCGTAGGTGTCGATGAGCCGCAGTTCGCGAAGCAGCAGGTAGAGCGGCGACACGATTGAGATCTGCGGAAACATCGATATGGCCAGCACGGACGTCAGCACCAGCGTTCTGCCGCGAAATGGCACGCGCGCGAGCGCGTAGGCGCACAGCGCTCCGATGATCACGCATACGAACGTGGTGGCTCCGGCCACCACAAGGGAATTGCGGACCGCTGTGCCGAGCCCGCGCTCGCCGAACACGGCGCGATAATGATCGAGCACAAGCCGTCTCGGCACGAGATCAACCTGACCGAACAGCTGCGATTCGGGCGTGAACGACGCGACCGCGGCCCAGTAGAGCGGGAAGAGGATCGCTGCAACCATCATAGCGATCGCCAACGTAGGGGCCGCCTTCAGGCGGCCCGGCCGGATCTGCCAGCTCATGACGACGGCTCGACGAGCACACGGCGCCCCATCAGACGAATCGCGACGAGCGCGAGCAGAAATGTCACCGTAAAGATGATGACCGAGAGCGCAGACCCGTAGCCGAACCGCAGGTTTTCGAGCAGCGCGCTGAACGTGTACATCGCGATCGTTTCGGTGGCGGTTCCGGGTCCGCCGCTGGTCATCACGAAGATCACGTCGAACACGCGAAACGCGTCGACGGTGCGGAAGACGAGCGCAACGAGCAGCGCGGGCTTCAGGAGCGGCAACGTGATTGCGGTGAATTGCCGCCAGGCGCTGGCCCCATCGATCCGCGCGGCTTCGTACAACGTGCGGTCGATGTTCTGAAGTCCCGCAAGCAGCAGGAGGGCCACGAACGGCGTCGTCTTCCACACGTCCGCGAGCACGACAGGAACCCACGCGGCCAGTGGATCCGCAAACCAGATCGGCGGCGCCGCACCACCGCGGACGAGCATCGTATTCATCAACCCGCCCGGAGTTTCGAAGAGGAAGCGCCACACCAACCCCACGACCACAGTCGGCACCGCCCATGGAAGCAGCATGGCGGTGCGGACGACGCCTCGACCGCGCGTCATGCTGTCGACCGCGGCCGCGAGGGCAAGGCCGAGCACGAGCTCACTCGTCACCGACACTGCTGCAAAGGCCCCTGTGTGACCGATGGCTCCCCAGAATCGCGGATCGGAGAACGCCTCGACATAGTTCTGCAGCCCGATGAATCGACGACCCAGCCAGGGCATCCGCAGATCGTGCAGGTAGAGCGACTCCCACACCGCCCAGAGCACGGGGCCGAGTGCGACGAGCGCGATGACGCCCAGCGCCGGCAGCGCCATCATCCACCCGAGGCGCGCCTCGTGGCGTCGTGGCATCGCGCCAACAGAGATCGTTCGCCCACGCGTCATGGTCGTGCAGCGCCGAGCTCTGTTCGCGCGAGCAGCGCGCGCATGTCCTTCGCCGCCTGTTGCAGCGCCGCACGCGGTTCCTGCTGCTTCGTCAGCGCACGATGAAGGGCGATCTGAAGAATCTGCGAGAGCTCGGTGTAGACCGGGGTCGCGGGACGCGGGACCGCGTGCTCGATGATGCGGCGCGCGTCGGACGGGGCGATGCGAAGCGCCTC
Organism: Vicinamibacterales bacterium; assembly: GCA_036407095.1. GTDB lineage: Bacteria > Acidobacteriota > Vicinamibacteria > Vicinamibacterales > UBA2999 > Gp6-AA40. The sequence goes on along the minus strand of DASWZV010000034.1, from coordinate 108,182 downwards.
CTCCAACTCGTGGCTGTCGTACATCGACGGACGCGGCGGATACTGCCCGACGATGCGGGCGCGATCCAGAAGCTGGGCCGGTTGTAGGAGGTAGTCGATCAGTTGATACGCCGCTTCCGAGTCGCCGCTGTTGGCATTGATAGCCAGCACGGAACCGCCTAGAGCGGCGGTCGGTGAGCCGCCGCTGGCGGCCGGCATCGGCGCGATTCCAAAACGTCCGGCAACCCGCGACTGTTCGGGGTCCTGCAGCAGAGCGTGCGCGTACGGCCAGTTGCGCATGAACACCGCCTGGCCGTTTTGAAACGCGAGTCGAACCTGCTCCTCCTGCCACGTGAGTACCGCCGCCGGAACGACCGCATCGACATAGATCGAATCGCGCATGTGCGTGAGGGCATCGACTGCGCGATCGGAGTCCACAGCCACCCGGCCGTGGTCATCGAGGATGACTCCGCCGAACGCCCCGAGCTGCTCGAGAAAGACCGTGATTAGTCCCTCGTAGCGGGCGCCTTGCCACACGAATCCGAATGGAATCGCGTGCTCGCGCATGCCGCGCGCCGCCAGCTGGCGCAGTTCGTCCAGATCCGCCGGCGGGTGCGGCATCAGGTCCGTGCGCCAGTACAGCATCCCGACATCGACGAACCAGGGCAGCGCGTACAACGCGCCATTCCAACGATTGGCCGTCAGAGTAGCGGGAAAGAAGTCGTCGACGTGAGGTCGAAAACGATCGAGATCGAGAATCCATCCGGCGGCGGCAAATTCGGGCGCCCAAATTACATCGAGTTGCAGCACATCTGGATCGGCGGCCCGGGCGTTCAGCCACTGCACGTACAGCTGATGTCTGTGATCGGCGGCGTCTGGCGTCGACTGCACGTCGACGCGAATGTTCGGATGCAGCGACTGGAAATGTTCGAGTTGTCGCCGGATCGCCTCGCCCTCTTTGCCGAGGGCGCTGCCAGCGAAGGTCAGCACGTGAGGATCGGTTCGAGCGCAGCCGACACAGACGAAGACGCCGGTCCACAGCAGAGATGCAACCGCGCGTCGGAACCCGCGAGCCACGGACACGAATGGTGCCCCGACTACGCATCATCCCTCAAGGATCATCTCGTCTTGGGTCGCCGGACGGCTCGCACCTTCCCGCTCTTTCCTCCTCCACAGAAGAACCGATCGCCGCCATCGGACTCGAGCCCTGACACCTTCACTCCTGGCGGCATCTCGATCCTCTCCAGGACCTCTCCTGTTCGCGGATCGACTCGTCGCACCTCGCTCTCGTCACCTTCCCATGTCGCGTGCCACAGCTCGCCGTCGACCCACGTGACTCCGGTGACGAAGCGGTTGGACTCGATCGTGCGGAGAATCGCTCCGGTGTCGGGATCGACTTGATGGATCTTCCGTTCACGATAGTTCCCGACCCAGAGCGTGCCTTCTCCCCAGGCGAGTCCCGAGTCACCGCCGCCGCCGGGCGCCGGGATCGTCGAGAGGACGCGGCCGGTCTTCGGATCGATCTTCTGGATGCGATCTTCGGCAAGTTGATAGAGGTAGGTGCCGTCCCACGCCGTGCCTGCATGCGCGGCGACATCGATGGCGCGCACCGTCCTCCCGCTCGCAGGGTCGAATGCATTCAGCGTGTCACCGGCAGCAAACCACACGTGCTGACCGTCAAAGGTGACGCCATGCACCTGGTCAACACCTGGAAAGGGGCCGTACTCACGGACGATATCGGCGGTCGATCGAGACATGCCCTCAGCTTAGTCACTCGGCAGGGGGGCAGGGAGCAACAACGTCGTCGTGAATCCCGGCACCGGCGGCGTCATCCACCGGCGCGCACGGCCGCGACCGTATGATTGCACCTTGCCTGCTGACGCGAGCGCGTCGAGCGCCCGCTGCACGGTACGCTGACTCGATCCAAGCGCGACTGCGAGAGCCGAACTCGACCACGACTCGCCATCGGCTAAGAAGGCCAGCACGGCCGAGACGAGCACTGCCGCGTGCTCCTCCTCGACGGGGCGCGCCAGCACGACGACCTCGCGCGCTCGTCGCGGCGTCAGCGCAAACCCACTTTTGGTCGCCGTCACAACGGCCAGCGTTCGAAGCGTGGCGCGAAGACGACCGATTTCGACCCGCAGCCGCGCGCGATGCGATTCATCCGCAAGCTTCGCTCCGAACGCGCGTGCCAGGAGCACATCCCTCGGCACGTCTCCAGGCCACGCTTCGCCCAACGCGCGTGCGAGCGCGAACAAGACCGGCCGCGTCGCCAGCGAGATGACGCGCCCGGCGTGACGCACGACATGACGGCACGCGTCCACGACGAATGCCGTCGACGCCAGCAACGACTCGACGTCCGCGAGCAGGAGCGGTCGCTCGTCGCCTCTGGCAAGCAAGCGTGCGGCAGGCGTCGTCAGGACGCGGGATGCGTTCTCCACTTCGGCGATCAGCGCAGGGATACGTGCGTGACGCGCAGTCCGCTCGGCACGATCGAGCGCCTCGCGCGCGGCTTTCGTTCGCAGGCGTCGCATCGCAATGCCGGCGACCACCAGTTCATGCGCGGTTCTCGACGCGGGAGGAAAGAGCGAGGGATCGAGATCGGCGATCGCACGCTCGGCTTCGTCGAGGCGTCCGATCAGCAGAAGACGCCGGACTTCGAGATACCGCGCGTGCGCGGCGTTCACCCGATCGCCGTGGGCGTCGAGCGTCGCCCGCGCCGCGTCGAGTGCCTTCGCAGGAAAACCGAGATCGCGCGACACGAGCGCGATCTCCGCCTCGGCGACCACGCACCTCGCGCGAGCGACCGCCTCTTTCGGACCGAACGCCCGCGCCGCCCTTCGCAGCAGTGTCTTCGCGCGAACGAGGTCGCCGAGCTGCGCCATCGCGATGCCTCGAAGCGCGAGCGCAGGTGCATCGTCACGCAGCGCAACGCGCTTCAGTGCGCCGAGGGGATCACCTGCGGCGAGCGCACGCGCTGCGGCTGTGATCAGCGAGTCCATCCGAATCCCGCCACACTTGTCACTCCCACCCTTCGATGCCCGGGCGCTAAATCTATCTCACGGCCAGGGAGCAATCACGGCATCCCACAGGAAAACAACGATCGCTACGCTTCAGGTCGTTCGACGGCTTCACGCAAGGACCCAACGGATACACGAGGAGAGAGAACGCGATGACGACACATGCAACCGGAACTCGCGATCAGTGGATCGCCGCACGGCTCGAGCTGCTCGAGGCAGAGAAGGAACACACGCGGCGCGGCGACGAGCTGGCGCAGCGACGGCGAGAACTGCCGTGGGTCCGAATCGCCAAGGAGTATCGATTCGACACTGACAAGGGAAGCGCATCGTTGGCCGATCTGTTCGGGGGACGATCACAGCTCCTCGTTTATCATTTCATGTTCGGCCCCGATTACACGGCGGGATGTCCCTCGTGTTCGGCGATCGCGGACGGCTTCAACGGCTTCGTCGTGCACCTCGAGCATCACGACGTCGCGTTTTCAGCGGTGTCACGTGCACCGCTCGCCAAGCTGCAGGCGTACAAGCGCCGGTTGGGATGGACGTTCCCGTGGGCGTCCTCGTCTGGCACCGACTTCAACGCCGACTTCAGCGTCCGGTTCACGGAGGAGCAGCAGCGCGAGGGCATCGAATACAACTACCACCGCGAGGGCGCGTGGAAGCACCCCGCGCCCGGCTCGGACTCCGTCTCCTTCGCGGCCATGAGCGGCACCGACGCGGCCACGTTCACGCGCGAGAGGCCGGGCATGAGCGCGTTCGTTCTCGAAGATGGAGTCCTGTACCACACCTACTCCGCGTATGCTCGCGGACTCGACGGCCTGTGGGGCATGTATCAGTGGCTCGATCGCGCACCGAAGGGGCGCAATGAGCAAGGCGCGTGGTGGCGCCGTCGCGACGAGTACAAGGACTGAGCGCGTCATGTGCGAGATGCCGATGTCCGGACAGCCGTGGCCCACGGCCGCAGCATCGTTCCTTGGCATGTGGGTCGTCATGATGGTGGCGATGATGCTGCCGTCCTTGATCCCGATGGTACGGCGCTATCGCCAGTCGATCGGCGCAAGCGACGCGAGGCGCCTCGGTCTCTCAACCGCGATCGTGAGCATCGGGTACTTCTTCGTATGGACCGTGTTCGGAATGGTCGCGTATCCGCTGAGAGTCGCGCTGACGGCGATCGAGGTGCGACATCCTGCAGCGGCGGGTGCGATACCGATCGCCGGCAGCGTCGTCGTCCTGATCGCCGGCGCGTTTCAGTTCACCGGATGGAAAGCGCGTCGGCTCGCGTGTTGCCGTGAGCCGCTCGAGCGCGGCCGTGCGCTGCCGGCGGCTGCTGTCGCCGCCTGGCGACACGGCCTCCGCCTCGGCCTCGACTGCAGCGGCTGTTGCGGCAATCTGATGGTGATCATGTTCGTCCTCGGGGTTATGGATCTGCGCGTGATGGCGGTCGTGACGACTGCGATCACGGCCGAGCGTCTCGCGCCAGACGGCGAACGCGTCGCGCACGCCATCGGCGCCATCGTCGTCGCCGCAGCTGTTGTGCTGCTCGTGCGAATCCCGATGTAACGTCGCCCCGTGAGCCCTATCGAAGGGCCGTGATAGGGTCGGTTTTCGATGCGCGCGCGGCAGGGATGTACGACGCTGCGAACGCGACCACCAGCAGCACGCCAATCGAGAGCGCCAGCGTCAGCGGATCCTGCGGGGCCACGCCGTACAGCCGGCTGGCCAGCAGTTTCTCGCCCAGCCTCGCGCCCGCGTACGCGAGCGCTCCTCCGACCAGAAGTCCGAACACAACGACGATGGTCGCGTCCGCAAGAATCATCGAGACCACACGACCGGGCACGGCGCCCAGGGCAATGCGGACCGCAATCTCATCTCTCCTCGCGCTGATCGCGTAAGAGAGGACGCCGTACAATCCCATCGCCGCGAGCGCGAGAGCCACGATGCCGAACAGCAGCGCGAGCCGTGCGGTCGCGCGATCCTGCGCGGTGAGAGGCGCCATCTGATCGTCGAGCGAAGTCGCCTCGAGGATCACGAACGCGGCGTCGTTCTGCCGAACCGCCGTACGGAGAGCGGCAATCACTGGTCCCGTTTCGGTCGCAGTACGAATCAGAAATGTCGGTGCGGCGGGCGACTCAGCGGCGACAAAGTACCGCGACTCCACGTCATCGCGCAGGCTCTGCGAGCGCGCGTTCTGCACGACGCCGACAATCTCACACGATCGCCGGCTCCGGTCGTCATCGACCGATGTGACATGGGCGCCGAGCGCAGCGCGCTGATCGAAGAACTGTCGCGCGAACGCCTGATTGATCACGCACGCAGCACGTGACGCGCCGACATCGGACTGAAGCAGTTCGCGGCCCTGCTGGATCGGGATTCCCAGCGTCGAGAAGTAGCCGGGGCCCACCCGGTCGACGCGGGCACCTCGATCGCGATCATGCGTCGGTTGGAATCCTTCGACTTCGAGGGCATCGTACGAGTCGCCGCCTTGAAACAGACCAAGGCTCGAGTAGGTGATCGCTCTCACGCCTGGAGTCCCGCGGAACGAGTCGAGCAGCTTGCTGATGACCTCCGTCCGTGTGACGTTGGCGCCAGCGCCGCGAAGATCGACGCGCAGAAGCACCAGTCGTTCGCTGGCGAACCCGAGGTCCATGCGCTGCAGGTTGTAGACCGTCCGCACGAGCAAACCGGCGCCCACGAGCAATGGGAGCGAGAGCGCCAGTTGCGCGGCAACAAGAAGACGGCCAGAGCGGACATGTCCGGCAAGTCCGATGGCACCACGCGGTTCCGTTCGAAGCACGAGCCCGGGCGTGAGCTTGCTGATCTGCCACGCTGGAAGTGCACCAACGAACACGCCCGTGACCAGCGTCACCAACACGACAAAGGCGGCGAGCGTCAGGTCGACCACGAACGCCATCGCAAACGACGGAACGGCGGCCGCGAGCATCACCACCAGCCCCGAGTGAATGGCGTAGGCGATCGGCATTGCGGCCACCGCGCCAAGCGCGGCCAGCAGCACGCTTTCGATCATGAGCTGACGAATCACGCCCTGACGCGTGGCACCAAGGGAGAGACGCAGCGCGATTTCCGTTCGCCGTCGGCTGCCGCGTGCCAGCACCAGACTCGCCAGATTGGCGCAGGTGATGAGCAACAGCACGCTGATGGCTGCCAGCAGGACACTCAGCGATTGCGAGAACTCCTTGCGGCTGGGTGCTGCACCGCGCGCACCTGACTGAAGTCCGAGCTGCTGATCGAGAAAGTCATCGGGTTGGGCGCGCGACGTACCCGCTCCGTAAAACGATTCGAGGCCGGCGTGAAAGATCGCGTTCGACTCGATTGCCGCCTGTGCGAGCGTCACACCCGGCGTCAGCCTCCCGAACACGTGTAGCCACATGCTCTTCTCCGGTGGCGTGTCGTGACGACGATCGCGTCCGGGCATCACCTTCGGCTGCAGCAGCAGTGGCGCCCAGAAGTCCGGTCGCTCTCCGGTTGTTTCACCGATGAATCCCCGCGACGCGACGCCAACGATGCTGAGCGTCGTCCGCTGAATCGTGAGCGCTTTTCCGATGACATCAGCGCGGCCGCCGAAGCGCTGCTGCCAGTAGGCATGGCTGATGACTGCGTACGGGGCTTCAGATCGGTCGTCCGCGGCGGTGAACAGTCGGCCGAGGGCAGGTTGAACACCAAGCGTCTGAAAGTATTCGCCCGACACGAGCCGCCAGCGCGCGTCCTCCGCTGCACCTCCATCGACCCCGACGGGAGAGGTGTTGAGACTGCTCTGCGATGCCATGACCGAGGAGAAACTTCTGGCGTGGTCCCTCAGATCCTGGAATTCCTCGACCGTGAGCCAGGTGCGAGGCCCGTCGACACTGCTGATGTGACGCCCCCGCCAGAGGCCGGCGGAATTCGGATTCGTGAGGATGGCAAGCTGTTCCGGCTTGTCGACACCAGGCAGCGGCGAAAGCAGGACCCCGTACCAGAGGCTGAAGATTGCGGTCGTTGCGCCGATGCCCAGCGCCAGCGAGAGGGCCGCCACCGCCGTAAAGCCTGGCGATCTGAGGAGCGCCCGAAGCGCGTAGCGGATGTCCTGACCGATCGAAGCCATCGCCGCTCTTCGCGAGGCAACTGAAATGCCACAGCGCGCCCGGAAAAATCCAGCCAATTCGCGAGCATATGGCGACGATCGTCACCCCCGCCGCGAAATGGCTGTTCGTTCACGGGAACGAGAGTGTTCGGCAGCGGAATCGAACGTGCGCCGATCCTCCCGCGCCCTTTTCTCAGCGCGCGTTCACGTAGGCCTTCAGCTGGGCCAGGATTTGTGGCCATCCCCGATGGCTGGTCCGCGACCGCTCGCTTGTGAGACCGGAATGCGTCAGCCGAACGCGGGTGGCGCCGCCGGCTTCCGTGAACTCGACGCGCACCAGCGATTCAATCGCGTCGCCCTGCCAGTCAGGCAGCCACGTGAACACGAGCAGCGTCGGGCGTTCGACGGCGCGATATTCCCCGATGACGGAGAAAGGTGACCCATCCTGCCGGGTCCCGCGCATCTCCCACTTGCCGCCCGGACGCAGGTCGGAATCCATGTGCGTCGTGCGGAAGCGGCCGTCGGGAGCGGTCCACCATATGATGCGCTCGGACGGAGTGATGAAGGCATCGAACACGCGCGCAGCGGGCGCGTCGATCGTGATCTCCTCGACGATGGTGTCGGCACTGATACTGGTCGGATTCATGACTTATCCTCGACATAACGTTTGAGCTGACGGAGCGAAACGCTCCACAGCGCTTCGTAATCGCGCAGCCAGGTGTCCACCGCGCGAAGCGGTTTGGCGTTCAGTTGGCAGATACGGGTGGTGCCGCTTTCACGGGTGACCACGAGCCCGGCCGAACGCAGCAGCCGCAGGTGCTTCGAGATCGCGGGCCGGCTCTGACTGAAGTTCGCGGCAAGATCTCCGACGCTGCGCCCGCCGTCGCGCAGCAGTCGAAGGATCTCGCGTCGCGTGGGATCGGCGATGGCCCGAAACACGACGTCCTGACGGGCGGCGGCTGAGACGGTAACCATATGGTTACCTTAAAGGTAACCATCAGGTTACCGATTGTCAAGCGACCCGAGTCAGGCGCCGAGCGTTCGGCCGATGACGAGCAGGTACTCGTAAGGGAGCTGGACGGGTCCGTCCGGTGCGCCTCGATTCCACTGTGCGGTGAACCGAAGAAATGCCTCGTCGAGCTCCGTGACCGCGGAGGCTGAAGCCTCCGCTCTACGCGGCTGATCCTTCAGGCTCGCGTAGATCGCGACCATGGGTCCGAATGTATATTTGAACAGCTCCAAGTACTGGCGTGCGCTCGACGCCGATTCGACGTACTCGCACCGCGTCATGTTCAGCGACTGCACCCTGTCACCAAACAGGCGTCGCACGTGATCCTCGGTTCCCCACAACAGCGGCGAGAGGGCACCCGGAGGCGGCGGCGGAGCGTAGGCCGAGAGCAGCTGAAAGAAGTCGCCGGCGGCGCCGCGAGGTGCGAAATTCATCATGCCGATCACACCACCAGGCCGACAGACGCGCAGAAGCTCGCGCGCCGTCGCCTGATGATCGGCGGCGAACATCGCACCAAAGCACGACGTGACGACATCGAACTCGGCATCGGCAAACGGGAGCGCGGTCGCGTCGCCTTCAATCCATTCGAGATCGACACCGGCCTCGCCGGCGGCGCGCCGGCCCGCCTCGAAGTGCTCGGGCGTCACATCCAACGCGACGACCGTCGCGCCCGCCTGGGCCGCCCGGATCGCGACGTTGCCAGTACCGGCGGCGACATCGAGCACACGCTGGCCCGCAGATATCCGGCACACTTCGACGAGCACGGGCCCGAGCGTCCAGACCGTTGCGGTCGCAAACCGGTGGTAGTCGCCAAGTGCCCAGATCGTCCGAACGGATGCCTGTGCTGAAGCCATGTGCGTCCTCCCGTGCTCAGCGAGCAGATGGGGAGGACTGTAAGATCGCGCGGTGGCCTACCACCATGACCGGCCGTCCGAGTTGTCTGCCCTGGCGTCCACCGCCCGGCGCGTCGACACGATTGCAGAGTCTCAGGCCTCGACGACCGTGCACGAGTCGGGCAGTGTGGACGTCCTCTCGGAAGTCCTCCGCGCCGTGAGACTCACCGGCGCCTTGTTCTTTCCAATGGAAGTGTCCTCGCCCTGGGTGGACGACGTCCCCACCGCCTCCGACTTTGCGTCGATCGTGCTGCCTGGCGCGGAACACGTCGTGTCGTATCACATCGTCAAAGAGGGCGCATGCTGGGCTGCGCTTCGCGGCGAGACACCCGTCCGCCTGGAGGCCGGCGATGTATTCGTCGTTCCACACGGCGATGCCTACACGATGGCCAGTGCGCCGGATCTGCGATCTCACGTGCCGCCGGAAGCGGTGCTGGAATTCTTCCAGCTCATGGCGACACGGTCCGCTCCGTTCACCGTGACCGAAGGCGGAGGAGGCGCCGAACGCGCGCGCATCATCTGCGGATTCCTCGGTTGCGACGTTCGTCCCTACAATCCGGTGCTCGAAGCGCTTCCCCGGGTGCTCTATCTGCGACTGCCGCCGGGGACGGGGGCGAGTGAGCGCCTCACGCAGCTGGTGGAATTCGCGATCGCGGAATGCCAGGAACGGCAGTCAGGCACGCGGTGTGTGCTCCTGCATCTCAGCGAGCTCCTCTTCGTAGAAGTCGTCAGACGCTACCTGAGTTCACTCTCGAATGAGCAGACCGGATGGCTGACCGGGCTCCGCGAGCCGATCGTCGCGCAGGCACTCGCGCTTCTGCATGGTCGACCCGCCGATCCGTGGTCGTTGGAACAGCTCGCCAAAGAAATCGGCGTGTCACGATCGCGGCTCGCCGATCGTTTCAGTGCGCTCATCGGGCAGCCGCCCATGCGGTATCTCACGCGGTGGCGCATCCAGCTCGCGTCGCGGCTGCTCTCCGAGGACACCGCGAAGGTGTCGGCCGTAGCCCTTGACGTCGGGTATCAGTCAGAGGCTGCGTTCAGCCGCGCGTTCAAGGCCGTCGTGGGCATGTCGCCCGCGGCCTGGCGTCGGAGGAGCCGACCGACGTCGGTTTCGCGGATCACATGAGATTCTTAGGATGCGATAGGATTCGCGCTTTCACGGAGGTCCCCATGAGACACGCGTTTGCGGTTCGACGATTGATCTGCAGCGTCGCTTTTTTGCTGGTTTGCGTTGATCACGCGCACGCACAGTTCGGCGTCGGCAGCACATGGGTCCGAACCGACGCACAAGGCAAGGGCATCACGCTGACGGTCGAGGCGTGCTGCAACGGCGGACTGCGCCTCATCTACCAGATACCGCCGGCGAGCGGACAGCCGGCCGCAGCGCCGATCACCATCGATTCACCGATGGACGGCCGAGACGCGCCCGCACTGATCGGGGGCAAGCCCTCCGGCCAGACGATGGCAGTCAAACGCATCGACGATCACCATTACAACGCGGTCGTGAAGATGAACGGCCAGCCGTTTGTCACGTCCACCAGCATTGTGTCGGCGGACGGCAAGACGATGACGGTCGAGACTGTCGGTCAGAGCGGAGGCAACCCCACGAAAACCACTGAGACGTGGGTCCGGAAATAGGCGTTCACCGCCAATCGACATCGGTCACCGCGCCGCTGTACGCGCGAGTCCTGGGGGCGTCCTGGCATCAGCTTGCGGAGCCGCTCCGATGCCTGCATACCGCACGCGCGATCGTTCGCGCGCACGGTGATGTTCGCATCGAATGCGGCCGCCACCCGGTTGCTCGTGTGGTCGCGCGGATGCTGCGATTGCCGCAGCCGAGCGCTGCAGCCGACACGCGACTCGTCATCACCACACGCGACGAGAGCGAGCACTGGGCGAGGACGTTCAGCGCCCGGCGTCTCGACACGGTGCAGTACGCATGTCAGGACGGACTGGCCGAACGCTTTGGCATGCTCGAGTTCCGCTTTCGTCTGCACGTGTCTGACCGAAGTCTTCTTTACGTTCAGAGTAACGCCGCATTCCTGTTCAGATCGGTTCGCCTTCCTATCCCGGCGTCGTGGGCGCCGCGCGTGGAGGCACGTGAAGATCCCGCCGGCATACGACAGCTTCGCGTCGATGTTCGCGTGGTGCTTCCGATCGCCGGACCATTGATCTCCTACGCCGGGATCGTGGAGCTCGACGAGACGCGACCATGATCGTGGCGCTCTGGCTGCTCGCGATTCAGGGCGTCATCGGCGCATTCGACACACTCTATTACCACGAGTGGCGCGCGCGTCTCCCGGCGCAGGGTGTCCGCTGCGCCTCCGAACTGAAGCTGCATGCCGCACGCGATTTCTTCTATGCCGTTCTGTTCGGCACGCTGCCCTGGCTCGCGTGGCAGGGTCATTGGATGTGGGTGCTCGTCGGCGTGCTGATTGCGGAGATCGTCCTCACACTCACTGATTTCGTGGTGGAAGCCGACGCGCGCAAGGCGCTGGGAGACGTCTACGCCGGCGAGCGTGTCACGCACGCAGTCATGGGCATCCTGTATGGCGCGATGATCGCGAGCCTCATTCCGGTGTTGATTGCGTGGTCGCGCCTGCCGAGCGGGCTGGTGACAACGTCTCGCGATCTACCGGAGGTGCTGCGCTGGGGCCTCGCGATGATGGCAGTCGGCGTCTTCGCATCGGGCCTCCGTGATTTGTATGCGGCGCTGGAGCTGCCACATGGGAACTGGCCCTGGCAGTGATCCGTCGGCGACGGTTTCACCGGGTCGTGTTCACCGCCGCTGGCCTGTACAACATCGGGTGGGGCTTGTGGTCGGTTGCCGATCCGCAGTGGGTGTTCCGTTTCAGCGGCATGCCGCTGTCGAACCAGCCTGCTGTGTTCGCGTGTCTCGGGATGGTAGTGGGGTTGTACGGTGTGCTCTACCTCGACGTCGCCCGCGTGCCCGAGCGTGGCTGGCTCATCGCGGCCGTCGGACTGACGGGAAAGCTGCTCGGGCCGATCGGCATGAGCTGGTTGATCGCGACCGGTGCATGGCCGATATCGGCTTTCGTGTTGTGCCTGACCAACGACGTCATCTGGTGGATTCCGTTCGGCCTGTACCTACGGGATGCATGGCCAGCGTTCCGATCGGTGGACAGGCCGACCTCACTCGTGCCGTAAACGAGGCACACGCCGCGACACTCAGAGACATGATGCGTCTCCTTCCCATCGTCTGCATGCTGCGGAGGTGACGGAGACACGGTTCGCACGGAGACGCGGAGGCACGGAGGTCGGACGAAGGCTTACCGGTTGCGACAGGTCCGGCGCGGGTGGGGCGCGCGCGCAGCGCGCGATGGGACGAGAGTCGTTCACGAAACACACGCGGCAGGGCACGGGCCCGCGCTTGTCTTCGCGAGCGACTCTCGCCTCATGCGTCGGCCGAAAGCCGACGCCCCCACCTGCGCATCACACGTGGGTCAGCGTTTCCCCTCCGTCCGATCTCCGTTGCCCCGTGTCTCCGTGCGAAACCGTCTGTCCGCTATCTCCGCAAAACTACGGCCGATGGACGTTGAGCTCACGCTGTGCGAGATCGATCGCAGCCGACGTATCGAGTGAACCGCCCGACCTGACGCGAGCCACGAACAGATACCGCTCACGCTTCACCTCCAGCGCACCGATCAGCCAACTCACCCGTTCATCCTTCACCGTCGTGTTGCCCGTTTTGGTCCGAACGATGGTGTCTGCCGGCCACGACAGATCGAAGCGATGCGGGCCAGCCGCCGTCACCACGTGTCCTGCGGGCATCTGCATGGCGCGCTGCACCGTCGCGACGTGCGGCGCGGAGACCGGCAGCTGCCGCCCGAAGAACCCTTCGAGAAACGCGAGCTGCTCGATCGGCGACACCACCAGATCGCCGTTCAGCCAGAACGTGGAGATGTCGCCGTCGAAACTGTCGTGGGCGTACTTCAGGCGAGCCAGCCATCGGTGCATCCGGTCGGGTCCGATCAGCCGTGCGGTGTTCTGGAAGAACGGCAGCACCGACCACTTGATGGCCGAATCCAGGGTGTGGTCGCGTTGCCAGCTCTCGTTCGCGCGTGACGATCCGTCCCACTGGAAGATCGTGTCTGCCATGATGACGCCGGTCTCGAGTGCAATGAGCGCGTGTGGGATCTTGAAGGTGGATGCAGGCGCTGTCGGACGTGCGCATTCACCTGAATCGGAGATGAAGGTGGGCCTGCCGTCCCGCGCAAGCATGAAGCACTCCGCCTGGGGCGCCGCAGTCGCTGCGATCGACGATGCCATCGCAATCGCGGCGATGATTACCAATCGCGCACAACTATGGTGCATCAATGCTTTATACCAGATGGATCGGACACGTGAGCCTGCGGCGATCCGTCACTTCGGCGTGAACTGCGCCAGGTCGTAGATGCCGAGCGATTTCTCGATCGCGGCGACGCGGTCGACCATCTTCTCGAACCCCTCCCCGCCGAACAGCTGATGTTCCTTCTTCTCGAAGTCCTCGCCGAGCGCGTCGAATTCGTGCCTCGACACGACCATGCGAAGTGCGGGGAAGAGCACCGTGTCCTCGCGGGCTTCGTGCGGCGAGTACATCCGAATGAACTGCCGCATCGCCTCGCGAAGGCGCGCCGCGGATTGTGGATCTTTGAGCGAGGCCGCGGTCGCGAGCTGCGTAATCTGATCGGTCAGCCGCCGCCCGGCCATGTGCTGCGCGCGGAGGACGCTGGTCAAATCAGTGAGGCGACCGGCCTTCTCGAAACGTGGGAAGAGGTAGTCCTCCTCGAGTTTCTCGTGGTACTCCTCGATGAACGAGCGGATAATCTGCGCGCCGTTCTTGACCGGGTCGGGTGAGAGCGACTGTTTCGCGTCGATCCGGCGAATCGCCTCCTCGTAGATCAGCATCACGCGCTTCAACACGCCGTGCTCGCGCATGAGATCTTCAGGAGGAGCGACGTCTTCCGCCTCTTCCTTTTCTTTCGGCTCACTCGTCTTGCGCTGGCTCATGAGCATGCCCAACGGCATGAGTCCCGCCCAGGCCACGCCGGTGCGGGCGAGCCATCGTCGTCGAGACAAGCGCCCATCAATCAGTCGATCGCTGCCGTCACAGGTGTGAGCGTGTGCTGCCATGTCCCCTCCGGTTCGAACCGCGTGCGAGCGGAACATGCCACGTGTAGCAGCAGACGTACCATGTCGCCGGGTTCGGACGTGAGCCCCGAACCGAGGGCCGGCGTTCGCCTTTCGGCCATCCCACAGTAGAATCGGCGCCGGCTGAGCGAGCGACGCAGCCGAGAGGAAGCCCATGCGACTCGTGCGATTCGGGGGAGCCATGAGTCTCGACGGATACATCGCCGGGCCCAACGGCGAATACGACTGGATCGTGATGGATCCCGACATCGACTTCGCTGGACTCATGAAGCAGTTCGACACTTACCTCATCGGGCGTAAGACGTTCGACGCCATGGGACGCATGGGCACCCAGTCGAAGTCGACCCCCGGGATCGAGAACATCGTCTGCTCGCGCACGCTGAAGCAGAGCGACTTCGCGCGCGTCCGGATTGAGCCGGATGCGGTGAGTCTGGTCACCGAACTGCGCACCAGGCCAGGCAAGGACATCGCGATCTTCGGCGGCGGAGAGCTGTTTCGCAGCCTGCTGATGGCAGGCCTCGTCGATCGGGTCGAGATGGCTCTGATTCCGGTCCTGCTGGGTACCGGCATTCCGATGCTGCCGTCTCCGGCGGCACGAGCCACACTCAAACTGCGATCGCAGCGCGTCTACGAGAAGACAGGCATTATCGGCCTGGAGTACGACGTCGTTCGCACCCCTTCATCGGGTCGTGCTCGAACGTCACGTAAAGCAAAGGCCCGCTAATGCCAGGTCTCATGTCCCGTTCGTCTCGTCTGCGTTCGTGGGGGGTTGGCCTCGCCATCGGGGTGGCGAGCCTCGCCCCGCTCGTGCTCGCGCAGTCTCCCATCCAATCGTGCAACGCGACTCCGAAGCCCGCGTGGTGCAGCGCGGTGTCCGGCGATCGTTCGCAAGGCTGGTTGTCTCAACATCGCTCCGAGGTCATGGCACGGAACGGCATGGTCGCCACGAGCCAGCCACTCGCGGCGCAGGCGGGACTCGAGATTCTCAAGCGAGGGGGCAACGCGATCGATGCGGCGGTGGCGACCGCCGCCGTGCTCAGCGTGATGGAGCCGATGAACGTCGGGCCCGGCGGCGATCTCTTCGCCATCATCTACATCGCGAAAGAGAACAGGCTCTATGCGCTCAACGCCAGTGGCACGGCGCCGAGCGGCCAGACCATCGAGCGCATGAACACGCTGGGATACAGCTGGAATGCGAAGGATTGGGGCCCCGGCTCAGGGATGCCGTCGCGCGGCATCTTGACCGTGACCGTGCCTGGCGCAGTCTGGGGATGGGACGAAGTGCTGCATCGCTTCGGCTCGATGACACTGGCGGACACGCTGCAGCCGGCAATCGATTACGCCCAGCAGGGATTCCCGGTCTCGGAACGAATCGCGAACGACTGGCGGCTGCCGAACAGCCTGTCGGCCAACCCGAGCGACCCGCGCAAGTGCTGCACCGCGCGCGACTCTGATGCAATCGCGACGTGGTACATCCGCGGCCAGGCGCCGGCTCCGGGACAGATCGTCCGCAACCTCGATCTCGCGCGGACGTTTCGCGTACTGCAGCGTGAGGGCCGGGACGGCTTCTACAAGGGAGAGGTGGCTCGCGCGATCGTCGAGAAGTCCACACGGGTCGGCGGCACGATGACGCTCGATGATCTCGCGTCGTATCACGGCGAGTGGGTCACGCCCGCAACCAGCACCTATCACGGCTACGACGTGTTCACGCTTCCGCCGCCAGCGCAGACGTGGGCCGCCAACGAGATTCTCAATATCCTCGAAACCTGTCTGCCGACCTGGGCTCCTGGACAGACGCTGGCGACACTCGGCCCGGTGAACCCGAAGTACTGGCATCTCGTGATCGAGGCGAAGAAGCTCGCCTTCAACGATCTCTACGCGTTCAATGCCGATCCGAACGTCGCGACGGTTCCACTCGACACACTCCTCTCGAAGACGCATGCCCGCTCGTTGTGCGCGCGAGTGAACCCGGAGCGAGCCGCCTCCGCCAGACCAGGAAAGAACGACGAGACCGGCGGTGACACCATCGTCCTGTCGACCGCGGATCGATCGGGCAATATGGTGGCGTGGGTCAACAGCCTGTACTCGTCATTTGGTTCCGGCCTCACGGTGCCCGGCTACGGGATCTCGCTCCACAATCGTGGCGCTCTGTTCACGCTCGATTCCAGGAGCCCCAATGCGATCGCCCCGCAGAAGCGCCCGTTCAACACGCTGTCCGCCGGGTTCGTCATGAAGAACAATCGTCCGCTGATGACGATCACGCTGATGGGCGGAGACATGCAGGCGCAGGGCATCGCGCAGGTCCTGCTGAACGTGCTCGATCTCGGCGCGAACGTGCAGGCTGCAACCGACATGGCCCGTTTCCGCCATATGCAGGTCTCCAACGTGCTGACGATGGAGTCGCGCCTCTTCGGACTGGTCGGCGAGAAACTGCGGGCGATGGGGCACACGGTGCGCTCGATCAACGGCGACAGCGTCGGCGGCTATCAGGCGATCATGTTCACGCCGGACGACGACGCGGGTCCGGCTGGTGGGCAGCCGGCGGTCAAGGGCTTCTATCGAGCCGGGTCCGACCATCGCAAGGACGGGCAGGCCGTCGGATTCTGATCTCGAACCGATCTGCGGAGCAACGCCGCGTCGCCCTTTCCATAGTGAACCACCGTGCCCGAACTCCCTGAAGTCGAAGCGGTTCGTGGCGAGCTCGAACCGGTCATGAGCGGCGCCCGCTTCGTCGACGTCCAGGTGCGGCGGCCCGACCTTCGCGCGCCATTTCCGAGGGACTTTCACGCGCGACTCATCGGGCAGCGTGTCGACGCGTTGACGCGACGGGCCAAATACCTGCTCGCGGCGCTGTCGTCGCGCGACACGCTGGTGATGCATCTCGGCATGTCGGGATCCTTTCGAATCGACACGTCCACTGGAGACCAACGCGCTGACGACATGGTCGAGCGGCACGACCACGTCGTCTTCTCGATGTCGTCCGGCGCTCGGGTCACGTTCAACGATCCGCGCCGATTCGGGATCATGGAGCTGCTCCGACCCGACCAGTTCGCACGTCATCCAGTTCTGAGCCGGCTCGGACCCGAGCCGTTGTCGTCCGACTTCACCGCCGCGGCTCTGGCGCGTGCGTGCAAGGGTAAGAAGACCACCCTCAAGGCGGCACTGCTCGATCAGCGGACGGTGGCTGGACTGGGCAACATCTACGTGAGCGAAGCGCTGCACGTCGCCGGGCTGTCGCCGCTGCGAAGGGCATCGACAATCGCCACGCCATCAGGTGCGCCACGCCAGGCCGCGGTACGCCTCACGGCGGCGATCAAGCAGGTGCTGACGCGCGCCATCGACCGCGCGGCCCGACGGCGTTATCGATCATCGAGATTCCGCGTCTACGAACGCGCCGGCGAGCCCTGCCCACGCCCTCGCTGCGGTGGCACGATCAGACGCCGCGTGCAGACAGGACGATCGACGTTCTACTGCCCGGTCTGCCAGCGCTGAACAACCGTCCTCGCGCCCGTCATCCGCGCCGACGCTGACGATCCGCAAGCGCGCGACTCGCGGCCTTGTCTCCAATGCCAACGCTGTGTACAGATATTGTATGGGCTCCAATACATCTCCGGGTCGCGACACGCAGGCCGTGCTCGACGCGATTCGGCGGATCGTGCACGGCCTCAGAGAATCGTCGCGCTGGGCGGAGACCAGCGTCGGCCTGAGCGGCGCGCAGCTGTTCGTGCTGCAGAAGCTCGCCGTGTCGCCGTCGATCTCGGTCAACGAGCTGGCGGCGCGCACACATACGCATCAGAGCAGCGTTTCGACGGTGGTGACGCGGCTGGTCGAACGCGGCCTCATCACGCGGGTCCGCTCCGGCGAAGATCGGCGCAGCGTCGTGCTGTCGCTCTCCGCGCAGGGCGCGCGTGTCGCCGCGAAGGCACCAGACGTGCCACAGGATCGCCTGATACGCGGGATCAAACAGCTGTCGGCGACGCGCCGGCGGCAGCTCGCCGCTGCGCTCGGCGAGCTCGCGCTGGCGATGGATGACACCTCGCGCACACCGGTGATGTTCTTCGAAGATCACGGGACACGCCGCCGACGCGGAGCGCGCCGTGGATAACCCGGCCCACGATGCGGTCGATGACCTCGGTGATTTCACGGCGTCCAGACGCGTGCTGCTGGTCGCGCCGTTGGCGGCCGGCATCGGTGTCGTCGGTGCCTTTCTGGCCAAGGGGCTGCTGGCGCTGATCGCCTTGGCCACCAATCTCTTCTTCTTCGGCCGTTTCTCCACGGCCACCGCGTCTCCAGCCGACGCGCATCTGGGATGGTTCGTCATCGTCGTCCCCGCGCTCGGCGGTCTCATCATCGGCATCATGGCGCGCTATGGATCGGAACGGATTCGCGGCCACGGCATTCCGGAAGCGATCGAAGCGATCCTCATGAACGGGAGCCGCGTGCAACTGAAGGTCGCGCTGCTCAAGCCGTTGTCGTCGGCGATCTCGATCGGATCGGGCGGACCGTTCGGCGCCGAAGGCCCGATCATCATGACGGGCGGGGCGTTCGGATCGGTGATCGCGCAGTGCTTTCACCTCACCAGCGCAGAACGGAAAACGCTCCTCGTCGCCGGCGCGGCAGCCGGGATGTCGGCGACATTCGCGACGCCGGTGGCCGCGGTGCTGCTCGCGGTGGAGTTACTGCTGTTCGAATGGAAGCCCCGAAGCTTCATACCGGTGGCGCTCGCGAGTGCGACGGCGGCCGTGGTGCGCCGTTCGCTGTTGGGCCTGGGTCCTCTGTTTCCGGTCGCGGCCCATCCAGCCTTCATCGGCCTCTCAGGCATCGCGGGTTGCGTGCTGGCGGGACTCCTCGCTGGCGTGCTCTCTGCGGTGCTGACGGCCGCGGTCTACGCCGCTGAAGACACCTTCGCGCGGCTGCCCATTCACTGGATGTGGTGGCCGACGCTCGGCGGGCTCGTGATCGGCGTTGGCGGAAAGTTCTTTCCCCAGGCGCTCGGGGTCGGCTACGACACGATCGCATCTCTGCTCCAGGGCGACGTGCCCGAGCGCGTCATCCTCGGCATTCTGATCGTCAAGGCGGTGATCTGGTCGGTGTCGCTCGGCTCGGGCACATCCGGCGGGGTGCTCGCCCCGCTGCTGATGATGGGTGGGGCGCTCGGTGGCGTCGAAGCCTGGGTGCTCCCCGATCTCGGGGTCGGGTTCTGGCCGCTCACGAGCATGGCGGCGATCCTCGGCGGCACCATGCGATCGCCGCTGACCGGCGTGATTTTCGCGCTCGAGCTGACGCACGACGTGAACATGCTCCTGCCGCTGCTCATCGCCGTGTCGATTGCCCACGCGTTCACCGTGCTCGTCCTCAAGCGCTCGATTCTGACGGAGAAGATCTCGCGTCGCGGCTATCACGTGACCCGCGAGTACGCTATCGATCCGCTCGAGATTCTGTTCGCCCGCGAGGTGATGCGGGCGGGCGTCGCGGCGCTGCCGATCGATGCGCCGCTCGAGCGACTCGCAGCGCCAGTCCGCGTCGATGCGTTAGGCGGACCGCAGCGCCTCTACCCGGTCGTCGCCGCTGACGGCGCACTCGAGGGTGTGGTGACCCGCTTCGATCTCCACGGCCTCGTCACCCGCGCGACAGTCGATCCGGGCGCGAAGCTCGAGACCATCTTGCGCAAGACGCCGACTGTCGCTCATCCCGACGAACCGCTGCGCGCTGTCGTCCACCGCATGGCTGAAACGGGGCTGACACACTTTCCAATCGTCGAGCGCGGCGCCAGCCGCCGCCTGCTCGGGATGATCTCGCTCGAAGATCTGTTGAAGGCGCGCGCGCTCAATCTCGAATCGGAGCGGCGGCGTGAACGCGTGATGAAGGTGCGGCTCGGGTTTCCGCTCTCATTCGGCGGCTCGTTCATGACGGACGAACGATCTGATCGCAACGAAGATCAGTCCCCTGGTGACTCGGCGGCGTGATCCCGACCCGCTCAGGCGGTCGACTCTGATACTACCCGCGCCCGACTCGCTGACGCCGACGGTTCCCGAGCGCGGACACGCAGTCCATCGTGGACTGTTGCGCCAGCCGGGTTGATGCGTCCTGGAGCGCGGCGTGGAGCGAGCCGCGCACGCGATAGATGCCAACGGCATCGCAGGCGAGGCGAGCCGCGGGGGAGAAGCAACAGCGTGAGTCCCTTGCGACGGAGGAGCGGCGACACGTCGTAAGGCACACGCCGGAGATGCCGTTGGCCGGCGAGCGGATCGCCGCACGGAAGGATGCGTCAACCTGGTTGGCGCAATCGGAATCGAGTGAAGAGATTTGGAGCCGGTGGCCGCCTCCGACACCTGCCAGCACCCGACTGGCTGACGCATTCCTCCGCGCCGCGATCCGCTCGCCGGCCCTGAGCGAGCGCAGCGAGTCGAAGGGGAAGGATGCGTCAACCGAGTTGGCGCAATCGGGCCCGACGAAAGAGATCAGCAACGCAGCGGTGTGCAATGACGCTGCTGTTGATTTTTGAGACTACGCGAGGTGTTAAGCTCGGCACCGAGCGACCCTGACTGTTCGTCCACCGTTCATCGAACGTTACGAAGGGTAATGCGGATGAGCTTTCCGATTCGTGGAACTGTTTTCTTTGTGGCCCTGCACGCCGCGGTGCTGGCATCGACGCCGGCACTCGCACAGAACTGGAGCTTCGATGCCCGCAACATCGGCCTGGGCGGCGTCGGCTCGACCAGCAACATCGCCGTCGACATGGTCGACGAACAGCGGCCGTATCGCGCGATCGTGCTCCCGTTCGGTCTGCTGCAGATTCTGCCCAACCTCCCGAAGCTCGATCCGACGAAGCCCGATTTCGATCTCGTACGCGCGATCGAATACACCGCGAGTCCGATTCACTACATCATCGGGCGCAACGATACGGAATCGGGGCAGCAGTTCGTCACCGACATTCGCAACGGCACCCTCAGCCGCGATCTGAATGTCTATCGCGGGTTCGAGCCGGCCACGAGCCTCACCGCCGAAGGGCTGGCCTCACCGAGCTGGGGCGGCACCATCAAGTTGCACAAGGGCAGCGACGGATCGTTTCAGGGCGTGTACGTGGGCGCGGGGCCGTATCTGTCGATGCAGACCTCGTCATCGTTCGATCCGGCGCTCGCAGGTTTGTTGGCCAGCCCGACACCGGCATACCTGCCGAACACCAGTTTCTACATATCGAACCAGACGTTGAGTCAGTTCGCGCTGGCGATCACGGGCGGGTACCGCGCGCGTCTTGCGTGGCCGAGCGGCGGGCGTGGAGCATTGGACGGCCTGTACCTCGGTGCGAACTACCACTATCTCCACGGCTTCCGATATGAGAACTTCGCGCCCAACGCCAGACTCGACACCAACGCCCAAGGTCTCCTCACGTTCAATCCCGCTTTGGGCCTGCCGGTGACGATCGTCCGCTCGGAGTCGACGAGCGGCACCGGGTTCGCCATCGATATGGGCGTAGCGGCGGTCCTCGATCGATGGGAAGTGGGGTTCGGTGTCAACGGCATCGCGAACCGGATCGATTGGAAGAACGTGGAGCTGACCAACTACGTGCTCAACAGCCTCTTCACAGGGGGGGCGTTCGTCGACCTGCCGGCGGTTCCTGTCGCAGACGCGCGTGTCGAACTTCCGGTGGACATCCGCACGAACCTCACCTACAACGCTCCCGCGTGGACAGTTATCACTGAGTTCGGACACGGCTACAACGGCACGTCCTTCCGCGGTGGCTACGAGCAGCGGATCGGCAATATGCAACTCCGTGGGGGAGGGCGATATGTGAACGAGCGATGGGAACCGACGGGCGGCGCCGGGTTCAATCTTTCGCCTCGTTTCGGCATCGACGTCGCGGCGTTCGGCACGAGCGCCAACCTGGAACGGAAGCGGCACGTCGCCATAGCGACGTCGCTGCGATTCATGCGGCGCAGCAAGCCCTGATGAGCGGGCGGCGCCTTTGGCGCCGTAGGGTGAGTGGAGCCGGCGCTTCCGCCTAGCTTAGCTAGTTCTAGAGGCCTCCTTGGGCTCGCCGGCGGAAGCCGCTGCGAGATGATAGAACCCTGCGGCGGGCATCGTCGCGTAGCCTTCGGCCACCAGCGCGCGATTGCCCCTTCCGGCCTCGGGACGCGACAGGCCGGTGACGCGCGCTAATTCACCCGGAATCGTCATTCCTGCCCCGGTGAGGAAACAGCGCGCGATCTCGCGTACCGCGGTTTCTCGACCGACTCGCTGACGGAGCGCGTCAGGAAAGCGTCCCACGCCGAGCGTCCAGAGATAAGTGAACTTCGGCAGATACACCGCCTCACTCGGGACGACGATCATCGCCGCTTGCAGTTCATCGATCGCCTTCGTGAACGCGGTCCGATCGGTGAGACCGCATTCCTTTCGCAGATCGGACGACGCCATCTCCCATTCGTGGCGGAGCACCGCCAGGATCGCCCGCGCGCTCCTGCTCAATCGATGCCGCTCGTCCGATCGACGCACACCCCAGACCGCGTGAAAGTGCGGAATCATGCGGGGCGCGATGAACATCGCTTTGTTCCGTGCCAGCTTGGCGTAGTACACCTTTCCCCGGCGCACGAGCTGGTCCTTCAACGTCCACGTCAGCGACGACTCGGGATCCTTCTGCACATGACGCGGCAGCACCGCATCGCGTCGTCCGCACACGGCGACGAAGAGCGAGGGGCCCGGTCGCCGCGAATCGGTCATGCAGGCGGTGAATCCAACCTGCTCGATGAACCGCTCCGCTTCGATCACGGTCTGGACGGAGCGCGCGGCGTCACGCCGCCAGCGTTCGTCGCGGTAATCCTCGATCTCCGTGGGAATCTGCGGCTTCGGTCGCATCTCGTCTCAACCCTACAATATCCGCTCCCTGCCATACGTCTACATCACTAGAGGGATGTACCGGCGATTTCCAGAGCGGGCTGCCCGTTGGCTGGTTCGCGGATTCGCGGTCGCGAGAACCCCCCCGACTCCGCTCGGGGCGTCCTGAGCGAGAGTCGACGGACGGAGCGACCGCTACAGAAGTGATTCAAACGGTCCACCAAATGAAGGACGCGGCGAACCTGGAGCGGATGACGCGCGAACAGGACCTGCGGATCTCCGAAACCGTCGCAAGAGAGCAATCCCGCCTCCGTGCGTTCATCCGTCGGCGGGTGCCCGACCCGGGCGACGTCGAAGACATCCTGCAGGACGTCTTCTACCGGCTCGTGGAAGCGAACCGCCTGCTGATGCCGATCGAGCACGTCACCGGCTGGCTGTTTCAGGTCGCACGCAACCGGATCGTCGATCTGTTTCGGAAACAGCACGTAGGGGCCGCCTTCAGCCGGCCCGATATCGCTGACGAAGACGACGGACTGGAGCTCGAGGACCTTCTGCCGTCGGCAGACGCAGGACCGGACGCGGAGTATGCCCGCCTCGTGCTGCTCGCTGAAATCGAAGCGGCGCTCGACGAACTGCCCGAGGAACAGCGCGCGGTGTTCGTCGCGCACGAGATCGAGGGACGCAGTTTCAAGGAGATGGCGGCCGAGAGCGGCGTCAGCGTGAACACGTTGCTTTCGCGCAAACGCTACGCCGTGCTGCACCTGCGCAGGCGACTGAGACGCATTCATGACGATGTGACACGAGGATGAGGAATCGACACATGAGGAAACGATGGATCTTGTGGGTGCCGCTGGCGATTGTGGGTTTCGTGGTCTTTCTCGCGGTCGGCGGCTTCGTGGTGCAGCTGTTGTGGAACTGGCTGCTGCCTCCGCTCTTCGGATTGCGGGAAGTGACCTTCTGGCAGGCGCTCGGCATTCTTGCGTTGTGCCGGATTCTCTTCGGCGGGTTCGGCAAGGGCGGCGGACCCCGACCGGGGTGGGGGCGTCACATGAAAGAACGCTGGCATCACATGACGCCCGAGGAGCGCGAGCGATTCAAGCAGGGCATGCGCGGACGCTGGGTCTTCGACGATTCCCCTGGCGAGACTGCCGGCGAGACGAAGTAGGGCCGGTCCTTTCGGACCGGCCAAGGAGTCGACGCGACGCGCGCTATTTCTGTTTGGGCGACGACAGCGGAGCGGCCGGCAGCTTCCCCTTCGACTCGACGAGTCGTCGCGCCAGGTAGTTGGTCACCTGCGCGTCGTTTTGCGCGGCTGTGAGATACGCCGCGCGAAGCAACTGCTCCTTGCGCCCGCGCAGCGTGTTGACGATCCCGTCCCGCACGCCAGGCATCGAGAGATCTCGTTGTCCAGGCATCTCGTGCGCGACGACGAGCACGAGGCTGTAGGCACCGTTGGCAGCTGCCACGTTCACGGAACCGGGCTGCTTGTTCAGCACGGCGTCGCGCAATGGCGGCGGCGACTGTTTAATCTGCGACACCGACACGAAGCCCAGGTCGCCGCCACGCGGGGCCGACTCGGGATCTTCTGAATAGCCCACGGCAAGATCGCGGAAGTCGGCGCCCGCCATCAGCCGCTCCATCAGCATCTTGACCTTTGCGACCGCTGCCTGCGGTGTCGTCGCATCGTCACCGGTTCGATTGGTCACCTGGCCATCGCGTACCGGCGTCACCACGATCTGCGCGAGGTGATAGGCCTCCTCGGCGACGTTGAACTGTGCCCGATTCGCGTTGAAGAAATCATTGACCTCCTGATCGGTGACCATGACGCTGGGTCCGATCTCCTGCGTGACGACTTTCTGGGTGAGCAGCTCGCGCCGCAGTCCATCACGCATGTCCGCCACCGTCATGCCACGACGGGTCAGCTCCAGCTGGAACTGATCGTCGGGGATGTTCTTCTTCGCGTTGTTGAAGGCGGTGTCGAGCTCGCTGTCCGAAACAACGACCTTCGCCGCATTGGCCTTCGCGACCAGGATGTCTTGAACGATCAGATCGCTCAGCAGGCTCAATTTGGCGGTCAGCTCCTCTTCGGTGGACAGCGTCTGCCCCGGATCTCGCGTCCGCTTGTAGGCCTTGTCGACCTGGTCGCGTGTGATCTCGCGGCCATCGACGGTCGCCCATGTGTCAGGGGAAGCCGTTTTAGCCGCAGTATTCGCCGCCTGGCGGCAGGCGCCGGAGACTGCAATGGCTGCCAGGGCGCTCACCCAGACGACGAGACCGACTTTGCGGCCGGACGCGATGCTCATATTGGACATATCCGGCCAGCGTACTGCGCTCTGATGCGACGGACAAGCCAGTACGTTAGGGCGCTGTTGCACGGTGGTCGCAGCGGCGTCACGCCCGCGTCGTAGGCTCGATTTCTTCACTTTCAGCGAGGTAACCGTGCACGTGATCGCCAGAACGCTCACCGTTTGCCTGTTCGTCTTGTCCCTTCTGACCGCCGCTCCCGCGCTCGCGCAATTCGAGACCGCGGCTGTGCTCGGCACCGTGCGGGACACGTCCAATGCGACCGTCCCGGACGCGACCGTGACATTGACCAACGTCGAGACCGGTCTGATCCTGAAGAAAGCGACCTCGCCGACCGGCGACTACGAGTTCCCCGCCGTCAAGGTCGGTACCTATGTGGTGACCGCCGAGAAGGCAGGCTTCGCGATCGCCCTGGTGGACAACGTGCAGGCCGAAGTGTCGGCTCGCTTGCGCGTCGATCTGCAGATGACGGTCGGCGGAGTCACCGAGCGCGTGCAGGTCACCGCGGCGACGCCGCTGATGGAGACCGACTCGAGCCAGCGCAGCCAGATCATCACCGGCGAGCAGATGCGCGATCTCCCGCTGAATGGCCGTGAGTACTCCGCTCTGGCGCTGCTCACCACCGGCGTGCGTCAGTCGGCGCTCAACAAGAGCACGAACGGGACGCCGCGCGAAGGCGCCTTCAACGTCAACGGTCTCCGGAGCACGTTCAACAATTTCCTGATCGACGGCGTCGACAACAACGCGTACGGCACCAGCAACCAGGGCTTCTCGAACCAGGTGATGCAGCCCGCACCCGACGCGATCGGCCAGTTCCAGGTCGTGACCAACAACCAGAGCGCGGAATATGGACGCGCGGCCGGCGCGACGATCAACGTGGTCTACCGAAGCGGCACCAATCAGCTGCACGGTGACGGGTGGGAATTCTTTCGCGACACCGCGTTGAGCGCGATGCCGTACTTCAAGCCAATCGATGGGAACAAGCCGCCGCTTCGCCGCAACCAGTTCGGCGGCGTGATCGGCGGACCGCTGGTCAGGAACCGCGCGTTCTTCTTCGCCGACTACGAGGGGTTTCGTCAGAACAAGAAGCAGCCCGTCTTCTCGACGATTCCGCTCGCCGCGCAGCAACAGGGCATTTTTGCGGTCGACATCCGCGATCCCCGCACCGGCACCGTGTATCCCGCAGGCACGCCGATCCCGATGACGAATCTCGCGCGCGCGGTGATGACCGGCCTGCCCGACCCCAATGTCGCCGGCGCCGCCAACAACTACTCGCTCCTGCAGGAGCTCACGAACGATTCGAACAAGGCGGGCGGCAAGATCGACCTGCAGATCTCGCCCGCAGTGAGCGCCTTCGGACGATTCGGCTGGCGCAACCTCAACACCGAGGATCAGCCTCCGATCCCATTGCCGGCGGGCGGTGGCGGAAACGGCAACATCTACGCGCGCAACAAACAGCTGGTGCTCGGAACGACCTACACCGCGAACGACCACACGCTGTGGGAGACGCGATTCGGCTGGTCGAATACACAGGGCGGCAAGAACCCACCCGCGCTCGGTACGTCGAGCCAGGAGTTCGGCATCAGCGGACTGCCAACTGATTCGCGAATTGCTGGCGGCCTTCCGAGTCAGAGCATCACAGGGTTCTCGGCGCTCGGGCGCCAGGCCACCAACCCGCAGTGGCAGTACCCGACGGTCTGGAACCCGAAGATCAACTTCACGACCCTCAGGGGCCGGCAGTCGCTGAAGGCGGGCTATGAGTATCAGCACATCCAGATCGAAGTCCAGGACGTCAACCCGTTGTACGGCCTCGACACCTACAGCGGTCAGTTCACGCGGCCGGCAGGCGCCACAGCGAACAATCTCTACAACCTCGCCGATTTCATGCTGGGTCTGCGGTCGCAGTACGCCTTGTCAACATTCTTCGTGGCGCAAATCAGGCAGGATCTCCACTTCAGCTACGTGCAGGACGACATTCGGGTCAACGACAAGCTCACGTTGAATGCCGGCGTTCGCTACGAATACGCGACTCCGTTCTACGAAGCGGACAACGTCCTCACGAACTTCGATCCGACGACCAACTCGATGATCAAGGCGACCGACGGCTCGATTGCAGACCGTGGGCTCGTGAACCCCGATCGCAACAACTTCGCGCCGCGGCTCGGTCTCGCCTATACGCTCACACCCTCGACGGTTCTTCGTGGCAGCTGGGGCGTGAGCTACGTGCACGTGAACCGCATCGGCTCGGCCAACGAGCTCCCGCTCAATGCGCCGCAGGTCATTCGCGCCGTCGTCAACCAGACCGATCCGACGGCGGCGACCTTCCGCGCGACCGAACAGGGCTATCCCAGCGGACTCACCGATCCGTCGACGTTCAACCCGCTCACGGCGTTGATCTCGTACATTCCGCGCGATTACCACTCGAGCCCGGTGCAGAGTTGGTACGCGTCGGTGCAGCAGCAGTTCGGACGGAACATGCGGCTCGACGTCGCCTACGTCGGCAACAAGGCAGACGATCTGCTCCTCATCGGAAATCTCAATCAGGCGGTTCCCAACAACGCGGCGGGCTCGATTCCGCTGCAGGCGCGCCGGCCGATTCCGACATTCGGCGACATCACGTATGTCTTCAACGGCGGCAAGTCGCGCTACGACGCGCTGCAGACCAAGCTCGAATGGCGCGGCCGGGCGATGACGCTGCTGCAATCGCTCTCGCTGTCGGTCGCCAAGGACAACTCCGCGGGCTCGCTCGAGAATCAGAATGGCAACTTCCCGGCGCCTCAAGATCTCCACAACCTCGACGCCGATTACGGACTCTCGGGGTATCACCAGCCGTACAACAGCACGACGAGCTTCATCTACGACCTGCCGTTCGGCCGCGGCCATCGTTTCGGCGGCAACATCAGTCCGGCGCTCGACGCGATCGTCGGAGGGTGGCAGCTCTCGGGCATCAACACGGTGACGCCGGGCGAGATGGTGACCTTCACCTACACACCGGCGGCAGCGTTCGCGGTGTCGGGGATCTCGAACGACTTCTCCGGCGCCAACAACTACCGGCCGAATCTCACGTGCGATCCGTACGCGCCGTCGGGTCAGCAGTCGATCACCAACTGGTTCAACGCTTCTTGCGTCGTCATTCCGTCTGGCGATCAGCCGTTCGGCAACGCGCCGCGCAACAACGTGCGCGGGCCCAACTACTGGACGTTCGACTTTGCTGCCGTCAAGACGGTGGCGCTCGCCGGCACGTCGCGCCTCGAGTTCCGCTTCGAAACCTTCAACCTGTTCAACCGGGCCAACTTCACGGCCCCCAACGGCAATCGCAGTTCCGGCGCGTTCGGCACGATCACCTCGACGTATGATCCGCGTCAGATGCAGCTCGGGATGAAAGTCCTGTGGTAAGAACGTTCGTCGCAGTCGCACTGATCGCCGCCGGTGTCTCCCTCGCAGGGGCACCGCTTCCGGCAGACATGCATCCGATCATCATCGGCCACCGCGGGGCTTCCGGGCACAGGCCGGAGCACACGATCGAGTCCTACCGTCTTGCGATCGAGATGGGCGCCGATTACATCGAGCCCGATCTCGTGTCGACGAAGGACGGCGTGCTGATCGCGCGGCACGAGAACGAGATCGGCGGCACGACCGACGTGGCGACGAAGTTCCCCGATCGCAAGCGAACGGCGACGATCGACGGGCAGACGGTGACCGGCTGGTTCACCGAGGACTTCACGCTTGCCGAGATCAAGACGCTCCGCGCCCGCGAGCGCCTGGAATTCCGATCGCACGCGTTCGACGGGCAGTTCGACATCCCCACGTTCGACGAGGTCATCGAGTTCGCCCAGCGGCGCGGACGCGAGACCGGCCGCACGATCGGGATCTATCCCGAGACGAAGCACCCGACGTACTTCCGGAAGATCGGCTTGCCCCTCGAGGATCACCTGCTCGCGTCGTTGCAGTCGCACGGCTGGAATACCCGCGAATCGCCGGTGTTCATCCAGTCTTTCGAAACAGAAAACCTGCGGGCGCTGCGGCATCAGACGTCGGTGCGCCTCATCCTGCTGCTCGATAGTCCGCAACAACAGCCGCTCGACGACACGAGGCTTCGCGACATCGCGAGTTATGCCGACGGGCTAGGGCTCAACACGCGGCTCGTGATCCCGGCCGCGCCCGACCGGCGCCTGCTGCCGCCAACCGACATCGTCTCGCGGGCGCACGCCTCCGGGCTCATCGTCCACGTGTGGACCCTCCGCAAGGAGCCGACGTTCCTGTCGCCAACCTATAACGGTGATTTCGAGGCCGAGTTCAGACAGTTTCGGGATCTTGGAGTTGATGGGATCTTCACCGACTTCCCTGACGTAGGCCGCAGAGTGATCGGGCGCTGAGCGGATCTCCCGCGGCCGACTCAAATTGCGCCAACCACCTTGACGCGCGAGTAACCGGCAGCGCACGCGCCGGAGAGACCCGCTTCTACCCCACCGCGCAAGGCTGCGCGGCGGGGACCCCAGTGTTGGCCGGCGAGCGGATCGCGGCGCGGAGGAATGCGTCAGCCGGTCTGGAGCTGGCAGTGTCAGAGACGCCTTGCTCGAAATCGAGCGGTCCTCTCTTCATCGATTCTCAACTGCGCCGCGTGATCTCCGTGATCTTCGTGGCCAAATACGTTGCCTTTGTGATCTTCCTGTTCTTTGTGGCCAAATGAGTCCGTGTTCTCCGTGGCACGACGAACCGGACTGCTGCTGGCGAGCGGCGTGTGTCTCGTCGCGCTGGGCGCGCTCTGTTCGCCTTTGGTGGCTCAGGGGTCCCGCGCATTCATGGGATCGGTCGACGATCCAGCGATCAGATACTCGACAACGCCGCTGAACAACCCGGTCGTCGACCTCAACCGAAAGATCGAGGACGGAACCGCCCGCCTCGCGTTCGAGGGACGCGGCGGCTTCCTGCGCTCGGCCCTCGATGCACTGCAGGTTCCAGTCGATTCGCAGCTGCTGGTCTTCTCGCGTGCCAGCCTGCAGGGCAGGCTGATCGACGAGCAGAGTCCCCGGGCGATCTACTTCAACGATCGCGTCGCGCTCGGGTGGGTGCGCGATGCGCCGATCCTCGAGATTGCGGCGCACGACGCGTCCGCGGGCATCGTGTTCTACACCCTCGATCAGCGTGAGGACCCGGCTGGCCGAGTTCCGCAGTTCGCGCGCGCCTTCCAGTGTCTGGGCTGTCATCGCGCCGGAGACACGCTCGGCGTGCCCGGGTTTCTGATGTTCAGCACGACCCGCCCCGATCAGACCCAGCCCGCCGGCGTGCCTCGTGCCATCGATCAGAACGACGCGTTGAGCCGGCGCTTCGGCGGCTGGTTCGTGACCGGCGGTGCCGGGTCTCTGCAACACATGGGAAACGAGGCCGCCGCCCTCGGGGCGCGTCCCGGTCGCGAGCTCATGACGGTCGAGGGGCTCTTCGATCTCGATGGCTACCGAGCGGCGTCGAGCGACATCGTGGCCCACCTCGTGTTCGCGCATCAGGCGCGCATGACGAACCTGTTGACGCGCGCCGGATGGGAAGCGCGAGCGGCGGATCCTTCATTGCATCCGCCGTTCACCTCGACGCCCGACGAGCGGTCGAGGGTTGAGGCGATGATGGGCGGCGTGGCAAGAGAAGTGGTTGATTACCTGCTGTTCGTTGACGAAGCGAAGCTGACGGGCCCGGTACGAGGCGCATCGGGATTTGGCGAGCGGTTCTCGACGACCGGACCGCGAGATCGAGCGGGGCGCTCACTGCACGAGCTCGACCTGACTCGTCGCCTG
The DNA here is from genome assembly GCA_036407095.1 of Vicinamibacterales bacterium. Lineage (GTDB taxonomy): Bacteria > Acidobacteriota > Vicinamibacteria > Vicinamibacterales > UBA2999 > Gp6-AA40. The sequence continues at coordinate 77,130 of DASWZV010000034.1, read as the reverse complement.
ATGAAGTACCCCTGCAGCTACATGATCTACTCGCCGGCGTTCGACGCCCTGCCGCCGCTGGCAAAGGATCCGATCTACCGCCGGCTATGGGAGGTCCTGTCGGGACCGCAAGGCGATGAGCGTTATCGGGCCGCGTTGTCGCGTGCCGATCGTCAATCGATCGTCGAGATCCTGCGCGACACGAAGAAGGATCTGCCGGCGTACTTCCAAGGCGCGATCAATTAGAAGACAGCGACGCCACTTCGGCAGCTGTCAGCCGCCGCCACTTCCCGATCGGCAGCGTGCCGATGACGAGTGGCCCGATCTTCACCCGCACCAGTTTCAACACGCGCGAGTCCAGCACTTCCACCATTCTACGCACCTGACGGTTTCGCCCTTCCGTCAGCGTGATCTCGAAGTGTGTGTACTTCGCCGAATCACGTACGCGCGAGACGACGGCCGGACGGGTCGGGCCGTCTGACAGTTCGACGCCGTCACGCAGCTGCTGGAGTTGCGCATCGCTCAGAGGCGTCGACGCTTTGACGAGATACGTCTTCGGCACATGCGACATCGGGTTGGTCACACGCTCGGCGAATCGAGTGTCGTTGGTCATGAGGAGCAGGCCCGACGTGTCGAGATCGAGACGTCCGACCGGGGAGAGAAACGTTCCCACATCGGCGATCAGGTCGTAGACCGTCGGGCGACCCTGAGGATCCTTGTATGTCGTCAGGTAACCCGCCGGTTTGTAGAGCAGCAGATACAGCCGCTCTCGGGCGACGAGCGGCTTGTCGTCGAGACGTACGCGGTCGCGCGCCATGTCGATCCAGTGATCGGGATTTCGCATCAGCTTCCCGTTCACCGTCACGCGTCCCGCGTGAATCCAGCTGCGCGCCTCGACCCGCGAGCCGACGCCCGCTTTCGACAGGACGCGCTCCAGCGTCTTCAGAGGACGTTTCTGCGTTGTCGCCACGCTCACTCGCTGACCGGACCGCACTTATTGTCCTGTCGGCCGGCACACACCCGCACTGAAAGGGTCGTCGCGTTCAACGGCCGTCACGCGGACCGTGCGGCGCGAAGGCGTGTCGAAACGCATGGTTCCCGATGCGGCCCTGCTCAATACCTGCTGCGATCAACCCGACCGCGTACCAATGATCTGACATTTCCGATCCATGAGGGTCAGCGTTTGGGATTGGTCAAATCGAGATCGGAACGCCCTGGCGCGTTGTCGGGGCCACCCACCCGGAACCAGCGCCACGCGTGCCCCTCCATCGGGATGTGATGAGCACCATCGTTGCGCTTCCGGCTGTGGCGGCCGTCGAAGACCTCCACGAGCAGACCGTCGCGCGAGCAATCGAGCTTCACTTTCACCGTTCGCTTCGCGCGGCTGAAGTTGTGGATCGTCAGGAGCGATGTGTCCCGCCAGTCGTAGCGCATCACGAGCACGTCAGGCACGTTCGTCCGCAGGACGGTGTAGGAGCCCCAACTGATCTCAGGGCATTCCTTGCGCGCACGGATCATGCGCTCGGTCCAATTCAGAAGCGACTGCGGGTCGCGACGCTGTTCGACGACGTTCACGCGCGTGAAGCCGTACTCGGCATCGTTCACCACCGGGGCGACGACCTGTCTCGCACGGGAGAACCCGCCGTTGCGCTCGGCCGACCATTGCATCGGCGTGCGCGCGCACTCGCGCTCGGGGAGCCGCAGGTTCTCGCCGATGCCGATCTCATCGCCGTACTGCATCATCGGCGTGCCTGGCAGTGAGAAGAGCAGGCTGAACGCGAGCTCGAGATGTTTGCGATCGTTGCCCAGCATCGGCGTCAGACGCCGTCGAATGCCGCGGTTGTACAGCTGCATCCGCTTCTCTGGTCCAAACGCGTCGAACACCTTCTGCCGCTGCTCGGACGTGAGTCGACCGAGGTCCAGTTCGTCGTGACTGCGGAGAAACTGGACCCATTGCGCGTTGGCAGGACGACGGCGGGTGTCCTCGAGCGCCCTGACGAGCGGAGCGATGTCGCCGGTGGCGAGCGCGTAGAAGAGCCTCTGGTTCACTGGAAAGTTCAACATCATCTGAAGACGGTCGCCCTCGACGCCGAAGTACTCGAGGCTCTCTTCAGGAGGCACATTGGCTTCGGCGAGCATGATCGCGTCGCCGGAGCGCCACTGCAGGAAGTCGCGCATCTCCTTCAGCAGGTTGAAATCCATCTGGTGTTCGACGCCGGCCCCCTTCTTCTCGATCAGGAACGGCACGGCGTCCATGCGGAAGCCCGACACCCCGAGCTGCAGCCAGAAGCCCATGATTTTCTGGATCTCGGCGCGCACGTACGGGTGCCATGTGTTCAGGTCCGGCTGGTGATCGTAAAAGCGATGAAAGTAGTACTGCCCCGCTCGCCGGTCCTTTGTCCACGTCGTCGTCTGCGCCCCCGGGAACACGATGCCGTCCTTGTGATCTTCAGGACGCACGTCGGACCAGACGTACCACTCGCGAAAGAAACTCTGTCGACTCGCGCGGGCCTGTTGAAACCACGGGGAATCGATCGAGGTGTGGTTGACGACGAGATCGATGATGACGCGGATGCCGACCGCATTCGCGTGACGCATGAACGCCACGAAATCGCCCAGCGACCCGTTCCGTTCGTGGACGCCATAGAAGTCGGCGACGTCGTAGCCGTTGTCGCGATTCGGCGACGGGTAGAACGGCTGCAACCAGATGCAGGTCACACCAAGGCCCTGCAGATAATCGAGACGACGCATCAACCCTTCGAAGTCGCCGACGCCATCGTCGTTGGCATCCTGGTATTTCTCGACGTCGAGGCAATAGATGATCGCGTTCTTGTACCAGAGGTCAGCGATTGACATGGCCGACGACGATGTATGCAAGAGGAGTGACGGCTCTTCTTTCAACGACTGTCGCGTAGTCATTCGCCCGGGCGCAGCTGTCTCGACTCGCGTAGCGTGAAAGTGTTTTACGGCGCCGCTCGATTCTTGTACGCACGGGTCGCCACTTCGATCGGCACGCGTACTGCTCTCGTTGTTGATGATTGCGATGGCGCCGATCGGCGGTCGCGGAACTGCGGGAGACGCCAGCGCTCAGGTTACTGTCGAGCGAGCGGGCTCGACTGATGAGGTGCGGAGCCCATCAGGCGTGCACTCGATTGACAGCCCGCCGACCCGATTCGAGAATGGCCGGTCATGCCTTCCGAGAGCAGTTCGCAACTTCCGTTGATCGGTGCTGAAGGTTCGCCGACCGGACGGCCGCGGATCCTGGTCGTCGAAGACGACATGGAGACGAACCGCTTCATCGCGCACTGCCTCTCGTCTCACGGCGAGGTGATCCAGGCGTTCGACGGGCGCGAGGGACTCGACCACGCGCTCCGCGTCCGTCCCACGCTCGTGCTTTCCGCCATTGAGATGCCCACGATGAGCGGCGACGAGATGATCGCTGAAATGCGAAAAGAGCCCGAGCTGCGGTCGACGCCGGTCCTGCTGCTCTCGACCAAGGCGGACGAAGACCGCATCATGAAGCTGCTCGAAGATGGCGCGCAGGACTTCATCGTGAAGCCGTTCTCCGAAAAGGACCTCGCGGTCCGTGTTCGAAATCTGCTGCACGCGCAGCACATGCTCACGCAGGTCAACGAGCTGCGCGCGAAGGCCGAGGAGGCCAACCGCGCCAAGGATGAATTCCTCGCCATGCTCGGTCACGAGCTCCGGAATCCGCTCTCGCCGATCCTCACGGCGCTGCAGCTGATGAAACTCAGCGGCCACGGCGGATCCGAGCGGGCGCGAACGATCATCGAGCGCCAGGTCAATCATCTGACCAGGCTCGTCGACGATCTGCTCGACGTGTCGCGGATCGCACGCGGCAAGGTCGAATTGAGAAAAGAGAACGTCGAGATGTCCGACGTCGTGGCCAAAGCGATCGAAATGGCCAGCCCGCTGCTCGAACAGCGCGGGCACCTGTTGACCGTCGAGGTCGCGAGGCGCGGGCTGCGGGTCAACGGCGATCCGACGCGTCTGAGCCAGGTCGTCTCGAACCTGTTGACGAACGCGGCCAAGTACACGCCCCAGAGCGGACACATCTTCGTGCGTGCCGAGGTCGAGGACGGCGAAATCGTCTTGCGCGTACGGGACACCGGGATGGGCATCGCGACGCACGTGCTTCCTCACATCTTCGACCTCTTCGTCCAGGGGCGGCAAGCGATCGATCGTTCACAAGGCGGGCTCGGGATTGGTCTCGCGATCGTTCGCAATCTCGTCGAGCGTCACGGCGGCCGAGTGTCAGCCGACAGCGACGGCCCCGGACAGGGCAGCGAGTTCATCGTCCGCCTGCCAACCATCGCACAAGCCAAGGAGAACTCTGAAATGCCTTCACCGTCGGTTCCCGTCTCGCTCCCCCCTGTTCGAGAGGGCGCACTGCGCGTGCTCGTCGTCGACGACAATCAGGACGGCGCGGAAATGCTGGCCGTCGCGCTGAGCCTCAAGGGCTACGACACGCGGGTGGCGTACGACGCCCCGATGGCGCTGCAAGTGGCAGCCGAGTTCCGTCCGGTGGTGGCCTTTCTCGACATCGGCCTGCCGGTGATGGACGGCTACGAGCTGGCCGCACACCTCCGCGAAATCCCCGGGCTCGAGGATCTGCGGCTCATCGCCGTGACCGGCTACGGTCAGGAGCCGGATCTACGACGGACCCGCGAGGCCGGGTTCCATGACCATCTGATCAAACCGGTCGATATCGAATCGATCGAATCGGCGGTCTCGCCACTCGGTGTCCGCTGAACTCGACGCGCGAGGTCCTCGTATCAGCCCACATGACCCGCGCGCTCGTTGGCAGCCTTCTGCTCTCGGCAGCAGTCCTCGCCCAGACACGGCCTGAGTTCGAAGTCGCATCGGTCCGGCCGTCCTCCGATCAGGCGACACAGGTCAGCGTCGGCCTGCACGTCACTGGGTCGCAGGTACGCGTGACGTACATGTCGCTGAAGGATTACATCGGCATGGCGTACAACGTCAGGCCGTCGCAGATTTCGGGGCCCGACTGGCTCGCGCAACAGCGTTTCGACATCATCGCGACCATTTCGGAGGGCGTACCGATGTCGAAGGTACCTGACATGCTGCAGGCGCTGCTCGCCGAGCGCTTCAAGCTCGCCGTGCATCGCGAGATGAAAGAGTTCCCCGTGTACGCACTTGTGCCTGCCAAGGGAGGTCTCAAGCTCAAAGAAGCCCCAGCGACCCCGCCGGCGACGGACGGACCGGCGGCGATCAACTCGGCGGCGGTCAACGTCACGGCGACTGGCAGCGGCAACAGCGTGGCCGTCGACCTCGGCGGCGGATCGTCCTTCACGCTCGGCAACAACAAGCTCGAGATCAAGAAGATGACCTTGCAGCAGTTTGCCGAGGTGTTGACGCGCTTCGTCGATCGTCCCGTCATCGACAAGACCGGTACGACTGCCAGCTACGATCTGACGCTGAACCTGTCGCCCGAAGACTACACGGCGACGTTGATCCGCTCCGCGATCAACCAGGGTGTCTCCCTGCCGCCGCAGGCACTCCGACTGCTCGAGACCGCATCGTCCGATCCGCTCTCGGCTCCGCTGTCGGAATCGGGGCTTTCCCTCGACGCCCGCCGCGCGCCGCTCGACGTCATCGTCGTCGATTCGGCGCTCAGGACACCGACGGAAAACTGACTGGGCGCTCAATAAATCGTACGAAGTCGTCGATCGGCGAGCTCGACCCGGCGTTGACCAGCAACGAGATCATCGTCGCCGACACGGCTGACGGGAAGCCGTTGCGTCCGGCACAGGGCCCCTTGCGACTCGTGGCCCGAAGGATAGTCGACCCGCGCGCTCTGTTCGTTTGCTCGATCGCATGGAAGTCGTTCGCCTCAAGAAGTAGCAGCAACCGATCCGGCGCAATGGCACGACCTGCATTGCTTCCGCTGGTCGACGTTGACCATGTCGCCGCGACGCGTCATGCTCACCAGACGCGGAGGGATGCATGACGCTCAGCGCGAGAAATCACTTGAAGGGCACGATCGAGGAAATCCAGATCGGCGACGTCCTCGTCCACGTCACGGTGAAAGTCGCGGGCGGCTCATCGAGTCGGTGATTACCAAGCGAAGCGCTGAAGAAATGAGTCTCAAGAAAGGCGACACGGTCACGGCGGTCGTAAAAGCGACCGAGGTGATGATCGCCAAGCCGTAACCGCGCGGTGATCGAGGGGCAGCCCAGCCACACCGCCGAGCGCGTCGCCGTCGAACGCGCCGCGCACCAGGTGCTCGACTCGCCGCTCGTGCTGGTCGATCCGCTCGCGCTCCGCATCATCGATGCCGGGCACGCGAGCCGGCTGCAGGCACATCCCGAGCAACACGACGCGTCTCCCATCAACCGCATCACGCGCGCGATCGTCGTCGTCCGCAGCCGCATCGCCGAGGACGAGATCGCACGCGCCGCCGCCGCGGGCGTCACCCAGTATGTGGTTCTCGGCGCCGGGCTCGATACGTTCGCGTATCGCAACCCGCTCCCGGCGGTGCGCGTCTTCGAAGTCGATCATGCCGACACGCAGCAGCGCAAACGCCAGCGCCTGGCGGCGGGAGGCATCGAGGTTCCCGGCGGTGTCACCTTCGTTTCCTGCGATTTCGATACGGTGACGCCGCTGGCGGCTCTGCGCGCGGCTGGATTCGATCCGGCGCGGCCGGCCGTTTTTGCCTGGCTCGGTGTCGTCATGTATCTCGAACGCGCGGCTGCGATGACGACGCTGGGAGATATCGTCTCGATGCCCCCTGGCACGAGTGTCGTGTTCGACTATGCCGTCCCACCCGAGTCGCTGCCGTTCGTGAGCCGACAGATCTACCGCCGTCTGCTGGGACGTCTCGACATGGCGGGGGAGCCGTGGCGGTCCTTCTTCGAGCCGGTAACGCTCCGTGCCGATCTCGATCGCCTTGGATTCACCGACGTCGATGATCTGGGAGGCGACGAGATCAACCGCCGTTATCTCGCCGGTCGGGACGACGGGCTGCAGTCGGGCTCCGTCGGCCGCATCGTCGTCGCACGCCGCTAACGACGCTTCCGTGCTGCCGGCCTTTTCGTCTTTGACTTCTGTGTCTTCGTCTGTTTCGACTTGCGCGTGAGTATTCGCTTGGCCTTGACCGCTGCCCCGCGACCCGCGACCGTCGAGGCGGAAGCCTTCTCGGCGGGCGTGCTCGTCGAGAAATGGTAGGCCTCTCGCAGCCAGTCGGTGATCGGTGCCTCCACCTCGTCGCGATGCTTGATCTGAAAGACGTGGGCGAACTTCGTCTTCGACGATCGATGGATGCGCTTCACCTGAGGCGCCTTCAGCGCGCGTCCGAGAAAGACGCATACCTCGAGAGAGCTGCGCTTCGGCCGCACGAAGAAGTAGCACGACTTCCGCGAGAACATGATCGAGTTGTGCGACGCGTAGATCCGCTGATCGCCGAATTCAGCTGCGGTCTCGCGAAGCCGCTCCCATGCGTCGCGAAGGTCCTCGGACAGTTCCCGCGTCAGCGCCGCCTCCGTCGTCGTCCAGCAGTCGTGCGATTCGCCTTCCTCGACCCATTGCTTGCAGTGGTAACACTCGTGCCCGGGCATGGGGATTCATTCTAAGGATTTACGTTACGTAGTGTCCGCCTTCAGTCGGACCGTCGACCCGTCACGCCGATCGGCGTAATGGCTACGTCGATCAGCGTAACGGTCGACCACGGCGTCGAAGTCTAAACCGTCGCGACGAGCAGATAGGCGCCGAACGCGACGAGGACACCGAGCACAGAGTCGACGATGTAGTGGTACCGGCCGACGACGGTGGCGACGACGATGCTCGCGGCGAAGGCGAGAAACGCGGCGCCGGCGATCGGCATCGCACTCGCCACCGCCAGCGCCGTGGCCGAAGCACCGGCGGAGTGGCCGCTTGGCACCGTGTTCACCCGGATGCTGCCTCTTTCGAGTACCGCGGCGTTGAATCGCCGCAAGATGGATGGCGGCCTTGAAGTGCACTCAATCGCGCGTGGCGGGCGGGTCTGCAGCCAGGGCAGCATGCCGTAGCTGGCGAACTCCGAGAGGAGCACGACCGCCCAGAACCGCGGAACAGCAGCGGCGTGCCCACCGAGCACGAGGGCGAACGCGCCGGCGGGAACCACCGCATACACGAGGACGTACACGAGCTCGAAGTACTCGCGCGCGAGCCGTGGCCAGGAGACGTGCCATCGACTAGAGCTCCATTCGTCGACATGCAGCAGCCACCGCTCGACGCCGGTCATCGGCCGAACGAAGAACAAACCAGACAGCCAGTACCCCGCGAGCAGGATGGGCATGGGAACCAGCACATCGAGCAGCGGCGTGCGCGAGGCATGACCGGCAATTGCCCACACCGTCCATCCGGTGAACGCAGCGACGAGCGTCGGCCCGCGCGCGCGGCGAAAGCGCGAGTCGGCGAGTGCGACCACCGTCAGATAGGTGACGTATCCAAGCGCGACCCATTCCCAGCGCAGGGCGATCACTGTCGGAACACCAGTCGATCGCTCACCCAGAAGTTGGCGAGCGAGACAATCGCGACCGCCACGACGTTCGAGACGACGGTCGGGAGGCCTGTGATCGCCATCACCGCCATCGTCACGACGACGTTGCTGAGAATCGACATGATTCCGGTCGAGAGATGGAACGAGAGCCATCGTTTGAACCGGGTGTCACGGGGCCGCTCGGGCCAGGTGAAGTACTCGTGCCAGAAGAAGTTGTGGGAAACGGCAACGAGCACGGCCAGGGTGACGGCGACGCTCGTCGCCAGCCCGGCACCACGGACGAGCAGCGAGAGCGTCGCGGTCTGAAGCACGAATCCCATCACCCCGACGAGATTGAATCGAATCCAGCGGCCGCCGGCGATGCCCATCGACGGGTAATGTGCCAGGCGAAGAAAAACCGGCTCACTGATGTGTCGATCTCCGCGGGATTCGTTCGACGTCAAGATAGAGGGAGGAGAGACACCGTGAAATTCATGATCATTCGAAAGGCCGACAGGAACACCGAAGCGGGCATCATGCCCAGTACAGAGCTGATGACCGCGATGCTCAAGTACAACGAAGAAATGGCCAAGGCGGGTGTTCTGCTCGATGGAGTCGGCCTGCACCCGAGCTCGAGAGGCGTCCGCGTCACGAGGACTGGCGGCCAGCGGAGGTTCACTGACGGTCCGTTCACCGAGACGAAGGAGCTCATCGCCGGATTCTCGATGATTCAGGCGCGGTCGAAGGAAGAAGCCATCGAATGGGTCAAACGATGGCCGGTTGAGGACGGTGACGTAGAGCTCGAGATCCGCCAGGTGTTCGAAGCGGAGGATTTCGGTCCGGCGTTCACCCCCGAGCTTCGCGAGCAGGAAGAGCGTCTGCGCAATCAAGCCTCCACGAAGAAATAACAGGAGAATCACATGTCGACCGTACTTTCGAACAACGGGACCGCTGTTTCGCAGGACGGTACGTCGATTGCCTACTCCCGTGTGGGTCGGGGGCCGGCGCTGGTGCTCGTCGATGGCGCGCTGTGCTATCGCGCATCGGGGCCCAGCGGTCCGCTGGCGGCGGCGCTTGCCGATCACTTCACCGTGTTCACCTACGATCGGCGAGGTCGCGGTGAGAGCGGCAACACGCCGCCGTTTGCGGTCGAGCGAGAAGTGGAAGACCTGAAAGCGATGATCGCAGCCGCTGGAGGCAGGGCATTCGTATATGGGATCTCCTCAGGCGCGGTGCTTGCGTTGGAAGCGGCTCATCGAGGGGCGGCGATCGACAAGCTCGCCCTCTACGAAGCGCCGTTCATCGTCGACGACAGCCGCGCACCGATGCCTTATGACTTCCTCGCGCGCCTGAATACCGCGATTGCGAGCCAGCGTCCAGGTGATGCGGTGAAGCTGTTCATGAAGCTCGTCGGTGTGCCCGGGATCTTCATCGCGGTGATGCGGGTGATGCCGGTATGGTCGAGGCTCACGGCGATCGCGCACACGCTTCCGTATGACATCACGCTGGTGAAGGACTACGAGCAGGGAAGGCCGCTTCCGCGCACGCAGTGGACCGGGGCAACGTCGCCGACGCTGGTCATAGCTGGCGGGAAGAGTCCGGTGTGGATGCGAAACGCGATGCGCGAGCTCGCCGGCGTTCTGCCCCGTGCGACGTATCGAACCCTGCCGGGACAGACGCATATGATCAAGGCGCAGGCTCTGGTGTCGCCGCTGGTGGAGTTCTTCGGCACTGATCGATGAGGATCTTTCTGGCTGGGGCGACGGGGGTCGTCGGGAGACGGCTGGTGCCGTTGCTGCGTGATGCGCATCACACGGTCATCGGCACGACCCGCGTCGCCTCGAAGGCCGTGTCGCTCGAACGTCTCGGCGCGGTGCCATCGATCGTCGATGTGCTCGACGCAGCAGCCATCGCACGCGCGCTGGCAGATGCTCGTGCGTCGATCGTGATCCATCAATTGACGGATCTCTCGGCCACCCCGAACACGCCAGAGTTCGCCGCCGCGCTCGAACGGAATGCTCGACTTCGCGTCGAGGGCACGGCCAATCTCATGGCCGCGGCACAGGCAAGCGGAATCACGCGGGTCATCGCGCAGAGCGTCGCGTTCCTCTACGCGCCTGGAGAGGGAGCGCGAACCGAAGGCGATGCCGTTCAGTCCGGCGGCGTCGCGGTCGGCGCGCTCGCGCTCGAGCGGGCGGTACTGGGCACACCGGGCATCGACGGCATCGTGCTGCGGTACGGCTATTTCTATGGGCCGGATACCTGGTCGGCTGAACCGAGAATGAGCCCCGCTTTGCACATCGATGCCGCGGCGCGCGCCGCGCTCCTCGCGGTCACACGCGGCGCGCCGGGCATCTACAACATCGCCGACGATGACGGTGCGGTGTCGATCGAGAAGGCCCGTCGCGAGCTGGGCTTCGATCCTGCGGTCACTGCGGCCAGTTCGCCTTCGCGTCGAGATTGATGATCGTCTGCGGCTGCGTCTTGGGGATCGCCGGTCGCAAGTACGGCCGGCCGACCGCCTTGTGGCACGAATAGCACGACTCGAGCGCACCCCTATACGCCGTCTCGAACCCCTTGCCATCCTTCTTGTCGATGGCATTTTTGACGTCGGCGAACGTGCTCGTCTCGATGCCGTCGAAGATGCCTTTGACATCGACCGGCATGCCGTCAGGGCCTTTCGGGTTGGGGTTGATGCGAGTCATCCATCGGACGTGATTCCTCGCTTCGTTGAAGTAGAACGTCGCCAGCGGCCAATTGCCGGCCTGGCCGGCGAACCACAGGTTCGACCAGTGGAACCCGACATCGGCCATCGCGACCGAGGCTGAGGGCGATTTTCCTTTCAACGTCTCGATGTCAGCCTTGAGGGCCGCGATCTCCTTCGAGAGATCGGGAGCCGGCGCCGTGGCTGGCGCGGCTGCAGGTGTCTGCTGACATGCGGTGATCGAGACCGCACAAACGGCCAGTGATATCAGAGCGAGCAGTGTCCTCATTAAATGACCTCCGACCCCATTTATGACGGCGGCGATCCTAGCAGGTCCGTGGGCGCGGTGGGCGTGTCGATTTCGTCCCGGCTCATTCGACTAAGAAAGTGAGAGCCGGTCTCAGTCCCTGAGCCCCGGGTCGGTGTATACATGGAGGCGCCATGAACCTCGCCAGTGACATTCGACATGCCTTTCGATCGCTCACGCGAGCCAAAGGGCTGACGCTGACGGTCGTGCTCACGCTTGCTTTGGGCATCGGAGCGAACGCGGCCATCTTCAGCGTGGTGCGCGGTGTGCTGCTCAAGCCGCTCGTGAACCGCGACGAGGACCGGCTCATCTACATCCGTCAGAGCGCGCGCGGCATCGGCGCGGAGAACGCCGCCTTCTCCGTCCCCGAGATTCAGGATCTGCGCGAGCGGCTGAAGACGGTGTCGTCCATCGGCGACTTCTCAACGCTCGGATTCACGCTCGTCGGTCTCGGCGAGCCTCGTGTCGTCAGCGCTGGCGTCGTCGGTGGGTCGTACTTCGATGTGATGGGGCTGCGGCCTGTGATCGGCCGGCTGATTGGACCTCAGGACGATGGACCGAACGCGGCGGGCGTCGTGGTGTTGACGCACCGCTTCTGGACCGAGACGCTGAAAAGCGACCCGTCGGTACTCGGAAAGACCGTCCGCCTCGACGCGCGCGGAGCCACGATCATCGGCGTGCTGGAACCATCGGTGCCCTATCCCGCGCAGACCGAGATCATCGCGAACGTCGTCACGAGCCCGCATCACCTCTCCGCGACGATGGTGACCGGGCGCGTGCATCGCATGACGGAGCTGTTCGCGCGTCTGGCTCCCGGCGCAACCCTCGAGTCGGCGCGCGCCGAGCTTCAGGCCGTGCACGGCTCGATCCTGAGGGAACACCCTGAAGCATATTCACCCAAGTCGGATTTCCGCATCAATGCGGTGCGCCTGCGCGATCAGATCACGTCGGGAGCGCGAACGGTGCTGCTGGTGCTGCTCGCCTCGTCTGCGCTGGTCTTCATCATCGCGTGCTCGAACGTCGCGAACCTGATCCTCGCGCGGTCGGTTCGCCGCGAAGGTGAGCTCGCGGTCCGCGCCGCGCTCGGCGCGAAGTCGTGGGCGCTTCGTCGTACGCTGCTCGCCGAAAGCCTGCTGCTCTGCAGCGGCGGCGCGATCCTGGGCGTGCTGATGGCGCGTCCGATGATGACGGTGCTCAGCCGATATGCGGCGCGCTTCTCGGTTCGCGCGCTCGACGTCACGGTCGATGCGAGCCTGTTGTGGGTCGGCGTCGGTCTCGCGTTGATCGCGGCAGTGCTGCTCGCCTTTGTCCCGAAGTTGCCTCGCGCCGACGCCGCGCATGGCATCGGCCTCTCGAACGGCACCACTCGAACGACGCCAGGCACCAACCGGCGTCTGCGCGCGTTTGCGGTCACACAAATCGCCGCATCGTTCGTACTGCTGGCCGGCGCCGGCATGCTGCTGACGACGCTCATCGCTCTGCAGTCGGTCTCGACCGGTTTCAACATGCACAACGTGCTCGCGCTCGAGGTACCGGTGACCACCGAGGGACGCTCACCCGACCAGGTGACCGGCTTCTACTCAGAAGCGATGCGACAGATCGGTGCGCTGCCGGGTGTCGAGCGCGTCTCGGTCGGCACCACCATCCCGTGGCGCGACCCGGGGTTCGGTCCGGGCTTTCAGTTCTCGACCCCCGGATACGCCCGAGCCAACGGTGAAGAAGATCCGCGCGCGCGGTTCCGCACGATTTCACCGGGGTTCTTCACCTCGCTCGGCGTGCCCCTCATCGCAGGACGTGACTTCAACGACGCGGACCGTCGCGACTCGGAACGCGTGGTCATCGTCAGCCAGAGCCTCGCGCAGCGCATGTTCTCGAATCAGGAAGCGGTGAACCGCAGCATCATCTGGACCGATCCGGTGATGAAGTTCATCAACTTGAGCCCCGAGCCGCGTCGCGTGGTCGGCGTCGTCGCCGATGTCGACGATGAAAACGTCGTGCCTGGGCCCGCGATGACGGTCTTTCATCCGCTCGGGCAGGCCTTTGGGGGTGGGCGCCTCTTCGTGCACTCGCGGACGGATCCGTACGCCCTCGTGCCCGCGATCACGAAGATCATCCGCACGCTGTCTGCCGATCAGCCGGTCGAACATCCCGCCACGCTCGACGACGTACGCGCCGAAGTGCTCGCGCCGCAACGGTTGAATGCATTGGTGTTCGGAGGGTTCGCAGGGGTCGCGCTGTTGATCGCGATCGTCGGCGTGGCCGGCGTGCTGGCATTCTCCGTGAGCGCGCGGACGCGCGAGTTCGGCATTCGCCTCGCGGTCGGCTCCGCACCCCGACATCTCCTGACTGGTGTGCTGAGAGAAGGCGCGTTGATCGCAGGCGTAGGGGTCGTGGTCGGCACGATCGGCGGGCTTGCGCTGAGCCGATTCGCCGGCAGCTTCATCCAGGACGTCCATTTGCCTGGAACGTTGACGATGATCGCAGCTGCGTCGATTCTCGTGGTAGCAGCGATGCTCGCATCGCTCGTCCCGGCGGCGCGGGCGGCACGTGTCGATGTCGTCGATGCGTTGCGGCCGGAATAGTCACTTGCCTCGATAGACGACGCGCCAGATCTTCCCCGTCTGGCTGTCGCCGATGTAAAGCGACCCATCCGGCGCCTGCGCGACTCCGTCGGGACGCGACTTGGCGTCGTTGGGCTGCATGAGTGGATCCTTGCCGGCGAAGTTCTGCGCGAAGACTTCGAACATCCCGGTTGCCTTGCCGTTGGCGACCGGCTGGAACGTCACGTTGTAGCCTGCTTGCGGCATCGGTGAACGATTCCAGGATCCGTGGAACGCGATGAACGCGCCGCCGCGGTATTTCGCCGGAAACTGCGAGCCGCTGTAGAACATGATGTCGACCGGCGCCCAGTGCGCGGGGAATGCGGCGATCGGGTTCGTGAACTCCTTGCAGCGGCCGACCTGCTTGCCGTCGCCGCCGTACTCGGGGTTGAGGACGAAGGTCTTCATGCCGTAGTCGTAGAAGCAGTACGGCCATCCGAAGTTCGCGCCCTGCATGGCGCGATAGAGCGGTTCGGCCGGGCGCTCGGCGTTGTCTTTGGCGGTGAACTTGTCCGGCCAGAAGGTGTCGAGCTGATCCCGATTGTTCATCGCGATGTACACCGCGCCGTCGTGCCACGCGATCGCGGGCATCTGTCGGAGGCCGGTCGCAAAGCGTGTCCCGTTCTCCTGCTTCTGTCCGGGCTTGTTCTCGTCGAACTTCCAGATGCCGCCGTGCTGCTCGAGAATCGGGCACGGATCGACGCCCTTCACGCCCGGACGGCGATCCGGATTCTGACAGGCGTTGGATGGCGCGCCGACGTTGATGTAGAGCGAGCCTTTGTCGTCGAACGCGATGCCCTTGTCTTCGTGCTGACGATCCTCGGGGAGCCCGGTCACGATCGTCTCGGACATGCCGGTCGGCTTGAGTTGACCGGCCGTCAACTTGATTCGTTCGATCGTCGTCGGGTGCGCCAGATAGAGATAGCCGTTGTGAATTGCGATGCCGGTGGTGCTGGCGCCGGGAAGCGGCTCTTTGATTTCGAAGCGGCCGTCCTTGTCGGCGTCGCGCAGCGCGACCGCGCCGCCACCGCCAGTGCCGGGGCTGCCTGGGCCACCGCGGGCCATCAATGCGACGTACAGATCGCCGTTCGGCGCCACCGCCATGTGCCGCGCGATGCCAAGACCATCGGCCACGACCAGCGCGCAGAACCCGGTCGGGAGCGTGATGCCGCCGTTGTCCGGATCGCACATCGGCGACTGCGCACGCACGAGCACCATCGCCGCGGCGACGACCGCCGCAGCCGACAACACACTGACCAATCGTTTCAGCACAGCCATCACGTTCTCCTGTTAGCGAACATTCTACGTGACGGGGGACCGCTCAAGAGCTCACGCAGAGATCGCAGAGGAGCGGAGATCGCGACGATCTCTGCGTGAGATCTTCGTCGTCCGATTCAAGCCTACTCGAGTCGATTTGAATGCCGTATCAATCCGATCTAGAGTTCTCGCCTTCGGAGACGAGTGATCGACATGATCGGGAAGACTCGAAGGGATTTGCTTGCCGTCTGCATCGCCTTGGCGTGCGCATGGTGTGCCGGCGCGCCGGCCGTCCTCGCCCAGACAGCTGCCGGCGAGATCACCGGCGTGGTGAAAGATCAGGCAGGAGCGGCCGTTCCCGGCGCGACCATCACGGTCACCGACACACGGACGAATCTCCAGCGAGTCGTCGTATCGACCGGCAATGGCATCTATACCGTTGCAAGCCTGGCGCCCGGCGAGTATCGCCTCGACGCGGAGCTCGCGGGGTTCAAGCCTGTGCGCCGCGAGGGCGTTCGGGTATCGACCGGTGAGAAGGCCCGCATCGATTTCAATCTCAGCGTTGGAGAGATTCGGGAACAGGTGACGGTCGTCGCCGACTCGCCGGTCGTTCGAATCGAGACCGCGAGCCTCGGGACGGTCGTCGAGAACGAGCAGGTCGTGCAGCTGCCGCTGAACGGCCGCCTGTTCATCATGCTTGCGTCCATCGTCCCGGGTGTGGCCCTGCCGCCGAACTCAGTGCTGCCGCGAATCAACGGCGGGAGACCTCGCACCAACGAGTATCTCTTCGACGGCATCTCCGTGCTGCAGCCGGAGCCGGGTCAGGTGGCGTACTACCCGGTGGTCGACGCCATCCAGGAATTCAAGATCGAGAGCAACAGTCCACCCGCGGAGTTCGGCCGGTTCAACGGCGGTGTGGTCAACCTCACCACCAAATCGGGCGGCAACATTTATCACGGCAACCTCTTCGAGTTCTTCCGCAACGAGAACCTGAACGCGAGGAACTTCTTCCAGTCGACCAATCCGGTCAAGCCGGAGTACCGGCGCAATCAGTACGGCGGCATGCTCGGCGGGCCGGTCGCGAAAGACCGGACCTTCTTCTTCGCCGACTATCAGGGTCAGCGTCAGGGCATCGGGCGCACGGTCACGTCGACAGTGCCCGCGCTGCTGCAGCGCCAGGGGATTTTCACGGAGGCGATCGCCGGGCGCGTGCCGGTCATCTACGATCCCTCGACGACAGCCGGATCGACGCGCTCACAGTTTCCCAACAACACGATCCCACGCAGCTCGATGGATCCGGTCGCGCTCGCGCTGCTCGATCGCTACCCGCTGCCCACAGCCGCCGGTACCGCGAACAACTACAGTCGGACGGCCAGCGAAATCGACGATCAGGATCAGGCCGACATACGCCTCGATCACAAGCTCGCCACCGGCCGGGACCAGCTGTTCGGACGGCTGACGTATTTCAGCGATCGCGCCGTGCCTGTGACGCCGTTTCCAGACGGAAGTGGAGCCATTCCTGCCGGCAGCGTCGCCGTGGGTCCGCAGGACACGCGGGCGTGGGCGCTCGCCTCGAACTATCAGCACACGTTCTCCAACAACCTGCTGAATGAGGTGCGCGTCGGTGACACACGCCGCTCCGTCGAACGGAGCGCCGTGCAGTTGGCCACGACCGCGGGAGCCGCGCTCAATATTCCCGGCATCCCGACCAATGGTCAGTTCGCCAATACGCTGCCGAACTTCGCGCCCAACGGTTACCAGCAGATCGGGTCTCCGCAGAGCACCGCATCGGACTTCGGCACCGGCGTCACGGAGATCGCTGATTCGCTCACGTGGCTCAAAGGCAGCCATACGGTGAAGATGGGACTGGACTGGCGCTGGGAACGGCTCAACGTGATTCAACCGCCGTGGCCGACGGGTTCCTTCGTCTTCAGCACCGTCGGAAGCGATTTGCCGGGTGTCACGAACACCGGCAATGCGTTCGCGAGCTTTCTGCTCGGACAGGTGCAGACCTTCGCCATCGACACGCAGCAGCAGACGATCCAGGAGCGCGCCCGCATTCAGGAATACTTCATCCAGGACGACTGGAAGGTCTCGAACCGCCTGACCATCAATCCGGGGCTGCGATACACGCTGAATTTTCCATCCACGGAGATCAACGGCCAGGTCGCCGTGTTCAATCCGCAAACGCGGCTACTCGACTATCCCGGCACGGACCCTGTGCGTCCGCTCGAGAAGGACAACTTCGGTCCACGCTTCGGTGCCATCTATCGCCTCACGGACAAGACCATCGTCAGCTCGGGCTATGGGCTCATCTGGATCGAGATGGCTGGTATCACCACGCCGTTCACGACGCCGACGTTTCCGTTCCTGCAGGACGTCACACTGCGAACGCTCGACAACATCACGCCGGCGTTCGTGCTGGCGAACGGACCGACTGTCACCCCCGTTGGAACGACGCCGACTGCCGGTCTGGGCCAGGGCGTCTTCGCGGTCGATGGTTCGCTCGGGTCCGGCTACGCGCAGCAATGGAACGTGTCGGTGCAGCGGGAGTTGACCGCGAACACCGTGGTCGAGGTCTCGTATCTCGGATCGAAGATCACGAACATCGGCATCCCGGACAGCAACATCAATCAGTTGACGGAGGATCAGCTGACGCTCGGGTCCTTCCTCCTCGAGCGGGTGCCGAATCCCTACTTCGGCATCGTTCCGCGCTCGTCCTCGATCGGTGACCCGACGGTGACCCGCGCGCAGCTTCTGAAACCGTATCCCGAGTACACGGCGGTCAGCTTCTATCGAAACAATGTCGGCACCACCAACTACCACGGTGTGTCGTTCAGTGTTCGTCAACGGCTTTCACGCGGTCTGTCCTATTCAGCCGCGTACACCTACTCGAAGCTGACCGATATCGCCTCGTCGGTGTTCGACGCGTCGATTCTGACCGGGCCGCTGACGAATGCCGCCGTGGCAGACAGTCACGATCTCGAGCGCGACCGCGACTTCTCGACCGGTGACATCCCTCACTATTTCGGCGCCTCGCTGGTGTGGGACCTTCCAGTCGGCCCGGGCCGCGCGAAGCACCCGCGTGGCATCGTCGGCGCACTGGCCAACGACTGGAGTGTCGCTACGGTCATGACGCTGCAGTCCGGTGTGCCGGTCGCCGTGACGCAGGCGAATTCGCTCGGATATGCCGGCTTCACGACGCAGCGGCCGAATCTCGTCGGCGATCCGGAACTGCCCGCTGACCAGCGGACCCCGGCTCACTGGTTCAATACGGCGGCGTTCCAGACGGCCAATCAGTTCACCATCGGATCTGCATCCCGCAATCCGGTGCGCGGGCCGTCGTACCGCGACGTCGATCTCGCGTTGATGCGCCGCATCTCGTTCGGCGGCGAGCGCGCGGTCGAGCTCCGCGCCGAGGTCTTCAACTTGCTGAACACGGTGAATTTCGGTCCGCCGGCGGCGGTGCAGGGTGCCGCGAACTTCGGAACCATCACGTCAGCACTCGATCCGCGGGTCGTGCAGCTCGCGCTGAAGCTCTGGTTCTGAGGACCCCGTATCAGCCGTAGCCGCGATCCAAATCGACTATAACCGGCTGATAACGCCTGCCTCTGGTAGTAGAATCGGGGCATGAGGCATCGCGTCCTCGTGCTGACGATTCTGTCGTCGATCGCGATCGCGGCGAGCGATGGCGACCGCGCGCTCGAGGCGCAGCGGACGACGCTCGCGGTTGCCGCCGCTTCTGACCTTCAGGCGATCATGCCTCCGCTCGTCAGCCAGTTCGAGCGTGACACGCGCATCGGCGCGAGGGTGTCCTTCGGGTCCTCGGGCAACTTCTTCGCGCAGATCCAGAACGGCGCGCCGTACGACGTCTTCTTCTCGGCCGACGTCGACTACCCGCGGCGGCTCGTGTCGAGCGGGCATGCGGTGAAGGACAGCCTGTACGAATACGCCACCGGGCATCTCGTGGTGTGGACCCGATCGGACAGCGGCATCGACGTGCAGAAGGGGCTCTCGATCGTTGCCGACGACCGGGTGCGGCGCATCGCGATCGCCAACCCGGAGTTCGCCCCGTACGGACGCGCCGCCGTCGCCGCGCTTCAACACGAGCAGTTGTACGACCGGGTGAAGGACAAGCTCGTGAAGGGAGAGAACATCTCGCAGGCGGCACAGTTTGCGGAAACCGGGAACGCGCAGGTCGGCCTCATCTCGCTCTCGCTCGCACTCGGGCCCGCGCTCGAGGGCGGCAGATATGTCCGGGTTCCCACGACGTTCCATCCACCCATTCAGCAGGCAGCCGTCGTCCTGACCGCGTCGAAAGACAAGGCGTCCGCCCGCCAGCTGCTCACGTATCTTCGTCGACCCGGAACCGCCAAGCTGCTTCAGAACTTCGGGTTCGCGCCGCCTGGGTCGGGAAAGTAGGAGCGCAACGACCACGATGGACTGGCAGGCTCTGGCGCTGAGTGTTCGTCTGGCCGCGATCGTGTCGGCCATCCTCCTCGTGGTGGGCCTTCCGCTCGCGCACTGGCTCACGTTCTCGCGGCGCCGATGGAAGTTCGTGATCGAATCGATCGTCTCGCTGCCGCTGGTGCTGCCGCCGACGGTGCTCGGCTTCTACCTGCTGCTCGCGCTCGGATCGCAGAGCGTGATCGGCCGCTGGTGGATGTCGTGGACCGGCCGCAGCCTGGCATTCACGTTCGAATCGCTCGTGATCGCGTCGGTCCTCTACAGCCTGCCGTTTGCCGTCCAGCCGATTGCCGCGTCGTTCGCGCAGGTCGACGAGACGCTGCGCGAGGCATCGGCCACGCTCGGCGCCTCGAGGCTGCGCACGTTCGCGCGCGTCACGCTGCCGCTCTCGATCGAAGGGATCATCGCCGGCCTCGTCCTCAGCTTTGCGCACACGATCGGCGAGTTCGGCGTAGTCCTCATGGTCGGCGGCAACCTTCCGGGAATTACCCGCACGGTGTCGATCGCGATCTACGACCACGTGCAAGCGCTGCAGTACCGCGAAGCGCACGCAACGGCGCTGCTCCTGCTCGTCTTCTCTTTCGTCGTGCTGCTCGCAGTGTACGGACTTCGTCGAAGACCGTGGGCGGCGTCCACGTTGCTGTAGATGCTCACTGTCGACATCGAGAAGCGCGTGTCGCCGCTGTTTTCACTCGAGGCGCATCTCACCGCCCCGGCCAGCGTCACCATCCTGTTCGGCGCATCGGGATCGGGAAAGACCATGGTGCTGCGATGCCTGGCGGGGCTGACGCGACCAGACGCAGGCCGCATCGTGGTGAACGATCGCGTGTTCTTCGATTCGATCGCGGGAATCGACACGCCCGTGCAGCAGCGCCACATCGGATACGTGTTCCAGCAGCTCGCGTTGTTCCCGCATCTCTCGATCGAAGACAACATCGGCTACGGGCTGACCCACCTGCCGTCGCACGAACGACGCGCGCGCATCACCGCCATCGCCGAAGCGTTCCACATCGGCGGGATCCTGCCTCGACAACCGACGCACACGTCGGGAGGCGAACGTCAGCGCGCAGCGCTGGCACGCGCACTCGTGACCACGCCGGGGCTGCTGCTGCTCGACGAGCCGCTCTCCGCGCTCGACCACGCCATCCAGTCGCGCATCATGGACGACCTCCGGCGGTGGAACGAGACCCACCGCATTCCGATCGTGTACGTCACGCACAACCATCGCGAGGTCTTCGCGCTCGGCGATCGCGTCATCGCCCTCGAGTCGGGACGCGTCGTGGCGACCGGCTCTCCTCACGAAGTCCTCGATCAACCTGGCCGGCCCGCGCTTGCCAGCCTCGCCGGCTTCGAGAACGTCTTCGACGCGGTCGTCACCGCTCGTCGGGAAGCGGCGGGAACGATGACCTGTCGACTGCAGAGTTCCCAGACCGAGCTCGAAGTGCCGCTGCATGCTGCGGCAGTAGGAGAAACGATTCGTGTTGCGATCCGTGCTGGCGACATCCTGGTTGCGAATCAGGAGCCACACGGCGTGAGCGCGCGAAACGTGCTCAATGGAACACTGGTCGCCATCAGGCGTGAGGGGGCGACGATGATGGCGTCGATTGATGCCGGCCATCGGTTCGAAGTCCACCTCACGCCTGAAGGCGCTGATTCGATTGGCCTGCGTCAGGGCGCACATGCGTGGCTGATTATCAAGACGTATTCGTGTCGATTGGTTGCGTGATCCGATGGAAGGCTACTCGCTATGGCGCTTTTAACTGTCCGTTCCGCCGCCGATCGCCTCGGGGTCGGCTATTCCACGCTCAAACAATGGATCTATGGCGGCCGGGTGCGGACCACCACCACGGCCGGCGGTCATCATCGGATCGCCGAGGCGGAGGTCGATCGCCTGATCGCGCGCGCCAATCCCGCGGCGCCGGCGACCGCTCGAACCACGGGACCAACGGGGTTGATCGTGGCGCTCAGCGGGCGCAACCGCCTGCGCGGATTCGTCGACGAGGTGCGCATCGACGGCCTGATGGGGCAGGTGCGTCTTCGCATCGGCGACCAGACGCTCACGGCGATGATCACGGCCGACGCGATCGAGGAACTCAAGCTGCGCCGCGGTGATTCGGCCGTTGCGATCATCAAATCGACTGAGGTCATGATTGCGAGGGAGACCGAGGCGCCCCCGGCATCCCGGCAAGCCCGGAAGCGCACGAGGCGGCAAACGCGGTAGGCTCTACTCTCATGTGGACACGCGCGTCGCACGCGATCGGGATCATGGTGTGGGCGTCGATTCTCACAGTGTCGACTCTCACGGTGTCAACGCATAGCGAATCCAGCCAGGCACCACCGGCGCCAAGACCTCAGGCTCCGCCTCCAACACAAGTCACTCGCGCGTACGTCGGCTCGACCGCGTGTCGCGCCTGTCACGCGCCGATCTACGAGCGATGGAGCAAGACGCGGATGGCCAACGTCGTCCGCGATCCGCGCGAGCATCCCGACGCGATCATTCCCGATCTGTCGAAGCCGAACGATCTCGTGAAGTTCAAGAAGGATGACATCGCGTTCGTCTACGGCAGCAAATGGAAGCAGCGCTACTTCACCAAGGTGGGCAACGACTACTACCCGCTCGGCGCGCAGTGGGACGTCACCAATCGCGTGTGGCGCGCGTACACGGTTCAGCCGAACACCGACTGGTGGGTCCCGTTCTATCCGGCCGACAACATGAAGCGCCCGACCGGGCCGCTCTGTGACGGCTGTCACTCGGTGAACTACAACGTCCAGACGAAGGCGGTGACCGAGTGGAACGTCGGCTGCGAGCGGTGCCACGGGCCCGGCGGCGATCACGTGAAGACGCCGAGCCGCACCAACATCCTGAACCCCGCACGACTCGACTCGATGAAGGCGGTCGACCTCTGCGTGCAGTGCCACTCACAGGGCAAGCCGCTGAGCAACCCGATCAACGGGCAGTACTACGACTGGCCGGTTGGCTTCCACGCGGGGCTCGATCTCAAGAACTTCTGGGAGCTCGAGGAACACAAACTCGGTGACACGACGTTCACCCACTTCGCTGACGGAACGGCGCACAAGAACCGGATGCAGGGAAACGATTTCGCGCAAAGCCTCATGTACGCACGGGGCGTCACCTGTTTCAGCTGCCACGACGTGCACGGCACCGGCAACAATGCCGACCTGATCAAGCCGGCGAAGCAGTTGTGTCTGACGTGCCATGGGCCGAACTCACCCAACGGGCCGCACGCCGCCAGCATCGAAGCGCACACCCATCACAAAGCCGAGAGCACCGGCAGCGAGTGCGTCGCCTGCCACATGCCGAAGATCGAGCAGACAATCGCCGACGTCAACGTGCGCAGTCACACGTTCAAGTTCATCACCGCCGAGCTCACCGACGATTTCAAGATTCCGAATCCGTGCATCAGCTGTCACGCCGACAAGGACACGAAATGGGTGCGGCAGAACATGCGGGACTGGCCAGGGTTGTCGCCGTGGAGGACGCGCTGACGCGGGAGCCGCGCCTTCGGCGCGGTGGGGCAAGTGTGGCCGGCCCTTCGGGCCGGTAGGGCAGGTGGGGCAGGTGGGGCAGGTAGGGATGATGGGGTTAGGTTCGAGTGGCGTCTGAGCCTATTGAACCCTTCGGTTCGAAACGTTCACACCCGCCCGTGTCGTCCTCACCTCGATACGGCGCGTCCGTCTCAGCGGATTGGGGTTGTTCGAGTAGAAGCCGAGCACGTAGTAGTCGGTCGTATCGGCATCGATCCGCCTGAGGCCGGCGTCGAAGTCGTTCATGTTGACGATCGGGGTGCCGCCGGTTTCAGTCGCCATCACGCGCAGGCTGTCCTGTGAGTCGCGCACGAACGCGTTCCAGTCCTGCGCGCTGACGTTCTGCGCGATGTCGGGCCCGTCCACCAGGCCGCGCGGATCGATGGTGTAGAGCGTGGCGTTGGCGCGATTGGCGTCGCTCACGATCTCCGCGAGCTCGCGAACCAGGTCCGTTTCCGAAAGCAGCTGTCCGCTCTGCGACTCGCGGAGGAACGGGTCCGACTGCAGGTCGGCGGGATCGACGCGAAGCCGGCGGGCCTGTTCTTCGAGCCGGGCCGTCGCGAACGGATTGAAGTCGTAGCCGCTGCTCAAGTAGATCACCGCCTTGCGGCGCCCGCGCACGCGCTCGAGGTTGCGAAGCAGGTCGTGCACCGTGGAGAAGGCGACATGCGCGCGATGCCTCAGCTCGGTCGGACCCTGTGGGCCGCTCGATCCCCGGATGATTTCCTCAGGCGACAGCGCCTCACCCTTCATGCGCGCGATCGCCGACTCGAGCACCTGACGATCGTAGGTGAGCGGTTCCGAGATCGACGATGTGCCGGTCGACACGATCCCGAACATGTCGCCATCGTGAATCAGCAGGCGGAGCATCCGCGTCACCAGGTCGCGGATTCGCGACGTGCTGCCAAAGTCGATGTGCAGATCGTCGAGCACGATGACGAAGATCCGGCCGGACGCGTCGTTGGTCGGACGCGCCGCAGGCAGGATCACGCCTTCACGCGCGACCGTCGGCGGCGCCGTGAGATCGTTCACGCGGCCGCCGTGAATCAGCGTCAGCCAGGCCACGTCCTGACGCACGCCGTCCTCGTAGACCTCGAATTCGTTCGGTTTGAGATCGGCGATGAACTGGTCGCGAGCATTGCGCGCGACCAGATCGGTCTGCACGAGGTTGACGTCGATGTGGAAAGTAGCCGGCCCCTGGCTGACTTGCGCCCCAACCGCGGCCACCGCACCGAGGCACGTCAACGCGATCGCGAGAGTTCGCATTTCCTGCCCCCTACCGGTCCGGCAAGGACCGGCCCGACCGCCGACGGCGGCCCTACGCGTCCTTAGACGCGCCCTCTTCCCAATTGGCTGGCGCCCGCGATCTGGGGATAATCGGCACCGCAAGGAGGTTGCGATGAGAACGCTCCCGTCCGTCGTGCTGCTCTTCGCGCTGATTCTGCCGGTATCCGCCGCCGCTCCCACCACCGGGAAACCTGAAGAAGTCGGCGTCTCGACCGAGCGCCTCCAGCGCATCACGCAGATGATCAAGCGCCGCATCGACGCCGGCGATCTCGCCGGTGCGGTCACGCTCGTCGCGCGTCGCGGCAAAATCGTCCATCTCGTCGCGCAGGGTGTCTCGGATCTCGACTCGAAGCAGCCGATGGCGACGGCCAACATGTTCCGGATCGCGTCGATGACCAAGCCGGTCGTCGGCGTCGCGGTCATGATGCTCGTCGAGGAAGGCAAGCTGCGCCTGAACGACCCGGTGTCGCGCTACATCCCAGAGTTTCGCAACATGAAGGTCGGCGTCCCGCAGCCTGCGGCCGGCCGCGCGGGCGGCCCGGCGGGGACGGCACCCGCCTTCTACACCGTGCCCGCGCAGCGCGAGATCACGATCAAGGATCTGCTCACGCACGTCTCCGGTCTGGGAAGCGGGCCGATGGGCAACAGCGACATCGAGAAGGTGGCGCGCAAAGACGGCGAGACCCTCGCCCAGTACATCCCGCGGCTTGGCGGCACCACCCTCGAGTTCCAGCCCGGCTCACGCTGGACCTACAGTCCCGGCGCCGGTTTCGAGACACTCGGCCGGATCGTCGAGATCGCGTCGGGTATGCCGCTGGACCGGTTCTTTCGCACGCGCATCTTCGATCCGCTCGGCATGAAGGACATCACGTTCTGGCCGACGGAGGCGCAGTGGCCGCGAGTCGCGACTGTATACGCGCGCGGGGCCAATGGACTCACGAAGCAGACGATGCCGAACGACACGATGTCGAGGAACGTGTACTTCCGTGGATCGGGCGGCCTCTACAGCACGGCGGAAGACTACATCCCTCTCGGCCTCATGCTCGCCAACGGCGGCGAGTTGAATGGCAAGCGTCTTCTCAGCAGGAAGACCGTCGAGATGATGAGCGCGGCGCACGTGCCCGACACGCTGCCCGGGCGACCGTCCGGCGAAGGGTACGGACTGAGCGTGCGCGTCGTCACCAATCACGCCGCGCGCAACACGATGCTCTCCGACGGTACGTTCGGCTGGACCGGCGCGCAGGGCACGCACTTCTTCGTCGACCCGAAGGAGCAGCTCACCGCGGTGCTGATGGTGCAGACGTCGAACCAGGAGATCATCCGCGACTTCGAGGATTTGGTCGCGCAGACGATCGTCGATTGAATGTGATGAATCGCATTGGGCCGCCCAAAGGCGGCCCCTACGTTTGCCTTGGGGTGCTCGTGCTGAGCATTGCGTTGAGCGCGCAACGCGGCGGGCCGCAAGGTGCGCGCGACGTCACTGTTACTGAGATCCCCGGTGTCGTCGCCGCGGGATCGAGGTGGACGCTCGCGTGGCAGGGCACCGACAACGCCGACGGCGTCGTTGGCACTGACGATGGCGGCCTACTGTTCGCGCAGGAGCAGCCCAATCGCATCAGCAAGCTCGATCGCAACGATCGCGTATCGGTGTTGCTCGAGAACACGCAGGGCACCGGCGCGATCGCGATCGACGCGAACGGGCGCGTGCTCGCCGTCGAACGCACCTGCACCGATCCGGGCAGACAGCCTGCCGATTGCAAACAGCCGACGATCGTCGGCGTGCTCGCGCCCGATCGCAAGGTCCTCGCCGATGCGTTCCAGGGGAAAGGGCTGGGACGGCTCAACGATCTCGTCGCAGACAGAAAGGGCGGCGTCTACTTCACGTCCGGCGGCGCGTTCTACGTCAACGCGGCCGGCGCGGTCACGAGCCTCGGCGAGAACATCCGCTCGAACGGCATCATGCTCAGCCCGGACGAGAAGGTGCTCTACGTCACGAACGGCACCACAATCCTTGCCTTCGACGTCAACGCCGACGGCAGCACCACCAACCGCCGCGACTTTGCGCGGCTCGAGGCGGGAGGCAATGGCGACGGCATGGCGATCGATGCTGACGGTCATCTGTACGTGACGTCGGCGCCAGGCGTGCAGGTGTTCAACAACGAGGGTAAGTATCTCGGCGTCATCCCCACACCGCGCAACGTGATCAGCGTCGCGTTCGCCGGTCCCGACAAGCGAACACTCTATGTCGTCGGCAGCGGTGCGCTCGGAGCCGACGGAAGAGAACTCACCACGCCCGAGGGCGTACGGAACAACGCGAAGACGATCTACAGACTCCCGATGGTCGCGCGCGGCTTTGCAGGCCGCGCCAAATAGGGCCGCCTTCAAACGGCCCAAAGGAGACATCATGAAATGCACACGCCGTGACCTCGGTCTCCTGATTCCCTCGCTGGTCGCTGTCGGCGCAGCCACGCTCGACGCGCAGCAATCGCCCGCCCCTGCGCCCGCGCCCGACAACTCAGTCGAAAAGCTTCCGGTCATGAAGACGCAGCATTTCAAATACGACCAGATCCCGGTGACGACCAACGGGAAGAACTTCCAGCGGCGCATGTTCACCGCGAAGACGCATACCGGCTTCAAGATCGAGTCGCATCAGAGTGACATCGCGCCGGGTGAAGTGAATCATCCGCCGCATCAGCACCTGCGCGAGGAGATGATGCTGATTCGCGAAGGCACGATGGAGCTGACGATCAACGGCAAGCCGTATCGGCTGGGCCCTGGCGATGTGGGTGTGATCGGATCGAACGAGATGCACAACGCGAAGAACGTCGGCACGGCGCGCGCGACCTACTTCATCGTCAATATCGGGAGGGACGACGTCTGACTTAGAATTTCCGGATGCTCCATCGGCCGGTCGTTCTCCTCTTGGGTGTGGCGCTCGCCTTCGCGGCAGCAGCCTGCACGCGCGTAGATCTGACGTCGGGTTCGACAATACCCCGTACACCCGACGGCAAGCCAAATCTGCAAGGCGTGTGGCAGGTGAGGAACAACGCCGCATACGGACTCGAAGATCACGTGGCGCGCGATCGGATGCCGGCAGGCCGCAGCGTGGTCGAGGGCGGCACGATCCCGTATCGGGCCGATGCCGCGAAGAAGCGGCTCGGGCTCGCGGCCAACCAGCCCGCCAATGATCCGCTCGAGAAGTGCTACATGCCGGGCGTCCCCCGCATCATGTATCTCGACTTCCCATTCCAGATCTTCCAGACGCCGGACCACATCGCGATCACGTTCGAATGGTCGCAGGTCCACCGCACCATCTACACGAACGGAGTACCGGGTCCCCAGGGGATCGACTTCTGGATGGGCGATTCACGCGGGCGATGGGAAGGCGACACGCTCGTCGTCGACGTGAAAGATCAGAACGACAAGACGTGGTTGGACGCGACCGGCACGTTTCACAGCGACCAGATCCACGTCGTCGAGCGATACACGATGAGGGATGCGAACACGATTCAGTACGAGGCGACGATCGAGGACCCGGCGGTCTTCATGCAGCCCTGGAAGATCTCGATGCCGATCTATCGCCATCTCGATCGCGATCGCATCTTCGAATATCAGTGCCAGGCCGAGCGTGAGGAAGCGAATGGCGACTTCGAGCGCGACACTCGCACGTGGTATCCGGGTCCGTCGGCTTCACCGGTGACCGTTCCCGCGGAGTGGGCCTCGATGAGGGCACCGCCGATGTTTCCGCGCCCGGCCGCGAAACCGTCCGAGAAGGCCGAACCTCCCAAGCCGATTCGCCGCATGGCCGACGGCAAGCCTGACTTCCAGGGCTACTTCATGGCCGACGGCGGCGGCGCCAACTACGGCCTCGGCAAGCACGACGTCGACTTCCTGACTCCGGGGGGACGCGGCATCATCGTCGATCCTCCGGACGGCACGCTGCCCGCTCAACCCTGGGCCAAGGCCGAAATGGAAAACCGCAAGCTGCCCGAGCGAGGGTATGACGACCCGACCGCGCACTGCTTCGTCGCCGGCGTGCCGCGATCGATGTACATCCCGTCGCCGCTGCAGATCCTGCAGCCACCGGGCTACCTCGTAGTGCTGCACGAGCGTATGTCGTGGCGCGCGATTCCAGTCGACGGTCGAGCGCACCTGCCCGACACGATGCGTCTCTGGCAAGGGGACTCAATCGGCACATGGGATGGCGATACGCTCGTCGTCGAGACGACCAACCTGAACGGAAAGGCGTGGTTGAACGAGGTGGGCGAAATGGTGAGCCACGCCGAACGGGTCGTCGAGCGATTCATGCCGATCGACGGCGATACGATTCGCTATCAGGCCACCGTCAGCGATCCCCTCGTGTACACGAGGCCCTGGACGATCGCCTTCGATCTGAATCGGCAGAAGGACGAACTGCTCGAGGTCGCCTGTCGCGAGGACGATCAGGATCTGCAGCATCTGAAAGAAATCAGGGACACGGCACGAAAGAAGAGGCAAGGCTCTTAGCCGGAGGACACTCATGAGGGGACACGGGGTTGCGGGGATTGTCGCGCTGCTCGTCAGCCTGGCCGTAGTGCCGGCCGTAGCGCATCACTCTTTTTCAGCCGAGTACGACGCCAATAAGCCGGTCAAGCTCACGGGCAAGGTCGTCGAGATGCGGTGGACGAACCCCCATGCCTGGATTCACATCGCCGTGAAAGGAAAGGACGGCAAGGTGGTCAATTGGGCGTGCGAAACCGGTGGGGCCAACGCGCTCTATCGACGTGGGTGGCGGAAAGAGGACCTCGTCGCCGGAACGCAGCTCGTCGTCGACGGATACCAGGCGCGCAATGGCACGCCGACAGCCAACGCCACGAGCATCACCTTCACCGACGGCCGCAAGCTCTTCGCGGGGTCGTCGCAGGGGGCGACGACGAGCGGGAAGTAGCTGATTCTGACTAAGAATTAATCAAGAGTTCAGATGCGCCGCGGGAAATGGTCGGCTATGTTGAGGTGCTGACCCAGCAGCCGATGTTCAGGTCCGGCTCATGCCGGACGGGGAAAGGTGAGCGATGCGAACGACTGGTCGGATGTTTTCTTTCGTAGTCACGCTCGGTATCGGATCGCTGCTCGTGACGAGTGCATGTCAGAGCCAGCAAGCCGCGTCGGCGCCGGCGCCTGCTGTGGCTTCTCCGGAGTACACGCCGACTGCGACCATCAAGGACATCATGCAGTCGGTAGTCGATCCCAATGCCGACGTTGTCTGGTTGGCGGTGACGACAGTTCAAAGCGCCAAAGGAACAGTGGACACCGCGCCCAAGACCGACGAGGAATGGACCAAGGTGCGCCACGGCGCGATTGCGCTTACCGAGGCGGCGAATCTGCTGATCGTTCCGGGTCGTCACGTCGCGCGGCCTGGCGAAAAGTCCGAAACCCCGGGCGTCGAGCTCGAGCCATCGGAGATGGAAGCGCTGATCAACAAGGACATCCCCGCGTTCCGTATGCGCGCGAAGGCGCTTCACGAGGCCGGGCTCGCGGCGCTGCAGGCAGTCGATGCCAAGGATGCCCAGAAGGTGTTCGAAGTCGGTGAGCAGATCGAGCAGGCGTGCGAGAACTGCCACAAGCAGTATTGGTATCCGAACGAGAAGATTCCTCCGGTGCCGGGCGAGATCGCCGAAACCGGCGCGAAGTCGGGCGCTGCCAACCCTGCCAAGCCAGCGAAGAAGTAGATCAGTATCGAGAGGTCCGGGTGCGCGGAGGAAGGTCGATAGTCGCCCTGGCGTCGGTCATGTGGCTCGGTGCCCTGACGACGCAGTGCGGGTCTTCTTCTCCCGTACCCGCGCCCGCCAAGCCTGCCGCTCCATCACTTGAATCTGCGCTGACTCCGACGCTTACGGTCAAGGAATTGATGGAGCACATCATCGATCCGACGGCCGACTGGGTCTTCGACGCAGCGGTGGTCGATGTCACCGCGAAAGGCATCGTGGAGACCAAGCCGCTCAGCGACGACGATTGGCTGAAGGTCGAACGGGGCGGGCTGCTCCTCGCCGAAGCGACGAACCTGCTCAAGATGCCGCGCACGATGGCGCCTCCGTCGGACAAGGCGGAAGAGAACCAGCCGCGCAAGCGAGGTTCGGAGCCGGAGCTTCGTCCCGAGCAGATTCAGGCCAAGGTCGATCAAGACCGCGCCCTCTGGAACAAGTACGCTGACGGTCTGCGAGATGCGGCGATGAGCTCGGTGAAAGTGGCGCGCGCGCGCGACGCCGAGGCGCTGTTCGATGTCGGCAGCCAGATCGACAAAGCGTGCGAGAACTGCCACCTGGAGTACTGGTATCCAGGAGACAAGAAGGCAGTCCTCGAGGATCAGAACAAGAGGGTCACATACGATCCCCCGAAAAAGCCCGAGCCCACCAAGAAAAAGTAGTATCCCGGCTTTCCCTTAGAAGATTTTTCGCGGAAACGGCACCGGCCGGACGGGCGTATTCGGTGGTACGGACGTCTAAGCCCGAAACAACGCCGCAGCCGCGTTTGCCGGTCGCCCAAAAAGTCCGGTATCCTGTTAAGCCCACTGGATTTTCGGGCTGTCACGTCATCACGCAGACCGCGGACGGGTCGAGGTCATCAGTGATCAATTGCCGTGATTATGATCGCTCTTCCATATCAATTCTGATTCGAGCCACCGGAGCGGAGGAATGAATTCGAAAGCCCTGGTTCTCGGATGCGTCGCGACCACGGCGCTGGTGTGGGCCGTTCAGGCTCAAACTGGGCAGCCGCAAGCTCCAGCCGCGCCGCAGCCACGCCACACACAATCGCCTCAGACGCAACCGTCACCACGCGCGCCCCAGACGGTCGCCCCGGTACGTGCGAGTAATGTCACGACGCCTGCCGCGCCGGCAGTCAGCGCCGACGAACAGCGCGCGTTTCTCAACCAGTATTGTTCGGGGTGCCACAGCGAGAAGATGAAGGCCGCCGGTCTCGACTCGGCGCGCCGCATGACGATCGACGCGCTCGATCCCGGCAATGTCGACAAGGATCGCGAGAAGTGGGAACTGATCGTGCGCAAGACGCGCGCGGGTCAGATGCCGCCGCTCGGCGTCAAGCGTCCGGAACCAGCGAAGTTCGATGCCGTGATCGCGTCGTTCGAGACGACGCTCGATACGACGGCCAAGCCGTTCACGCCTCCGCCCGGACTGCATCGCCTCAACCGCACCGAGTACGCGAACGTCATTCACGACCTGTTGAACCTGGAGATCGATCCGGGCAAATACCTGCCATCCGACGACTCGACCTCGGGATTCGACAACATCGCCGGCGCGCTCGGGATCTCGTCGACGCTGGTCGAAGCGTACGTGTCGGCCGCGCAGAAGATCAGCCGTCTTGCGATGGGCTATCCGCAAGAACCGACGCTGATCGTGTACCGCACGCGCGAGGACACGTCGCAGGACTATCACATCGAAGGCATGCCCTTCGGCACGCGCGGCGGCATGCTGGTGCCGCACACTTTCCCGTCGGACGGTGAATACAGCCTGACGATCACGCCGATCTTCGGTGACAACATGTCGCCGACCGGTTTCGGCTCCGTGCCCTGCGAACGGCTATCGCTCGTGCTCGACGGCTCGGAGCTCGCGTTGATCAACTGGCAGGGCGGTGGCCGCAACACGCCGTCCACCAATTGCGGCCGTGGCGGCCCTGCGCAGCCGGCGGCGCGCACCGGCGGACAGGCGGGACCCGAAGCCTTTTTCGGCGGACGCGGTGGAACGCCGATGCGGGTGCGCTTCAAGACAACCGCAGGCACGCACATGATCGGCGCGACATTCCTGGCGACCAACTTCGCGCCGCTCCTCGATCTCGACAAACACTTCATGCGCGACACTGTGCAGACCGGGCCGACGCCGGGCTATACGTTCTTCCCGCACGTCGGCACGATGCGCATCGAGGGGCCGTACAACGCGACTCCCGCAAAGGATTCGCCGAGCCGCCGCAAGATCTTCATCTGCACGCCGAAGACCACGGCCGAGGAACCCGCGTGTGCACGTCGCATCATCACGAACCTCTCGACCTACGCGTTCCGTCGCCCGGCGTCGACGGCTGATGTCGATCTCCTGATGGAGTTCTATAAATTCGGCAAGGAAGAGAAAGACTTCGACACCGGTATCGAAATGGTGCTGGCGCGCATCCTCGCCTCGCCGCAGTTCATCTACCGAATCGAGGAAGAGCCGGTCACCGTGCGCGCGGGCCAGCCCTATCGCATCAGCGACATCGATCTGGCGTCGAGGCTCTCGTTCTTCCTGTGGAGCACCGCACCGGACGCGGAGCTCCTCAAAGTGGCGGCATCGGGCCGGCTGAAGGATCCGGTCGTCCTCGAGCAGCAGGTGCGCCGCATGCTGAAGGACCCGAAAGCGGAAGCGCTTGCGGTGAACTTCGCAGGGCAGTGGCTCAACCTTCGCGGGCTCGATGCGACCAGTCCGCTGGCGCTGATTTATCCCGACTTCGACGATCCGCTGCGCCAGGCGATGCGGCGCGAGGTAGAGCTGCTCTTCGACGCGATCGTGCGTGACGATCGCTCGGTGATGGATCTGCTCAACGCCGACTACACGTTCGTGAACGAGCGGCTCGCGAAGCACTACGGCATTCCGAACATCTACGGCAGTCAGTTCCGCCGCGTCACGCTCGGGCCCGGGATGGAAGCGCGCGATGGTCTGCTCGGCAAGGGCGCGTTCCTCGCCACGACGTCGAAGCCCGAACGGACCTCGCCGGTGACTCGCGGCAAATGGGTGATGGGCAACCTGCTCGGGATGCCGCCACCGTCACCGCCCGCAGACGTGCCGCCGCTCCCGCCGCGGCCCGCCGATCCGAACGCGAAGGAACCGACGATGCGCCACAAGATGGAAACGCATCGCGTGAGTCCCGCCTGCGTCCAGTGCCATCGGCTGATGGATCCGATCGGATTCGCGCTCGAGAACTTCGACGCGATCGGGCTGTGGCGTACGCAGGACGAGAATCAGCCGATCGATACGAACACGCAGGTGTTCGACAACACCAAGGTGACGAACCCGATCGAACTGCGGAACTGGCTGACCACGAACTACAACCATCAGTTCGTCAGAGTGGCGTCGGAGAAGCTCTTCACCTACGCGATGGGCCGTGGTGCCGAATATCGCGACATGCCGCTCGTGCGCTCGATCGCACGCGACGCCGACAACAACAACGACTGCTTCTCGGCGCTCGTGCTCGGCATCGTGAAGAGCCGGCCGTTCCAGATGAATACGAAGGTGGAAGGCGCCACGAACACCGCGCGGGCCGCCTCGACGACGGGTCAGGATAAGACGGGAGCCAACTAGTGGCCCGTTTGGAGTGCGTGAGTATGGTCGTGCCGAGCGTTCGATCGCGGTTTTGCTGGCCGCGACATCGGAGCGGCCAGCCGCGATGCGGAAAGGACAGGACCAGTAATCATGTCGTTCATAACCAAGAGACACATCCCTCGCCGTACATTCCTCCGGGGCGCAGGCGTCACGCTCGCGCTGCCGCTGATCGACGCGATGCTCCCCGCAGGTACGGCGCTGGCGCAGACGGTGGCCGCAGAACCGAAGCAGCGATTCGTCGGGATCTTCTTCCCGCACGGCATGGGACCAGGGCACTGGGAACCGGCGGAGGAAGGCCCGCTCCCGGCGAAGCTTCCGTACATTCTCGAGTCGCTCGACGGGCTCCGTGACCACACGGTTGTCCTGAACGGACTGTGGTCGCAGTCGGCTGAACCGCCCGAGGGCACGACCGGATCCGACCACTGGGTCGCTGCGGCATATCTGACCGGCATCAAGCCGCGCAAGACCGCCGGCGCCGATGCCACGACCGGCAGCGCGACGATCGATCAGCTGATCGCGCAGAAGATCGGGCAGGACACCCTGCTGCCGTCGCTTCAGCTCGCGGTGGAAGATCCCAATTCGAGCTCGAGCAACTGCGGAGAGGGGTACAGCTGCTCGTACACCAACTCGATCTCGTGGATCGAGCTGCCGACGCCGGAAAACGAAAAGGTGCAGCGTACCAGCCCGTTGCCGATGGAGCTCAACCCGCAGACGGTGTTCGAGCGGTTGTTCGGTGACGGCTCGACGCCGGAACTGCGCGCGCAGCGAATGAAGCAGAGCCGCAGCATTCTCGACTCGGTCACGACCGAGCTCGCAGGCCTGCGCAAGCAGTTGGGTGCGGCCGACGTTCAGACGGTCAACCAGTACACCGACGAGATCCGCACGATCGAGCGCCGCATCCAGATGGCCGCGAAGAACTCGAACAACGTGCCCGAGATCGATCTACCACCGGGGATCCCGGAGCAGTTCGACGAACATATCCGCCTGCACTGGAAACTCGTGGCGCTCGCATTCAAGGCCGATATCACCCGCGTGGTGACGCTGCTCGGCGCGCGCGACCTGACCAGCCGTGTGTATCAGTTCCCGAAGAGCCCGCTGTACCCGGAGGGCGGCACGAGCGTCAGCTTCCACGGCGGCTCCCATCATCAGGACGACCCGGTGCAGATTCGTCGGTACGCGACGCTGAACCGCTATCACGTGTCGACGATGGCGTATCTGGCGGAGGAGTTGAAGGGAATCCCCGACGGCGACAAGACGCTGCTCGATCGTTCACTGATCATGTACGGCACGAACATGGGCAACTCGAATCAGCATCAGCACTACGATGTGCCGCACATCCTGGTCGGCGGAGCGAACGGACAGCTCAAAGGGAATCGGCATCTCAAGTACGAACGGAAGACGACGCCCACGGGCAATCTTCTCGTCAGCGTGTTGGACATGTACGGCGTCGACAAGAGCAAGCAGGGCGACAGCACGGGCCCGCTCGCCAAACTGGTGTAGGTGTGGAGATGCGTACGCAGAGCACGTGGCTGGCCTGTGCTGCGCTCCTGTGGGTGCTCATCACCGGCATTACCGCAGGAGCGGGCAAGAGCGATGTGGCGGATGCCGCTCAAAAAGGTGATCGCGCCGCCGTCCAGAAGCTCATTCAGCAGAAGATCGACGTGAATGCGCCGCAAGTCGATGGCGCGACCGCGCTGCATTGGGCGGTGTACAAGCAGGACGCTGAGATGGTGGACATGCTCGTTCGCGCCGGCGCGAACGTGAAGGCCGCCAATCGAACCGGGGTCACGCCGCTCGAGATGGCCGCGATCTACGGTAATGCCGCGATCATCGACAAGTTGATCAAGGCGGGCGCCGACGCAAAACAGAAGGGGCCCAGCGGCGAGACGATGGTGATGTTCGCCGCGCGGAGCGGCAACCCGCAGTCGATCAAGGTGCTGCTCGAGGCGGGCGCCGACGTCAACGCGCGTGAATCGATCCGCGGCACCACCGCGCTGATGTGGGCGGTCGAGCAGAAGCACGCCGAAGCGGTGAAGACGCTGCTGGCGGCTGGCGCCGATCCGGAGGCGAAGTCCGGCGGCGCAGGGCTTCCGCGCAACTACATGGCGAACCGCGTGAATCAGCGTGCGGTGCAGCTTGCACAGGATCGCCGGCGGCGCGCGGCGGCGGCCGGCATCACGTACGAAGAGCAGCTCACGCGCGATCAGAAGGCGGGCGTCGAGATCGGCGGACAGCGCGGCCTCGCGCAGGCGCTTGGCGCTGACGGTACCCCCCTGCCTCAGCAGGGTGGACGCCAGGGTGCTGGGAGCGCCACGACGCCGCCAGGAAACGCGCCGGCGTCTGCTCCGGCAGCGCAACAACCGCAACAACCAGCCGCTCAGGAGACACCGCAGCCACCCGCGGCTCAAGCCGGCCGTGGGCGTGGGCGCGGCGGCCGCGGGGGCCAGGCCCAGGGCCAGGCCCAAGGTCAGGGCCAGGCGAACACGGCTGACGACACCGACGACAACGAGGTCGTCTTCGCGGGTCTCGTCGGCACCGGCGGCGGCGGCCTGACGCCGCTGATCTTCGCCGCGCGCGAAGGCGATCTGGAGTCTGCCAAGGCCCTGCTCGGCGCGGGCGCGAACATCAACCATCAGAGCGAATACGGCTGGACGCCGCTCCTGACGGCGGTCAACAACCGCAACTACCAGCTCGCGTCGTACCTGCTGCAAAAGGGCGCCGATCCGAATATCGCGAACAAGGGCGGATGGACGCCGCTGTATCTGGCGACCGACAACCGCAACATCGAGGGCGGCGATTATCCGGTGCCGAAGCCGGACATGGATCACCTCGAGATCATCGAACAGCTGCTCGACAAAGGTGCCAATCCCAATGCGCGTGTGAAGGACAACACGCTGACGCGCACGATCTTCACGATGCAGTGGTTCTTCGAAGACGGCGCGACCGCGTTCGTGCGCGCGTCGCAGTCGAGCGATACCGAGCTCATGAAGCTGCTGCTCAAGTACAAGGCCGACCCGAAGATCGCCACCGCAAATGGCGACACCGCGCTTACCGCGTGCGCCGGCATCGGCTGGGTCGAAGGCGTCACCTACGAGCGATCGGCGAAGGAGAACTTCGAAGCCATCAAGATCCTCGTCGACGACCTCGGTATGGATCCCAATCAGGGCAACAACGAAGGGCGCACGCCGCTGATGGGCGCGGCGATGAAAGGACGCAACGACGTCGTCCAGTTCCTCGTCGACCGCGGTGCGAAGCTCGAGACACACGACAAGGGCAATCGCGACACCGACAAGGTATCGTCGGCCGCAGCCGGCCACACGTGGCAGGCAATCGATTACGCGGAAGGCCTCGTGCGCGTGGGCGTGCAGTCAGCGGTCGTAAGACCAGAGACATCCAAGCTCATTCGCAAACTCATGACCGACCGCGGAATGCCCGTGCCTCCTGCCGATCGCACAATCCTCTCGGTCTGTGTCGTCGCTCTCTGCGACGGGGCGGATAATCGGTAGGCTGAATCCTCGAATCAGGATTCAGGAATCAGGAAGCAGGAAGCAGGGCTGGGCCAGGAAGAAGGACCCAGCCCCACTCCTGCGCGAAATCCATGAACCCTGATCGCGACTAGGTTACGGCCTGACCGGATTCCACCGGTCGCCGGAAATCAATTTCTCTGTGACGTCGGTAGGCATAACTCGCCTATAGTCCCGGTCGATGCCGTACCGCCGCTGTCCGAAATGCGGCCGTGACGGGAAGCTGCTTCAGTTCTCCAGCACTTCCGAAGTGAGCTACTTCCGCTGCGACCCGTGCCATCACTTCTGGCTGCACGAGCACCTCACTCCTCAGAATCCGCCGCGCGACGTCAGTCAGCCTCCCGACAAACGCACAGATTCGACGCTCGACTTCGAGGACAAGCGATAGCCTCATGGCAGTCTCTTTCGCATCAACTATCTTTTGTCGACGACGATCTCGCCGCCCTTGAGCACGACCTTCGCGGTCATCAGATTCCAGTAGCCGTCGAGCGGATTTCCGCCGAGCAGCACGATGTCGGCGAGCTTGCCTGATTCCAGCGTGCCGAGCTCCTTGCTCATGTCGATCCACGCCGCGGAGTTCGGGCCCATCATCCTGATTAGATCGATCGGCGAGAACATCAGGTTGAGCACGCGCAGCTCCTGCGAGAGCCCTTTGAGCGGGAGATAGTTCGTGTCGGTCGCGTAGCCGTACACCACGCCTCCGTCCCAGAGCGTGCGCGCATTGACCGGCTTGTACCCCGCCTCGCGGCCCCGGCCTTCGCCGTCGAGGATCGCGGCGGGCCATTTCCCGCCGTCGCGGAACGTAGGGACGTTCTCCTTGTTGAACACATCGAAGACCGGCGCGCCGAACCCGACGCACGACAGCACCTGGACGCCGGCGTCCTTCACCGCCTTCGCATCGTCAGCGGTCATCCACTGAAAGTGCGGCGTGTGCACGAGCTTGGGCACGCCGGCTTTCACCGCCGCCAGCATCGCCGGCACGCTCACCGCATGGACTGCGACGTTCACGCCGGCCTTCTTGCCTTCGTCCACGGCTGCGGCAAGCGCTTCGAGCTGGCGTGGATCGGGCTTGAACGAGTTGACGTTGATCTCGCCGGTGAACTTGATGCCCATCGCGGCCAGCTTGCGGATGCCCTCGCGCGCCGTGTCGGGCGTCGCGTTCGCGAGGTTGAGCGGACCGGACGGAATGATCCGCGGTCCCTTCAGCTGACCCGAATCGATCCGTTTCTTCAACTCGAGCACCGGTTCGGCGGCGCCGCCCCCGGACAGAAGCGTCGTGTAGCCCGCCTCGAGGAATTCGCGCATGCGGTCGACGGCCTGTTCCTTCAGGTATCGCTCCGCGTCGCCCGTGATGATGTGCCGGTGCCCATCGATGAACCCGGCGATCGCGGTCATGCCTTTCGCATCAATCACCTTGAGTCCGCGCGCCGACGCCGGACCCGCGGACACTGACGCGATTCTGCCACCCCGCACCACGATTGCGCCCTGCTCGATGACCTGTCCAGTGCCAACGATGATGCGGGCGTTGGCGATGACGAGATCCTGGGCGGCAAGCGACTGGGCCCGGACGAGGGCACAGATTCCAACGAGGAAGATGAAGAGAGCTCTCGTTTGCATGACGAGAGTCTATCCCTAAGGCAAAGCTCCGTTAGCGGCCGGCTTCACCCGCCAGTTACTGCTTGGTGAGCGTCAGCAGGTTCGACGAAGGGGGCTGCAGGCCGAGTCTTTCGCACGCGACGTACATGACGTCGAGAGTGCCGGACATTGTCGTGGTACTCACCGTCGTCGATCCGCTCCCTGAGAGCGAACACTCCGGCGAACCAGGCACGCTCCCCGCACTGACGGCCAAGGTCAGCGACATGTGACTGCCATCGAGCGACCCATGCAGCGTTCCTGTGACTGTCAGGTCGGTCACCGGTGGTGACGTCAGCACGGTGATTGGTCCGGATACGCTGCTCCCGCTCTGAGTAGCCGCCCAGGTCAGACGCAGGGCTCTGCCACCGCCCGATCCTGCGCCAACAGTGCCAGACCAGGTCCCGGTCACGTTGACCGACGAGGGCGACGTCATTGACCCGCCGCAACCTGCATGGCTCACTAACGTCAAGGAGATCAGTACGAAACCGGAAAAGCGTCTCGACGTCGTTCTCAAGTCTCAGGCGCCGCTTTCGAAGCCGTGTTCGAGTTCATCCATGACGACGCTCGTCATTCTGTTTTCGACACCGACTGCCGCCGTGAGACGCGCCACGCCAGCAGGCACAGTGCAGCGGAAACAGCGGTCAGGAGAAGGAACCACGGCTCTCTCGTCAGGTGGGGTTCCTCGAACATGCGCCACACGTGGGCGATGGTGATGAGGCCAAAGATCACGCCGGTCGCAACGGTGTACGCTTTCATCACGTCCCTTCAGGCGCCGCGCTCAC
Source organism: Vicinamibacterales bacterium (assembly GCA_036407095.1). Lineage (GTDB taxonomy): Bacteria > Acidobacteriota > Vicinamibacteria > Vicinamibacterales > UBA2999 > Gp6-AA40. The sequence goes on along the minus strand of DASWZV010000034.1, from coordinate 37,201 downwards.
TCGATTCCGAAATTCTTCGAGAGGTACTGATGGACGATGCCGAAGGCTTCGTCGGAGAGCGGCGCGCCTTCGTTGAGCATCGAGACGAGGGTCTCTTCCCATTCTTCAGAGGAGCGGCGACCGAGCTTGATGCGGTTCAAGTCATGGCACATCGTGCACGTGTTGAGCACGATCTCCTTGCCGGGGCCGTCGGGGATGGGGCCGTAATGTTCCGTCAGATAGCGCGCGAGCCCGGGAATATCGTCCTTCGAGATCTTGGCGCCTTTGTCGACCATCGTGCCGATGTTCTTCGTCCACGCATCGGCATCCATCGCCTGCGTCTGAATGACACGGAGGTTGTGGCAGCTCGTCTGGCACGACGCGTTCATAATCCGTTCGCCAGGATCGGCTTCCTGAGCGATGCCTATGCGCGCACACACGAGCGCCGACATCCATATCACCGACGACAATACGATCACGCCTCGCCCGCGCATAGACTTATGGTACCTGAATGACAGGCCGACGCGGTCCGCTGCTGTACCTCGCCATCCTCACGCTGGTCTGGAGTGCATCTGCCGCGCTGTTGGCGCAATTCCCTGATGCCGCGTTCGAGCTCGACCACCCGGCACTGCAATACAACATTCGCGCGCTGTCAGATCCGGTAGCGAATCTCGACTCGACGCTGTCATCCGGCCGAACGACACTTACCTTCGAAACTGGGACTGGCTACTTGCGATCGTTGCTCGCCGCGCTGCACGTTCCGATCGACTCGCAGATGGTGGTCTTCTCGAAGACCAGTCTGCAGCGGGATCTGATTCGGCCGTCGAATCCACGGACGATCTTCTTCAACGATTCTGTGGTCGTGGCCTGGGTGCGCGGTGGGTTCATCGAAGTGGCTGCGCACGATCCGCAGCAGGGCGCCGTGTTCTACACGCTGCCGCAGGTGTCGACGCCGGTGCCCAGACTCGCGCGCGACGGCCGCTGCCTCGTCTGTCATGTATCCGCGAACACGCTGGAAGTGCCGGGCTTTCTGGTCAGCAGTGTTCCGAGCGGAACTGATGGCGTCACGATGCAGTGGCTTGGCAACTATCTGACCGATCATCGCAGCCCCCTCGAAGAACGGTGGGCAGGGTGGTATGTCACCGGGCGAACCGGCACCAGCCGGCACCTTGGCAACGCACCGGTCGCCAACAGGAACGCCGACGACATCACGGTGCTCGACGCCAACTTGAATGTCGCAACCTTGTCGCACCGGTTCGACACCGACGGCTACCTGTCACCCCACAGCGACGTTGTGGCGCTGCTCGTGTTCAATCACCAGATGCGGATGATGAATCTGTTGACCCGGATCGGCTGGGAGGCGCGCGTGCTCGCTCACGATGGGCACGATACCGCCACAGCGGCGGGAGCCTTGCGCGGTGCCGCGGCGGAAGTCGTCGACTATATGCTGTTCGTGGACGAGGCCCCGCTCAGCGGCGTTCGCGGCACATCCGGGTTTGCCGAGTCGTTCAGCGCGCGTGGACCGCGCGACAGCAAGGGCCGTTCACTGCGCGACCTCGATCTCGATCACCGGTTGTTGCGGTATCCGTGCAGCTATCTGATTTACTCGGATGCGTTCGACGCGCTTCCCGAATCCGCCAAGCGTGCGATCTACGCCCGCATCTGGGAAGTGCTCTCGGGACAGGAGCGTGCCTCGAAGTACGCTCGTCTCACCGCGGCAGATCGTCAGGCCGTGATCGAGATCCTGCGCGAGACGAAGAAGGACCTGCCCGCGTCTTACGGCACGATCTCGCAGTCGCCGTAGTTCTGTGAAATGGACGGCTCGGCGATGTACTTCCCGACCTGCATCTGCAGGTAGCCGTGCCGCGAATGGACCGCTTTCAACTTCCCGGGTGATGCTTCCTGCGCGAAGACTGTCGTCACGTTGAGCTGACCCACCGCGTTCTCGACGAAATAGATGCTCCATCCCGAGAGCACCGCGGTCACGTAGGCGCGACCTGCGGTACCTGTGAACTCCGCGGTGCCGTCCTGCACGTCGATTGCCGAGATCGTGAACAGCATCTCCTGCATTTTTGTCTGCGCAACCGGCTCGCCCCCTTTCCAGGTCGCCGAAGTCGCCGCGGGAAAGCGACACTTCAACCCCTTCAGAGACGTCAACGGATTCGGCGGGTCCGTGGTCTGCGCGGCCGCGAATGCAGGCACGAGGACCAGCACGACCAGCCATGAAGCAACGTTGCGGCGAGCAACAGGAGAGATCGGCATATCGCCCTATATAATCCATGCGTTCATGAAGCGCCTCGTCGTTTTTCTCTCGCTGCTGGCGGGCACCTATGTCGTCAGTGCCGCGCAAGGCTCCTCCGATGCGCGGCTGGCGCGGCTGTTTCCCACGGCCACAGCATTCTCGCCGAAGGAGGGCGACCCGCCTCACTTCACCGCATTCGGCGCGAACAAGGCGGTGCTCGGCTACGCGTTCTACACCACCGAGATCCTTCCGCTCGAACGAGGCTACGGCGGCCCGATCGCGATGCTCATCGGCCTCGACACCACCGGTCGTCTCACCGGACTGATCGTGGTGGAGCACCACGAGCCGTACGGCGACTTCTCGATCGACCGGCCCGAGTTCGCGGCGCAGTTCAAGGGTAAGGATGTGCGTGATCCGTTCAAGCTCGGTGAGGATGTCGATGCGGTATCGAGGGCGTCGATTACGATGGGAAGCGCCGTGCGCGCGATCCGCAACAGCTCGCGGCGGATGGCGCGCTCGCTGCTCACGACCCCTCCGTCGAAATGATCCCCGCGGCGCGGCATCTCCTTCTCGCGTTCATCTGTGTCATTGCGTTCGGGGCGAACGTGGTGGCGCAGGCGCCGGCGGGCGGATTCGATTTTCCTGAGGAACAGGACCAGCCGACGTGGCAGGACGATATCCGTGCACAGGCCGCGGACATCGGCCTGGTCGTCGCCTTCTCGGCGCTGGCCTTCACCAGTTTCTTTCTCAAGAGCCGTCGTCTGAAATACGTGACGCTCGGCGCGTCGGTCATCTACATCGGGTTCTGGAAGAGCACGCTGCTGTCGATCGTCAACGTGTTCGGCCTGTTCGGCGGCAATCTGCCGATCGTCCGCTACAGCCTTGCGTGGTATCTGCTCGCGGCGATCACGGTGGTCTCCACCGTTCTGTGGGGGCGCGTCTACTGCGGTCGCATCTGCGCGTTCGGGGCGCTGACGCAATTGATGGATCGGGTGGTACCGTCGAAGTGGCGGATCAAGGTGCCACGCGCGATCGAGGATCGGGCAGCGTGGATCAAGTACGGCATCCTCGCCGGCGTCCTCGCCTACTTCATCGTCACACGCGATCCGCTGATCTACCCGTACGTCGAACCGTTCTGGCTGTTCGGGATTTACGGCAAGACGCCGGTGCTGTACACGATGCTCGCCCTGCTGCTCGTGGCGACCGTCTTCGTGCCGAATCTCTACTGCCGCTTCCTGTGCCCGCTCGGGGCGTTCCTTGGAATTCTGTCGAAGCTGACGGTCTTCCGTATCAAGCGCTGGTCGGAGTGCAAGACCTGCAGGATCTGCGAGAAGGCCTGCGAGTGGGGCGCGATTCGCGGCCCACGGATCGTGATGACGGAGTGCGTGCGCTGCGACGACTGCGAACGGCTCTATGAGGACACGACCAAGTGTCCGCACCACCTGATACTGATCAGGAAGGCCGACGTCCTCGCACGGCGCGCGGCGTCGCCGACGCCGGCGTCACCGTAAGTCAAAGGTCAATTCGCCTTTTGACCTTCGGGGAACAGGACTCCGCCGAGCCACGTGCACGGATACGCCGTCACCGCGATCGCGATCGGATACCAGTTGGGGCCGAGATCGCCGCGTGTGATCGCGACGATGGCTCCGGCAGTTCCGGCAATGAGACCGATCACCCCCAGCACCGTCACGTGCCGCATCGGCGAGCGTGTCGCCAGACGGGCGGTCACGAACCCTCCGAGGATTGTGTAGACGATGCGGTAGGAGAGTGCGAGCGCGTAGAGCTTCGGATCGAGCATCACCTCTCCCCACGGCGGGTAGACCTGGAGTGTATGGAATACCTGGTCTGTGGCGAGCGAGAGCCCGGCGACCGCAAGAAACCCTGCCAGAATCGCGAGTGTGCTCCGCGCCAGGTTGCCGGGCTGGGTCGTCGATTCGGTTGACGTGGCCATCGTGTGTCTCCTTCATCCGTCAGTCGGAGCACAAGCCTCGTTCTCGACACGGCGGGCTTCCACCTACGCCAAGGCTACGGCGGACAGGTCCCACCTTCGCTTCGCCAAGGCTACGGCGGACAAGTGGGCCCGCGCGCTCGTAAGACCCGCCCGGTCAAGGCGCGTCGGTTGGCGGCATCCTCATGACGAGCCGGCCAGCCAGGCCCGACGAAACCAGCACGTTGTTCTTCTCCGTGACGATCACGCCTTCGACGCCAGGCAGCCGCTCGATCAGTGCCATCCCCTTATCAGGACCAACGAGGAACACGCCGGTCGACAGCCCATCGGCCAGCGTCGACCGCGTGGCAACGATCGTCACGCTGCGCGTTCCCCGGGCGGGCTCACCCAGATCGGGATCGATGAGGTGGTGATACCGGCGCCCATCCTTCATGAAGAACCGTTCGTAGTCGCCGGAAGTACTGAGCGCGCCGTCTGTGAGATCGAGCGCGGCGAAGCTGCGGTCGGCGGGGCCGCGAGGATCGCGAATCCCCAGACGCCAGGGCCGGTTGCCGCGACTGCCCGAGACGTATGAATCGCCGCCGGACTGCACGATGAAGTCGTGCAGACCGCGTCCCCGGAGAATCGCGACCCCGCGATCCACTGCGTACCCCTTCCCGATCCCGCCGAGGTGCGCGCGCATGCCCTTCACGGTCAGGAACGCCGTGCCTTTGCCTTCGTCGACCACGAGCTTCCGGTAGTCGATGAGATGAAGCTTGGCCTCGACATCGGCGCGGGAGGGAATCGTTCCGTCGAGATCCTGATCGAATTTCCAGAGTCGCGACAGCGCACCGAACGTGACGTCGAACTTGCCGTCAGTCAATTCACTGATCCGCTTGGCGTCGAGGAGGATCTCGCGCGTCTCACGGCTCACGGGCACTGGGGCGATACCGGCGTTCGCGTTCAATCGCACGATGTCGCTGCCCTCGCGCCACACGCTCATCATCGCGTCGAGCCGATCGAACTCCGCGAAGACGGCTTCGAACGCCGCGCTCGCGTTCTCCTCATCTGCGGTCCACGCCGTGAGATGGAGCTCCGACCCCATACTCACGCGCGAACGTTCGACAATGGCGGGAGCCGCGGTAGAGTCGGTCCTCCCGGACCGGCCCGAGCCGCAGCTTGGGACAACGGCTGCGAGCAGGAATGCAGCAGCGAGGCGAGGGCTCAATCTCTTCCGCGAAACCGACTCGGTTCGGCTAGTGAAGGAATCTGAGCGCAGCCAATGACACGACGCCGATGACCGCGATGACGTATCGAATCTCCCATGCCTTCGTCCGCCGCTCAGGAGCGACGCCGAGAGAAAACATGAACGCCGAGAAAAGCGCCCCGATGGCGACGCTGACTGGATGCCATCCGTGCTTGTTGACATTCATGATCAGGACGATGACACCGGCGAGTCCCATCAGACGGAACAAATGGGCCTGTACCATCTGCTTTCTCCTAGCAACAGAGACACCGGGAAGGTCCGTGCCCTTCGGCGAGCACGCGGCCGTCAGCGCCCGCGAGTGTGATGCCGAGTGCACGGCCGTCTTCGAGCCTCAGGACCAGTGAGGCTCCGACAAAGGGAGCGAAATCGAACGCGCCGCCGGCGTCGACCGAGCCTTCGATCCGATGCACCCCGGGGATCGGCAGCCCGGAGACATCGTGCATTCCTTGATATCGCGAGATCCGGTAGCGCACTTGCCGAAGGACATCGCCTTGCGCGCTCAAATCCCCGACGCCGGAGTATTCTTCGACGAGTTTCATCATGGCGTGTCCGAGTCAGATCCTCCCACAAGTCAGCCGCGGGGCGATGATGAAACGTCCAACAGGACCTTGAGAACAGGCTTCGTCTGCGCCCGGGCAAGGGCGTCGATCCCGCGAGAGAGCGGGAAGCGATCGCTGATGAGCGGCTCGACCTTCACCTCGCCCTTCTCCAGAGCGGAAAGCGCACGATCGAACGGACCGCACCGCGAGCCGACGAGCGTCACCTCGTCGATCACGAACGGCGCCCACGCCATCGTCTGCACACCCGCCACCGTCGTCTTCAACACGATCGCGCCACGAGGACGTACGAGCTTCAGCGCGGTCGGAAGTCCGGACTCAGAGCCGGTACAGTCCACGACGATATCGGCCGCCCGTTCCTCGAGGTCGTCGGATACTCGTGCGCAGTCGATGCCCATCGACAACAGAAGCGCCAACTTCTCCTGGTGCTTGCCGACGACGAGGACACGATTCGAACGTCGCGCGAGCACCTGCGCACACAAATTGCCGAGACGTCCATCACCGAGGACGACGACTCGATCGTCGGTGCGCACGGTCAGCTGCGCGGGAATCTGGAAGGCCGCAGCCACAGGTTCGGTGAAAACCGCGATGTCGTCCGACAACGAATCCGGGACGAGATGCAGGTTTCGCTGCGGTACTGCGATCAGATCGGCGAACGCGCCGTCGTGGTTCAGGATCCCCAGTACCGTTCGGTTTGGACAGTGGGTGTTCAGACCCTTGCGGCACGTCGCACACGTCCAGCACGCGCAGTTGATCTCGCCGACGACTCGGCGTCCAGCCATCGGACCCGATTCGACGACGCCGACGAACTCGTGGCCGAGGACGCCTCGGAATCCCATGTAACCTTTGATCAGTTGCAGATCGGTCTCGCACACACCGGCGCGAACGACGCGCACTAACACTTCACCAGGGGCCGGAGTGGGCGAGGGGCGATCGTCGAGAACTTCGACGTGGTTGTTGAGAACGATCGCTCGCACAGAGAGAATCTATCAGCAAACGGGCCCTGACCCAGCCCTGGGGTCCCGCTTCCTGATTCCTGGTGAGCCGAGACACCGAGTCAACACGACGAAGTACCAGTCGAGATTCCCCTCTCGAGCAAAGACATCGAGGCGATCCGAAGCGAGGAACTTCGTCTGCGCCATTTGCCAGGTTGGGCTGCGGATGTCACTCCAGTCCGTTCGTTGGGGAGATGTCGAGCGTGGTGCATCTGGAGCCCGGTCGTGAAGCTGACCATTGGCGACGGGATGAGCGACGCATCATGCGCGCTTGACCCTCGTCCGAGTTCGTAGATAAGATCGCGCCTCAATCCAGGATCACGGTCATCCCCTCCACAATTTCTTTGGGGGCGCGACGATGTGTTGTCACAGTTGCATCGTGAACTCGCGGCTTGGGCACCGGTCGACAAGCGGCAGGGGGTCCTAGCCGTTGGGTCAGATCTTCCCCCCTTGGTGGAACAAGCTCCCGATCGTGGCCGCCCTTGCGGGCATCCTCGTGCCGACACTCGCGACTGCGGGTGTCTGGTACTACTTTTCCCCGCGGTACACAGACGTGGGCTACCGTCCCGTTCAGCCCGTCCCGTACAGCCATAAGTTCCACGTCGGCGAACTCGGCCTCGATTGCCGCTACTGTCACGCCTCGGTCGAGATTTCCAACGTCGCTAACATTCCGCCCACGCAGACGTGCATGAACTGCCATCAGACCGTGAAGAGGGACAGCGAGCTGCTCGCACCGATTCGCGATAGCGCCCAGAGCGGCCGGCCAATGCGCTGGATCCGCGTCCACAAGCTTCCCGACTACGCGTACTTCACGCATCGCGCGCACGTAGCTGCAGGAATCGGCTGTGTCACCTGCCACGGGCGCATCGACGAGATGGAAACGGTCACGCAGATGATGCCTCTCAGTATGAGTTGGTGCCTCGAGTGTCACCGCAACCCCGGTCCCAACCGACGGCCCGTCTCGGAGGTCACCAACATGAAGTGGACCCCGCCTCGGGACCCTCGGCTGCTCGAGAAGCAACTTGGCGGACGATCGGTCAATCCGCCTACTGAATGTTCGGGGTGCCACCGGTGAGCCGCTCATACTGGCGAAGTCTGGCGCAAATCGAGGATCTCCCCGAATACCGCGCCGCTCTCGAACGAGAGTTCCCGGAGGGTGCCTCGGAGCTTCCCGACGGGATCACCCGTCGCGAGATGATGATGCTCGTCGGTGCGTCGCTGTCGCTCGCGGGACTTGCGGCGTGCCGCCGGCCTGTCGAAGAGATTGTTCCCTACGTCACGGCTCCCGAGGAGTTCGTTCCCGGGATCCCTCGCTACTACGCCACGACGATGCCGTTCCGGCGGAGCGCCCACGGCCTGATCGTCGAGAGCCACGAAGGGCGACCGACCAAGATCGAGGGGAACCCATCGCACCCCTCAACGCTCGGGGCCTCGAGTTCGCGCGTGCAGGCGTCGGTGCTCGGACTCTACGATCCTGACCGCTCGCAGTCGATCACGCTGAAGGGTGCACGGAAATCGTGGAACGATTTCGTGACGTTCTGGGGAGAACGGTCGAAGGCGCATGCGGCGGACGGCGGCGCCGGCCTTGCGATCCTCTCCGAGTCCTTCTCCTCTCCCACCCTGGCGCGCCTGGCCTCCGAGCTCCGTGCCCGGTACCCCAAGCTGCAGTGGGCGACCTACGACGCCGTCAGCGACGAGAACCGTCTTGCAGGTCTGCGCCAGGCCACTGGACGCGACATCGATCTCATGCTCCGGTTCGATCGAGCTTCGGTGATTCTCTGCCTCGACGCCGATCCGCTGCTCACTGATCCGGAGATGATCCGTCACGCGCGCGGCTTCGCAGACGGCAGGCGGGCGGGCGCCGTTTCGACAAGCTCGGCGCAGGCTTCGAGCGGCGCGATGAACCGACTCTACGCCGTCGAAGGCGTCTACTCACTGACCGGAGCGATGGCGGATCACCGGCTCCGTCTCGAGAGCCGGCAGATCGCTGCGTTTGTCGCGGCGCTCGCGATGCGCCTCGGTGCGCCCGGAGCCTCCAGCCAGTCGGCCGATGTCTCCGGCGTCGATCGGCGCTGGATCGACGCCGTTGCGAAGGACCTTCTGGCAAACCGAGGCAGGGGGTTGATCGTCGCCGGAGAACGCCAACCCGCGGGTGTCCACGCCGCGGTGTTCGCGCTTAACACGCATCTCGGCAACACCGGCAAGACCGTCAGCTATTACGAGACGAAAGACGCGTCGCTTCCGAGCGTGAGCTCGATGACGTCGCTTGCGTCCGCGATGAAAGGAGGGGCCGTCCAGACACTCGTCGTCCTGGGCGGGAATCCCGTGTTCGATGCACCCGCCGATCTCGACTTCGCGTCGGCGATGGCGAAGGTTCCTCACACCATCGCGCTCGGGCACACCGTCGACGAAACATCCTCCAAGACGGAGTGGCAGATTCCTCGCGCACACTACCTCGAATCGTGGGGAGACGCGCGCGCAGTGGGAGGCACGCTCAGCGTCGTGCAGCCGTTGATCCTTCCATTGTTCGGCGGACGAACTCCGGTTGAAGTGTTGGGGCTGATGGTGGGGGACAAAGATCGTCCAGGCTACGACATCGTGCGCGACACCTGGAAACCGATCCTGGGAGAGAGCGACTTCGACAAGAAATGGAACCGCGTCCTGCATGACGGGCTGCTTGCCGGCAGCGAGCTCACAGAAGTCGTTCCCGATGTCAAAGGGAACGTCTTTGGAGAGCTCGCGCGGCCGACGGGATCGGCGAGTGGATTGGAGATCGTGTTCGTCCCATCGCCATCGCTTCACGACGGCCGGTTCGCGAATGACGGGTGGTTGCAGGAGCTTCCCGATCCCCTGACCAAGCTCACGTGGGACAACCCCGCGCTCGTGAGCCCGAAGACTGCCGAGACGCTAGGTCTTGCGAACGAGGAGTTGGTCCGTCTCGACTATGCGGGCCGCTCGCTCGATCTTCCCGTCTGGATCCTCCCCGGCATGGCAGACGACGTGCTGGCCCTCACCCTCGGCTACGGCCGCCAGCGCGCGGGACGGATTGGATCTCAGGTGGGGTTCGACACGTTCAAGGTCCGAGGGTCCAAGGCCCTTGGATTCGATAGCGGCGGCAGACTCACCAAGCTCGTGGGCAAGCACCCGCTTTCGGCGACGCAGGACCACGGCAGCATGGAGGGCCGGCCCCTCGTCCGCGAGTCTACGGTGGCCGAACTTCGCTCCCCGAAGAAAGAGGAAGAGAAGCCCGGCGCGCTCGGCGTCTTCGAAGCGAAGCCGGAACACTTCTCACTCTGGAAGGAGCACACCTACGATAAAGGCCATCAGTGGGGGATGACGATCGACTTGAACGCCTGCATCGGCTGCAACGCGTGCATGGTCGCCTGCCAGAGTGAGAACAACGTGCCGGTTGTCGGCAAGATCCAGGTTGCGAAACAACGCGAGATGCATTGGTTGCGCGTCGATCGGTACTTCTCCGGCGAGCCTTCCGGCAACCCGGAGGTCGTGTTCCAACCGGTTCCATGCATGCAGTGCGAGGATGCCCCTTGCGAGCAGGTCTGCCCCGTGGCCGCGACCGTTCACGACAAGGAAGGTCTCAATGTCATGGTCTATAACCGTTGCATTGGGACCCGCTACTGCTCGAACAACTGTCCTTACAAGGTTCGCCGCTTCAATTTCTTCAACTTCACCAAGGACACGCCGGACATTCTGAAGCTCGCGATGAACCCTGATGTCACGGTTCGTGCGAGAGGCGTGATGGAGAAGTGCTCGTACTGTACGCAGAGGATCAATCGGGCGAGGATCGATGCGAAGCTCGCGGGCCGCGAGCTTCGTGACGGCGACGTCAAGACAGCCTGCCAGCAGGCCTGCCCCGCCTCGGCGATCGAGTTTGGTGATATTCGCGACCGATCCAGCCGGGTCGCGAAGGCGAAGGCCGACCCCCGAAACTACGCCCTGCTCGAGGAGCTGAACACCAAGCCCCGGACGACCTATCTGACGAAAGTGCGCAACCCGAATCCGGACCTCGAGGGCGCGAGGACCGAATGAATTCCCGCACCCGGCGCGTACTCGGCACGCTTGCCCTCACCTCTCTTTTGGCTTTCACCAGCTGCGCGCGCGGTTGCACGTCGAGCCGTCCTCCGATTCACCTCAACCCGAGCATGGACGATCAGCCGAAGGTCCTCCCGCAGACGGCCAGTGCGTTCTTCTACGACGGTTCGTCGATGCGCGAGCCCGTTCCCGGAACGGTTGCGATCGACGGGTTGAAGGAAGACGCGGCCTTTTTCACCGGGAAGGGAGCCGATGGACAGTTTGTCGCCACGATTCCGGTGACGATGAGCGACGAGCTCCTCGAGCGTGGCCGGCAGCGCTACGTGATCTACTGTCAGCCTTGCCACGACGCTCGGGGAGAAGGCAAGGGGATCCTGTTCCAGCGAGCCAACGTCCCCACCGCCAGCTTTCACGACGAGAAGATCCTGAAGTATGCGGACGGACAGATCTTCGACGTCATGACGAACGGGATGGGACTGATGCCCTCGTACCGCTGGCCGATCCCGCCTGCGGACAGGTGGGCAATCATCGCTTACGTGCGAAAGCTCCAGCGCGATCGGCTGGCACGCGCCGCGGCCGCCGCCGCTGAAGCTCCCGCCTCCGCTGAAGCTACGGCGGGCAAGCCGGCGGACAAGCCCACCGCCGCGCAAGCTCCCGCCCCCGCTGCAGCTACGGCGGACAAGCCCGCGAATACCAAGTGAGGGAGGCAGCGTGTCGAACGGCTTAATGAACGGCGCGATGAACCGGAGACTGCTGTTCATTTTTGGTCCGGTCACCGGTGTCGTGATGTTCGTCGGCGTGGTACTGATCGCAACGTTCCTGACCAACCGCGAGTACAAGGAGCCGTACCGCGCTCCTTCCGCGACCGTCGACACAACGCCCCGTGCGGCGGGAGTGACCGCCGAAACGGCCGCCGCGGATGCCAAGGCGAAAGCAAAGCCCTACGCGGAGGCCGAGTATCGGAGGTTTCCGATCGTCGGGAGTCGCGTGGCAATCTGGGCAGTCGCGCAGCTTCATCTGCTGTTTGCGGCGTTCGTCCTTGCCGTCCCGATCTTCGCGTTCATCATCGAGGTGATCGGCTACAAGACCGGAGACAAACGATACGACCGGCTCGCGTACGAGTTCACGAGGCTGCTTTCCACCTCCTTCTCGCTCACCGCGACGTTCGGCGCGTTCCTGACGTTCATGCTCATCATCCTGTATCCGAAGTTCACGAACTACCTGATGAGCGTGTTCTCCCCCACGTTTCTCCCGTACGTACTGCTCTTCTTCTTCGAGGCCTTTTTCCTCTACACCTACTACTACGGCTGGGGGAAATTCCATCCTTTGGTGCACCTTGGCCTTGGCCTCGGCCTCAACCTCGTGGGCACGGCGATCATGTTGATCGCCAACGCCTGGCTCACGTTCATGATGTCGCCGCGGGGGATCTCGGACCAAGGGGCGGTCCTCTCCGTCTGGGACGCGATTTACAACTACACGTGGATGCCGATCAACGTCCACCGAATCATCGCGAACGTCGCATTCGGCGGATCGGTTGCGGCAGCCTACGCGGCCTTCAAGTTCCTGCAGGCGGAAACCGACGAGGAACGAGCGCATTACGACTGGATGGGATACATCGGCAACTTCGTCGCGATCAGCGCCTTCCTTCCGCTTCCATTTGCCGGCTACTGGCTCGCGAAAGAGATCTACGCGTTCTCGCAGACGCTCGGGCTCACGATGATGGGCGGGGCCTTCTCGTGGCTCTTCATCATCCAGGCGGTGTTGATCGGAAATCTCTTCCTCGCCGCCAATTACTATCTCTGGCTTGGGATGGGAAGAGTCGAGGGGGTACAGCCGCTTCAGCGGTTCATCAAGTACCTGCTCATCGGGATCACGCTCTGCTTCGCGGTCTGGGCGACGCCGCGCTCGATCATCGCAACGGTCTCGGAGATCCGGGCGATGGGCGGATCGGCGCACCCGATCCTCGGCTACCTCGGCGTCATGTCCGCCAAGAACACCGCGGTGAACATTCTGATTCTCACCACGTTCATGAGCTTCCTCCTGTATCGCCGGACCGGAAAGATCGCGACGGTACCGTGGGCGAAGATGGGCCACGCGGCGCAACTCGCGATCTTCGCGAGCGCCGCCTTCATCGTCATCTTCCTCGGCGTCTATGGGTACTTCGTCGAGGCGACGGTCCGGATCGGTCTATCGGTGCCGCAAGTCAGCTCGGTTCTTTTCGCCATGGTGTCCATCACTGCCATCGACCTCTTCCTGTTCCGCGGGGCGAGTAAGACGGGCGAGGTACGGTGGGGAAGGATGCCGGCGATCTCGCAGTACGTGCTGATCTTCATCGCGACCACTTTTACCTGGCTCATGGGGCTCATGGGTTACGTGCGCTCCGGACTCCGCCAGCACTGGCATGTCTACGGCGTCATTCGCGACACGTCCCCCGACGCGTTCACGCCCACGCTTGGATTCGCGACGCAAGTGGTCTCAGCGACGGTTCTCTTGTTCTTTGCGTTGATCGGCTTCGTGTTCTGGATCACGAGCCTGCATGACCGGCCCGATTTCAACCAGACCGGGGCCCGCGTCGGTCATGGCCCAGCCGGGGCCTCGCCGGCGCTCGCCGTAGAAGCGGCAGGCGAACATGGGCGGACGTCATGAGGATCCCGCACACGATCCGGGTCGGCGCTCTCGTCCTCGCGGCAACGTCGTTCTATACGTACGTCGGCCAGATGGTGCCGCAGAAGGAAGTGATGCCTCCTCAGGAGACTGTGATCAGGGCCGATCTGACCACAGCTGACATGGTGAAGGTGGGCCGCGAGATCATGGACGGCAAGGGGCTCTGCTTCACCTGCCACACGATCGGCAAGACAGGAGCGCTACGGTTCCCTGATCTCGATGGGGTCGATGTGCGCGCGCAGAGCCGCGTCCCCGGCCTGAGTGATATCGAGTACTTCGCGCAATCGATATACGAACCCTCGAAATTCATCGTGCCAGGGTTCAATCCGGGTATGCCGGTCATCAACAAGCCTCCGATCGGTCTCACTGATCAAGAGATTCTTTGCGTGATCGCGTACCTCCAAACGCTTGGCGGCAAGCCGACGGTCACGCTCCAGACGAGTCATCACTACTACACTCCCGCCGGCGCTCCGGGCGCAGCGCCGGCTCCGGCCACTGCATCAGCACCGGGCGGAGCTCCGGCTGCTGCTCCGGCCGCAGGTGCAGCGCCTGGAGGAACTGCGCCTCCCGCTGCTGCTCCGGCGCCAGGCGGAGCGCCGGCTCCTGCTACCGCTCCGGCGCCGGTTGGCGCGCCGGCCGGAGCACCGGCGCCCACCGTCCCGAAAGGGCCGCGATGAACATCCTGGTCGTCCTCGCCGTGCTCGCTGTGTTCGGGGGCCTTCGCTTCCGTCGAGTCAACCTGCTGACGTGGGCCCTCGCCTGGTGGGTGGGGATCTACGTCCTTCTGCGATTCGGATTCAATGCCCCGATTCCCACCTCCGTCATCTCGATCTACATGGGAATCGCTTCGATCGCGATCCTGGCGTACATGTCCTCGAGCCAGCAGCGCCGCGACGAAATCTCGCGGCCCTTGCTCCGATTCATCACGGAGAAGCGGTACACAACGCTCCTCGCCGCGACGGTCATCGCCATTCCGGCGCTCGCGGCCGCGAATGTGTACGTCCAGATGAACGTCCCAATTCAGCCTCCCCTCTTTTCACGAACGGTCCATCCTGCGTCGCCGACGAACATCACGGTTCACGACCAAAGGATCGATCTCGACGCTGGAGGGAACCCCTTCCGGCCTCTCGAGACATCGAATCCCGAAGAGTTCCGGAAACACGTCGAGAACGGACGGCAGGTCTACTATCGCAATTGCGTCTTCTGCCACGGCGACACCATGTCGGCCAACGGCATGTTCGCGCACGGACTGGATCCGATCCCGACCAACTTCCACGACACGATCCCGCAGCTTCGCGAGACGTTCCTCTTCTGGCGGATTTCGAAGGGGGGCCCCGGGCTTCCTGAGGAAGGGGGACCCTGGGACACGGCCATGCCCGCCTGGGAGAAGTTTCTGAAGGAAGACGAGATCTGGGATGCGATCCTCTTTCTCTACGATTTCACGGGTCAGAGACCTCGCGCCAGGGAGGAGTCCGGATCGAAATGACTTCCAGCCTTCGCTCACGCGAGTTCACGCCGACGCGTGAGCTTCGGCTAGGCAAGCCCCGCGAAGGCTGTCTCGCCGAAGCGGCGCAGCCGCGGAGACAGACATTCAGTCCGCGCGCGTGTTTCGCTGTCCTCATCGCTCTGTTATGGGCCGCATCGACGGGATCGGTGGGCGTGTCGGCTCAAGACCTCGGAACCGATGCGCAGCGTGAGTCGGGTAAGAAGCTTTACCTCAAGAACTGTTCCCAGTGCCACGGCGAGAAGGGGGACGGCGAGGGCTACGCCACCCCGCACCTGTACCCTCGGCCCCGTAACTTCACCGCGGGTAAGTTCAAGGTTCGTACGACGCCCAACGGAGAGCTGCCGACCCATCAGGACCTGGTGAACATCATCAAGCGCGGCATGCCCTACACGTCAATGCCGGCCTGGCCGACACTCTCCGATCAGCAAGTGTCGGATCTCGCCTACTTCATTACGACCTTCTCCCCCGATTTCTCGAAACGCGAACTCGTTCCAAAGCCGATGACGTTCCCGAGCGCCCCCCGAACCACGAGCGAGTCGATCGCGCTCGGGAAAAAACTCTACGCGGAGACAGGCTGCCTCAAGTGCCATGGGAACTTCGGTCGGGGAGACGGACCGTCGGCTCCCACGCTGACGGACGACTTAGGGAGGCCGATTCGCGCGGCAGACCTCGCTCAGAGCTGGACCTTCCGTGGAGGGTCGTCGCGCGAGGACATCTTCCGGACGATGAGCACGGGGCTCAACGGCACGCCGATGCCGTCGTTCGCCGACAGCCTCACGGCCGAGCAACGATGGGCGATCACTGACTTCATCGTCTCTCTTTCGGGGAGCGACGGGCCTGCCTATACCAACCTCGTAGTCGCCAAGCACGTTGACGATCCGATCGATCTGAAGAACGGAGCCGCGAGCTTCCAGTCCGCGCCTGTCGCACGCTTTCCGATCGTCGGGCAGATCATGGAGCCCGGACGCGCGTTTCATCCACCCCCGACCTCGGTGACAGTTCGAGCGATCTACGACGCCGATTCAATTGCTCTTCTGGTTCGATGGCACGACATGCGCGCGGAGAAGACCGGCAAGAACGGACTTTCGCTCGTCGTGCCCCCGGAAGAGGAGGAGTCGGCGCCAGGAGGTGCCCAGACTCCGACCTCCACGAACCCCTTCGGCGACGCAGAGGTTGCGCCCGCTCAGAAGACTGAAAAAGATCCGTTCGCCGAGGAGACAGCGCCAGCCGATCAGCCATCCGAGTTCTCGGACGCGGTCTCGATCCAGATTCCGTCGCAGGTGCCAACGGGCGCGCGCAAACCGTACTTCATCTTCGGCGACGCCCAGAACTCGGTGGATCTCTGGTTCTTCGATCTGGCCCGTCCCGATCCGCATCAGTTCACCGGGCGGGGAAGCGCCGACATCGCGTCGAACGACACAGGGGATGTCACAGGTGTCGCGGGCTACGACCAGGGAGAATGGTCGGTCATCTTCAAACGGCCTCTTCGCCCGGCCTCGGGCGCCCCGTTCTCGCCCGGAGAGTTCATGCCGATCGCGTTCTCGGTGTGGGACGGGTTCTCGCGCGAGCGTGGCAATAGGCGCGGTCTCACTGTCTGGCAGTCTGTCTACGTTGAGCCAGAAGTGGTCCCCTCAGCCGTCGGGCCGATGGTGAGGACCGCGCTCGGGATACTCGTCGTCGAACTGGCAATCATCGGTTGGGTGCGGCGACGCAATAACTCTCGCGCCCGCGCGGACGTTGCAGCGTGAGCAGTCGCAAGCAATCGCGAGGAGCCTATGTACAAGAGCATCTACGTTCCCGTCGATAACTCAGACCACTCCAACCGGGCTGTCGCGTGCAGCGTGACGCTAGGCAAGGCGTTCTCCGCAAAGTTGGTGGGCTGCCACGTCTACGCGGCAAAGCTGCACGACTATCGCTTCAGGCAGATGGAGTACA
This sequence comes from Vicinamibacterales bacterium, assembly GCA_036407095.1. Classification (GTDB taxonomy): domain Bacteria; phylum Acidobacteriota; class Vicinamibacteria; order Vicinamibacterales; family UBA2999; genus Gp6-AA40. Next base: position 20,078 of record DASWZV010000034.1, on the reverse strand, counting down.
CCCTGCCCGAGGAATACATCGACGAAGTGGAACTCGAGCGCCAGCGGAAGATCCACGACAGCCTCATCACGATGGGGCTGAAGCTCATCTCCGACAGCTATCTCGATGGCATGTCACGCCTCTGCGGAGAGTCGGGCCTCGCATTCGAGCCGCGGATGATGGACGGGAAGCATCACATTGAGATCCTCAAGGATCTCGCCGGTTCGCAGCACGACCTGGTGGTGATCGGCGCCCTGGGAGTTGGTCGCGCACGGGACAGCGTGATCGGCTCCGTCTGCGAACGCGTCGCCCGCCAATCCGATCGCGACGTCTGGGTGGTCAAACATGTACCCGAGCCAGGCGAGCCGGAGCGGGACACGATCCTGGTGGGCATCGACGGCAGCCCACAGTCATTCGGCGCGCTCATGACCGCGATTGAACTGGCACGCACGTTCGGCAAGCAGATCGAAGCGATCGCCGTGTATGACCCTTACCTGCACTACTCCGTCTTCAACGGTATCGTCAACGTCCTCACCGAGCAGGCGGCGAAGGTCTTCCGCTTCGAAGAGCAGAATCAGCTGCACGAGGAGATCATCGACACCGGGCTCGCACAGATCTATCAGTCGCATCTCGAAGTGGGCGAGCGGATGGCGAGCGAGGACGGCGTCGCGATCAAGAAGACGCTCCTCGACGGCAAACCCTTCCAGAAGATCCTCGACCACGCGCGCAAGACGAATCCATGGCTCATCGTGGTCGGACGCATCGGCGTCCACAGCCCGAAGGACGAGACGGGGCTGGGAAGCAACGCCGAGAACGTTCTTCGCGCGGCGCCCTGCGACGTCCTCCTCTCCACGCGTCTGGAGGTGCCCCGGCTCGATGTGCGCGCCGAGGAGACCGTCCGCTGGACGCCCGAAGCGGAGGAACGGATGACCCATGTGCCCGAGCAGGTCAAGGGGATCGCCCGCACCGGCGTCCTTCGGCTGGCGCTCGAGAAGGGGCATTCGGTGATCACGAGCGCCGTGATCGACGAAGCGATGGATCGGTTCATGCCGAAGAGCGCTTCGGCCGCGACCAAGGCTCTGGCCGAAGCGGTCGCTCTCGAGCGTGCGAAGTCTGGCCCCGTGTCGATGTGCCGGTCATGCGGCGTCACCGCCACGCAGAGCGGCGCCGTCAAGTGCACCGTCTGCGGCTCCACGGACTTCGAGGTGATCTCACAGGAGATGATCGAGAAGATCGCCGCCGTCGAGGGTGGGCTCGAGGAAGAGACGACCTACGACGGCCGCAAGCTGCGTTGGTCTGAGGACGCCCGGAGAGGCCTCTGGACCATGAAGAACGCCTATCAGCGCCGTCGCGTCAAGGCGCGCGTCGAGAAGCGCGCGCGCATGATGAAGATCGATGCGATCACGCTTGCCTTCGCGCGCCAGGTCATCGAGGAAGAAACCGGCACGCCGCTCGACATCCAGGGCCGCGCGGCTGAAATCCCCGAGAGCGCTGCCGCTGCCGCCGGGGAGCCGCGGCTCGTTGCCCGCGACGACAAGAAGAACCCCCTGATCTCGACCTTCGAGTGGACCGCCGATGCCGCGCACCGTGTCTTGCGCGTGCCGGCCGGCTTCATGCGGAACAAGACGCAGGAGCGGATCGAAGAACTCGCGCGCGAACGCGCCGCGTCGACGATCGATCTGGCGCTCGTCGAGGAAGGCATTGAGATCGGCAAGAAGATGATGGCGGAGATGATCGCGAACTATCCGAAGAATCCGTCGTCGCCTCCGGCGAGGCACAATCTCAATGAGGTGAGCCCGATTACCGCCGGTAGCGCGTCCGAAGGCGAAGTCCCGCCGAAACTCGCGTAGCGCGCGAAGGCGCCGGCCTTCGCGAAGCTACGGCCAAGTCTCGTCGGAGCGCTTCGCGCGTAGGCGGAGATGAGCGCGTATCGATTCTGTCGCACCGATGACATCGGGCTCCTCGTCCATGCGCTGAACCGCTGCTGGGCGCCGCACTTTCCCGAGGAGCCGCCAACAACGGCGGCTTCGTTCAAGCGATCGATTCGCGACCTGCAGGTCTGGTGCAGCAGCTGCATGGTCGCCTTCTCGGGCTCCGACCCGATCGGTGTCCTCGTCGGCGCCAAACGGCCTTCAAGTACCCTCGTCTATAAGATCGCCGTTCATCCCGATCATCGGCGGCAGGGTCATGGACGTCACCTGCTCGCCTCGCTCGGCTCGAAGCTCGCGATTCTCGGCCCTCCGAGAATCGTCGCCGAGGTTCCCGAGACGCTCGTGCCTGCCCGCGAGCTGTTCGGCGCGAGCGGATACGTCGAAGAAGCACGCCTGACAGACTATGTGCTGGATCGCGGAGCGAACGACGTGGGAGAGACGGTCGCGATGTTCGTGATCCCCGTGACGATCGACGATCTCATCGCCAACGGTTTGCTTGGCGATCCGCCTTCGCTTTCGGCTTCGGCGGGACAGAGCTGCTGGGAGCGTTCGGTCGAGACCCTGACGGCAAGGAAGGACGACATCGCAGGACTCGCCGTCGCTTCCGATGAGCGAATCGAGGCGTACGTCCTTTACGTGACGCGCGGAGCGGACGCGACCGAGATTCTGTCGCTCCGCTCTTTCGTCGAAGATGGCGGAGCCCGTTTGAAGCAGCTGCTCTCTCGACTCGGCGCGGGCGGCATGAAGAGCTTCCGGTTCGCAAAGGTCCACCCGGCCGAGATCTCGAGAGAGTGGATACAGGCACTCGGTCTCAGCCCGGTCGGCCTCCATCGACTCTACGGGACAAGAGCGCGGTCGGCGTAAGGAACGCCGTTAAAGGCGTCGCGGTAGGCCACAGCGCGCGCGCAGCCCGCAGGGTGCACGCTAGTAACGAGCGCCTCGCGCATCGTCTGCGCCGTGGCGGGTCTGCCGGATCCCACCGATGTCGGGACCGATATCGGAGTGACCTCGCGGCTTCCACCAGGTGAACCACGTTCGTCCTTGTGCCCTCCCGCGGCGGATGTACCAGATGTAGTACGGAACCCACAGCCCAATCAAGAGCACGAGCGCGAGCACAACAGCAGTTGGAGTCTCCATTTTGCTCAGCTCCTTCCGGTTCGGCGGTCTTCAAATGCAAGCTGCAGTCCTGTAAGCTATCAGCCCCGTATCAGCAAAAAATGAAGCGCTACCACGACATCGTTGGCGATGGCGGGTCAAGAGTTCTCGAGCAGGTTGCCGAGCATCGCAGCCGTATCACTGACGGGCTCGCCGGCGTGCGTCATCTCGTGGCCGTGGGCTCCGGCAAGGGCGGGGTCGGCAAAAGCACGTTGACGCTGCATCTCGCGAACGCCCTTCGCGCGCAGGGGCTTCGGGTTGCGATCCTGGACGCGGACTTCAACGGCCCCTCACAGGCCCGCATGGCAGGTGTGCAAGGAGGGCTGTTCGTTCCTGGTGATCACAAGGTCTCGCTCCCGCGGACCAGGAACGGCATCGCAGTGTTCTCGATGGGCTCGGTGATCCCCGAGTCCGAGTCGCTCGAGTTCGAGAGCGCGGCGCAAGGAGAGTCCCACACATGGCGCGCCACGAGGGAGTTTGCTCTCCTGGGCGAGATCCTCGTGTCGTTCGAGTGGGGAGCGCTCGATCTGCTGATGTTCGATCTCCCGCCTGGAGCCGAGCGGACGGTCCAGTACGCCGACTTTCTCGGCCCCCGGACCTCGTTCGTGCTCGTGACGATTCCTTCCGAGGTTGCACGGGGGGTGGTCGCGCGCTCGGTTGCCGCTCTATCGAAAGGACCCGTCGACGGAGCTCAGGGCAGGCCCAATCGCATCCTCGGTTACGTCGAGAACATGAGCGGGTACTACTGCCGCGACTGCAACGCCATCAAGCCGCTCTTTGAATCACCAGGGCCCGCCGGTCTTGGAATCCCGTGCCTCGGCAACGTTCCGTTCGATCCAGTCCTGGCGCGGCACTGCGATATGGGAATCGAGTTCGCCGCTCTCAGCGAAACGCCTGTGGGCCAATCACTTGAACAGATCGCGCGGCGGCTCGTGGATAGTCTCGAATCGACTGGGAGCCTGCATCGATGAAATTCCTCTGCGTTCCATGCGATACCCCGATGAAGCTCCAGAGCGTCGCACCACCCGAGCGCGGCTCGTTATCGATCGTCTACTCGTGTCCCGAGTGCGGCTACGAGATGGCGATGCTCACGAACGCGTATGAGACGCAGGCCGTCCAGTCTCTCGGCGTGCGGATCGGTCCAGAGGTCGATCAGAAAGCGTCCACCACTGGCTGTCCGTTCCCGGCGATGTTTCCTGGAGCAGAGGCTCAGCCCTTCGATGGGGCTCAGAGCAGGTCCGCCACAGCAGACGAGCCGACTCCCGTCCGGTGGACTGCTGCTGCGGAAGCGCGGCTCGCGAACATCCCGGCGTTCGTGCGTCCCATGGCACGAACCGGAATCGAGAGATTCGCCCGCGAGAGGGGGGCACTGGAAGTAGACGAGAAGATCCTCGACGCCGCGCGCGAGTTCTTCGGTATGTAGGCCATCGAGATGAACATCGCGGATCTGAAAACGAGCACGTCTGACCTGAGCGAGCGCGGCGGAGCGGCGCGAGTCGAAGGGTTCGCACGGCCGTACGTCGTTTCCTGGAACCTCACCTACCGCTGCAACCTCGCGTGCGAGCACTGCTATCTCGACGCTGGCAGCGTGCCTCTCTCACTCCAACCCGCGACAGACGCGCGACGAGGCCCCCGGCTACTCGGCACGGCGAACTTCGCCGATCGCAGCGAGCTCGACACCGAAGAATGCTTCAAGGTAATCGACGACATCGCCGCTTTCGCGCCCGAATGTCTCACGATCCTGACGGGCGGCGAGCCGCTCTTACGGCGCGACATCCTCGAGATCGTAGAGCGCGCGGCCGACCGTGGACTTTGGGTCGTCGTCGGCACCAACGGCGTGCGCATCACGGAGAACGTGGCGCGGCGCCTGGCGGCGGCCGGAGCGCGGGGACTCTCGCTCTCCCTCGATGCTCTCGATCCCGATCGCCACGATCACTTCCGAAACGTACGCGGTGCCTGGCAGAACACGGTAGAAGGAGCGAGGATCCTGAATGGAGCCGGGCTCCCCTTCATCGTGCAGACGACCGCCGGCTCCCACAATCTGCATGAGCTCGAGGCAATCGCCGACTTTGCGCACGATCACCTCGCCGCCAAGGTCTGGAACCTCTACTTCCTGGTACCGACGGGGCGCGGGCAGTTCGTCTCGGACATGACGCCTGCGCAATACGATGACGTGCTCGCCTCTCTCTACCGGATCCAGCGGAAGTACGAACGCCGGATGCTCGTGAACGCGAAGTGCGCTCCGCATTACATCAAGACTGTCCTTGAGAACGCCCAGGCAGAAACGGATCTGAAGATCAGAACCTACTCCGGAGGGGCCGGAGGGTGTCCGGCGGGGACGCACTACATGGGGATCCGGCCGAACGGGGACGTCACCCCGTGTCCCTACCTCCCGGTCTTCGCGGGGAACCTTCGACGTACGTCTCTCACGAACCTCTGGACCTCTTCGGAGCTGTTCGCCGGCATTCGCCGACGCACCTTGCTCGGGGGGCGGTGCGGAGCGTGTGAGATGAACGCCCAGTGCGGCGGCTGTCGTGCTCGGGCCTACGGGATGACCGGCGATCCAATGGCCGAAGATCCGCTCTGCACCCATACGCCCGGGAAATTCGTGGGGTCTCCTTTTCTGGCGCTCCGCGGCGCTGATGGGGCTGGTCCGCCTTCGGCCCTTCAGGGCTTCGGCCCTTCGACGAGCTCAGGGCCGTCCCGATCAGAGGCGAGGGATGGCGCGATGCCGCCATTGATTGAGTACGGTGGCGAATCGCCTACGACTATCGCATGGGACGACGCGGCCGCCGCACGCATGAAGAAGATCCCGGCTTTCGTTCGCGGCATGGTCGTCAGAGCCGTTGAGGATTCCTGCCGCAAGAGCGGCCTCGAGCGCGTGACGGTCGAAGAACTCGAACGGATCCGCGCGCGGATGCCGACACCGAAATTTTTTGGATAGCCTGCCTCGTCGACCAGCCTCCGCTAAAGCTACGGCGGTCCGCCGGAGCCTTGGCGAAGGCGGAAGCGCGAGAGATTCTCGCGCGTAGGCGGGCCCGGACGAATCACTACCTGAACGGGTCAGCAGCCGTCTGGGACTGCTCAGCGAGGGTTGCCTCCATCCACTTCTGGAATTCCTCGTTGCTCTCGACGGTGACAAAGCCGCGCATCCGCGCATGACCCAGTCCGCAAAGCTGCGCGCACGCGATCTCGTACTGGAATCCGGGATTCCCCGTTCGAGTCCGCATTTCCGCGGTCGTCACGTTGGGGATGAACCAGATGGGGATTGTCAACCCGGGGACGGCGTCCTGCTTCACTCGAAACTCGGGCACGCCGAAGCTGTGGATGACGTCCTTGCTCCGGAGCCTCACGATGACCGGTTTGTTCACGGGCAGATGAAGCTGATTGACGGTCGTGATGTCATCCTTCGCGGCGGGATCGGAGCGATCCAGTCCCAGCGGGTTCGTCTGGAGATCGAGCAACTTGATGTCCGTGCGGCCGAATACTCCGTCGGCGCCCGCATAGTGAATGTTCCAGGCGAACTGCTCGCCGGTCACCTGAACGATCAGCGCTTGGTTCTCCGGGGGCAGGGCTTCGACCCTCGTCGCCCACAACGGGATTGCGAATCCGATCAGAAGAATCGCTTCGACCACAGCCACACCGATCTCGAGATAGGTCGACCGGTGGGACGTGACTCCCTTGTAGTCCGCCACCGGATTTCGCGACCGCCTGAAGCGGACGATGGCGTAAAGGAAGAATCCTCCCCAGCCCACGAACAAGATGAGCATGAAGATGTGAATCAAGCCGATCAGGTTGTCGATCTGCCCGCCGTGAGCCGTGGCGAGTGGCGGGAGCCCCATCCATTCGGTCATGTTCTCGACGCTCCTCCTTGGAGCTCCGACCACTCACTGTCGAGGTCGATGTCCGCGATGCGCTGTGCGCGTTTGCGGAGATAAAGGAAGAAGGCCACGAACGCGCCCTGCACGGCAAATGTGACCGCCAGCAACGCCAGAATGCCTAGTTTCGCCCCGTCGATCATCGAAGTCTCCGCCGCCCCGAAACACACAGGACACGCGAAGACGCTCGAGCTGCCGCCGACCACGATGGCCGCCGCCGTGAGAATCCGAGTCATTCCGAAGTGGATCGAGATTGTGTTCATCGCAGTGCCCTTGTCTTGCGCAGGAACCACGAGTCGTACATGACCAAGCCAAGCGATGCGCCGAACGATGCGATGGCCGCGACGAGAGTGGCGATCCCGCTCTCGTGCCGGTACTGGTTCAGACACCAGAGACCGAACAGCACCGCGAGTGCTGCGGACATGAGAATCAGCATCGCGTGGACCCACCTGAGGTTCATCAGTGAATCCAGTAGCCGTCTCTGACGGTGGCGACAGGAAGGGCCATCAACGCGATGAAGAACACGACCGTCAGCGCGAGGACCGCGTAGATCAACTTCTTCTCTGAGATCAAGTGCATGAAGTAGCACGCCACCAGCGATCCCTTGATGATGGCGACCATCAGCGCTACGGTCACGGCGATCGGCACGGGGAGATGGTAGCGGGACACCGCGACGGTGACGACCGTCAGGACCATGAGCGCGACGAAAACGGTGATGTAGATCCTGACGTGTTTGTCGATATCGACTGCGTGGTCGCTCGTCGTGGGTGCGTGGTCGATCGTCATGGAATCCACCTAGAGAAGATACAGGGTCGGAAAGAGAAAGATCCAGACCAGATCTACGAAATGCCAGAAGAGGCCCGAGTGCTCAACCCGATTGGTGAACCATACCGGATTCGTCTTCCAGAGCTTCGCGCCGGGACCCCAGAAATAGGCGTTCACCACCATCCCGCCAAGAACGTGAAGCCCGTGCAGGCCAGTCAAGGTGAAATAGATGGCGAGGAAATTGTGGGTGCGGGGCAGTTCCCCTGCATGGAGATGGTGGCTGTATTCGAAATACTTGACGACGAGGAAGACGAGCCCAAGCAGGATCGTCCCCCCCATGTAGATCCGAAAGGTCCCGAAGCGGTTGCGCATCAACGATGCCCAGGCCATGACCATCGTGACGGAGGATGCAATCAGGACAATGGTGTTGAGCGTGGCGAGCGGGACGTCCAGAAACGTGTCTCCCCGCGGCCAGCTCGCCGCCCCGACCCGAATCAGGATGTAGCTGGCGAAGAGCGCCCCAAACAGCATGACCTCCGAGGCAAGGAACAGCCAGATGCCGATCTTGCCGTTGGTCAGGCCGGTGTCGCGCCGAACCTCGACGGTGTAGGGGATATCCATCTCGAATCAGGCCTCGTACTGCGGTATGAAGTCCTTGGCCGCACCGGGAACGCTGTACTCGTAGGGCCCCCGGTACGCTTCCGGCGTGCCGAGGAAATTGCCGTGAGGAGGAGGCGAGGGTGCCGACCACTCAATCGTGGTGGCCTGCCACGGGTTCTCTCCCACCGTCTCCCCCTTTCGGAGGCTCCAGAAGAAATTGAAAATGAACGGTAGCTGGAAAAGAGCGAGGGTCCACGCGCCCCACGACGAGACGGCGTTCCAGTGCATCGTCGGCTGCGCGAACTCGTAGGCGGTCCCGGCGTCGAACAGGCGCCGCGAGACGCCGGCCAGCCCGATGATGAACATCGGCATGAAGATGACGTTCATGCAAATGAGCGAGCCGACGAAGTGGATCTTGCCGAGCGTCTCGTTCATCTTCCGCCCGGTTGCCTTCGGATACCAGTAGTAGATTCCCGCCATGAGGGCGAAGATCGTTCCCGGAGCGACGACGTAGTGGAAATGGGCGATGACGTAGTACGTGTCGTGCAGCGGGATGTCCGCGATGTTCAGGCCGAGCGGAAGTCCGGTGAGCCCGCCGATGCCGAACATCGGGAGAAAGGCGACTGCGAAAAGCATGGGCGTGTTGTAACGTATCGATCCGCCCCAGAGCGAGATGATCAGGGCCGTGAGGATCACGACCGACGGGATTGAAATGATCATCGTGGTCGTCTGGAAAAACGCCGCCATCGTCGTCCCCATGCCGGTCATGAACATGTGGTGTGCCCAAACGATGAACGACATGAATCCGAGGAAGACGAGCGAGTAGACCATCGAGCGATAGCCCCACAGCGGTTTCCTCGTGTTGTTCGCGATGATCTCGGCCACGATTCCCATCCCGGGAAGGATCAGGACATAGACTTCCGGGTGTGCCAGGAACCAGAACAGGTGCTGCCAGAGGAGCGGGTTGCCTCCGCCAGCGTTGGTGAGCGCCTGGCCACTGACGACGAGGCCACTCGGGAGGAAGAAGCTCGTGCCGGCCACACGATCCATCAGCTGCATGACCCCTGCGGCCTCGAGTGGAGGGAAGGCCAAGAGCAGGAGGAACGCGGTGACGAACTGCGCCCAACAGAAGAAGGGGAATCGCATGAACGTGAGCCCCTTCGCGCGCAGCTGGATCGTGGTCGTGATGAAGTTGAGCGCCCCGAGGAGCGACGACGTGATCAAGAAGATCATCCCGATGAGCCAGAACGTCTGACCCGTGCCTGCGATGTCGGCGAGAGGCGTGTAGGAGGTCCAGCCGGATTGTGCCGCCCCTCCGGGGATGAAAAAGCTGCCGAGCATCGTGATGCCGCCGAGGAAGAGGCACCAGTAGCTCACCATGTTGATCTTCGGGAACGCCATGTCCGGGGCTCCGATCTGGAGCGGGAGCACGAAATTCCCGAATCCTCCGACGGCGAGCGGGACCACTCCGAGGAAGACCATGATGGTGCCGTGCATCGCGCCGAGCTCGTTGTAGAACTCGGGGAGCATCGTTCCGCCAGGCATGCGCGCCTCGCCGAAGAACGTGCCGATCAGCGGCAGCGGCACGCCAGGATAGGCGAGCTGCCAGCGCATGAGCATCATCAGCGAGAAGCCGAAGAGGAGAAACGAGAGGCCGGTGACGGCGTACTGGATGCCGATGACCTTGTGATCGGTTGAGAAGACGTACTTGCGCCAGAAGCCGAGCTCCTCGTGGTGGACTTCGTGCGCGACGTGGGGTTTCGGTGCGACGACAGCCTTGTCACTCATGCGGCCTCTCTCCGATCGCTACTTGGCGGCGGGGACGGCGAACTTGAAGCCTTGTGTCTTCGTTTCGTTGGCGCCGACCGTGATCGAGGCGGTCTGCGCTCCAAGCCTCTCGTGCCACGCAGTGATCTCGTAGGTCCCGGGGTCGAGTCCCGAAATCGTAAACTTCCCATCCGTGCTCGTCACCGAGAAGAAGGGATGGGTAAACACGCCAACATAGGCGCTCATCCAGGGGTGGACATCGCACTTGACCTGGAACATCCCCTCCGGCTTGGGGAACGACGTGCTCATCTCCTTGACCGTCGCCGGCTGCCCCCGATTGAATGACGGATTGAGCTTGGGAAGCGTGTGAATGTTGTGGAGAATGCCGTCGGAGTTGAGGATCTTGTAGGCCTGACCGACCATGATCCCCATCACGTGCGGCTTGTATTCACAACCGTCCTGATTAATCACGACCGGAGTCTGGGGAACGGGGTACGTCTTCCCCGCTGGCAGCCCCTTGGACACCCAGACCATGATGTTCCCCATGGTGTTGCCAGTGCCGAGGACAAGCGCCTCGTTCGGCGCCGGCTTTCCTCCGTGCTTCTTGTGACACACGGGCTCGGCGTCCATCGCGAGCGGCTTGAGTGCGGGAACTTTTCCATCGAAGATAACGGTTCCGGTGATGGAAGAGGCGGCGACCGCGACGCGCGGCCAGACTGACACCGCGATCAGCACAACCGCCAGCCACAGCCTGTTCCCCGTTCCGCGCATGCTCGGCTCTCTGGTCATCGTCCATCTCCTTCGTCGTCTCAGACCTCGACTACCCCCGTTATCGAAGCGCTCAGTTGGCGCGGGGATTTCAGTTTCGCGCGAATTCTACACCGGACGCCTCATCCGTCAACAGCCTCGAGTACCGCTGATCTGAACCCTCTTTCATCGCATCGTCAAGGTCTTCATGGCGTTGCCAAGGCCGACGTGAAGCGTCTTGTCTGTAGTGACGATCATCGCGACACGAATGGCGATGCGCGATGCTCAGGCGTTCTCGAACGCGAGCGATTCGGCCAGCCTCGGGTCGCGTATCGGTACGAGCGCCTGCCGTCGCATCAGCCAACCCGCCGCCGCCACGAAGCACCCGCCGATGGCCAAGAACGCAGCCAGGTCCAGAACCGACGGACGGACCCCTTCGGGATGTAGCGTCGGCATGACCTGCCAGTAGATGTCGACGAAGTGCATTGCGAGGAGCCACGTTCCTCCAGCCGCGAGGGTCCATCCCTTCCGTTTGACAGCGCGCCCCATCAGGTAGAAAAAGGGAGCGCCGAAGTGTCCCGCCATCAGAAGGAGCGAGACGATCTCCCAGGATCCTTCTAGCCGCGCCTTGAACCACACTGACTCCTCCGGAAGGTTCGCGTACCAAATCAGGAGGAACTGGGAGAACCCGATGTAGGCCCAAAACACCATGAACGCGAAGAGGAGCTTTCCGATATCGTGCAGGTGTTCGGCGCTGATGACCGTGTCGAGCAGTCCGGCTTGGCGCATCGCCACCGCGACGACCGAGAGCAGGGCGATGAACCCGACGAAAGAGCCCGCGAAGAAATAGACGCCGAACATGGTCGAGTACCAGTGCGGCGTGAGCGATACGATCCAATCGACCGAGGCGAACGTCTGGGTCAGCGCGAGGACGATGATGGCGGGACCGGCGAGCCTTCGCAGGCGTGCCGAGACCGCCGGATCCCCGGTCGCGTCCTGGCCGCGCGAGCCGCGGTAGTACAGGAGGGCGATGAAGGACCAGATTCCAAAGAAGAGCGCCGCGCGGATCAGGAAGAACGGGACGTTGAGGTATGGCGCCTTCCATCGAAGCAGCGCATCGTGCTCGGCTGCGCCGGGCACGGTCCACGAATAGAGGTCGTGCAGGCCAAAGATCAACGGGACGAATAGCGCTGCGATCACCGGGACCGTCGCGAAAACGGTCTCGCCGATCCGCCGCACCACGATCCCCCATCCTCCCTGGGTCGCATACTGGATCAGCACGAAGAAGAGCGCGCCAAGCGCCAGGCTCAGAAAAAACAGGAACGACACGAGCCACGAAAAGAAGAACTGCTTCGGATTCGACGCCCCCAGAACCGCACAGCCCAGCGCGCCCAGTAGTGCGCAGACGATGCCAATGACGGGAAGGCGGTTCCATGTATGCCCCGGCGGAATCGTGGCCTGTTCGGGCCGCAAGGCCACGCGATCGTGTTCGGAGATCATCATGACTCCAGGAGCTCGACGCGTCGTGCGCCCAGAGATTCCAGCAGCTTCCTGGTGGCCGACGCATCGAATCGGGGATCCCACGATTCGATCGAGATGAAGAAAGCGTCGTCGGTCACGCGCTCGAAGACCTTGGATTGGAAGAGCGGATGGTAGTGCATGGGGAGACGGTTCAGGCCGAGCATGCCGAGAACAGCGCCGAACGCGGCAAAGAGAACTCCAAGTTCGAACGTGATCGGAATGAACGCGGGCCAGGAAAAGAACGGTTTGCCGCTGATCACGAGAGGGGCCGCGCTGGCGTGGACCCACCACTGCAGGCCGAACCCGAACGCGGCGCCGGTCAATCCTGCGATGAGCACGATCCATGGAAGCGGGGAACGCCGTATTCCCATCGCTCCCTCGAGGCCGTGGACGGGGAACGGCGTGTGGGCGTCCCACCGCGTGAAGCCTGCGTCACGCACCCGCTCGCATGCGTGATAGATGTCCGCCGTCGTCGCGAATTCGGCGAGGATTCCGTAGTAGGGCCCCTTCGGGAGCTGGTTCACGAGCAGCGGCCTTCCCCAAAGCGAGCGAAGCGAGTCGAAGGGCATCAGGATGCGCTCCCGGGAGCGGGCTCGGGCGCCCCTCGGCTCGACCGCTCACCCCCGTGGCTCCTGATCTCGCGTTCGACGCGAGCCGGCCAATGCGGATCGGCCTGCGGCAGCACGGTTTTGACTTCGGAGGTTGCCACCATTGGAAGAAAACGAACGAACAGGCAGAACATCGTGAAGAAGAGCCCGAAGCTCCCGAGCAGACACGACACGTCCCAGATCGTGGGCGTGAAGTAGCCCCAGGAGGACGGGAGGAAATCACGGTGCAGCGACGTCACGATGATCACGAACCGCTCGAACCACATGCCGATGTTGATCACGATCGACATGACGAACAGGATCGGGATGCTGGTGCGCGCCTTCTTGAACCAGAAGAGCTGCGGGCTGATCACGTTGCAGGTGATCATGATCCAGTACGCCCATGCGTACGGCCCGAGCGCACGGTTCATGAACGTGAAGAGCTCGTACGGATTGCCGCTGTACCAGGACGTGAAGAACTCGGTAGCGTAAGCGTAGCCGACCATCGACCCGGTGACGAGCATGATCTTCGCCATGTAGTCGAAGTGGCGGAGCGTGATGATGTGCTCGAGGCGGAACGCCGTGCGGCATATCACCATCAGCGTCACCACCATCGCGAAGCCGGAGAAGATCGCGCCGGCGACGAAGTAGGGCGGGAAGATCGTCGTATGCCAGCCGGGAAGCACGGACACCGCGAAATCCATCGAGACGACCGAATGAACCGAGAGGACCAGCGGCGTCGCGAGGGCCGCGAGAACGAGATAGGCGCTCTCGTAGTTGTTCCATTGCCGCACGGAGCCCCGCCATCCGAGCGCGAAGAACCCGTAGGCGAGCTTGCGGATGCGGGTCTTCGCGCGATCGCGCATCGTCGCCAGGTCCGGTATCAGGCCGACGTACCAGAACAGCACCGAGACCGTTCCGTACACGCTGACGGCAAAGACGTCCCAGAGAAGAGGGCTCCTGAAGTTGGGCCACACGCCCATCTGGTTCGGAACCGGGAACACCCAGTAGATCACCCAGATTCGTCCGACGTGGATCCCCGGGAACAGCATCGCGCACATGACCGCGAAGATCGTCATCGCCTCCGCGGAGCGGTTGATCGAGGTGCGCCATTTCTGTCGGAAAAGGAAGAGGATCGCCGAAATGAGCGTCCCGGCGTGTCCTATACCGACCCAGAACACGAAGTTCGTGATGTCCCAGGCCCAGCCGACGGGGATGTTGAGACCCCAGACACCGATTCCCTCCCAGAAGAGCCACGAGACCGCCACGCCGAGAAGACCGAGCAGCGCGAGGGCAGGGAGGAAGAAGAGCCACCAGCCGATCGGTGTTCGCCGCTCGACGGCCTCCGCGACGACGTCGGTGATGGCGTGGAAATCCGGCGAGCGCAGGATGAGGGTAGGAGTGCCCGCGACAGGGTTGTTGAGCAGTTCCGCTTCGGTTTGGGCCAAGCCGTCTCCCTGCTTCTGGTTTTGAAAAGTGGCCGTTTGTACTATTCGCGCATCGCGGGAGTCAAGCGGCGGGACCGCGATCGCGCCTCGAGGCTCCACGGCCGGCGGTAAGAGTCATCCGGCCCCCTTCAGGACGCGGGAGGCCCGATACGCAGCCGCGCCATCACCCTGCGCGGGTCCACTGATGGATGGAACCGCCGTGCCTCGGGGAGCTGCAGGTACAGGATCGACGTCGCCGCCAACAGACCGAGAGGCCATGAGTGGATTCGAATCGCACGCAGGATCTCGCAGGACAGGAAGACGTAGACCGAGAATCGCGCCCGCTCGTGGCGACGCAGCATCAAGGCGCCGACAATCGGCGCAATGACGAAGTAGACGAATGCGTCCCAGGGGTGGTGGCTGCCGAAGTTGAGCCAACGCCGATCGGAGAACAACGCCAGGAGGTGAAACGCCGGGCTGGTCAGCAGCACGACGGTCAGCAGCCACAGCCCTGCCGGTCGTCGCACTCGGTCCGCGGTCTCAGGTTCCATGGAGCGAGTGTACGTCGATATCGTTGAGCGCGTGCCTTACCTACGCAAGGCTCACCTTACACGCGGCGTCGCTGTCCATCTTCGGAAGCCTCGCTAGGACACCGCGTCAACAGGCGCTTTTCGAACGCGTACATCGCGCCCTGACGGCGCCGCAGAAAGGCCGATCTGCTGAAGCAGCGGCTCGAGCTCGTCTCCGGACGCTGGCATACATGCGAGGATCCGCGCCGCGTTCTGTTGAACCCATGAGTCTGCGCCCGGGAGTGCGCGAACCACTCGGCGTGGATCGAGGAGCTCTTCCCACGTCTCGCGCATTGCCGTCGCGAACTCCTCGAGCTGCGACGATGCGCCCGACGAGCGCTGAATCGTCGATATGCGCGATGCCAGCTCACGCGCTTCGAGCAGTCCAGAGTTCATGCTGTGCACGGCGACCGGAGGCGCCAAGTGCGCGGCGTCCCCGACGAGCCATACGCCTCCGTGGCCGAAGCTCCGCGCCAAGCGTGACTCGAACAACCCAAGGGTCGACCAATAAATCTGTGTCGGCTGTGCCGTGCACCAGGGAGCCCTCGCGGCGATCAACTGCTCGAGCCGCCCCATCGACGCCTCGTGCGTAGCGGCGTCACGGATCTGGAAGCCCCACCGGCAGCGTCCCTTTTCGAGTGGCCAGTAAACGCTCGTCAATTCGGAATCGAAGATGATGCGCGCTTCGGAGGGGAGCTCCCCCGTCGCCTCGATCTCGTAGATGGAGAAGACCTGAGCTGCCTGATGCTCGGCCATCTCGATACCAGTCATCCGCCGCACGGCCGAATCATGCCCGTCGGCGCCAATGACATACCCCGGCCGCATCGTCTCGCTTCGCACGACGAGCCACTCGGTTCGAGCGACGGGATAGCCGGTCGCGAACTGGTCGAGCGTGTCGACTTCTGCGCAGAGAGTCGCGTCCTCGACACCGAGGCCTTGAAGTCGGTGTCCCCAGAGGACCTTGAGGTTCTTGCGCCGGAGCGCCTCCTCCGCGGCCCTCTCGAGCAGGCTTTGGCGGACGACAAGGAGATACGGATGCGTTGACCCGAGGCGCGAATAGTCGATCTCGGCGCGCTTCTCACGCCCGTCGTAGTAAGCGACTTTCGTGAGCTTCTGCCCCGCGCTGATCAGCGCATCGGCGAGTCCTGCCTCCTCGAGAATACGCAGCGTGCCTGGATGGACCGCGAGAGCATAGCTGTGCTGAGTCGTCCGCTGGTGCGTGTCGACGATCTTCACACCAACTCCGTACTGCTCGAGGAACAGGGCCGCAACGAGACCGACCGGGCCGGCACCGACAACGAGTACCTCAGGATCAGGGTGACGCAACATCGAGCCTCCTCGCGCGACTGCGCTAGAACCGCTTTCCGAGGCTGCAAGATCAGCTCCCGGCAACCCACGCTGATAAGAGGCGTGAAGAAGCGGAATCGCGTCTCGAGGTCCGAGCCTCGATCAGGAATCTTTCACGTTCTCGCGAAAAAATTCGCGCTCGGGCGCCTGCGACTCAGATCGAGAGGCTCAAAATTTCGACTGGCTTCGAGTCGGGGTTCCGGAGGCTAATCCATGTTTGCCAGCTGCGCGAGGATCGCGTCAATGGGTGCCTTCGCGCACGTGAACATCGGTGTGTCCCGCTGCGTATAGAGGCTCGCCTCCGTGTAGCGCAGCCGCGCCACCAGATCGACGAACTCCTGCGGGTAGTCCGAGTCGAACGCCACCACGAAGTCCTGATCGTCGATGCCGTAGCTGTAACTCGAGTTCAGGCTGACGCCCTTGAACGGCGCGGAGGCGGCGATATGCTCGTCCATCATCCCCTGCCGCGCGTGGGGAGAAAGGCGGTACCACGACCGCGTTTTGGTGAAGGGGTACACGAACAGGAACTTCCCCTGGCCCGGCAGCAGCTCGACACCTTCTCCGGCGCCCTTACTCCGGTTGACGTATGGCGACCGCCGCTGCAGCGAAAGCAAGCTGTACACCTGCGACAGGTAGGCGCCCAGTGGCGATCGCCTGATCGCCGCTTCCATCGACTGGAAGCACAACGGATCGAATGCGATTCGCCAGAGCATGAAGTCCACGTCCGCGCGCAGGCCCACGAGGGAGTAGGTGCGGAGGATCAGGTCGTCCAAAGACTCCCACTGCCTCACCAGTTCGATGAACCCGGCCGCCGCCACTCGCTGCGCGTCGGCGGGGAGCCGCCGAAACACCGGGTCGAGCCGGTAGAACGAATAGTTCAGGAACTGACGGCGTTGTCTGTCCGGGCTCTTGCCAGTGACGATCCCAGTCGGGTCGAGGTCGACGGACGGGCCGCGGCGGGGCGGCGGGCCAGTGGTCTCTGGAGGGTGCTCCATGCTCATACGTACCACGGATTATCGAGCACGGGAAGCCCCTTTGCCGACGTCTCGAAGGGCGCGCGTGTCCCGGCTTCGTCTCCTTCATCTGCTCATCGTACCAGGGCTTTGGAGAGCGCGGGCTGACTTGGTATTTCTCCGCCACGCAATCGACATCTATCCCGCTATCCCAGGCCCAAAGTACACGGGTCCGGAGATCCATATGGGTGCGCCGGCATCGGACCTTCGTTGCAGAGAGGTACCCAAAACGGCGTATTACGCTCAAGAGGAATTGCTTTAGAATCCCGCCATGCGTAGCTATGTAGCGCGGTCGCTCGGCGACGTCCTCGACGCGTTCTCATCGAACGAACCGGTACCGGGTGGTGGATCCGCGGCTGCTCTTGCAGGAGCGCTCGGCGTGTCGGTACTCCTGATGGCGGCGGGACTGCCGAAAACGCGAACCGGATCGGCGCAGGAACGACGAGACCTGAACGAGGCGGCCGAGCGCCTGCTGCCGGTTCGGGTCACGCTCGCGGCTCTCGTCGATCGCGACAGCGACGCGTATCGAGTCGTGGTCAATGCGATCCGGCTGCCGACCCATTCGGCCGACGAGAAGGCGGTGCGGCGGCGCGCGATCGCACACGCCATGCGGGCCGCGACCGACACGCCGCTGCAGACGATGCGCGCCTGTCAGCAGGCGCTGGCCGAGACGCCGGCCGTGGCGGGGAGCTGCCTGAAAGGCGCGGCGAGTGACGTCGGGGTCGCCATCGAGCTGCTGCGCGCCGCTCTCCGCGGCGCGGGCATGAACATCGATGTCAATCTGAGGGTTCTCAGCGATCCCGATTTCGTGGCGTGCGTTCGCGCTGAGCGGCAGGAGCTCGAGACGCGCTGCGCGGCAGACGCGGATCGAGCCCTGGGACTTCTGTGATCTAGTGCGCGCCTGCGGCTGGCGCGGCACCTGCCGGCCGCAGTTCACGCACGCCGTAGCCGGAGCCGCCGGCCCCACCCGGATACGTCTTCAACCCGCGCGAGAGCACATCCGTCATTGTGAGCCCGAGCAGAACGGCGAGGAAAAAGAACGCCGTCCCCACGAACAGCTTCGTGAGCTTGCTGCTGTACTTCGCGTGCATGAAGAAAAGGATGACGAGCGTCGCCTTCGTGATCGCGATGCTGATCGCAACCGGGAAGTTCCACGAACCCAGCGGCTGATAGGCGACGGCGATGGTCACAGTTGTCAACACCATCAGGGCGCCGAAGATCGCGTAGTACGTGCTCTTGGGAGAAACGTGTCCTGACATGGCGCTCACGCGAAATGGTGGGCCCGGTCCACCAGATAGAGAAGCGGGAACAGGAATATCCACACGATGTCGACGAAGTGCCAGTACAGACCGCTCATCTCCACCGGTGTGTACCAGTCGGGAGAGAACCGGCCTCGCGCCGCCATCCACGTGATCACGCTGAGAAGACCGAACCCGATCACCATGTGCGTGGCGTGCAGACCGGTCATCAGGAAATACAACGAGAAGTAGATCTCCGCCGGCCCCGCGTCGGGTCCGGGGAAGTGGAAATCGAACCCGGGCACGTGATGGTGCTCGAACTTCTCGGCGTACTCGAAGTACTTGATGACCAGGAAGGTCAGGCCGAGCGCCATCGTGGACACCAGCCACACCACGGTCTGCCTGCGAAGGCCGGTCTGGGCAGCACGCACGGCAAGGGCCATCGTGAGACTGCTGCCGATCAGCACGATCGTGTTGGTGCCGCCGAGCAGGACGTTCAACTCGAGGCTGGCCTCCGACCACGCTCGCGGGTACCAGATGCGGTACAGCATGTAGGCGAGGAAGAGCCCACCGAAGAACATGACCTCGGTGATGAGGAAGAGCCACATCCCCATGGTGGCGGCTTCATGCTGCTGCCCGAGGGTGTCGAAGTGATGCTGCAGATCCGGATGATGCGCGTGTGCGTGCGCAGCACCGTGATCGCCGTGGACGACAACCGCGTCAGCCAATTGTGACCTTCCGCCTGGTGTACTCATATGCCTCTTGCGTCACGATCGGCTGCACATCGAAGTTGTGCGGCAACGGCGGCGACTGCGTCGTCCATTCGAGCCCCGTCGCGCGCCACGGATTGGGGCCTGCACGCTCGCCCTTGAACAACGACGCCATCAGATAGATGCCGACGAGCAGATAGCCGACAGCGAGGATCGAGGCACCGGCCGAGGACAGCACGTTCAACACCTGGAACTCCTCAGGGTACACGTGATACCGCCGCGGCATTCCCAGATAGCCGAGGATGAACTGCGGCCCGAACGTCAGGTTGAACCCCGCGAGCACGATGATCGCGGCCACTTTGGCCCAGATGTCGGAATACATGCGGCCGGTGATCTTCGGCCACCAGTAATGCAGCCCCGCGAAGAACCCCATGATCGCGCCACCGACCATGATGAAGTGGAAGTGCGCCACGACGAAATAGGTGTCGTGGATGTGGACGTCGAGGCCCAGGGCGGCGGTGAACAGGCCTGTCAACCCGCCGACGAGGAACAGCGCGAGAAAGGCAATCGCCCAGATCATCGGCGCTTTGAGCCAGATGGCACCTTTGTACATCGTCGCCGTCCAGTTGAACGTCTTCACGGCGGACGGGATCGCAACGGCGTAGGTCAAGAACGAGAACACCAGCGCCGAGTACACGGAGATGCCTGCCACGAACATGTGGTGCGCCCACACGAGGAAGCCGAAGATGGCGATGGCCAGGCTCGAGAAGGCCACGAACGAGTAGCCGAAGATGCTCTTGCGCGAAAAGCAGGCGATGACTTCGCTGATCGCACCCATCGGCGG
>DASWZV010000033.1:0-4298 GCA_036407095.1 Vicinamibacterales bacterium | reverse complement strand
CGCCGGACCTCGGGGGCAAGGCAACCACGAAAGAGCTGATGGACGCCGTCGTCAGCGAGATTTGAGATTATGGCCGCACGATCGACCTGGAAGGGTTACCTCAAGATCAGCCTCGTCAATATCCCGATCAAGGTGTTTCCTGCGACCGACGCCGGCGCCACCTTGAGCTTCAACCAGCTCCACGCGGAGTGCCAGACCCGCATCCAGCAGAAGCGCTGGTGCCCCCACTGCGAGCGCGAGGTCACCAACGCCGAGCTCGCCAAGGGATACGAGTTCGAAAAAGGTCGGTACGTGATCGTGTCGGAGGAGGACCTGCAGAAGGTGCGCGTCGAGTCGACCCGCGTCATCGACCTCGCGCAGTTCACCGACGATACCTCGATCGATCCGATCTACGTCGATCGCGCCTACTACCTGGCGCCCGACGGCCCGATGGCGGCGTCGGCGTTCGCCGTCATGCGCGACGGCATGGCCGGCAAGGCGGGCATTGGTAAGGTCGCGCTCTACGGTCGCGAGTATCTCGTGGCGATCAGACCGCAGAAGAAAGGCCTCGTGATGTACACGCTGCACCACGACGCCGAGATCCGCAGCATCGATACGATCGAGGAGCTCGGGTCGCTGCCGGCGAAGGTGAAGCCCGAGGAGATGAAGCTGGCCAAGCAGGTGATCTCCACCTTCGACAGCGAGCTGAATCTGAAGGACTACTCCGACGAGTACAAGGAAGGTCTTCGCAAGATCATCGAAGCCAAGATCGCCGGCGAAGAGATCGTCGCGCCCGAGGAGCAGGAGCCGCCGAAGGTCGTCGATCTGATGGAAGCGCTGCGCCGCAGTCTCGATTCAGTGAGCAAGGACAAGAAGAAGGCCGCGAAGGCCGACGTCGCGAAGCCGGTTGCGAAGGCGAAGGCCAACGGCAAGAAACGCAAGGCTAGCTAAGAGCGGTTCAGAAGTTCAGAAGTTCCGACTTCCAGGTTCCGAGTTCCGGTTCGACGTTCAGGGTTCATGGTTCGAACGTCGAGTGCGACCGGCGGCGTGCCGGCGCTTGATCTGTTCTATATTTTTCTTGGCCTGCTCGCCGAAGAGTGGCAGAAAACGCCGCGAAACAGCTCGTCGCAGAACGCAGAACTTTGAACACCGAACCGGAACTCGGAACGTGGAACTTCTGAACGTGGGAACTCCTGAACGGCGTCTTAGGACCCGAGTCGCTTCCTTTCGGCCAGGATCAAGTTGTACTCCGCGGTTCGCTTCCACACGCGATTCGACATCTCGGTGAGCTGCACGGCTTTCAAGCCGTAGTAGAGAAACCACGCGCCGAGGAGCGTGATGACGGCGTAGCGCAGCGCCGTCACGCCGGATTCGCCGAGGAGCGTCGTCAGATATCCGAGGAGCATGAATAGAAGGACGCCGGCGAATGCGAGCAGCGGGCTCGTCACCGTGCGGATGCCCCACGACGCGACGCGCGATTGTTTTTCCATCAGCGTCGCGATCGTCTGCAGGCGATCGATGCGGGTTTTCACTGCGGCCATGTCGGCACCGAGGAGCACCTCGCGCAGCGAGACCTGGGCGCGGCAGGCACTGGCCACGCGGCGCTCGCCGCGCCACCAGGATGGCCTGCTGACGCGCACACGGTAGTCGGGATAGGTCTTGGCGACCATCGCGAGGAGCCGGTCGCGCGAGTCCGGTGTGCATTCACCCCACGTCGACACCGTGTCGATCTCGATTCTTCGGGATGCCGGAACGAAGACGAGCTCCTGCAGCTCGCCCGAGGAGGCCTCCTGGACGTAGGCCGCCGCGTGCGGAGCGATGACCTGGTGGAGCATCGCCTCGTGATCGAGGCAGGGGAGCACTGGGACCGTGGGCGACGGGGCGAGCGTCAAACGATAGAGCTTGATCGAGAGAATCGGGCCAAACGACCCGAGCAAGCCGAGGACCCGGTGAACCTCGGCCGCGTCGGATGTCACGGCCACCATCTCCAGATGCCGACCATCGGGTCGTGCAGCCACTCCGGCGGGGTGAGCCACACGAACGCCAGGATCGCGATGACCCACAGATCGTAGGGCAGCGTGGTCCGTTCGTCCCGCCAGAAGAAGCCCCGCCAGAAGATCTTCGAGATCACGTTCGAGCCGGCCGGGATCGGCTTGTCGTTGAGCACGAGGTAGGTGTAGTGAATGCGGTTGGCGACCGTGACGATCGACAGGACCAGGATCACCCAGAGCACGGCGGCCATGCGGCCGGTGAAGGGCGGCACCGGCGACGGAAACGCGCCGATCATGAAGAGCACGATGCGCTCGGGCCGTTCCATGAAGCCGACCTTGCACTTCTCGATCAGCGATTCGGCGCGGGCGCGTGCGTAGCTGGTCATGATCGAGAACATCATCGCCAGCGCGGCGACCATCACGTAGTCGGTGCGCCGCAGGTCGGCGTACAGGTAGATGAGACCGAGGAAGAGCGCGATATCGGAAAACCGATCGAGCGTCGAGTCCCAGAACGCGCCGAACCGCGAGACGGTGTTGGTGATGTACGCCACCTTCCCGTCGATGAAGTCGAAGATGTTGGCGACGATCATGATCACGCCGGCGAGCACGAAGCGCCGCGTGCCGAGCGCGCACGCCGCCACGACGTTGATCAGCACGCCAATGAGCGTCAGGATGTTCGGATGAATGCCGAGGGCCACGCTGGCGCTGATGATGGCGCGCAGCGGGAACATGCACACGGCCCCGATGAAGCCGGTAAAGGTCATCGGTGGCTAGGAGACTGTTGCCACTGAATAAAATGAATGGTTTGGCGTCACAGATGAACTTGCCATAGTAGCCGATGCCCGTTCACGACCTCAAGGATCAGATTGCGCGTCTGCCCGAGCAGCCCGGGGTGTATCTCTGGCTCGACGCCGCCGGCGACGCGATTTACGTGGGAAAGGCGCGCTCGCTGCGGGACCGCGTCCGCAGCTACCTCGGGGCCTACGGCATGAGCCCTCGGCACGACGCCCTCCTCGACGACATCGCCCGGCTCGATGTGATCGTCACTGACTCGGTGATGGAGGCGCTCGCGCTCGAGAACAACCTGATCAAGCAGCGGTCGCCCAAATACAACATCCTGCTGCGCGACGACAAGAACTATCCCTACTTGCGGTTGACGACGAGCGAAGCGTTCCCGCGTGTGCTCGTGGCCCGGTCGGTCGAAAAGAACGGAGACTTCTATGCCGGACCGTTCCTTCCCGCCAAACTCGGTCGACGGACGATGGGGCTGGCGCACCGGTTGTTCGGGATTCGATCCTGCAACGAGGTGATCACCGGTATGCGGGCCCGCCCGTGCCTGGAATACGACATCAAACGGTGCATCGCCCCCTGCGTCGCCGAGATTTGCACGGCAGAGCAGTACGGGGTGGCGGTCGAGAGCACGAAGCTGCTGCTCGAAGGACGCAATGACGACCTGATCGACACGCTGCGCAGCCGCATGACCGAGGCCGCGGATGCGGAACGGTTCGAAGAAGCGGGGCAGCTCCGCGACGCGATGCGGACCGTCCAGACGCTGCGCGACCGACAGCAGAAAGTGGCGACCACCGGCCTGGGCGACCGCGACGTGTTCGGACTCAAAGTCGGGCCGAGCGGCAGTGCCATTCAGATCTTTCAAGTCCGCGGCGGCCGGGTCGTCGAACGCGTGGACCTCGGCACGGATCCCGGCGCGATCGCCGATGGCGAAGCCGAAGTCCTGCAGGCCGCCCTCGCGCAGTTCTACGAAGGCCGCCAGGTGCCGTCCGAGATCGATTTGCCGATCGCGATCGAAGACGCCGACGCGATGGAGCAGTGGCTGTCGAGCCGCGCGGGCCGCCGCGTGCGGCTCATCGTTCCCCGGCGCGGCGACAAGCGGGCGCTCGTGGAGTTGGCGACCCGCAACGCCGAGCTCTCGTATCGCACGCGCTTCAACGAGGCCACGACCGCACATTTCGAGGCGCTCGAAACGCTGCGCAGCGAGCTGAAGCTGCACGCGCTCCCGCGACGGATCGATTGCTTCGATATCTCCACGATTCAGGGCAGCGAGACGGTCGCGTCGATGGTGGTGTGCGAAGACGGCCGCATGCGGAAAGGCGAGTATCGCAAGTACCGCATTTCGCCGGCGAACCATGCCGGTTCGGACGACTTCGCCGCGATGAACGAAGTGGTGACGCGCCGGTATCGAAAACTGCTCGAACAGGGCGGACCGTTTCCCGATCTGATTCTGATTGACGGCGGCAAAGGTCAGCTCTCGGCCGCTTACGATGCGCTGCGGCAACTCGGTCTCGCGAATCTGGTGGCCGTGGGCATCGC
>DASWZV010000032.1:0-141410 GCA_036407095.1 Vicinamibacterales bacterium | reverse complement strand
GGCGGCGCGGGTGCTGCACCGCCCGTGGAAGCTGCCGCCGCTGTGGACGCTGAAGAACGCGCCCACAACGGCTTGGAAAACGACAGAACCGTTTTCCACAGCTACCACAGGCACTCTTGACAGACGGTCATTCCATATCAGGCTAGATGCGGGGATGGATCAAGCTCATGTCCGCGACAGTTCTGCCGTTGGATGTTGGATGACGTGTCGTCGCGACCCGCCCCTGAAGGGACTGTTGCCTCAATCGAATTAGACGAACACCGTCATCCAGTCGCGTTTCATACTGACGACTGTGATCCCGTAGTCCTGTGCCTTGTCGAGCGCCTCTGCGAGCGGACTCAGCCTGAACTCTCGGTCGTACGCGACCTCGCGCTCTGCATCGTCGTGGTGGACCAGCAGTGCGAGACGAGGGCCGCGCCCTGATTGGGTGTAGCGGAGCATGGCAAGATCGCCATCGGAGTTGCCGAAGGCGAGAATCGGCCGGCGGCCGATGTGCAGCCCGATGTTCTGCGGCTTCACTTCGCGGTCGTCGAAGCTATTGAGCTCGGAGAGCTTCATCAGCGACGTGCTGCCGTCCCTCGTCTCGAAACGAAGCTTGACGCTCGATCCGATCACGTGTTCGCGCGGAATGCCGTACGCCTGCTCGGCGAAGGCGCGAATCAAATCGATGCCTCCGCCCGAGACGATGTAGGTCTTGAAGCCGTTGGCGCGCAGATAGTCGAGCAGCTCCACCTGCGGCTGGTAGGTGCACTGCGTGAACAGGCGCCCGAACTTCGGGTGCGTCGCCTTCGCGAACCAGGCGCATGCGATCGTGTCGAACTCGTCTTCCGAGATGCCGGCATGCGAGGCGAACGCCAACTCGAAGATCGCCTGCCTGCCCAGGGCGTGCAGCGTCTGCATGTCGCGGCCGAGCAGCGCTTTGTACGGCTGACGCTCTTTCAACGACGCGTCCTTGGCGGCCAGCTCTTTGATCCGATCGATCAGGAAGAACACTTGCACCTGGACCGGCTGCTCGCACCACAACGTGCCGTCGTTGTCGAAGGTGGCGATGCGCTCGGCCGGCCGTACGTAGTCGCTGCCGCCTTCCTTCGTGACACGTGCCACGAAATCGACGATCGCTGATTTCGCCGCACCGTCCGACCACGATGCCAGTTCGCTCATCGTCCTTGCCTTCCTCGTTCAGACGAGCTCCGGTGATCACGCACGACTACAGCCAACGCTGTAGGCTTGACAGATGCGCTGGCTCCCCTTTGCACTCGCGTCGGCTGTTGCCTCGGCTCTCACGGCGATTCTCGCCAAGCTCGGCGTCGAGGGGCTGCCGTCGACGCTGGCGACTGCAATCCGCACGGTCGTTGTCGTTGTCTTCGCATGGGGCATGGCCGTGGCGCTCGGCGAGCAACGCACGTTGTCGACCGTTCCCACGCGATCTTGGATCTTCCTGCTGCTGTCCGGCATCGGAACCGGGACGGCGTGGCTTGCGTACTTCAGAGCGCTGCAGCTCGGGCCGGCATCTCGCGTCGCGCCGATCGACAAGCTCAGTCTGCCGCTCACGATCGTCTTCGCCGCGGTCGTTCTCGGCGAGCCGATGACGTGGCGCGTCGTCGTCGGTGTCACGTTGATGACCATCGGTGCGCTGCTCACGCTGGGTTGATCCGACGACAGCCCGACGGTCAGCTCACTTGGCTTCCTCAAAGTCGCCAGGTTTCCACGATCCATCGAAGGCCGCTCGCTCGGGACCGTAGATGCGGAAGTAGGTGAACCATCCTTTCCCCGGAACGGTCTTGATCCACTGGCCTTCCTGACCCGCGGGCGCCTTCGGCCCGAAGTAGAGGTCGACGGATTTGCCGGTCGTCTTGTCTTTCAGCTCGAACATCGATCGCAGCGCGGCCTTGCCCTGATCGGTCGCGACCTGGCTTCGTGTTTCCGCATCGTAGACGGTCACCGACCAAAACAGCTTGCCGGGTACAGGCAGCGGCACGGTGAGCTTGTAGGTCTTGGCGCCATCGACGTAGTTGCCTGTCTTGTCCCGAAGCCCGAGCCAGTAGAGCGAGCCGGCACCGGCGTCGCGTCGGAACATCGCTGGTGATGCCGCGATTGCCTGGAAGAACCATTTGTCGCGGGCGTAGGTGTCTCTGTAATCCGGCGTGTCGAATGTCCCGTTCTCGAATCGAAGCGCCGCCCACTCCCACTGCCGGTCCTTCCAGACCACTCGATCCGCGCGACGATCGGCGAACGACTCGACCCGCATCTGGGCACAGCCGCTTCTTGCGGCCTGTTCGAGGATGCGCTTCATGCGAAGGTCTGGTGCGAATGGCTGCCCTTTCACGATGCCGAGCGCGGCGAGCTCGCCGTAGTGTTCACGGAATTCGTTAACGGCCGGTTCGGCACTCACGACATCGGCGAGCACCTGCCAGTACTCGAGTGTGTCTTCAATCGCGAGTGGCGTGGTGTCCTGTGGCATCGGCGTCATGTCCTTCCACGTCGGCTCGGTCCAGCTGGACGATGGCTCGAGTGGATGCACTTTGACTTTCTGCACGAGGGCGATCGCGCCGGCGACATCGCCGTTCTGCGGGATCGCGCGCACAGCGCCGATCGTGCGGAACGATGAGGAGGTTCCGACGTTGTAGCCGGCGGGCACGGCCCTCGTGTGCCCTGGCGGCAGCAGGAGGTGCTTGCCACCCTTGCCCGCGTCGGGGCCGGGCATGCCCATGTCGAGGATCCAGCGCTGATGGATGTCGAGCGCAGCGCCGACGAACGGTCCCGGAGGGAGCTCAATCACCATCGGTCCCGCGTGCAGGTCCAGACCAATCGCGCCGTAGGGTGTATCCGAATTCAGTGTGTAGCCGACGTGTCGCGGCTGCGTGTCCATGTAGCCGAACACTCTGTTCGGCTGAATTCCGACTTTCGCGAAGCCGTTGAACATCGCCGCACCGGACACGGTCGGATAGAAGACGCGATACATCTGCACCGCGCGAATCAGGTCCAGATCGTCGAAGGCGTGGTGCACGGTCTCGGCGGATGGGAAGCCCCCCTCGAAGTCGTAGATCCCCGGTCCGCTCGGTCCCATCCTTCGTTCCTTGACGCGCCGTTCGACATCAGGCGTTGCCATGTCAGTCTCCTTCCCAACGAACTGCACTCAAAGGGCCCTGCGCACGCAGCCGACGGCCTCCGCGTCGTTTGAGAATCGAGCCATCGTCACCTCCCAGCGCCTCGACCTGATCTCCGGAGATCACGAAATACCGCGGGGCCGGCACGGGTCACTACCCGATTTCCGCCGGAATCGAGTCAGATGTGATGCTGCGGCATCATCGAGGCACAGGCCATGCCGCATTGGCCTCAGCGGCGAAGTGCGAACGTGGTAGGAATTGAGACGTCATGAAAATCACGATTCTCGACGACTACTTCGACACGCTGCGCACGTTGCCGTCGTTTTCAAAGTTGAGTGGTCACGACGTCGAGATCTTCACCGACCATGTCCAGGACACCGACGGACTCGCGGAGCGCTTGCGGGACACCGAGGCGCTTGTGCTGATTCGCGAGCGGACTCAGATTCGGGCGCCGCTCCTCGAGCGGTTGACGAAGCTGCGTCTGATCAGTCAGCGCTCGGTCTATCCGCATATCGACATCGATGCGTGCACCGCGCGCGGCATCATCGTCTCGTCGGACCAGCACGCAGATACGCCGTCGTACGCCGCGGCGGAACTCACGTGGGCTTTAGTGCTGGCGGCGGCGCGTCAGCTTCCACAGCAGATGCAGTCGCTCCAGCGCGGCCACTGGCAGATGGGGGTGGGCTCGACGCTGCGAGGCAAGGTGCTGGGCATCCATGGCTACGGTCGGATCGGTCGTGTGATCGCCGGGTACGGACGAGCCTTCGGCATGCGCGTGGTGGTCTGGGCCCGAGAGGCGTCGCGTCAGCGCGCCCAGACCGATGGGTTCGATGTCGCATCGAGCAAGGAAGACTTCTACAGCGTCTGCGATGTGATCACGCTTCACATGCGGCTCGTTTCCGATACTCGTGGCATCGTCACGGCGGCCGACCTGGCGCGGATGAAGCCGACATCGCTTCTCGTGAACACGAGCCGCGCGCCGCTCATCGAGCCTGGGGCGCTCGTTCGGGCGCTCAAGGCCGGTCGCCCTGGTGCCGCCGCAGTCGATGTGTTCGA
This sequence comes from Vicinamibacterales bacterium, assembly GCA_036407095.1. GTDB lineage: Bacteria > Acidobacteriota > Vicinamibacteria > Vicinamibacterales > UBA2999 > Gp6-AA40. The sequence continues at coordinate 137,247 of DASWZV010000032.1, read as the reverse complement.
GGACGAACCGCTGCGCGATCCGAACCATCCGCTGTTGCAGATGCCGAACGTCGTGTGCACGCCGCACATCGGCTACGTGACACGGGATGAGTACGAGCTGCAGTTCTCCGATATCTTCGATCAGATCGTGGCCTACGCAGCCGGCGCTCCGATTAACGTGGTGAATCCTGCCGTTCTGCAGCGCACGCAAATCTCGTCATGAAGACCGGCGCGCCGCTTTCTTAACGTCGATCTGCAATCAGGTCGTGTTCGAAAACAAGTATGGATCCATCGTCGGCCCACTGCTTCTTGGTGATGACGTCCAACGACGGAGGAGTGTTTCCCGTGTACCACGGCGTTCCTGGTTCGCCGCCCTCGCGCGAGGTCGTGGTGAGGTAGATGTCTTGCGCCAGACCCGCATCGACCAGCCGGGAAGCGGTGAAGCGCCCTCCGATCGCAGAGATTCGCCCAAGGCCGTCCCGAATCCGCAGACGATCGAGGACGGGCCGGAGATCCTCTGACGTCAGAAGAATCTGTCTGATCCACGGCCGCAGGGAGAGCTCCATCATGTTGCGCGACACGCTTTCGTCGCCCGCGATGAGAATGACGGGGACCTCGGGGACGTTGAACAAAAGAGCATTGAAGTCGAGCCGGCCACGCTTGGAGACCACAATCTGCGCGGGATGGCGGGGAAGTCCCAGGTCGCGCCGCAGCGACACCAACTCGGGATGCCAGACCGAGAAGAATGCATCGGCATACAGAGTGCCGGCGCCTGCCAGAACGCCATCCGCGGCAACGCGCGTGAGCCCTTCATAGATCAAGTGCTTGTCGGTCGCGCCACCCCCGAGGAGGGCTGGATCACCGCCTCCTGTGTTGCGATCCTTCGACTGGACGAACACCAGTGACAGCGCTGTCTGATTCACTGGAGGCTCGACGAGGTTGAAGTCTGCTCCGTAGTGTGTCCGCGTCCAGGCATTGCCAATGGCGCGCGATCGGATCGCCTCGTTCGCCTCGACGATGGTTGAGAGCCGCTCGATGCGTGCGCTCGCAGCTTCGCGAGTTTTCGCCATCGCGAAGTCTTCGAATCTGGCCCGGAGTGGCTGCTGGGCACTCATGGGCTGATCGCGAGAAAGAGGTAGGCTGCCAGCAGCGCGAGGTGAACGCCCGCCTGCAAGAGCGTAGCGCGGCCCGGGACCACGGTGAGCACTGTCACGACGCACGTCAGGGCCAGCAGCACGATGTGCAGCGGGTCGAGTCCGAGATGCAGCGGGCCAGGCAACCAAATCGAGACGACCGCGATCGTCGGGATGGTGAGTCCGATGCTCGCCATCGCGGATCCGAAGGCGAGGTTGAGGCTGATCTGCATTCGATCCCGGCGCGCAGCGCGGAGTGCCGCCAGGGTCTCTGGCAGGAGGATCAACATCGCGATGATGACCCCGACGACCGAGAGCGGAAATCCGGCGGCGGCCACGGCGCCCTCAACCGTGGGCGAGACCAGCTTCGCATCGCCGACGACGTCGATCAGCGCGACGACCAGCAGCGCAAGGCTCCTCAGCGCCGCGCGTGTCGATGGCGGAGTCGCGTGGTGATCGTCAGCGATGACGACACCTTCCGGTGTCACTGGCAGAAAGTAGTCGCGGTGCCGGCCCGTTTGAAGCGCGACGAAGAGCCCGTACAACGCGAGGGCGGTGATCGCAGCGAACGCGAGTTGAGGCGGGGAGAAGACCGGCCCCGGGCTGGTGGTCGTAAAGCTCGGCACGACCAGGCCCAGTGTCGACAACGTCGCGACGGTCGCAAGGGCCGCACCCGCCCCTTCGGCGTTGAACGAAACGACCGATCGACGCCGCGTCCCGACCAGGATCGACAGGCCGACGATCCCGTTGCACGTCAGGATGACCGCCGCAAACACAGTATCTCGCGCGAGCGTTTCAGCGGCTCGCGCCCCGACGATCATCAGAGTGACGATGAGCGCGACTTCGATCACCGTCACCGCCACGGCGAGCACCAGCGATCCGTACGGCTCACCAACGCGGTGAGCGACGACCTCTGCATGGTGGACCGCGGCGAGCACTGCGCCAGCGAGGAACGCAGTGATGACGACGACGATGAGTGGCGGAAGGATTCTGCCCCAGGCCAGCACCAGGACAACAAGGGCCACGACTGGGGTGACGTTGGCCCAGGACAGAACGTGCGTACGCGTGGCTGGGGGTGGACTCATTCGAGGCTGGAGCGCTACGTGAAACCTACCTCTCGGTTGACGTCGCGATCAACGTCGGGTGCAAGCGAGCTGGACACTAGTCCCGCACAATCTGAGGTGACACCTCCTCTCAGACCGTGGTCCGCATGTGCAGGCGTTCGAGCGCGTCATTGAACGCCGTCTCCGCATCGCCAGCGCCGGTGCGGCGACGCCACGCGATGAACCCGTCTGGACGGACGAGCACTGCGCCATCAGCGTCGACGCTGTAAGCGTTCGACCAGCGATACGAGATGTCCTCGAGATCGCCATCCGGGTGAATGCCCAGCCACTCGACGCCGCGGGCGCGTGCCGCCGGACTTCGACGTCCGATGTCGGACCAGACGCGGCCTTTCGGTCCTGAGACGAGTACCCAGCGATCGGCGAAGAGATCGATCGTCGACACGTCGGCGCCTCGATGCTTGAAGAGAAGATGCGGGGCGCGAGAACCGGGCCGTCCGGACGGCACGCGAGGATCCTCGAAGAGGTCCTCTGGATTGTCCTGGCCATCGCTGACGAATGCGCCGGCGGGATAGCGGTACCCGAAGATGATCGCGAGGTCGTCGACGAGAGGCGCGGGCTGGGGGAGTTTCCGGCTCGGATCTTTGAACCACGCCTGCAGCCGCGCCAGCGCTTGACCGACTGTTGAATCGGCGACCGGGCGTCGCTCCGCATCGTACGTCTCGAGAAGGTCCGCCCCCGCGGCTTCCTTGATGACCGCTTCGAGCTTCCACGCCAGGTTGTAGGCGTCCTGAATGCCGGTGTTCCCGCCAAAGCCTCCGGTTGGTGGCATCACATGCGCGCTGTCGCCGACGAGGAACACGCGTCCTTCGCAGTAACGGTCGGCAACTGCAGCGGCCGCATCCCATTGGCGGGCATCGATGACATCAATCGTCAGATTCGGTTGACCGGCGCCGCGCCTGATCAGGTCGCGACAATGGTCGGGTGTGAAGTCCTCGGCACGCTCGCCGCGTTCCGGCACGAACTGGACGGCCATCAGCCACCGCCCGTCACCGCGAGGCACGAGCGTTCCGTTGATGTCGGTGGCGAAGATCGCTCGAAGCGCACGACCGTCGATGCTGGCCGGGAGATCGGCCTCGAAGATTACGTTCATCCAATGCTGCAGAACACCCGGCCCATGGCGGGCAATGCCGAGCGCCTCGCGAACCGGGCTGCCGGTGCCATCGGCCGCGATCAGGTAGCGCGCGCGAATCGAGTACTCCAACCTGGTAGAGCGATCGCGCACACGCGCCACCACATCGTCGTGGTTCTGGCTGATGTCGATCAGCTCAGTGTTGAAACGCACGTCTGCGCCATGCCTCTCCGCGTGCGCTCGAAGAATGGGCTCCAGTTGATCCTGATCGCAGGTCGCTGCGGCGGCCGGGCCGACGTCGCTCGTGTCGGACCAGGGGATGCCCTGCCACGAGACCTCGGCGTCTGCCAGGTTCTTCATGCGAGCGACGTATGCGGACCGGTCGTCAATCAGATCTCGCGCGCGAATCTCGGTTTCGATGCCGGCACTGCGATAGATCTCCATCGATCGCGGTGAGATCCCGCGGAACTTGTACTGGATCGATGTTCCAGGATGTCGCTCGACGACGAGACAGGGCACGTCGCGGCGCGCGAGGAGCAGCGCCGCGGTCAACCCGTTGAGGCTGCCGCCGACGACGAGCACGGACGTGCTGGCTTCCATGTCACCCTCCTTCCCAGTCGCGATGGAAATTACTTTAGTCATCTAAACTATCAGGACGATCCATCAACCGCAATGGTTCGCGAGGCGCATGGGCTGGCTTATGCTTCAGGGATGTCGCAACCGACCGCTAAAGCGCTGGCACGTCAGGTGTGGCAGGCGATGTTCGACGTGCTGACCCGCTCGGCGCCTGCCCGAACACAGACTCTGGCACGTCGCGGCTTGACGCCCAACGACGCACGGGCGTTGTTCAGCCTGGATCCCCGGACCGGCCGGTCGATGCGGTCGCTCGCAGACGAGTGGCAATGCGACCCGTCGAATGCGACGTGGATTGTGGATCGCCTGGAAGAACTTGGTCTGGCGCGCCGCCAGCCGGTTCTACACGACAAGCGAGTCAAACTGGTGATGCTCACTCGTAAGGGCGAGAAGACGCGGGTGGAGCTGCTCGAAGAATTTCATCAGCCGCCGCCGGAATTCGACGTCCTGCAACGGCCGGACCTCGAGGCGCTCGATCGCGTGCTGGCCAAACTGAAGTCAGCATCCACAGCGACAGGTGCAGCGGCTCGTCGCTAGCTATACTTGAATAGCCTAAACTACAATGGGCGTGCGGCTGGGGCTCGTGGCTCCGTCGTCTTCGTGTCCTGGGGAAAAAGAGTGGCGAGAAAACGTGTGACCGCCGCGTAGACCCGGTGTCGTCCCTGCTCGAGATGCATGACGTGCGTGCCGCGCGGCAGCGTGACGGCCGTGACCGGCGCATTCGCGAAGCGGCGCTGCAGCCAGTCGAGATCGGCGGCATCGCACACTGTGTCCCATTCACCTCGAACCAGCAGTAGGGGAATCGTGATGTCCGCCGGATCGTAGGGCAGCGTCCCTGACCAGGCTCGCTCGATGTCGGCCGCAGGGCCGTTGGGGACTCTCACGGACGGTGGAACGCGTTCGCCGCTCGACGGGTCGGTCGCGAGATATGTCGCGAGCCACGGATCGAACGTGGTGTGAGAGAAGACGGGGGCTTCCGAGTCCGGCACCTCGGCCTGAAATCGTCGCCACTGATAATCCTCTGTCACGTGCCACCATGCAGCGGCCGGCACATTCGAAGGCTGCCCGTGCCGCATCGCGATCGGCCCAACCAGGACCAGGCGCCCGATCAGATCGCCATGCCGGGTCGCGCAGATACCGGTGGCAAGCGTGCCCCACGAGTGCGCCACGATCGAGACGCGTGCGATGTGCTGATGCTGACGAATGAACGTGAGAGCGGCGGCAACTTGCCGGGCACACTGGGCTGCAGTCCCAAGCGGAGCGTGAGCATCGGCAGGGTCGCTCATCTCGGGATACCGGCTCGATTCGCCATAGCCCACGAAGTCGAGCGCCCAGACGTCGAGCCCGGCCCGCGACAGATTGTCCATCCACGATTCACCATCGAACCGGTACGCAGCCGCGAGCGCCGACGGGAACGTCGCCCCGTGAACGAAGAGGACCCGCGCCGGCTGCCTGCGATTGGCCGAGTCTGCGGACGGCAGGTGACGCAGGAACAACTGCTCGCCAGCGTGCGCCCCCTGAATCCTGAAGTGCTCTTCTCGCGGCTCGCCGGTCGATGCTGAGATCGGTCGGGCGTCACCGCTGATCGTCGTCATACGTGTGATGCTAGCGACGCCGCCCCGGCCGATGTTTCATCCACGGATGAAACATGCAGCCCAGGACCAGGTCACAATGAGTGCATGAATGAGAAGCACGCACTATCCGCAGCAGCCGCGCTGATCGCCGATCCGGCGCGCGCCGCGATGTTGGTCGAGCTGCTTGAAGGACGTGCGTTGACGGCGGGGGAGTTGGCTCGCGCGGCGGACGTCTCGGCGCAATCGGCCAGCCTGCATCTCGGCAAGCTGGTCGATGGCGGCATGCTCCTGGTTCAGCCGCAGGGACGTCATCGGTACTACCGGATGGCGGGCCCCGACGTCGGTTCCGCGCTGGAAGCGCTCGGCGTGATCGCCACCGTTCGCCCTTCAGGCAGGATACCGCGCAAGCCCAACGACGAAGCGCTATGCTTCGCTCGAACCTGCTACGACCATCTCGCCGGCACGATCGGCGTCGAGCTCACCGCCGCGCTCGAGCGCCACGGCATCCTCGTTCCAGCCGGGACTCGAGATTACAGCCTTGGCCCGGATGCGACCGCGTGGCTGGCGAGCCATGGCATCGACATCGCTCTCCACCGATCGCCGAGACGGCCGCTCGCGCGACGCTGTCTCGATTGGACCGAGCGTCGTCCGCACGTCGGCGGCCTGGTCGGGGCCCGACTGCTCGCCACGTTCATCGAGCGCGCGTGGGTGCGTCGGATGCATGACACGCGAGCGCTCCGCGTGACCGATTGCGGCATCCGCGCGCTCGAGGAACTGGGGGTCGTCAGCCTTCGATCGCGGCACTCGGCCGCCTGAGCGTCGGAAGCGGTCACGGTGCGCGATGGGCTGTGTGATCCTCATCGCGTCCGCGGCAGGAGAATGACGATCGCGCCGCGGATCTTCCACGTCGGTCCGACGTCTGGATGCACGGGAAATGCGCCGGCGCCGAACTGGTAGCTCGCCGGGAATGTCCCGAACGTCGAGAGCTTCGCGATCAGAACGTTGATCGGCACCGTCCACCGCTGATCGCTCACTTCCCAGTTCGCCGTCGACTCCGACTGCACCGTCAGCGTGATCGTATGTGTCGCCTGATACGCGAGAAACGGCTGCAGGAACATCTGATTCACGTCATCGCGGTTTGGATCGCCTGAGAACGACCAGGTCTGATTCCACAGCGCACCGTATGTCCACGGCCCGTGCTGCTTCAGCACCACCGCCGTCGGTCCTGCGCTCCATTTGCCGCTGCCAAGCGTCGGCTCGCTAGTGGACGGCAGGACGATGACAGGGCCGATGCCGAGGATGAACGACTTCAGCCGTGTCGGGGAGAAGAAGAACGAGGTCGTGATATCGCTGACGCCGAACGTCGGTGTCCCGCCGTCGACGAGCGGTGGCTGCGAGATCAGCGGCATGATCACGCGCGCGATCAGATTCACGTCGGGATTGATCGTGAACGGCATCACCGGCTGCACGTTGAGGATGAACCGCGTCAGATCCGACGGTCCGACGTTCGCTTCCCAGTTGAACTGGAACGGCATGCTGACCAGATCCGAGACCGGGTTCGACAGCTTCTTCGCCAGATCCGACTGTGCCGCGGTGTCCGCGGCCTGCTGCGCGGAGGCTCGACCCGCGTCCAGGCACGCCAGCATCGCCAGCACCAACGCGATCGAAACGCGATCTGCCGAGGATTCGGATCGTCGCCGCATGTCGGCCTCTCTTCGTCTTTGTTCGGAGCTCGTCACGCCCGAGGCTTACGTTCAGCCCGCGACATGCCGTGGCTGACGCGGCGTGGCATGCGGCATTCCGGAAGAAATGCGCGCACGCATCAAAGCATCCTTGGACAAGGGCACGATTCGTACCGGCGGGCGCGCCGAACGTGGGCGAGGCATCTCACACTTTGGGGGGCGGGGGGGAGCTTCCATCACTCTTCCGACAAAAGCCATTCCTACTAGCGGCAGCCGCGTCACACCACGCGCGGAAGGGGGCGTCCGTAGCGCAAACGTCCATCAGACCCTGGTATCGGTTTCGCTATCGCACGCGGCACACACATCAATTCGCTGCTTCACACTCGAAGCTCCTCACCCAGGAACTCGCCATGGCTCAAACTACTGCTCCACAACAAGGCAGCAAACAGGCAGCTGACAAGGACGCGCTGCGTCCGTTTCGCGTGAAAGTTCCAGACGCGGACCTGACGGAATTGCGCCGGCGCATCGACGCGACCCGGTTGCCTGAACGGGAAACGGTAACTGATCAGTCGCAGGGCGTGCAGCTGGCGACGATTCAGAAACTCGCGCGCTACTGGGCGACAGCGTACGACTGGCGCAAGTGCGAGGCGAGGCTGAATGCTCTACCGCAGTTCATCACCGAGATCGACGGGCTCGACGTTCATTTCATTCACGTTCGCTCGAAACATGAAGACGCGCTGCCGCTCATCGTCACCCACGGATGGCCCGGTTCGGTGGTGGAGCAGATGAAGATCATCGATCCACTCACGAATCCCACCGCACATGGCGCGAGTGCGTCGGACGCGTTCCATCTGGTGATTCCGTCGATGCCGGGCTACGGCTTTTCGGGCAAGCCGACCTCGCCGGGCTGGGACCCCGCCCGGATCGCACGTGCATGGGTCGTGCTGATGAAGCGTCTCGGCTACACGAAATTCGTGGCACAAGGCGGCGATTGGGGCGCGATTGTCACGGATCAGATGGGGGCACAGGCACCTCCGGAACTCCTTGGCATTCACACCAACATGCCGGGTGCGGTTCCCGCCGACATCGCGAAGGCACTCCATGATGGTCTTCAGCCACCGTCCGGTCTGGCAGCCGACGAACGGCATGCATACGAACAGTTGGATTTCTTCTACAAGCGCGGTCTGGGCTACGCCCTCGAGATGGCCAACCGCGCCCAGACGCTGTACGCGCTCGCGGACTCGCCTGTCGGCTTGGCCGCCTGGATGCTCGACCACGATTGGCGCAGTCAGGATCTCATGGCACGCGTGATCCTCGATGGACAGGTTGATGGCCTGACCCGAGAAGATGTCCTCGACAACACCAGCCTCTACTGGTTCACGAACACGGCGATTTCTTCAGCCCGTCTCTATTGGGAAAACAAGCTGGCGTTCTTCGCTCCGAAGAACGTCTCGATCCCCGCGGCGGTGAGCGCGTTTCCAGACGAGCTGTATCAGGCTCCGCGGAGCTGGGTCGAGCGCGCGTATCCCAAGCTCATTCACTACAACAAGCCAGCCAAAGGCGGGCACTTTGCGGCGTGGGAACAGCCGCAACTCCTTTCAGAAGAAGTCCGCGCCGGCTTCAAGTCGCTGCATCATTAGACGTGGCTGAGACAATCGACCATGATCGCCGGCGTTTTCTCGGTAGGGCGGCGATGACGATCGGCGCCGCCCATCTCGGCATGTTGGGTCCGCCTTCGCCGCTACGCGGCTTCGACGGGACGGGGTCGGCGGAAGCGAAGGACAGCGTGCCACGTGAGTTGGCTGCCTTCGACCGCGCGACCGAGTGGCTCAATTCGCCACGCCTGACGTCGTCGAGCCTCGCCGGAAAAGTCGTGCTCGTCGACTTCTGCACCTACACCTGCATCAACTGGCTCCGGACACTTCCGTACGTGCGCGCGTGGTCACAGAAGTACACGCAGGGTCTTGTCGTCATCGGCGTGCACACACCCGAATTTCCATTCGAGAAGAACGTTTCGAACGTCCGCCGCGCCTTGCAGCAGGTGAACGCCGCGTATCCGATCGCGATCGACAACGACTACGCCATCTGGCGCGCCTTCAACAACCAATATTGGCCTGCCCTCTATTTCGTCGATGCACGTGGGCGCGTTCGTCAGCATCAGTTCGGGGAGGGTGAGTACGAACGGTCGGAGAGGACGATTCAACGATTGCTGACCGAAGCGGGCGTCGCCGGTATCGGCGAGGGAGCGGTGTCGCCCGAGCCTCGCGATCTCGAAGTGCCGGCAGACTGGGGCAATTTGAGATCGCCGGAAAACTACGTTGGTTATGAGCGCGCCGAGAACTTCGCGTCGACCAGGGGTGCCGATCCGGATCGGCGCCGCGTCTACGAGGCCCCCAAGCGTCTGGCGCTGAATCAATGGGCGCTGGCAGGCGAATGGACGATCGGAAAGCAGGCGACCGTCCTCGGCAGTCTCAACGGGCGAATCGCGTATCGCTTTCACGCGCGCGACCTTCATCTCGTGATGGGGCCGGCACGGCCAGAGAGCCCCGTGCGCTTCCGCGTCTCGCTCGACGGGCAGCCGCCGGGTGCCTCCCACGGCCTCGATGCGAATGAGAGCGGCAGCGGCACGGTGGTCGAACAGCGCTTGTATCAGCTCGTTCGTCAACCAAGGCCAATCGCCGATCGAACGTTCGAGATCGAGTTCCTCGATGCCGGCGTGGAAACGTTCGCGTTCACGTTCGGCTGATACGTCATCCTGTCACCGATCGTGTGCGGTCTCCAGATCATCGAGCACGACCTTCGCAGCCCGCTCAATCGACCATCGTCCTGTGCAACCCGATGAGCGACTCGCATTCGAGCGCGTCAAGCCGCTCATCGTGCGCGTAGAGCGCCAGTGTGGCGTTGAGAAACAGCGACAACACGCGTGCCCGTAGCAGCTGCTCTTCGCTGATGGGCCCGTACGCTTCGCGCAACGCTTCCCGGCCGGTCGGTGACAGCAGGCTCCAGTACAGCGAAAGGTCGATTGACGGATCCGCTCGACACACGTCGCCCCAGTCGATGACACCGGCCGGGCTCGCATCAGCGTTGATCAGAAAGTGTCGGATGTGGAGGTCGCCGTGTGCGACGACGGTCGGCGGTATTGATGGAAGATCTCGAGCAGTGTTGAGCACGGGCACGACCGACGATGGGATGGCCCACAGACCGATTCTCTCGATCTCCGCAAGTCGCTCGCGTGTCCGCTCGACCCTGTAAGGCATGTCCGAGCGGCGATTCGGATCGACGGGCAGGATCTCGGCGAGCGACGGGAGACGCGAGGGATCATGAAGCGATCGGAGAAAGCGGCCGACAACTGCTCCGAGCACTGCTCGTTCGCCATCGTCGAGTCGTACCTCAGCGAGCTCTCGTCCTGCTATGTAGCGTGCGCCGAAGAACGGCCACGGATAGTGTGAGCTGCTCGTGCCGACGAAGCGCGGCGTGGGGATCGGCAGCGGGAGCGCTCTCAATTGTGGGAGCACCGCGATCTCCCGATCGACGCCCGCGACCGCAATCTCGCGGCGTGGAAAGCGGAAGACCCACACTTCGTCGACCAGATAGACGGTATTGTCCCAGCCGCTCCCGAGCGGCCGGAGTCGCTCTGCCGGAAGAATTCCGAACTGATCGCGAATGAGCCGTCGCGCGAGATCGGGACCGACGGTGATTTCCGCTGACCATTCCGCCACACGCGGACAATACCCTGTCTTGCCCGGCTTGGCGGCGAATCGCTATCACGCGCTATCGGACGCGTCGAGGATCACTCCGCAACTGCGGTGTCACGTGCGCGAGGCCACCCATTCGAGGGGTACCATGGCAAGGCTGGTCCACACTCCGATGCTGAAGTAGAGCGTCATCCAAGGTACTTCTTCGCGCCAGACGTCCCAGGCGAGAGTCGGGTGCCGGCGAAGCTGGATGTCACGCAGTCCCGTCGCGAGTGGCAGGCGAGAGCCGGTGGCCCACAGCCGCCAGCGGCGGATGTACATCCTCACGTCGAACGCCATCGTCAACACGGCGCCGATTCCGTAGACCAGGAAACCCGTCATCAGCATCGTGCGAAGAGATCCCGCGGTGGCGAGCGCCGCCGCTCCGAACGCTGCGGACAGGATCAGCATCAGCAGCGCCCACAGCGATTCCTCGATCGCGTGTCCGAGATGATTCAGCGACAGCACGGCGTACCAGCACCCCAACTCGGCGACGATGACCAGCGGCAGCAACGCGTGTGCGCCCACGTTCAGCATCGGCATCGCGCTCATGCTCGACAGGCGCTGCAGGAACAACGCGCACTGCAGGGCGAAGCAGACCTCCGCAATCGTCGCCAGGGTGCGGCCGAGGAGGATGGTCGAGAGCCACGTGTCCCACAGGCACACGCGTTCGAGATCGACGCGCGGAAAGAGCGAGCGAAAGCCGCACACACCGACATAAATTCCGGACAGCAGGAGCTGCGTCTCGACGTATGGTGTTCGCGGTGAGGCTGAACGCGCGATCCAGATCCAGAGCCCGACGTTGATCGCAGCGAGCGCGGCGAGCGAGCCGAGCCAGAGCGTGACCTTCGGGTCGGGCAGCCTCGCGAGCTTGGAAACGGAACGTAAATGCACAGTAACGATTTTGCAACACACGTGCCCGTTCCGAGAAGCCAGTAACGGCCACCACTCTGGGTCAAGCAGACCGCAACTGTTCGCTGAAGAGGTCGTCCGGATCCGGTTGTGCGGAATCTCATCACTCCTCGAGACGCTATGATCCGCACATGGCGGCCATCAATGTGCAGGAGTACAAACGTCGCTTGCTGGAATTCGAATCCCGGCTCTCTGCCCGGACCACGCGCGCGCGTCATGACGCGCGCGTACAGGTAGGGGATGGGCCAGGCGATGCTGGCGACGCGAGCGTCGTCGATGAGGGTGAGAGCGAGGAGTTTACGGAAGCGGAGCTCGATGCAACGGTGCTGCAGCAGGTGAGGGATGCACTGCAACGAATCGAGGATGGCACTTTCGGCCGCTGCGTCGTTGACGACGCGCCGATCGAAGAGAAGCGACTCGAGGCGGTCCCCTGGACGCCGTACTGCCTCAAGCATCAGCAGCTGCTCGAAGCTGCGTGGCGACCAAGGCACACTCTTTAGAGGTGTCTCGTCATCGATCGCCGCATACCCCGACGCCAGAAACCCCTGGACGATCCTCCGTTCATGGATCACAGACGATCGACATCGACAATGGCCTGGGCGAAAGCCTTCGGCGCCTCTTGAGGCAGATTGTGCCCGATACCACCCTTGATCGTTCGGTGCTCGTATCGGCCGGAGAATTGTTTCGCATACGCGCCGGGATCGGGGTGTGGAGCCCCGTTGGCATCACCCTCAAGCGTAATAGAGGGAACCGTGATGATCGGCCCCGCGGCAAGGCGCTTTTCGAGATCGTCATATTTCGCTTCGCCCTCGGCGAGTCCGAGGCGCCAGCGGTAATTGTGGATGACGATGGCGACGTGGTCAGGGTTGTCGAAAGCCGCGGCAGAACGGTTGTAGATGGCGTCATCGAACTTCCATCGGGGTGACGCGAGCTGCCAGATCAATTTCGCAAAATCGCGCCGGTATTTCTCGTATCCGACGCGACCGCGCTCGGTCGCAAAATAGAACTGATACCACCACTGGAACTCGGCTGCAGGCGGCAGCGGCGTCTCGCCCGATGTCTGGCTGCCGATGAGATATCCGCTCACAGACACAATACCTTTGCAGCGCTCCGGCCACAGCGCCGCGAGGATGTCGGCTGTGCGCGCGCCCCAGTCGAATCCGCCGATGACGGCTCTCTCGATCTTCAGCGCGTCCATCAGGGCGATAGCGTCGAGGGCCACGACCGACGGCTGCCCATTGCGCACGGTATTCGGGGACAGTAAGCGTGTGGTGCCGTACCCGCGCAGATGCGGCACGATCACCCGGTAGCCGGACGAGGCCAACAACGGTGCGACATCGACGTAACTGTGAATGTCGTAGGGCCAGCCGTGCAGCAGCACGACGGCCGGACCGTTGGGCGGGCCGGCCTCTGCGTACCCGACGTTGAGAAGGCCCGCGTCGATCTGCTTCAGCGGCCCAAACGACGTGAGAAGGGCGCGTGTCGGCGAAATGCGTTGCGCCGAGGTGCGCCCTTTGTCTTGCGAGAGTGCCGAGCCGAGTCCGAACTCGGTGGCTGCAAGGGTGATGCTGGCTGTGGCGAGAAACCGGCGGCGTGTCACGTTGATGCGATTCACTGTCGTTCTCCGTCTGCGATTGAAGACATGCAGCGCAGAGATCCGGAATTCATACGCCCGAGTGCTGAGTGCGTGGATCGTCGTCTGCGTTTACGTACTCGAGGCCAAGCGGCCCAATCGCTGTCACTTGCGTGATGTACTCGCCGGACTTCGCCCAATGGAAGTGAGAGGTATAGCCGGGCAGCACGATCACCGTACCAGGCCCATACGCCTCCAACTTATCGGCGTCGAACTGATCCCCGAGCCCGATATAGAACACACCTGAGATGACGGTGTATTCGCGGTCCTCCGGGTGCATGTGCGGCATAAGCCTCACGCCGTGGGGGACTTTCACTCTGATTGTGTACTGTCCCTCCTTCGAGGGTTCACCGACGATAACGGCGAGTCGCACTGAAGGCGGGAACGCCGCGAACGGCTTCCAGTCGATGTCGTCGGAGAGGATCGCTCTGAACGTCGATCGACCTGGCTGATGCCGCCAACGCGGTTCCCCACTCGACTCGTTGATGATTGCATTGTGATCGGCTGGCATGAGCTTCTTCTCCATAAAGCCTTGATTGGGTCAAACGCAGAACGTCGACGCAATTAGACAAAGGTATTGTCATGAATCCCGCCATCGATTGGCTTCTCGATACTGATCCGTCGATCCGCTGGCAGGTCATGCGCGATCTCACGGACACGCCCGCAGAGCTGGTCGCGGCCGAGCGATCGCGGGTCGCATCGGAGGGATGGGGCGCTCATCTTCTCGATCAACAGCGACCCGACGGCCAATGGGGGGACGGCGGCGCCACACCGTTCTGGTGGTCGAACATGTACACGCTCGTGTTCCTGCGCGACCTCGGGGTCGAGCCGACGAGCCCGCGGAGGCGAAGGGCGGTCGACCTGGTTCGCGACAAAGTCACGTGGTATCTCCTCGAGCGTCGTCTGCTCCGCAGGTTGTCGACCGGCGACATCATCGAACCGATGTGGGCGCAGTTCGCCTTTCCGCCACTCTGGCACTATGACGTCCTGCGTGCGCTCGACTACCTGCGTGCGGCCGATGTTCAGCCGGATGCACGGATTGAGGAAGGCGTCGCGATCGTGCGGGCACGCTGCCAGGCCGATGGCCGCTGGTTGCTCGACCTGCGACACCGCGACACGCTTTACGAGAAGTTCGCCGGCGTCGTCGGCGAGCCGAATCGCTGGGTCACGCTGCGTACCCGGCGAGTGCTGGACTGGTCTGCTCGTCGCGGTCGTGCCTGATCATCAACTGATCACTGACGCTCACGACGTATCTGCAACACCATCCGCCCCAGCACATGTTCTCGATCCAATCGTCGCAACGATCAGGTGGAATTGGCTGAGTGTGAACAGCGTTACGGTTTCAGAGATTCACCGAGTGTAGAAAGGAGGAGGTCACGATGGCTTCACAACAGGCGAGGGACGGAGCCGACATTCGACAGCGAGTCATCAGGCTGGCCGAGGCGATTTGCGCGATGGATCTCGATGGCGTGATGTCGATGTACGCGCCGGACGTCGTGTCATTCGACATCGAACCGCCGCTGCAGCACGTGGGAGCAGAGGCAAAGAAGAAGAACTGGGTCAACGTCTTTTCGATGTACCAGCGTCCACTGGAGTACGAGATCCACGACCTCTCGATCACCGTGGACGAGGACGTGGCATTCGGACACAGCCTCAATCGGATCAGCGGCACGTTGAAGAGTGGGAACAGGAATGAGCACTGGGTTCGAGCGACGTTTGGCTTTCGGAAGATCGGTGGCACCTGGCTGATCGCCCACGATCAGGTATCCGTGCCTCTCGACTTCAGCACCGGCAGAGCCTTGCTGAATCTGAAGCCCTGACGACCGCTGACGCATCGCGTCCGCGCCGCGAGCTCGCGGACTATCCTGCCGGAGCGTCAGCGCACAGGCGGATGCGCGCCTCGACGCGGTCGATGACATCATCCGGCGTCGAAGTCCCGGCGGTCAGCCCCACGACGTTCGCCGAATCGAACCATTCCTGCCGAACGTCTCCGTCGGTCTGCACGTGATGCACGCGGGCGCAGTAGCGCGCACAGGTCTTGACCAGCTCACGCGTGTTGTTGCTCGACCGTCCGCCGACGACGATGACGACGTCGGCCTGGCGTGCCATCTCGATCGCCGCGGTCTGCCGTTCCTTGGTGGGCTTGCAGACCGTGTCGAGGAAGCGGACCTCTGATAGCGGAAATCGCTGTCGAATCAGGTTCACAACGTGCCCCACTGTTGCGACCGGTTGCGTCGTCTGGGCCGCCACGCCGAAGCGTGGATGCTCTTCGAGCGCGAGGACGTCATCGTCTTCGAGGACGATATCGAAGCGATCGAGATCGCCGGTGAGGCCGCGTACCTCCACGTGGTCGCGTTGCCCGACGATGACGACGTGGTAGCCCTGGCGAGCGAGGGCGGCGACGGCGCGGTGGGCGACGCGCACGAGCGGGCACGTGGCTTCGACGACGGTCAGTCCCAGGGCGCGCGTCCGCGCGAGGGTCCGCTCGGACGTGCCGTGTGCCGTCACCATCAGGGTCGGCGTCGTGACGTGCGCGACGTCCTGCGCGACCGCGATGCCTTTCGCCGCGAGAACGCTCAGAACCGTCGGGTTGTGGACGAGGTCCCCGAGGATCGTGAGAGGGCCGGCATCCGCGTGATCGAGCGCGAACGAGATGGCATCGCGAACACCGAAGCACATGCCGAGGTGCGCCGCCCGGAGGACACGCATGCTACCATTCTACATAAATGACTTTGCATAGTAAAGTATAACGGCATCCCCGGGGACACATGTTCGAGGACGCACATGGAGACACTGGCACCATCGGCAACCTGCCATCACGCCCGGATCCGCGTCACGACCGAGCGCCCGATGGAGTTCATCGATCTGACGGACCGTATCGTGGCGCTCGCCGCCCAGGCTCGCATCCACGCCGGCATCGTGAACATTCAGAGCCTGCACACCACGACGGCCATCGTGGTCAACGAGCACGAGCCGCTGCTGCTCACGGACTTCGCGGTTCTGCTCAGCCGAGCGGCTCCCAGGGATGCGATGTATCGTCACGATGATATGGGTGCCCGCACCGTCAACCCTGCTCCGGATGAACGCCCCAACGGGCACGCCCACTGTCAGGCGCTGCTCCTCCCGTCGTCGGCGACGCTGAATGTCGCGGGCGGTCGCCTGCAACTCGGGCGCTGGCAGCGTGTCTTTCTCGTGGAACTCGATGGCCCGCGTGTTCGCGAGGTCTCGGTCCTCGTCTTGGGCGAGGCCATGCGTTGAACACGTCACCACGATCTGCGGGGCCGTTGGAGATCGGGCTGCACCGAGCCCTGCATGTCCGCGAAGAGCGACTCACGACTCAACACGAGGCGTGTCGGCTGCTATACATCAGCGATATTCACCTGCGGAGCGGCCGCTCCATCGCACTGAGCGGGCAAGTGTTGGATGTCGTGACTCGCTGCAATCCTGATGTCGTGTTGCTGGGGGGCGATCTCGTCGACACTCGCTCCGAGTTGAGCGGGCTCAGCGACCTGGTCGACAAGCTCCACGAGGTCGCGCCCGTGTTCGCCATTGGCGGCAACCATGACCAGCAGATCGGCATGCACCGCGTTCGTGAGGCGGTCGAACATGGCGGCGGGCGATGGATTCATGACGGCATCGCGCGCGTGATGCATCGAGACCGGGTGATCGCAGTCTTCGGCCCCGAAACCGCCGCACCCATCGACGCGCATGTCCGCGTCCTGTGCGCACATGACCCGCGAATCTGGAAGACATCGCGACATGCCGGCTATGACCTCGTCCTAGCGGGGCACCTGCATGGCTGCCAGCTGGTCGTCTGGGAGTATCGAAACCGCCTGTTTCCCGGGGCGTTCTTCTACCCCTACTGCTTCTTGACCGATGGCTGTGGTTCAGCACGCCTGGTGGTGAGTCGCGGCGTCAGCGACCTCTTGCCGATTCGTTGGAAGTGCCCTCGAGAGGTCGTGCTGTGCTATGTCTGACGGAGATCGAACGTCGCGTCACGGCGGCCCGACCCGGACCAATAAGGGCCAGCCTCGTGTCGGTCACCTGTTTTCTCCGCGGTCTGCCGCTCTTTTTCTGCGCGGCACCGAGGACGCCGCTGCGCGTCCTGTGCATCATCGCCCTCGACACCATTCACGTGCTTCGCTACGCGCACCCGTTGTCGACAAAGAAGCGGAGCGAGTTGGCGACGTTCCTCGATTTTCAAGCCTGCACGAATGCAGCGTGGGATCGCAAGGATCTGTGTGTGGTCGAATACCAGAGGCTGCGGCAGCAGCTGGAGAAGGCAGGCCTGCGGCTGTGGATAGATGAATACGTGACGCGGCTGAGCGAGTTGGAGGCACGACGTCCGCCAATCGGTGGCGATCAGTGGCGCTTCGAAGAGGTGCGCTTGTACCGCGAAGCGGTCGCGCGTCTGTCGCTTGCGACGATCACCGCAATCGCGCTGAACTCCGCGCGTCTCGAAGATGGAATCCGCGCGACGCATGACGACAGCGATGTGGCGACGCTCCTTTGTATGGCGATGCAATGCCAGATCATCGACGACGTGATCGACTACAAGAAGGATCTCTCGGCGGGGCTGCCAAGTTTTCTCACCGCGTCGGCATCGCTGTCGCAGGCACTTGCCTTGACTGCCGAGGCGGGGCGCTTTTATGCGGCAAGTCCCAGGCGTTCAACGGGCAGCGCCGTATGTCCCCTGCGCACGGCGCTGCACGTCCTCAGTGCTGTGACGACGCTTGTCGAACGAATTGCTCAGACCGTGTGCCGCGTGTCTGTTGTGCGCGGCGTCGCCTTCCTCCGCGGTCGCAGCAGACCGTAACCCGCGCGGTCGTTCAGGACGCGGCTGTCGGCGTGCGAGCCGCCGGCTGGTACGTGCCCGGCGTCGTGCGTCCGGCGATGGACAGCCGATTCCACGCGTTGATGGTGGCGACCGCCAGCGTCAGATCGGCGAGCTCCTTCTCGCTGAACTGCGTGCGGACATGCTCGTACACCGTGTCGGGCACGTGTTCCTCGGAGACGCGCGTCACCGCGTCGGTCCACGCAAGAGCCGCCCGCTCACGGTCGGTATAAAACGGTGCCTCTTCCCACGCACCGAGCTCGTACAGCCGCTGTTCGGATTCGCCAATCGCTCGCAGATCTTTCCAGTGCATATCGAGACAATACGCACAGCCGTTGATCTGGGAGGCCCGCAGTTTGATCAGATGAAGAAGTCCTTCTTCGAGGCCAGAGCTGTGAAGGTACTTCTCCAACCCCAACATTGCGTGAACGCCGCCCCCTGCGACCTTTGAGTAGTTGATCCGTTGTTCCATCATGTCCTCCCCGATGAGGCACATTCGGTTGCGCCAATGTATGTGAGGAAACCAGTGCATCGCACGTGCCACGATGTGCGCGAGTCGTCATCGCGTCATGCCGATGGGGCCATTGGTTGCATGTCAGAAAGTGTGGCTCAGCCAGCAGGCCGTCGGGCAGCGGATGCCGCGAGCCGGGACGCAGAGTCGCGCACGATCCACCCGAGGAAAGGATGAGGACCATGACCGACACGATCAAAATCGCCTCGTGCCTGTGGTTCAACAAAAACGCCGAGGAGGCCGCGCAGTTCTATGCCGCGACGTTCCCGGACAGCCGCGTCATCGCGGTACACAAGGCGCCCAGTGATTACCCGAATGGCAAGGCCGGCGACGTGCTGACCGTGGACTTCACCGTTCTGGGTCAGCAGTTCGTCGGGCTGAACGGCGGCCCCGAGTTCACCTTCGACGAGGCGATCTCGTTCCAGGTGTTCACGGACACGCAGGAGGAGACCGACCGCTACTGGAATGCGATCGTTGGTGGCGGCGGACAGGAAAGTGTGTGCGGCTGGTGCAAGGACAAGTTTGGATTGAGCTGGCAGATTGTGCCCCGTGCGTTGATCGAGGCGATCAACGATCGCGACACCGCCGCCGCCAAACGCGCGATGGACGCGATGATGACGATGAAGAAGATCGACATCGCCAGGATCAAGGCGGCACGCGCCCATGCTCACGCCGTTCGCCCGGCGTGATGTGTCCTATGCGTGATCGCTATACCTCTCCTTCATGCGCCCGATCCTGAGCATCAGGCGGACCGGCCCCGTCGGACTCCCGGCCTGAACCTGAACACGCCGTACGGCCGCTTGCGGGTGCTCTTGCCATGGTTGTACGTCGCCGAGTGGTTGATGTGCGAGGTCGTCACATACATGGCACCGTCCGGACCTTCGGCGAACGTGTCCGGCCACTGAAGCCGACTGTCGAAGATCAGCCGTTCGATCGTACGGTCCGGGAGCAGGCGCGATACCGCCGTGTGGGTGATGTCGGTCAGGTAAATCCGATCCTGCGCATCGATCCACAGTCCATCGACCGGGAACGTATCGGCGTAACGTTCGACCGCCGCTCCGACGGTCGCGGCGGACGCGTTCGCATCGCGGAGCACCTCCGTGCGCACACGGTACATGGCCGTGGCGGTGATCGGCTGGTAGTACAACCACGAACCGTCTCTCGACAATGCGATGCCGTCCGAGTTGAATCGTGGCGGCTGGCCTTGCGCGTCGCGCACCGGTCTGCCATTGATGGCGATCTCCACGCCGTCCTCTGCCATGACGGAGCGATGGCCGTCCAGCGTGCGCCGTGCATGTCCTGACGTCAGATCAACGACGACGATCCCGCCGGCACCGCTATCGGTGATGTAGGCCGTCTGCGACTTCAGATCGATGCGGACGTCGTTCAAATAGGAATCGGGGCGAACCACATCGGTTCCGAAGCCGATCACCTGGACGACCCGATCGGTGCGCAGATCGATCTTCACGAGCTTCACACCGTTCGGCACCGGTGATGCCAGCATTGGAGCGGCCGGGTCGAGCACCCACAGCGCATCCTGCTCGTCGGCGAACACGCTTTGGACGCAGACGAAGTGCACCCCGGCCGTGTGCGGCTTTCGATCCCAACCATTCCAGCGTTCATCGGGAAACGCGCGGGTCGAGCCATCCGGCAGCACTTCTGCCACCGCGTTGAGATAGAGATCGGACCAGCGCGGGTAATTGACGAACAGGCGATTCTGCTTCGAGACCGCGACCCCGGTGATCTGGAAGTCATCGTCGGCGAACACCTTTTCCAACGCACCGCGGCGGGCTGTTCGCGTAAGCACGACAGCTCCGGCCACGGTCAGCACGGCCGATGTGGCGAACCAGTTCTTCATGCCGCCGGCACACGCAATTCGCGATCCTGGCTATGCGAGTGGAGACGTCATTCGCGTGGATCAAAACGACCTGCTCAGGTCGAGCAAATCATGTCTGGTTGGCGGACTGAACCGTGCGAATCTGCTGAACGCGCATCGATGTCGCTCGTTACGAGTTCTGCCCCAGACGCTTGCGCATCAGTACGTTCTTGAAACCGCGCGGATGATCGTCGATCGTCGCGACCACCTCGAAGCCGAGCCTCTCGTAGAAGGCCGGCGCCTGAAAGGTGAACGTCATCAGCACGATTTGCGTGCAGCCGCGCCGTCGCGCCTCCTGCTCGGCAGCCTGGAACAGCTTCGTGCCGAGTCCACGGTGACGCTGCGAATCCTCCACCCAGAGCTGCCGCAACTCACAGGTGCCGCCCCAGGTGTTGCCGCAGATCCCCGCCACGATGCGATCGTCCTCGCGCACGAAGAACGCGAGCAGCTCGCCGTCGGTGATATGTGTAGCCCTCGAATTGAATTCGTAGATCCGATCTTCGAGGTACTGCACGTCGTCAGGCGTCGGGTCGGCTGGAATCAGCGTGACTTCACTCACTTCAATCGCCTCATTTCAGCCGCGCTGGTACGTCTGAGGAGACTGCCGGTCAAGACACATCGTCCGGTCGCGGGGGCGCGGGCCGCGGCGATCGAGGTTCATGCACGCACCGGCCGCTTCGCCGCCGCGAGATCCCGACGCAGTTCGTCGGCGGTCCGGCGCGGCCCGTAACCCGGTGTGTCGCGCTGAATCCGCCAGCTTTCACGGAGGGGACCGACATCCACCACGTCGAACCCGAACCGCTCGATCAGCTGCGCGACGATGCGCTTGGCGTCCGCATCGTCGCCCGCAATCGCGAGTGCCCGCCGATTCGGCGTGCCCGCTGGCAGCCCGTCGGTCGTCAGCGCTGCCGCGTAAATGTGATTGAACGCTTTGACGATTTTCGACGCTGACAGATGCCGTTGCACCAGCTCAGACGTCGTCGTCTCCTCGTTGTCGAGCTCGCGGATGTGTCCATCGCGCTGCGGATAGTAGTTATTGGTGTCGATCACGATTTTGCCTGAGAGTGGTGCGACCGGGACGTCACCGATGTTCTTGAGCGGAATTGTCACGACGACGACGTCGCCGGCTTCGGCCGCCTGCGCCGCGGTGCCGGCACGTGCCTGCGATCCCAACTCTCGCACCAGGTCCTTCAACGTCTCCGGTCCGCGCGAGTTGCTGACGACGATGTCGTAGCCGTGCTGCACGGCCAGCCGCGCGACCTGACTCCCAATATGCCCTGCGCCAATGAGTCCAATCGTCTTCACAGTCACGGTGAAACTCCCTCCATCTTCACGGTGATCATTTGCCATCTCATCCCGTTCGCCGTTGTCTGAAAGCATGCATCGCAGATGCCGACCGAACGCTGAGCAGCGCGAGAGTCATCCGTTCGGCGCGTGGCTGTGCTTGGGTTCTAACGATGGCGAGGACTGGCACGTCATCGTCCGCGAATTCGCCTCGTTGGCGCAGCTCGTTCGTCGCTTCCTATCGGCCTCGGCGCCGAACGCGCGACTTTGCCGGATGGCCGCCGCCTGTCAGCGCGGGCCATGCCGCCATTGCGCCATCGACTGCTGCCTCGAGGTCGGATCGCTTTGCTCCATCGCGCGCGCGGACAGCGAGTCCATACATGAACGTCGTGTAGAAGCCTGCAATGTCCACGACCGGAACGTCCGACGGAAGGTCTCCGTCGTCAATGGCGCGAACAAGCCGCCGGCGGATCATTTCGATGCCTTGCGCCCGTTGCCCACGCAGATGGTCGTACGCGTGCTTGTTCGTGCGGGTGCAATGCAACGCGCCAAGGACCATCAAACAGCCAGGGGCAGCCTCGTTCGACAGGAAGACATCGACCGCCGTCCGTAGCATGCGTTCGATTCCGGCGCGGACCGGCGAGGCGGCAAGCGCCTGCCCGACGCGGTCCCCAGCGGTCGTCTGATACAGAGATATCGCCTCGCGGAACAGCGCGTCCTTCGACCCAAAGGCGGCGTAGAAGCTGGGCGGCGAGATATTGCCCATCGCTCGCTGGAGGTCCTCGAGCGAGACGCCGTCGTACCCGCGCGCCCAGAACAGCTCCATGGCGCTCCGGAGCGCCCGCTCCCGATCGAAACTGCGCGGCCGGCCGCGCGTCACAGGTGTCGCCTTCATTGTGTAGGTACCACTATAAAAACTCTTGACCGGGCTTCGCAAGGCTGCGTATTGTGTAGTGACTACTACATAACACCACACACTTTGAGGAGACCCCTGAGCTTGGTCGGCGCCAGTCGCCTAATTATGTAGTGACTCATACACAACACCGAGGAACGCACATGGAACCAGTTCGCTCGACCGTCTTTCGACCGTATGCCCGCTGGATCATCCAACACCGCATCATCGTGGTCAGCCTCGTCCTCGCTGCAACGGGCTTTCTCGGCAGTCGACTCGGCTCCCTGCAGATCGACTCGAATCCGGATCTGTGGGCTCCGCAACGCCACCCGTATGTCGAGACCACGAATCTTCTCGACGAGATTTTCGGCGGTCGCAACCTGACCGTCATCGGCGTCGTCCCGAAGCACGGAGACATCTATCAGCCGGCCATACTCGCGAAGATCAAGCGGTTGCAAGACCAGATCGAGCTGCTGCCGCACGCAGTGCGCCACAACGTTCTGAGTCTCGCCGCGCGCAAAGTCAAACAGGTCAAGGGTGGACCGGACGGCATGGAGGTCCGGCCGATGATGGAGGTCGTTCCCCAGACGCCTGAGGACACTGCGCGCCTGAAGGCCGCCGTGGCGTCGATGCCGATCTACATCAACGCCCTCGTGTCGCCGGATGCCAAGGCCGCCGCGGTCGTTGCGGATTTCAAGCAGGACGAAACCGCGCCCAACTACATCGCTCTCAACCAGGATCTTCGGGTCATTCTCGATCGCGAGCGCGACGATACGGCCGATCTCTATGTCGGCGGACTGCCCATCATCGGCGAAGCCGCGGATCGGGAGTTCGAGAAAATGCCCCTCTTCTTCGGCGCGGCCCTGCTGGTCGTCATGCTGGTCCAGTACTGGTCCTTCCGCAGCATCCAAGGCATGTTCCTGCCGATGCTCACCGGAATCCTCAGCGTGATCTGGAGTCTCGGGCTGATGGGCCTCTTGCGCGTCCATCTCGACCCGTTGAACACGACGACGCCGATCCTGGTGCTGGCGGTGGCGTCGGGCCATGCGATTCAGATTCTCAAGCGGTACTACGAGGAATACGCCCGTCTGGTCGCGGACGGAGTCGACGCACGTGAGGCCAACCGCGACGCCGTCGTCGAATCCATCGTGCGAGTCGGTCCGGTCATGATCGTCGCCGGCCTGATTGCCGTCATCACGTTCCTCTCCCTCGTCGGGACAGGCATTCCGATGGTGCAGCACTTCGGAGTGTTCGCCGGTTGCGGCGTGCTGGCGACGATGGTCATCGAGATGACCGTTATTCCCGCGGTGCGCTCCATGTTGCGGGCACCGCAACGAAGGGAATCTGAGCGTGAAGGGCGTCTGGGGATTCTCGACCGATTCCTCACGACCGTGGCGGATGCGCTCGTCAGCGGACGCGCGCCCGTCATCGTAGCCGCCGGCCTCGCCGTGCTGGCACTCGTTGGTTCCGGCGTGCTTTTTCTGCGGATCGACAACAACTTCAAGCTGTATCACCGGCCCGACAGCGAGGTCAGGGTTCACGACCGGGTCCTCAACGCGGCGTTCGGTGGAACCAACTCGGTGCAATTCCTGATTCAGACACCGACGGCCGACGGCATCAAGGATCCGTTGGTGTTGCAGGGCATGGCGCGGCTTCAGGCCTATCTCGAAGGCCAGCCGGACGTGGGCAAGACGCAGTCAGTGGCCGATCTCATCAAACGGATGAATCAGGCGATGCACGGGGACGATCCGAAGTTCTACGCGGTTCCGGAGACGCACGATCTCGTTGCGCAGTATCTCTTCCTGTACACGCTTTCAGGTGATCCGCAGGATTTCGACAGCCTGGTCGACAACGACTTTCGACGAGCGACGGTGTGGACGTTCGTCAAAAACGACAGCACGACGAGTGCCGACCAGTTGGCCAAGCGGGCGCGAGCCGTCATCGACGAGAGCTTTCCGCCGGGCGTCACCGTGCAAATGGGCGGCAGCCTGCCGCAGTTGATCGCGCTCAACGACGTCATCGTCAAAGACAAATTCCGCAACATGGCGCAAATGGCCGTTGTCGTCTTCGTGCTCGGCGCAATCATCCTGCGCTCGTTCGTCGGCGGTCTGTTCGTCGTCACCCCGCTCTTCGCAGTCATGCTCGCCAATTTCGGAGTCATGGGGTGGCGGCACACGCCACTGGATATCACTGCGATGACGACCGCGGCGATGGCCATCGGCATCGGCGCCGACTACGAGATCTACCTGCTGTTTCGGTTCAAGGAGGAGTTGGCGCGCACCGGCAGCGTACTCGCGGCCACGCGCGCATCGATGTTGACATCGGGCAAGGCCATTCTGCTCGTCGCGATCGCGATCGCAAGCGGCTATGCCGTGCTGCAAGCCTCCAGTTTCGCTTTCTACAACCAGCTGTCGAACATGGTCACGGCGACGATGATCATCAGCGCTTTCTTCGCGCTGTTCTTCCTGCGAGCGCTGATGATGCTGTTCAAGCCACGGTTCGTCTTTGGCGCACAGCGTGACGCGTTGTTCCGAGAGGTCGCGACGGCAGGAGGTGGGCGATGACCCGTTGGCAATCGAGCACAGTGACATGCATCGCAGCCGTGATGTCCGTAACGCTGGCGGCCGGCGCACAGAAACCGGCACCACTCGATGCGGCGACCATCATGGAGCGTAATTTCCTCGCTTCGAAGGTTACAGGCGTTCGCGTCGACGCCACGATGGTGTTGATCAATGACAAGGGGCAGCAACGCGAACGGCGGAACACGACCGTGATCGCGCTTCAGCGCAACGGCGTCGACTCGAAATTCGCGGTGAAGTTCTCGACGCCGGCCGACATCAGAGGCACCGCCTTTCTGCAAGTCGAACACAGCGAGGGCGACGACGACCTGTGGATTTATCTGCCGGCGCTCAAGAAGAGTCGACGTCTGGTCGCCAGCAACAAGAAAGACAGCTTCGTCGGCTCCGATTTCTCCTACGGCGATGTGTCGTTGCCGAAAGTCGCGAAGTACCGGCACGTCCTTCAGCGTACCGAGCAGACCGATGGCATCGACTGTTACGTGATCGAATCGACGCCGGCCGACGATGCTGTCAAAGCCAACAGCGGTTACAGCCGCAAGGTCACCTGGGTGAGGGCGGACAATTTCGTCGAAGCCAAGGTCGAGTACTACGACCTCGCTGGAAGGCTGCTGAAAAGCCAGCGAGTCACGAACCCGCAGGCGGTGGATGTGAAGGCCGGACGCTGGTTTCCGCGGTCGCGCGAGATGACCAATCACCAGACCGGACACCGCACGATCTTGGACGTCGTGAAACTCGACACGAACGTTCCCACCCCAGACGAGTTGTTCACGACTCGGTACATCGAGCGCGATTGAGCCGACGCGATGAAAGCGATCGTCGGGATTCTGGTGGCGCTGGTGGGCCTTGCCTCAATTGCCGCGGCGCAGACGGCGGAGGTGCCGGCTTCTCCGGATGTACTGGCACGGGCTGGAGCCACGGCGACGCTTCGCGCCGGACTGTGGAGCTCGACCCGGGAACTCGATTCCGAGGGGCCACTCGGCGCGGGGATGCTCTGGGGAAAGATCACGCGGCCCGTCACGTCGCGTCTGTCGTTCTTCGTCGAGGGGTGGACGGCGCTGCGTGGCCCGTTCGCCAACGGCGAAGTGCGGGCCGAGTTGCGAGAGGGGTTCGTCACCCTCACGACCGGTCCAATGGAGTTCCGCGCCGGGCGGCAGGTGATCGCGTGGGGCCGGGCCGACGGAATCAATCCGACGGACAACCTGACCGGACAGGACTTCACCCTGCTCGCGCCGGATGACAGCGACCGCCGTCTCGGCGCCACAGCATTCCGCGCAAGTTACTCGCATCGCGACCTATCGGCTACGGTAATTTGGCTCCCGGAATTTCGAGGGAACCGCGTTCCGCTGCCCACTCTGATCGGCGATCCGGCTCCATCAGAGTCGCGATGGACGCCAGAGCAGTTGGCCGTTCGCGTCGAAGAGACCGGCCGGGCCATCGATTGGGCGGTATCGGCGTTCAGTGGACGTGACCTCAGTCCAGATCTCGGGATTCGCGGGACCGCCGAGGCGCCGCATCTGGAACTCACACATCACAGGGTTCGAATTGTTGGCGCTGATGCGGCCGGCAACATCGGACGGTACGGGCTCCGCGCCGAAGTGGCGTACAACCGTACGGACGATCCGACGGGTGTTCGGCCATTTGTCAAGAATCCGTTCGTGTTCGTCGTAGTCGGCGGCGACCGAACGTTTCACGAGCATCTCAACATCAACATCCAGTACCTCTATCGATTCGTGACTCATTTCGCACGACCCGATCCAAGCGGGCCGACATTTGCCACCGACGTGGCCTTCGAACAAGCGGTCTTCAGCAGCCAGGTCCGCCGCGCGCAGCACGGCGCGAGCGCCCGTGCGTCGCACAAGTGGCTACACGACACCCTCGAGGCAGAACTGGCGGCGGCGGGCTACGCGGCTCCCCGAGGTCTGACGCTTCGACCGAAGATCACCTATGCAGTCTCGGATCGAACGAAGCTGCTGGTGGGTGGTGAGTGCTATCGCGGTGATTCGCGATCCCCGCTTGGAATCCTGCGCGACAACTCGGGAGCCTATCTCGAAGTCCGATGGAGCTTTTGACGCTCCACTTGACGTTCAAAACACGCAGAGATCGCCGAGGGGCGGTGATCGCGGAGCGCTCCGGCGACGGGTGGCTCGCGCTACGCGCGAGTGGATCGAGAGGAAGTGAAGAAAACGAGCGCCTCTTCATTGCAGCTGGCGTTCGTCTTCTTCACTTCGTCTCGATCCATCCGCCGGCCGCAGGCCGGCGACCACCCGTCGCCTCCGCGTTCTCTGCGCCTCTGCGATCCCTGCGTGAAATGAACGAAGCACGAATCCGAACGATGTCAATACAATGAGAACGGGCGCAGGTCTCGCTCGCGACATATGCACATGACGAGGGGCTCATCGCGTTGAGACCGTTCGTTGGATGACATTGTCCGAACAGGTCTAAAACGCAAGAAGAAGCACGCGCCCGGCGGTTCACGAACGAGCCCCCTCGCGCAGCATGATGAGGATCATGCGTGACGGCGCCGTGGCGAGGACGGCGTGGGGCACATTCGCAGGCATCAGAACGATCGTCTGCGGTGCCGTGCGAACCTCCACGCCACCGATCGTGAGGACGAGGGCGCCCGACAGGGTCAGCGCAAGTGCATCGAACGGCGCGGCATGCTCCGACAGTTCCTCGCCGGCATCGAACGCGAAGAGGGTGATGTTGCCGGCGGTGGTGCGCGCCAGCACGCGACTGGCGATCCCCTGTGCCGTCGGTGTGACCAAGGACTCCAGCGAAAAGAGTTCGGCGGGCGCTAATGTGCTTGCCATAGGCTAAGTCTCGCTTCTGTCTGCGTCAGAATACGGACACGTCAAGCCGGGCGTGGAAGGAGCCCGCGCGGACTGATCAAGACTTGTCGGATTCCGCCGTTGACGACCGCGACGACTACGATCAGCGCCCTCACCCCTAACCCACGCAAAATCATGGACGTACGATACCGCGATGGGCGTACCGCGCAACCGATACTCACGCTCGCAGGGCTGATGACCCCGCAGGCGTTGGTGGGCTCGAGTACGCCGAAGCGCTGGCATAGTCGCGCAGTCTCAATCGCGATCTCTCGGTTGTTGATACACGACACTGCGCGCGCTTGATTGGATCTGCCATCATGCGAGAGCTGCGCATTGACGCAGATAACTTTGCAACGTAAAGTTAACCGCTGGAAAAATGTGCGGACTGGAGGAGCGGAGCAAATGAATGCCGGCCTGACCGCGATCTCGTGGATCGACTGGAAGCTTGGTGCGCGTCTGCTGCTGAAGTATCCGGCGCTCACGATCATCGGCGGCCTCTCGCTGGCGGGTGCCATCGCGATTGGGGCGGTCGGCATCGAAGTCGCCGACGAACTGCTGTACAAACGGCTGCCGTTCGATGAAGGCGGCCGAGTCGTGCGCCTCGAGACGCAGGACACGGCAGCGTCACGCGTGGAGCCGAGGGTGCTCCACGATTTCTCGATCTGGCAGCGGTCGCTGAAGACGGTGGTGGAGCTTGGCGCTGCCCGCGTCAGCGAGCGCAACCTGCTCACGGGCGAAGGCCGTGTCGAATCGCTTCGCGTGGCAGAGATCACCGCGTCTGCGTTTCCGCTCACCCGCGTGCCGCCACTACTCGGCCGACCGCTACAGCCGACGGACGAAATGCAGAGTGCGGCGCCCGTCGTGGTCCTGGGTTACGACGTCTGGCAGAGACAGTTCCTGCGCGACCCGGCGATCATCGGCCGCGTTGTGACCGTGGGTCGCACGGCCCGTACCGTAGTGGGCGTGATGCCGCCGCGCTTCGGATTCCCGCGCAATCAGCAGCTATGGGTGCCATTGCCCATCGAGGATGCGGCGCCGCGGGAAGGCCCGGCCGTGCAGGTGTTCGGCCGGCTCGCTGACGGAGCGACCTGGAAGGACGCCGCGACGGAGCTCGACGTCGTCTCGGCACGCCTGGCCGCCGACCAACCGGAAACCCACAGGCAGTTGCGAACGCGGGTTCGCGCATTCGCCGGGCGCACGCCAGGTGATCCACTGCGCCTCGAAGATCTGGCGGTCCACGCCATCGTCCTGCTGCTGCTGGGGGCGGTGTCGGCGAACGTCGCGACACTGATCTTCGCGCGCACCGCGATGCGCGAACCGGAGATGGTCGTCCGTCACGCGCTGGGGGCGAGCCGTGCCCGCGTGATCGCGCAAATCGTCAGCGAAGGGCTGGTGCTGGCCCTTGCCGCTGCCGTGCTCGGGCTCGTCGTGGCCCAGACGACAGTGCGCTATGCCTTGGCCCGGGCGAGTCTGATCATCGGGGACGACGGCCTGCCGTTCTGGGTGGATCTGAAGCTCGAGCCTGCCACCATTGCGTATGCGCTGCTGCTCGCGCTCGTCGCCGCGGCACTGATAAGCCTGTTGCCGGCACTGAAGGCCACGGGCGCGTCCATCCAGCGGGGACTGCAGGGGATCACCAGCACTGGCGGGACGATGGCGTTCGGCGGCATCTGGTCGTTCATCATCGGCGCGCAGGTGGCGTTCACGCTGTTGTTCGTGCCCGCCGCCGTTGGAATCTTCACCAACACTCTCCACGACCAGTCGAGGTCGGCAGCGTTTCCGACCGAGCGTTACCTCACCTTCCGACTCACGATGGACAACGAGGCGCTGGCCGGAGAGCGGCGTGTGCCTGACGACGGGCAGATCGGCGCGCGTCGCGCGCTCGCATACGAAGAATTCGCAAGCCGGTTGCGTGAGGAGCCTGGTGTGACGCAGGTGACGTACGGCGATCGCCTGCCGACGATGAGCCCGGAGTGGGTGGCGGTGGAAATGGAGCAGGACGGTGCACCTCCGGCTCGCCTGCACGGCAATTACGAGGGTGGATTCGCGATGGCTGCTGTCGGCGCCGGCTATCACGAGGCGTTCGGCGCCAGAATCGTGGCCGGCCGCGGCTTGCAGACCGCTGACGCTGGGGCGCCGAACGGGCCCGTCGTGGTCAACGAGGCGTTCATGCTCGTGGTGGGCAGGAATCCTGTGGGCGCGCGCGTTCGTACGCTTCAGCGAGACAGCGGGCGCGAGCTGGGACCCTGGCACGAGATCGTCGGCGTGGTCACCGATCTGTGGACGTTCCCCGCCGATTGGGGTGAGGCAGCGTACATCTATCGCGCAGCCTCCGCGGCGGAGTTCGATCCGGTCGTGGTCGCTGTGCGCGTTGCGGGGGACGCAGCGCCGCTTGCGCCCCGCGTGGCCATGCTCTCGCGGCAGGCCGATGCGGGCCTGCGCCTCCGGGATATCGTCACGCTCGACGAGATCGTCGCACAAGAGCAGATGCGGATGGTGGGCGGCAGCGTCGTCTTCGGCAGCGTTCTGCTCGTGGCGCTGGTCTTCTCCGCGGCCGGTCTATACGCGCTCATGGCCGTCGCCGTGGCGCGTCGCACCCGCGAGATTGGGATCCGTATCGCACTCGGCGCCAACCCCCGGCACGTGGTCCGTAGCGTTTTCGACCGCGCCGGTCGTCAGCTCGCCGGCGGCATCATCGCCGGCAACAGCCTCATCCTGTTCTTCGCATGGCGCGCCGACAGCCTGACCGCGGATCTCCTTGTCTCGTCGGCGATCACGTCCGTCATCATGGCGGCGGTCGGCGTGCTTGCGTGTGCCGCACCGGCGCGCCGGGCGCTGCGTATTCATCCGACCGAGGCGCTGCGGCAAGGTTGAAGAAGCACGCCCGATTCCGCCAATCGCGATACCGATCGGCGTCATTCGCGACTGCTTCGTCACGATGCGAAGCGAGGAGTCACGTGGCGCCAACGCGGTGAGGCTTCGTAGAGAGAAGGCCGTGCTGACGAGCCGTGCCTTCGTCGAACCCGATGTCAGGGTAGAACCGTGGACGGTCTATTCGGAGAGGATGTCGCAGGTGTTTGGCAGAACACCCTTCGGCCCTGGGTGTGGATCGTCCACCGCGCCCCGAACCGGTGAAATGAGCTTTCCTGATTGAAGATAGATCAAGTCTCCGTCGAGGAACATCTGGGCGAAGCGGCCCGTGACCTTCCAATTCGACGGGTCAGTGTGGTCGATGAACGCATTGAACATGTCCGATTCAGTGGCCGTGTGACCGTTCGCCGCGCGTGTCGCGTGAACTTCGGAATGTATCTTCACGTCGCCGTTATCGAACGTTGTATCGGTGCGGGTGCGCGTAGCACTGAAGGTAACCGGGAACGAACATCTGTTCAATTCCCCGTTGAGGCCGGTCGTGGACACCGCGAAAGCGCCGGGCATCACGACCTGTTCTTCGAATGTGAGGACGGTGGTCACGGCGACGGGTGCGTCGGCCGAGACAGCGGTCGCGACCGCCAGAGCGGTTCCTGCGGCAGCCGCTCCCAGCAAAAGCCTGGACACCTCGCGCGAGAGAAGACGGAACATCTTGACGAGACGGACTGTTAACCAGCGCATAGTTCCTCCGACCGGCGGGCAGGCGTGTAGCCGGCTTCTTGGAGCATGCGCGCGCGCTGTATCTCGAATGTTTCAAGACGGTCACAGAATGTGCCGTCAGGCGGGCTTCGGCAGCGAGACCGTGAATGTGGATCCGCGTGTGGCGTTGTTCACGGCCGAGATTGTTCCACCATGCGCTTCGACGATACGTTTCGCGATCGCGAGTCCCAACCCATAACCTCCCGTGGTCTTCGACCTCGATCGATCGACCCGGAAGAAAGGTTCGAAGAGGTTCGACAGGTCTTCATCGGGAATGCCCGGACCGTTGTCGCTGACTCTGATGAATATGCGATCGCCGTTCTGACCTGTGGAGATCTCGATCGCACGGCTGTCAGCGAGGGAATATTTCACGGCGTTTCCGATCAGGTTCCGGAGAACCATGCGGAGTCGCTCGACGTCGATGTCCACGGGTATGTCCGGCGATGACGCGAGCACCGCGACACCGGGCGCTGTCTGTGCAAACGTCGTCGCCACTTCGCGGATGATCGGCACGAGGTTTTGCCGCTCGCAGCGGATTCCGTGACCGCCGCGGAGCCGCTCCAGTTCGAGGAGTTCGGCAATCAGCGCTTCCATTTCGGCGAGATCCGCCGCCATTCCCGCGCGCTGGTCGGCGACTGGTGTGAGCTCGAGAGCGACTTTCAGGCGCGTGAGCGGCGAGCGGAGCTCGTGGCTGACATCGACCAGCAGCTGCTCGCGAGCGGCAATCATCTCTCGCACACGGCCGACCATTCGATTGAAGGCCTCGCTCAGCCGTCCGAACTCATCTCGCCTGGCACGGGGAAGTGTGATGTCAAGGTTCCCTGCTGCGAGTTGACCGACTGCATCGTTCAGGCTTCGCAACGGCTCGAGAAGGCGCTTGAGTACGGTGTGAGTCATGACGACCGCCACTGTGACCAGCACCAACAGCGCCAGGAGCGCCACATGTGCCCCCAGCATTGCGCGCGGAATCCGCCAGGCGAACAGGTATGTACCTCCTTCCGGGCCGTCAACGATGCGGTAATGACGACCTCGAATGAACCGGCTCCAAAGGGACATCCCGCGACCCCGAGCCTGGTCGAGACTTGGCAGATCGGCCGTGGTCGACCATCCTCCGTTGGGCCCTTCGAAACGGACGTCGAATCCGAGGTGCGCGCCGAGTTGCCTGGCCGCCTCCACGTCCGGCGAAGACCCGGCGATTGAACGCGCCTGCTCATCGAGTACTCGATCCATCGTTGTGACGATGGTCGGGTTCGAGAGGAAGACGAAGAACCCACCCACAAGCAGAAACAGGCTGGCCGCCATCGCAATCATGATCGCCAGGAGCTTCCCAAAGACCGAGTCGCCCAATCCGGGCATGAGGGGCGTGACCGCAGCGGCTTCTGTGGACGGAACAGAGCGGTGATGCGACAAGGCCACCGGATCAGCCGTGCCCTTCTCCCGCAAACGTGTAGCCGACGCCGCGGACCGTACGAATCAGCATGGGGTGCCGCGCGTCATCACCGAGTTTCTGCCGCAATCGGCTGACGAGGATATCGACCGACCGATCGAACGCGTCGTAGTCGGTGCCTCGCATGACGTCGAGGATCCGGTCGCGACTGAGGATACGCCCGCGGTTACGAACCAGCAGGCCAAGAAGCTCGAACTCCGCGGTCGTGAGCGCGATCGCGGTTCCACTCAGACAGACGGAGCGCCGTGTCCAGTTCAGCTCGAGCGAGCCGGATCTAACGACCTCGCCCGCGTCGCCCGCTCCGCGCCGCAGGACAGCTTGCATGCGCGCGACGAGCTCGCGCGGCTCGAATGGCTTGGGCAGGTAGTCGTCGGCGCCCAGCTCGAGTCCGAGAATGCGATCGGCCACATCGCCTCGCGCGGTCAGCATGATGATCGGGAGACGGCTCGTTTCGCGAATCTTC
Source organism: Vicinamibacterales bacterium (assembly GCA_036407095.1). Classification (GTDB taxonomy): domain Bacteria; phylum Acidobacteriota; class Vicinamibacteria; order Vicinamibacterales; family UBA2999; genus Gp6-AA40. The sequence goes on along the minus strand of DASWZV010000032.1, from coordinate 103,433 downwards.
CGGCAGACGGCGAGCCCGTCGGTGTCCGGCAGCATGACGTCGAGCACGATCAGATCGGGCGGGTCCGTGCGAAGCGCTCTGAGCCCTGCCTCCGGATGCGTTTCGGCACGTACCAAAAACCCAAAGCGGCCGAGGTACTCTTTGAGCAGCGCGTTCAACCGTTTGTCATCATCGATGATGAGCACGCGCAGACTGTGTGGCGAAGCGATCGTTTCGGTGCGCGACGTTCCCACGGACCCTTCGCTCATTATGCGACCTATTCACGGCGGATCAGGCATCTTGCGTCGAGGCTTCCGACATGGTGCTGCCGGTCGTGATTCGAGGCGATGGTGCTTCTCGATGGCGTGGCAGGCGGCCGCTGAACGCATGGAGAAGCAGCATCGCCATGACGACGACGATGACCGCGGTGAGGAACATGCCCGACATGTACGCCCACGGTGGGCTGGCGGCGCCCGGCGCGGAGAGGGTCTGTTCCAGACGCCGTCCATACGCCGTGCGGCCTCGGGGCTTGTAGATGCTCAAAGCAGTGACGACGAGGAGGACGACCAGCGCCAGCGCTCCATGGAGGACGGGTGACGGATCTTGCACGGCGTCGAGAGGAGAGCCCAGGTCCGCAGCCACGCGAGCCATGCCGTCAAACGTGGTCATGTACGCCAGCAGTACGATCGTCGATAGCAGGGTGAGCACGAGTTTGGCGACCACCCACCAGTGCTGGAACAATCCCCATGTTGTGCCGAGTCCCTCGATGACTCCCGTGGCGAGCGAGGCGAGCGCCAACGGCACGAGGACCCACCACGCAGTTGGCGCCATGACGAGGTACGCACTCCGCACGTGCTGCGCGTCGTGGCTCGTCACACCGAGAATCGCCAGCGCCAAGAATACGACGACCGACCCGCACCAGCCCACGGAGCACATGATGTGCACGGTCAACATGAATCTGCGGAGCCGCGGCGGCATGATCATGTTTTTGGAGCGTCGCGGCTCGAGGTCTCGTCCACTCCAGTCACTGGCATCGAGGAGTATCGGAAGGGTTCGTCTCTTGGTTGTTTCGGAACCGTAACAGAATGTAACAGCGCGGACTCGCTCCAGATTGGCGTCGAATCGCGCGGCCGTGATGAGATTGATCAACTCCTGCTCGTCGGACCGTTCGAGACAGAGCCGCGCATCCGGTCCGAGGTGCCCGAGTCGTCGACAACGGCGCAGTCACGTGTGTGAACCTGCTGCGGCTTATACTGGAGCGACCTCTGATTCTAAAGACACGGAGAGATGTCCGAGTGGTTTAAGGAGCACGCTTGGAAATTGATTCTGCTCACGCGTGCTGACGCACACCAAATCCCACCAACGCATTTCCGATCAACGACTTCCTGCAACAACGATCTGCGTCGAGGTGTCCCCGTAAATCATCGTGTTGACCGGGGGTTTGAGGGGGCATGTGACACAGTTCTGACACAGAACGGAATCGCATTTCCGCTGACACATAACAATGCGTACGGTGTAGTACCGGCTCGGTGTCCTTCGGAACTGACATCAAAGCCGCCGATCGAAGCTCACGGCCAGCCCGGTCACGCCTCGTAGCACCAACCCCTTTCGCCAGCGAATCGCGTCGTCACGCGCCGCCAGACGAAGACCCTCTGTGCGCTGCAACAACATTCGTATCGCAATCTGACCTTCCAACCGCGCAAGTGGTGCGCCGAGACAAAAGTGAATGCCGTGTCCAAACGCCACGTGACGATTAGGTTGGCGGGCAAGATCCAGCGTGTTGGGTTCGTTGAATTGGCGCTCGTCTCGGTTCGCCGATGCCAACACGGCGTAGACCACGGCGTCTCTTGGGATCGTGACATCGCCAAGCGTGATGTCTTCGCGAGCAAACCGCTCTGTCGCCATGTCGAGTGGCCCCGCGTATCGCAACAGTTCTTCGACCGCGGTTTCAACGCCGGCCGGCGCGTCACGCAGTTGCGCCATCTGGTGCGGGTACTGCAGCAGCGTCAACATGCTGTTCCCGATCAAATTAACGGTTGTTTCGTGACCAGCGATCAGCAGCAAGAACACCATCGCAACCAGTTCATCAGTGCTCAAGCGTTCGCCCGACTCTTCGACTGCGACCAGCGCGGACAAAAAATCGTCTTGCGGTTTTCGACGCCGGGCGTCCACCTGCGAGCGAATGTACCGCAGGAACGCCCGCAAGGGCGGAATGGCTCGTACCGTTGACCATGCTGAGAGCGTGATCGACACAATCGCACTCGACCATCGATGAAACCGGTGTCGGTCGTTGACGGGCACACCAATCAGCTCGGCGATGATTGTCGTCGGTATAGGCAGCGCGTATCGCTCGATCAGATCCACACGTTGATTCGGCGTCATCGCGTCCAGCAGCTCATTCGCGACCGCCTCGATGCGTTCGTGCATGCGCTCGACGACCCGCGGTGTGAACGCCTTGTGTACCAGCGTGCGCAAGCGGGTGTGATCGGGCGGATCGGAGTCGAGCATGTTGTGCGTCAAGGGCTCGAACATTTTCGGCGTCCACGCGATTCCGCCTTTCTTGGAACCGGGGACGTTCCGACGATTCTTCACCAGCCGTGGATCCTTCAATGCAGCGACCACGTCGTCGTAGCGTGAAATCAACCACGCCGACGTGCCGTTCGGAAGCGCGACCGAACATACCGGATGCTCGCGCCGCAGCGATTCGTAGAACGGGAATGGGTCGGCTTTGAAGCGCGCCGACGTAATGTCCACTCGTCTGTCGGTGAGCACGGTGCAGCGTATCCAGGTCGCGCGATCGGGTCAAACGAGGCGCATCGATTCGCTTGCGTTCGGCGAACCCAGCGCATATCGTGAGGAAGGGTGCAGCGGTCCTCCGCTGCAGGTATCTGGATGGTCGGGCCGCCATCTTCATGGTCAGAAGACCAGAGGTTGGACGTGGCAGCGACACTCCGGAAGCCGCTTATCTTCGGTCTATCCATCGCCCTTCTCCCGGCACTGCCTGCGCTCGCAGCCGCGCAACCTCACGAGGCAATTGGAGCGCACCCCGATCCGGTCGCGGCGGTGGTGCTGGCCCTCGCGGTCATCCTCGCTGTGGCCAAGCTCGGTGGACATTTGGCTGTTCGATTCCATCAGCCCGCCGTGCTGGGCGAGCTGGTCGCCGGCGTGGTGCTTGGAAGTCTCGATCTTGCCGGAATCGAGTGGTTTCGCACGATTGAAGCGGATGCCACAGTGGAGACGTTGGCGCGCCTTGGCGTGGTCATCCTCCTCTTCGAGGTCGGTCTTGAATCGACCGTGCGCGAGATGCTGAAGGTCGGCTTGACTTCTGTTCTCGTTGCGGTGCTCGGAGTGTTCGCTCCCTTCGCGCTTGGCTGGTTCGTCAGCGCGTGGATGCTTCCCGACAAGTCGGTGTACGTCCATGCGTTCATTGGTGCCACCTTGACAGCGACCAGCGTCGGCATCACCGCTCGTGTGCTGCAGGATCTCCAGCGATCGCAATCTCCGGAGGCCCGTGTAATCCTTGGGGCCGCCGTCATAGACGATGTGCTGGGGCTGGTCATCCTCGCTGTCGTGGCCGGCGCCATAGGAGCTGCCGATCGCGGCGGCTCACTCTCATATATCGAAATCGGTCTCACCCTCGGCAAGGCCGTTGTGTTCTTGTTCGGCGCGTTGGTGCTCGGCGTCTACCTGTCGCCGCGCGTATTCGGCTTGGCTTCACGCCTCAGCGGACAGGGTGTGCTGCTGGTGACGGCACTGGTGTTCTGTTTCGTTCTAGCCTACTTGTCCTCGATCATCGGCTTGGCTCCGATCGTCGGTGCGTATGCCGCTGGCCTGATTCTCGAGGATGCGCACTTCAGACCGTTTGCGGACCGCGGTGAACAACAACTAGAGCATCTGGTTCACCCGCTTTCGACCTTCCTCGTGCCAGTCTTTTTCGTCGTGATGGGAATGCGAGTCGACCTGACCGCGTTCGCTCGGATGGACGTTCTTGGACTGGCTGCACTGCTGACGCTCGCCGCGATGATCGGCAAGCAGGCGTGCGCGATTGGAGCGATCGGCCGGCGGCTCGATAGTCTCTCCATTGGCATCGGGATGATGCCGCGCGGGGAGGTTGGGCTGATCTTCGCAAACATCGGGCTGGGCTTAACGCTGGCCGGCCAGCCGATCGTCGACCAGTCCATCTTTTCGGCGATTGTCATCATGGTGATTGCCACGACCATGGCGACGCCGCCCCTCATGAAGTGGAGCCTCGCGCGTCGGTCGTGAGCCACCTGAACAAAATCGTCGTAAGTGATCGAGGGACATTAGAAGGTTTGACACAATTTGGGGTCGACGACTGCGGCTGCATGGCCGTAACCGCTTGGTGCAATGCGAGATGTGAAATGGGATGTGCGTGAAGGAGGGTTTTGCGCTATCCTGTTCCGGACCGCTCGCAAATCGTTGATTCTAAACGGAGAGATGTCCGAGTGGTTGAAGGAGCACGCTTGGAAAGCGTGTGTAGGGGAAACTCTACCGTGGGTTCGAATCCCACTCTCTCCGCCAGCCTTCGCTCACGGGGTTGTATACGAGATCGTCGCAAGCAGCTGCCGTGGGCCGAGCAAATGTTGCCAGGCGCAATCGCCACTGCGGTGTCTCGATAGTTACGCGAGCGCAGAGCGCCGGGCAAGTCCCACCAGTCGTTCGCTGCCAGCCCCGCGATTCCTCCGATTCCTCCTGGCCGCACTGATTCAGCGAATCTCCTCAGACTTTGTGCGGCGTCGACGTGGTGGAGCGTCGCCACCGACAGCACGGCATCGAATGAGTTCGTCGTGAATGGGACCTGTAACACGTCGCCGTGTATCCGCTCGATGTGTAGTGCTGAATAGCGCGAGCGCGCCCTTTCGAGTACACCGAGATCGGCGTCGAGGCCAATCCGTGCCGGATCCCCGCCTCGACCAATTGTGCGCACAGCACACGGTCACCACACCCAACATCAAGAATGCGGGCCGCCTCTGTGGTGATGATGCTGCGCAGCAGTGCTCCGAGATCGACGAGCCCGAACGAAAACGCAGGGGAGATCGGACGGGATCTGGCGTCGATTGAGGTGCGATCGATATCATGTCGTGCAATGTCAGCGGTCGGGTCCAAGAATGAGTCCGTGCCCTCCGAGCGCGCCGCCGTCAGCAGCCGCCAAGCGCCTCGACGAAGAGGCAGTGGAACTGGCTGTCGTCGTGCACGTGCGTCACGACGAAACGCCCTATGACGAGTTGCTGGCGCGTGGCGTCGGGCGCCGGGAGGCGCGCGATCGCATCCGTGAGGACGTCGACTGCGTGCTCTCGGGATGGCGCAATGCGTGACGCGAGCTCGGGCGGAGGAATCACTGGAGCAGAAATGAAGAAGAACAAGCCTCGCTAACGGGCGAGCGAGCAGGCCAATGCTCCAGTTCAAGACGGCTGATTTTGGCGAGGACGTGGTTGAGCCCTTGAGGTGAACGTCGCGCTCGGGCCATGCCACGATGTCATGCGCTGTTATCGAAAACGCAGGTAGTGCGCGCCCAATCGCTCGAACGCTGCACGGTCTGCTCCGACGATGTCTGCATCGAGCGATTCGGCGGTGGCAACGAGCCACGCGTCGTTCTCGCCAAGACGTTGTGACGCACGACGCTGGAGGAGAGCGCACCGTCTCGCCTGTGTAAGGTGCAGTCCTTGAACGGTAAACCGCTGCAATGCTGCAAGGGCTGCTGCTTCGTCGATGGCGCCCTCCAAGAGTTCTTCGACGCTGACGATCGAGACGACCAGCGTGCGCCTGCGCAGGGATGATAGAAACGTGCGCGCTGGGCCAACCTTGCCCGCGGCAGTCTCGCGTTCGAGATCAATCAGGTAGGAGCTGTCGAGCAGCACCGGCCGGCTCACCGTTCCTTCTGTGCCAGGCCGAGGCCTTTACCCGATGCCGCGTCAACCCATTCGACGAGGTCTTCTCCCGACTCGATCGGTCCCGCGCGGTCGATCAGGGCACGGATCACGTCGGACTTCGGGATCTTGCTGCGTTTCGCCCACCGCGCAAGGCGATCTGCCCGCTTCTTATCCAGCTTGACTGTGATGGTAGGCATCGTAATACCTCGATATTACCATGCGCGTCTGACGTGTCGGGCCGCACCTTGACGTCCACGCGAGACGCAACAAGATCTCCGAAATCGGTCGTCTGCGGCGTCAGCCGCACGATTCGAACTTCACGTGCTCAGGCGACACCGGATCTGCGCCGAAGGTGACTTCTGTGAGGTGCGGCTCCATCCGTCGAAGGGCAGATGCTTCGGTCGCCGCGGGGAGTAGAGCGTTCGAGATGACAAGAAGCACACCACGACCGTGCTCGGCGGGCCAGAACCGGGTCTCGACCTTTTGGCCAGAACCGTCTCGATAGCACGCAATCCTCGGAGCGCCCATTGCGGCACGAATGCGAGCGTCCACGCGAGCCACGATGTCAGATGACTTTACGGTGAGCTTGACGCCCGCGATCTTCGCGTCCGCCGGAATCTTCTCGTCGATGCCGTCACCTGGAGTGGGATCCATCAGAATCACGAGATCGTCGACGCCGTCGGGACCTTTGACGTCGCTGGCGGCGTATCCCTGGTACGCGGCGATTCGGAGCTTGTAATGTTCTCGCGTCGCGAGGGGTAATCGCCCACCGATCGGTAGCCCTGGCGCGTACTCATCGACGAGTCGTTGCACCACCGGACCCGGCGTCGGTGGGCCGCAGGCGGTCACGACGATCGCGATTGCACAGACGAGAAGAGTGCGCATGCGCAGCGACTATACCGCCCTGATCAACCAGTTGCGAAAACCGTCCCACACACCCCGCCGGCCTTCGCTCGCGCTGGCGCGCAAGCTTCGGGCTAGGCCAGGCGTCCCGCCTGGCCATGCAGTGTGAGCACTCATTCAGGCGAAGTCTGTCATGCCGAAGCGCCGTAGCTGCGAAGGGGGATCGTCGGCGTTCACTTCCGCTCGATCTTGATGATTTCCGGTCCACCCTCGACATCGACGCGGGTCGTCCGGAATTCGTCGGTCTCCTCGATGAGCGTCTCCGGGAAGTCGCCGGCGTTGTTGCGCTCTGATTCCGCGCCACGCCGCAGCGCCCCGGTGATCTCGAGCCGGCGCGCCGACTTCACGAGACGTTCGAGGTTGAATCCGGCGCGGGTGCGCTCTTCGTACTCGTCCTGCACCAGCCACCCGGGCTTTTCCGGCAACAGCTCGCCCTCGTCCAGCTCCGCGACGGACAGGCGGTAGGTCTCGCCAGCGTCGACGTGGTCACGGATGAACGCGAGCACGGTCGCGCGCCAGGTGTCGCGCTCGGCTTCGTTCTCGCACATGTGCTCCGGCAGCAGCGGCGCGTCCTCGGTCTCGTCCTCCTTCGTTCGCATCGTTTCGCGCGTCCAGCGGCTCGCCCTGCTCTCATGTCTCCGCACGCCGTCGTCGAGCAGCGCACGGAGTTCCTCACCGGAAATCGTCACCTTGAGACCATCGATCATCGGTCACCTCCGCACTCAGCAAAGGCATCGTGCGGGCCAACCGCAAACGTGCGACATTCCGAAGGAAGTCGGGTGCGCCGATGCATTGAGTACGCACTATTTGCAGTGCGTCACGCGCTGCCACGCTGCGGGAATTGCAATCGGATCGCGTCCTCGACAACGTTGGAGGCTTCAGGCGGAAGTCTGAACGATGGCGAACAGGAGGCACGCCACCATCAGGAGCGTCGCGACGAGCCACACGAGCCGTGTCATCTGCACGTGTCGCACGCGGAAGATCTCCCTACACCATGTCGAAGCGCTCGGTGTGGACACGCGCGTCCGGCACCCCCAGTTCGGCGAGCGCCTTCTCCGCGGCGTCCATCATCGGCGCCGGCCCGCAGATGAAGAACTGAAAGCGGCGGCAACCAGACGGAAGGTGGCGAGTGAGCAGGTCCGCCCTCACGAAGCCGGTTTCCCCAGCCCACTGCGCGGGGGGCCGCGTGAGGACATGAACAACCGTCAGGTCGACATGGCTTCGCAGCCGCTCGAGCTCTTCGCGAAACGTCACGCCTTCCCATTCGTCGTTCGCGTAGACGAGGACCGCTGGCCGGATGTCCCTGCGGTCGGCCATGGTGCGGAGCATGCTGATCAGAGCCGTTATCCCCACGCCGCCCGCGATGAAACCGAAGCCAGGCCCCTCGTCTCGATCCATCGAGAAGACGCCGTGCGGACCATCCACGTAGACCGTTGTTCCAGGGCGAAGCAGGTGCACGCTCGACGTGAAGTCACCAAGGGCCTTGACCGCGATCTCCACCTCTTTGCTCTCGGCGCTGGAGGAAAACGAGCCATCGCTTCGAAGCGCGCGACCAGCGCGAACTCGAGTCCCATCATGGCGAGCCCGACGAACCCGAGGGCGACCGAGAAGTTGGTCCAGAATCCAAGGGCCGGCCTGCTTCCACCCAAGGCGGCAAACATGAGCGGGGCGATGACCACGCCGAGGTACGCGATCACCGAGAACACCGCCCGTACCGCCAGTGTCACCGGTGCTGATCTCCCGGCTGAGACATACCCACCTCAAAAGCGTGCACGCTGATCATTGTCCCGCCGAAGCGCACTGTGTCGGTGAGCAACCGAGAATGACAACTCACGTCCCAAGGGCACGAAGAACGTTGATTCTTCGTGCCCTGTTCTGTTTCAGTAGGCGTTTCTGCGCCTCGCCTTCGCTTCCGATCAAAATGTGATTCGATACGCGACCCGACGGAACCCGATCTGAACGTTCTTACTGGCACCAACCGCAGCCAGCGTTGCGCCGCCTCCAGCAATCCCGATCCCGGTCCAGAGGAGCGCCTTGTTGGTTTCCTCGATGCACCCTCCGATGAGGGTCAGCCCGATCACCGCCGCGCCGCACGTTTCGTTCTTCAGCGCGGTCGCCCCGAGTGCTGCCAACGTTCCGCCCGCGGCGATCATCCCGATGCCGCCCCACATCACTCCCTTGTTACCACCGCTGCGCGGTGCCTGGGAAAGCTGCATCGCCGAGGCCTCGCGCTCCGCTGCGGTAGTCACGAGCCCCTGCGCTGATGCCGACGTGCCCATTCCCAAGATCAACGCGACAGCCAGAATCATTCTCATCATGTCTCTTCTCCTTGCGTCAGGAGTGCGCGCGGGGAGCAGCGCGGGACTCTGACGCACCGTGTCGACACGATAGAAGGCGGCGGGGACGGATCAGGTCCTACGCGGAAGCTTCGCCGGCAAATCCGAATCGGCGCAGCTCACCGAATGGCAGCGGTCGTTGTGACCCCAGATCCCATGCGACGTGCGCGATCTCGAGATCGAGACGAGGTGCATACAGCGCGCGGGCCGCCTCAAGCTCGTCGAGGATGTCTTCAGCGAGCGTGGACGGCCAGATGACGCGAACGTGTGCGCCGAACCCGAGAATCCACCGACGGAGCGACCAATCGAGTGCGACGTGCAGCTCGATTCGCACGCGACCATCCCGATCGATTCGCACTTTCTGGGTTGCGTGCCATTCGCGCTCGGCGACGCGCGGGCCGACCTGCGCGTCGAACTCGACTTCGACGCGCTCCGTCTTCCCGGAGTGCACGCCCAGTGAATTCGCGAACACGGGTGACGGGTGCTCGGGCTGCTCGAAATGTTCGTCGCGGACCTTGAGGCGTTGGATGCGTTCAATAGCGAACGTGCGGACCTCGCCGTACTCGGGCACGTGAGCGATGAGATACAGGCCTCCATCGGCATAGATCACGCGATGGGGATCGACGGCGTAGTCCTTCACACGCTGGCTGGCCAGCGAGTGATATCGCATCTCGACCTTCTGGTGATGGAGCGCAGCGTCGAGCAGCTGCGACACGCGCTCACGCGGAGGCGTCTTCTTCACGCCGGGATGTGGTTTGACGCCGACCACCCCCGGAAGGCGATCGAGAAACGCGCGCATCGGCGGTGTGATCGCGCGCTCGAACCGTGCGAAGGCCTGTGCAAGCTCGCGATGAAACGGAGCACCGACGAGGCACTCGAGCGTGGCCCGGCTGAAATACAACGCGCAGAGCTCCATCAGCGTGAAACCCGACTCCATGCCGGACAGGGCGCGGGCGTCGAGTGTCCAGACGAGGCCCGCATCACTGTTGTCCTGACGCAGCGGGAAGCCTGCCTCCTGCAGCGCCACAAAATCGCGCCGAATCGTACGGACGGTGACGCCGGTCTCTGCGGCAAGGGAAGGGATGGTCGCGCCACGACGCGACGCCGCGATCGTCCGAAGAATCTGCCATTGACGGATGGCTTCCTGGTTCCGTGCCATACGCGATCGAGTGTGCGCGGTCGTAGCACGCGCTGTGATCGCGATTGTGAGTTGACGTTGGGACAGCTCAGGTCATACGCTCTCTGATCGCCTGCAATGACCAACTCCCATCTGTCGGTCGAGTCGACGTGTCGTTCGCGCTGAAGTCGTTTCTGGAAGATCCTCGCCGCCCCCCGGGGACGCTGTCGTATCACGAACTTCAAGGATTCCTGTTCGCCGTCGCCTGTTCGCCGGACCCGATTGCGCCCTCCGAATGGATGCCGATCGTGTTTGGTGATCACGACATCGAGTACGAGAGTCTCGATGAGGCGCAACGCGTGATCGGCGAGTTGACGTCCGTCTACAACGACATCAACGCGGGCGTCGCGAGCGAGGCCGCGGTTCTGCCCTCTGACTGCGTTATCTTCGAAGATGGACTTGCCAATCTGGAAGATCACGCTCCCGTGTCGCAATGGTCTCGCGGGTTCGTCTGCGGTCACCAATGGCTCGAGGAGTCATGGGATCCGTACATCATCGACGAACTGGCCGATGACTACGCAGCACTCTGGATGACGCTCAGCTTCTTCGCTTCGAGCGGCCTGGCAAGAGAATTCTGCGAGGAAGCGCGCCACCCGAGCCTGCCGGAGATGGCGTCGATGCTCGCTGAGGCTTTTCCGCAGGCGGTCGGGGACTACGCGCAGCTGGGCCTCTGGATTCGTCAGGCCATTGCCGAAGCGGAACACCACGAACCGGAGACGCGCGACGGTCCGAAGATCGGTCGCAACGATGCCTGCCCGTGTGGCAGCGGTCGAAAATACAAGAAGTGCTGCGGCGCGATGTAGCGCGCAAGCCGCGGCAGGCTGGTTACAACGCCGGAACGCCCGCAAGAGATTCCGTATCCTTGTTGACCCTCATCGTGTACTGCTGTGACGCGAGCGAGAACAGACAGTACGACGCGAACCAGTAGAAGCCCGCACCTAATCGCGCTGTGAACACGACGAGCGGCGCCGCGCCGGGAGCGCCGGGCGTCGCTTGCGTCGCCTGTGCAGCCAGATAGGTGATGAACAGCGCGACGACGAAGACGTCCGCCATCGACCACTTGGCGATCGCAACGACGAAGCGCAGCGTGCGAGTGCGACGCCCGGGCGGCGCAAGGAAACATGCCCACGCCACCAGTGCAGTCTTCGTCACCGGCACGATCACGCTGAAGAGGAGGATCAGCGTCGCCGGAACCGGACTTCCCACGTTGTAGAGATTCCGTACTGACCCGACGATGCTGCGCGTCTGCTGGTAGACCTCGACCTCCTTCATGCGCGACTGCAGAGCTGCGGTGATCTGCGGCGACAGCCTGTCGATGATCACCTTGCGAACGTCGCCGCCGAACGCCTGCGCCATCGCCAGGACGTTCGGGTTCATCATCGCGCTCAGCGTCGTGACGGTTTCGTCGTCGAGGCCGTTCTCCAGAATCTTGGGCGCCATCGCGGCGATGCCGTCGCGAGTCAGGACGCCGCGAATGGTCAGCACTGGAAGAAACAATCCCGGCAGAAGGAGCGCAAGCGACGCGATCAGAAGGACGAGGACGGTGAAACGTGGTCTGTCGGATGCTGGCATCTGGGCGGATTTTAGCAAAACAATGAACGGTCGCGTGTTAACCGCGCATTTTCCCAGGCGTCCAATCAATAGGGTGAGATGAACGACGGCAGCGATCTGGAGGTGTTCCTGTCGCTCGTCGAGCGTCATCGCAGATACATGTACAACCTCGCCCTTCGTATGACCGGCAATGAACAGGATGCGAAGGATGTCGTGCAGGACAGCCTGCTGAACGCGTATCTGCACCTCGGGCAATTCGAACAACGCGCCGACCTCCGCACGTGGCTCAACCGCATCCTCGTGAATTGCGCACTCGATCATCTGCGCAGCCGTCGCAGGCGGCCTGATGTGAGCGAGCCGCAGCCGATCGCCGACGTCGTCGACACGATCGCGTCCTCGTCACCAGATCCCGAACGCCTGCTTGCGAGTGCCGACTGGCGTCGTCAGGTATCGGCGGCCATGGACACCATGAGTCCTCTCGAGCGCGTGACGTTTGCGCTCCGGCATTTCGAGGGCTGTTCGATCAACGAAATCGCGCAGACCCTGGGCATCGGCAACAACGCCGCCAAGCAGCACATCTTCCGTGCGGTTCGGAAGATTCGCCTCGCGCTCGAGCCTCATTGGAGCGGCCGGTGAATCATCTCAGCGACGATGATCTCGTCCTGCATTACTACGGAGAAGACGGGACACAGCTCGTGGCCGCCGAGCGTCATCTCAGATCGTGTGCGCGATGCGCCCGCGCCTACGAGACGATCGCGCGCAGCCTGAACGCCGTCACGCCGCCTGAATTCGTCGGGGCTGTCGACGACATGTCGGAGCTGCAGCAGATGATCCTCGCTCGCTTGAGTGAGCGCTCGTTGCCGCTCGGTGTGAGCCGGTCGACGCGCTGGGAAGAAACAGGCGTCATCGCACTCGTGTGGCTGGTGCCCCTCGTGTACCCCTTCTCCCTCCAGGCACTGTTCGGCAGCGCGCGATGGGCGCAGGAGCACGTCGTCGGCATTCCGCTCGTCGCGTTCACGCTGATCTGGGCATGCGCCGGACCATTCCTCGCGATCTCCGCGCTGAATCGCTTGGTGAGTCACTCCGGCGCATCAACACGACTGCTCGTCTCCGGGGCGTTGATGGCGGCGATCAGCCCCGCACTCTTCCTCTTTGTCTCGCGCGTGGACGCGAGCCTGGCATTGAACCTTGGCGTCTGGGCGTGGTATGGAGCCCTCGCCATAGCCGCGCTCGTAGCGATGGTCCGTTGGCCGGACACGTCGTACTCCAAAGAGCAGTTGTCGCACGTGCATCGGCTGACGGCCGTGCTTCTCACCGTCTTCGTGCTGGCACACGTCATCAATCAGGCGCTCGCGTTCGTCAGCCTGTCGTCATACACAGCGATGCGGAGTGTGATGCGCGTCGCATCGCAGCAGCCGGCAACCTACGCGCTGCTCGTGGGGGCGGTCGTGATTCAGATCACGACCGGCGCCGCGGTGAGCATGAGGAACGTCCGCTCCGGATCCTTTGCCAGGAATCTGCAAACAGTGTCCGGCTGGTTTCTCGCCGCCTTCCTGCTCATGCACGTGCTCTCACCGGTGCTGTTCAGTCCGCTGACAGGGGTGTCGACAACAGCGGCGGCCTCGGCCAGTCAGTTCAACCTGCTCGCGACGCCTCGCTCCGCCGCGCAGCTGCCGTTCCTGCTGCTCGGCGTGGCGGCGTTCCTTTTTCATGTCGGCGTGTATGCGCGGCTTGCGGCTCTTGCGTACCTTGCCGAGGCATCGGTTCGCCGGTTGTCGTACGCAGGGGCATTGGTGGGAACGACAGTGGTCGTTGCAGTCGGTCTCTCTTTGTGCGGAATTCACTTATGAACAGATGGACACCTCTCGCGTTGCTGCTGATCGGCATGGCCGCACAGGTCCTCGCGCAAAATCCCCAAGGGACCACGCCTCCGGCGGGGGCGCCGATGCCGTACACGGCCATCCACCACCCGGAATTCGTCGCGGCATCGGAGGCGACATTCCTCGAGGACGATGACATCCTGCTCGGCGTGACGGGTGGCAACGTCGCCAAGGCGTACCCCGCGGGCGATCTCGCGCAGCATGGCGCGGTGTTCGACCAGGTGCCTGACGGGCCGATCTCGGTGACGCCAATCTCCGTAACATGGTGCGGCGTCTGCAATACGGGTCTGGTCTTTCGCGCGGAAGTAAAGGGTCGTACGCTGCACTTCCAATACGACCGCATGGTTGGCGCGAACGAAGTGCAGAAAGATCTGGAAACCGGTACGAGCTGGCAGCAGGCAACGGGGGAAGCGATCGAGGGTCCACTCAAGGGCACGCGCCTGACGCTCTATCCGGCGGTTCGCACCACGTGGGCAGAGTGGCGGAGGCGATATCCCCGCACGATGGTGCTCAAGCCCTTGCCGGGATACGCGGAGCTCATGCCTAGTCGGAGCAAGCGCATCAAAGACGTCACGCGTATGGGCCCGGAGGGGGCGCCGAACGGCGCGCTCACGCTGGACACGCGATTGCCGGCACGGGAAACAGTGGCCGGACTCGAAATAGGTCAGGACAAGGTGGCCTATCCGTTCTCTGAGCTTCGCATCGCGCGCGTCGTCAACGACCGCGTCGGCGGGCTTCCGATTGTCATCGTCCATCAGCCCTCGTCCGATACCACGACTGCGTTCGAAGCGAGCGTCAAAGGCAAGGTACTGAGATTTCAGTCGGCGAACGACGAGGCCAGTTCCTTGATCGATCTCGAGACACGATCGAACTGGAATGCCTATGGGCTGTGTCTCGGCGGGCCGTTGAAGGGAACGCAACTGAAGCAGGTGATCCTCGTACCGCAGTTCTGGTTCGCATGGTCGCAGTTCCGCCAGGGAACCAGAATCTTCGTCGCGAGCCACACGAAATCAGCCACGCACTAGGAGAATCAGACATGGAGAATCGTCGAACGTTCCTTGGACTCGCGGCGGCGTCACTGGTGCCGATCGTTCTCGATGCACAGACACCGGCACCACCCGCCGCAGGCGAACTGGCGAGACACGCGCTGACGGGGCCCCTCGAAGGATTCGAGGTAGTGCTCGTGCAACTGAACATCCCGCCGGGCCGGAGCAGTTCAGGCCGGGGGCACCGTCATCCGGGACCTGTCCTCGGATACATCGTGGAGGGACAGATGCGGTTTGCCATCGATAACGAGCCGGAAAAGGTCTTGCCCGTCGGCGCCACGTTCTTCGAGCCGTCTGGCGCCGTTCACACCACGAACGGTTCCGCGCGAACGGATGGACCGACACGTGCGGTGGTTTTCATGATCGTCCCGAAGGGCGCTCCGCTCACGTCGCCTGCATGATGCCGCGCTGAGCGCGAGAGTGAAGCGATCGACGTGTTTCGATCCGCGTCGCTGCGATCTCTCGCGCTCGCGCCAGGTTTTCGCTCCGCGCGCGAACGAGTTCTGTTATCAGTGTCTTGAAACTTCACACACCACTCGAAAGATCTTTTTGCATTCTGCATCCGCATGTTGATCGCAGGTTGACAGAATGAGCGTGCACGCCAGCACTCTGCTGGCAGTGCAATTGCTCCCTCTCGCGATCGCAAGCTGTCGACGCGCGCTCGACAGTTGACCTGCAGCAGCCAAGCCCCCCAAATTTAGCCGGCCTCGATCCCCCGCGAGGCATCCGCGCGCCGTCGCATCGCGCGACTTCAGCGAGTCGGGAAACGATTCGGTCGGGAAGAAATTGCACGACACCGTCACCGAACAACTTACAGGTTTGCACCATGGACGGAAAGTATCGCGTCGTCCTGATTGTCGTTGTCTGTACTGCGTTCCAGCTTTTCGCGATCCGCAGAGCGCTCGCGACGGAGCCGGCGACGATCTTCAACACCAAGTGCAGCAGTTGTCACACGTTTGGAAAAGGCATTCGCGTCGGCCCCGATCTCAAAGGTGTTACTGAACGCCATCCGCGGCCGTGGCTCATCGCGTGGATCCGATCGTCTGAATCGCAGATCCGTCGTGGAGATCCCGCTGCGCTGACGCTCTTTCGCCAATTCCGTCAACAGCGCATGCCGGACCACAATTTGTCCAACGCCGAGATCGGAGCGCTGCTCGATTACCTTGCAGCCGGCGGTCCGTCGAAGGATGAAGATCGTCGTCTTCGGCGTGCCGCAGAAGCCACGCCGGACGACGTGCGACTCGGCCGGCGGCTGTTCGTCGGAGACACGAAGCTGGCGAGCGGCAGCATGGCCTGCGTCTTCTGTCACGCCGTGTCGATTGAGCCGGTTCGTGGCGGGACGATCGGGCCGAATCTCTCCGAGGTCTACGCGCGCTATTGGGACTGGGCGCTCGATCAACGCCTGAAACGTCCGTGCCTCACCAGCGTGTCCGGATCGAGCGCCGACCGTGTCGCCGAAGCCGAGTCGTTCGCGCTTCGCGCCTTTCTCCGCGCAGCCTCCAGTACCGAGTTGGTACGGGCATCTGGCCGATGAGTGATTACGCGCGCTTCGTTGTCGTGCCCCTGGTGTCGATGATCGTGTTCGCGATTGCGGGGACGTTCTCGCTGTCTCGCAGGAGATCGACGGCTGCACCGGCAGCGTTGCCTGCAGCGGGACATCGTCGCCGGTACATCCGCGTGTCCATTACCGCGGTCGCGCTCGGCCATATCGCCATGATCGCGTGGCCGACACAGCTCCTGAGCTGGATTCGCGATCCGATGCGGCTGATTGCACTCGAAGCGGTGTTGTTCACAACTGGCACAGTCGCCACCGTTGCACTGGCTGTCATGATCCGGCGCCGGCTTCGAGCGACCAGTGCCTGGCCGATCGGTGATGTGGTGTTTCTAAGTGTGCTGGGCCTCACGATGACGTCGGGGCTCGGGCTCGCCGTCTTTCATCGGTGGGCGGCGGCGTGGTCGATCTCGACGTTGACGCCCTACGTGCGATCCGTACTCAGCCTGCAGCCCGATTCAAGCCGACTCGACGAGATGCCGTACCTGGTCAGGCTTCACGTCTGGTCGGCGTTCCTCGTCGTCGCAACACTCCCATTCTCGACGGCGTTCGAGGTCATTCGACGCGCATGGCGTCGGATGCGGTTCACGGTCACTCCCGTCGTGTCGACGATGGAACGCCGGTGGGAATTGGTGCAGGGACGGGCGCTTCAACGCGGTCGGCGCCTGATGTGGCCAGAGGAGGACGACTGACGTGAGGTGGCGAGCATGCTGAAGGTCGCGCTCGTCGGCACGTACGTCGCCGCTTTCGCGCTCATCGGTGTCGGCGTCCGGGCGCTTGCCGACGTCGGAGATCATCGCGGCTACAGGCCCGTGCAACCGATCGAGTTCTCCCATCGTCTGCACGCGGGCGACACGCATATCCCGTGTCTCTACTGCCACTACGCCGCCACGCGCAGTCCGCACGCCGGCATTCCCGCCGCCAGCGTGTGCATGAACTGCCATGGACTCCTCAGCCGGCAGACTGCCGAGATCGAGAAACTGCGCGAGTCGGTACTGCAACTGCGTCCGATCGAGTGGGTGAAAGTGCACAACCTGCCCGACTTCGTTCACTTCGATCACAGCCGGCACGTGCACGCAGGCGTGGCGTGTCAGAACTGTCACGGTGCGGTCGAACGCATGTCGCGTGTGGAACAGCGAATGCCGTTGACGATGGGCTGGTGCCTCAATTGTCACGAGAGTCGCGGCGTCGGCGACCACGGAGCGCGGACCGATTGCATCAGGTGCCACTACTGAACACAGACGATGAACCCAGAGATGAAGTCACAGCCGGTGTATTGGAAGAGCCTCGAGGAACTGCGTAAGGAAAGCCGACGCGCGGTCTCGGATCGCGACGAGTTCGCAGAGCCACTGCCGTGGAAGCAGGGGACACCACCCAGTTCAACTCCCAACGGTCCGTCGCGACGCGACTTCCTGACGCTGATGGGATTCACGCTCGGCGCGGCCGGGTGTTCGCGAGCCGCGACGCAGCATGCGCTTCCGTTCGTGACCGCACCCGAGGATCTGACGCCAGGTGTTCCGAACTGGTACGCGTCGACGTGCGGCGGGTGTTCGACGTCCTGCAGCGTGCTCGTGAAGGTCAGAGACGGTCGGCCGATCAAAATCGAAGGCAATGCCGAGGCGCCGCTCTTCGGTGGCGGGACGTGCGCGACCGGACAAGCCTCAGTGCTGTCGCTCTACGACGGAGCGCGTCTGAAGGGACCGTCGTGGCGGGGTGTCCCCACTGATTGGCAGGACATCGACGACCGGATCGAATCGCACCTGCAAGCGACAATGGCCCGGCGAGGTCGCGTGGTGTTGCTCTCGGGCACGATCACGAGCCCGAGCACGCGCGATCTGATCGCCCGCTGGTCGCGACACTACGACCGTTTTCAGCACATCGCCTATGACCCGGTGTCGTACGCGGGCATCCGCCGCGCGCACCAGATGTGCTTCGACAAGGCCGTCATCCCGCACTACCGGTTCGACCGCGCCGCGGTGATCGTCGGCGTCGAAGCGGACTTTCTTGGGACATGGTTGTCGCCGGTCGAATTCACGGCGCAGTACGCGAGGGGCAGACGCCCGTCAGCGTCCATGGCTCACCACGTCCAGTTCGAATCGACGATGACGCTCACCGGCGCCAATGCCGACGTGCGACACCCGCTCGCACCGTCAGAGGTCGGGCGCCTCGTACTGTCGCTGCTCGACCGCGTCGAGCGGCACGATCGATCGCGGGTCGATCCGCCGCAGGGCATCACGGGGTCAGCGCTCGATGCGATCGCGAATCGCCTCCGCAGCCGTCGCGGGGAGTCACTCGTGGTGTGCGGCGTACAAGACGAAGCAGTGCAGACGATCGTCGCGCGTCTCAATCACGTGCTTGGCAACGTCGGCCGGACGTTTGCACTGTCGCCGAGCTCCTTGCAGAAGCAAGGTGACGAGAGGGAAGTTGCAGCGCTGATCGCGGCGATGCGCCGGGGTGAGATCGATGCGCTCATCCTGTATGGCGTCAATCCAGCTTACGACCACCCTGACAGCGACGCCTTTCTCGAAGGGCTCGCCCGCGTACCGCTCAGCGTGTCGTTTGCCGATCGCGTCGACGAGACCGCCGCGCACGTGCACGCGGTGTGTCCCGACCATCACTCCCTCGAGGCATGGGGAGATGCAGAGCCGGTCACCGGTGTCTTCAGTCTCATGCAGCCGGCAATCAATCCGTTGTTCGACACCCGCGCGGCGCAGGAGAGCCTGCTCGCGTGGCTCGGTGAGCCATCCGACTGGCGACATGAACTGCGCTCGTACTGGCAGCGGAATCTCTTTCCGCTCCAGAGCGTCGAGCGCGACTTCGACGCTTTCTGGGACAGCCGCGTTCAGGCCGGTTTCCTGCGCGTGCCGGTACCAGCTCAACCCAGTCCGGAGTTCGTCGGTGATCTTGACGCTGCGGTGAATCGCATTCGCGAGGATGCGTTTGCTGCCGCTCGCGGCGCCGACGATTACGAGCTTCACGTGTACGAGACTGTTGCACTCCGTGACGGTCGTCACGCCAACAACCCCTGGCTGCAGGAGCTTCCCGATCCAATCAGCCGGTTGACATGGGGCCACGGACTCGCCATCGCACCAGCAGCGGCCGACCGCCTCGGCTTCCGCGATGGGGACGTCGTGACGCTGATCGCGGATGCGCATCGCGTCGACGTTCCGATCTGGCGGCAGCCAGGCCAATCGGCGAACACCGTGTCGATCGCGGTCGGCTACGGGCGGACACAGTGCGGACCCGTCGGTAACGGCGTCGGCGTCAACGCTGTCCCTCTGCTGCGGCAGAAGAGTGGCCGGCGATCACGCGTCGTTCGGCTCGAGAAGACCGGCCGTTCGACCACACTCGCGGCGACCCAAACGCACCATTCGACCGAAGGACGTCCGGTGTTTCGCGAAGCGACGCTCGCGACGTTTCTCGCGGCCGGCGGGCGGCAGGAATCGGCCGAGTCGACGCCTTCGCTATGGGCCGAGCATCAGCCCGGCAGTCATACCTGGGGGCTGGCGATCGATCTGAATGCATGTACCGGCTGCTCCGCTTGCGTGGTCGCCTGTCAAGCCGAGAACAACGTGCCGGTCGTCGGCAAGGACGAAGTGGCGCGCAGCAGAGAGATGCACTGGATTCGAATCGATCGCTACTACCAGGGCAAGGAAGCGGCCCCCGAAGTGCTCTTTCAGCCGGTGATGTGCCAGCACTGTGCGAACGCGCCGTGCGAGACGGTCTGCCCCGTGCTGGCCACGGTTCACAGCGCGGACGGCATCAACGAGCAGGTCTACAACCGCTGCATCGGGACGCGCTACTGCGAGAACAACTGCCCGTACAAGGTGAGACGGTTCAACTGGTTCAGATACGCCAACAACGCACGCTTCGACTTCAACATGAACAGCCCGCTCGGCACGATGGTGCTGAACCCGGATGTCGTCGTGCGATCGCGTGGCGTGATGGAGAAGTGCAGCCTGTGCGTCCAACGGATCCAGGCGGGGAAGACGGCAGCCGCGCTGTCGGGAGGAACGATAGTGGACGGCCAGATTCAGACCGCCTGCCAGCAGGCTTGTCCGGCCAAAGCGATCGTGTTCGGGGACGCACAGGATCCCCGCAGTGCGTTCGCGCGCCTTCGGCACAGTCCCCGGCACTACCACCTGCTGGAGGAGCTCGGCACGCGGCCGGGTGTCGGGTACCTGACGAAGATCCGCAACCGGGAGGCGTAGCGCGATGCTCGACACACCGTGGGAATCAGTGGCGCGCGTCGGGGGAGCACGCTCGCGGCCGGCGCGGGTCGCGTGGGTCGAGGGCTCGCCCGCGCTGCGCGAGATCAGCGACGACATCGCACGTCCGTTGAACGCCCGGCCGGGCGCGGGCTGGTACGGATGCTTCGCCGCCTCGACGACCGCGCTCGCCGTCGGGGTGGGATGCGTGACGTATCAGATCGCGACCGGCATCGGTACGTGGGGGCTGAACAAGACCGTGGGGTGGGCGTTCGACATCACCAATTTCGTGTTCTGGATCGGCATTGGCCATGCGGGCACGCTGATCTCCGCGATCCTTCTCCTCCTCAGACAACGCTGGCGCATGTCGATCAACCGCTCGGCAGAGGCGATGACGATCTTCGCCGTGATGTGCGCCGCGCTGTTCCCGCTGATTCACATGGGCCGGCCGTGGATGGCGTTCTGGGTGGTGCCGTATCCCAACTGGCGCGGTCCGCTCTGGGTGAATTTCCGATCGCCGCTCTTGTGGGATGTGTTCGCGATCAACACCTACCTGACGATTTCGCTCGTGTTCTGGTACCTCGGAATGATTCCCGACTTCGCCACCTTGCGTGATCGCGCGGCCGCCGGGATCAAGAAGCAGATCTACGGCCTGCTCAGTCTCGGATGGGACGGATCGCAGCGCACGTGGTCGCGGTACGAAACCGCGTGTGTGCTCCTGGCCGGACTGGCCACGCCGCTCGTCATCTCGGTCCACTCGATCGTCAGCATGGACTTCGCGACGTCGATTCTCCCGGGCTGGCACGCGACGATCTTTCCACCCTACTTCGTCGCGGGCGCGGTGTATTCCGGCTTCGGCATGGTGTTGCTCTTGTTGATCATCACGCGCCGAGTGATGAACCTGGAGCGCTACATCACCGTGCACCATCTCGACCAGATGGCGAAGGTCACGCTGTTGACCGGCTCGCTGGTGGCGTTCTCGTACGCGAGCGAGTGGATGTCAGCGTGGTACGGCGGTCATGCCGATGAACGCTTCGTGTTCGTCAATCGTGCCACCGGACCGTACGCATGGGCATTCTGGACGATGGTGCTGTGCAACGTGTGTGTGCCGCAGCTCCTGTGGCTGCGCCGTATCCGCACGAGCCCGGCCGCGTTGCTTCCAATCTCAATCTTGGTCAACGTGGGGATGTGGTTCGAGCGATTCGTCATCATCGTGACCTCGCTGCACCGCAGCTATCTCCCTTCCAGCTGGGTGATGTATTACCCGACGTCGATCGAGATCGGCACGCTCATCGGCAGCTTCGGTTTGTTCTTCACCTGCTTTCTGCTCTTCATCCGACTGCTGCCGATGATTGCCACCTGGGAGATCAAGGGCCTCGTCGGAGCGCACGGGGTCGCGGCCGATGCCGAGCCACAGGAATCTCATGTCTAGGCTGCGATTCGTGGCGACGTTTTCGGACGCAGACGCGGTGTGCGACGCCGTGCGGCGGCTGCGCGCACGCGGCGTTCGCATCGACGACGTCTACAGCCCGTATCCGGTTC
Source organism: Vicinamibacterales bacterium (assembly GCA_036407095.1). Taxonomy (GTDB): domain Bacteria; phylum Acidobacteriota; class Vicinamibacteria; order Vicinamibacterales; family UBA2999; genus Gp6-AA40. The sequence continues at coordinate 81,368 of DASWZV010000032.1, read as the reverse complement.
ACGGATTGGACCGGGCTATGGGCCTCCGGCGCTCGCGGCTTCCACTCGTCACCCTCCTTGGCGGCGCATTCGGAGTCGTCGGGGCACTGGCGATGCAGTTCTACATGGCCGTCTTCGACTGGCCGCTCAACGTGGGTGGGAAGCCGCCGAATTCGACGCTGGCGTTCGTGCCGATCACGTTCGAGTTGACCGTGCTCTCCGCCGGGCTGCTCACGGCCGCTGCATTTCTCGTGCGTTCCCGGCTCATGCCTGGTGCAGAGGCGTCGACGTTTGCCGGACGGGCGACAGAGGATGCCTTCGTGCTCGTGCTGCGCTGCGGTCGCGACCGTGAAGGCGAAGCGAGACGACTGCTCGTCGAGAGCGGTGTCAGGCGACTCGAGGAGATTCAGGCATGAGAGTGCGCCAAACGGCCATCGCCTGGGTGCTCTTCGCGATCACGACCGGCGCTCTTGTCGTCGCTGTGCGCGCCTCGACGACCGGCGGTCGCGCGATGGAATACATGCCCGACATGGCGTACGCGGTTTCCTATAAAGCGTTCGCTCGAAACCCGGTGACGCGGGACGGCAAGACACTTCAATTACCACCGCCAGGCACGGTGCCGCGTGCCGTTCATCCATTTCGCTACGCGGCGACGCCCGAAGATGCGTTGAGGGCGGGACGCGAGCTGCACAATCCGATCGCGCCCAGCCCTGAAGCGCTCGCGCACGGGCAGGCGCTGTACGAGACGTTCTGCATCGTGTGCCACGGGCCGGAAGGTCGAGGCGACGGTCAGCTCGTACCGAGGATCCCCAATCCTCCCGCCTACTCGTCGGCGCGGGTTCGTGCGATGGCGCCGGGCCAGATCTTCCACGTGATCACCCGCGGGTCAAATCGGATGCCGTCGTACGCTGCGCAGATTCCGTACGACGAGCGCTGGTACATCGTGCTGTACGTGGGCGCACTGCGCGATCGCGGAGCGGCTGCGCCATGACACGAGCTGCCGTCGGTGTCCCGGAATCGTGGCGTGCGGCTGCGGCGACAATCGCCGCACTGGGTCTGCCCGTCGTCGCCGCCGGCTTGATCTGGGCACCGGCACGCACGTGGCCGAATCTGCTGCTGGCCGACGTCTACTTCTTGTCGCTTGCGCTCGGCGGCGCAGTGCTGATGTCGATCCACTTTCTTTCCGGAGCCGCCTGGTCGGTCGTGGTGCGTCGCATTGCCGAAGCCATGATGTCCAGCCTGCCGTTCGCCGCGGTTCTCATGCTGACCGTATTCTTCGGCCGGCGAGTGCTGTATCCGTGGGCTCAGCCGGCCACCTCGAGCGACGCGGCGATGTCGGCATCGAAGGCGGTCTATCTCAGTGCGCCATGGGTGTTCCTGCGGATGGCGATCATTCTCGGTCTGTGGGTGTGGCTGGTTCGCCGCCTCCGACGCACGTCGCTCGAGCAGGACCGCAGTGCCGCACCAGCCCTTCACCAGCGCCTGATCGCGGGTTCCGCCATGTTCGTCGTGGTGTTCGCGATCACCTTCGTGTTCGGGAGCATCGACTGGATCATGTCGCTCGATCCGCGGTGGACGAGCACCATCTTCGCCGTCTACGTGTTCGCCGGACTGTTGGTGTCAGCGCTCGCGGCGCTGACGCTGATCGCGGTCGTATTGCAGGCGCGGGGCGCTTTCGGCCATGTCATCGGGCCTGCCCATCTGCACGACCTCGGCAAGCTGCTGTTCACCTTCAGCACGCTGTGGGCCTACATCTGGCTCTCACAGTACCTGCTGATCTGGTACGGGAATCTGCCGGATGAAGTGACCTATTACCTCCGCCGCACCAACGGTGCGTGGATGCAGTTGTTTCTGCTGAACCTGTTCATGAACTGGGTTGTGCCGTTTCTGGTGCTGCTGCCGCGAGCCGCAAAGCGGAGCCCGCGAGTACTCACGGCCGTGTGTGTCTGTCTTCTCATCGGTCACTGGCTGGACCTGTATCTACTGATTATGCCCGACGCGGTGGGCACGCCGATGGCGGGTCCGCTCGAAGCGATGATTCCGCTGGCGTATGCCGCGCTGGCGATGATCCTGATCGGCCGTGCGCTTGCCAGCGCACCGCTGGTGCCGCCGAACGATCCGTATCTGAACGAAAGCATGAATCACGAAACCTGATGAAACGACAACGAATCTTCAGCCTGATGGTGTTGGCGGTCACGATAACGGGCGTGTGCGGCGCTGTGTATACCCCTGCACACGATCTGGTCGAATTGGAGAATCGCATTCCGGAAGCCGCGCCGTACGACACGACCGAAGCGCGATTCTTCCCGCCCCCATTCGAGGAGTACTGGAAGGGCAGCGCACATCCGGGCCAGTGTCAGTCCTGCCACAGCCGCATCTTCGAGGACTGGGCCGGTTCGATGATGGCCAACGCGTGGCGCGACCCGGTGTGGCGCGGAGCGTTTCTGCTGTCGGCGCGTCAATTGTCGACCGATGGCAACTGCGGCGCGCCGTCGCCTCCGGATGGAACAGCCAGGGCGCAACTGAATCCATTCGCATCGCAGGACGAGTGTGCGTCGAACTTCGACATCGGGCACACCACCGACCGACTGTCGCGCCCGGGTTCGCTGCTCGACGGGTTCTGCTCGCGCTGTCACATGCCAGCCAACTACATCGACAACGTCCCGTTGCACGATGTCATCGCTGATCGCCCGTCCGGGCTGGAGCACGGGCGTCTGTCCGCGGACTTCAATCCCACATCCGATGCAGGCACGGGGATCGCCTTTGCGACGCACGACGCCATGCTGCGCAACACGACCTCAGGGCAATCGGGTGTGTTCTGTGCCATCTGCCACAGCATCGCCTCCTCACGCGACACGCCGTACCACACACTCGCACGTGCGCAGTCATCGAGCCGTGCGTATATCCCTGCGCGCGGCACCGCAGCGCGCGAGGAGCTCGTACCGCAACAGGCGGATATCTTCGAGGTGCCCGACTCACGGGCCCCCAACCTGGGATACGGAGTGGGAGCGGGCAGCTACCGTCTCTCGCCGCACGCGATCGGCTTCCCCGAGCGGTTCGGACCGCTGACCGCCACCCGCGCCGGCAGTCAGGACCCGTATCTCGCAGGCGTGTTCCGCCGGCCGATGCCGTACGAGCCGATGGACTCGAGCAAGCACCACGGCCATCACGACGTGCTGCTGACGCGATCGGAAGTCTGCTCGGGCTGCCACGACGTGACCAATCCGCTGACGATCGCCAATCGTCTGGGCAAGTGGGTGGGCGGATTTCCAATCGAGCGCACCTACACCGAGTGGCTCGGCAGTCGATACGCGGATCGGCCCGGCAATCGCAACTTCGATCCGAACTACAAACGCGACTGCCAGACCTGTCACATGCAGCAGGACTACGGCCAGCCCGGAACCGCGCAGAGCCTCTATCGTGACGGCTCGCCCCGCGAGCCGCTGCGTGCCGCGGTCGTCAACGACGGGACCGAACACCCGTACTTCAGCCACCACTTCGTCGGCGGGAACAGCTACGTCCCGCGAGTGATTGGGGCGGCGATGGATTCGCTGGGCGCCTTGGGGTCGTATCCGAAACTGTCGATCTTCAGCTTCACATCGGCGGACGAACGCAGTCCGTATCACAACGCGTACTGGACGGACACGGGGAACCGTGGCCGTCCGGCGCAGCAGGCACGTCTGGCGTGGGACCGTCTGCGGAACGTGCTCGATCTCGAACTGGCCGGACCGGTGAAAGCCGCCCCCGGATCGCGCGCGCCGCTGACGATTCGCATCACCAACAGCGGGAGCGGCCACAAGTTTCCCACCGGTTTTCCCGAAGGGCGCGTGGCCTGGGTCGGGGTGCACGCGTTCGATCTGGCAACGGGTGTCGAGCTGGAGATCTATGACAGCGTGTGGAAGCGCACGTCGCGCGGCGTCGGGGGGCTCACGCGGACCGCGATGCTGGATCCGAATGTCCCCGATTGCAAGTGGAAGCTGCCGCCCGGCTCACCCGATCCCTACGCAGTGCAGTTCAAGACGGTCGCGTCGCTCGGAGACAACTGTCCCACGCTCGACCTCGCCTATGCCCATCCCACGAACCTCGTGGTCGGCAAGCGCGGACTGCCGGTCGACGCACAAGGAAATGTGATCGATCGCAACCATCCTATGGGGCTGCCGCAATTCGTGGACCGCGACGGCGACGGCGATGTGTACGACGACGCGTATCTGACCGACACGCGTCTGGATCCGTTGCCGCATCCGGGTGCGACACGAAAGCTCGATCGGTACTCCGTCGTGATTCCGCCCGATGTCGCCGGTCCGATCGCGGTGACGACGACCGTCTACTATCAATCCGTCGAGGCCGTCGCTGCGGTGAAGCTGCTCGGGAATCTCGCCGACACCGACCTCGACTTCCGGCTCGAGCCGTGCGTGCTGGGTGGCTTGTGCGATGGGCGGATTCCGTCAGTAGAACCGGCCGTGGTCGAGGGATCGCCGCCAGTGCCGATGGAAGTACGAAGCTGGGTCATCCGCGTCAACGACTCGCCGTCGCAACGTCCGCTCGAGGTCGACACCTACCCGGCGTCGAATGCCCGTCAGGTCTATCGCGATGTCGTGGTCAAAGCGTTCGTGTCAGAGCCGTGCACCGGGATCGACGCCACGACGTTCAGGCTTTATGACGGCGATGGCGCGCTGGTGCCGGCATCAGTCGATCGGATCGGCGATGGGACGTGGGCGCTCTTTCCCAACCGCGTCTTTCTCAACGCCAATGAGACGTACACCGCGCGTATCGACGGACGTCTGTGCGGAGCCGACGGCTCCTGCACCACGACCAGTCGTGTGTGGAGATTCACGACTGCCGCTGAAAACAGTCCCGGAACGGGCGACACGCGAACGCGCGAAGGGTTTCGCCGTCACAACGCACCACTTGCGACGGTTTCTTCACTCGGAACGCTTCGGCGATAGGGCAGCTCCCCTTTGCATCGATGACTGCATATGACGAGGGACAGTATGTTACGAATCGAAACCGTTACGAGAATCGTGAGAAGCATCGTGCTCGCGATGAGCCTGTTGCTGGCCGCGTCCAGCGCAGACGCACAGGATCGGCTGGGTGGCCATTTCGGCGTCGTGCTTCCGTTGATGACTCACGTTGACGGCGCTACGACCAACGTCGGTGATGACTTCAAGCTCGGATTCCCGATGGGGATTACGGTGAAAACCTCGACTCCGTGGGCTTTCGACCTCGAGCTGGTGCCGACACTCGATCCAGTAGAGGGCGGCCCGATCAACAACGTTCCTCTCACGATCCATCCTGGTGTGCTCCGTGCGTTCGGCGGTTCCTGGACTGGCGGTCTGAGGATGGCGTTCGACATCGGCAATGCGTCGTGGGGATTCACCCCGTTGCTCAACAAGGGTTTTCCGATGGGCCGCCTCACGTACTTCGTCGAGGGTGTCGCTCCGATTCGATTCCAGGACGACGCTCTGGGCGTCACACACAAGGCGATCTCGCTGGGTGTGCACGTTGGTGTCGGATTCTGAGCTGACAGTCGAAGCCGGGACGAGTCGCCCGATGTATGGGCGACTCGTCGCTTGAATGAGCCCGCCACGTTTTTCAGCAACCCTGCCCATCTAGAAGCGCCCTCGCACAGTTCACCGTGGAATAAACCTGCCGCCATTCGGGTATTGGTCGCGACGACGTTTGGCTGGAGGTCGAACCGTGTGGAAAGACATCCGACTCCCACTGTGGGCCCTGGTCTTCTTTGCAGCGGCTGCCGGGATTGCCTCGGCGCAGGACACACTCACGATCTCTGGTTCGGTCACGACCCGAACCGATGGCCTCGCCATCCCCGGTGCAGTGGTTTCGGTCGTCGGTCTGGACGTGACCGCGACGACAGACGCCGCCGGCAAGTACACGCTGCGCGTGGCGCGGGCGGCGATTCTCGGTCGCTCTCTGCAACTGAAGGTGGATGGCTTGGGCCTTCCACCGAAGATCGTCGACGTTCCGGTCGACGCGGAGGCGGTAACGGCGGACGTGGCACTCACGCTCGCCTTCTCTCAGGAGATCACCGTCGGATCCCGTGTCACCAGTGCTGAGTCCGAGAAGGCGGTGCCGATCGACGTCATCACCCGGGGCCAGATCGCGGCGAGCGGCTATACCGAGACCGCGCAGGTCATTGAATCGATCGTCCCATCGTTCAACTTTCCGCGGCCGACCATCACGGATGGCACCGATACCGTCCGACCTGCGACGCTGCGGGGGCTGGGACCGGACCAGGTGCTGGTACTCATCAACGGCAAGCGGCGTCATCAGAGTGCCCTGGTGCATTTGAACAACAGCATCGGTCGTGGATCGACGGGGGTCGACCTCAATGCGATTCCCCTTTCGGCAATCGATCACATCGAGGTGTTGCGGGACGGTGCCGCCGCACAGTACGGGTCCGATGCCATTGCCGGTGTCATCAACATCGTCCTCACGGGAGGTGTGACGGCTCCGTCGGTGACGGCGAACGTCGGCCTGTCAAAGGGCTCCTTCGCGGGCAACCGATGTACGCCTGACGGTCTGACGTGCGGTGTTGGAGATGACATCGACTATTCCGATGGCGGCCTTGGCGACATCGGCGGCTCCTGGGGTATCGGCGCCGGCAAGGGGAGCATCGTCCTCGCGGCAGAATACCGGCACCACAACCGCACGAACCGGGCCTCGTTCGACCCGCGAGACCAGATCGTCGCGGGCGACGCGAGTACTAATGTCGTTGCGCAGCCGAACCATCGCTGGGGTGATCCCGACACACGCGACACGATGGTATTCGTGAATGCCAGTATGCCGCTGAACTCGTCTCAGACCCGTTTCTTCTATGCCTTCGGTGGCTACAGCGGTCGCGAGTCCAACAGCGCGGGATTCTTCAGGCGCGCGCTCGACGCGCGGACGTGGCCGCAGATCTATCCAGGCGGGTTCCTTCCGCTGATCGAACCGACGGTCCTCGATTCCTCTGCAGCCGCAGGCGTCCACGGCGCGCACGGCGGATGGACCTACGACTTCAGCGGGCAGTACGGGCGCAACAGCTTCGAGTTCTCCGTCGGCAACTCCTTGAACGTGTCGCTCGGTCCGACCTCGACGAAGACCACCTTCGATGCGGGAACACTGTCCCTGAATCAGTTCGTCGCCAACGCCGACGTCGGCCGCGCCTTGAATGTAAAGGGGTTCGCAGGCGACCTGAACCTCGCGTTCGGGGCCGAGTATCGACATGAACGCTACGAGATCAGCGCTGGCGAGCCAGACTCATACCGCGACGGAGGTGTGGCGAACCAGTTCGGCGGACCAGGGGCCATCGGTGCCCAGGTGTTTCCCGGCTTCCGGCCGTCGAACGAGGTGAATGCGTCGCGCTACGACACCGCCGCGTATGTCGATGCCGAAGGCGATCTGCGGCGGTGGCTGCGGGTCGGTGCTGCAGCACGGACGGAACGGTACAGTGATTTCGGCGGCACGCTCGACGGCAAGATCACGGTGCGCATCCAGCCCGTGCGCGCGTTCGTTGTCCGGGGTTCGGTGAGTACCGGTTTCCGGGCACCGTCTCTCGCGCAGTCGTTCTTCTCCTCCACGGCGACGAACTTCCTGAACCTCGGTCAGGGACTCGTGCCGGTCGAGTCGCTGACACTGCCGGTCGCGTCGGCCGCCGCACAAGTGCTCGGTGCGGTCGCGCTCAAACCGGAGCAGTCGCGGCATGTCACCGGAGGCGTCGTGATCACGCCCACGGCGCCGCTTCAGATCGCCATCGACTACTACCAGATCGCGATCGACGACCGCATCGTCCTCTCAGGCAACTTCACCGCTGCGCCGATTGCGGCGCTCCTCGCGCCGTTCGGAGCGAACAGCGCGCGATTCTTCACCAACGCGATCGATACGCGGACCAATGGCGTGGACCTCATATCGAATTATCGAATCACGCTGAGGTCGAGCGACCTGTTCCTGCGCGCTGGGTACAACCATTCGAACACCGACATTGTCGGAGCGATAGCGACACCGCCCCAACTGGCGGCGTACTCATCAGTCCTCTTCGATCGCATCGAGCGGCGGCGTATCGAATGCGCGCAGCCGCAGGACAGCGTGAGGCTCGGCGGCAGCTGGACGAACAGGCGTTTCGGCCTGGATGTCAACGAGTCGCGCTACGGCGCGTTCTGCAGCTTCACGCTGAATCCGGCCGACGACCAGGAGTACGCGGCGAAGTGGCTGACAGACGTCGAGGGGTCGTATCGGGTGAGCCAGTACCGGCTCGCGGTGGGCGCGTCGAACCTGTTCGGTGTGTTTCCCGATCGCAATTCGACCGTCAACTCCTTCAACGGAATTCAGACGTTCCCCAGCCAGTCACCATTCGGCATGAATGGCCGGACGCTCTATGCGCGGATCGCCCGGGTGTTCTGAAGCGTTCGTTGCCGGGGAATTGGCGGGTGCCTCAATTCCCCGGAACCTTCACACCCGAGAGTCAGCGCGACGCTTAGTAAGCGTGCTGTAAGAACCGGAGAACGAAGCCATTCGGGTCCTCTACGCTGAACTGCAGACCGCCGAAGGTCGGCTCGTGCAGGTTCTCGACGAACTTGACGCTGCCCTCGGCGCTGCCCGTATCGACCGCCTGCAACTGCCGCGATTTCAGGAAGTGGTACAGATCCTCGATCCGATCGGTGACGAGCAGCAGCGTGGCGCTCTTTCCGTCGGGCGTGCCACGCTCGAACATCAACTCCACTGATCCGATCGTCACCATTCCCCAGAACAGCGTCGTGCCATCGTCTGGATAGCGCCCAGCCTCGGTGAAGCCGATCGACGCGTACCAGCGCAGCGTCGCGGCGATGTCTCGCGCGCGGATGATCGGAACGCCTTTTCGAATCGAATGAGCGAACGCGCTATCTGGCGGTCGCGCCTCTCGAGTGGGGGATGGCTGCGGCTTCGACGCACCGGCAGCGACGAGGCGCGCGCTTGCGTTGGTGTCGCCACGCAGCATCGCGTATTCGAGGGCCGACTGGCCGTGGCCGTCGGTTGCATCGACGTCGGCGCCAAGCTCGATGAGCAGCGCGAGAATGTCGTCGCGCCCGCGTGTGATTGCGAAGTGCAACGGTGTCTGCTGGTGATCCAGACGCGACATGCGGCGATCGAGCGCAGCCGGATGCTCCTCGACGACGCGCCGAATCACCTGCAGATCGCCAAGTGCGATGGCCGAGAAGATGTGATGCCGCGCCCCGCGTTCGATGAGCAGCGACAGAACATCTCGCGGAATCCTGTCAGGATCTCCGAAGTGCGTGACCCATCCGATCACGCCGAGCTCGTGGATGTCCTTGCCGTCCTGCACGTCCGCGCCCGCGTCGAGCAGTGCGAGCACGGTCTCGCGATGACCGCCCGCGGCCGCGAAGTACAGGCCGGTGGCATGGTGTCGCTCGCGTGCGTGTACGAGATCGGGAGCCTCAGCGAGAAGTGTCTGCACCGAGACAGTGTCGCCTTGCTTGCACGCGACGAAGAATCGATCGACGTCAGTCGCGTTTCGCCGATCGATCTCGGCTTTGAGCGCACGCCAGCTCGAGAAGCCGTGCTCCTGCGCGAGCGCAAGCAGCACCGCGGCGAGATGCGCGTCAGGCTGCGTGCGCCGCAGATCGGCCAGCCGTTCCTTGGCCAGCTTTCGAAGGTATTCGAGTGAGGGGCGAGCGGGAAGCTTCGTTGTCGACATAGACCCTTCCTTCCGTTGTCGCCCGGCGTCCGCGTCTCACGGGCTGGAAGTCAGGGTTGTCTGACTGTTCGATGCTGTGCTGGTGGGTTCGACCCTTTACGCGGACCGTGGGCCGCCATCCGGCCTGTGCCGGATGCTACGGCAACTGGCCGCGGATCGCAAGGCGGAACCCCGGGAACAAGCCTTCAAGGCCGACGCGTCCTGTGCGCGAGGCACACTCCGGCAACCCGTTCATCGCGTTCGATTCGTTGCACCCGAGCGTTACTGTCTCCGTGTGGGTCCTTATCAAATCTGAAGCGAGGAGACAGACCCATGTCGGCGAGACCGCATGCGTTCGTCGCGATGCCGTTCGGCCTCAAACCTGCCCCCATCGGATCCGCCACGGAGACAACGCGGCCGAATCCCCAGCTCATTGACTTCAATCGCGTCTACAACGAGTACATCCGGCCCGCGTTGGAGCTGGCTGGTTTGGAGCCGTTCCGGGCGGACGAGGAGACACGTGCCGGTCACATCATCACCGACATGTTTCAGGAGCTCCTCGTCGCGGACCTGGTTGTCGCCGATCTGACCATTGAGAACCCGAACGTCTGGTACGAGCTCGGTGTCCGTCACGCGCTGCGCTCCCGGGGCGTCGTCATCGTGTGTGGCGGCCAGGTAACGACGGCCTTCGACCTCTACACCGACCGCAAGCTTCGGTACGCCCTGAAGGACGGCGCACCCGATCCCGCCTGTCTGGAGGTCGACAAGAAAAAGCTCGCTGAGATGGTCAGCGCGACCATGGACGCGTGGCACGGTCTCAAGATCAGTCCGGTCTACCACCTCATGCCCAACCTGCAGGAACCGGACTGGAAATCGCTGCGGATCGGTGACGCCCGGCAATTCTGGGAGCGCCACGAAGCGTGGGAGCGGCGGATCGATCTCGCCCGCAAGACCGGGCGCATCGGTGATCTGCTGGTGCTGGCGAATGAGGCGCCGATCGCGGCATTTCGTGTCGATGCATGGATCGCTGCCGGCAAGGCGCTGCGAAGAGCAGGACGGTTCCAGTTCGCGCTCGAGCACCTGCAACACGGCCTCGACCGCGATCCGCGAAACATCGACATCCAGCGCGAAATGGGGATCTGCCTGCAACGACTCGCGCTTGCCGGCGTCGATGGGCACTCGCTCGAACGTGCGCGGCAACACTATCGGACCGCGCTCGACATGTTCCCTCGAGACGCAGAAACGTGGGCGCTGCTCGGTCGCGTGGACAAGGATGCGTGGACCGCGACGTGGGACCGCGAGGATCAAACGCCGGAACAGAAGCGAGAGGAGGCGGCATACGAGGATGCGTTGCTGCGAGCGGCCATCGACAGTTACGCCAGCGCCTATCGGACGAACCCCGGGCATTACTACTCGGGCATCAATGCGCTGACCTTGATGCACCTCTACCGCCACCTCACGGGGAACAGTCGATATGACGTCGAGATGGGCACGATGGCGGGAGCCGTCAGGTTCGCGGCTGCGTGTGAACCGGACGCCGGCCAGGTGTTCTGGGCCAAGGCGACGCTTGGAGATCTCGAAGTTCTCGTGGGCACTCCGCAAACCGTCACGGACGCGTACAAGGAAGCGATCGCGAAGAACGAGAAGGACTGGTTCGCACTCCATTCCAGTCGCGCTCAGTTGCAGTTGCTGAACACTCTCGGATTCAGGCCCGACACCGTCCAGGCCGGCCTCGCTGTCTTCGATAAAGCGCTTGGCAAGCTCAAAAAGCCAGAGGACGACTGGCTACCGCGGTACGTGATCCTCTTCAGCGGTCACATGGTCGATGCGCCGGATCGCAAGGTGCCGCGGTTTCCCGCGGACAAGGAAGACATCGCCGCGCAGAAGATCGGCGAGGCGCTCGACACGATCGGCGCCGGTCCGGAGGATCTCGCGCTGTGCCAGGCGGCGGCGGGTGGCGACTTGTTGTTTCTCGAGGCATGTCAGCAGCGCAAGGTGCGCTGCCATATCCTGCTGCCGTTCCGCGAACCGGAATTCATCGAGCGCTCGATCCTGCCGTCGGCGGGCGGAGACGCGTGGCGTGCCCGCTACTTCAACATGAAGCCGCAACTCCAGTCGGTCCGGATCATGCCTGACGAACTCGGACCACTGCCCTCGGGCGTCGATCCCTTCGAGCGCTGCAACGCCTGGCTGCTCTACACGACGCTGTCGTGGGGCGTGCCCAAGGCACGGTTCATCTGTCTCTGGAACGGCAGCGGCGGCGATGGTCCCGGTGGCACTCAGCACATGTACAACGAGGTGAAGTCGCGAACCGGCCACGTGACGTGGCTCGACACGCGCAAGCTGTGGCAGTGTGAGGCCCCGGCCGGTGAAACGGGGGACGAGGAGAAGGTATGCCCGTGAAGAAGCGCTGTGCGGCGGTGTTCGTCCATGGTCTCGCCAAAAAACCCGCTCCCGCGAAACTGGAGGAAATCTGGCTCTGGGGACTGGGCCGCGACGATCCCAAGGGTGATGTCTTTCCCAACCCGAATCCTGGGATCGACCTGAACGTTGAAGGCGTGCCGTACTTCTTCAACTACTACGCTGACGTCTTTTACGGTGAAGACTACGAAACGGAGTTCGGGTCGTACTACGAGTCGAGCGCCGAAGCCGCGACCGAGACCGAGGTCCTACCGAAGGACGTGGACAAGATTGCGGGAGAAATCACGCCGCCGCAGCCGGACAACGAACGGGAGCAGCGGTTCCTGGAAGAATTCGAGCGCAAGCTGAATGAGCAGCCGGCGCCTCCGACCGTTCCCTCGGCGAGACCACGTCCGAGTGCGCAAGTGCCCGGGCAACTCGAGATCGCCTCGTGGGTTCCGGGTCCGGTGAGAGAAGCGATTATCAAGAAGGCCGCGATGGAGGCCTACTACTTCCTCTTCGACAAGGAGTACGTGCGCGCTGACGGCAAGCGATTCAAAGTCCGCAACGAGTTGCGTGAACGGCTGTTGACGGCGCTGCGTTCGGCGAACGCGCAAGGCGAGAAGACGATCCTCGTGACGCACAGCATGGGAACGATGATCGCCTACGACGTCTTGCGCAACTGCCCCGGATGTCCTCAGGTCGACACGCTGCTCACGCTCGGCTCGCCGCTCGGCGTGAAGGAAGTGCAGCAGGAGCTCATGGCCACGGGCAGGAAAACCCCAGACTTCCCTGCCGCTACGCTCCGCCGCTGGGTGAACGTCTACGACCCGTGGGACCCCGTGTGCGGCGCGGACCCGGTCCTCGCGAATGATTTCGAGTCAGCACAGGGCCGGCATGTCGAGGACGTGAAGGAAAGCAACTGGGGAAGCTGGCGCCACACCATCACTCATTATTTCGCCGGGAAGTTGTTCAGGAGCCGGCTGGCCGAACTCGTCGGCGCCGAAGTCGCATGAAAACCACGACTCTTTCCCAGATCGAAACAGACCTCCTGGAAGGTCGGCTCAACGATCCGTCGCCCGCGGATCTCGCCACGGCCGTCCGCTCGATCGCCGATTCCCTCGCGTCCATTGGCTCGGTACCGTCAGCGACACAGCTGCGGAAGGCTGTGAGCGCGTTGAATGGATCAAGGTATTTCGATCACACCATGACGCTCGCTGTCGCCTGGAAGGGCACGCGAGGCTTCGATCCGACGATTCAGAAGCGCCACGCGCAAGCGTTGATCGAGCTTGGCGCGCTGGATGCTGCGGACGCGCTCCTCAACGAAGCGCTGGCAGCGGCGAAGGGCTCTTCGGACGCGCAGTTGCTTGGTGAGGTATCGGAGTACCGAGGTCTGCGCGGCAGGATTCGCAAGCAGCGGTTCGTACAGTCCGACGACCTGAACGAGCTCGTCGGGGCCACGAACGAATACCTCGAGCAATACACGAAGAGCAAATCGTTCTACCACGGGATCAACATCGTCGCGCTGCGGACAACGGAGGAGCAACGAGGGCTTGCGCCGCGCGATGGAGACACGACGCCGCAACTCGCAGATCAGGTCTTGCACCTTGCCCTGGCCGAAAGCGCCAAGAGCGCGGCCGATGAATGGCCGTTCGCGACCGCGTCGGAGGCATGCCTCGCTTTGAACGTAGCCTCGGGTGACGTTGCCTGGTGCGAGAAAGCGGAGTTGTGGCTCTATCGGTTTCTGAACCACAAGGCTGCCAGCCCGTTCAGCATCGAAAGCTACAGCCGTCAACTGCGCGAGATCTGGCGCGGCGACGCGCTCGAGGGTGCGACCTGCGCCGATCGTCTTGCACGAATCGCTGAACGGCACGTTGCGCGCACGCAGCGGAAATGGTCGGTCGACCCGCGCAGGGTGCAAGAGATTCAAAACAATCCAGACGTTCTCGAAAAGAACTTCACGGGCGAGAAGACGTTCACTGTTGCCACGTTGCAGAGCATGATCGCCTTGTGCCCGAGCATCGGCTGCGTCATCGACTCGACGGGCGCGCGTCTCGGCACCGGCTTCCTCATGGCAGGACAATCGTTCGGATTCAGCGAGGGACTGGTCTTTGTCACCAACGCTCACGTCATCAGCGATACATGGGAAACATCGATTCGATCGGCCGAGGCGAAGGTGACGTTCGAGATGGAATCGGTTGCCGCCGGCGTACCTGTTGCGCACACAGTGGATCGGATTCTGTTCAGTTCGGATCCTGGCGAGCTCAGCGAGGCTTCGCATGATCTGGAGAAGCTCGATGTGACGATCGTCGCGCTCAAGAGCCTGCCTGCAAAGGTGTCCGGCTTGAAGCCAGCGGCGAACGTGCCAACGCCGTCGCCGAAAGTAAAGGCCTTCGTCGTCGGCCACCCGGCTTCCGGCGCGCTGCAGTTTGCGCTGCACGACAGCGTCCTGCTCGACGTCGACGACGACGAGCGTCTGATTCACTACCGGACACCGACCGACCCGGGAAGCTCCGGCAGCCCGGTGTTCAACTCGAAATGGGAGGTCATGGCGCTCCACCACGCAGGCTCACCGACGGCGCCTCGCCTGCACGGCCACGGCGAGTATGAGGCGAACGAAGGGATCGCCATTCGCGCGATTCGCCGCAAGCTGGGCGTCGTCATGGACTAATCGCCGCTCAGTCATTCGTCTTGACAGAGTCTACGAACTCGTACTCCGGCGGATGGTCGCGCAGGCCCGCGAGCAGTTGTTCGATGATCGGCCGCTCCTCGGCGTTGCGCCCACTCCGCTGTCCCAGGCGAGAGTTCCAGGTCGCCGCAGTGGGCGGCGTCACGGCAAAGAACAGCACCCGAAGTCGTTCGTCGATTGGTTTCAACCGCACCCGAATCGAAAGAGGGCCACTGTCTGAATCTCGTTCCGGTGCGCGTTGCAGAAACTGCTCGAACGCCCCGTCGAACAACGGGCGGAAGCATTCGATCCACCCGTGGCGGGGCAACAGCACACCCAGGTACACGAGGTCCCGAGTGTCCGAGCATTCGAGTCCGGTGCCGGCAATTCGCTGCAACAGCTCCGCACCGAGGTCGGTCACATGCGTCTCATCGCGCATGAGCCAGTGCTCGATGAGCCAGGTTTCGATGTCCCGAACGGCGTCGAGGACACGCCGAAACGGATTGGGATCCGATTTGCGATCAAAGAAGCCGCTGCCCTGGAGAGTGCGGTAGGCGGACCATCCGTCGGGAGGCCACGCGTCCACAAGCGGTTGCTCGAACTGTGACCAGGCCTCGAGCGATTCCCGAAAAGCCGCGAAGTCCAGATTGTAGGCGTCGTTCACGATTGCAGTGGCTTCTCCCGACGACGCAAAGGAGGGCGCCGGAGGAATGGCCACATCGTCGGTTCTCTCGAGCCGGTCAATGTCGACGAACAGGCTTCGCGAGAAGGAGCGCTTGCTTCCGAGGAAGAACTCGGCGGCGCACCAGCCCCGTGCCGGATAGTCATCGTCGGCCACTCTGAGCGCAAGGACGGTCGAAGAGGCGACGAGCGCGTCGAGGCTACGCAACGATTCCCGGAATTCGTGAACTTCGCTCCCAACCAGCGGCCGCTGGGGCATGCAGCAGTAATCGACCCAGAGACCGATCCGATCCGCAACCCAGCTTCGAAAGGCATTGGGGTTGGGACCGAGGCGTCGAAACGCATCAACGATCGACGTTCGCGCCTCGGACGCGGGAAGGGATGGCGATGCGCGACCGAACACGCCGAACTCGAGCATGCGCCGCGCGATCTCGTACCCTTGCAGCGATCCTTCCGACGTGAGTGCGGGCACCAACTCGAGACGATGCGTTCGGGTCGTCATCATCGCCTCGAGGCCGAGAATGGTCTTGCGTATCAGCAGCTTGAGCGCACGTAGCTGCCGCCCGTCAGGATCCGGATGCGTAAGCGTTTCCCACCGGTGGGAAACAAAGAGGAGAACCAATGGTTCGCTCGAAGGTGTCAGCCAGCGTGCAGTAGCCCTGATGTCCTGATGGCGCGGCATGCTATTCATGGCCAACAGTTCAGTGGCGGGAAGGATATGGAAGCGCGCGGCGAGTTGCGCCCAGTTCATGAGCCGCGAGGATACCGCGATCGGCGCTGTTGATAGTCACGGGTGAAACCGAGAACAAGGGCACGGAGTTTTTCCGTGCGAGAACGCGCGCTACATCGTTAGTATCTGCGAGTGAAGTAGGGCCCGGACGTCTAACCGAGGACGCTCTCCATGCCGCGAGAAAAAGCATCCGCAAACAATCGTCAAAGCAACTATCGCGACTTCGTGATCACCGCGCGCCGGATCGACCCGCGCCGGGTCGGCGTGAGCGTCGAGACCTCGCCCGCCGGCCGGCTCGATGCGCTCGTCACCGTCGTGTATCCCGAGAAGGAAGCCGCCGCTCTACGCAAGACCTTCCTGTCCTCGATCGTCAGCGGCCGCGTCGAGGGCGGACGCGGGCTGCTCAGCGGAGAGGAAGCGCTCACGATCGGGAAGCGCCTCTCCGAAGTCTTGTTTCCTCCCGACGTCTTTCGTCTGTTCGCAGCCAGCCTCTCTGCGGTGGCCGGGAAGGGCGGGTTGCGCATTCGCCTCGCAATGGACCCATCGCTGATGGATCTGCCGTGGGAGTACGTGGCGCGCCCCGATCGGCGCCTCGACAGGGGCGGCCACGTCTCGGATTTCCTCCTGCTCGATCCGTCGATCTCGATGGTGCGCCAGGCCGCCGATGCGACGATCGCGCTGACGCCGATCACCGGCAAGCAGCGGCTCGCGTTCGTCGGCACGTTCTGGGAAGGCCAGAAAGACATGTGGGAGGTGGGCAAGGAGTTCAGGCTGCTCGGCGAGGCGCTCACGCCGGTGGCGACGTTCCTCAAGACCGACTTTGCCCCGGCCAGCGATCCCAAGACGATCTCGGAGAAGTCGCTGGCCGGCGCCGCGATCTTCCACTACGCCGGGCATACCGACTTCGACGCGAGCGGCCGCGCGTTCGTGATCAAGGAACTGCCCACCTCGCGCGTGCTCGCCGCGAAGGACACGATCTACATCGAAGATCTCGCGCCGCACCTCGCGAAGGCCGGCACGCGCCTCGCCGTGATGAGCGCGTGCAACAGCGGCTACTGGGCCGCGGCCAGTCCGCTGCTCAACGCCGGCGTGCCGGTGGTGATCGGCGTGAACGGCGCGGTCATGTCGATCAGCACGATCGAGTTCTGCGCCAAGCTCTATGAATCGCTCGCCGTCGGCCTCACGCTCGACGAGGCGGTGCAGCGCGCGCGGATGCATCTGTTCGAGTGGGGTCCGCAGTACGGCCTGTTCGACTGGGGACTGTTCATGGTGCACATGACGTGCCCCGAAGCCGTGATCTTCCCGCGCAAGGCGAACGCCGCGGTCGAGCAGCATCAACGCACCGTCCGTCAGGCGCATGCCGACACCGTCGGCAGCACGCTGGCGTTGATGCGGGAGATGGACGGCCTCAATTTCGGCGAGATCATGTCGGAGCTGACACAGCGCCGCGTGCTGATCCTCGGCCGCTTCAGCCGCCGCCGGCTGCCGGTGCTCGAGGCGATCAAGCGGCATCTCTCGAAGCACAAGAACCGATACCTGCCGGAGTTGTTCACGTTCAACAAGCCCAAGTCGCGCGATCTGGTCGAGGCGATCAAGGGTTTTGCGGCGCTCTCGCGCTTCGTGATCGCCGATCTCAGCGAGCCGAAGAGCGTGCAGCAGGAGCTCGAAGCGATCGCGCCCGACTTTCAGTCCGTGCCGATCGTGCCGCTGATCAACCAGACCGGCAAGGAGTATGCGACGTTCGAAGCAATCAAACGCCGCACGCAGGTGGTGAAGCCGACGATCCGCTATCGTGACGTCGACGATCTGATCGTCAAGCTCGATACGCATGTGGTGCCGGCGGCGGAGACGAAGCTCACAGAAGTTCGACCGCCCGCGCGATGAAGATCTTCATATGCTGGTCGCGTCAGCGGGGTAAGAAGTTCGCCGAGGCGTCACGCGACTGGCTGAAGAATGTGTTCGGCGACATGGTGGACCCCGTGATCTCCGTCGATATCGACAAAGGATCGATCTGGTTCGACGACCTGGCCGATACGCTTCGTGAGGCACGCATCGGCCTCATCTGCCTTACACCCGAGGCCATTGAATCACCGTGGATCCATTTCGAGGCCGGCATCCTCGCCAAAGTCCTGCACGAGCGACCGACCGGCACACCAGCCGCACCAGGCGCACCGGCGGCAGCATCCGCCACCGAATCCAGGTCGGCGGCGCTACGCATCTTTCCGTTCCTGCATGGCATCGACGGAACGGCGCTGAAGGGACCGCTCGCCGCATACCAGAGCACGTCGACGAGCGACAAGGATGACGTGCGGCGTCTCGTGGAAGCGATTCAGTTGGTGGTTGCCGGCGTCTCGCCGGATCCTGTCGATCGGACGCGACGGCGCGGGCTGCACGCGGCGTTCGACAAACACTGGGACGGGTTCCAGACCGCCCTCGAGCGAATTCCGCCGGCGAGGCTCACGGAGATCGTTCCGTCGTTCGACAGCCTGTTCCGGCGAAAGACGTTCAACGAGTCGATGTTCGACTGTCTGAAACAGGGGTGGCTCGAACGATACGATGCCGCTCGCAGCGTGGAAACGACGCTGCGCGCGAACCAGCCCGCCGTGCGCAAGTCGTGCCGACGGTATGCCGCTGACATGTTCGATGCGCTCGTCGCCGAAGTGTCCGCGTACGCGATGAACCAGTCGGTTCTGCTCGGCAAGGAGCCCGCGCCCATCGACGCGCAGGGGCGGGTGGCGTTCCCACTCCCCGGCATCGCGGAAGCCTGCGAACGCAACCGCAAACGCATCAAGCATTTCGTGGCGCGCCTTGCCGACGAGCGCCAGGCACCGTTCTTCGACGAGGCATTTCAATTCGAGTCGTCGGAAACCGCCGCCGAACGCAAGCGCGTCATCCATCGCAAGACGGCCGAGATGAGACGGGACAAGAGCGGCTTTGCGGAACACATGAACGCCGAGAGCGACACGGGCGTCGAGGGACAACGGAACAAGGATCGCTGCCGCGACAGCGAGTGGGATCTCGATCGAATCGTCTATTACGCCTGGGTGGAAGAGACCTCGAGCGACGTCTCGCTCGTGACGCAGCTCAAATGCGTTCGCCTGGAGCTCGAGCGCATGGCGGCTGGCGCCGCCGAGCCATTCCTGATGGCATTGCTCTACGCACTTCGCGCATTGAGCCGCGCGCCGGCTTCGTCAGATCCGATACAAAGCGCAAGTGCCGCGAAGCTCATCGAGCGCGTAAAGGCGAGTATCGAATCCAAGAGCGGCGAGCATTTTGCCGAGTTGCGCCAGGCACTCGACGACCTCGAGCCGCTGTGGAAACCGATTGGGGCGGCAGCCGGCGTACCGAGCGTGACGGTCTGAGCGCCCGCCGATCGGAGAGGTCCCATACTTCCATCCTCACCCGTAACAAACCGGGCCCCTCGTTGTCTTATGTGCGAGGAGCCAATGTGGATCTCAAAAGTCACCGGGTCGGGCACGTTGGTGCCCCGATGGGAACTCATTCGTGACGAGGACGGCGCAGCTGTGGGCGTGGCCAACCGAAGCGTGATGCCGCTGGCGGGATCGTGCGACGAGCTGTTCCAGGAACACGCATCCTTCATCTACCGCACCGCATACGGTGTCACCGGCCGGCATGAAGATGCCGAAGACGTGCTGCAGACGTTGTTTCTGCGTCTGCTGCGCCGCGATCTTTCACAAATGGGGGCGGGAGTCATTTCGAATCACGAAGTGACTCCCGACCCCATTACGGTTTTGTCCGCGGCGAAGAACCCGAAGGCGTATCTCTACCGGGCGGCGGTCAACCTCTCACTCAACATCGTTCGAGTACGCCGGCGTCAGGTTGCAGTGGATGTTGCAGACCTGCCTGAGGTGGCAGTGCCCGCTTCCGACTCGCTGGATGACGATGAGCATCACCGGTATCTGTATCAGGCGATCGCCGAACTGAAGCCGGAAGCCGCCGAGATTCTGATCCTGCGCTACGTCCACGACAAGAGCGATGCGGAGATTGCACGGATGCTCGGCGTCTCGCGCGGAACGATCGCGTTGCGGCTGTTCCGATCGCGCGCGCGGCTGAAGACACTGCTGGCCGCGCGTATGGGAGTCAAGTTATGAAGCGCACCCACGACGAGATCGGCAAGAGAGTGGATCGGCTGCTCTCGCGCTACAACGTTCCCGACGAAGGCCAGATGCAGTCGGCGATCGACCGTGTCGAGGCGCGTCTCCGATCGGCGATCGACGAGGGTCCAGTACAGAGGATCGCTGATGCGCCGGAACCGCGAGGTTGGCGCTTTCCGAAACTGGCGTTCGTTCTTGCGGCCGGAGTCGCGCTGTTTGCGGTGACGCTGTCGGCGCCATACATTCGCACGGCGCTCCTCGGTGGCGGCACTCGCGTGCGCGTCGCCGAAGCGACTGAAGGCGCGGTCTACCGACAGTCGGGGACCGAGGCTCGACTGGTGGAGACCGGCGGAAGCGTGAGTCTGAACGAGATGCTCCGCACCAATGACGCCACCGCGCAGTTGATGCTCGTCGACGGCTCGCGTGTCGAGATGCGCTCGCGATCCGAGCTCTCGCTGACCCGCGCGAACGACGGCCTGACGATTCGTTTGAACACCGGCAGCATCATCGTGAACGCGGCGAAGCAGCCGCGCGGGCATTTGTACGTGCAGACGAACGACGTGACGGTGTCGGTGGTCGGAACCGTCTTTCTCGTCAATGCGGAACGAGAGGGATCGCGCGTTGCGGTGATCGAAGGCGAGGTGCGTGTGCGCCAGGGATCGCTCGAGACCAAGCTGCGTCCCGGCGAGCATGTGTCGTCGAGTCCGAGTCTCCAGGCGCGCCCGGTGAAGGAGGAGATCGCATGGAGCCGGCATCTCGACGCGTATCTTCGGTTGCTGCATCAGTCCGTACCGCAGAACATCGCCCACACCACCGAACAGGCGGCGTCGGCAGCCGTTGTGGTCGACAAGCGGGGGGCCGATCAAGGGCAATTCGAAGAAGCGTCGATCCGCCCCTGCGATCCGGACAACATTCCGCCCGCTCCTCAGGGCGCGCGCGGCGGCGGCCCGAACAGTTTCCAGATGACGCCAGGCCGTACTCACGTGCTCTGCATGACGCTGGCGACGATCATCCGCACGGCATACGGCTACAGTCCGATGGATCTCGACTTCCTGAGTGGAGGCAGGATCGGCCAGGGCCGCGGCCTGAGCTTCAACAACGTCTATGGACTCGGTGTCGAGGACGGCCTGCGTGTGAGAGGCCCCGACTGGGTGCGATCGGAGCGATACACGATTGATGCAGTTGCGGATGGTGCGGCCGATGCCGAAACGATGCGAGGTCCGATGCTGCGCGCGCTGCTCGAACGGCGGTTTCAGTTGAAGGCGCATATCGAAAACGAGCAAACGGCGGCGTTCACGCTGAACGTCGCGAAGGGCGGTCTCAAGATGAAGCCCATCGACAGCAACGGATGCGAGGCGCCTCCACCTGTGACGCCGGGTCAATTCTTGAAATTCCGGCCTCGCGGTCTGGCCGAAGTGCGCCGTGGGGAGAAGCCAACGTGCGGACTGTTTGGCGCGCCCAATGGCCCGAACGTCGTGTTCGTTGGAGGCTGGACCGTCATTGGCGACGTCGCCAGGCTTCTGGGGTCTCGTCTCGGTGGTGTGCAGGTGTTCGACAAGACCGGCATCACCGACCGCTTCAACTTCATTCTGGAGTTTGCCGCCGACGAGAACGCGCCCGGCCTGCGCGGCGAGCGGTTTCCCCCGGGGCCCGAGCCCCAGGCAGATGTCCCGCGCGGTCAGACGATCTTCGTAGCGCTCGAAGAGCAGCTCGGGCTCAAGCTGGAACCAGCCAAGTCTCAGCGCGACTTCATCGTAATCGATCAAATCGAGCGACCGTCGGCGAATTGAGGGCGACCAACAAATCAGGGCCGCCTACACCAATAAGTCAGGGCCGCCTAAAGGCGGCCCCTACACACCAATGCGACTGCTGCTGACGATCATTCTCGCGGGGCTGCCGGTCGTGCTGACGGCGTCCGACTACTTCGGGCAGGTCACGTTCAACGGCCTGCCTGTTCCCGGTGCAACCGTGACCGCGACGCACGGCGATCGCACAGCCTCGGCAACCACCAATCAGGACGGAATCTATCACCTCGCCGATCTCGTCGACGGCGTCTGGCGCGTCACCGTCGAGATGCTTGGATTCGAGCCGGTCACCCACGAGATTGCCGTGCCCGCAGAGAGCGACCCGCCTGCGACGACGCTCACGGTGCGCTCGCTGGACCAGTTGAGTCGTGGCCTCGAGAGTGACACGAAGCGGCGGAACGGCATATTTCCGCGCACGCCGCTCACGCGGGCAGCCTCGCTGGAGTTGGATGAGAGCCCGTCTGGATCGAGCGGCGGGCCGCCGGTCGATCTCTCCGTGCTCGTTGGACCAACGGGCATCGGTGCAGCCGACGGCCTCTTGATCAACGGCAGTCTCAACAATGGTGCGGCGACAGCTTTCACGCTTCCGCGCGGGATCGGAAACAACCGACCGAGGCCGCCCTCGGTGTTCACCTACGCCGCGGGACTTCAACTGGGAAACTCCGCGTGGGACGCGCGTCCGTTTGCGGCGACCGGTTCGAGGCCGCTGAAGCCGTCGTACACGAACACGCACGCGCTCGGTACGCTCGAGGGTCCAATCCGGGTGCCGTGGCTTCGCAACACCATCACGGTGGCTCTGGGCTATCAGGGTGCATCGACCACCGGTGTGAACACGCAGTTCACGCGCGTGCCCACCGATCGCGAGCGACTCGGCGACTTCGGGGAGACACTCGACGCGCACGGCCAACCCGTGCGGATCGTCGATCCGTCGACCGGGCAGCCGTTTCAAGCGAATGCGATCCCGGCGGCTCGCATCAGCCGGCAGGCGACTGCGCTGCTCGCCTACTACCCGCACGCCGATCCAGCGCTCGGCGGCCGTTTCAACTACCAGGCTCCTGTCGTCACCGCGAGCCGCGAGGATGCGCTGCGTTCGCGTGGCACCTATACGACGGTGAACCAGAGCCGCGTGACCGGGGGGATCTCCTATCAGCGAACCACCACCGATACGACATCACTCTTCGGATTCGACGACACACGCGCTTCGTCCATCGTCGACACGCAGTGGAGCTGGATGCTGCGACTGTCGCGGAACACGACCGCGGAGGTGCGCTATCAGTACGTGCGCGCGGCGGCGGACGCGGTTCCATACTTCGCGAATCGCGTGAACGTCTCAGGTGATGCCGGCATCACCGGGAACGATCAGGACCCGCGTAACTGGGGACCACCCTCGCTGACCTTCGCGAGCGATCTCGCGTCGCTGACCGACGGACGCTATTCATCCACGGTCGGTCAGGAACACGTCTGGGCCGCGAGTCTCTCGAGGTTCCGAGGGGCTCATAACCTCGGGTTCGGCGGCGAGATCCGGCAGCGGTTCAACGACGTCTTCGAACAGCAGGATCCTCGAGGAAGCTTCGCGTTTACCAGTGCGGCCAGCGGCGTCGACTTCGCTGACTTCCTGCTCGGTCTTCCTCAGACGAGCGCGATCGCGGTCGGCAACGCCGCCAAGCAGTTCCGCGGTCGCGCGTACGCCGCATACGCGACCGACGACTGGCGGATGAAACCCACGTTGACGCTCTCGTTGGGCGTTCGATGGGAGTACGAAGCGCCGATCACCGAGGCGAGCGGGCGACTCGCGAACCTTGATATCGCGCCAGGGTTTACTGCCGTGAAACCGGTCATCGCTGGTGCGAACGGCGTGCTCAGCGGCATGCGCTACTCGAATGCGCTCGTACGAGCCGACATGCGCGGTGTTCAGCCTCGTCTCGGCGTGGCCTGGCGCCCGTCGTTCGGTTCATCGATGGTCGTCCGGGCAGGCTACGGCATCTATCGCAACACGAACGTGTATCAGCCGATCGCGTCGCTGCTTGCCGCGCAGCCGCCGTTCACGACCACGTTCAACATCAGCACCGATGCATCGAGAGCGTTGACGCTCGCCGACGGCTTCCCGGTGAGCGGCGCGAGCTTCAACACGTTTGCCGTCGATCCGAACTTCCGAGTGGCGTCGGCTCACAATTGGGAGGCGTCGATGCAGCGCGACCTGCATGGAGCGCTGACGCTGGTGGTCTCATACCTCGGCACTCGCGGCACGAACCTGATGCAGCAGTTCCTGCCGAACACGTACCCCGCCGGCGCGGCGAATCCATGCCCGACGTGCCCGGCTGGGTTCCGCTATCTCACATCGAACGGCCGATCGATTCGTCACGCCGGCCAGATCCAGGTTCGCCATCGTCTGAGCGGAGGCCTTGCCTCGACGACGCAGTACACACTGGCCAAGGCGATGGACGATGCCGCGGCCTTTGGTGGTGCGACGCTCGATGGCGGTGCGCTGGTTCAGAACTGGCTCGATCCCGACGCCGAATACGCGCGATCGAATTTCGATCAGCGCCATCTCGTGACCGAGTCGATCGAATACACGAGCGGCTCCGGGACGTCTGGCGGTACGCTGCGCGACGGCTGGAAGGGCAGGCTGGTGAAGGACTGGACGTTCACCGCGAACTTCAGCGCCGGCAGCGGTCTGCCTCTCACGCCCGTGTACTTCGCGCCGATCGGCGGCACCGGCATCATCGGGTCGTTGCGCCCTGACTTGACGGGTGTTCGAAACGCGCCAGTAGCTGGATCCTATGCCGATGCCGGGGCGTTTGCCCCGCCGGCATCAGGAACGTGGGGCAACGCGGCTCGCAACTCGATCACCGGTCCGTCGACATTCACGGTGAACGCCTCGGTCGCGCGCACATTTCGTCCGAGCAACCGCGTCAACTTCGACTGGCGCATCGAGGCGACCAACGTGCTCAATCGCGTCACCTACGCCAGTGTGAACACGCTGATCACGAGCCCGCAGTTCGGGCTCGCGACCCGAGCGAACGACATGCGCAAGCTGCGCAGCAGCATCCGGGTCCGATTCTGATGGGACACGCTGATGGGGCCACCTAACCCGTCGGCCGTAGCCTCGGCGAAGGCGGAAGGTGGCCCCTACGAGAACCCTCTGATGCGAAATGTCCGTTTGATCGTTCGGGCCGTCGTTGTCCTGTCGATCGTGGGGGCCACCTTCAGGTGGCCAGTAGACGCGCAGCAGCCGACGTTTCGCGCCTCGACGCGGCTGATCCTCACGACCGTCGTCGTCAAGGCGCCTGATGGGACGCCGGTCGATGGACTGACGGCCCGCGACTTCATCGTGCTCGAGGACAACGAGCCGCAGGACATTGCATTTGCCGAGTATCAGCGTCTCGACGACCTTGCGCCGCTGCCTCCGCGGACTTTGGAGATCGCGGCATCTGATCGCGGCCGGCCACCGGGAGCGGGCACCTTGGCCGCCCCCGATCTGTCATCGCTCGTGCAGCCGGGCATCACGACCCCGCCGGCGGGCGACGAGCGGTTCCGCAATCGCCGCCTGATCGTGCTGCTCTTCGATCTATCGGAGCCGCCCGGTGCGAACCAGGAGCGCATGTTCTCCGGTGCGTTGGCCTATCTCGGCCGGCAGATGACGCCGGCCGATCTCATCGCCATCATGACCTATCGCGGCGGCGCCGTGCGCGTGAAACAGGACTTCACCGACGATCGCGCGAAGCTCGCCGAGGTGATCGACGTGCTCGCAAACGGTGAAGACAAAGACGGCGATGGCGTGCTCGACTTTCAGGACTTCAGCTCCGCCTTCGGACAAGACGACGAGGAGTTCAACGTCTTCAGCACGGACCGGAAGCTCGCGGCGCTGCAGACGGCGGTCGGCATGCTCCGGCCGCTGCCCGAACAGAAGGCGCTCGTGTTCTTCACGAGCAACCTCGCGCTGAATGGGACCGACAACACCGCGCAGTTGCGGGCGACGACCAACGCGGCGATTCGTGCGAACGTCCAGATCTTTCCGGTCGACGCGCGCGGACTGGTGGCGCGGGCGCCGCTCGGTGACGCCAGCCAGCGATCGCCCGGTGGCATCGGGATGTTCACCGGCGCGCTCGCTCAGCAGGCGATGAACCGGTTCCGGCAGTCGCAGGACACGCTGTTCGCGCTCGCCAGGGACACGGGCGGCAAAGCGCTCGTCGACTACAACGATCTCTCGATGGGTGTCCGCCAGGCCGCGGCGGCGCAAACGAGCTACTACATGCTCGCGTTCTACAGCACGCACGCGGCGAACGACGGACGGTTCCGTCGTGTCGAAGTGCGGCTCGCGAACGCCGGGTCGAAGGCGAGCCTCGCGTATCGTCCCGGGTACTTCGCCGACAAGGAGTGGGCGAAGCAGAACACCGTCGAACGCGAGCGTCAGCTCGAAGACGCGCTGATGCTCGACAATCCGATCACCGACATCACGATTGCGCTCGAAGTGAATTACTTCCAGATCACCCGGTCCGAGTACTTCGTCCCGATCGCCGTGAAGATCCCGGGCAGCGAGCTCGAGCGGGCGCGGCGCCGCGGCGTGCAGCGGCTGCAGCTCGATTTTCTCGTCGAAGTCAAAGACGACCACGGCGCGACGCAGCGCAACGTTCGAGACAAGATGAGCATCCCGCTGACCAGCGAGAAGGCCGAACGTCTGGCCACGCACCCGGTGCTGTACGAGACCGGCTTCACGCTGCTGCGCGGCGAGTACGTGATGAAGTTCCTCGTCCGCGATGCGGAGGTCGGGCGCATCGGCACCTACCAGACGACATTCACGATTCCGAACCTCAATCGCGAGCCGATCCGCCTGCCGATCAGCAGCGTGGTCCTCGGCAGTCAGCGCATGGCGGTCGACGAAGCGCTCTACAGCGTGAAGACGACGGACAAGCAGAGTGTCGGACATCCGCTCATCGCCGGTGGTCAGAAGCTGCTGCCGAGCGTCACGCGTGTGTTCAGTGCCTCGCGCGACCTGCACGTCTATCTCGAAGCCTACGAACAGTACGCTCCTTCAATGCAGCCGCTCGTCGCGTTCGCGACGTTCTACCGTGACGGCGGCAAAGCATTCGAGACGATGCCGGTCTCTGCGACCGACGCACTGGAGCGAACCTCGAAACCCGTGCCCATCCGATTCACGATTTCGCTCGAAGGTGTGCCGCCAGGCCGCTACGACTGTCAGGTCACCGTCATCGATCCGACCAGCGGCAAGGCGGCATTCTGGCAGAGGCCGATCGCGATCGTGCCGTAGATCCACGTCCCATGGAGCCAGACTAGATCGAGACGAGCCTTTCTTTCGCACCCGTTCCAGCGCGTTCGATGGTGTCGACGACTTCGGTCGATACCGGCACGTCCGCGCCCGCCGCGCACAGCGCGGATCGGACAACCTCGGTCGCGATCGCGCAGGAGGTCGTCTGATCGGCATCGCCGCGTATCGAGAGACGGAGTATCAGTCGTCCGTCCCTCGGCGCGATCTGATATTGACGCAGCCCAGGCACTCCAGCGAGCGGCGCGCGCAGCCGTGCCGCATGAAGGCGGATGCATTCACCGTCGGGCGCTCGCAGCATCAGGTAGTCCTCGCGCCGCCCTTCGATCGACGTGACGCGGGCGTACGGCCGGCCGCACGGGCAGCGGCCGGTGTCGAGCGTTGCGAGATCCGAGACCTCATAGCGGATGAGCGGCAGCGTCCGGTTGAAGAGCGTGGTGACGAGCACCTTGCTGCCTTGCGTTCCGTCCGGCACGCGCCGGTTGTCGTCATCGACGACTTCGAAGGCGACCATGTCCTCGGCGATGTGGATCCCCTGGCCGGCATCGCACTCGCATCCGAGCAGGCCGCTTTCGGTAATTCCGTAGCTGTCGACCACGCGTGCGTTCCAGGTGTCGTGGATCATGGTGCGCACGTCGTTCGACAGCGCCTCTGCCGTCGAGGCGATGCGCCGTGGATGGATCTGCAGGCGGCCACCCTCGTGCTCTTCCACGAGACGGCGCGCGAATGACGGGTAGGTGAAGATCATCTCGGGCTGGTAGTCGTTCAGGTGTGCCACGAGTTCCGGCAGCGGAGTGAGGACTGATAGACGCGGCGCGTCGGCGCGTCCCGCGCGCAGTTCGGCGAACGCGCGATTGGTGATGTGCAGGGCAGTCGGCGCACCGATCCCGATCACGCGCGCGTCCGGTCCTGCTCCCATCGCCTGAATCCAGCGCATGCAGTTCGCGATGGTGTCGAGCCAGTCGCTGGGACTGTAGACGACGACCGCGCGCTCCCCGGTCGTGCCGCCGGTCGCAAACGGCCGGTATTCGCCGAGGAGAAGGTCGGCGCGGCGGTCGCCGGCCAGGTGCGATTCGACGTCTCGCAGCCGCAGACGCGGATCGGTCACGATCCGATCCCATTCGTTCATCAGGACGGTCTTCGTCAGGATCGGCAGGCGGTCGAAGGATTCACCGGCGGCTACCGCCTCGCCGATCGTGTCGTGGTAATAGCGCGACGCGGACACCGCGTGAGCGAGCAGGCCTTCGAGGCGCTGGTGCTGCAGATCGAGGAGGGCGGCTCGAGACCACGTGTCGCGCGCGCTAAGCTCGGCGCCGAGCCGGTGCACGACTTCCGGATCGAGAAGCTGAGACGTGTTCGTCATCGCCGTTCCTGCTCCTTTCCGAGAGACCCCTGGGTCGCGTCACCCGAGCCCGCGGCCGAACCATCGCCTGAATGAATGCGACGTAGACGTCCTCGATGAAATCCTTCGGCATCCCTTTGGGGTCGAGCAGCCGTTGGAGCAGCAGGCCGCGCATCAGTGCGCCGCCGATCTTGATCATCTGCGCCCTCGGCAGACGGAATTCGAGGCCGGTGCGCTCGGCCAGGTCCGCCATCGCGTCGCCGATGACCGCATTCCCGCGGCCGATTTGCTCGATCAGCGCGGCGCGGAACGGCTCATCTCCCGCTGCAACCGCGCAGGCCTCCGCCACGACGCTCGCCCAGCGGCCGTCCGGATCGTCGCGCAGGATGGTGCGCATGTACTCGCGGACGAAGGTGTCGAGACGGGTGACCGCGGCGTGCGACCGGCGGTACGTGCGCATCCGCTCTTCCATGCGCGCGCCGTTGACCGCCCCGAACAGCTCCGCCTTGCTCGCGAAATTGGAGTAGACCGCGCCCTTGGTGACGCCCGCGCGGAGCGCGATGTCGTCGAGGGTGGCGGCGTGAAAGCCCTTCTGCAGGAAGACATCGTGCGCGCACGCCATCAACCGGGCGCGGGTGTCGGCTTTCTGGTCTTCGCGGCTCAGTCGGGCCCGGTCTCGCATACCGACGGTATCTAAATACCAACGGTATCCTAAAGTCAAGATGGGCCGGCCAGTCGGGGTGTTGATCGATGTCCGTTGTCGTTCGTCGTCTCCGGTCTCATCATGCTCGGCGCCGATTGCGCCAGACAGGTTGACGCATCCTTACGCGCGGCGATCCGCTCGCCGGCCAATGGCATCTCCGGCGTCTGCGCTTCCAGTTCCTCGCGGCTCCCCCGTCGCAAGAGGCTGACGATGTTGCTCCTCCCTCCGCCGCTCGCCTCGCCTGCGACGCCATTGGCGAGTCTCGTGTGCGCGGCTCGCTCCACGCCGCGCTCCAGGATGCATCAACCTGTCTGGCGCAACAGTTCAGGATGGAAGTGGCGGTCCACGCGATGGAACTGTCGGCGTCAGTGGCGCAAGACCAGCTGTTCGCTCACCGATCAGCAGCACCCGACTGGCTGATGCATTCCGGAGCGCCGCGTGGAGCGAGCCGCGCAGGAATGCCGCCAACGGCTTCGTAGGCGAGGCGAGCCGCGGAGGAGGAGCAAGATCGTGAGTCTCTTGCGACGGAGGAGCGGTGAAGGTCCGTCAGGCAGGCGCCGAAGATGCCGTTGGCCGGCGAGCGGATCGCGGCGCGGAGGAATGCGTCAGCCAGTCGGGTGCTGGTCGCGGTCTGAGGCGGCTCTGGCGCCCGTCGTACCCGATCGCTTTCGCTCAGTCCAGTGAATCGGCGGCAGGTGAGTCGTGGATTAGCGACGGCGGATTATCTGTTTGGCATTCAGCACCGGCGGCATGTTGTTGTAGCCGAAGCCTTCCATGCCGGTCGTGCCCATGCGCTGCCTCATCGCCTCGAGCTCTTTGTCGTTGCGCGACAGCACGCCGGGATACCGCTCGAGGCCCTTGATCACGAAGCGATGATCGCTGATCACGCGACGCGCGCGATCGCGGATCGGATCGAGGTGCCTGACGACGGTGCGTTCGACGTCGCCGCGCCAGCCGGGCTGCCACCAGCGGGTGTAGATGTCGTTGACCAGCGCGCTCGTGGGCGCGCAGCAGACGTAGTAGGCGCCCGCGAGCGGACAGATCCCGAAGATCGTGAGATCGACACCTCTCGCCATCGCGAGATTGGCAGCGGTCTTCTCCTTCACGTCGCGCACGATCACGCGGATGATGTTCATCAGTTTCACGACGCCCGACGCGGCACCGATCGCCGCACTCGACGCGGCGCCGCCGTCGACGAGCGCGCCGGCGAGCTTTCCGCCGAACTCGGCGATGCTGAGCAGCGCTTCGGCCGCATCGGCATTCCGTTCCCGTTCCAGAATCCTGATGACCGCCTGCATCGCCGCTTCTGGATCTGCGACGGCGAGCGAGCGTTGCACGTGCATCCGGGTGCGATCCAGGTGATACGTCTCCAGCATCACTTTGCGAAGGTCCTTGGCGAGGACCGCACTCGAGGTGATGATCCCCGCGAACGGAATCATCGACGCGACCAGCCGCTCCATGAAATCGGGAAAGACCTGCGTCAGCGCCATCGGCACCTGGTGCCGGATGTCTGCCGGCACGAGTTGCAGCAGCAGCTGTTCGCGCAGCGTGAGCGCCCATGCCACGGTCTTCGCGACCGGCGCGGCTGCTTTGGCGCCGCCGGCGGCGGCGCGCTGCGACGTCGGGCCGAACGCCTCATCGCCACGAACGAGCTCATCGACGCCGGCCGCGGCACCCACTGCCTCGTTCGAGATCGTGAACACGGCTTCGTATTTCCGATCGCCGAGCTTGCCGACGAAGCCGGTGCGCCAGTCGAGCGTCTTCCCGTGGAAGAGCGTGTCGACGAGCGCCCTCGATTCGTCCTGCAGATGCGAGAGCGCGACCATCTCGGCGCCGGTCTTCGGCGTGCCGATGTCCATGACCTGGCGGTAGAGATCGTCGATCGCGTGATAACGGTTCCGCGCGTTCGTTTTCCAGCCGGGGCCGAGCTCCTGGAGCCACGCGATGAGCGCCGACCGCAAACGGTTCTTGTGGTCATCGATTGGTGAACCGTGGTACTCGGTGAGCGCAGTGTCGAGCGCCTTCAGGCGGCTGCTTCGAATGGCAGTCCGGCCGGCATTGGTGTACTCCAGCCAACGATCGACGGTCATGATCGCCACGGATTTCCTCCAGACGACGTCCGCTGTTCGCGTTGGCTGGGATTCTAACGCTCCAGCTCATCCGTAGCGCGGCTATTTCATGGAGCGTCGCAGCAGCCGCGCAGATTCATCGCAGTCGTGTGCAACGCCTGGAGGCACTCGGCGCGGCCACGACGGAGCGCGGGCGCGCCGTCGCCTTTCACTCCCTGCTCAACGAATGCGCCACGACGTCATGAGTGCGGGCGCGGACCCACGCTTGCATCATCAGGGGCGAATGGCAACAACGCTCATGGTTCGCAGACTGCTTGCCGCCACATCGATCAGCACCGCGTGTGTGCTTGCCGCTCTCAGTGTCTTCACGACGCCGGTGCCGGTCGCGGCGATCGATCCCGTCGAGTCGGGCCGCTTCGTCTGGTATGACTTGATGACGAAGGACGTCGGTGCGGCCGAGCGCTTTTACGGCGCGCTTTTCGGCTGGCACTTCGAGAGCACGAAGCGGAACGACAATCCCTACGTCCTCGCCCGTCTGGGTTCCAATCCGGTGGCGGGCATCGTCGATGTCAGCTCGCTTCCCAACGCCGCCCCACAGTGGATCAGCTTCATGTCGGTCGCAGACGTCGACAACACGGTCTCGCTCGTGAAGACCGGCGGTGGAAAGGTGCTCGTCGAACCGCGCGAGATCGCCTCGATCGCGCGAGCGGCGGTGGTAACCGATCCACAAGGCGCGCCGCTCGGGCTCGCGCAACTGCATCGCGAGATCCGCGGCGTCGTCGATCCGGAGCATGCCGTGCCGAGCCGTTTCTTCTGGCAGGAGTATCTGGCTGGAGACGCGAAACAGGCACTCGACTTCTATACCCGTCTCGTCGGGTATCAGTCGACGATCTCCGACACGCGACTCGGCGTCGAGTACCACGTCCTCAAAACCACGACGCGTCCGCGCGCCGGTCTCTTTCAGCTTCCCGAGGGCAGTGAGGTGCTGCCGAACTGGCTGCCGTACGTGCTCGTGGGTGATCCGGCCTCGCTCGCCGCACGCGTGCCCGGGTTGGGTGGTCGCATTCTCCTGCCTACGGCACCAGAGCGCCGCAACGGGTCGCTGGTCGTCATCGCGGATCCAGGCGGCGCGCCGCTCGCGCTGCAGAAGTTCCCGTTCTGATCGGAATGGATGAATCGATGAATCGCTCCGTGCTCGAACGACGCATCGTGCTTCTGGCATTGGCGCTGGCCACCACCCTCGCGTCGTTGAGTTGCAACAGCGGCTCGGGGATGGGGATGGGTGTCAGTGCTCCGACCCGGTGGGGCGGGTCGGGTTCAGGAGGACGCCCACCGGTCTTCGTCGGCGGGCCGTCGTAACAGCTAACTGGTAAGCGCGCCTTTGCGCCACGTCGCAGGGGGCGAGCCGGTTGCTCGTTTGAACGCGCGGTTGAACGCCGCCTCCGACTCGTACCCGACGCGCGTCGCAACCTCCTGGATGTTGCGTGCGCCCTCGCGCATCATCTGCTTGGCGAGCTGCATCCGCCAGTTGGTCAGGTATCGCATCGGCGATTCACCGACCAGTTCCACGAACCGTTGCGCCAGCACAGAGCGTGAGACGGCAACCTCACGCGCGAGATCATCGACCGTCCAGTCGCGGCCGGGCTGCGCGTGCAGCAGCCGCAGCGCTTTTCCGACGTATTGATCGTTCAGTCCGCCAAGCCATCCGCCCTGATTGGTGGGAAGGCGCTGCATGTACTCACGAAGCATCTCGACGAACATCAGCTCGGTCAGACGTCCGAGCATCGCCGCATTGCCGGGACGCGCCGCTCTCGCTTCGTTGATCGTGAACTTCAACGTGGTACCGAGCCAGGTGCTCGATCCGGGGGGAACGTCCGTTGGCCGGGTGCCGCTGCGGTCGACCGCTTCGATCGCTGAATAGTCATCGCGGCTCCGCACCACCAATATCGTCGGCAGCTCCTCGACGAGCGGAGCGAAGCGCTGATCGCAGGTCAAGTAGCCGCATAGCAAGCGCGACGTGTGTCCGCCGCCGCCGTGGGCCAACAGCGGAGGCTCGTCGTGCGAACCGGGCGAAAAGATGGATGCGAGCGGCGTCGGGTGAGCCGTGCCGTGACTGCGCATGGTGTGTTGATCGCCGCGTGGAAAGACCACGACGTCACCACTCTGCATCGTCGTCACCGGGTGTCCTTCACATGCCACCTCACACGCGCCTTCGACGAGGATGTGAAAGAGCACGATGCATTCCGCATCGGGCATCACTGCGGACATCAGCATGGCGGGCATCGGTGACTCGATCGCCCACGGCGATGAGAAGTCCGCGGTGAAGAACACCGCGCCTGACAGGCGCACGACGCGGAGCACGTCGGACAGAACGTCCATCTCGACCTCGAGTGAGACGCGGCCCAGCGGCCGGAGAAGCAATCAAGGATTTCAGAGCCTCAATCAAGGCGTCAAGCGGATCCGGAGTTCCGGGTAAGCGGCTCAGAGTCCCGGTCATGGAACGCCGACGTCAATCGGTTCACGATCGTCTCGTTGTGGGGTCGGAGAGAGGACAGTCGGAAAGGAGACTGCGATGCGCTACTCAGAGGTCGACTTCATTTGCCAGATGGGCTTTTCGCGTTCGAGCGCCAATCACACGCTGTACACCGCGTTGATGCTGCAACCTCGAATCATCGGCGGTCTGTTTGCGGTCGGTGTTCTGCTTCAGAGCCCGTCGTTCTTCCTCGCGCTCTCCGCGGCGCTGTGGTGGAGCGCACTCGTGCCGACGCGCAATCCGTTCGACGCGATCTACAACTACGCCGCCGCGTACCCTCGCGGGCTGACGCCGATTCCCGTGGCGCCGACTCCACGTCGGTTCGCAATGGGTGAGGCTGCAGCATTCACGCTCGGCATCGCTGCGGCGCTGTTCCTCCACGCCACGATCACTGCCTGGATGCTGGAGGGAGTGTTCGTCGCCGCGCTGATGCTGGTGTTCTTCGGACGATTCTGCTTGGGAGCGTACATGTACCACCTGGTCCGGGGAGTGATGTTGACCGGAGAACGGCGTCTGTCCATCGGACTGCCGTGTGGCTCGTAACGCGTACACAAAAAGAGGGACGGAGGTGGCTCCGTCCCTCGCGACGCTGATGCGGATCCAGCGACGACGAGGTGTCCTCTGCCTGGCTCAACGATTTTCGATGCGACGGCACACTCATTACGAAAAGTTGGCATTGTCATTCGCCCGGTTGCAGAATGGAGTCGCAATGATGTGCCGCATCTGCTTGTTCCATCGTTTGCTCGTTGCGATTTTCGTCGCCACGCTCTACGCCGTTCCTTCCCTTGCGCAGTCTCGTGATGTCGACCTGACCGGCGCGGGATCGCTGAGCCTCAAAGCCACTCTGTTCTCGGCGTCGTCACGCGGCCCAGGCGTGCTGCTGCTCCACCAGTGCAACCGGCAGCGGACGATCTGGAACGACCTCGCGCGGCAGTTGGCGTCGGCCGGAATCCATGTGCTGACGATGGATCTGCGCGGCTTCGGTGAGAGCGGCGGTGATCGATTCGACAAACTGACCGGCGGTGAACAAACCGCGCAGCAGGCATTCTGGCCAGTGGACATCGACGCCGCTTTTCAGTATCTGGTGTCGCAGCCGAACGTCACGCGAGACGCGATCGGTGTTGGAGGCGCCAGTTGCGGCGTGGACAACGCCGTTCAGACCGCGCGCCGCCATCCGGAAGTCAAGTCGCTCGTGCTCTTGTCGGGGACGACCGACTTGCAGGGTCGGCAGTTTCTTCGCAGCAGCCGACGCGTTCCCGCCTTCCTCGCGTTGGCCGACGATGACGAGTTTCCCGCCTCGGTGGTGACCACGCAGTGGCTCTATAGCCTGACGGCGAGCCCGCAAAAGAAACTGGCGCATTACACCAACGGCGGTCACGGTTCCGACATGTTCGGCCGCCATCCCGAGTTGATGCGCGCCATCGTCGAGTGGTTCCGCGCGACGCTCGTCGGAGGCGCGAACGGTTCGAAGATCGCTCCGGAGTCACCGGCGCCTGCCAGGGAAAGCGCCGTGCTCTCGCTCATCGACCAGCCCGGCGGCCCGGCGAGAGTCGCGCAGCAGCTGGCCGAGGCTCGCAAACGCGATCCGGCCGCGGCATTGTTCCCAGAGGCGATCGTCAACATCATCGGCTACGAGCACTTGAAGGCGGGCGCGGTCGCGCACGCGATCCAAGTGTTCGAGCTCAACGTCTCAGCGTTTCCTCGTTCGCCCAATGCGTACGACAGTCTGGCCGACGGCTACCTCGCAGCGGGAAAGAAGGACCTGGCGCGCGTCAACGCGCAGAAGGCGCTGGATCTTCTGCCGTCGGCTACAGATGTGCCTGCCGCATTCCGCGACCGTATCCGGGAGAGTGCCGAGCAGAAATTGAAATGACGTCATGAATACGGGCACCAGAGGAGGCACGCATGCGTAGCGCAATGGTCTTCACGGCCGGTCTGCTCGTTGGGTTGGCGGCGCACGGGGTGATGGCGCAGAGCGCGAACAGTGGCGTCGTGATGATGAATCACGTCGGTATCAACGTTCCAAACGTCGCCGAGGCGGTGACCTACTACACGCAGAAGATGGGATATCGCGAAGCGTTTCGTGCCAACGACGCGAACGGCCAGCCGCGGCTGGTTTACATGCAGATCAGCAAGAACACCTTCCTCGAGCTCAATCCCGCAAACGCGCAGCGGCCGGCCGGGTTCACGCATTACGGCCTCGTCGTCGACAACGCGAAAGACGCGGTGGCACGGTTCAGGAAGAGCGGCTTGACCGTCACCGACACCAACGTCAGCGACACGAAAGCGATCATCGCGAACATCACCGATCCCTATATGGGCCGGATCGAGCTGGTCGAGATCACGCCGGAGTCGCTGCATCACAAAGCGATCGAGAGCTGGAAATGATCATTCGACGTATGCCGGCGCGATCCTCGCTGTCGCGTGCTGGTGCGATTCGTCTGACGCTTGTCGGCGCGATCGCTCTGACGCTTGCTGGTGCGTTGGTTCAGACGCAGCAGCGCGGAGGCACGCCGCAGACCGACGCGGTGCCGCCGGTCAACAGCGGTGCGAACCCCTATCGCATCATTCGCGACTGGGCGCGGTTGGATGTCGAGAAGCGGGACTGGGGCGGCTCGAACGGCGTGGCCATCGATCGCGACGGCAAATCGGTGTGGGCGACCGATCGATGCTCGCCAGGCACGGCGCCGGGATGCCTCGGGACGAAAGCGAACCCGGTCCACCACTTCGATGAGTCGGGCAAGGAGATCCGAAGCTTCGGCGGCGGGATATTCGTGTGGCCGCACGGCATTCACGTCGATCGAGAAGGCAACGTGTGGGTCGCCGACTCGCGCGCAGCGAGCTCCGAGGAGCTCACGAAGTTTCCGGGCGAAGACACGAAGGGGAGTGTGGTCGTCAAGTTCAGCCCCGAGGGCAAGGTCCTGATGACGATCGGCAAACCAGGTGTGAGAGGCAACCCGCCCGAAGCGCTGACCGATCCGACCGACGTCGTGACCGACCCGGGGAATGGCGATGTGTATGTCGCCGAGAGTCACACCAACGTCTCCGATCCCAACCTCGTCGCGCGCGTCTCGGTGTTCGACAAGAACGGGAAGTTCCTGAGAGTGATCGGCAAGGCCGGCACAGGTCCGGGCGAGTTCCGCACGCCGCATGCGCTCGAGTTCGATTCGCAGGGGCGTCTGGTTGTGGCCGATCGCCACAACCATCGCATTCAGATCCTGACGAAAGAGGGAAAGTTCGTACGCGAGTACGACGACTTCGGGCGTATCAGCGGGCTGGCGATCGACAGGAACGACCTGATCTATACGGCGGACTCAGAGTCGACCGAAGCCGTTCATCCAGGATGGAAGCGAGGCGTCCGGATCGGGAGTCTCAAAGACGGCAAGGTGACGATCTTCGTTCCGCCGCACGCGGTGCCGAACTCGCCTGACGGTGCAATGGGCGAGGGTATCGCCGTCGACGCGGCTGGCAATGTCTTCACCGCCGAGGCACAGCTCAGGGGCATCACGAAGTACAGCAAGTAGTCTGATAGGCTGGGAGTTCGAGCGGAGAGGGCGTGGACCAGTCGGTGGTGACGAGCGCGACATGCATCTATTGCGGTTGCCTGTGTGACGATATTGAATTGCGGACGGCGGCGAATCGAATCGTCCGCGCCGAGCACGCGTGCACGTTAGGGCGCGCCTGGTTTCACGGGCATGTCGATGACACGAGTCATCCATCCGCGCTGGTCGATGGGCGCGCGGCCTCGACAGACGAGGCGATCGGCACAGCCGCGGAGATTCTGGCTCGTGCCGACCTGCCTCTGGTCTATGGCCTGGCCAATTCCACGAGCGAATCACAGCGAGCCGCCATCGAGTTGACGGAAGCAATTGGGGGCGTGGTCGACAGCCACACGTCGCTCACGCACGGCCCGAGCAAGATCGCCGCGCAACTGGTCGGCAAGGTGACCTGCACGCTCGGCGAAGTGAAGAATCGGGCCGACCTCCTGATCTACTGGGGAACCAACCCCGTCGAGACGCATCCGCGCCATTTGAGCCGGTACACGCTCACGCCCACCGGGAAGTACGTGCCTGGCGGCCGATGCGATCGCACGATGCTCGTGGTCGATGTTCGGGAAACGCCGAGCGCGCGCGGCGGACCACTTCCTGCAGATTCGTCCGGGAACCGATTTCGAACTGCTCACCGCGCTTCGCGCGCTCGTCACCGACCGCCCGTTCGACTGCTCGCTCGTAGAGACGTGCGGCCTGACGATCGGCGAGCTCACCGCGCTGGCCGATCGGATGAAGCGGGCGCGGTTCGGCGTCAACTTCTACGGCACCGGCCTGACCCAGAGTCGCGGCAGGCACATGAACGTCGCGGCGGTGCTGGCGCTCACCGCGTCGCTGAATGCGTACACGAAGTTCGTGGCGATGCCGATGCGCGACTACGGCAACGAGGCTGGCGCTGACAACGTGCTGAGCTGGTTGACCGGTTACCCGTTTGGCGTCGATTTCACGCGCGGCTACCCGCGCTCGAATCCGGGCGAGTTCACGGCCGTCGATCTGCTCGCGCGGCGCGAGGCCGATGCGGCATTGATCGTGGGCGCCGACCCGTGGATCACCATGCCGCAGGCGGCCATCGATCATCTCGAACGGATTCCGCACGTTCGAATCGATCGGATCCGCGAGCGTCCCCGTCCGACGGCGCGAGTCCATTTCACGACCGCCTCACCTGGAATCGATTCGGCGGGCACCGCGTACCGCATGGACAAAGTTCCGCTGCCGATGCGAGCAGCGCTGCGCTCCACGCGCCCGACCGACGAAGAGATCCTGCGCGGGATCCTCGACGGCGTCAGATCGTGATCGTTGCGGGGCCTCTCAATTCGTCTTGGTCATCGTGAACACCCCGGTATAGAAGCCGCTGGTAAAGAAGCCGACGAACTCCTTGTCGTCAGCGCGGCCGATCCAGTCGTACACGCCGCCGTCCTTGGGACCGAGGTCGGCGGTACCCTTGAACAACACGGCGACACCGGCCTGACGGCCTTCCATGGTGATCGTGTACTTGTATGGCCGCCCGCAGTCGCCTTCGAACACAGCCTGCCAGGCGTCGTTTTTCTGGGCGATTGTTGCTGTGAGCTTGGCGCACAGTTCCTTGGGCGGCGCGGCAGCCCGAGCCGGGTTGTAGGCGCTCCACGTGCCGGTCCACACGCCGGTGATGTTCGGCGGCCCTTGCGCTCCGCGGCCGCCTTGCGCGTCAAGGCCACTGACCGTCGTCACGAGGAGAGTAATGAGGAGATACATCAGTCTGTGCATGGTGGTCAGAGTGTAGACCAGCTCCGCGCCCGAGCACGGCACGCGCCGCAGAGCCCGCTTCCACCCCACTGCGCAAACGTGCGCGGCGGAGAACCGGCGTTGGCCGGCGAGCGGATCGCGGCGCGGAGGAATGCGTCAGCCAGTCGGGTGCTGGAACGTGTCGGAGACGCGAAGCTCGAAATCGAGTGGTAGTCTCCTCATTGATTTCATTCCCAACTGCGGCACGCCGCTGGTCATCAGTGATCTCCCCGCCCGACTAAGATTGCGCCAACCAGGTTGACGCGTCCTTCCGCGCGGCGATCCGCTCGCCGGCCAATGGCATCTCCGGCGCGTACCTCACGGTTCGTCGCGGCTCCCCCGTCGCAAGAGTCTGACGATCTTGCTCCTCCTCCGCCGCTCGCCTCGCCTGCGACGCCATTGGCGACTATCGCGTACGCGGCTCGCTCCACGCCGCGCTCCAGGATGCATCAACCTGGCTGGCGCAACAGCTCAGGATGGCAGTGCTCGGGCCGCGCGATGGAGCCCTTTGGTCACCAGTCAGCCAGTCGGGTGATGGTCGGTGTCGAAGAAGGATGATCCAATCCCACCGTATACAATCGAAACCGTGAAGGACACACTGACAACTGTGCGGCTCACGAGCCTCTCCCACGGCGGCGGATGCGGCTGCAAGCTCGCGCCTGCCGTGCTCGAGCAGATCATCACCAGATCCGGAGGCCGCGGTCTGATTCCATCCGACCTGTTGGTCGGCATCGAGACCAGTGATGATGCCGCGGTGTATCGCATCAGCGAGGAGCAGGCGATCGTCGCGACGACGGATTTCTTCATGCCGATCGTTGACGACCCGTTCGACTTCGGTTCGATTGCCGCGACCAATGCGATCTCGGACGTGTACGCGATGGGCGGCCGGCCGCTGTTCGCGCTTGCGCTGGTGGCGATGCCGATCGACAAGCTCCCGGTCGACACGATCCGGCGCATTCTCGACGGCGGCGAGTCGGTGTGCCAGCGTGCCGGCATTCCAGTGGCCGGTGGTCACAGCGTGGATTCGGTCGAGGCCATCTACGGCCTCGTGGCCATCGGCCTGATCAATCCGCGGCACGTGAAGCGCAATGCCGATGCGAAGCCGGGGGACAGGATCGTCCTGGGCAAAGCGCTCGGCGTCGGACTCTACGGGGCGGCGGTCAAGAAGCAGCACGTGACCGACGCGCAATACCGCGAGTTGATCGCCAGCACGACGCAGCTCAATACGCCCGGCATGCACCTGGCGCAGATGCCTGGTGTGCATGCGCTGACCGACGTGACAGGCTTCGGACTCCTTGGCCACCTGCTGGAAGTCTGTCGCGGATCCGGTGTGCGCGCACGCGTGCGCTGGAGCTCCGTTCCGCTTCTCACCGACGCGCGGACACTTGCCTCCACCGGATTCGTGACCGGCGGCTCGGCCCGCAATTGGAAGGGCTATGGCAATCTCATCGATCTGACGACGCATGGTGCCGTTGAGCAGGCGATTCTGACCGACCCGCAGACGAGCGGAGGCCTGCTCGTCGCGTGCGCTCCCGAGGTGGTGGACGATGTGCTCGACTGCTTCGGGCGCGAAGGCTTTGAGCGCGCGGCGGTCATCGGCGAGATCGAAGCGGGATCACCCTGCGTTGCGGTTGTCTAGCGCGAGGCACGATAGGATGGAGGGCGGAGAGTGATACGTGCCTGGTGGTCGTCACGGTCTTCAAAATCGTCGCCCCGACACTTCGTGCCGGGGGGTGGGTTCGATTCCCACCCTCTCCGTTATCCGCCTCCGCTCGCAAGCGACTCAGCGAGCCACGGCGCGATGACGAACCCCTGAACTCTGAACCGTGAACCCAAAGCCCTCGCGTCTCCGCGCGATTCCTTCAGTCGACAAGGTCCTGCAGGCGCTCGGCGACACGGGTCTTCCATCACCGGTCGTCGTCCATGCCGTGCGCGGTCATTTTCAAATGCTGCGCTCGCAGAAGACGATCCCCGACGCTGACGCCATCGTCGCGAGCGTCCGCTCGAATCTCGAACGCCTGCGCGCATCACGCATCACCCCGGTCATCAACGCGACCGGGATTCTGGTCCACACGAATCTTGGTCGTGCACCGCTCGCTGCCGAGAGCCTTCGCGCGCTCACTGAGATCGGCGCCAACTACAGCACGCTCGAATACAGTCTGAGTGACGGGACGCGTGGCAGCCGGGGCGCCTATCTCGAACACGCGCTCGCGATACTGTGCGGCGCCAACGCCGCAACCGTCGTCAACAACAACGCGGCGGCACTGGTCCTCATCCTCGAGTACTTCTGCCGTGCCGAGCCGTCCGAAGTCATCATCTCGCGCGGCGAGCTGCTGCAGATTGGCGGTGGCTTCCGCATCCCCGAGATCCTCGAAGCGCGAGGCGCGCGTCTTCGGGAGGTGGGCACGACCAACCAGACCGCCGTCAACGATTACGCCAGGGCGATCACGCGCAACACCGCACTCATCCTGAAAGTCCATCGCAGCA
Organism: Vicinamibacterales bacterium; assembly: GCA_036407095.1. Taxonomy (GTDB): domain Bacteria; phylum Acidobacteriota; class Vicinamibacteria; order Vicinamibacterales; family UBA2999; genus Gp6-AA40. Next base: position 39,593 of record DASWZV010000032.1, on the reverse strand, counting down.
ACTTCTTCATGGACGGCTTCGTCGAGTCGCCGTCAACGGAGGATCTCGCCGCGTTGGCCCGCAGGAAAAAGGTGCCGTTCGTCGAGGATCTCGGCAGCGGTGCGATTGTTCAAACGCAAAAAGTCGCCGGCGTGGAACATGAGCCGACACCCGCGGAGGTCGTAACGCGAGGCGTCGATCTGGTCTGCTTCAGCGGCGACAAGCTGTTCGGCGGTCCGCAGGCTGGTGTCATCGCCGGGCGCAAGCGGATGATCGATGCGCTCAAGCGCGAGCCGCTCTTTCGAGCGATGCGGTGCGACAAGCTGATCCTCTCGGCGCTCGAGTCCACTGTTGATGCGTACCTCCGTGGTGAGACGCGGATCCCTGTTCTCGAGATGATGCACGTGTCCAACGACGAGCTCCGCGGCCGCGCCGAGCGCATCGTCACGGCGTTGGAAGGCCGGCAGCTCCGACTCCGGATCGGCGATGGGCACGCGCAGATCGGCGGCGGCACGTTGCCTCGATCGGCGCTGCCGTCGATCACGATTGAGGTGACCCATCCAAGGCTGGGCGCCCAGGCGCTGGCGGCGCTGCTGCGGGGGCAACCCGAGCCTGTCATTGCCTACGTCGGCCGCGGGTCGATGAAGCTGGATCTCCGGACCGTCTTCCCACACCAGGACCCGGCCGTGATCCGCGGGCTTCTGGCGGCGTCGGGAGCGTAACAATCGCTGATGGACGACGGGACGCACTACATCGTGGCCACGGCCGGCCACGTCGACCACGGGAAGAGCGCGTTGATCAAGGCGCTCACCGGAACCGATCCCGATCGTCTGCCTGAGGAAAAAGCGCGCGGCATCACCATCGATCTGGGGTTTGCGCACCTCGAACTGCCGTCGCCCTCTTCAGGATCTCCGATCCACGTCGGCATCGTGGACGTGCCGGGACACGAAGATTTCGTCAAGAACATGGTCGCCGGTGTCGGTGCGATCGATCTCGCGCTGCTGATCGTCGCGGCCGACGATGGGTGGATGCCGCAGACCGAGGAGCACCTGCAGATCCTGAGCTACTTCGGTGTTCGCAGGGCAGTGGTGTCGCTGACCAAGGCCGATCTGGTCACAGGCGAGGCAGCCGCAGTATCTGAAGTGCGCCGGCACTTGGAAGGCAGCGTGTTTGCCGACGCTCCGATTGTTCCGACGTCGGTCGTGACCGGACTTGGACTCGACGCGCTGAGAATGGCGATCGCGCGCGAACTGTCCAACGCACCGCCGCCGCGCGACGTTGGCAAGCCGAGGCTGGCGGTCGATCGAGTGTTTACACTTGCCGGAGCCGGCACCATCGTGACCGGCACGTTGGCCGGAGGACGGCTTCAACGCGGGCAGGCGGTCGTCATACAGCCGAGTGGCCGGCCGGCGCGAATCCGTCGAATGCAGTCGCACGGACGGGATGTCGAGACCAGCGGTCCTGGCACGCGCACGGCGCTCAATCTAGCCGATGTCGATCCGGTCGCTGGTGTGCATCGCGGTGATGTCGTCACGTTGCCCGGGATGAGCGGTCCGAGTGACTGTCTCGACGCGATGGTGGAGATCTCAGCGAGAGCGAGTCGACCTCTGAAAGATGGCGTTCGCATGCGCGTGCACCATGGCAGCGGGAACGTTCCGGCGAACCTGGCGCTCGGGGTCGGAAAAGAGTTGGCAGTTGGACAACGGCAGGTCGCGCAGCTCCGTCTCGAGGTGCCGGTGTTCCTGTTTGCCGGCGATCATCTCACGCTGCGTGACTGGTCCGAGCAGCACACCCTGGGTGGCGCGATCGTGCTCGATCCCGACGCCACGCGACGAGCATTTCGCAACGAGGCGCGACAGCAGTGGCTCGAGCGCCTCGCCGCCTCGATTGATACGCCGGCCGACTTCGTGGCGGCTTACGTCGTTCGCGACCGGGCGGTTCGGCGCTCACGCGCATTCGTGAAGACGCGATTCAGCACGCCGGACATCGACCGGGCGATCGAACAGCTGGTTCGTGAAGGCACCGTGATTGCGGCGGGAGATATGCTCGTCGCTGCGGCGAGTTGGGCGGCCGTTTGTCGCCGAGCCGCGCAACTCATTGACGAGGGGCATCGCGAGCACCCGGAGCGCCAGGGATTGTCGCTCACCGATCTGCGCAACACCATCACGAAGGAATTCCCGGTCGACGAACTGTTCGACTCGCTCATTACGAGCCTCAGCCAGGAGGGTTTCACCCGCTCCGGTTCACTGATTCAGCGTGTCGGGCATCGCGCGCAGCTTCCTGACCCGCTGCGAGGGGCAGGGGAGACGTTACGGCGAAAGCTGGCCGTACAACCACTCGAGCCGCCGTCGCGCAAGGACCTCACGCCCGATGCCGCTTCGCAACGGGCGCTCAAGTTCCTGATCGACAGCGGTGAGGTCGTAGAGATCAGCGCGGAGCTCGTCCTCAGCGCAGTGGCAGCCGCTCAGGCGACGACGCAGGTCAAGGCCTTCGTCGCACAGCATGGTCCGGCGACGGTGAGCGAGATCCGGCAAGTGCTCGGCAGCAGCCGGAGGATCGTCGTGCCGCTGCTCGAATACCTCGACCGCACGTTCGTGACCGTCCGGCATGGCGACAAGAGGGCGTTGCGATGATTTCACTCGATGCGGTGCAACTGCGCGCCATTGGCGCCGATGTCCTCGGGCAATTGAAGGTTGATGATTGTGTCAGTGTCGTCGATGTCCACGACCTCTCGGACGGTGCATGGTCCGTGAACTTCGACGATCACTGGCCGCACGCGCGGTTTCCGGCGTTTTCCATCGAGATCCAGGAGGACTGGTCGCGCGAGGGAGCGGTCAGCGAATTGCGCACTGTACTCCGGGAGAAACTCTGGATCTGCCCGCTCTGCCAGCGTCGAGCTCTGATCCGACGTCTCGTCGATATGAGCGTCTTCCGAGTCGAGTGTCATCACTGCGGCCGATTCGAGATCGAAGGCGACGTGCTGGACCTGTTTCGTTCCGCGGTCGAGCGTGGCGACGATCAGATCCTGAAGGCGTTGCCTCGTTTGTCGGACGCGATTCGAGGGGCCGCATCGCCGCCATCGCTCGGCAACAGCACCTGGCAGGGCTTGGCCGGCGAGTGAGCATCAGAGTACGATCGGGTGATGGGCCGCTGCCCGCCTCCGCCGAAGGTACGGCGGGTCCCCCGTGGCGTTTCGCGAAGGGGGAAAGGCGGCCCCTACGTACTCCTAAACCATGGCTGACAGTATTGGGAACCCACTCGAGAGCACCGGCACGCCGCTGACTCCAGGCAGCCGGCGCTTTCTGATGAACGCCGGGCGGACAACGAAGCAGGGACAGCAGGTCAGCTCGGGTAAGTTTCTCGACGACTACAAGGCCACCGTCAGCACGATGATCATGCACCCCGACGACATGAAGGAGATTGGGGTGCCGAGCGGCAGCACGGTCCGTGTCCGGTCGTTGTGGGGCGAAGAGACCTTCACGTGCGTGGCAGGCAAGACGCCGAGCGGGATGATCTTCATCCCCTATGGCCCGCCGACCTGTCGATTGATGGGACAATATACGGACGGAACAGGCATGCCCCTGTCCAAGGGGTGGGAGGTCGAGGTGGAGCTGCTCGAAGCGCCGCCCTCGGGCTCGAACGTGGCCGCCCCAGAGGAATGACCATGAAGCGTGGATCGAACACGGTCGTGGATCGCGAGCAGGCGATCCGCTACGGCATTCTGCCCGAAGAGCAGGTGCCGCACTGGACTGAAATCGAGGAAGGACGATTCCAGCCGCGACGGACTCGAGGGAGTTACCGCGGCCGGGAACTGGCTTGAACGTTCCTCGTGTCGCCCGGTACGGGCGATAAGCAATCCGGATAGGAATCAGGAATCGGGAATCAGGAATCAGGGCTGGTCAAGGTCAGAAGGCTTCAGGTGTTGGGCATCAGCCTTCGTGCCTGATGCCTAGCGCAGGCCTGAATCCTGATTCCTGAATCCTGATTCCTGAATCTTCGTAGAGGCTTGTCATGGAGATTGTCCGCAACGCGACGTGCACCTTCTGCGGGTGCGTGTGTGACGACATCGAGCTGCACGCCGAGCAGGAGAAGATCGTCAAGGCGAAGAACGCCTGCAGTCTCGGCGAGGCGCACTTCCGCTATCACACCGCCGAACATCACTATCCCGACGCATTGATCGACGGTAAGGAAGCGACGGTCGAGGAAGCCGTCGAGGTCGCGGCCGACATCCTTTACAACGCGAACATGCCTCTGGTGTACGGGCTCAGCAACGTCACCTGCGAGGCCAGCCGCGGCGCCGTCGCGCTCGCCGAAATGATCGGAGGTGTGGTCGACAGCCACACCTCGCTTTGACACGGCCCTACTGAGATAGCCGCCCAGTTGGGTGGCAAGGTCACGTGCACACTCGGTGAAGTGAAGAACCGGGCGGATTTCATCATCTACTGGGGTGGAAACCCGGCGGAGTGTCATCCGCGTCACTTCACGAAGTACACGATCATGCAGAAGGGCAAGTTCGTGCCCCAGGGGCGAAAAGGCCGGACGATGATCACGATCGACATTCGTGAAACACCGTCGGCCAGGGCCGCGGACATCGCGCTGATCATCAAACCGGGCAAGGACTTCGAACTGGGAACGACGATGCGCGCGCTCATGAAGGGTCAGAAGGTGGACGAGGCGCGCGTCGCGGAGATCGGATTGTCGCTCGACACGATCAAGGATCTCGTCGAGCGGATGAAGCGCGCCAAGTTCGGTGTCATCTTCTTCGGCATGGGCCTCTCGATGACCCGCGGCAAGCACATGAACTCCGCCGGGATCCTGAACATCGCCGCGGAGATGAACGCGTTCACGAAGTTCGTCTGCATGCCGATGCGCGGACACGGCAATGTCACCGGCGCCGACGTCGTGCTCCGCTGGACGACCGGCTACCCCTTCGGCGTCAATTTGAGCCGCGGGTATCCGCGCTTCAACCCGGGAGAGTTCTCGACCGTTGACGTGCTGGTCCGCGGTGACAACGACGCCACGCTGGTGCTCGGCGCCGATCCCGGAGCGACGATGCCGCAGCCGGCGATCGATCACCTGAAGAGGACGCCGACGATCGTGCTCGATCCCAAGGTGACCCACACGAGCAAGCTCGCTCGCGTGCACTTCACCACCGCCGTCACCGGCGTGAGCGCGGCCGGCACGGCGTATCGCATGGACGAGATCCCGATCACACTGCGGCCGGGGCTGAAATCCCCCTATCGGACTGACGAGGAGATCATCAACCTGATCATCGCCGCCGTCGCGAAAAAGCCCGGCTGGCGTCCTGCGCCTGTAGCCGTACGCGCGTAATGCAAAATATCCCGGCGCGCGTAATGCAAAATTCAAAATTCAAAATGCAAAACGACTGGAAGCTGGCCGCGAACGGTCGGTCTGCACTGTGCGTTTTGCATTTTGCATTTTGCATTTTGCATTACGCATCTCAGGATACCCAGACCCCATGGTCCGAATAACCGGCGGACGAGTCTACGATCCGGCCAACGGCGTCGACGGCGTCGTCAAGGACATCTCCATCGGCGACGACGGCCGCATCAGGGGTGATGCCGGCGGCGCCCCGAGCCGCACCATCGACGCGACCGGCATGCTGGTGTTTCCCGGCGGCGTCGACGTCCACACGCACGTCGCGGGTGGCGCGCTCAACTTCGCACGCGGCCTCGTTCCCGAGAATCAACGGGTCGCGCAGAAGTTCCTCCACACGCCGGAGCTCCGCGCCGGCATCGGCGGCCTGACGCCCACCACATTCGCCACCGGCTACCTCTATGCCGGCATGGGCTGGACGACGGTGAACGAGGCGGCAGTGCCGATCCTCTCCGCCAAGCACACCCACGAGGAGATGCACGACATCCCGATCGTCGACAAGTCCACGCTGCTCCTGATGGCGAACAACGAGCTGATGCTCGATCTGCTCGAGGCCGGCGAGTTCGAGCGGGCGAAGTCGCTCGTGGGCTGGATGCTGTGGGCGTCGAAGACGTTCGGCATCAAGGCGGTGAACCCTGGCGGCGTCGCGGCGTGGAAGTGGGGCAAGAACGCGAACCAGTTGCATCAGCCGATCGAGGGTTATTCGAAGGTGACGGCGGCGCAGATCGTCATGGACCTGGCCCGGATCGTCGACGAGCTGGGCCTGCCGCATCCGATGCACCTGCATCAGAACAACCTCGGTGTTCCCGGCAATGTCGGCTCGACGATCGAGACGATGAACATGCTGCAGGGGCGACGCGCACACCTGGCGCACCTGCAGTTCCACGCCTACGGCGGACAGGACTGGAGCACCATGCGGTCGGGTGCGAAGGAAGTGGCCGAGGCGTTCATGCCGCACAGGAACCTGACGTGCGACGTGGGCGCGATTCTGTTCGGCGATGCCGTCACGATCACCGCCGACGGTCCCTGGCAGCACTTCCTGCACGAGCTCACCGGGCGCAAGTGGGGCAACCTCGACGTCGAGAACGAGACCGGGTGCGGGATCGTGCCTTACGTCTACAGCGACCATAAGCTCGTCAACGCGATTCAGTGGGCCGTTGGACTCGAGCTCCTGCTGCTCATCGACGACCCGTGGCGCGTGTATTTGACGACCGACCACCCCAACGGCGGAGGCTTCTGGCGGTATCCGGAAATCATGCGTCTCCTGATGGATGTCGAGTTCCGCAAGTCGGAAGTGAAGAAGCTTCCGCCCGAAGCGTTGAACCGGATCGCGTTGCCGGAGATCGATCGTGAGTACTCGATTTCCGAAATGGTCATCGTCACGTCGGCGGGTCCGGCCCGAGCCCTTGGTTTGAAGCAGAAGGGGCATCTCGGCGTCGGCGCGGATGGCGACGTCACCATCTACTCGGCCAAGCCTGACAGCGATGGCGTGATGTTCACGCATCCGCGGTATGTCCTCAAGGGTGGCAAGGTCGTCGTCGAAGAAGGGCAGATTCGGGCGCTCTCCGAAGGACGCGTGTTCCTGGTCCATCCCGATTTCGACCCGGCGATCGAGGACTTCATCCGCCCGACGTTTCAGAAGCTCTACACGCTGTCGTTCGAGAATTACCCGACGGAGATGACCCGGCTGAAGCACCCCGAGACCGTGTCCTGTGTGCCGCAATGATCACGCTGACGTTGAAGCAGCCGGTCGACCGCGTACCGCTGGAGGCCGAAAGCATCTGCCCTGATGTCACGGCCACGCTCGACCAGGCCGCTGTCTGCGCCTTGCCGGTATTTCTCGGGAAGCGCCAGTGCCGCATCGACGACTTCTTCATGGTCGATGGTGAGAAGAGCGATGAGATCGATGTGCACGGCGATCTGAGAAAGGTCAGATGGATTGGCCGCGGCATGACCAGAGGGCGGATCTCCATCGACGGGAATGCCGGCATGCATCTCGGTGCCTACATGAAGGGAGGCACGATCGATGTGTCGGGTGCCGCGTCGGACTGGGTGGGCGCCGAGATGTCGGGTGGGCTGATTCGTGTTGCCGGCAACGCCGGCGGTCAGATTGGCGCCGCCTATCGCGGCAGCCCGAGAGGCATGACCGACGGAACGATCGTCATCGGGGGATCGGCGGGCCTCGAGGTCGGCATGCGCATGAAGCGCGGGCTGATCATCATCGGCGGGCCGGTCAGAGATTTCGCTGGTCTCGAAATGAAGGGCGGCACGATCGTGCTGCGTAGCGGCGCCGAGCTGCGCACCGGCGCGTGGATGCATCGCGGAACGATCATTTCGCTCGAGCCGATTCCGCTGCTGCCGAGTTTCCTCTACTCGTCGAGCTACGTACCCTCGTTCATGGGTGTGCTCGTCAAACATCTCGACGCGCTGGAAATCTGTCTGCCGTTCGAACCCGCGGCCGGCGCGTATCAGCGATTCCTCGGCGATACGTCTGTGAAGGGCAAGGGAGAGATTCTCGTCTGGCACGTTCACGCTGGCGCCAGCGCGTGACGGACGGCCGTTCGGCAGGGCAGATAACGTCACTGAATGCCCAGCCAGGCTGACGCATCCTTCCGCGCGGCGATCCGCTCGCCGGCCAACACGCATCTCCGGCGTCCGCCTTACGATGTCTCGCCGCTCCTTCGTCGCAAGGGGCTGACGCTGTTGCTCCTCACCCGCGGCTCGCAGCGCCTGCGATGCGGTTGGCGACCTTGCTGCGCGGCTCGCTCCACGCCGCGCTCCAGGATGCATCAACCTGGCTGGCGCATCTGACACTGCCAGTAGCCGTGAGTCCTCTTAGTGTCGCAGACTCGTGCAGACATCAGCGCCACTGCATGCGCCAGCCAAGTTGACGCAACAGATCCGGATAAAGCGCTCGTCCGCGCGATTGAGCAGCGCCTGTTCGGTCACGCATCAGCAGCACTCGACTGGCTGATGTATTCCGGAGCGCCGCGTGGAGCGAGCCGCGTACGCGAGAGTCGCCAATGGCTTCGCAGGCGACGCGAGCGGCGGAGGGAGGAGCAACCGCGTGAGACTCTTGCGACGGGGGAGCCGCGAGAGACCGGAAGCGCACCCGCCGGAGATGCCATTGGCCGGCGAGCGGATCGCGGCGCGGAGGAATGCGTCAGCCAGTCGTGTGCTGGTCGGCGTCGCAGGCGGCCGCCGTCACTGGTCGTCTCTGATCTCTTTCGACTCCGATCTGCGCCAACCAGGGCATCCGGCGGGCACGCCCTCGATCCTCATCCGCGAACAGAATTGAAGGGATAGACCTCGGCCGCGAAGCCGGTTGTGCGGCGGTCGCAGGCTTCGAGGATGATAGGAAGCCGGAGGCACACACTCGCCTATGGCCAGCCGCACTCCAATTGCACCACTCCTGACCGCATCGCAGGAAGCGCTCCTCTTCCCGACGCTCACCTCGGCGCAGATCGCGCGGATCGCTGCCGGTGGCCAGGTCCGTCGGATCACCCCAGGCGAGATTCTCGTCGAGGTCGGCGATCGCGTCGTGCCGTTCTTCGTCGTGAGGAGCGGACAGATTGAGATCGTTCAGCCCTCCAGCACCGACGAGACGCTCATCGTCACGCACGGCCCGGGCAAGTTCACGGGTGAAGTGAACTTGATCGCCGGCCGGCGTTCGTTGACGCGGTATCGCGTGTCGGAGGCGGGTGAAGTCGTCCAGCTGACGCGTGAACAACTGCTCGACGTCGTGCAATCAGACGCGTCCGTCAGCGAGATCGTGATGCGTGCGTTCATCTATCGCCGTCTCGAGCTGGCCGCCCACGGGATCAGCGATCTCGTGCTGATCGGCTCCGCCCACTCGTCAGCCACTTTACGCATCAAGGCGTTCCTCACGCGCAACGACCATCCGTTCCGTTACGTCGACCTCGATCGCGACGCAGACACCGAGGCGATGCTCGACACCTTTCACATCTCCGTCGGCGACATCCCGGTGCTGATCTGCCGCGGTGGGCTCGTGCTCAGGAATCCGAGCAACGCGAAAATTGCCGAGTGTCTCGGCTTCAACGAGAACATCGTGTACACGTCCGTGCGGGACGTCGCCATCGTCGGCGCTGGTCCTGCCGGACTTGCCGCAGCCGTGTACGCCGCGTCGGAAGGACTTGACGCGCTCGTGATCGAGTCGGGCGCGCCAGGTGGACAGGCAGGCTCGAGCTCGAAGATCGAGAACTACCTTGGATTCCCCATGGGCGTCTCGGGTCAGGAGCTGACCGGACGTGCGTTCATGCAGGCAGAGAAGTTCGGTGCACAGATCCTGATCGCACGCGGCGCCACCGCGCTGACCTGCGATCGCAAGCCGTATCGCATCGAGATCGGCAACGGAGAAACCGTGCCGGCGCGGACGGTGATCCTCGCCACCGGCGCGCAGTATCGCAAGCCCGCCATCGACAGTCTGACCTCGTTCGAAGGTGCCGGCGTCTACTACAGCGCTACGCCCATGGAAAGGCAGTTGTGTGGCGACGAAGAGGTGGTCATCGTCGGCGGCGCCAATTCAGCCGGGCAGGCGGCTGTGTTCCTGGCAGAGACGGCATCCCGGGTCCACATGCTCGTGCGCGGTGACGGCCTGTCGGACACGATGTCGCGCTATCTAATCCGCCGGATCGAGGAGACGAAGAACATCGAGCTGCGGCCGAGCACCGAAATCGTCGCGCTCGAGGGAAATGACCGTGTCGAGTGCGTGGACTGGCGTGACAACCGGACAGGTCAGGTCAGTCGTCATCGGATTCGCCACGTGTTCCTGATGACCGGCGCGGTGCCGAACACCGAGTGGCTCGGTGGGTGCGTCACGCTCGATGCCAAGGGGTTCATCAAGACCGGACCCGATCTGTCAAAAGACGATCTCGCAGCGGCTCGCTGGCCGCTCGCACGTCCTCCATATCTGCTCGAAACCAGTCTGCCCGGCGTCTTCGCCGTCGGCGACGTCAGAGGAGGCAACGTCAAGCGCGTCGCGTCGGCGGTCGGCGAAGGATCGATCGCGATCTCTTTCGTGCATCGCACGCTCGCGGATTGAAAGGATTGAAAGGCGGCTGACATGGCCTCCGGGACCTGCGCTCATATCCAGGCGATCACTTCCGTGAAACACCCGCAGAAGCGCGTGTGCGAAGAGTGCGTGAAGATCAAGGCGCAGTGGGTGCACCTGCGAACCTGTCAGGAATGTGGCACGACGCTGTGCTGCGACAGCTCGCCGAATCGCCACGCGAGCAGGCACGCGCGTTCGAGCGGGCATCCTGTCATTGCGTCAGCCGAGATGGGCGAGCGCTGGCTCTACTGCTTTCCCGACGACGACTTTGTCGAGTACTGAATTCTGAAGGAATCAGGAATCAGGCTGCTTCCTGCTTCCTGATTCCTGGTCTCTCTACGTTGGCACTTCGTTGTTTCGCCGCGCTGCGCGATCCATGAGCGTCGTCAGCACGGAGGGCACGAGGCGCGACACACTCTGCCAGCCTGACTTCGCTTCGTCGCCGTCGGCCGGGTTGCCAGATGGCAGCAGTCGGTTTGCCGTCGCCATCAGCCCTGCGACGAACGAGGGAGCCAGCGCGTTCATCGCGACGGCGATGCGCGCCACAGGCGTGATGATCAGCTCGGGGGCGCCGGAGCGGCACGCCTCGATGATCTGACGCGCCGCCTTCGATGCATCGATCGAAAGCCCCGGCACCGAACCGGCAAGATGGGACCAGGCGAACTCCCACCGGTGCTTGCCTTTGAACCGCGCATTGTAGGTCGAGCCGGTCCGCATCAGTCCGGGGATGACAGTGGTGACCGAAATCCCCTCGCGCGCCAGCTCGGCGCGTACTCCCTCCGAGAGGCCGGTGAGCGCGAATTTGCTCGCGCTGTACGGCAGCAGATGCGGCACCGCGAGCTTGCCCCCGATCGACGAGATGTTGACGATGCGCCGCGCGCCGCCGCGGCGCATGTGAGGAAGGGCGGCGAGCATCGCGAACAGCGGACCCCAGAAGTGCGTCGCCATCGCATCCTCGAAGTCGTCGACTGTCATGTGATCGATCGGACCGATCTGGACGATGCCGGCGTCGTTGACCAGCACGTCGAGGACGCCGCGTTCGCGTGCAACCTGGTCGACGACCCTGACGACCTGCGTGCGATCGCGCACATCGCAGATGATCGTGGCCGCCGAGCAGCCGCGTTCCAGCAGATCGATTCGAGCGCGTTCGAGTTCCTGGGGGTCGCGAGCGGCGATCGTCACGTGAGCGCCTTCGGTCCCCAACTGGCGCGCGAGCTCCAGCCCGAGGCCGCGCGAGCCGCCGATGATCAGGACCGACGTTCCGTCGAAGTCGACGCGTGACGACCGTGCGAAGCGGCTGAGGACGAACGCACACGCGCCTGCGGCTGCTGCCGCTCCAAGAGCTTGTCTGGTTTTCATGGGGTTCGCTCCTCGCGCGAAGGTCGATGGTTCAGCTTTCACGTACCGAACGCCGGCCCTATTGGATTTGCAACGAGGCTGCCATCGCTGGCGTCGCATTCTTTCTTGTGGCGCGTGCGTCAGTGGTCTGCCCTTGTCGTCAGGCAAGTCGCGTGCTGCAGGGAGTGTCGTGATCTCAGGCAGCCGGCTCTGGGGCAATCGTCTTGCATCGGCTCGCAATATGAGGCGCTCGACGTCTTCGGATTCCGCCGTGTCGGCTGCCACTGCCGGGCTGCGTTACGTCAGCGATCATGATCCCGGGCTTCGACGCGTCAAGCGCGGCAAGGGCTTTCGATACGTTGGCATCAACGGTCGGGTCATCCGCAACGCGGCCGAGCTCGAGCGAATCCGTGCGCTCGCCGTGCCTCCAGCATGGACCGACGTCTGGATCTGCGCGAATCAGCGCGGCCATCTTCAAGCGACCGGCCGTGACGCGAAAGGACGAAAACAATACCGCTACCATACGCGGTGGCGCGCCTCCCGCGACGAGACGAAGTTCGATCGCATGCAGGCTTTTGCGGCGGCGCTTCCCGAGATCCGCCGTCGTACGGCAGCCGACCTGACGAGACCCCGCCTGCGCCGCAAGAAAGTGCTCGCCACGGTCGTGCAGCTCCTCGAGAAGAGCATGATTCGCGTCGGCAACGAGGAGTACGCACAGCAGAACCATTCGTTCGGATTGACGACGCTGCGTGATCGTCACGTGCAGGTCACCGGAAGCACATTGCGCTTCCGGTTTCGCGGAAAGAGCGGGATCCGGCATACCGTTGACGTCGACGATCGCCGGCTCGCGGGGGTCGTGAAGCAATGCCGCGACCTGCCCGGCCAGGAACTCTTCCAATACATCGATCGCAGCGGGACGGTTCGGGCCGTCGATTCAGGCGACATCAATCGCTATCTGCGCAAAATCACCGGCGACGACTTCACCGCCAAGGACTTCCGCACCTGGCTCGGAACGGTGCTGGCCGTGATCGCACTTCGCGAGCTGGGGACTGCGCCTACGAAGAAGCAGACCGAGAAGAACGTGCTGCTCGCGATCGATGCCGTTGCCGGACTGCTGGGCAACACGCGCGCCGTGTGCCGAAAGTCGTACGTGCATCCCGGGATCGTCGATTGCTACTGCGACGGGACGATGGCGAAGTTGCTCGCGCGTCGCTTCAGAGCCATCGCTGGCTTGAGCGCCGAGGAAGTCGCGGTCGTCGCGATCCTGAAACACCTGCAGGGTCGCGAAGTTGCCAAACGAAAAGCCGCCTAATCTAATACACGCCGGGCCTGAAAGGCCCGGCGTGATCGATAAACTCCGTGGGTCCGATTAGAAATCGATCTGCGCGCCGATCTTCACGAAGCGCGGCGTCAGTACCGATGAAGGCGCCAGCCACTTCTGCGCTGGCGTCGACGGCGTCGGGTTGTAGTTCTGGTTGTAGGTGAGGACCGCGTCGGAGTTGGTGGCGTTGATGATGTCGATGCCGACGTTGTACCGCACGCGACCGAACCGGAGGATCTTCGCGAATCGCAGGTCGAGCGCGTTCACGCGATCGCCCCACACATCGCCCGGCTTCACGAGCGCGATCGCCACGGTTGCCGGACTGCCGGACACCGGCCGGCCCAGCGCAGTGGCCACCAGCGCCGCCGGCGCATTCCACGTGGCTCCGAGCACGCCGCCCTGATCGCTTCGCAGCGTTCCGCTGACGAGCACGTCGACCTTCGGCAGCGTATAGCTGCCGAGCGCCGTCGCCTTCGTGATGAAACCAGGATCAGCGTGGCAGTACGGGTTTCCCGGATTCACCGCGGGGCTGACGCCCGCGACGGTCGTCAACTCCGGCACTTGTGCCCGGACCGCGCAGTTGTCCTGAACGGTCTTGCCGGTATTGATCCCACCCTGGAACTGGACGCCTCGTCCGAGCCTCGCGCTCACGTTGAAGAGCAACCCGTTGTACTTCTGATACTGCTCGCCGATGTCGTCGGCGAGCGTGATGCGGTTGCTGGTCTGGCCGAAGCCGCTGGCGACGACGCTATAGAGGCCGTTGATCACATAACCGCCGCCGCCCGGCAATGCGGGATCCGACGGAGCCGTGATGCTGTATTGCGTGAAGTCGTTGGGCCCGACCGCCAGGTTGTCGGTGATCGTGAAGTTGTTCAGCCACCGGCGGAAGTAGCCGGCCTCGATCGACACACGTGGCAGCACCTGCTGCTGCACCGACACACCGATCTGCCAGTCGTTGGAGCGCACGCCCCAGCCCGTGAGGATCTTCGGATCGATCGCTGCCGTCGTCAGAGTCGCGGTGCCGAAGGTCTGCGCGTTGCTGGCACCACAGTTGTCGCCGCCGACGGCGATCAGGTTCTGCGCGGCGTTGTTGCGCAGGTCGCAGTCGGGTACCCAGTTGCCGTTCGTATCGGTCCAGCTGCGTGTCGCGTTGGTCGCAATGCGGCCGAGCGGATTCGAGAGGATGTAGTTGTTGTTGTTGCTGGTCGGCTCGAGGTATTTGCCGAAGTTCACCTTCAGCGCCGTCTTGCCGGTGCCGAACAAATCGTAGGCGACGCCCCCTCGCGGGGACAGGTCCTTGTAGGCGTTCACGCCGTCGGTCTTCGGAAACACCAGCGGCGTCGCCAGCCAGTTGGACGCGTTGATGCGCTCCTCGGGTGAGAAGCTCCAGTTGCGATCGAAACGCAGCGCGCCCTGCAATGTCATGCGGCCGCGCGTCCACTGATCCTGTACGTAGAGCGAAGCATTGCGCGTCCGGTAGCTGGTGGTGAACGGCAGCAGCGTCTGGGTGAGCGAGATCGGTACGCCGTTGTTGACGGTGTACGAGAGGTTGTTGTCGTTCGTGAAGCCCTGGAGATCCGACACGAGTGCGACACCGCCGTAGCCAATCTTCAGGTTGTGCGCGCCTGTCACGTACGACACCGATGCGCGCCACGTGTACTGCGCGTCCCAGCTGTCTGACCAGTTCGCGGATCGATAGGTGACGCCGGGAAGGCCGCCGTTTGCCGAACAGCCGGCGGAGCACTGCTCGGTGATGCGCACCAGCGGGCGCGTGGTGTTGCCGGGGCTCTCATAGGGGCCGAAGGGCGCCTGATACGCGCCGAAGCCCGCCTCGAACAGCATGCGGTTGGTCGCGGTCTCGGACCAGGTGACCTGACGGACGCGAGGATGCGCATCCAGGTATGCGCCGATCTCGGGCGAGGTCGTTGATGACAGGCCGCCGAGTCCGAGCGGGCCGATCCGGTTGCCGTTGTCTGGCTGCTGCCGGCATCCATCCTCCGTCGTGTTGAACGTCGCGCCGTTGCAGGCATGCTGCTCGTCCCAGTGCATGTTGATCTTGTCTCTGCGCGTTGCCTGAGCCGTCAGACGCAGCGTGTAGAGCCGCCAGCTCTCGGCACCACGGACATCGTGCGCACGATCGGGCGCGTAGAGGAACTTGGTCGGATCGCCGGCATTCAGATTGGGAAAGATGTTCGGGATCGTGCGGTGCTGCCCCTCGTCGCGGGCGGCCACGCGATACCAGAGACGGTCCTTGATGATCGGGCCGCCCATGCCGTAGGTGAAGTCCCACTGCTTGAGGAGCTTTCCGGGCGTGGTGAGCCCGGCGGCCTGTAGCGCCGGCGTGTAGTTGCTGCCGATCATCTTGCCGCCGACGCCCGAGAGGTACGCGTTGCCCGAGATCGTGTTGCCGCCGCTCTTCGGGATGATGCTGAGCGAGGGACCGCCGACTTCCACTTCACCGAGTCCGCCCGAGGTCGTGGTCACGACCTCCTGCGCGTTCGAGATGTCGGCGACGTAGGTCGACACGCCGCTACCGCCGAGTCCCGCGCCTGTGTTCAAGCCGTCGACCTGCATGCGCCCTTCGTTGTTGCGTCCGCCGGCGCCGCCGAAGACCGTCATCTGCGGCGTCACCTGCACGTCGGCCGGGCTGCCGCCGATCGTGACGATGCCCGGAATCAGGAGCGCGGTTGCGGCCCACGATCGCGCCGTGGGAATCGACGTGAGCACGTCGCTGCTGATCGTCGTCTGACGCCGGATGCTCTGCACGTCGACGATCGGCGATGCGCCGGTCACGGTGATCGTTTCGGTGAGGCCGCCGACTTTCATGTCGGCGTCGATCTGCGCAACGAACGAGCCGGAGAGCTCGATGCCATCGCGCTTCACCTGATTGAAGCCCTGCAGCGCAAAGGTCACGGTGTACGTTCCGGGTGGCAGACTGACGATTCGGTACAGACCGCGTTCGTCGGTGACTGTCGTGCGGATTTTCTCGATGAGCGCTGGGCTCGACGCTTCGACGGTGACGCCAGGCATGGCCGCGCCCGATGCGTCTTTGACGGCGCCCGCGATCGATGCCTGCTGCGCGAATGCGGCCGCAGGCACGAGGATCAACACCGAGAAGAGCATTACATCCCGTAGACACTTCCGCATTGCACGCCTCCAGTCAGATTGCATGAACCCGCCCCCGCGAGTGGGCAAAAGCCTATAACAAAAACGTCAGAGGTCAGACGGAATCCGTGGGGGATGTGTTCGCTCTCACTCTTGACGCAGCGCGACGACCGGATCGACACGCATCGCGCGTCGCGCCGGGACGTAGCTGGCCATCAGTGCGACCGCCATGAGGAGAATCGAGACCGCAAAGAAGCTGAAGGGATCGAACGGGCTCACTCTGTACAACAGACTGCGGGTCACCGGAGTGCCGAACGCGGCCAGCACGAGGCCGACGACGACGCCGATACCTGTGAGACGGAGACCTTGCCCGACGACCAACCCGAACACATTTTTCCGGCCAGCGCCGAGCGTTACACGGACGCCGATTTCGTGGGTACGTTGCGAGACCGAGTAGGCGAGTACGCCGTACACGCCGATCGCCGCGAGCAGGACACCGACGACTCCAGTAGTGCCGAAGATCCAGCCGTAGACGCCGAACTCCCAGTACTCGCGCTGACGGACGTCGTCCAGCGTACGGACGTTGAAGATCGGGAGGTTCGAGTCCGACGCGCGAATCGCCGTACGCACCGCCGGGGCAAGCGCGGCCGGGTTTCCGCTCGTGCGTATCGTGAGGCCAGTGTTCGGAGCTTCGCCGTAGATATAGGGCACGAATGCCGTCTGAGGGACCTGCGAGTTGTTGGGATCGATGCCGAACAGATGGACATCGGGAGCGACACCGATCACGGTCATCCACTCGCCCGCGCGTCCGAACTCGACGATCCGGAACCGGCGCTCCGTCGGGTTCTGTCCGGGCCACAGATGTCGCGCCATCGTCTCGTTGACGATCGCGACCGCGCGGCTCGCATCCGATTCAGTCAGATCGCGGCCCTGCCGCAGGCGCAGGCCGAGTGTCGGAAACATGTGCGGCGTGCCAGCGATGAGTGAGATGTACTCGCGCTTGCCTGGAGAACGGCTCTCCACTTCGATCAGCGCTTCGCCGCCTCCGCCCTGAATCGGCACGAGGTTCGAGGCGAACGCCGCCCGCACGCCCGGCAGCGCCTCGACGCGGGTCACGATGTCGGTGACGCGCCGCTCCTTCGTCCCTTTGGCTTGATAGGGATCGCCGCTCATGAAGAACCGCTCGGTCAGCGCGTCGGTGGTGTCGAAGCCGACGTCGAACGTGTCCAGATTGTGGAAGCTGCGCACGAAGAGCAGCGCGCCGACGACCGCCACGAGCGCAAGCGACACCTGCGACACGACGAGCGCGTTGCGCACCATCGCACGCGGGCTGGTGCTTCCGCGCGCGCCCTCCTTCAGGTTCTCCTGCAATTCACGGCGTGTGAGCTGCAGTGCAGGGACGAGACCGAACACGACCGCCGTCAGCGCCGCGACGACCAGCGAGTAGGCGAACGATCGCAGGTCGATCTGGAACTCGATGTAGTACGGGATCGTGGCGGGCGGAATCCGCGCCTTGATGAGATTGACGCCAACCGCCGCCAGCACCAGTCCAAGCGGCAGGCTCACCAGGGCGAGCACCACGCTTTCGGTGAGCAGCTGACGGACGATGCGCCACCGGCTGGCGCCGAGCGCGACCCGCATCGCCAGCTCCTGACTGCGCGCGGTCGCCCTGGCGAGCAGCAGGTTCGCGACGTTCGAGCAGGCGATGAACAGGACGAGGGTGACCCCGGCCATCATCAGGCCGAGTACAAGGTTGACGTCCCGCGGCAGAAACGCCTCGTGCAGCGCCTCGAGTCTGGCACTCCAGCCCTGGTTCGTCGCCGGGTATTCCTTCGCCAGGCGCTTGGCGATCGCGTCGAGATCCGCGAGCGCGCGCCCGGCGGATACGCCTGGCCGAAGACGCCCGAACGTGAAGAGGCGTCGCACGTCACGGGTGTCCTTGTAGAACGTGGGCTGAAGCGTCACCCACACACGCTGATTCTCGGGGAACGCGAAGTGCGGCGGCATGACGCCGATGATCGTGTAGGGCGCGCCGTTGACGATCGTGCCGCGTCCGATCACCTGCGGATCCGATCGATATCGCGTCGTCCAGAGCATGTGACTCAGGATCACGACGCCTGCGGCGTTGGGCCGATCGTCGCTCTCGAGAAAATCGCGGCCCAGGATCGGGTGGATCCCGAGCAGCCGGAACATGTCCCACGAGACGCGCGCGCCATCGTAGCGCTCGGGCTCGCCAGCGGCGTCGACGATCGTGAGCGATCCGCCGGTGAGGCCGGCGATCGTCGTGAACGAGGCGTTCGCGGTCCTCCAGTCGCGCAGATCGGCCAGCGAGAGGCCCGACTGCTCGTGTTCCTTCAGCTTCTGCGTTCTGACGACGAAGATGCGAGTGGGATCCTCATAAGGGAGCGGCTTGAGGATCACGCCATCGAGGATGCTGAAGATCGTCGTGTTGATCCCGATGCCGAGCCCCAGGCAGACGATCGCGACCGCCGCGACGCCTTTGCTGTGCCGGAGAGCGCGGAGGGAGTAGCGGATCGCGTGCATCACTCTCTGGAGGAACGGAGATGACGGGAAGAACGGGGTTAGTTTACACGGGGGAAACGGGAGAGAAACGGGGGAAACGGGAATTCAAACACGGAGGAAACGGGGAGAACGGAGGAAATGGAGATCACGACACAACGAGTCATCGACGCAACGGGCAGAATCGGTGGTGGTGATTTGATCGTCATCGGTTTGCTTCGTCCAGAAGGTCGAGAACATCGGAAAGACGATCGATTCCGATATATCCGTCGGTCGTCGGCATTCGAGACGGGCGCAGGAGCACCGGATGCAGTCCGGCATTCCGCGCACCGAGGAGATCCCATCGAGCATCGTCACCCACAAAAATCGCGTCCGCCGGCGCGACGTGTATCAATTCCAACGCACGTTGAAAGGGGGCCGGATTAGGCTTCCGCCAGCCAACATCGCCGCAAAACACCGTCGCATCAACCCGCTCGAGAAGGCCGTGACGCGCCAACTCGTTCCGCCACACGCTCGCGCTGCTGCCCCATGGCGTGTTCGAGACGATCGCGGTCATGATCCCCCGCTGCCGAATTGACTCCAGCAAGGGCAGAGCATCTGGATCCAAGCGTCCGAGGTCAAAGATCGGTTTGAGGAACGCCTCACAAACAGCCGCCTGCGTGGAGTCGTCGAGCGAAGCGTACTCCCCAAATAGCTCGCTGAGTCGCTCGTCGAGAGGGTGGACCGCGCCATTCGATCGCTCGGCGTTGAGCGTCATGGCGTGGACGAACATGGCTTGGTCGCGCGCAGCGTCGTGCGACCACCCGAGCACATCCCTGCACTCTTGCAGGCACTGTTGCAGGACCGAGGGGAACTCCGCAGTCGCGTAGTACGTGACCAGCGTGTTGCCCAAGTCAAAGAGCACTGCGCGAACTCTACGGTGATGTCTCAACGGCTTCTGTGATCGATGCCGAGCTTGACGCCGTTTTTCCCCCCGCCGCGTGTGCCTTACGCGAATTCGATGACGCCGATGATGATCGACCGATCGGCCGTGTCCTGCACCGCCTGTTTGGCTTGATCCAGCGTGTAGCGCTTCGTAATCATCGACTTCGCATCGAGCTTGCCCTTCTCAATGAGCTTCACGTAGCGCGGAATGTCGCGCATCATGTGCAGTCCGCCCTGCTGTCCGGGATGAATGGTGCGTCCGAGCAGTGCGAGCGTCGCTCCGGGAAACGGGACCGGCTGCAGCGTGAACCCCATGAGCATCACGTGCCCGCCCATGCGTGTGCAGTCCCACGCCTGCTGCACCGTCTTGACGTTGGTCGGATCAGGCTGCGATTCGGCCTTCGGCGGAAACGCCTGCAGACCCGCGGCCTCGACGACGAAGTCGGCGCCGCGCGCCATCACCGCATTGCCTGCGCGGCCCCACGTCGTGCCGCCGGCGAAGCGGCGATCGTTGGGGCCCTTGCACAGTTCCCGCACTCGTTCGACGATGCCGTCCCCCTCGGCGTTGGGATCGAGCGTGATGGTGGCGCCCATCTTCATGGCGAACTCGCGGCGGTAGCGAATGGGATCGATCGCGATCACCTGACCTGCGCCCATCACACGCCCGGCCTGAATCGCCCCGAGACCGACGGGGCCGGCACCGAACACCGCGACGTCCGATCCCGGCTCGAACTGCATGCGCGCATGGCCGGCCGCGAACCCGGAGGCGAGCTGATCGCCAAGCAGCGTCAGCTCTGCGGCCGGAAGATCGCTGAAGACCGGCACGCAGTACTCCTCGAAGGCGACCATCACCTCGCTCATGCCGCCGATGCCGGCCTGGGCGTCGACCTTCGTGCCGTCACGCATCTCGGCGAACGATTGAAACGGAGGCCCAGGCTCATTCGAGAAGAACGTGAACTGACAGAAGTCGGGTCGTCCGTGCAGGCACTGATAGCACTGGCCGCACTGTGACGTGCCGGCGACGACGACGCGATCGCCAACCTGCACGCGCTTGACCATCGGGCCGACGGCCTCGACGACGCCGAAGCCGCAGTGGTTCGGCACTTCCGCGCGGCGGGCCGGTGTGGTGCCGAGTGCGCCGCGCACGATCGTGTAGCACGGCGCCACCGCCAGCGATCGAATGACCACTTGACGGGGATCGGTCGGCAGCAGGCGCAGGTCCTGAACATCGAGCGTCGTGCCGTGACGGACCAGCCCGCGGAACGGACGCCCGGTCTGCGCATTCGTGTTGATCGCCGCCGACTGAGCGTACGTAGTGTCCGGCTTCAGCCGGACCCCAACGGCGGCGGCCGCACCCGTTTTCAGTACGTTCCGTCGCGAGAGTCGCCGATTCGATCGTGTCGTCATGGCTGCAGGAATTTCCGTGCGACCGCCGGGTCGCACTTCTGGTTGGAGTGCACCATGGCCGGTCGATACTCCAACTTCGATGACCACTGCACCGGCTGCGACAGATAGACGGCGTCTTCGAGCACGCCCGAGTAGAGCAGCGTCTTGCGATCGTCTCCGAGCGCGAAGCGCTCGGTCAGTCGCTTCTGTGTGCTCCCGGGCAGCGCCATCGACAGCCCCATCGCGTTGTCCTTGAAGTTCGTGGTCTCGACCACCAGCGTGGTGCCTTCCCATCGGCCGACGGAGTGTCCCTGCAGGAAAGTTTCGCTCGCCGGCGGATGCGTGCGGCCGTCGAGATACACGGTGCGCTCCGAGTCCATCCAGTCGACCTTCATCACCACGCGGTCGCGCTGCACCGTGATCGTGTCGGCGACCGGATAGAGCATCAGCGCGGGTGCGCCGAGGGGCACACAGTCCTTGAGGCTGTTGTTTCGTGCCTCCGCGTTGGCGCTTGCCGCCTTGCCTTTGTCGGTCAACGGCCACCGGCCGGTGCCGCCCAGAAACGCGCCGAACTCAGTGCGCGGGGCGAACCACGTCCCGGCGATGCTGGTCGCGGCGGCGTTCTGATTCTTCGCATCGTACACGCTGCGTGACGCGATGTTGAGCGGCACGTAGGTGCCGTTCTGCTTGTAGAGCTCCCGGCCGAGGATGAACGCAGTCGGATTGTTGCGCGCCGGGTTGCCGACGATCCGCACGACCTCGCCGACGCTGATCGAGGTCTTGGTGAAGCCGAGACCATTCAGAACGGAGGCGGCACCCGCCTCGACCTCCATCTTCACGGTCGACCCGTCGTCTTTTTTCACGTCGATGGTGAGGTAGACATGCGGGTTGGTGAACCGATACTGCGTGACGCTTCCGGTGACGGTGACTTCCTTCTGCGTGTCGAATGCGGCAGCGCTGTGGTGGGCCCGAGCCGGAGCGGGAACACCCAGCGTGAACACGGCGGCGGCGAGAGCGGCACCCATGATCCTCATGGATGCCGATTCTCTCATGCGGGGAGGCGTCGCAACTACCGCGACGAAGTCGGCTGCGCCTGTTTGAACGCTTCCTCCGCGCGCTTCTGGATCTCATCCCTGGTGAGATCTTCCTTGCGGGTTGCGATCCACCAGGTGTAGCCCGCAGGGTCGGCGATCGCGCCGGCGCGATCGCCCCAGAACTGATTTTCCAACGGCGTCTGCACCTTCGCGCCTGCACCGACGGCGCGATTGAAGAGCGCATCGGAGTCCTCGACGTACAGCCACCACGACGCCGGTGATCCGCCGCACGCCTTCGGGCCCTTGACGCCGGTCATGGCGTCGTTCAACATGAAACTCGACGTGCCGATCGAGACCACGGCGTGCATGATCTTGCCGTCGGGACCGACACTCCGGCTCACTTCCTTTGCACCGAGCGCTTTCACGTACCAATCGATCGCCTGCGCGGCGTTGTCCATCACCAGCTGAGGCGTCATCGTCTGATATCCCTCAGGCACGGCCTTCGCTGCTTTGGCCATCGGTCCCTCCCTCGTCCCTCGTTTCAGATCCGCCGTGAGGGGCTTCGCGAGATGCGATCACTGTCGTTGGATTCGGGCAGCGATGCAAGCTGGAGTACGGAGGGTGTCCTTTTGGACGGGCCATATCACTTGCGCGTGCCGCGCGCGAGCGCACGATCGATGGCCTTCCTGACATACTCGTCGATCGCTTCGCATCGTCGTCGGGTTTGATCGCTCGCCAGTGCCGCGGCCGACTCGAACGCCTCGGCGTTGGTTGTTGCCGGATAGGCGGCGAGAATAACTTCCGCCAGGTCGCCAAAACGGCTGCGTGTCTGTTCGACAAAACTCGTTGCGGCGGGCTTCTTTTTCGCGAGTGAGACCGCAACTCGAATTTCGTCCGCATTCCACCCAGCAAGCGGTGAACGTGTGCCGGCTTCCCCGCGGCGTACGTCGACTCGATGGCGTCGCGAAGGAAGTAGCCGTCGATGATCGCGCTGAATCCAGGCGGCGTCCCTTGCCGCCTCGCGCCACGAATAGGTGAAGCCGGCTCATCGCGGTTTCGAGTGCACGGGGATTTCAACGCAGAGATCGCAGAGGGGCAGAGATCGCCGAGGCTAGACAAGGAGGTACGGAGGAACGGTGTCGCACGGAGAAACGGGGACACGGAGGTCGGACGGAGAATGACTGCTTAGGCGTGGTACTGCACGCGGGTGGAGGCGTCGGCCTATCGGCCGGCGCATGGGAGGAGAGCCGCACACGAAAACAAACGCCAGCTGCGGGAGAGAAATCCTGGCGCTTGTTTTCGTGTGCGGCTCTCCTCCCATCCGCGCGCAAGCGCGCGGCCCCACCCGCTTCGGATGTTCGACAACGGTCAGCTCCGTCCGATCTCCGTGCCTCCGTGTCTCCGTGCGTAGCCGTGCTCCGTCGCCCTTCGTTTCTGATTTCAAAAAGCTCCGCGATCCCTGCCCCTCGGCGATCTCTGCGATAAACACAATCACACGGTACAAGAACCAAGGACGCGCCTACATCGATCTGAATGGCGCGCTAGCGGCGGAGATCGTTGTAATCGGGCATGTGCGCCTTCAGCCCACGCTGAGGTGTGACCTTCGAGTAGCCGGCGACCAGCTGCTCGTTCCACTTATCGACTGAGAAGTCGAACGCGTCTTTCGGGTCTTCGTCGATCAACTCGAGATCGGTCTCGGCCATCGTCAACTTGCCAAATGTCAGCTGGCCTCCGCGCCAGTAGATGAAGTTCTTCGACGTCGCGCGCGGCGACAGCGGCTGCGGTGTCCCCGAGCCGAACGTCTGGACCATCGCGTTGTGCTCGATGCGCACGGCCGTGATGGTGCCGTGCATGGCGGGCGGCGGCAGGAGGCGAGTGGGATCGAGGATCAGATCGTTGCCCTGCACGCTCACGCCGCGACCGGGATCGACCTTGAGCAGATCGTCCATCTCGATCCCGAACGCCTTCAGCAGCGGGTTCACCGGGACGCCGAATCCCTTTACCGATTCAGAGTGGACGCGGATCTTTCCATCGGCCGTCACGCTCGTTTGCGCTTTCACGTCGAATGGCACCGGGATGCCTTTCTTCACCGTGCCCTTCTGGCGAAGCCGGCCTTCCTCGTCGATGGTGATTTTCAACCCACTGACGTTCGAGTGTCCTTGCAGCGTTCGCGTCATCATCGCATTGAGCGAAGCGAGATCGATCGCCACCTCTCCGGTGTCGATCGTCACACTGTAGCTGGTGGGATCGTCGAGATAGGGGATCTGCCGGGCCCCTTCGGCGACGAAACGTCCTCGCAGGTGGTGAATCTGGACGGCGATGCCGGGAGTCAGATGCAGGTCGACATTCCGCATCTCGACTTCGACCGGCTGCTTGTCTGTTTTGACGCCAGATTTGTCTGCTTTGTCACCAAACGATGCGCTCGCGACCAGGACCATGGCTGCCGCAACTACAGCTCGCATCCCGCTCCCTGCTGCAGAACCCGCGCCACCGGCCTCGGAACTGATTCCTCGCTAACTGATTCCCGAAGCCTGGCCCAAGCCTCAATCCTGATTCCTGATTCCTGAATCCTGGAGCTCCAGTGAGCAACAATATCTACATGGGGTTTCGCGAGGCGGCGGCACAGCACGAGCACCTGCTGGCGCAACTCAACGAGGAGCGGGTATCGGCGCTCGTGCGCATCAGCAAGACGCTCGAGTCCCTGCTGGCGCAACTGCACGCCGCGCATGCCCGGGTTGCCGATTCAAGCGGCGAGGCACGAGCGCGCGAGGTCATCTCATATAACGACTTGCGACGACATGCGGCGCGCTATCGCTGGTACCTCGAAGTGCAGCGCGAGTCCATCGGCCTGTGCCACCATCACCGCCTCGACGAGTTCTACAAGCTCCCTCCGGAAGTCTGAAGAATCAGGAAGCAGGAAGCAGGAAGCAGGAATCAGGCAGCGGCCTACTTGCTATTCGCCTTGCGGCGCTCGGCCCAGTATTTCTTCATACGCCGGCTGACTTCTTTCTTTTGCGCGGCTGTCATTGGCTTCCGATTCCGCACCGTTCCAGACGCCGCTGCGGTGGAGGCCCCGCCGCGGCGCAGCCCTGGAAAGGCGCGATAGATAGCGGCGAGTTCCTGAGTAAGTTCGGCGACGCGGCTTTGGGCACCGCGTCGGGCATATTCCTTTAGATCGAGAGTGGCCAACAGAAGCCTCCAATGTGGGAGAAGCAGTCTCTCATCCTATCAGGTCCTCTTATGACTTGAATGAAATAACCAAGGCAGTCAACGCCTCTTTCATCGATCATTTGCCTGCGGCATGGAAGAGGCAAGTGCGGGAATGAAGTCGAGATTGATGACGCGTGCCTGGAAAAGGGATTATCCCGCAAGCAACGTCATGAGTTCCTCGGGATGTGCCGCCCGCATTAGCGCCGTCTGACGATCTAACTCCTGCCCTCTTACGAGCGTCGCCAGCGACTCCTCGAGTGTGAACGACCCTGCCTTACGGGTAATGGTGATCTCCTGATTGAGGTGTTGCAGCGCGTTCTTTCGAATGTGCTGCCGGGCGCCATAGCTCACCATCAGCAGCTCGGCCGCCGGAACCAACGCACCGCTCGTCGTGCGAAGCAGCGTCTGAGTCAGCACGCCCGCCAGTGCCATCGCCAATTCCTGTCGCACCGCGTTCTGACGCTCGGCAGGAAAGCCGTCGGCGATCCGACCGACCGCCGACGCCACGTCGGTGGTGTGAACAGTGGCGAAGACCAGGTGGCCGGTTTCGGCGGCTGCCACGGCGATGCGAAACGACTCGGGATCGCGCATCTCGCCGAGCACCATGACATCGGGCGCCTGGCGCACGGCGGCGCGCAGGGCGGTCGCGAAGTCGGGGGAATCGACGCCGATCTCGACCTGCTCGATGAGGCAGGTTCCGTGCGGATGCTCGTACTCGATCGGGTCCTCGATGGTGATGATGTGCCGCTGGTCGCGCGCGTTCATCTCAGCCACGAGTGCGGCCAGCGTCGTCGTCTTGCCCGAACCGGTTGGACCGCCGATCAGGATGAGACCGCGCGGCAGCCGGCTGAGCACCGAGATGTCGTGGGTGAAATTGAGTTGCGTGAGCCGAGGGATGGTCATCGGCAGGGCCCGGAGCGCTGCCGCGGGTCGCCCGCGTTCGTAATGCAGGTTGACGCGGAACCGTCCAAGACCCGGGCGCGCAAACGCGAGATCGACCGACTCGCCGCCGCGATAGCGCTCGAAGAGCCGCGTCGGCACGAACGACGCGACCGCCTGGAGAATCTGTATCGCCTCGAGCGGCTTGGACGAAGCGGCGACGAACGCGCCGCGCACGCGAATGGTGGCCGGCGCCCCCGCAACGAGCAACAGGTCGGCGCCCGCGAGCTCGCGGACGCGTCTCAACCATTCCAGCAGCGGCCCCTCGTCCACGACCTCGTCACTCGTGCGTCCGGTCTTTTCGGCGCGATCGATTGACGCGGGCGCGACCCCGAGCCGGAGCTCGGACACCAGCTTGTCCAGATCCTCGATGGGATCGTCGTCAAACATCGACACAGTGTAGGGCGGGTCTTGTTCTTTAGACCCGCCGAACTGTTCTCCAGACCCGCCGAACTGGGTCCGACCACGCCGATCTGTCTTGCTTTTGGATCCCCTCGACTGCTATTAAAGCGGCGCCTGAGATATATCAGTCGGTCTCCGCCTTCGCCCCTCGGGCTACGGCGAGACAGGCCTTCGTCCCGCGATGCATGGAGGCACTATGACCTGGCGTACCGCAGTTGCTACCGTTGCGATCATTCTCTGCGCCGCGTCTGCACGTGCGCAGTTCGACTCGGCCACAATCTCCGGCGTCGTCAAAGACTCGACCAATGCCATTCTGCCCGGCGTCGACGTCACTCTGACGAACGTTGGCACGAAGAACGAACGCCGCGCAGTTACCAACGAAGCTGGCCTCTATACGTTCCCCAACGTTCCGGTCGGTGAGTATCGCATCACCGCGTCCCTTTCTGGCTTCAAGGGCGTCACCAAGGACGGTGTGCAGGTGAATGCGGGACTCAACATCAGAGTCGATGTCGCGCTCGAAGTCGGCACCCTCAGTGAAACCATTCAGGTGCAGGCAGCCACCACGCTCGTCGACACCTCGGTGATCGGGCGCACGCTCCGTGCGGAGCAGATCGCAGAGACGCCGCTGAGCGGGCGTCGCGCGTCACAGGTCGCGCAGCTTGCGCCGGGCGTGGTCGGCGGCAGCATGGGTGGCTCGGTGCCGCAGGGTGTCGGCACGTTCGCCACTGGCTTCACCTCGATCAACGGCGGGCGGGCCGACGAGTTCATCACCACCATCGACGGCGCACCATCGATTCGCGTGCGCGCCGCCGGCGGCTTCATGATGGGCGCGCAGAACTTCGACACCGTCGCCGAAGTGCAGGTGCTGACGACGAACTACCAGGCTGAGTACGGGCGTTCGTCGGCGGGGCAGCTCCGGCTGGTGACGAAGAGCGGCACGCAGAATTTCCGCGGCAACGTGTTCTGGTCGCATCAGGATGATGCGCTCGACTCCAACAGCTGGTCGCGCAAGAAAGCCGGGCTCGACAAGTCGCCTCACAACTACAACGCGCAGGGGTTCACACTCGGCGGCCCGCTCTACATCCCGGGTAGCTTCAACAGCAACAAGCAGTCGCTGTTCTTCTACTGGGGTGAGGAGTGGCAGCGCGATCGCACCGTCGAAGAGCAGACCGCGATCGTGCCCACGGCTGCGATGCGCAACGGCGACTTCAGCGCGCTGCTGGCGCGCGGGACGGTGATCCGCGATCCGGCGACCGGCCAGCCGTTTCCCGGCAACCTCATTCCGCCGGAGAAGATCAGCCCGCAGGGGCGCGCGCTGCTCAACGCGTTCCCGCTCCCGACGCCGGGGTTCTCCCAGGGCGCGAACAACTGGATCGGCAACCCATCGGTCTTCAACAACCAGCGCAAGGACAGCCTCAAGATCGACTGGGTGCCGAACACGAGCCATCGCCTCGCGGTGCGGCACACGTGGGCGCCCAACGTCTGGAACGATCCCGAGCCGATGGGCGTGTACTCCACGATCTGGGATTACCCTGGCCGCACGCTCGCGGCGACGTTCACGAGCACGCTCTCGAACTCGCTGATCAACGAGGCCTCGTTCTCATGGGGCTCGACCAGCCCGTCCAAGTACTTTGGTCAGCGCAACTGCGACTATTGCCCCGGCGGCGTCGACGCGTTTCAATATCCGACGCAGAAGTCGGTCGGCATCAACTATCCGTATCTGTTCCCGGGCACGAAACTCGATCCCGACAAGATTCCCAACGTCTCGATTCAGGGCCTGACAGCGATCAACAACGCCGCGTATCCGGGATCGTGGAACGACTTCGTGTTCCTCTGGGCCGACAACGTCACGAAGATCTACAAGAACCACGCGTTCAAGACCGGCGTCAGCATTGAGCGATCGGGCATGAACGATCGCATTCAACTCAGCTTCGCGCAGGCGCCGGCGACGACGAATCAGAACGGATCCTTCCGTTTCTTCGACGCCCGCCCAGGCGCAAGCGGCAACGCGATCGCCAACACGATGCTCGGCCTCTTCGACGACTACACCGAGTTCGGCAACAAGCCGAACACGAAATGGCTGGCGATGGCATACGACGCGTTCGTGCAGGACAGCTGGAAGCCGATGCGCGATCTGACGCTCGAGCTCGGCGTCCGCTATTCGCTGTGGCAGCCGTGGGGCACCAGGAACCTCGCGATGGCGTCGTTCCAGTCGCAGTTCTACGATCCGGCGACTGCGCCGCTGATCGATCGCGCCGGCGGGTTCGTCGTGAGCGGCGACCGCTTCGACGGCGTGGTGTTGCCCGGCGACCAGCCGACCGACGACGCGCTGAAGGACTTCCCGCAGCTGGCGGGACTGCAGCGTCTCTATCACGGCGTGCCGAACGGCTTCTCCGAGACCCCGGCCAACGGCTTCCAGCCGCGTCTCGGGATGGCGTACGCGCTCAACGACGTGACGACGTTCCGCGCGGGTGTGGGACGATTCCTCAACCGCGTGCAGATCAACACGACCGCGGCCTACGGGTTCAACGCGCCGTTGTCTGAGATGCAAACGGTCATCAACGGCATCGTCGACACGCCCGGCGGCGCCTCGACGCGCAACTTCCCGCTCGTGGGTGCGATGCAGTCGCCCGACTTCACCAACCCGACGTCATGGGCGTGGAACACGACGGTCGATCGGCAGCTGCCGTGGCAGATGCGTGGCACGCTGTCGTACGTCGGCCGCACGGCGTCGAACCTCGAGCGCGCGCGCAACATCAATCAGTTGCAGCCCGGGACCATTCAGGCCAACCCGGGTGTCAACGCGAACGCGCTCCGGCCGTACCTCGGTTTCGGCAGCATCACACTCTACGAGACGACCGGTCGCTCGACGTACAACAGCCTGCAGACGCAGGTCGAGCGCCGCTCGACGCGAGGCTTCGGCTACAGCGTGGCGTACACGTTCTCGCGCACGAAGGACGATGGCAGCGGGCGCGGCGACATCCTGCCCAACGCGTTCAGCGACGCCGGCTACTACGGCATCTCGGATCTCGATCGTCCCCATGTGCTCGTCTCGCAGCTGCGCTACCGCTTCCCGACGTTCGAGTCGTCCGCGGCGCCGATGCGCTGGGTGCTGGGCAATTGGGATGTCACCGGAATCTTCCAGGCACAGTCGGGCGCACCGTTCAGCGTCCGCACTGCAGTCGACGTTGCCGGCGTGGGGCCCGGGAGCGGTCAGCAATTCTACGAGCTCGTCGGTGATCCGACGGCCGCACGGACAGACTGGGACGACGCAACCGCGAGAGCTGCATGGTTCGACAAGAACGCGTTCCGTATTCCCACGACCGGAACCTTCGCGACGTCTCAGCCCAAGAACACACTGCGTCAGCCCGGCTTCTGGGATATCAACATGTCGCTCCGGAAGGGCTTCGCGACCCTGGGCACACACCGCTTCGACGTGCGGCTCGAGGTATTCAATATCCTCAACCACACACGTCTCGACAATGCGGTGATCAATCCGACGTTGCCCGACTTCGGCTTCATCACGTCGCGTGTCGGAAACAGGACTATGCAGCTCGGGATGCAGTATGTGTTCTGAGTGAGACGCGTTCACGAGGTTCACGCGACGCGTGAACCTCGTGAAGTGATTCCCGGTTTCTGAACTGCGCTTCAGGGTTCATTCAGGTTCCGATCACCTGACGAAGAATTCATAAAGACTTCAGGTACTCGGGTGCGGGGTCGCCGCTACGCTGAGGTATATGGCGACCCTTCTCTCATTCTGTCAGTGGCTCGGCGATACTTCATTCAGCATCGGCATTCGCGAGTCCACGTGGACCTATCCGGTGATCGAGTCCGTGCACGTGCTCAGCTTGTGCGTGTTCGTCGGCTTGCTGTTGCTCTGGGATCTTCGGCTCGTCGGTATCACGCTGCGCCGTGTGGCGGTGTCGGAGGTCTGGTCGTGGTTGATCCCGTGGATCACGCTGGGCGCGGTGCTGATGGTGATCAGCGGGGTGTTGCTCTTCGTTTCGGATCCGGTCAAGTTCTACGGCAACATCTTCTTCCGGATCAAAGCGTTCGGTCTCTTCCTCGCGCTGATCAACGCAATCATCTTCCATCTCGGCGTCGAACGTCGACTCCCTGAGTGGGACACAGCAGCCGTCACGCCGCGCGGGGCCCGGGTGGCGGGCGCCGTCTCGATCGGCTTGTGGGCGGTCATCGTCGTGACCGGCCGTTTCGTTGCGTACAACTGGTTCCCACCGCTGGCCTAAGGAGCGTTCCGCATGTCAGCCCTCTTTCAATGGATTGAACATTCGTGGCTCGGCGTGTCGGTGAACGGCTCGCTGTGGGCGTTCGCCGCGTTCGAGGCGGCGCACCTGCTGGCGCTCGCCGTGATCGGCGGCGCGGTGCTGGTCGTCGACCTGCGCACGCTCGGCTGGGTGTTTGCGCGTCAGCCCGTCAGCCTGGTCGCGCGCGAGGCGCGGCCGTGGCTGGTGGGCAGCGTGATCGCGATGTTCCTCACCGGGATCCCGCTGCTCTCATCGCTCGCGTACTCGAAGTACTACTTCAACGAAGCGTTCCGGCTGAAGATGTATTTCCTCTTCGCCGCGCTGATCTTCACGTTCGCTGTCCGTCAGCGAATCGCGATGAGCGACGACCGACGTGCCAACTCGCGCATCGCGAAGGTCGTTGCGGTGGTATCGGTGCTGCTCTGGTCTGGCGTCGGCATCATGGGGCGGGGGATAGGCTTCTACTAGGAATCAGGAAGCAGGAATCAGGATACAGGCCTGGATTGGCCGCTTCCTGATTCGGGCGCCTTCAGCGGTACGGACAGCGTGACACGCGTGCCCCGCTCGCGAGGGCAGTCGAGCGTCAGCGTGCCGCCGTGTATTTCGGCGGTGCGTTTGGCAATCGGTAGTCCCAATCCTCCGCCGCGAGCCTTCGTCGTGAAGAACGGCTCCAAGACCTGATCGCGAATGTTCTCAGGGATGCCTGGGCCGGTGTCCCGCACGTGAATCTCGGCCGATGCGTCCCGCCGGACGAGCGTCACGCGGATGCGACCCTGTCCCGCCATCGCCTGCGCCGCGTTCAACAGCAGGTTCAGCACGGACGCGCGAATCATCTCGGCGTCGACATTGACGATGATGTCGTCGCCGTCGACGACGAAGTCGATCTGTTCTCCGGCTGGATCGCGGCGCGCCATCGCGATGGCATCCTGAACGAGCGGACGAAGTTCAGTCGGGTGCAGGCGAGGTGCGCGCGGCCGCGCGAAGATCATCAAATCGCTGATGAGATCGTTGAGCGAGTCGATGCGGGCGATGATGTCGCGCATGACCGGAACGTCGGCGTCGCCGGCGGCCCGACGCGACACCAATACCTGCATCGCGCCTTTGACTCCGGCGAGCGGGTTGCGCACTTCATGCGCGACGACTGCGGCCATCTGGCCGACGCGGGCGAGCGCGGCCTGGCGCGTCAGCTGCTCTTCGGCGGCCTTGCGCGCGGTGATGTCGGCGCGGATGGCGATGTACTGATACGGCTTTCCGCGATCGTTGAGGAACGGCACGATCGTCGTGTCGACCCAGTAGAGATGGCCGTCCTTGGCGCGGTTGCAGATCTCGCCGTGCCACACGCGGCCGTTCGCGATCGTCACCCACAGCTCGCGGATGAACTCTTTCGGATGATGTCCCGAGTTGATGATGCGATGGTCCTGTCCGAGCAGTTCGTCGCGGCGATAGCCGGAGATCTGGCAGAACTTGTCGTTGACGTAGCTGATTTTTCCGGACACGTCGGTCGTCGCGACGATCGCGGCATGATCGAGCGCGCGTTTGATGTCGGTGAGCTGCTGAACGTCATCGGGCGGGGTCACGTCTGCTCGCGCGGGTGAAAAGGTCTCTGGCAAGTATAGCGACCGGCGGGCGAGGAAGGTGGGGACTAGTTCGCGGTTACGCGGAATCCTCCCGACGCGACGGTGGTTCCAGATGTCAACGCGCGGGCTGAAGCCCGGCGCTCTACGGCCAATTTCCGTAGAGCGGAGGCTTCAGCCTCCGCGAGAGCCTGCGATCTCGCGTCGGCACGGACGTTGCCAGAGCATTGGAGCAATGTTGCCGCGTGAACATGGCGCCTACGGGCAATTGGCGTTTCCGCTCATCACCTCGTTTGCCGTCGCAGGGTTCTCGACGCCGGCGGTGCTCGTCGGCCTGAGCGCCGTCGCCGCGTTTCTGGTGCACGAACCGCTGCTCGTGCTGCTCGGACGGCGCGGTGCCCGTGCGGGGCGCGACCATCATCGGGCGGCGATCGCTGCCCTGTGGGGGGCAGGCATCGTTGCGATCGGGGCCGGCTTCATCGCTGCTGTCGTCATGCCGCCTCCGATGCGATGGTCGTTCCTGCTCCCGCTCATTCCGGCGGCGTGTCTCGCCATCGCGATTGCCCTCGGTCGAGAGAAACGTGCGCTCGGAGAAATGGCCGCAGCGCTGACGTTCTCCTTCGTTGCCGTCCCGATCTGTCTGGCGTCGGGTGCTCCCATGAGTACCGCGCTCAGCGTCGCCGGCACGTTTGCGTCCATCTTCGTGACCGCGACATTGGCCGTTCGAGTCGTGATTCTTCGTGTGCGCGGCGGCGGCGATCCTCGAGGCGCGCGCGCGACGCGCGTCGCCGTGGTGACGCTGGCGCTGGCGATCGGTGCGGCGCTCCTTGCAGCCACCGCGCGCCAGGCGACACCGTGGCCAACCCTTGCTGCCGTGGTCCCCGGGTTGATCGGGGCGCTGTTCCTGGCGCTCCTCCCCCCTCCGCCCACACGACTTCGCAGAGTCGGATGGACGCTCATCGGTACGTCAGCCACCGCCGCAGCGATCCTGATCGCAGGTTTGTAATGGGGTCGGGAGTCATTTCCGGGAACGCGCCGAAATGACTCCCGACCCCATTACGGATCCCGAAATGACTCCCGACCCCATTTTCAGCAGCCCCACCATCGCGGCCGACCACGCGGCGATGGCGACGTAGAGAAAGACGCGCGCGATCGCCACCAGGAACGGTGTGTCGATTACGTGCGCGAGACGGAACGTGCACACCGCGTACATACCGAGTGGAAACACCGCGCCCCAGTACAGCGGGTCGTACGTCAACGGGAACCTTCTGTACACGTGCCGCCAGATGCCGAGGATGATTAGCATCGGAATCCACCACGTCGCGGTTGCCCAGAAGAGCAGCGTCAGCCCCTTCAGGAACGGGAGCAGGTCGGTCAGCACCGGAGAGCGTGCGGCCGCGCCTACGAGCGTCGCCCCGGCCAGCGTGGAGATCGCCACCGCACCCATGTTGATCCAGTAGGGAGGCGCCAGATCGGATGCGCTCATGGCGAAGAACGTGTAGCGGTAGAAGATGAGCGAGATGATCCAGATATAGAGCATCCCGCCGCCGAGCCACATACAGAGGCTGAAGAGCAGGACGGCTTGCGCGTTTCCCTGCATTCCGGCAGCAACCTGCGCACCGAGCACGCTGACCGATTGTGCCGCGACGACCGCCAGCAGCCAGGCGCCGTTGATGCCCTCCGACAATGGCGGCTTGTCCGCCTTGATCGTCAGCGCTGTGAACACGGTGTAGGTCACCACGGCCCAGAGGACAATCCCGATCGCCCAGAGCGCGGCGGCAAGATGCCAGGCGTTCTCGACGATCAGCGCCTCGCTTCCGAGCACGTCTGTCGCCGCGACGATGGTGAAGAAGCCGACAGCACGCCCGTGATGTGAGACGTCCGCGACGATGCGCGCAGGAAACCTGACGATCCGGATGCCGGTGAGAATCCAAAGCGTGATGTAGAACGCGACGTTCGCCCACCACAGCGCCACCGCGAGCCACGGAAATCCAATCAGCTGGCTGCCGTTCGAGACGATGCCGGTCGCCATCACGAGCGCGAACGACGCGGGGTGCATCGACGCGATGAACTCCGCGCGCTTGTCAGTCACTGTCGCGCACGATCGATGTGATACAGATACCGCAACAGGCCGACGTTGAGCGCGAGGCACGCGAGGCTTGCGACGGCGGCCGGCCAGATCACCGATTCATCGCCACCGAGATACGCGTTCATCGTCGCGGTGAGCAGCCACAGCTGCAGTACGACCAGCATCAGCACGAACGCGAGCATGCCGTGGATGATCGTCGTCCGTTGCTGACGTGTGAACGGGCGATGCGCGTTCATCCCGGCTATGTCGTCCTTTCCTCGATGCCGGTCGCGAAGATCTGCCTGCCGCGAACCTCCAGATGCACGATCGGGAGCGGGCGTCTCGGAGGGCCCGAGATCGGCCGGCCCATTGCCAGATCGAAGTATCCCTCGTGACACGGGCAGTGGATCACGCCCGCCTCGACCCGGGGACGCACGGCGCAAGACAAGTGGGTGCACTTCTGGCTGTAGGCAACGAGCACCTGCTCCTGCGGCCGCACCAGCACGCAATCGTCGTGCGGGCCGGGGTATGCGAACGTCACGATGCCGCCGATCGGCAGATTATCGAGCGACGCAATCGGCGTGATCTCCGCTCTCCCGCGCCGTCGCCGCCACCAGTTCTGCGCGGCGATCCAGAACTGTCCGACGGTGAACGCCAGGCTCGTGAGCACCATGAACTTCATGAAGTCGCGGCGCTCGACGTAGTGATCCTGCGGCCAGTCGATCGGAAAGTCCGCCCGCCACGCCGGCTGCTCGTCCATCGGTCTCCAGTCGGGAGCGATGGTGATCTGGTCATCCTCCCTGAGCCGCGTGTAGAGGCTCGCGGGCGTCGTGCCGGTCAACCCTTCACGAGCCGGCGAATCGATTCGCACGTCCAGCGGCTGCCGTGGGTCGTCACTCTGGCGCGAACGACGGTCGTCGGTCATGGGCTCCTCTCACACAGCGACTCACACCGTGACGTCGGCAAATGGATCGCCGCCGTTGTTCACAGAATCTGTCGCGGGCTGAGTCTCGTCCGCAGTCAGTACGCGAAGTGTCACCGTGCGCTCGCGCGGCTCGTCATGCATCGCCGCGGTCACGTCGGCCAAAGGCGCTACGGATGCCACCGCGCGCGGCACCATCATGAACACTCTCGTCGTCACGACCTGGGCGCCGAATTGGAAACGGTTGATCGGCGTCGACATCGGACGGAGCTGTTCGACCTGCTCGCGGGTCCCGAAGAAGAGCGCCTGGCTCGGACAGACCGTGGCGCACATCGGCTTCTTGCCGACACTCGTCCGGTCGTAGCACATGTCGCACTTCATCATGATCTGCCGGTCTTCGTACACCTCCGGGACGCCAAACGGGCATGCGACGACGCAATTGCCGCAGGCAATGCAACGCGGCTTGCGCGCCGATTGAACGACGCCGTCGCCGGTGCGTTTGATCGCATCGGCGGGGCAGACTTCAGCGCAGGTCGGCTGCTCGCAGTGCATGCAGATGACGGGCACTGTCTGCACGCTGCGGGACCGCTCGACGAACTCCAGATGGATCATCGAGTCGCCGCGGTGCGTGTCGCACTCCGTGCACGCCTGCACGCAGGCCTGGCAGCCGATGCAACGGTACGGGTCGACGAAGAAGTGGAGGTACTCGGGCTTCGGCATCGAGAGGGGCCTATTGCTGCGGTTCCAGGGTGGCGGCATATTCCGGTGGCCCATCGGCTTTTCGCACCCGGCATCCGCACACTTTGTATTGAGGGATTCTGCTGATCGGATCCTGGGCAGCCACCGTCAACCGGTTCACGCTTTTCGGTCCGGCCCAGTGATACGGGATGAAGACCGTGTCAGGACGAATCGTCGTGACGACCATCGCTTTCAACGTGATCGATCCCCGTCGCGTTTCGGCAATTGCCCAGTCACCGTCGGCGATGCCCAGCTTCGACGCGAGCCGCGGATGTATTTCGATTCTGGGCTCGGGATACTGCCTCACGAGCGGACCGATCCGTCGCGTCTGTGTGCCGGAGAGAAACTGACTCACGACCCGGCCGGTCGTCAGGAACAACGGGTAGTCGCCGCTCGCATCGTCGACAGGCGGACGATACTCGGCGACGTTGAAGCGAGCCTTGCCGTCGGGAAAGTAGAACGGCCCCGCGCCTTTGGCGATGGGGTTGTAGCTCCCCGGCTCGAACAGGCGGGGCGTCCCGGGATGATCGACAGGCCGGCCGGTCTCGGGGTCTTCGCTGTAGCACGGCCAGAACACACCCATCTGACGTTCGATCTTTTCGTACGTGATCCCCGAATAGTCGGCGACGCCGCCTTTGCTTGCGATACGGAGCTCGTCGAAGATCTCGCGCGGGCTCGTGAACGTGAAGCCGGTGGGCCTGCCGAGTGCCGCGGCCACGTCCTGGATGATTCGCCAGTCCGGCCGTGCTTCTCCCGGGCAGTCGACCGCCTTGTTGATCTTGATCACCCGGCACTCGACCTGTGTGACCGTCCCCTCATCCTCTTCATGAAGGCTGCCCGGCAGGACGATGTCCGCGTGCCGCGCGGTGTCGTTGAGAAAGAAATCGATCGAGGTGAAGAACTCGAGCTTCTCGAGGCACCGCGTGATGAACGTGCTGTCGGGCAGCGAGATCTTCGGGTTGAAGCAGATCGACAGCAGCCCCTTGATCTCGCCGGTGTCGATCTTGCGGAACATCTCGTAGGCATCGACGCCGGGTCCGGGCAGATCCGCGTCGGCGATGCCCCATACGCCCGCGATGTACTTGCGGTGCTCGGGATTGCTGATGTCGCGCCATCCGGGCAGCTGATCGCACTTCTGTCCGTGCTCGCGGCCGCCCTGTCCGTTGGCCTGGCCGACGATGGTGCCGTAGCCGCTCTTCGGCCGGCCGATCCGTCCGCTGGCGAGCACGAGATTGATGGTGCCGAGCGCATTCTGCACGCCGTTCGAGTGATGTTCGATGCCGCGCGCGTGAAACAGGAAGCTGGTCTTCGCAGTGCCCCAGAGCTCTGCGGCGCGGCGAATCGATCGCTCTGGCACCCCGGTGACGTCGGCGGTTCTCGCCGGCGTCCATTCGCGGCAGTACGCTGCGACCTGATCGAAACCGGTCGTGTGCGCGTTGATGAACGCGTGATCGAGCCAGTCGTGTTCGATCATGAGCTGCAGCACTCCGGCAAAGAGTGCGGCGTCACGGCCCGGCTTGACCGGGAGGAACAGATCGCAGGTGCGAGCCGCCGGCGTGATGCGAGGATCCTGAACGATGATCCTCGCGCCCTGTTCGCGAGCCTGCCACAGATAATTCGTGGTGATCGGCGAGCACTCAGCTACGTTCGATCCCGCCACCCAGATCACGTCGGTCCCGACCATATCGGACCAGGGGTTGGTGGTGCGATCGATGCCGAAGGCCTTCTTGTTTGCGGCGCCGGCGCTCACCATGCACAGGCGGCCGTTGTAGTCGATGTACGGCGTGCGCAGGCACATTCGCGCGAACTTGCCGAGCAGATACGTCTTCTCCGTCGTCAGGCTTGCGCCGCTGAGAACGCCAAACGCGTGACGACCGTGCGCGCGCTGGATGCGATCGATCGCCGAGGCGACGGTGCGAATCGCCTCGGAATACGGAAGCGGGCTGAAGCCATGCGGCGATGCGGGATCACGCCGAAGCGCCGTGGTGAGACGATCAGGATGCGCGCCCTGCAGGTACCGTTTGACGCCTTTCGGGCAAAGCATCCCGCGATTGAACGGAAAGTCCTCCCACGGCTCGAAGCCGATCACCTGATTGTCTTTGACCTTGAGTTGAATGCCGCACTGCTGGCCGCAGAAGCAGCAGTGAGTCTTGACCAGGCGATCGGGCTCGACGCTCGTCGACAGGCGCACGCCGGTCATGGCGGACAGGTGTGGCCCGAACCCTTCGATGATCTTCAGCTCGTCGAGAGGAAGAGTCGCCACGTCAGGTCACTCGCTGCGCCACATCGCGCCCTGGGCGAGCCCGAAGAGCGCGCGCCGGCAGCGCGGGCAGATCTGCTGATAGTGCTCGGCGCCGGTCGCCTCCGGCATCTCGTACGAGAATCCGAGATTCCGTTCGACCGTGATGAGGTCACGGATCATCGCGGCAGGTGCATACGCGCGACCGCAGCGGCGACACGCTGCCTGCTCACCGCGCGCGCCCGCCTCCTTGTAGAAGCTCACGCCGAGTTGCGCCGGTCGCTGGA
Organism: Vicinamibacterales bacterium; assembly: GCA_036407095.1. Lineage (GTDB taxonomy): Bacteria > Acidobacteriota > Vicinamibacteria > Vicinamibacterales > UBA2999 > Gp6-AA40. Next base: position 874 of record DASWZV010000032.1, on the reverse strand, counting down.
AGATGTGGAACAGCTTGCCGAACGGGAGATACATCAGCGTGAAGATGACCGTCGTCGCATGGAGGATCGCGAGGAAGTCGTAGGCATAGCCCTTCATCCAGGTATAGCTGGCGGTGAGCAGCAAGCCGGTCGTGCTGATCGCGAAGAGCAGAATCAGGGGCAGGACATCCTGGCCGAACTGCTGCACCGCGACCGCACCGTGATCGATCATGCGGCGCCGGAACGCCAGCATCACGCCCGCAATGACGAGGAACGAGGCCCACACGAGCCCGTGAAACGCGATGAACGCGATCGCGGAGTCGACCGGAAAGTCGAGGACGGCGAATCCGAAGACGTGCGCGCGGTAGGTGTCGAGATGTCCCGGGACGGTCGTGAAATGAATCCAGCCCCAGACCAGGGGAAACGTGATCGCCGCCGCCAGCACGCAGCCCCACATGATCAACCAGTGCGCGAGCCCCCGCATGTGGCCACGACGGAAGATGAATCGATTGAGCGCGAACTCGAGCGCGAATCGACGCAGCAGTTCACGGAGATTGCCGCCGACACGGGACGGTGAGGCGAAGACCTCCCACCCGCGCCGCCAGTAGAGACGAGTCGGCGGGCGCTGGAGCCACATCGAATAGCGGTACGTGATCCCGAATGTCGCGAAGAGGGTCGCGAACGTGTAACCGACGAGCGCTGCGTCGAAGTGGTCGAGCGCCCGCGAGCCGACGATGATGAAGACGGCGAGCAGGATGCTGGCGAGCAGACCCCATGCCCCTGCTTTCACACGTTCGCGTGCGATCCGCATTGGCGAACGTCAGCCTACCCCCGCCGCCATCGAGAGAGCAACGTGAACTATTTCCAGCGGATGGGGTCGGGGGACAGGTCGGGG
>DASWZV010000031.1:0-94950 GCA_036407095.1 Vicinamibacterales bacterium | reverse complement strand
CGAGGAAGCCGCGGCGGCTGAAAAGGCGGCGGCAGCGCGCGAGTCCGCAGAGACGGAGCCCGGAACGGTCGCCGACGTGCATTACGACTTCACGCAGTTCGGGCTCGATCGCAGTCAGTCAACATTTGCGGCCAGCCTGCGCACGTCGCAGATCTACGACCCGGCGGACGGCAAGGTGCCGGCGATGACCGCTGAAGGGCAGAAGCGTCAGGCCGAGCGCGCGGCCGCGCGCAAACTGCAGGGCGGACCTTACGACGCCGTGCAGAACATGCCGATCGGATCGCGCTGCATCATCATGGGCGGTGCCGGACCCCCGCTGCAGAACGCCGGTTACAACGCGAACTATCAGATCGTGCAGGGTGCCGGCTACGTGATGATCCTGACCGAGATGATCCACGACGCGCGGATCATTCCGATCGACAACCGCCCGGCGCCGCCGTCCGGCGTGCGTCAGTGGACGGGCGTCTCGCGCGGTCACTACGAGGGCAACACGCTGGTCGTCGAGACGACGAACTTCAACGGCAAGAACCCGTTCAGGAACGGCAGCGAGAACATGAAGGTGATCGAGCGCTTCACGCGCGTGGCCGACGATGCAATCGACTACAAGTTCACGATCGACGACCCCTCGACGTGGACGAGGGCGTGGAGCGCGGAACTGCCGCTCGTGAAGACCGACGGGCCCATCTTCGAGTTCGCCTGCCACGAGTCGAACTTCGGGATCGCGAACATCCTCGCCGGCGCGCGCGAGGACGACAAGAAAGCCGTCGAACAGAAGAAGGGCTCTTCGAATTGAGGAGAACACTCACATGCGCATGAAGCTCGTCGCCGCGTCCGTTGGTGTCTGTGTCCTCCTGGGCGCGTCACATGCCTGGGCCCATCACGCCTTCGCGGCGGAGTTCGACGTCAACAAGCCGCTGACGTTGAAGGGCTCGCTGATCAAGTGGGACATGGTCAACCCGCACTCGTGGTTCCACGTCAACGTGAAGGGCCCCGATGGCAAGGTGCAGGAGTGGCTGGTGGAAGGCGGCAGTCCCAATCAGTTGATCCGCATGGGCGTCACCAAGACGACCGTTCCGATTGGCACCGAGCTGACGATCGAAGGCTATCAGGCGAAGGACGGCACCAACAAAGCGGTCGGTAGGAACTTCGTGCTCGCCGATGGCAAGCGATTGTTCCTTGGCGGCTCCGCAGGGTCGGTGAGCGATCCGAGCAAGATCAAGTAACAACGCCGCGCGGGCTGAAGCCCGCGCTCTACGCATGTGACTGGAGACGTAGCGCGGGGGCTTCAGCCCCCGCGTTTCGTTGAAAGCGCCAGCGTCACACCTGCCAGAATCAGCACCGCACCCGCAGCCGTCCACGGTGTCGGCCGCTCTCCCAGGAACACGAATCCCAGCGCGAGCGCGATCGCGGGCGTGAAGACGCTGATGAAGCTCAGACTCGTCACGCTCCACGTCTTCAGCAGCGAGAAGTATCCAAGGAATGTGATCACGCTGCCGACGATGGCGAGGTAGCCGATCGCCATCCAGGTGCGTCCATCAGGCGGGAGGCGTGGATGTTCGCCTGAAGCGAGGGCGACCGCGATGAGGGCGACCGAGCCGACGAGCATCGCTGGCCCGTTGAGGGCAGCTGGATGAAGCGCGCCTCCGTGCCGCTTCGTGGCCACGCCCGCGGCGGCCGCACAGATCGCGCTCCCGATCATGGCCAGCATCGGACCCGACTGCGAGACGTCGACCCGGAGACGATCGCCGAACAGCGAAACGACGCCGGCGAACGCGATCACAGAACCCGCGAGCTTGCGCGGCGTGATGCGATCGCCGGGAACATACATGTGTGCGAAAGCGATGGTGACGAGCGGGAGCGTCGCGAACAGGATCGCCGCGAGGCCGCTGTCGATGAACTGTTCGCTCCAATAGATCAGGCCGTAGTCGGCGCCGAACAGAATGACGCCGACCCAGATCACCAGGCCCCACTCAACCGCCGAGCGCGGCCAGCGTGCCTCGAGCAGCGGCATTCCGACGCTGAGGACCAGACCTGCGAGCAGGAATCGCAGCGATGCGACCGTGAGCGGGCCGAGTCCTCCATACCCGACTTTGATCACGAGCCACGTCGAGCCCCAGATGACGCAGAGCAGCACGTAGGTGGCGATCCCCATTCGATCGCCCGGGTATCGCGACCCGCGCGTCTCTGCCATGTGCCTCTCTATTGTCGTACGGTGTGCTCGTCGGGAACCCATTTCTGGGTTAGAGTGAGTGCCGTCTCCCAAGGAGCCCGCCATGCGCCATGCCGCTGCCGTGTCCCTTGTCGTTGGCGTGCTGATGATCTCGCCCGCCAACGCTCAGAAGAACTCCACAACGCCTCAGACTGAATTCACCGGATGCGTGAGCGGACAGCCGAGTCCCAGCGGGACATTTACGCTCACCGACACGCAGAGCGGTGGAAAGTACCGGCTCACGGGCAAGAAGATGGAAAAGTATGCCGGCAAGATGGTGGCCATCGTCAGTGGACCGACCAAACGTCTCGCCGTGAGCGGTGGATTGTGGCCCTCTCCGAACACTGCCGCTCAAGCCGGGGCGCTCGATCCGGCGCAGGAGTCGATCTCGCGTCAGCCTGGTGGAGGTGCGAAAGGGGACGCCAGCCTGGAGCTTCCCGAACTTCACGTGGTCCGGATCCGGACGCTCAATGGAGCCTGCCGAAACTGAATTGCTCGTGATGGCACGTTCCAGATCCGTACAGGCGTACGGGCCCTGGTGGACCCAGGGGTCGGAACAGGAGCTACACGGCCGACGGCGTTTCGTCCGCGATCAATCGCAGCACGAGGCGGAGAAGCCCCTTGGCGAGACCGGCGGCGACTACGACAGTCAGAGCCAGAACGGTGCAGAGGACGATGGTTTCCACTTACCTCGCTTATCGGCATCGATGGATGCAACAGCAGGGGGGCGAACAGAAAATCTTGCTCAGGGCGATATCCGAATCCAGATTCCGTCGCGCGCTTCGACCAGGATGCCGGCGCTGACCAGCCGCTGGATGATGCGGGTGGCGGCCTCGGTCGAGATGTGCAGCGATTTTGTAACCGTCTCGATCGTGATGAACGGCACGGAGTTGTGGACGATTTGCTCGAGTACCGTTCTGACCACCTCGGCGCGGCGGACAGTATCGCGACGGTCGGCTTCCACGTGTCCTCCCTTTGTGATTCGGCCGCCTTACGCGGCTCGCTCTTCGGGCTCGGGCTGCTGGGTCTCTCGTGACGGAGCCGCCTGGCCGTTCACGAGCGCTTCGAGCAGTTCCGGCACACTCAACGCGAACAGATAGACGGTTTCATTCATCGACATCGCACGCCCGCGGCCCCGAGGCTTTCTTTGGGCGAGTGCCTCTCCGCAGTTATCGGTCTTGCACGAAAGCGCAATAGGTGCGTCGTTCCGTTTACGCCGCCGGCAGGGGCGCCGACCAGATTTCCAATTCGCCGCGCTTGAAGAGCGTGTTGAATGCGCCGATGACTTGCGGATCGAACTCGGTCTCGGCTCCGTTCAGGATGACATCGCGTACTTCGAGGGGCGACATCGCTTTGCGATAAGGACGATCGCTCGTCAGCGCATCGTAAACGTCGGCCACGGCGATGATGCGCGACTCGATCGGGATCTCTTGTCCGTTCGTGGGTTTGTGTCCGGCCCCGCCGTCGAATTTGTCGCGGTGCGCGAGGATGATCGGGACCACACGCCGCACCGCGCTGCCGACCGGCTCCGTCATTTCCACACCGCGCGGCACATGTTCCTGCACCTTCTCGTACTCCGCACGAGTCAGCTTCGCAGCCCTGTACAGCAGGTCGCGGCTGATATCGAGCTTGCCGATGTCGTGAAGAAGGGCCGCCGCGCGAACGTCCTCAATCCGATCGGCCGGCAGATCGAGCTGCGCCGCTATCCGAGTCGCATAGACCGAGACGCGGTAGCAGTGATTCTCGGTATAGGTGTCCTTCGAGATGAAGTGACGAAGGATGAGGAGCACGCCCTGATAGGTTTCACGCAGTTCAGCGATCTGCCGGCTTTTCTGCTCGTAGAGCGTGCCCATCAGATATCCAGTGACCACCAGCGATCCCCCCCAACAGGCGACTTCGAGCCACGTGCTGGACAGCATGTCTCGCGCGATCAGCTCGTTGCCGGGCGCTGCGCCGCGGAAGATCAGGAGGCACGATACGAGCAGCACGCTGGCGAACGCCGTCAACGTTCCGTGTCGTCGGCCGTAGAAATACGACGAGGCAATCGTGGGCAGCGCGAACAGGCTCAGGACGATTCGCTGTGACGCGATGACCTGATTGAGGAGCGCGACTCCAAACAAGGACAGCAGGACCCAGAGTTCCTTGTTCATCCGCTCGATTGCACCGGGAAAGCTTGATCTCATATTTGTCGTCCGACGGCGGTCGAACACCTGCTCGGGCTATTGCTGAGCAACAGTTATTCCCTCGTCGCGTAAGCGGGCCTTCTGACAGGCAAGCCGCTGTAAGAGCACGGGGTTAACGGTTTGAAGCGGGCAGGCCTTGACGTCCGCGGCTGTTCCTGGACGGGGAATCGCGCCTCGTGATTTCTAGACCCGAACGGATTTTCTGAGTTGATGGCAGTCGAGCAAATTACACAATTTGCTCAGGATTCTGATGAAATCAGGGCCTCAGGTCCGGGGACGTTTCGACGCGCTCTGTCCCTTTGATGCCAGCGCTCCGCCAGCGAGCCACGCACTGCGCAGCTCGAACGTCTGAGCCGGCGAAAACTGCCAGTCCTCGGGACGATTACGGAGCAACTGCTCGACGGTCCAGACTTCCCGCATCAGCCCGGTTTCGCTGTGGCTGTTCGTCCCCAGAATGAGATGACCGATCTCGTGCGCGATCGCGCGACCCAGCACCACCGATCGCGAGTACTGCGCGACCTCGGCATAGCGATTGACGCGGTTCATGAACACAGTAGCAAAGACACCAGTGCCGCTGTTGGGGTCGAGTATGGGCTGTCCGAGCGGGCGTCGATCGCGATCCTTGGCCGCGCCCTCGACCAGGCGCACCACCATTTCGCTAGGACCCCTCGTCGTGTCGCAGATGGCTGGCACTGGCCCCGTTCGCCTGGCCGGGCACTGCACCCAGTCGACCGTCACGTCGGCGCGCCGAAGAATCTCGTAGGACTGCTTGAGCGCGTCGTTGAGGTCGGACGATAGAACACCGGCGTTGTCGTAGACGCGGACGAGGATGCTGTCGATGATGACCGCACCTCCGGCGTGTGCCGGAAGGCACATGCCAACGGTCATCAGGACGACAAAAAGAAGGCGCATGAATGTCATCACAGTCACACAGCCCGATGAGCAATCTTTCCTGGCGTTCGTCCCTCGGCTCAACCAATTTGTGACGAATACCACGTTACTGTACACGAACAGCTGCAATTGGGTGACGAAAGTCGATTGGGTGGAGACGCCATTTCGGCCTCCCGTCATCCGGCCCACCCGAGGGATCGCTACTGTTTCGCGTCCGCCGGCTCGATGCGGAGCAGTGCGCCTTGATCCTCTCCAGTCACGAGGTAGAGCAGACCATCGGGTCCCTGCCGCACGTCGCGGATCCGCTGATGCAGATCACGGAGCATCGGTTCGCGTCTGATCTCCTCCCACTTCTCGTTGAACTCGATTCGCTGCATTTGCCCGGTGCGAGGCGTCTCGCCTTCTCGAAGGCCGCCGACGAAGAAGTTGCGCTTCCATCCTGGAAATCGGTCGCCGGTGTAGAACGTCCCGCCCGCAACGGCGATGGACGGCACCCAGGTCACGATGGCCTGCTCGAAGCCCTCGCGCCAGGGGACTTCTGAAATCTTCGGTCCCATGTAGTTGCGTCCGGCGCTTACAGAGGGCCAGCCGTAGTTGGCGCCGGGCTTGAGCACGTTGATCTCGTCACCACCATCGGGCCCCTGCTCGGTCATCCAGAACTCGCCGGTTTCGGGGTTGAGCGCCATCGAGTGGCCGTTGCGATGTCCCAGCGTGTAGATGCCAGGCTTGTAGCCCGGCTTGTTCGCAAACGGGTTGTCCGGCGGGATCGTCCCATCGTCGCGGAGACGAACGGTCTTGCCGGCGTAGTCGTTGGGATCGGCCGAGCGGAACACATCGGGACCGGTTCCCGACGCGCTGATCGACATATAGAGCATCCCATCACGACCGAAGCCGATTCGCGACGACTCGGTGCGTGTCGCTCCCGATTCGAAGATGTTGCGGACATCAGTGAGCTCTTTGCCATTCCATACGCCGCGTGCGAGTGTGGTTTCGCCTGCCATCGCGGGCGCACCTGATGCGGTGGGTGGGGCGCCTGGAATCGGAACCGGCTTGTGATACGCGAGATACACGAAGTGGTTCTCTGCGAATCGCGGATGGAGTACGACATCCATCAGCCCCTGGAGACCCGCGGCTTGTACTTTCGGTACGCCGGCAACCGGGTTCGGATCGAGCACGCCGTTGCGGATGATCCGCAGGCGCCCGCCACGCTCGGTCACGAAGATGTTGCCGTCGGGAAGAAACGCGATTGACCAGGGTTGCTGGAGTCGCGCCATCACGACGACGCGCAGATTGCGATGGGCAGGTACTGCGGATTCAACGAGAAACGGACCGTCGCCAAGCGGCGGATCGGGCCACTGAATCGGGGTTGCGCCGACATTGCATTCCGCTGCTGGAATCTTGGGAGACGCGCACTCCGGGCGAGGCGCTCCACGTCCGCCCCCGCCTTGTCCGCGTGCGCCGGCCTGACCACCACGCCCTTGCGGAGCCTGCTGCGCAGAGGCAAAGGACGACGCAACAAGACAGATCAACAGAAGCGCCAACGGATTCGACACGCGCATTGGGGAGGACGATGGCATGGGTCTCATGAGGGGCGCAGAATAACACGCAGTCGCCGTACGTAGGGGCCGGCTTCAGCCGGCCCAGGGCCGCCTGAAGGCGGCCCCTACATCGAGGAGGCGAGGTCAGCGAGGCTGCGCCGTTCGGCCGCCGCCGTCGCCGCCACTCGAACCGCCACTCGATCCACCGCTGGATCCACCGCTCGTGAACCCCTGGCTCGTGACGGAGCTTCCGGATCCGGAACTGCCACCTGAAGACGACGGGGCGCTGCTGGCGACCGCTGCGCTGCTCCCTTGTACCGACGTCGCGGTCGGCTCCTGGTCGCGTGGTCGCACCCGCGTATATCCCTGTCCGTCGACGACGCGACCGTTCCCGCTCGGCCGGCTGGCGTGCACGACGCCGTCGAGATCGATGACGTTGAATCCGCCGCCACCCACGAAAAACGGCGTCACGCCAGAGTAGCCATACGCGAAGGGTGAGTAGAAGTACGGCGAGAATCCGTACGAAGAATAGAAGCCGAACGAGTCGGACCAGATCGGGTATCCAAAAGCTCCGCCCAGATTGAACGGATCATCGAAGACCGGTCCGGGGGCGCGATCGGCCCGCGCGGTGCGTTCGACGACGAATCGCTTTGGATACGAGAGAGCCACCATCAGATCGATCACGTGGTCGGGCACGTTCGCGTCGGCCAGGTCGATGAGTGCGCGACTCGACAGAGGAAACCACGCGTTGGTCTCCGCGAGCGCGGCTTCGAGCGCCTGCGGCGACACTTTGCCATTCGCCTCCTTCACGTCGTCGAGCGTCAATGGCATCCCTCGTGGGAGTGCGGCGCTCGCGACAGGGTCGGCGCGGCGATAGCGCCGTACGCGATAGCTGCTGCGGTCGCCGGTTGCGATCGCCTGCACATCGGTCCACGTCGCATCCGGGCCAAGCATCGCAAACCCGGACACGTGTCGCGGCGTCTTGTCGTCTTTGCAGGTGAGCTCGGCGCGGATGTACAGCCGGAGTCCGTTGCGCGACCATTCGGCTCGTTGCGTACCGCGGCAGTCTGCGTCGGTGAGTGGTCGCTCGACGCCGTCTGCGATGAGCGTCTGGAGGATCGCCGTTTCCGTTCCTATCGTCGTCCGGAAAGTGGCGCCTCCCTCGGGCGCCGGTTCCACGCAGACGCGGGGAGTGCCCTCGGCGCCGCGCGAACGGGGAAGCTCCCGCGCGGTTTCAGGACTCGGGCTGCCCACGCGTTCGTTCTCGAGCACGAGGTTCCAGCATCCGAGCCACGGCGTCCAATGCGGATCCGCGGCGGTCTGCGCGAAGGACGGCGAAGACAGGAGGACGAGCGCGACAGCGGCGATCAGGGCTTTCATCGGGCCTCCTCGAAGACGAAGTTGATTCCTGCAGCCATTCTAAAACCGGACAGGTCGATCGGATCGAAATCCACCCAGGTCCGGCCGAGGTCGCCTTTTGCCCAGACGTAACGCCCGTCGAGCGTCAGAAACATGCGCCTCAGGAGTCTGATATCGATGCCCCCGAAGACGTGCGCACTTGGCGCCCACCCTTTGGCCTCGAAGACATCGGTAAACACTGAGAAATCGACGTAATCGACGAAGTCGCCCGTCTGGCGAACCTGAAACCACATCGCCCCGCCGCCCGCTCCGACATAGGGGACGAACGATCTGGGCACCCATGCAAGGCGGCTGATCTGACGCCCTCGTTCCGTCAGCGCGTATTTCACTCCCGCGCTGATGTTGGTCTCGCGGAGCAGCGTCGTCTGCTCGATTGGCAGACGATTGTTATCGACCAGGTTGCGGTACTCCGAATTGGTCGTCGATTGCCCGTAGTCGACACCGAAGACGAGATCGAGACGGGGCGTCAAGGTGACCCCGCCCTCTGTGCCGATGGCCGGCTGGTTGAAGTCGCTGTTCTTGAGCGTCAGCTGGTCGGTGACGAACTTGTACCAGTCGCTGCCGGCGCGGCTCACCATCCAGCTGCCTCGAATCCCGAACGATCCGCGCGGTCGTCCGAATAGAAAGTCGGGTGTACCGCTGATTGGTTGGGTTGAGGATTGAGCCTCGTCGGCGGGCGTGGCTACCGCCGGCGTCGCCACGGCGAAGGCGAGCAAGACCAGAAGCCCGAAGCGCATGGCGGACGCATGGCAAAGGTCAGGCCAGCCGATCTCGATGGAAATTGGGGTCGGGGGTCATTTAGGGAGGACAGTCCAGCGTGCCTTCACGCGGGCACTGTCCTCGTGATGTGACTCAGATGTGACTCAGGAGCCGCGGAGGCGAGGAGGGGACCGCCTAGAGGAGGGGCTGCCTAAAGGCGGCCCCTCCGGTCCGGTCCGGCTGAAGCCGGACACTACGTACAATGAGCCTGCTCACGGTGACGTTACAGCCAGGCGGTCAGGTCGCCATTTCCCGCTTCGTCGAGTTCACGCGCGCCGAGTGGGCGCGCCTGCGCGAATCGACTCCGCTGCCGCTTTCGGAGGCACAGCTCAAAGGCCTCGTCAGCATCAACGAGACGATCTCGCTCGACGAGGTGTCGGATGTCTATCTGCCGTTGTCACGCCTCCTCAATCTCTATGTGGGCGCCACGCAGGACCTTCATCGCGCCAGAGCGACGTTCTTCGGGTCGGAGAGTCCGCGTGTCCCGTTCGTGATCGGCATCGCCGGCAGCGTCGCTGTTGGGAAGAGCACCGCGTCACGCGTGCTCCAAGCGTTGCTCTCACGCTGGCCGAGCCATCCTACAGTCGATCTGATCACGACCGATGGCTTTCTGCTACCGCTTGCGACGCTCGACGCGCGCGGGCTTCTCCAGCGCAAGGGATTTCCGGAGAGCTACGATCAGCGCAGGCTCATTCGCTTTCTCGCCGATGTGAAGTCCGGCGTGCCGGAGGTGCTCGCGCCGGTGTACTCGCATCTCCGATACGACATCGTGCCTGGAGAATATCAATCGGTGCGACAACCCGACATCGTGATCGTCGAGGGGCTGAACGTGCTCCAGACCGGCGGGCGTTCCGGTCGTCAGATGCCGATGTTCGTGTCTGATTTCTTCGACTACTCGATCTACGTCGACGCACACGAGTTGGACATCGAGCAGTGGTACGTCGAGCGCTTCCTCAGCCTTCGCGAGACGGTCTTCAGGAACCCGTCATCCTATTTCCATCGCTACGCCGCGCTCGACGACGACGCAGCCGTGGAGACGGCGCGCGGCATCTGGCGGTCGATCAATCTCGTGAACCTGCGCGAGAACGTCTTTCCAACACGGGAACGCGCGCACTTGATCCTCGAAAAGGGCCGGGATCACGCGGTCCGTCGAGTGAGATTGCGAAAGTTGTGAGGCCGCGGCCCGTCGAACAGGACGTGCCCTACGACGTCGTGGCCATTGCCGGAGGGGACGCACACTGTTTCGTCAGGAGCGGAATGACGGCGTCGGCGGTCAGCGGTTCGGAGAACAGGTGACCCTGCGCATACGGACAGTCCAGACGCCGAAGCCGCTCGGCGTGCTCCACGGTCTCGACCCCTTCCGCAATGAGGCCCATTCCGAGTTCGCGCGCCAGTTTGACGATCGCGCCGCCGACGCCATCATGGTCACGCGTGCCCATCATCGCGACGAACGACTTATCGAGCTTGAGCGCGTCAACGGGATACCGCTGCAGATAACTCAGCGACGAATAGCCGGTGCCGAAGTCGTCGAGGTGCACGGCCACGCCGATCCGACGAAGCCGCTCGAAGTTGCGATCGACCATATCCGAGTGATTGATCAGCACGCTCTCGGTAATCTCGAGCTGCAGGCTTCGCGGCAGCAAGCCGCTTTCACTGATCGCGTCCTCGACGTCCTCGATGAAATCCTCGTGCATGAGCAGCGCCGACGACACGTTCACGGACAATTGCAGCGGACTGCCAAACATCCGCTGCCATGCAGCGACTTGCTGACAGGCGTCGCGCAGTACCTGATGCGTCAACGGCACGATCAGGCCGGTCTCTTCGGCCACGGCGATGAAATCGGAAGGCGAGGCCACCTGGCCATCGGTCCGGATCCAGCGCACGAGCGCTTCGAAGCCGCTGATGCGCGTCGAGGAAAGCTGGACGATCGGCTGATAGAACACCGTCAGCTCTTTGCGTTCGATCACGTGTCGCAGCTCGGTCTCTACCGTCAACCGCCGCAACGCCGACGCGTGCATCTCGGGATCGAAGAACTCGTATCCGCCGCGGCCGGCCGCCTTCGCGCGATACATCGCGATGTCGGCATCACGAAGAATCGCATCCATCGACCGATACTGCGTCCCCCCGACGACGATGCCGATGCTGGCCGATCCGAACAGCTCGTGACCGTCGATCTGGAGCGGTGCGCCGAGCGCGCGCTGCAGGCGCTCGGCAATCGCGCACACATCCTCAGGCGTGCCGAAGTTCCCGGCGAGCACGGCAAACTCGTCGCCGCCGAGACGGGCCAGCGTGTCGCCCGGCCGCAGACGGGCCTGCAGCCGCTGCGCGAGCGCGACCAGGAAGCGATCGCCCACGATGTGACCGAGGCTGTCGTTTACGAGCTTGAAGCCGTCGAGGTCGATGAAGAGGACCGCGTAGGTGTGTGACGCACTATGGGCCCCCTGCACGATCGCGCGCTGCAGCAGTTCGCCGAACTGCGTACGGTTCGGCAGACCGGTCAGCGCATCGTGACGCGCGGCCTGCGCGAGCGAGTCGCGGATGCGTCGCTGCTCGCTGATGTCGGTCTGCGAGCCGGCCATTCGCACCGGACGGCCAGTTTCGTCACGCACGGCGATGCCGCGGCAGAGCACCCACCGTATGCCCCCGCGGGCGTCGTCGATGCGATACTCATGCTCGAACTGCGCGCACTCACCGTCGAGGTGGGCACGAAGATTCTGGACGAGCCCCGCGCGATCGTCCTCACTGGCGCGTTGGAGCCACTGATCGAAAGTCGAGACCTCCGCATCAGCGGGCAGGCCGATCATCAGCTTCCAGCGCTCGGAGCAGTAGAGCGCGTCGTTGGGAATGTCCCAATCCCACAGACCGTCGTTCGAGCCGGCCGCCGCCAGCGCATATCGCTGCTCGGACTGCCGCGCGGCTTCCAATGCGGTCACGGTTTCGCGGTGGAGACGAAGGATCGACTGGCGTGCCGCAAGGCTGACTGCGGTCGCCACGATGAAGGTGCTGGCCAGGTAGAAGGCGACTGCGCTCGCGACGAGTGGCTTGGCGGCGAAGCCGATGGCGACGACGGCGACGACGAAGACAGCGGCCGGAAGACTATCCAGGCTCGTCGCCGTGGAGGCGTCTCCGTGATCGCCCTGGTGCCCTCGCGACAACCAGTCGCGAAGCCTGGCAGGCATCGCCGTGAGGACCGCTGCGCTCATATGGACCCATACGAGCCGGACGGCATCGACGGATTGCCCGCATGCGCGAACCTGAGCGCAATCGTCACTGTTGAGCGCGCACCCGCAGGAATCAAGATCTGACGCCCCTGTCTCTACGAAGCCACCCGGCTAGAGCACGGAACGCGACGCCGCGATGCGCGACCGCGAGCTTCACTTCTTCGTCGACGTCCGCGAGTGTGGTCTTGTACGGCGGGTAGTAGAAGATCGGGTCGTATCCGAACCCGCGATCGCCTCGCGGCCGATCAGCGATCTCGCCTTCGATCGTTCCGACGGTTTCAAACAGACTCCGGTCGCCGTCGACGACAGCGACGGCGCACATGAACCTCGCGGCCCGGCCGCGCTCGGGATGTTCTGCGAGCCTGCCCAGAATGACAGCGAACCGCTCGGGATAGGTTGCATCCGGTCGGATGAAGCGCGCCGAGCGGACGCCAGGCTCGCCATCGAGTGCATCGATCACCAGCCCCGAGTCTTCAGCTACTGTGATGAGACCCGATGCGTTCGCGTAGTGCCGCGCTTTCAACAGCGCGTTCTCCGCAAAGGTCGCCCCTGTTTCCTCGGGTTCGTCGATGTGAGGGAGATCGCGCAACGTGAGCAGATCGGTCGCTTCACCAGCGAGCAGCGCCCGGATTTCGCGCAGCTTGTCTTGATTGGTGGTCGCGAGCAGGAGACGCACGATCGACACGATCGATTGAGGGGCGGAGCCCTTGGCTGGTTAGGTCTTGACCTTCTCGAGGTACTGTCCGACGAGTCCCCGCTGCAGCGCGATCAGTTGGCGGACGCCGGTATCGGCAAGATCGAGCAGCCGGTTCAACCCCTCGCGTCCGAAGGGCAGCGCTTCCGCGGTGCCCTGCAATTCGATGTAGAGGCCTGCGCCGGTCTTGACGACGTTCATGTCGACGTCGGCCTTCGAGTCCTCCGAATATGCGAGATCGAGCATCGGTTCGCCGCCGACGATCCCGACGCTGGTGGCGGCGACGAAATCGGTCACCGGCATCGTGCGGATCAGATCCTGTTCGCGCATCTTGTTGATCGCAAGCACGAGCGCGACGAACGCGCCCGAGATCGACGCGGTTCTCGTCCCGCCGTCGGCCTGGATGACGTCGCAGTCGAGCGTGATCGTCCGCTCGCCGATCTCTTCGAGCTTCGTGACCGCCCGCAGCGATCGCCCGATCAGTCGCTGGATCTCCTGGGTGCGACCGCCGACCTTGCCCGCGGAGGCTTCGCGCTGCGTCCGCGTCGTGGTCGCGCGGGGCAGCATGCCGTATTCAGCGGTCACCCAGCCCTTGCCGGTGTTCCGCCGGAAGGGCGGCACGCGGTCCTCGACACTCGCGGTGCAGATCACTTTGGTCTTGCCTGCTTCGACCAGCACCGAGCCTTCGGCATGAATCAGATAGTTCGGTGTGATACGCGTAGGGCGAAGTTGTTCCGGGAGACGACCGTCAGCGCGCATAGGAGGACTACTGTACTGGTTTTTTGGCCTTGAGTTTTGGATCTTGAATGGTGCTCCGTTCACGCACGAGCGAAGCATCGCGCGTCAGCGGCCGCCGGATGTCGACGTGTCCGGCGATCGCATCCACTTCCTTGCCGTCGACGAGGATCTGGACACGCTGAACGGCGGGAAGATTGGCGGTCACGGCATTCACCAGCGCGTAGACGGTGAGCAGTTCGTTGAGCGATCCGCCGGGATGTGCGCGGACGATCTCGGGGCCGAGATCGACGAAGGCGTCTCCGCGATCGGTCACATAGAAGCCGCGCAGCGTCGTGCCCTCCGGGATGACTTTGATGTACGGCGACGGGGCAGCCTGCAGTTCGGTCAACAGAATCTGCCGGCCCTGTTCGACCACTCCGCTCGCAAGCGGAACATCGTGTCTCACCGGCACCAGGTATCGCCCATCTGAGGATGCGTAGTAGAGCGTCGCCGTGATGTGTGGCGTGTCGGGCGATGGTGCCGCTGTGCCCGCGGAAACAGGTGTGCTCTCGGTCTTCTTCGAGAGCAACGCCGGGACACCCCACACCACCAGCACGATCAGGATGGCACCGACGACGGCCGCCGCGATCAGTGGCCCTCTCGTCATCGCGTCTCCCGATCGTCGGTCAAGGAGTGGAAGCGCGTGATTGCGCTGACGATCGCCTGGGCGACGCCGTTCTTGAACCCGTCGGTGCCGGCCTGCTTTTCCTGAGGGCCGTTCGTGAGATACGCCATTTCCACGAGAGCCGCTGGCATGTTGGCGGCCGAGAGCAGACGCATCGGCGCCTGCTGCTTGGGGCGTGTGCTCATCGGGACCGCTTTTCGCAATTCCTCTTCGAGGATCGTGGCCAGTACTTCCGACGATCCAACGTGGGGAGCCTGCGCGAGATCCCAGGGGATGATCTCGATAGGCCGCGTGCCGCCGCCGATGACGGGCAGCGAAACCGACCGCGCCGCTGCTGCCTGCCGCGCGGCTTCGCCCTCCCGATCGAGACGGTCGTAGAAGATCTCGGCACCGGACGGCGTCGCCGAGGGCGCACCGTTGGCGTGGAGGCTCACCAGCAGGCTAGCCTTGCTGTTGTTGGCCGTCGCGGCGCGCTGATCGAGTGTCACCAGCTTGTCGTCCTCGCGCGTCAGGATGACGCGCAATCCCAGGCGCGACTCGACGAGCGATCGCACGCGTCGGGCGACATCGAGCGTCAGCTGTTTTTCCTGCAGCCCGTCTGCGCCTTTAACGCCGACGTCATCGCCGCCGTGCCCGGGGTCGATGATGATCGTCTGCATCGCCTGCCCCAGCGCGGGCACCGGCGCAGGGGGCTCCTGACCCGGGACGGCGGGGGCGCCTGGCGCCTGCGACTGCGACGCGGGCGGTCGCGCCTCGGGAGCAGCTGGAATATCGACGGTCACGCGGGTCGCATTGTCGGCCTGCGACGTCGCGACGCGTGGCGGCCCGGCCGCGCGCGTCAACGACACCACGACGGTATCGGGCTGATCGCCCAGGTGAATGCCTTCGATCAGGCCGGCGGCGCTCGGCGGAAAGGTCGGTTCGATTGCGTCGCCCTCGACGCGCAGGAGTACGCGATTCCCTTCGGTGGTCGCCGTCACGCGGCTTGCAGGCGTGACGAGGAAGGTCGCGCGCGTGGGCGGGCCGGCCATTTCGATGCGGGCCGAGACGCGCGGCACTCGCAAGTCTCCTACGATCACCAGTCGTGCCGACGGCTTGATTGTGATCCGCTGGTCGTAGATTGGACCGAGCGCGCGCGAGAGGAACTCGAGCGGCGCGAGCCAGCGCTGACCGGCCTGCACGACCGGCGCGGGAAGAGCCACGACTCGTCCGTCGACCGATGCCATCGGCTGATCGGGGGAGGCGATGATCGTCTTGCCGCGGTATGTCAGGGTAACGCCGCCCGCCAGCGGATCTCCCTTTACCGTCACCTGAAACAGCGCGGCGACATCGTCGAGCGCGATCAGCTCGCGGCCACCGCGGGTCACGGTCGCGATGGGACGCCGCCCCTCGCGAGACAACAGGGTATAAGGCGGCGCGTTGTCCTGTGCGCGAGGCAGGGGGGGCAATGCGATCAGAAACAGCGCAACGAGCGCGGCAGTGGCTCGCGCCGTCGGCCATCGAAGGTGAGTCAACGAGTACACATCGTACGCTACTTCAACCCAAGGCGCTGTTTTACTTGAGGCCATTCGGATTTCAGCTGCAGGAACGCGCGCTCGTCGGCGCAAAGCAGAAACGGGTTGGTGGCGCGCTCCAACGCCACGGTTGAACTGGGGCGCACACCGTAGTCGTGTCCCGGCCAGACCGTTGCGTCACCCGGGATCGTGTCGAGCAGTCGCTGCAGGCTGCGCCATTCGGTGCGCGCCTGCTGGTCGGTCTGCGTGCCGCCGACCTTGCCCACGAAGAGCAGGTCGCCGGTGACGAGCAGACGGTGCGTCGATTCATACAGCAGCAGATGATCGTCGCTGTGTCCGGGGACGTGATACGCCGTGAGACGGAGGTCCCCGATGGGTAACTGATCTCCATCCGCGAGCGCAACCTGCGGCTCAAGGAACGCATGGGCCGCCAGCTTCGCTCCGGTCAACGAGAGCGCTCGGTCGTTGCCGTTCACGTGATCGGGATGGCCATGGGTGTTGATCACGTGCGACACCGTCAGGCCCTGCGCGCGCGCACGGTCGACGAAGAGGTCTGGTGAATACGAGGGATCGATCAGCACCGCAGTGCGGGCTGAGCGATCGCCCAGTAGGTACCCGAAATTCCTGTCTCCTCCCGAGCGGATCTGCTCGAAAACGAGTTGCATCCCAATTCGAGACTATCACTAAGCACAGCCGGGGACTGGTCGTGCAAGCGTTGCCGAACGTCGTGATGTGCCGGGGTGCTTGCTTTACCTCAGCGAATCCGGCCTCGGGCTGATGGGCGGCATCGTCAAAACGCGTCAAAAGGATCCCGCCGCATAGGTTCACCACGGATCGTGCGCTCATCAGTGCGTGGCGGCGGAAGGTGGCACATCTGCCCGCACGTTCACTGCGCTTCGGTGCATCACGCACTCGTTATCGGAACGGAGCCGCGTGGACTGTGCAGGGCGGGTCTTGTCGGGCGGACCGGGCGTCTTAGTAGAATGGATAGAGAGCGTTCTCACCTCGAGGGGGCGAATTTGGCTTCGACGGGGGCATGAGATCGCGGGATGCATGCCGAGCACCATTGACTCGTTAATCCGATGGGACATCCGTTAACTGCGGACAATCAGTACGCTCTCGCTGCTTAATTAAGCAGTGACGTTCGCCTCGGCCTCGCCTGGTGGTTGGGGGTCGAACGCCATTAAACAGGCTGGTGGCCACGCGGCGCCTCGGCGCGTGGCCGCGAGATTTTCCGAGGCTGGTGTCCGGCGGTTTTGGCCGCGTCCTCACGCCGGGCACGAGAATTCAGACGCGGACACGCATGTAGAGTCCCACGACGACGTGCTTTCGGACGCGGGTTCGACTCCCGCCGCCTCCATTTCGACTCGCCTTCATCTCGCCTGCGGCGAGCCGAAGGCTCGCTCAAGGCGAGCCACCTGCAGGGAGAAATGCCCTGAGCGATCGAAGCGAGTCGAAGGGCTGATTCGTTGGCCCTCCGACGATTGCATCAGCGACGGGACGATGGCAACGAAGCGCTGATCGCGGGCGATTCAGCAAGGTTGAATCGTCTTTGAACGATGGGTCAGTCGCCGTTTGGCGACGTGCACGCCTGCTTCATCGCCGAGCAGTACGAAGTGCGCTGTCGCGCCAGCCGTCGTTCACGAGTATCGCGACCACCGCGAAAAGTCATGGACGGATTCGAGAACTTCGGCGTTTACGCGTCCAGCCGTCGCCATTGGACCTGTCGGACCTTTGCCGACGGATAGTACGTCCGGAGGAGCTCGATGAACTGCGGGCTCTCAAGATCGGGCAGATCGCCATGGCGATTTTCGGGATCGCGTTCGCCCGTCTCTCTTCGATGATGACCTCGATCGCGGCACGACGACGATCGTCGAAGCGTTCGTTCATCGCACCTACAGCGGCAGGTCCGAGCATCACGCGCTTGTGCCGAAGCCGCCACGCGCCGACGACTAACCAGATGATCAGCAGCCAGATCACGCCGAGGATGTAGGTGCCTACGTTCACAGCTTCCTTGGGGTGGGACAGGCCACGTTCGCACCAACAGCACGCGATGGTCGAAGGCGACTCGACGCCTGAGACACGACGACCTCGCAGGCCGTCAAGTCTTTCGCGTCTGTCTCAGGCAGAACAGTAAGGTCTTTCGGCGAAAGCTGTCGGGATCGTCCTTGTCGTGCGCCTAGATGTGGAAGTTAACCCCCGAGACCTGTTCCCCGGAACCACCGACCCGACTTCTACTTCTTGGCCTTCGGCAGCGGTGTCACGTCCCGGTGTGGCATGTCAGGGTTGTCCTTGTAGAGCGCCCAGACGTGGTAGCAGTCAGGACAGCGGTAGTAGTTCACCATCGCGTGCTTGCTCGGCTCTGGCAAGTAACGGCCGGTCGACCCGCACGACGGGCAGACGTGCTCCGCCATGAAAAGTGGAGCCTACGTCCGATCGGGTTCACTGACCATCAGGGAACTGTGCAGTCCGCTGTCAGGTTAGTCGGAACAAACAACGATCGGAGCCCCGCTTCAGCCAGTTGTCAGCGAGGGCGCCGCGGCTAATTCTTTCTTCCGAATGGATCGCGACCATCGTGCGCGGGCACCATGATGTCGCGGGGCGGAGCGCCGGGAATCGGATGGTCGATGACCCAGAGATGGAAGCAGGGGCCGCACCGGTAGTAAGTCACGAAGTCACTGCTAGACGCTTCCAGCCTTTTCCCCTCGCGGCCACATTTCGGACACAGCTGATGAGTGATAGGCATGGGTTATAGGACGACGGCTGGCCCGCCGAGTCACTACAGCAAACACCCGATGGGCTGAGAGTCGTTTCGCGCACCGGCTATGGTGTGTCGAACCACCTCGACGGGAACATCTGGGTCAGCGTAATCAGCCGCGGCGGTCGGGTGGAGGCTTCGCGTAATCGCGCGGCGTTTGCAACGTGTCGCCGGCCAGGTAATACCAGTCGTGATGGCAGCGCGCGTCGCCTGTGCACTTGGGGCACGGCTCAACGGCGCGGTTCACAAGCGGCACGTTGCAGGGGATTCCTTTAATCCGGTATCGGGTAAAGACCCGTCCCAGCAGTGGTCAAATCCGCGTTCAGCGGGCTCGCGTCGGTAGCTCGCACAACAGCCGCGCAGGCGATAGCTCCCGCGTGCTGAACGCGAGAAGGCGTGGCGACAACACCAAGCCCGCAAGCGCGCTAGGCAACGCTAGCCAAAGCGCACCACTCAAACACCGCTGCCCAATGCTGCTTGGATGCGGAGTCCGAGTGTTGGGCTGTTCGTCTCTAGTGGCCTTGCGATGACGATCGCCCGCAGTTATCCGCCTGAGCGCCGGGTGGTCTGCTTTTCATTCGGACGGGACACCAGAGCGGGAGATCAAGTCGTCGACGGCCTTGGCCGCAAGTTCAAATGATGACCGAACAACAAAGGTGATTCGAACGGGCACCGTCAAGCGCTCAGGCGTTGAGAGATTTTCTGCGTCGACGCGACATTCGAGTGCGCCTGATGCACTCTCCTGATCATCTTTGAGATGGATGCGACCCTGAAATATTTTGGGGTCAACGCCATGTCGCCATTGTTCACACTCCAAACGAATCATCTGAACAGGTCCGGCAGGTGGGCTTGGTTTGAAGTAGAAGCCATTCGGGTCACGAGGTCCGACCGACCGTTGCGATTGATCGAAAATCCGGAAACCTTCGCTGTGGATCTTTGATCAGATCGGTTAAGGGTATCGTGCTTAACGTGTCCTGAAGACTCTGTCCCCAGCGGCCCGTTGGCGGCTTCGGCGGGTCGGGCAGAAGATGCAGTTTGCTGCGATGCTGGTTCGCGTTCCGCGGAACACGCTTCGGTGCTATCAGGAAGTTCGGCCTCAGGAGCGCTTCTTCATGATTGCGCGAGTCGATGGTGAATCGGTGGAGCTTTCCGAGCGCTCGCAGCGATTGTCTTCGTACATGGGTTCGGCGGCAATGCCGCCGAGACATGGGGCCAGTTCCCACACATCCCTTGATGGAGGACGGCGCCCTTGCCGGCTGGGACGTCGATAGCATCGCTATTCTACGAGCCTGGCGTTCGACGTCGCCGGTGTCTGGAGTGCAGACCCGGACATCGTTACGCTCGGCGGGTTTCTCGAGACGGTCACCGACCTCCCGCCTTTCGATCGGTGCCAATCAATCGCACTTCTCGCGAACAGCATGGGCGGCCTGCTCGTATAGCGCGCGTTGCTCTCCAAGGCGCCGAAGGCGTCAACGGGCGGAGACTGCAGAGGCTTATACTAGTCATCGACTAGAGTCATCGACAGCCAGAAGGGGCAGTCATGTCAGACTCAGTAGCCTCCGCACATCTGCAAGACTTTCAGATTTACCTTTCGTCCACACTCGAAGATCTACGCGAAGAGCGGATAGCGGCGATCGATGTCCTTCGCCATTATGGCCGTGTGATCGACAGCTACCGGGCGGATCCCCACCCTACTCCAGAAAACTGCATCGCGGACGTGCGCGCGTCGCAGCTCTTTGTACTGATTCTTGGCATGCGTTATGGTTGGGTACCGGGGGGCGAGTCCGACCCGACTGCCAAATCCATCACCGAAATGGAATACGACGCATGCAGGACGGATGCAATTGCGACGATTCCACGTCTCGTTTTCCAACGAACCACGAATCAAAAGAAGTTCACCGACGACGAGACTAACCCTGACACAGCAGAGCGCGGTCGTCGATTCCGAAAGCGCGCGGCTACTGATCAACAAGCTTTCGAGTTCGACAGTATTGGTCAGTTCAGGGAGATGCTGAGGGACGCTGTAACTCGCGTGCGGGTGATCCCATCGCCAATCGGACCCGCGTCGCTCCGAGCCGCGCCCTGGGTGCTCGGACAAACCGTACGGTCGCTTCCGGGCTATCCAGTGCTTGGCGATGCCGCTCACCCGGTTCTGGCCGGTGGCGCGATCGTCCACCTAATCCTGTCGCATAACCATGCGAGCAGGCACGGAATCGTCATCATCAGCCTTAAACCTGAGTGGACGCATCATCCATTGCGTCAAGACCAGCCGCGGTATCAGATCGACCCGTCCGTTTTGCCGCCTCAGGGCTTCTTTTCCCCCGAGCGCTTTACTTTGGTTCTGGCCGGTCGAGCAATTAAGGACGCATTTTGGCCGCGTTCGAAGGACCATGGACCGATCAAGGCTCTCGATGACGATCTGTTGCATACGAACCCACCGCGGCAGATCCAGCTCGACGACCAGACTGGCGACACGGTTTCGGTCGAGGGAGTCGTTCGCTTGAAAACGCCCGGTTGCTATTCCTTGCGGTGGTGTATCTCGTACACCGTCGCTGGAACAAGCCGCGCCATCAAGACCGATCCACTGGAGTTCGTGTGCAATGAATGACACCAGGTCATCTGCCGCGGCAGGCGACACCAGCGAGGCCGGTCCGTCAGAAGCTCCGCGTCCCGCCCGCGATTCGCATACAGCGTTAAGAGCGGCAATCCAGAAATACGACAAGAGGGATATGGCAGCCGCTTTCGATGTGGCTTTGCCGTTGGCAGAAGGCGGTCATCGGGAAGCTCAGAAACTGGTCGGCAACCTGCTAGCTCAGGGCGCATTGGGCCGTGCTGATCTCGTAGCCGCACGGCAATGGTGGTTACGCGCGGCTCTGCAGGGCGATCCGACCGCTCAGTTCAACGTCGGCATGTCATATCTCGATCCGGACGGCGGCCCCGTTGATGTCGACGCAGCACGCACATGGCTTGCTGAAGCGTCGATGGGCGGCCACAAGGATGCGATGCGTGAACTCGGGAAGTGGCTGCTGGAAAACGCCACGAATCAGATGCAAGCGGCCGAAGGGTACTTTTGTGTGCACATGGCCGCAGTTCAGGGCGACGCGGCAGCACGAATGATGGTATTTGCGCAATTGATCCCGACGGAATTCGCCAAGGATCGCAAGAGCCTCGACAGGCTTCGTGCGGAGGCCCTCCGATATACGGCACCGTACTGCGGCGTCGTCGGGCGTGACTTGCTCGGGCAGACGGATCGTGACGAGGAGGCGGCCTATCGAACTACGTGTGCCTTATACGCCGTCGCGGGTGAGCAGAGTAAGGTGCTGAACGCTTTCACCGAATTCCCCGACAAGCCAAGCCCGTTGACTCTTGCTGAGACGGCGGACATAGCAGTTCGGCGCATCGGCGCAATGTCGCCTGCCTGCGCAACTACATGGATTCTTATTCGCCGCGGCCTCCGGCAGGATTCGGTCCGGTGTGTGCCCCTCCCCGTCGAAAGGTTATGGGATCTGATACGGCCTGGAGACGCCGTCGAACTCAGCGACGGGATCAATGCTCATGTCTCATTCGCTTGGTCGATAGACCGCGATCGGGATCTGATTCGGTTCTTGGACGTGTGGCCAGACGAGTTCTTGCTGCTTCCTGGGTTCAACGCTCTGGGCATCGAAGCCAAGACGCTACCCCTCGGCCAAACGCGGAGACTAATCGAGGCGCGGCGTGATGACTTCCTCCCCGCTGTCCGTGGACTTTCAAGCAACGTCGGAATAGGCAGTATCGAGATCCTCTGGGGCGCGATTGCTGAAGCGCGAGAAGACCCTGCAGCCGCGCTCGGTTTGGCGTTGACGCTCATGGAGCGTCCAAGCGTCGAGATGACCGCTCGCGGTCTAGGTTGGCTTGTTGCGCTGCTTCGAGGAACATTGCCCGGGGTGCCGCCAGCCGCACTCGGAGCTGCCGCCGACCGCGCGTGGATGGCAGCTGAGTGGCTACGCGACCAAGGGGATCCGGATATTTCGGTCGCATGCGGGACGCTGGGAGTCAGTGGACGCAAGGAAATGGTCGTCGCGATTATGGACGAACTTGAGCAACGTTGGCCTCCATCTTTCGAGACACTCGGTGCCCGCGCGCTCACCGATGCGATATTGCGACGAGGACAATCAAAAGTCGCCTCGATAGCGCGAGCAAATCCCGTGCACCAGACCGATGACGCGGGGTACGAATTCCTTCTGCGTTTTGCATTGGGACGTTATCCGGACAGCGAACATCTGCGCATTCTTAGTGCCGAGCGCGACCTCTTCTCAGGCAGAGCGGAAACCGCTTCCCGTGAATTTGCTGAAATCAGCGAGCGGCTGGAGGAGAGACTCAGGCAGACCGGACCGCTTGTCCGCGACATTTATGACAATGCGGGCGGGACATTCACGAATCGACCGGAGATTCAGTCGGCTCTCATCGTGTCCTTTAGCCTTCGAGCGAGAGCGTTGTTCGCTCTCGGGCTGCCGGCCCTTGCCGCCGACTCGCTGAAGAGCGCCTTGGCGGTGTCAGACGAAGCAGGAGTAAAAAGACCCGACCTGCTTCGCTTGCTGCTGGAGGCTGCGTCCGCCGCGCGAAACGCTCAACTCGTCGAGGAAACCAAAGCCAGGCTGCTGCAACTCGGCGAGCGAGTGTAATCGAGCGCGGCCTACCCATCACGAGCGTCTGCAATCTCGGCTCCGGGAAGGCATTCGATGTTGCAGTGAGAACAACGATGGACATGATCATCTGTGTCAGAATGGCCGGGCGTAGGCCGACACCGCGACGACAGTGGCTCGCGCTGGGATCACGACGCAATGCACACTTAGCCGCCTGTCGTCGTGCCGATAGAACCATTGATTCAGACGGGCTCGGACGACCCACGAATTCCCAACCACGCCGAAAACCGTCCGCGGTCTCAGTCAAGGCCTCCTTTAGCGATCCAGATACCTGAGTTTCGCGTTTGCCGCCACTTGGAGATTGCTTGCCGCCGGCGGGTCCTCCGGCCAAGTGACACATTCGGTCAAAGATCAGGGCAGGTCGATGAGTGTCGGCGCGTTGGCCAGCCGACACTCGTCGTTGAGGCTCTAGCGAAGAAAGAAGCGCTGATTGCCGGCGACTTGGCGTTGTAGAAGCAGCTGTAATTCGGCACACGCCTCGAAAGCCATTCCCAGCTTCGCTCGCCCTTCGGGCGAGCTTCGTCTAGGCCACGCCTTCGGCGTGGCCCTGCTTGCGAGCCCACGATCATGCGAAGTCTCCGAAGGAGCGAAGGCGGACCGTGGTTGCGATCTTTGCTATTTCGCGCGACCCGTATAACCCTGCGCGATGGTCGGAATCGCGATGACCGCGTTTCGCGCGCTCGGTGTTCCCCACACGCCATAGAAAACGATGCCGTAGAGCGTCTTCCGGTCCTTGCCGCCGAAGAACGTGCCGTGGAGGCCTTGGGGACCCGGAATCGTGCCGAGGAACTTGCCGTCGGGCGCGAAGACGTCCACTGACTTCCCGGTCGCGACGTATACGTTGCCCTTCTGATCGACGGCGGATCCGTCGCCGCCCTCGCCGCCCTGAAGCTTTCCGAACTCGCGCTGATTGGTCAGCGAGCCGTCCGCGTTCACGTCAAAGGCGTAGACGATCGCGCCGTTGGTCGCATACAGCGTCTTCTCGTCGGGGCTGAGAATAATACCGTTGGCGAGCGGCACGTCCTTCCCATACTGTGAGACGACGCCTTTGGGGCTGGCGTAGAAAACGCCGCTGTTTCTCGCGCCGGTGACGGAGAAGTACACGCCGCCGTTGGCGTCGGCCGTGAGATCGTTGATGACGCCGCCGATGCATTCGAGCGGCTCGCCGTTGAACGTCTTCGCCAGCATCTTGCGCTGCGGCTCGAGCTGCTCGATGCCGCCGCCGAGTCCGCGCTCGGCGACAAACAGCGCGCCGTTCTTGCTGCGCGAGACGGCACCCGCAGTGTTGATGTTGCCGTGCGCGACTCTCGCGAGCCCGGTCGATGGATCGAACTGGATGACGTCGCCCGCGTCGTTGTTCGCGAACAGCATGGCGCCGTTGTCGCCAGCGATAGGGCCGTCGACGTTGTTGCCTTCCCACGACCAGACGATCTTCCAGCTCTGGACTGCCTCCAGCACTCCTGGAATCGACGTCGTCGGCGGCAGCACCGGTTCGGGCGGAGCCGCCGTCGCTGCTGCCGCGTTGCCGGCGCCCGGAATCGCGAACGGCTGCGGCGGGTTCTTGCACTGCGAGAGCGTCGACTTGTAATTCGCGTTCTGCCACGCCTGCTGACTGGTGCCGCGATCGAAGGTCGATGCCGGCCCTTCATTGCGCGCGTCTTTGTAACCCTTTGCGCGAACGTCCCAGTTGCTGTTCGTGCACAGGTCGCACTTGTCGCCGGCGAACATCGTCGCCGCTTTCTTGTCGTTCTTGAATTGCCACAGCAGCCAGTTCGACGCGACATTCGCGTATTCGCCGCCGCCCGGATGATCGACTGTGGCGGTGTGGCCGGCGCCGTGCCGGGCGCCGTAGAACGCCGGCACGTTCTTGAGGAGGTCGAACGTCGCCACCGACGCCGGCGTGAGGAAGTCGCGTTCGGCGCCGTTGATCAACAGCACGGGACCGTGGACCTTCTGCAACGCGTCCTCGTTCGACTCCTGTCTGTTGCGCTGCACGCCGGAGTTGAACACGCCGATGGTCTTCACACGCGGATCCGAACCCAGCGTGATTGAAAGAAATCCTCCGCACGACTGCCCCATGACCGCGACGTGCTCGAGATCGACTTTGCCTTTGAGCGGCGAGCCGTCGCGCGCGTTTTCTTTCTCCGCCCATGCGATCGCTTTGCGCAGATCGTCGGCGTTCTGCTGCCGTTGCGCGGCACCCGGCTCGGGCACGCTGCCGATCACCAGGAAGCCGTGCGAGGCGATCGTCGTGAAAAAGCCCGAGTAGCGCGCGCTGTTGATCGCGCAGCCGCCGTCGCCCCAAGCCATCACCGGCAACTTGTCCTTGCCGGGGAATCTGCTGAGATCGTCCGGACGGAAGACGACGTGGCCCGGCGAGCCGAGGGCGGGCTCCGTGATGACTTTGTATGGGCCCGGGATCGCTTTCGGCGCCCCTTCGAGCGGCAGTGTCGTCCTGACCAGGTCGGCTCTGGGCCCCGGTGCCTGGGCGAACGAAACACATGCAGTGAGGACGAATGCGGTAGTGAGTGCTGATTTCATGCGCCGTAGCTTAGCAAAAGGGGAACACGACCGGCGCGCGTTGAGCGCGTCTTTCTCGAATATTTCGCCAAGGTTGCTGTCGTACCGGCGACGTCACGGAGATAACGGAAGAAGAAGATCAATTACAGGATCTCCGCGACCTCCGTTTCTTCCGTGTGAAAAAGAACTCAGTGTCCCGCGGACAGGGTAGTCGTAGAACATAACTACTAGTTGCAAACTAGTAGTGACTCCTGAATAATCACACCGCGGCATGGACGACAGCCACACGAAGAAATTTCAGAAGGAGCTCAACGTCGGGCTCGTCGCGCTCGTGCTACTCGCGGTACTCGAGCGGTCGTCGGACGATCTTTACGGCTACGAGCTCGCCAAGCGTTTGCAACGGGCGAATTCCGGAGAGGCGCTGTTCAAAGAAGGCACGGTCTATCCCGTACTTCGGGCGCTCTGTGCAAACGGGTTTCTCACGAGCCGCATCAAGCCGTCTTCCGCCGGCCCTCCGCGGCGTTACTACCGCATCACCCGGGACGGACGCGCGTTGCTCGCTCAATGGAGTGGCATCTGGGCCCAGACGCGCGACTTCGTGGATCGCGTCATTCGAGGAGAGGAATCATGAGTGGGCCGACCCCTCGCTCCATCGATGAGTATCTCGCCGCGTTACGGGCTGCGCTGGCCGGCGAGGATCCGGCGCTCGTTCAGGACGCGCTTTACGACGCGGAGGAACATCTCCGTGCGGAGGTGGCGGCGAATCCCGCCATACCGGAGGCTGGCGTCCTCGAGCGCGTCGCGGGAACATACGGACGTCCCGACGAAATCGCCGCTGCGTATCGCGACACGGAGGTGAAGGTCACGCGGGCATTACAGCCGCCGGCCTCGATCCGTCCGGCCTCGCACAGTCCACTGAAGCAGTTCCTCTCCGTGTACTCGGACCCCCGTGCCTACATGTCGCTCTTCTTCATGTTCCTGAGCCTCATCACGGGCATGGTGTATTTCACCTTCGCCGTCACCGGTATCTCGCTTTCCATCGGTCTAGCGATTCTGATCATTGGACTGCCCGTGTTCCTCGCCTTCATCGCCATCGCGCGCGCGATCTCGCTGGCCGAGGGCCGCCTGCTGGAGGCGGTCAGCGGCGAGCGCATGCCGCGACGACCCGTGCATCCCGGACCGAACGTCGGCCTCTGGGAACGTATCGTCGCCACACTTCAAGACACGCGGACCTGGACGACGCTCGTCTATCTCGTGATGATGCTGCCGCTCGGCACGATGTATTTCGTCGCTGCGACAACGGCCTTCTCGCTGGGCGTGTCGCTGTTACTACTGCCAATCGCCGGGATTGCCCAACGTCTCGACTGGTGGCTTCCGTGGGGAGACGAGCGCCTGCTGTTCTCTCCCAGGTGGCTCGACACACCTGCAGGCTGGGTGTTCTGCGTTGTCTTCGGCGCCTTCCTTCTCACGAGCTTGTTGCACGTCGCGCGCATGGTCGTCGGGCTGCACGCGCGCGTGGCCAAGGGACTGCTGGTGACGTGATCGCTTTCAGCCCCATCCTTAGTTAGCTCAGCCTGGCAGCCGATGTCACTGAAAGCGTCACGAACAACCTCGTCAAGTGGCTCTTCAACGGCTGCTCTCGTAGTGAGAGCACCGGCGCGCTCCGAGCTTCGAAGGCCGCGATCCACTCCTGTCAATATTCGACAAGCAATATCAACCGACCGCACGTGTTCGTGCTTGCCTTGCGCAGAGGGACGCGCAGAATAGAAACGTTCGGTGCCGCTCCCCACCTTCTGATCACGCGAATCCATTGGCCGTCGGCGCTGCGCGCCGTCACGCGTACGGCCACGTACTGATCGCTCTGTCATCCCCGTACGGTGGAAGGGACCTGCGATGCGCAGTGTCTTTTCAGTGGGAGTGTGTCTCGACGATCGCGCTCGCGAATCGTTCCTCGCCTCCGACGTCTTCCAGCGTGCGGCAAGAACAATCGGAGGTGATTATGCCTAGTCGACGAACATTTCTGGGATTGAGCGCTCTCGCTGGAGGGGGCCTCCTGTTATCCAGCCGATGGGCTCTACCGAGCCTCAAGGCGTTCTCGACGCCGACGCTCGATCCAAATGGCGTCCCGAAGTTTCAGTCGCCGCTGACCATTCTGCCGGCGATGCCACCAACGGGTGGAGGGAATGCACTCGACTACTACGAGATCGCGGTGCGCCGGACGATGCAGCAGATCCTGCCCTCCGGCTTCGGTGCGACCCCCGTCTGGACGTATGGATCCGTGAATGATGGACGCTCATTCCACTACCCGGCGTTCACGATCGAGGCCCGGTCGCGAGTGCCTGTTCGTGTGAAGTGGAGCAACGAGCTCGTCAATCGCACGACTGGCGGGTACCTGCCGCATCTCCTCCCGGTCGATCCGACGCTGCATTGGGCGAACCCTCCGGGCGGCATCCACCATCGCGATCACAGACCCACGTTCACTTCGACGCCAGGCCGCTACACTGGACCGGTCCCGGTCGTCACGCACTTGCACGGCATCGAGCTCGTCGGACAGGAGAGCGATGGCTTTCCCGAAGCGTGGTTCCTGCCGGCCGCCAACAACATTCCGTCCGGGTTCGCGAGAACGGGCACGTACTACGACATCTTCAAGAAATCGTCGCCGCTCGGATCGCAGTGGTCACCCGGGAGCGCGGTGTTCGAGTACCCGAACCGACAGCGCGCGACAACGCTCTGGTATCACGACCACACACTCGGCATGACGCGCACGAATGTCTATGCGGGACTGACCGGGTTCTACATTCTGCGCGGCGGCGCCGACGATCAGGTCACGGGCACGCTGCCGGGGCCTGCCCCGGCCGTGAACGATCCGCCGGGAAGGAAGTATTACGAGATTCCGCTCGTCGTTCAGGACAAATCCTTCATGGCCGACGGATCCCTGTTCTTTCCAGACAGCCGCGAGTTCTTCGATGGTTTCACCGGGCCGTACATCCCCGGCAGCGACATCGCGCCGATTTGGAATCCGGAGTTCTTCGCCAACACGATCGTCGTCAACGGCCAGACCTGGCCGTTTCTACCGGTCGAACAGCGCCGCTATCGCTTGCGCTTCCTGAATGCCTGCAACGCTCGATTCCTGATCCTTCAGTTCGCCAACAACCTGCCGTTCTGGCAGATTGGGAGCGATGGCGGCTTCCTGCCGGCGCCGATCAGGCGTACGCAGCTGCTCATCGCGCCGGCCGAGCGCGTCGACGTCATCGTGGACTTCAGCGGTGTACCGGTTGGCAGAGAGATCGTGCTGCAGAACCTCGGCCCCGATGAACCATTCGGCGGTGGTACACCCGGCATCGATTTCTCGCCGGCCGATCCCAACACGACTGGCCAGGTGATGCAGTTTCGCGTCGTGCCGGCGTCGTCAGTGGATCGCAGCACACCGCCGCAGCAACTCGTCCTTCCGCGCATCGCGTCGCTCGGGTCCGCGCGTCAGACGCGGCAAGTCTCGCTCAATGAGGTCGGCTCCGATGTGTTGCCCGACGTGGGACCGCGAGCCGGTCTGCTGGGCACGCTGAGCGCCGACGGTATGGGCATCACGAAGATGTGGGAGGACCCCGTCACCGAAACACCGGCTGCGGGCGTGACTGAGATCTGGGAGATTCACAATTTCACCGAAGACGCGCATCCGATCCATCTGCACAGTGTTCAGTTTCAAGTCGTGAACCGCGAGGCATTCTCGAGCGGCGTGACGTTGCTGGGACATCGCCATGGCGCCGGAGCAGCGACGCACGTGACGAGTGGATTGAACGCCGGCGTGCAACGACCGCCGGACGCGGGGGAATCGGGGTTCAAGGACACCGTCATCGCACTGCCCGGAGAGATCACACGATTGAAAGTGCGATTCGACAGGGAGGGATTGTTCGTCTGGCACTGCCACATCCTCGACCACGAAGACAACGAGATGATGCGACCGCTTCGTGTCCAGCCGTGACGATGAAGAGACCGTGACAGGTCAGACCTCGTGAACAGGCGAGCCCGTGTTCACGAGGTCCGCGCGAGTCTGCCTATAGACCGATACAGGACGAATGACGCGGCCAATCCGGAGCGATCATTCATTGCTCGAGATCTGCCGTCACTCGAGACCGTGCACCCGGCTCGATCTGAACCGATGACGTCCAGGGCTTGTAGCCCGGCATCTCGACTTTCAGATGCCTCGATCCGACTTGGACGTTCGACAGCAGCAACGGCGTGGTTCCAATAAAACTGTCGTCGACGAAGACCTTTCCCCCTGTCGGACGCGAGGCCACCTGCAGCGAGCCGGTCGTTGCCGTCGCTGCTTCGATTGCCGCCGCGATCGTGGGACGAAAATCGAAATCAACCGATTGTGCCGCACGCCGTTCGCTCAAGGTTACCCGCAGCCACCTCGTGGCCTGACCTGGATACGTGACCTCGATCGTATGTATGCCGAAGGCGAGCTCGGTAATGACGAGCGGCGTGACACCGCGCGTTCGGCTGTCGACCACGACATTGGCACCGGCCGGGGTCGAGCGGACGATAAGGCGGCCGGGTTCGAAAGCAGTACCGCGGTGAGGTGCAGTGACGGCGTTCAGCTCTGGATCCTCTGTGGCATCCGCTGGCGCGCCGGCGGGACGAAGCTCGAAGTCGACCGATCGTGTGGGACGACGTTCGCTCACGATCACCTGCTGCCGCCGCGTGTCGTAACCTGGGTGCGACACCTCAATCGTATGCGCTCCGAAGGCGAGCTCGCGAAGATCGAGCGGCGTGACACCGCTCCGTCGGCCGTCAACCAGCACCTGGGCACCAGCCGGCGTCGAGCGGACGAGAAGACGGCCCGGTTCGACAGCAGGCAACGAGGGTTCAGGTGCCACAGGTGCGGCGTTCGGCTCGGGACTCGATGCCGTCTTATCCGACTCTGGAGGCACTGTCGGCGGGGTTGAGGCGAGTGGATTTGGAACCGGTATCGCTGGATCCTCTGTCGCTGCTCGCGTGGGTTGAGAAGCAGCGACCGACTCGTGGCTGCCGATTATCGACTCGATCGTCGGACTCGAACGCTGTCCAATGATGAGCCCTCCAGCAAGTCCGGCCGCGAAACTGACGGCAACGACTACCGCGACGAGGAGGCCCCGTGACTCCACCCGGCCAGGAGTGACATACGGCGCTTCGTCGATCGAGCGTGCAGGCGGCGGTGCAACTTCTGCCAGGAACGCGTCGTCGACGACCGGCTCGAGTCGAACCACGCGGCTCTCACGCTTGCGCTCTCGCGGTTCGTGTGCGAGTGCCTGTGATCCCCGGGTACGCGGCTGGCTCTTGGCCGGCGTCTCTCGCCTGTCGGCGACGATGGGCGCACGGCGAGGTGGCTCGAGGCTTGTCCAACCGTCTTCTGCGGCCTCCATGTCCAACACCGAAGCGGAAGGTGGATTCTTGCGTTCATCGCGGAAGACCGGGAGTGCCACCACACCTGGCGTGGGCTCGTCCATCTCGCGTTTGATCGAGATGGCGTCCTGGAGGCTTTCGACGAATTCAGAGGCAGTCGATGGTCTCTGGTTCGGTTCGTCGGAAAACGCCGCCGCGAAGGCCGCGCGCAACTTCCCGGCGTCCACGCCAGCGATCGCCGTGAACACACGCGTTTCGTGGGGAGCAGGGCGCTGGACACGACGACGCTCGAGGAGACCCTGTGCCTCACGGAGTGCAGGGCTCGTGGACTGGATTGGATCCGGGGGTGTCCCGATGAGCAGCTCCAGGGTGATGGCCGCAAGTGAATAGATATCGTCTGCAATCGTTGGCGGCGCGCCCGCCAGCCGTTGCGCGGAGCCGTACGGAGCTCCCGCCTCCGCAGGGATTCCGACCTTGATGAACGCCTGCGCAAGCCCGAACCCTGTGACTTTTGTCCGCGCACCATCGAGGAACACGTCGCAGGGCGCCATCATCCCGTGATGGACGCCGGCGCGCGCAGCGAAGTCGATTGCGTCGGCCAGCTGTCGTGCGCGCTGCAGGACCTCCGCGACAGGTCGAGGGCCATCCTGCCGGATGACCGCGTCCATCGTAGTACCCGCGAGATCTGGATACACGAGGTACGGGATGTCCCCCTCGGCCCCGAAGGCCCGAGGATGTGGCAGGCTCGGGTGATCGAGCGTCGTCTCGCACAGCTTTCGGAACGCGTTGAGCAGATCGGACACTTCTCCGAACTCGCGCCATTCCGGAGACACGTCGAACGTGCGGATCACGACCCGCGTGTTGGTAGATGGATCGCGGCCAAGATAGGCGGGTCCGAAACGACTCACACCGAGGTCGGCGCGAACCGGAAACGGACCGAAACAGTCAGGCCGATGCTTGAATGATGAACCCTTCCCGTTCAGAACCGGACTCCTTGGGCCGTGCAAAACTGGTAACTGGGGGTTACAGTCCGCAGCGCCCTAAACTTCCACGAAGCAACTTTCGCGCCCGGGCTGAAAGTCATAGCTCGTGCGTCCGGCGGCCAGGGAGCGTGCTGGCGTGATTACCATAACCGTGTGCGGCTTGCAATACGGTGATCGCCGCCGAACATCGGGTTCATTCATAGCGGAGCGCGTCGATCGGGTCGATGCGAGCGGCCTTGAGCGCGGGGTACACGCCAAAGAGGACGCCCACGGTCACCGATACGCCGAAGGCCATCACGACCGACATCGTGCTCACGATCGTCGTCCACTCCGCGGTTCGCGCAATCCCCCAGGCGAGGATGAAACCGAAGCCGATGCCGAGCATTCCGCCTCCTGCCGAAATCAACACGGCTTCGCTCACGAACTGCCGCGCGATGTCCAGGCGTCTGGCGCCCACCGAACGGCGTACGCCAATCTCGCGCGTGCGTTCCAGCACGGTGGCGAGCACGATGTTCATGATGCCGATGCCGCCGACCAGGAGTGAGATCGCGGCGATGGCCACCATGACGTATGTAAAGATCGCCTGCGTTCGCTGTTGCTGTGCGAGCAGATCGGCCGGGATCGTCACCGTGAAATCGGCCGTCCCGCGGTGAGTTGAATCGAGGACGGCGGTCACGATCTTGGCCACCTCGATGCTATCTTGACCGGCCGCCACTTGCAGGTCCACGCCCGCGAGCTCGTCCTTCAGCCCCGCACCCGGATCCTGAAAGCGATATTCGAACGTGTTGATCGGGATGTAGATGACGTTGTTCACGTCGGGCGTCGCGCTGCTCTCGCGACGCGGATTCTGCGCGACCTGTTCCTCGAGGACGCCCACCACCTCGAGCCAGATGCCGTCGATCTTCACGAATTTGCCGAGAGCAGGTTCGTAGCCGAGCAGGCTCACCTTCGCCGTTTCACCAAGAACGGCAACGGCCGCGCTCGACTGATCGGCGCGTTCGTCGAAGAAGCCGCCTTCGGCGAGCCTGAGACTGTGAATCTTGCTGTAGGTCGCTTCCACGCCGTACATCTCGGGCGGGTTCTGCGACGGCTTCGGCAGCAGCGCAGCCGGACGCATCGTCTTGCGCACCGACATCGCCTCGATGGCGTCGATGTTGGTGTGGAGCACGCGGGCGTCGCGGTGGGTGAGCCCCGGCGAAGACTGCCGCCGCTGCTGCATTTCCTGCGAGCTCGACGCCGGCACGGAATCGACCATGATGTTGCGCACGCCAAGACGTTCGATGAACTGAAGCGTCTCCTCCTTCGCACCGGCGCCGATGGCCATCATCCCGATGACCGAGCCGACACCAAAGACGATGCCCGAGGTCGTGAGCAGCGTGCGCGTCTTCTGCGCTCGAAGATTCTCCAGTGCCTGCGCGAAGTCGGACAGGAGTATCACTTGCCGAGCGCTCCGAGCGGACCTGTCGACCGCGTGGTCAGCTTCCGTTTGCCCGGCTCCGCCAGCGCGATCGTCACGCCCTCGTCGATCCCTTTGAGGACCGCCTGACTCTCGGTTCGCCGAATCAGCGTGACCGGATGGGTGACGAAGCCCTCGGGCGCCTGACGGTAGACGAACCAGCGTCCTTCCCGTTGGAACACGGCCTGGGAGGGCACCCACAGAACGTTGTCGAGCGTTTCGACCCGGATCACGATGTCGACGCTCAGTCCGGGTCGAAGACCTTCGTCGGCGCGATCCAGTGCAATGCGACAGTTGAACGTGCGGTTCCAGGCACTCCCTGCGGATCCGCCAAGCACGCTGATGTGGCCGTCGAACTCCTTGCCTGGCATCGCCTTGGGGCGGACGATGGCGCGTTGACCGACTTGCAGAAAGGCGCGGTCGGTCTCCAGAATCTGGGTGCTCACCTCCCAGCTGCTCATGTCGGGAATCTGTGCCACCACTTGACCGGGACGCGCCGAATCCCCGAGTTGAAACGTCGGTACCTGCATACCGTAGAACAGCACGCTGACCCCGTTGGTGTTCTCAGCCAGCTGGACGTAACCCGATGTCGGCGCCCGCAGTGTCAAACCTTCGATCGTCTGGCGCGTCGTGTCCACCTTGGCTTGCGCCTCCCTGACGGCCGCCCTCTGCACATCGACTCCCGTCTGCTTGGCCTCCTCGCGGTGCGTGAGGTCGACGCGCGCCTGCTCGTGGTGATTGCGCGCCTGCTCGAGCGCGATCTCCTTCTTTCGCCGCTGCACCGATCCGAGGAAATCGTTCTCGCGCTGGTCGAGCTCCGAGATCCTGACGTCGGCCTCACTGATCACGACCTCGAGGCGCGCTTTTTCGAGCGCGAGGAGCGTGTCGGCTTCAGCCTTGATCTGCTGCTGTCTCGCTTCCTCGAGATCGGCCTCCGCCTCCGCCAGATCGAACTGTTGACCGCTGGCATCGAACGTCGCGACGACGTCGCCCGCATTGACGAGTGCACCGGTGTCGCGAAGAAAGGTGATCGGCAGCTCCGACACGCCTGCCCTGGGCACGATCAATGGCCGCGAGCCGCCGCCCTGTAACTCGCCGCGTGTGGACACCTCGATGGCCACACCGGTGCGCCGGACGGTTGTCGTCGGCACGGTGCTGTCGGGCTTCTCTACGAGCGCGTTCATGGCGACTCGTAGTCCACGGCCCGCGCCGAAGCCGGCGGCGATAATCGCGCCCGATAGCGCCACGAGGGCAATCGCGCGGCGAATCATTTGGTGCCTGTATCTGCGAGCGCCTTCTCGTTGACGGCATCCAACAGCGGATCAACCGTGGCGACCTGCGTCCTGGCGCTCACGCCTTTCACCGCAACCTCGTCGGGGTTGCGCGCAAGGACCTCCACTTCGATCGGTTTGAACCCGTCCGGCGAGACGGCGTAGATCGTGGGCTTTCCACGGCGAGTGAACAGCGCCTTCGCCGGGACGATCGTCGCAGCGGGAATCCGCTTGATGACGACGTCGAGTGTGCCGTTCATGCCCGGCCTGATGCGCTCGTCGCCGCGCGAGCCGAGCGCCGCGTACACGTGAAACTCGCGACCGCGCGAGTCGAGCGATATCTCTGCCAGCGGCGAGATCGTCGTCAGCCTGGCTGGAATCGATACCTCGGGCAGTGCATCGATGCGGACGATCACTTCGTCGCCCACGCGCATCCGGCCGCGATCGATCTCTTCCACGGATGCGTCGATCAGGAGCGAGGACAAATCGGGAATGGTCGCGAGGTTCATGCCCGCGGGCACCTGGTCGCCGACACGGTATGGCTGCGTGGCGCCGCTCACCTGCGCCGCCAGCGAGTTTCGATTGGCGGAGTAGATCGCGAATCCCGAAATCGGCGCATGAATGTCCATGCGTTCGATCTGGCCCTCGACGAGCCGGACCCACATCTCGGCGGCCTCGAGCTGCCGCCGAAGCGATGCCTGCTTCGACTCTCGCGACGCCTCTCGTTCGGCCACCTCAGCTTCAAGCTGTTTGAGTTTCTGGCGCGCGACACCGAGGTCGATGCGATGGCGCTCGGCGTCCAGACGGGCCACGAAATCACTGTCTGCGGTATCGAGCTGCGCCAGTTCGACGGCCAGGCGTGCATCGTTCAGATCATGCTGGTCGTGCTCGGCTGCGGATTTGGCTTCAGAGATCTCCTTGTCCAGGCTGGCGCGCGCTTTTTCGGCGGCCGCGCGCCGCTGTATCAGATCGCGCTCGGCCGTACTCGAATCGAAGCGAAGAAGAGACGCCCCCTCTTCGATGCGCTCGCTGGCAGGCGCCATCCAGGCGATTCGCAGATCCTGTACGAGCGGGGCATAGACCGGTATCGATCGATCCGCTTGAATCTGACCCCTGGCGCGTATGACCGCAACGAACTCGCCCGAGCGAACAGGCGAAATTGGCAACGCCGCCCGCTCGCTCGCCCTGAACTGCACGGTGCCAACCCATACCGCAATGGCGACCGACGCCGTAATGACGATGATTGAGACGATTCGGAAGCGGCTCAACGCACCACTCCTGCCGACGCAAGCTCGGAAGGTGCAGGACTCCTTTCACCGATATCGAACACGACCGCAGCCGATAGATCAGGCATCAGACGCGGATCGGACCCTTCGAGTCGGAAGACCGCCATGAACGTCTTGACGCCGCGACCCAGCGCGGCAGAGGCCGCCACTGGGCTTGCGGCAACGAACCGGGCGCCAAGTGTCATGTCGGGATACGCGTCGACGTAGACCTTGGCGTTCAGACCCGGCTTGAGCAGCGCGCCGTCGGGCTCGGCCACGTTGACCCTCACGAGCATCTCGCCTGGATCGAAGATATTCAGAAGCGTGTTGTTCCGGTACAGCTGATCACCGGCCTGCGGTCGAACCATCGAGCCGTTGTTGTAGACAGTAGAAAGCGCCACCATCCCCGAAAGAGGCGCCTTGACCCGCAGCTTCTCGAGGTTCGCGCGCGCGCGATCCTGCGCCGCGCGCTGGCGGTCGCGCTGCAATTCGAGAATGCGGAGGGCGGCCCGATCCGCCCGCTCCTCCTGCGGCTGCGTCACCCGGAGACTCTCGACCTTCGCTCGAGCCTTGGCGAGCCGGATTGTGTTCTGCTGCGCCTCGATTTCGCCGAGTACCGGAGCCTTGCTCACATCGAGCCGCGCCTTGGCGAGATCGGCCTCGGCCTGCTCGCGCTCGAGCTGGCGTCCTTCTGCATTGGCGGCATTGTCGGCGATCCGCTGCCGGACCTGGTGGGCCAGATCGTCGGATTTGGCCGCGCTTTGCCGCGCCTGATCGATCTGCTCCAGTGGATCGAATTCGGCGATGACGTCGCCTTTCGCCACGGCCGCCCCATTACGGACGATCCGCGTGAGCGTCATCCTGTAGGTCGGTCCCGTCACCTGCGGCACCGCGACGCGCGTCGACCGGACAGCCTCGAGCGTGCCAGTCCAGCGGATTGTCTGCGATCGCGCGGCACCGGGCTCCTTCGACGCACTGGGTGACGGCGTCGCACGCGCCTCGATTGCCGCCGGGTGCGGTCCAGAGCAGGCAGCGGCGACAGCGCCACAAAGGACGACCGCGAGGAAACGCATGCTGGTCGCCATCTTAGACTCCGTTACATGCGATTTGGGCTGCTGCGCTCTCCCTTAATAGTCGATGGAAAGCTAACGTGAGCGCTTCGCCGCCTCGTCGGCACGAGCCCCGCTCAGGATGTTGCGCATTGCGTAGTTCCCCTCGTGACAGGCGTACTCATAGAGCGCAGCATCGCTGCTGCGCGTCAGGGCGATGAGCAGCGTCCACGGTTTGGTCCACGTCTGAGGATCGTCTACTGTTGCGGTGTAGTCCATCGTGTTCTCACTCGTGCGCGTGAAGCGCTCGGTGAGGCGCAACGCCTGGCTGTGATAGCCGGGGTCTCCAGGATAGCCGGCGCCGTTCGATCCGATCGCCACCTTGTCGGTGAAGTTCGTCGTCTCGACCACGAGAGCGTCGCCGTCCCAGTGCCCGCGCGAATCGCCCATGTACATCCGGATCGCCGCACCGGGATGCGGACGGCCATCGAGCGGGATGACCCGGCCCTCGTGAATCATCTCGTTGCGGAAGACCACGTAACCCGGCGCCTGCACGATCTCGTTGCCGTTGCTGTAGATCACCGGGATGACCGAACCGAGAACGCCTCGAGTGATGCAGCGGTAGTAGATGTTGAGATCCTCGAACGAATCCGCTTCGCCGCGCCATTCGCCGGTGAAGCCGCGACCACCTCTCGCCTCCTTGCGGCGGCGCTCGGCCTCGGGTGTCAGCGCCGGTAGCCGGCCGTTCGGCGGATCGATGATGAGCGATGCCTGGTGCGTCGGCCGCCCGCGTTCGACCCAATGCGACGGCCCGCCGATGCCGGTGCCGCCATCGCCAGGTCTCACGAACAGCTCGCGGTCGGCTTTGGCTTGCGCGGCGGACTGCGCCTCTCGCCGCGCGAATTCAGCGTCAGTGAGCTGCGTCCGATCGCCAAAGTCGACGGGCCGCTGCATCGGCACGCCCATGTTGCCCGGCCAGAGCCCCTGAAGATCGGGATCGCCCCAGGGCGTTCGCGGCGGTGTGTAGTGGCTCTGAGCCAGCGCGGGCATGACGATGGCGAGCGCGATTCCGATTCCGGCCAGTCGACCTCTCATCTGAAGCTCCCTTCGCTCAACGCCGCTTCGCTGCGATCGAGAACGTGACGTCGACTTCGTCCTTCACGCGTACCGTACCAGCCCCCGCGGTCACGGGCCGGATACCGAACTGCGATTGCTGAACAGTGGTCTTGCCGCTGGCGCGAAGCCCGTCGGCGGTGAGCTGCAGTGACACCGGCACATCCAACGGTCGCGTGACGCCGTGAAGTGTCAGATCCCCGGTAATACGAAGGGTCATCTGATCGGCCGATTGCTTCGCGACGGACACCTGGCGTGATTGAAACGTGATCGTCGGATAGTGTTGCGCATCCAACACCCGGTCACTGAGCATCACCCGCTGAACTTCAGGCACATCGTCGGGCGGTTCGCCTTTTCCGGTGACTTTCATGGCCGCCGCATCGAACGTCGCCGACACACTCGATCGACTGACTTGTGTACGGTCCAGCATGACCTGCCCTTGTACTGCCGGCACGACGACCTCGTGATCGTGGCCCGCGAAGGAGAGCACACCAGAGCGGCCCACGTGCAGTGTGATCGTGGTCTGTGCCGGATCGACGACGAGCTGCTCGCGTTCTTGTGCGGCCGTGATCGCTGCCACGATCGCTATGAGTGTCGCGGACGCGACGATACGAATCGCCCTCACTCGCGTGAGCTTACTCCGGTGTGTCACTTGCGCCATCTTAGACTACCTTGCACCGCCCAAATGCCTGAAGTGTGTACCAAAAGCTTGACAAATAACTACGTATGTAGTTTATTCATCTCCACTTGTGGTCAAAAAAGAGCGCTCCGCCAAACTGACGCGACCCGAGCTCCAACTCATGG
Organism: Vicinamibacterales bacterium; assembly: GCA_036407095.1. Taxonomy (GTDB): domain Bacteria; phylum Acidobacteriota; class Vicinamibacteria; order Vicinamibacterales; family UBA2999; genus Gp6-AA40. The sequence continues at coordinate 55,837 of DASWZV010000031.1, read as the reverse complement.
AGGTTCTCTGGACGCGCGGCGCGTGCTCGGTGCGCGAGATCCATGAGGCGCTCCCAGGAAGCGGGCGTCCCGCCTTCACGACAGTCCAAACGATGATCTACCGGCTCGAAGCGAAGCGGGCGGTGGCACGCGTCAAGCGGATCGGCAAGGCCAACATCTTCGAGGCTGCGGTCTCACGTGACCAGGCACACGGGCGGCTGCTCGACGAGTTCCTCGCAATTTTTGGGAGCCGCACGCGTATGGTCATGTCGCACCTGATCGGAGCAGGCCGGCTCACGCTCGCAGACATCAAGGAAGCGGAGCAGGAGCTCCGAGCCCTGTCGCGAAAGGACAAGAAGTCATGACCCTGCCGCTTCTCTCGGACATCGCCAATCATGTGTGGCAGTCGACACTCTTTCTGGCAGGCGTCTGGGGACTGGCGCGGTTGCTGCGCCGCAACGGCGCGCAGGCGCGGTTCCGGATCTGGTTCGCGGCCTCGCTGAAGTTTCTGGTGCCCTTTGCGCCGCTGATCGCGGTCGGACGCGCAATCGGTTGGCCATCGCCCACGTCGATGCCGCAGCCCGTGCTTTCGACGGCACTCAACACATTGCATCAGCCGTTCATGCCTCCGCCGATGATCGCTCTCGACACGCCGGCGATACCCGTGGCCGCGCTCTCCGCGCCGGGTTGGCCTGGCGTCATAGCGACGATCTGGCTCACAGGATGCGTTGTCGTCCTCGGCGTATGGGCCGCGCGCTGGTTCCGTGTCGCGGCGATTGTGCGTGTCTCACGACCGCTATCTGACGCGGATCTCATCGTTCGGCTGCGGCGTGCCGAAGCGGCAATCGGCCTCAGGCGTCCGCTCCGCGCGGTCGTATCGGAAGCCGAGATCGAACCCGGGGTGTTCGGAATCGCGCGGCCAGTTCTCGTCTGGCCGCGCGACCTTGACTCGCACCTGCGGGGCGATCAGATCGACGGAGTGCTCGTCCACGAACTGGCCCATGTGCGCCGTTACGACAACCTCACGGCGGCGCTCCATCTCGCTGTCGAGACAATCTTCTGGTTCTATCCGCCGGTGTGGTGGCTCGAGCGGCCACTGATGTGCGAGCGTGAGCTGGCGTGCGACCAGGCTGCGATGACCGCCGGCAGCGATCCGAAGTCGTACGCGGAGGGCATTCTCCGTACGTGTGAGTTCTACTCCGAGTCGCCGCGCGCGTGCGTGTCGGGTGTAACCGGATCAGATCTGAAGAAGCGCATTGCCGCGATCGTGCGGGGGCATGACGGCGAGGCGGTCGGGTTCACAAGGCGCGCGATCATCGCAACAGCCGCCGTCGCCGCAATCGCGTTGCCGATCATGCTCGGGGTGTTGCAGGCGCCGATGCTGCTCGCGCAGGCCCCAGCCGTCGCTCCGGTGTCCTCATTTGAGGCGGCGTCGGTGAAGCGCAATACGTCGGGCGAAGAGCGTGCCTCTTTTGGCTCACGAGGTTCGCAGCTCGTGGTGACCAACAACACGCTGTTCAACATCATCCGAAACGCGTGGGGCATCCAAGGCAACCAGATTCTGGGAGGACCGGACTGGGTGAGATCGGACAGCGTTCGATTCGACATCACAGCGAAAGTGCCCGACGGGACGAGACCTGATCAGATGCTGCTGATGATGCAGTCACTGCTCGCCGACCGCTTCAGGCTGAAGGTCCACCGCGAAACCAAAGAAGTCCCGATCTTCGCGCTGGTCGTGGCGCGGCAGGACCGCAAACTCGGCCCGCACATCATGCCGGCCGCGTTCGACTGCGACGCACTGAGGGCGGCGTTCGCCCGTGGCGAGCGCCCCACACTGCCGCCGCCAAATGGCGATCGTCCGGTCTGCGGCGCGCGAACAGCGCCTGGCCGCTTCCTGGTTGGCGGCTATCCGATCGCCGACTTCGCCCGCAATCTTTCAGGCTTCGTTGGCGGACGCCCGGTCGTCGATCGCACCGGTCTGACCGGCATCTACGATCTCGAGCTGACGTGGACTCCCGATGTGGGTCCCACCAGACCGAACGGGGAGCCGCCGCCGGGAAGCGATCCAAATGGACCAACGGTGTTCACCGCCATTCAGGAGCAGTTGGGACTGAAGCTCGAAGCGATAACCGGACCGGTTGAAGTGCTGGTCATCGACAGTGCGGATCGTCCGACGCCGGACTAGCGCTTATTACAAGAACGGCTCAGGAGAATCACCGCCGACGCGAGCTGAGTCACACCTGAGGACCTTGACTGGCGGGAACGTTCTCCGGAAGAACAACCAGATTGGGACACATCAACTTCAGCACGCTGACGGCTGCAGGCGGAAGCCCGACAATCTTCACGTCTCGTGCCGCTCCCAAGACTTCAGTGAGGAGTTCCTTTGTGATGGAAACCGATCCGCCTGACGTCTTGTAACTGACAAGGCATTTGCCCTCTCGCCGATCGCTCGAGAGACGCGGCTCGTCACACGGGTCGGCCTTCTGCGCGGCCACCATTTGCGTGTCCGACGACCCGATATACCGGACCGGGAGATCCGGAATCAGCGACGCTTCCGAATCAGCCTGCAGATCGCCCTCGGGCAACATGAACAGGCGCCCGGTCTGAACAGCGGTGTGTGATTCGTCATGTGAAAGGCGGGTGCGCAGTGCACGCTCAATCCGACCGAATATCTCTTCGGCAAACTGCTGAGGGTAGTCGAACAGCTTCTCCACCTCCGGTTTGAGGTGCGGTAACTTCCGCCAGCCGGTCACCCAAGCGAGCTTGCCGGTATTGGCATCCCCATCGACGAAGACATCTTCCAGACCAAAGTGTTTCGCGGCATCGGGCTGTAACGTTTTGAGCGCCATGTGCTCGATGAGATCAGTTGAAAACCCGTACAGGACCCCATATGGAGAATAGGCGCCGGCCACGGGCCTGAAGTGTGGACAATCGTCATGCAACGGCTTCGACACGCCCCCGATCCGTGCTTCGTATTCCTCGAGCAGCTGAACGTGTCGGCGCCCCATGGGCGTATATACAGCGTGCCCATCGCGATCGGTCGTGATGAAGAGATGCTCGATCATGCTGTAGGCACCTAACAGCTCGACGCGATTCAGGAACAACTCCGGATCCGGGGAAATACCCTGACAAATGGCGTCCGCCAAGTCACGTCGCTTCCGGTCATCTTCACTGCGCAGCGCGCGTTCGTACGCTTCGAGCAGCGGCACGAGATCCTGAATCAGCAGGGCGAAATCAAGCGCATTGGTGTTGCGAGCACTCAGCACCAGGCTCTTCTCGTCAAGAGACGCAGCCTTCTTCATGGAGTAGTAACGAATCTGTGAACGCAAGTGGCCGGCAGTCATTCGAACGCCGGCTTTGTGGATCTCGATCCGGTCTTCGTCCGAAAAGCTCTCGGCTATCTTTCGCGCGACGTCGAAATAGACTCCCAAGTCATCGGTCGCAGGGCTCTGCGCCATCTGGATCAGCCATCGAGCATCGCGCACGAGCACCGGTTGATCAGCCGGTGCGATTCTCCAGAGCTGGTCGAGCACGCCTTGAATGTGCGAGAGGCGATCGCCGGCGCCACTCGATTCTGCATCCCACACACGCATGCTCAACAGGGTGAGGCACCGAATCACATACAGGTGGAACAGGGTGTGCGCGTAATGGAGGCGGCCATTGCGGCCAGGCCAACGCGTCTGCCGCCACAAATGAAAGGCGCGGATCATCATCTCCGCGGGGTCGACCAGGCCGTTGTGCAGACCTGCAAGCTCACGAGGCTTGAATCCTGCGGTCCAGTGCGCCTCTTCCAACTCGCCTCTGAGGCGCGACTGGCTGTGGGTGACCCCGATGAAGAAGCAATCCTCGAATTGACGAGACAGCAGGGAACCGTCTTGCAGGTACTCGATCGGCTTTCGCTGCGCGTTCAACAGCCCCTGTATTCTCTCGACGATCTCATCGCGATGGGCCAGGAAGAAGTGGAGAAGCTCGATATGCGCCTGAAACGGCACCTCGCCGGGACGCGGTCCGGCCGGCCGCTCTTCGGGCGAATGGAACGGATGAAGAGTCAAACGCCGATTGTACGTAGATTCTTCGAACGCGTGACCCGCGGCGATAGTCCCCCTGCCTCGACGGGCGTCAGGGCAACTGCGAGCGATCCCAGCCCCCGCCGAGAGCAGCGATCAGTTGCACGATCGATGTCATGCGATTGGTCTGAAGACTCGCGAGCGCCTGCTGGCCTGACAGGAGCGTCGTCTGGGCTGTGAGCACGTTGAGATACGGGTCGATGCCGGTCTGGTAGCGATCGTTGGCGAGTCGAAAGAATTCCTGAGCCGACGTCACGGCCTGCTGCTGTTTATCTGTCTGCTCGGCGAGGATCCGTTCGGCCGCGAGCGAATCCTCGACCTGCTGGAACGCGGTGAGCACCGTCTGCCGATACGACGCGACGTCAGCGTCGTAGGCTGCAGTGAATTGCTGCACGGTCGCTCGCCGCAGGCCGCCATCGAAGATCGTCTGCGCCGCTGACGCGCCGAGTGCCCACAAGCGGCTCGGCCACGAGAACCATTGCACGACCGACGACGATTCGAAGCCCGCACTCGCTGAGAGCGTGACCGTCGGATAGTACGCAGCGTATGCGAGACCGAGTTGGGCATTGGCCTCGGCCATCAATCGCTCGGCAGCGGCGATGTCGGGACGGCGCTCGAGCAGCTCCGACGGAACGCTTGGGGGCACCTCGGGCGGAAGGGTGTCGAGCGGCCGTCGCGGCAGCGAGAACTCGGCGGGCGGTTTGCCCACCAGGACGGCGATCGCGTGCTCGTCCTGGGCACGTGCGAGCGCCGCGCCGGCAGCCACCGCTTCAGCGGTCGCCAAGGCGTTTTCCGCCTGCACGAGTGAGAGTCTGGTGCCGATGCCGGTTTCGTACTGCGCGCGAGCGAAGTCGACCGCCTTACCGTCTGCCGCGACGGTTTCCTCGAGCACAGTCAACAGCGCATCCTGTCCGCGCAGCGCGAAGTAGGTCTGCGCCAGCGTCGAATGTTGCAGAAGTCGCACGTTCTCGAGATCGGCAGCGCTGACCTGCGCGGCGTACCGATTCTGATCGATCGTGTTCCTGATCCTGCCCCACAGATCGGGTTCCCACGATGCGGCGATCGGAAGCGCGAACTCGTTCACGGGCCGGCCGGTCCCGATCCCTCCCGAAGCTGCCGATGACGTGCCGAGGCCGAGCGTCGCCGACGAGCGAGAGCGCTGGAACGTCGGGTCCGTCGTGACGGTTGGAAGCCGCTGCGCGCGCGCCTGATCGATGAGCGCACGTGCCGCCATGTAGTTCTCGTACGCCTGCGCGATGTTCTGATTGCTCCCATTGACCTGTGCTTCGAGGGCGTTGAGCTCGGGGTCGTCGAACATCTCCCACCATGTCCCTCGCCGCATCGCATCCTGCGGTGTGGCGACCTTCCACTCCTGGCTCGATACGGGATCAGTTGCGGCTGCGGCTTCCTTGTAGGCCGGAGGAACCGGCGCCGATGGCGTGTGATACTTCGGACCGACGGCGCATCCGCTCAGTGCCACGATGCCGACGATCCCTGCGACAGCAGGTCGTAAGATCCCCATGACCCCTCCTCATCGCACGCCGTCGTCCTGGCGGCGCAGAGAAAGCCGCAGCCGATCGAGATAGAGATAGACAACCGGCGTGGTGTACAGCGTCAGCATCTGGCTGACGATCAAGCCGCCCACGATCGTGATGCCGAGCGGGCGCCGGAGCTCCGAGCCGGTGCCGCTGCCGAACGCCAGCGGCAGCGCGCCGACGAGCGCCGCCATCGTCGTCATGAGAATCGGGCGGAATCGAAGCAGGCAGGCCTCGAAGATCGCATCACGAGTGGTCTTGTGGTGATCGCGCTCGGCGACGAGCGCGAAGTCGATCATCATGATCGCGTTCTTCTTCACGATCCCGATGAGGAGCACGATGCCGATGATCGAGATCACGTTGAGGTCGATGCGGAACAGCATCAACGCGAGCATGGCGCCGACGCTCGCCGACGGCAGCGTCGAGATGATCGTCAACGGATGGGCGAGGCTCTCATAGAGCATCCCGAGCACGATGTAGACGGCGAGCAGCGCCATCACCACGAGCCATGGCTCGCTGCGCAGCGATTGCTGGTACGCCTGCAGCGTCCCGGAAAAGAAGCCGCGAACCGTTGCCGGTACGTCGAGGCGCGTCCGCATCTCCTCGACCAGCGCAGTCGCCTGGCTCAGCGACATGCCCGGGTTCAAGTTGAACGACACCGTGGTCGAGGGAAACAGCCCGTCGTGGTTCACTGCGAGAGCGGTTGCTCCGGAGCTGTTCGTGGCCACGGAGGAGAGAGGAACGGCGCTCCCGTTGGCGGCGTGAAAGTAGACGTTACGCAGCGCCTGCGGATCCTGGGAAAACTGCGAGGCGACTTCGAGCACCACGTAATACTGGTTGAGCGGCGTGTAAATGACGGAGGCCAGCGACTGGCCGAACGCAGCGTAGAGCGTGGAATTGATCGTCTGCGGCGTGAGACCGAGCCGCGCGGCCGTCAGTCGATCGTAGGTCAGGTACTCCTGAAGCCCGCCATGCAGCTGGTCCGAGTTGATGTCCTGCAGTCCCGGGATCCTGCGCATCTCAGTCAGCAGCCGCGGACCCCACGTGACGAGATCGTCGACCGTGTCGGACCGGATCGTGTACTGATAGAGCCCGGCCGACGCTCTCCCCCCGATGCGGAGATCCTGGTTCGGCTGGAGAAACGCCGACGCAACAGGAAGCGCGTTGAGTCTCGGGCGCAGCCGCGCGATGACTTGCATCGCACTGATCCGACGCTCGTCGAGCGGCTTCAGAGCGGCGAAGATGAACCCGCCATTGCTGGCGCCTTGGCCGCCGGTGAATCCGACGACGTTCTGAATCGCGGGATCGGCTTTGATGGCGGTCACGATCTTCTGCACTGATTCGTTCATGACCGCGAAGGACGCATCCTGCGGCCCCTGTAGACCGCCGGCGATGACACCGGTGTCCTGCAGAGGAAAGAAGCCCTTCGGCATCCTGATGATCAGGGCGATATTCAGAGCAATCGTGGCCAAGAGCACGACGAGCACCGGCCCCGGATGCGCGAGCACCCAGGTCAACGAGCGGCGATAGAAGCCGACGATCGTGAGAAAGACCTGCTCCGCCGCGTTGGACAGGCGGCTCCGGCGACGCTCGTCGTCGCGTCGCAGAAGATGGGCGCACATCATGGGCGTCGTGGTCAACGACACCACCATCGAGATCACGATGGCGGTCGACAGCGTGACCGCGAACTCGCGAAACAGGCGGCCGACGATGCCGCCCATCAGCAGGATCGGGATGAAGACGGCAATCAGCGAAATACTGATCGAGAGCACGGTGAAGCCGATCTCTCTGGCGCCCTGTAGCGCCGCGGCGAACGGTGCCATCCCGGCTTCCAGATGGCGCGTGATGTTCTCCATGACCACGATCGCGTCGTCGACCACGAAGCCGGTCGAGATCGTCAGTGCCATCAACGACAGGTTGTCGAGGCTGTAGCCGAACAGGTGCATTGCGGCGAACGTGCCGATCAACGAGACCGGCACCGCGACGCCGGGAATCAAGATGGCGCGCGCCCTCCGCAGAAACAGGAACACCACCAGGATGACCAGCACGACTGAGAAGGAGAGCGAGCGCTCGACCTCTCTGACCGAGGCCCGGATGGTGGTGGTGCGATCCAGCACGATGGTCGAATCGACGCCGCGAGGGATGGTAGTGGCGATGTACGGCAGCGTCGTACGGATGCGATCGACGGTCTCGATGATGTTCGCGCCGGGCTGGCGGAAGATGATGAGCAGGACCGCCCGCTGCCCGTTCAGATAGCCAGCGGCGCGGATGTTCTCGACATCGTCGGTCACGTCTGCGACGGCGTCGAGCTGCACTGCCGCTCCGTTGTGGTATCCGATGACGAGCGGCTTGTACTGCTCGGCGCGCGAGAGCTGGCCGTTCGTGAGGACATCGGCGGAGACAGAGCCGTTCGCGACCTGGCCGCGCGGACGGTCCGAATTCTGCGCGCCCAGAGCCGAGCGAATGTCGCCCAGCGTCAATCCAAAGCTGTTGAGCTGAGTCGGATTGACGTTGACGCGCACCGATGGCAGGGCGCCGCCGCCGACGTTCACCTGTCCGACGCCGCGAACCTGAGACAGCCTCTGCTGAATCACCGTTGACGCGAGGTCGTAGAGCGTTCGAGGACCGTACTGACTCGAGGTGAGCCCGATGATCATGATCGGGGCGTCGGCAGGATTCACCTTGCGATACGTCGGTCTGCTGGGCAGGTTGGCGGGAAGATAGGTGCGCGCGGCGTTGATGGCGGATTCGACATCGCGTGCCGCTCCTTCGATGTCGCGACTGAGATCGAATTGCAGGGTGATTGTCGTCGCGCCGACCGCGCTCGCCGACGTCATCTCCGTAATGCCGGCAATGCGGCTGAACTGACGCTCGAGCGGCGTCGCGATCGACGACGCCACGATCTGAGGCGTCGCACCGGGCAGGCTCGCGTTGACGGAGATGGTCGGAAAGTCCACCTGCGGAAGCGGCGAAACCGGGAGGCCCGTATACGCGACCCCTCCGGCCAGGCCGATGGCGATGGTGAGCAGCGTCGTCGCGACGGGACGACGGATGAAGATGGACGAGGGATTCATGGGGCTGAACGACGGCCGACGCGATGGCCGAGCCGATCGAAGAACACGTAGATGACCGGTGTCGTGTAGAGCGTGAGGACCTGACTCACGAGCAGGCCGCCGACGATCGCGATGCCGAGCGGCCGCCGCAGCTCGGAACCGAATCCGGTGCCGAGGGCGAGCGGAAGGCCGGCGAGCAGTGCCGCCATCGTCGTCATCATGATGGGCCGGAAGCGGAGCAGACTGGCCTCGTAGATCGCATCGCGCGGGCTCATGCCGCGGCGGCGCTCCGCCTCGAGTGCGAAGTCGACCATCATGATCCCGTTCTTCTTCACGATACCGATCAGCAGAATGATGCCGATGATGGCGACCACGTTCAGGTCCTCACCGAAGAGCATCAGCGCGAGCAGCGCTCCGACCCCGGCCGACGGGAGGGTGGAGAGGATCGTGATCGGATGGATGAAGCTTTCGTAGAGGACGCCCAGCACGATGTACACCGTTACCAGCGCGGCGAGAATCAGGAATACCTGGTTGGACAGCGAGTTGGTGAAGGCTGCAGCGGTGCCTTGAAAATCACTCTGGATTGTCGGCGGCAGGTGAAGGTCGGCGACGGTACGCTCGATTTGCGTGATCGCCTCGCCAAGCGACGTCGACGGCGCGAGGTTGAACGAGATCGTGACGGCGGGGAACTGGCCCTGCCGGGTGATCGAGAGCGGCGACATCGTGCGCTCGACGCGTGTGAACGTGCTGAGCGGGACGGGATTGCCGCTCGCCGAGCTCGGCGCCGAATTCAGGGGCGGCGTCGCAGGCGTTGTGCCTGGAGAGGAGCGCAGGGCGTTCGCGTGTGCGGCGAGCACGTTGGCTGAAGGTGCGTAGAGCGTCGACGCGGTCGGTGCACTGGAGCCCGCTGATGTCGAGCCGGTAGCCGCGGGGCCGGCAGGCAACAGCGCGGTGTTGCTCGACGCAGTGTTGGTCGACGTACCGGCCTGAATGTAGATGTTGGAGAGACTGCCCGGATCGGTCCGGAACTGGTCCTGCGCCTCGAGCACGACGTGGTACTGGTTCAGCTGGGTGTACATCGTGTTGATCTGGCGCTGGCCGAACGCGTCGTAGAGCGTGTTGTCGATCGTCGCCGTGGCGATGCCAAGACGCGAGGCGGTCACGCGATCGATCGTGAGCGAGACGGCACGGCCGCCGGTCTGTTGATCGGTGGCGACATCTTCGAGACCTGGCAGCGCTTTCAATCTGTCGACGAGCGCCTTTGCCCAGACCGCCAGTTCTCCCGCGTCCGGGTCCTCGAGCGTGTACTGGTATTGCGTCCGGCTGACGCGATCGTCGACCGTGATGTTCTGCACAGGCTGCATGTAGAGCCTGATGCCCGGCACGTCGCGCAGCTTCGATTGCAGCCGTCGAATCACGTCGGACGCCCTGAGATCGCGCTCTGACAGGTCCTTCAAGTTGATCGACAGGCGGCCGCTGTTCAGCGTCGTATTGACACCGTCGGCGCCGATGAAGGAGGAGAGGCTCTCGACCGCCGGATCCTGAAGGATCACTTTCGCCAGCGCCTGCTGCTTGTCGACCATCGCCTCGAACGAGGTCGGCTCGGGGGCCTGGGAGATGCCTTGAATGACTCCGGTGTCCTGCAGTGGAAAGAACCCCTTGGGAATCCAGATGTAGAGCGCAATCGTCGCAGCCAGCGTCGCGACGGCGATACCGAGCGTCAGCGTCTGGTGATCGAGCACCGTCTTCAACGTCGTGCCATAGAACGCGATCGTCCGGTCGAAGACGCGTTCGGAGGCGCGGAACAGGCGACCCTGCTGTTCCTCTGGTTGCCTGCGCAGGATCCGTGAGCACATCATCGGCGTGAGCGTCAGCGACACGATTGCCGAGATGACGATCGTGACAGCGAGTGTCACGGCGAACTCCCGGAACAGCCGGCCGACCACGTCGCCCATGAAGAGCAGCGGGATGAGGACGGCGACGAGCGACACCGTCAGCGAGAGAATCGTGAAGCCGATCTGCTCGGCGCCATCGAGCGCCGCCTGCATCGGCGATGCCCCTTGCTCGAGGTAACGCGAAATGTTCTCGATCATCACGATGGCATCGTCGACGACGAAGCCCGTCGAGATCGTCAAGGCCATGAGCGAGAGGTTGTCGAGGCTGTAGCCGAGCAAGTACATCGCGCCGAAGGTGCCGACGAGCGACAGCGGCACGGCGACGCTCGGGATCACCGTGGCCGAGAAGCTCCGCAGGAACAGGAAGATGACCATCACGACGAGGGCGATGGTCAGCATCAGCTCGAACTCGACGTCGCGCACGGATGCCCCGATGTTGGTCGTGAGATCCGTCAACGTCGTGACGTGAACCGACGCGGGAAGCGTGGTCTGGAGCTGTGGAAGGAGCCGCTTGATGCTGTCGACCACGCTGATGGTGTTCGCTCCGGGCTGCCGCTGAATATTGACGATGATCGCGGGGGCGTCATTCATCCAGGCGGCCTGTCGCGTGTTCTCCACACCGTCGACGACCGTGGCGATATCCTTCAGGAGGACCGGTGAGCCATTGCGGTAGGCGACGACGACAGTGCGGTATTCGTCGCTCGTGGAGAGCTGATCGTTCGCGTTGATTTGGTAGGTCTGACGGGGGCCGTCGAGCGTCCCTTTCGCACCGTTGACGCTGGCCTGCGTGAGCGCAGAGCGAAGGGCTTCGAGGGTGATCCCGTACGACGAGAGCGCAACCGGGTTGACCTGAATCCGTACGGCAGGCTTCTGGCCCCCGCTGATGCTGACCAGCCCGACACCGCTCAATTGCGACAGCTTCGGCGCGAGACGCGTGTCGACGAGATCCTGGACCTGCGAGAGCGGCATCGAGGGTGACGTAATCGCGAGCGTCAGAATCGGCGCATCGGCGGGGTTCGTCTTGCTGTAGACGGGCGGAGTGGGCAGGTCGGACGGCAGGAGATTCTGAGCCGCGTTGATCGCCTCCTGCACCTCCTGTTCCGCGACGTCGAGATTCAGGCTGAGCGCGAACTGGAGCACGATCACAGACGTGCCGCCCGCGCTCGTCGACGTCATCTGGTTCAGTCCCGGCATCTGGCCGAACTGACGTTCGAGCGGCGCGGTGACGGTGGTGGCCATGACGTCCGGGCTCGCGCCCGGATAGAACGTGAGCACCTGTATCGTCGGATAGTCGACCTGGGGCAACGCCGACACTGGCAGCTGCGTGAACGCGACGGCGCCGGTGAGCATCACCGCCGCCATGAGCAACGAAGTCGCGACCGGACGCTCGATGAAGATTCGTGAGGGGCTCACCGCGCGACCTCGACCTGCGCGTGATCCCTGAGCCGCTCGAAACTGCTGTTGGCCACCACGACGCCGGACTCGAGACCCTCGACAGCCGTCACCCCACCCTCCGTCACGCCTGGCGTGACGGTCCGCATATTCGCCGTATCGCCGGCGATGACGTACACGAACGACATCGTGCCGTTGTGTTGAATGGCGGAGGTGGGAATCAACACCACGTTGTGCACGATCCGCACGAGCAGCCGCGCGTTGACGAACTGGTTGGGGAAGAGCTCGTTATGGGTGTTGTCGAACTGCGCCCGGAGTCGTACCGTGCCGGTGGTCGTATCGATCTGGTTGTCGATGGCGATCAGCGTTCCGGTGGCGATCGTGTTCGATTGTGCGCGATCGAGCGCCTCGACCCGGAGCGGACCGCGGTCCTGTGCGGTATGGACCTCTCCGAGATGTTCCTCCGACACCGTGAAGATCACCGTAATCGGCTGCATCTGCGTCAACACGACCAGCGGCGTCGCGCTGCCCGACTGAACGACGTTGCCGGGGTCGACCAGCCGCAGCCCGACGCGGCCGTCGAAGGGTGCCGTGATGTGGCAGTACGCAAGCTGCGTGGTGTTGAAGTCGACCGTGCCCTGATCGTTTCTGACGGTTCCTTCGTTCTGCAGAACCAACTTCTCCTGGTCGTCCAGCTGCTGCCTCGCAATCGCGTCCCGGGCCCAGGCGTCTCGATAACGCTCGAGGTTCATCCTGGATTGTTCGAGGATATGAGTGTCGCGCTCGAGGAGGCCTTTTGCCTGCTCGAGCTGTGCCTGATACGGCCGGGGATCGATGTCGATCAGCGGATCGCCCTTGTGAACGTACTGGGACTCACGGTAATGGACCGCGGTGATCATCCCCGTGACCTGACTCGTGACGGTGCTGGTGTAGATGGGAGTGACGGTGCCGATGGCGTCCACGTAGACGCCGATATCCCCGGTGCGGGCGGTTGCGGTCATGAGACTGACCGCCCCTTGTGTCCGCGGCACGGTCGTGGCGGCGTCAAGTTCGTCGCGGTGCTGACGGACCACGATGCTCGCAAAGATCACGATCAGGACGATCGCGAGCGTGACCGCTGTCATCCACCGGCGTCGTGCGATCGCGCTCCCGCTGTGACGACGCAATTCCTGGCCACGCAACTCTTCCTCGTCCATGATTCACGATCTTCCGGACATCGCTCCCAGCCTACTGCGATCAGTGACAGACGAACCTCGACACGTCGCCGCGGGGAGTGATGTGCTGCTGTCGTCAATCCGGAAGAGTCACCGGACTGAGCAACGCCGCCAGCAGTCCAGTCAGATAGTGCTGATCGGTGGAGCACACGCGACGCCTCTCTCGTAGAGCGCGGGCTTCAGCCCGCGTGTCACGACGTCAGAACTCCGCCGCGAACATCCGACAGGGGCATTGAGAGCAGGCGACGTGCCAGACAGGTGAGGGCGAACGTAGTCCGCCAGGCGGAGCGATCTCGTTATTTCGGCCTGCCGGCAGGTGTGGTTACGTCGCCAGCGTGCACATCACTGAGGCGAACTTGTCGTGAGGACGCATCTCTGCCTCACTCGTCACGCACGGGCGAGTGAAGTGTGACAAGCTGTCACAGATTGCGCGCGTACCTTCTCATCTGAGGCGCGATGTCAAGCTCTCGACGGCTTGCAAAATGAATCGCCGCTCGGCAGGAATCACATCCTTCTTTCTGGCGAGCGCTTCATGCGCTGAGGCCACAATCGGGACGGCTTCGTCGCGTCGTCCGAGCCCGGCGATCGCCGCGCCGCGCAGGGCTTGGGCATAGTTGCGACGCCAATCGCGAAGGAAATCTCGGGTCACGGCGTGCTCGAGGCGGGCATTGTCCCGATCTTCCACGCCGAGCAAGAACCAACGGCGAAGCTCTGTCAAGGGAGGTGAAGTCAGTGAGGTTCTCCCTTCGACAAGTCGCCGCCGTGATCCTCATCGTCGCCGCGCTCGCGTGTGGCCTGCTACTGCGCGTGGGACCCGACATCGGCGGCACCCTGGTCGCCGGGGAAGTGACCGGCAAGCGCGAGGCGATCGAGATGCCACTGCAGGACACGTGGCGTCACGTGTACGAGATTTCCTATCGCTATCAGCCGCATGACGCGTCCTACCCGGCGATGGGCCACCATCCTGTCGACGTCGCGCTCTACGATCGGCTGCACGTTGGCTCGCGCGTCGGCGTCTTCTATCGGCGGTTGCCGGTCGTCGGCGTGGTGTTCGGTCCGGAGTCGGCGATTGCCGAGTCCTCTTGGTGGTCACGGGTCCCGCTTCCTTCCGAATGGGCACGCGACGTTGCGGAGCTCGTCGCAATTGGCATCGCCGTTGTACTCGGATTCATCGCGTATCGACGCGACAGCCGCCCGCTCGGGCTCATCGCGGTCATTGTCGCCGTGACCGTCGCGTCGTCTGTGCTGCTCGTCGGATTTCTCCTGTTTCCCATCCTGTTCTGGATGTGGCGCGGCAGTCCGGGCAAGGGCTTCGGATGGGTGCTGCTGTTCTCAATGGCCTTGACCACCGCGACGCTGTATCAGCGCGTGCCACGACCGGGACCGCAGCCTTCCGGCCGACAGGGCCACGCGACCGGCGTCGTGCGCTCCGTCCGGACCGTCGATCAGATCTGGGCGTCGTGGTCGCCGAATGGAGGAAGCATCGGCGGTCAGGGCATCAGCCAGCCCTTTCAAATGGTCGATGTGGAATTCACGCCCGCGGCTCGCGCTGAATCCGTCCACGCCCTCGATCGTGTTGACCTGGGCAGCGTTCCCCAGTTGCGCGAAGGTGCCGCTGTTCCTGTCACGTATCCGCTCGCCGATCCGCGTGCGGCGTGGATGTCGGTCGGCTCGCGCGATTACGGTCGGCGCGCATGGGCCTACATCCTCGTGCTCACCTACGGTATCGGGGCAGCACTGGCATTCCTCGTGTTCCCGCTCGTCCACTTTGTTCTGCGACTCGCACCGATCGCGGCGATCTCACGTGTTCTGGCCGCTGCCGGCAAGAAAGAGAGCTGAATGTGACCAGGGTAGTGACAGGTGGCCTTGCGATCTGCACGGCGCTCGCGGTCTCGCTCGCCGCGCAAGCGCTTCCTCAAGGCGGTACGCAGATTCCCCTGCGCGAAGGGTTGACCATTGTTCGCGCCTACCGCAACACGTCCGGCGACTTCGAGGCGATCACGACGGTGACCCACGTCGATGCGACGAACGTCACGATCGCGTTGTCGACCGACGAGCAGGCGGATCCATGCCGCGATCGGGCGGCTCAATCAGGTCAACATCGATCGTCGGGACTGCGGATGGTCCTGCGCGACGATCTCGAGCATGCGCACGCTCTCTGGCAGGAATTTGCCCCGTGTCCATCGACGCCGGAAACCCACGCCGGCAGCACCGCGATCGGCGTATCGGCGAGCGTCCTGCGCGAGCTGAACGCGAAGGGTGAGACGACTCTGAACGCCACGACCAGTGCGGCAGGCATGGTGTCCGGTGTGCTGACGCGCATCGAGCACGGAGTGGTGCCGCTGAGTGTCATTGTCAACGATGAGCCGATCGAACTGAAAGCCGTACACGCGCGCTGGCAATCGAACGTCGGTGCCCGGGAGTATTGGATTCTCGACGATGTCGCCAACCCACTCGTGCTGCGCGGAACCTATAACGGCAATCCGTTTCTCGAAGTCGTCAAGCTGTCGTATCCGCTGGACGGAACGACGGCGGCCGCGCGGATCGAGCGCGCGCTCGGGCGCGAGGGGCGCACGACGTTCTACGGGATCTATTTCGAGGTTGGGAGCGATCGAATCAAAGCAGAGTCGGAAACAGCACTCGCGGGCATCGCCAAAGTACTGCTGCAGAATCCATCGTGGACACTCGCGGTCGAAGGGCACACCGACAACATCGGCGGTGAGTCATACAACCTGAAGCTCTCGAAGCGCCGTGCGGCCGCCGTGACGCAAGCGCTGATCTCGCGATACCGCGTCGACGGCAGGAGGCTTCAGTCGAGCGGATACGGCGCGTCGCAGCCAAAGGACACGAACGACACAATCCAGGGGCGTGCGCGCAATCGCCGCGTCGAGTTGGTGAAGAAGGGCCGTTAGAACGCCGATGGAGACGGCGATCAGGACACCGTGATCTTGTCGAGCGCCATCAGCTCCCGCATGACCAGGTTCTGCGGCAGCGGCGCATAGCCGAGATCGGTCGCGTATTTCTGACCTTCGGTGAGCGCCCACTTCATGAACTCGTTCATCGCCTTTCCCTGCGTCTTGTCTGCCGGCTCCTGGTAGAGCAGCAGCCACGTGAACGACGAGAGCGGATAGGCGCCTGCGCCGGGAGCATTCGTAATCGAGACGCGGAAATCGTCCGGCACCATCGCGCCTTCGGCCGCCTTCGTCACCGAGGCCGGGGATCCTTTGACGAACTCGCCGGCGGCGTTCTGCACGGCGCCGAAACTGATCTTGTTCTGCAGCGCGTAGATCAACTCCACGTACCCGATCGAGCCGGGTGTCTGCGTGACCAGACCCGAAACGCCTTCGTTGCCTTTGCCGCCAATTCCCACGGGCCAGTTGACCGCTGAATTCACGCCGACGGTCTTCTGAAACTCCGGCAAGACCTTCGCGAGATAGTCGACGAAGATGAACGTTGTGCCTGAGGATTCAGATCGATGCACCACCGTGATGTCGGTCGCCGGCAGCTTGACGCCGGCATTCAAGGTCGCGATCGAGGGGTCGTTCCACTTGCGGATCTTTCCGAGATAGATGTCGGCGAGCACTCGTCCGGTGAATTTCAGATCAGGCGAACCTTCGAGGTTGTAGACCGGAACGACCGCTCCGAGCACGGTCGGAAAATGCAGTATTGCACCGGGAGCAGCTTTCAGCTGCTCGTCGGTCATCGGCATATCGGACGCGCCGAAGAACACGGTGCGGCTCGTCAGCTGTCGTATCCCGCCGCCCGATCCGATCGGCTGGTAGTTGATGCGAACGTCCGGATGGAGCACGGTGTACTCGGAGAACCACTTCGAATAGATCGGATTGGGAAAGGTCGCACCCGCCCCGTTGATTTGGCCGGCGCGCGACCCGGTGGGCGCCTGAGCCTGTTGCCCGCCCTGTGGCTGCGACGGGTTGCTGCACGCCGCAACGAGAAGGACTATTGCCGGGAGACTGGGGCAGCGTATTCGCGACATCATGCCCTCCGGAACTGGAAGGAAAGAGGCGCCGATGGTGAGCGCCGCAGACGCAGTGGGTCAAGTAACGTTTGCGTGTCAATGGATCGTAGCAAACGTCGCGTGGTCAGGAAGAGTGGCAGGGTGTGCGGTTGAGCCTTGGTCGACGTTTATAAGAGGCAGCGGGCGCCTTGAACCTTCGGACATACAACGCGTCTGAGGGGGATACAACGGAGCGCACACCCTCGGTGGGCTGGCGAGCGTGCTCGTCCACGAAGAGGTGCACGCGAGGGATCGCGGCGACGAAGCACAAGCCTACGCAGCGCAGCTCACCACACTCAACTGGCTCGGATCGGGAGTCGGGACGCCGTTGTACAACGAAGTGATGCGCTCGATGCGGCGCGCGCTCGCGCGAACGACGTCGACCGCCGCGCGGCTTGCTGGTCGCGAGATAGAGACTGTCGGAGATGATGGTGTGTTGTCTTTGGTCCCTGGTCTGTAGCAGACCAGGGACAAAGGCGAGTGGACTAATGGCGGATCTGCGAGCTGATGTCCTTCAGTTCGTACACTTCGCAGTTGCCGCGCTCAGGCAGAAGTCCCGCTGCGGGATTCGGGTTGAGCCGCATCACCCGCGGCGTCATCACCCACGGCTCCACGAGGACTTGCGGATCCTCGACAGTGACCTCGTATTTGATCAGATTCGCCTGACGCGTGAACTTCTCGATCACGTGCATGTCGGCGGAGTGGAAGAACCCGCCGCGCGCAAGCCACGTTGAATCGACGAAGGAGATCGAGTCGAGCACCAGCGTGTCGCCTTCCCAGCGACCGACTGTGTAGCCGAAGTACCGCGCCTCGACTGCTTGCCGCGGATCGTGTTTGCGGTTGTCAGTCGGGACGATACGGTATTCACCGGCGCCGCCGCCGCCGTCGGCATACTGGCCGTAGAACATCACGATGTCGGTCGCCGTCTGGATGATGCGCCGCGGCGCGCCGTGACGCGGAATCCCGAGCGGCTGACAGGTCATGACCGGATCTTCCTTGTTGGTCCACATGTCGAGCTGCTGAACCTTGTCCCAGTGCTCGGGCTTGTAGAGCGGGCGATTCGGCCCGAAGCGTGACGGCGCTTCGAACTCGAAGTCCATCGTCTGATTGATCGCGCGGGTGCATTCGACCTGTGTCGGACCGCAGCGGCGATTGCCGTAGCGCCAGTTCATGCCGGCGGCATTCCAGTTGCCCGTCAGGTCAGGCTTTCCGTCCGCTGTTCGTGGCGTTGGTTCCGTACCCGCGGCAGGAAATGGCAGCTCCTTGATGGCTGGCTGCGTCGTCGGCATCATCGCCTTCTTCACGCTGGCCGGCACCGGCATCACCACATACACGCTGCCGGTTTCCGTCTCGGTCGTTGTCAGGTCGCGGGTGACGACGCCGTTCTTCTTCTCGACGATCTTGCCGGCGTACCAGGCCTCGACCTTGTTCAGCGGGTTGTTCCAGTCCGCGTAGTTGCTGTAGGTGAACTCGGTGGTCGTTGCTCCTTGCTTGACCACCACACGTTCTGCCATCCACTTCGCATCGAGCGTAGCCGTGGCTGTCGCATCGGCAATACCGGGAATCGGGAACGTCACAACCGGCTTGCTGCCTTCCCACGTGAGCGACGTTTTGCCGACGGTCGTCTCACCGTCCTTGAACAGCGTGCCTGGATTCGGACCCATCTCCTTGTTGACGTCCGCGGCGGCCATGATCGCGGCCTTTGGCGCGCCCTGCGGGCTGGCCCAGAACCGGATGATCCGTTCCTGCACTGCGGTTGGCATCGGCGTGGCTTTGCCCTTTCCGGAGACGATCTCCGCGCCGGGGATGTCCTCGTTCCACGCGTACCCTTCGCTGAGTACCTCGATGGCCGAGTACGGCTGTCCGTTGCCTCTCGTGCAGGTGTACTGAATGCGCTGGCCTGGCAGCTGGTAGTTCGTGCTGACGCGATACCTCGTCAACGTGCACGGCTGCCCGTTCACCTGGATCGTGCCTTTGCCCTGGTACTCGAGCGAGACGATCAACTCGTGTTCGTCGACGCCCCTGAGCATGCCCAGATACCAGGTCCAGTTGAAGAGCACCGAGCGCAGGTCCTTGGCGTCCTTCGCGGGTCTGTACGGTGCAGGCGGCTCGCGGAACTGACCGGGTCCCTGCCCGCCTCCGGGTGCTTGCGCACCGGCCGGTGCTTGTCCACCTGCCGGTGCCTGTGCACTGGCGGCCGCCATGGCACCCATCGCAAGCGCGACGCCGATCGCAACGCGCGTCACGATCGTGCTTCGCGGCCTGCTTCGTGGAAACGCCATCTCTGTGCTTGGCTCGCGGGCTAGTCGTTGGCGTTGCCGGCCGAGATCTGGATCGTATGTCCGTCCGGATATGTCACCGACTTGAGAAAGCCCAGCGGACTGCCGTTCCTCGCTGGGATGAACTTCACGCTGATTTCGTCCCCGGCGCGGAGCGCATTCGGCCCGGTCGGGCCGACGCCGCGCTGCGCGAGTCCGGTTGCGGAGCCGAGCGTGAAGACCCATGAGGTATCCGAGCCGTCAGCGCCCTTGACCTTGATCGTCAACGACCCGTGCGGATTGGAGAATTTGATGCTTTCGACGGCGCCCTTCAGCTCCTTTTCCGCCTTCATGTCGTAGACGCCTGCGAGGGAATGATGAGCCTGCAACGAGGCACCTGCCACCAGCCACGCGCCTACGACGACACATCCCAGAATTCGCCGAATCATTGCCTCGCCTCCGTGAAAGGGGTGCCGGCACGAGGTGCCGTCACGAAACGACTCAGAAAGAAGGAGTTTACTGCTGACAGAGGGTAACACCGCAGGCCCCCCGGCTCAAATTATTGCCTTCTTTCACTTACTGCTTAGGGCCCGATCTCGCTTACTGCGTCTTCCGCGGCCTCGTCCCTGGGGCACGATCCCGAAACGCTGATCGTTCAGGGCGATGCGCTTCGCGACCGATCCCATGGTGGACTCGAAGTCGTCGTGCGACGAGTCGATGTAGAGCCACTTCCGCAGGACGCGGTGCGGGGTCAAGGCGGGGAAGTCGGCGCGAATCGAGGCGTGATGCTCATGGCCGGTGCAGACCAGCACGCCGTGCCACTTCCACCGGCCAGTCTTCGTCGGCTCCGCGAGCACCAGCATCTGACGCTCGTGGAGATAGGCGGCGAGCCCTCCGAACATCCGCTTCGTGAAGAAGCCTGCGCGTCCGGCGAAGGCGTCGAAAATCCACTCGTTGTCGAAGGCCTTCATGCGTCACACCAACCTTCTTCGGAAACGGAGACGCGGAGAAAACGGAGAAGAATTTAACACGGGGATAACGGAGGAAACGGAGGGAGGTTCTGTCAGGACACCTTCAGGATCAGAGCGGCGGTGAACTCGATCTGCCAGACGACGTCGACGTTGAGATGAAGAAAGCAGATGCCGGTTGAGCAGGCCAGCACGTTGGCGTTGGCGTAGACAAACGTCGCAAACACCTGACTTCCGAGACGCACGCCCACCTTCGATGCGGGGAACAGCTTGACCCCTCCGCCGGCACCAAGCGTGAAGCGGACCTCGCTGTCTCCTGCGCCCGCGTAGCGAGTCAGACCGAGCATCCCGGTTGCAAACGGACGGACCCGTCCGTCCGCGTACTCCTGGAGCCCGCCTGCCTGGAGGTGATCGACGCTGACGTGCCAGCGCGAGGGAGGCCCAAGAAGGTTGGGCACGCTGATGGCTGCGTTCTGATGCGTGAACAACGCCTCGAACTGAAGGCCTTCGTGGAGCGGCACATCGACGATCAGACCGACGGCGGGGGCGCCATCGACATCGACTGGCCGGCCAGTGATGAGCTCGAAGAAGTCGTTGCCGAACCGGTACCCACCAAATGGCGTGACCTCCACGCCTTGCGCGAGGAGATTGGCGGGAGCAATCAGGCACGCGACACAGGTAATAACGTCGACGACGGGGGATCGGCAGGCGGTCATGTAAGAGACCTGGATGCTGGCCGGACCGCTATGCATCGGGCATGCCCGTGAGGGCACCTTCTACTCTTTCGATCACGAGTTGACGCGGCAGACGATCAGCAGTATTAACGTCCTGCCTCGCCGAAGCCCAAAGGGGCGAAGGCTGGCATTCTCACGTTGGGCACTTCATCCCGTTTCAGTCGGCACTCATCGGCCACACGTTTCACGAAGGGAGCTGCCCATGAATCGGCTGTCCCGAGTACTGTCCCCCGGTCGAGGTATTGCACTGACCCTTCTGCTGGCCGCAGGATTTGTCGCAGGCTGCGGTCGATCGCTCGATGACGATCCAAATTCGCCCGTCTCGGTGACGGTAGAACAGACGTATCTGACCATCGGCAACAAGGCGGGCTCGGCGCTCGTGGACGGCACCATCGAGCTCGTGCCGGCCGGCGTCCTGGCGCCGTACCGAACGTCGCTTCCGCGGGTCGAGTCCGGCTCGAGTCGTGAGATCCGGTACGAAGTGTTCTCCGGCGCTGGTGGGGCGCGTTTTGTCCGCGGCGGTACCCGGATCCGATCGGTCAGGTTGATTGCGGTCGACAACACTGGCAAGACGCACAAACGCGAAGTGCCCTTCAACTGAAGCGGCTTCTGAGGGAGGCGGCGATGAGACGCACGCGACTGGTCGCGATGCTGGTGACCGCGATGTTCACCGGTGTTTCTGGACAGGCTCAGGCTCCGAAGAAGTTCCTGGGTGGACCGTTGGTGATCGAGGACCAGGGAAGCTTCTTCGTTGGCGGCGTCCAGAAGATCACCGACTACGCCACCGTCGCTGCGCCGCCCGCCCCGGGCGCAACGCCCGCACCTGCGGCTCCGCCGACGCCGCAGCAGATCACGATCGGACAGATGTACGTCCAGTTTCAGATTCCTGCCAAGAAGTACGGAGCGGGCTGGCCGGTGATCATGGTGCACGGCTCGACGCACACCGGTGCGTGTCTCGAGGCGACGCCGGATGGTCGCGAAGGCTGGTATCCGTATTTCGTCCGGCACGGTGTGCCCAGCTACGTCGTCGATCAAGCCGGGCGAGGGCGATCGGGCTTCGACGAATCGGTGATCCACGAAGGCGAAGCGCGGCTCGCGAGCGGGAACGTAAAAGGCGCGGCGGAGATCCTTCCGAGCTTCGCCCGCATCACGGACAACGGCGCATGGACGGCGTGGTTCGGTCACCTCGTGCCCGATGGGTCGACCGTGCTCACCGGCACGCTGGTGCCGCACGCGGACGCGCGCGACCCGAACCCCAAGCCCGATGCGTATCAACACGTCGCACCGCTCTTCCCGCTCGACGCGGTCGATCAACGGCTCGTGTCGCGTACCGGTGCGATCGGCCCCGCGCCCGCGACAGCGAATCAGAACCTCGCCCTCGAGTATTACAAGCAGCTCGTCCCGAACGCCGAGTCGACGCTACCGGGCTCGACCTGCGAGTCGTGCGATCCGAAGACCCTCTCGCCGGCAAACACGTGGACTCCGCAGAATCTGGCGCTGCTCGTCGAGCGGTTGGGCGGAGCAATCGTGGTGACGCATTCACAGTCGGGAATCATGGGTCATCACATGACGCGCATCCTGAAGGAGCGTGGTCATCTCGATTTGCTGAAGGGGCTGATCACGCTCGAGGGGTCGTGCTCGCTGCCGAACAGCGGGCTTTCCGCGGCCGACTTCGACAACATCCCGTACCTGGCGGTGAAAGGCGATTACACGGCGACGAGTCCCGTGTGCCAGGAGACGGTCAACGCCATCAACGCGCGCCGTGCGTCGAAGCAGGGGACGGCGAAGGCGGAGTATTTGAAGCTCGATGACATGGGCATCCTCGGTGTGACGCACATGATGATGCTCGACAAGAAGAATCTCGAGATTGCCGACATCATGCTGAACTGGGTTGAGAAGAATGTGCGCGGAGGAAAGCACCGCTGATCGGTCCGCTTGAGGGCGGACCCTACTGAAGCCTGAAGCCGGACACTACGTACACAGGAGCGTCATATGAAGAGACCCTCGAGGCTGTTCATGGTTGTCGCATCCGCGGCATTGGTCGGGGCCTGCAACACGACGCCGGTCGCCGAAGCGCCTGCCGCGGGCGGTGCCGCACCCGCGACCGCAGCGCCCGCATCGGACGCCGACAAACAGTGGACATCGCAGAACAAGAATCCGGCGTCGACGCGCTACAGCGCCGTCAGCGAGATCAACACGAGCAACGTGAAGAATCTCAAGGTCGCATGGTCGTTCTCGACCGGTGTCCTCCGCGGCCACGAAGGTGGACCGCTCGTCGTGGGCAGCACGATGTACGTGCACACACCGTTCCCCAACATCGTGTATGCGCTCGACCTGACGAAGGAAGGCGCGCCCGTGAAGTGGAAGTACGTGCCGAAGCAGGACCCGAAGGTCATTCCGATTGCGTGCTGCGATACGGTGAATCGCGGGCTGGCGTTCGCAGACGGGAAGATCTTCATGAACCAGCTCGATACGACGACCGTCGCGCTCGACGCTGCAACAGGGAAGGAACTGTGGAAAGTCAAGCAGGGCGACTACAAAACCGGACAGACCGTGACCGCCGCGCCGATCGTCATCAAAGACAAGGTCATCTCCGGAATCTCCGGCGGCGAGTTCGGCGTGCGCGGGTTCGTGACCGCCAATGACGTCAACACCGGCAAGCAGATCTGGCGGATGTACAGCACCGGCCCCGAAGCGGAAGTCGGCTACGGCGGGTCTGTCGAGACGTGGCAGGGAGAGGAATGGAAACGCGGCGGCGGAACGACGTGGGGCTGGTATAGCTACGACCCGGAGCTGAATCTCTTCTACTACGGCACCGGCAACCCCGGTTCGTGGAACCCGGATCAGCGCCCCGGCGACAACAAGTGGTCGATGACGATCTTCGCGCGCAATCCTGACACGGGGAAGGCGGCCTGGGCGTATCAGAAGACTCCGCACGACGCATGGGACTACGACGGCATCAACGAGAACGTCCTCGTCGATCTGAACATCAAGGGTCAGATGCGCAAGACGCTGGTGAACTTCGATCGCAACGGGTTCGCCTACGTGCTCGATCGCACGAATGGTGAGCTCCTGCTGGCCGACCCGTTCGTCGCCGTCAACTGGGCGAAGAGCGTCGACCTCAAGACCGGCAAGCCGGTCGAGAATCCCGAGAAGCGCACGTCGTCGAAGATGAACACGAAGGACATCTGTCCGTCGGCGATGGGAGGAAAGAATCAGCAGCCGGTATCCTACTCGCCGCGCACTGGCTATTTCTATGTGCCGACGAACAATCTCTGCATGGATTACGAGGGCGTGCAGGTGAAGTATCAGGCGGGCCAGCCGTACGTCGGTGCGATCGTGGTGAGCAAACCCGGCCCCGGCGGTAATCGCGGCGAGTTCATCGCGTGGGATCCGACAGCCGGCAAGAAAGTGTGGGGCATCAAGGAAGAGCTCTCCGCCTGGGGCGGCGCGCTCTCGACTGCCGGCGACGTCGTCTTCTACGGGACGATGGAAGGCTGGCTCAAGGGCGTGAACGCGAAGACGGGAGAGCTGTTGTGGAAGTTCAAAACGCCGTCGGGGATCATCGGCAACCCGATGACGTACGTCGGTCCCGATGGAAAGCAGTACGTGGCGGTGCTCTCGGGTGTCGGTGGATGGTCGGGAATTGGCGTGGCTGCCGACATGAGTCTCGAGGATCCGACGGCCGGCCTGGGCGCGATCGGCGCGTTCAAGGATCTGGCGAACTTCAGCAACCAGGGCGGCGTGCTCACGGTGTTCGCGCTTCCGTGACCGGATCGCGTCCGATCCTGGTCGTCGCCTGTATCGTCTGCGCGAACGTCGCGTTCGCGCAGACGTCTACCAAACCCGCCTTTCGCGTGTGCGCCGATCCCGAGAACATGCCGTTCTCGAACCAGAAGCAGGAAGGGTTCGAGAACAAGATCGCCGATCTCGTGGCGAAAGAGCTTGGCGAGCCCACGCGATACATCTGGTGGGGCCAGCGTCGCGGGTTCATCAGGAACACGATGAACGCCACGCTCGAGGAAGGGCGCTGCGACGTCGTCATTGCCGTCCCGAAGGAATACGATCTCGTGCGCACGACCAAGCCGTACTTCAGATCGACGTACGTCTTCGTCTACCCGAGAGACAAGGGACTGAAGATCACGTCGCTGGACGATCCGATCCTCAAGAAAGTCAAGATCGGCGTCCACCTGCTGGGCAACGACTACGAGAACCCTCCGCCCGTCCACGAGTTGTCGAAGAGGGGAGTCGTGGGGAACCTGGTCGGCTTCACGACGTTCTACTCGGCGGAGAACCCGCCGAGCGCGATCATCGACGCCGTGGCCGGTGGGAAAGTCGATGTGGCGATCGTGTGGGGGCCGGCAGCAGGGTACTACGTGCAGCGCCAGCACATGCCGCTGGTGATGGTGCCGGTGCCGTCCGCGCCCGGTGATTTGCCGTTCGCATTCGACATCTCGATGGGCGTGAAGCCCGGGAACACCGCACTCCTGACGACACTGGAGAAAGTGCTCGATTCGCGCCGTGCTGACATCATGAAAATCCTGAAGGAGTACAACGTGCCGTTGGTCGACGGAAAGGGCGTGTCGAAGTGACGCTCCGCGGAATGATCGCGACGGCGATCGCGGTGTTCCTCTCAACGGCGGTCGATGTGATGAGAGACGCAGGGCCAGCGGTCCTCGTCGCGCAGAGCAACGGATCGTCGGCCTACAAGGACGTCTACGACGGATGGAAGTGGTGGCACGTGTACTGTTATCGCTGTCACGGGGTCGACGCCGTCGGCACGCCCAACGCGCCCAATCTCACCGATCCGAACGAGAAGCTCACCGCCACGCAATTCCTCAAGATCGTTCGCGAGGGCCGTGCCGACAAGGGCATGCAGGCGTGGGACAAGCTGCTCGACGACACGCAGATCCGCCAGATCCATCTCTACGTCCGCGCGCGCACCGACAAGGTGCTTCCGCCGGGCCGGCCCGACGAGGTCGGGCCGAACAAGGGACCCTGGGTCCCGCCGGCCGGTTGGCCAAAGCGTTGAGTTCGTAGGGGCCGCCTAACCTAGGGGCCGCCTTCAGGCGGCCCACCCAGCCAACCATTTGCTCCCTTAGATCGTCTAGGGTAGACAATGGCTGTCCGACAATTCGACCTCCTGCAAGGCACCCTCGACCTGCTCATCCTCAAGAGTCTGAGCACCGGAGCCAATCACGGCTACGGCATCGCCACAAGACTGCATCAACTCTCGGACGATGTGCTGAAGGTGGAGGAGGGCTCGTTGTATCCGGCGCTGTATCGGCTGGAAGAGCAGGGCCTGATCGAATCCGAGTGGCGGGCCACCGAAAACAACCGCAAAGCCAAGTTCTACTCGCTGACCCGCAAAGGGCGCGCCGCCGCACAGGCTGAACACGAAGCGTGGCTGCGCCTCTCGAGAGCGGTGACCCGGGTGCTGAAGGCACTCGGACAAGGAGCGTGAGATGCCGTTCCGTGCTCCACGTGTCATCCGTCGACTGATCGCGCTGTTCAATTGGAACCGTCACGACGACGACATGGCGCAGGAGATGTCGTTTCACATCGACGCGCTCGCCCGCGAATACGTGCGTGCCGGCATGAGCGAGGAGCGGGCGCAGCACGAGGCACGCCGCCGGTTCGGCAGCGTCCTCCGCCAGAAAGAACGTGGCCACGATGTGAAAGGCATTCCGCTCGTCGAGGACATCATGCGCGACCTTCGACACATGGCCCGCGGGCTCAGGAAGAGCCTTGGTTTCACGACTGCCGTCGTGCTGACGCTGATGCTGGGCATTGGCGGGAACACCGCCATCTTCTCGGTGATCGATCAGCTGCTGCTGCGACCATTGCCGTACCCAAACGGCGAGCAGCTCGTGACCGTCTACGAATCGTTCCCACGCGCCACCTTCGGCACCAGTGCGCGCCGCTTGCGCAATGTGGTGTCACCGGCCAACTGGCTCGATTGGCAGCGTGAGAGTCGAACGCTCCACGGATTTGCAGTCTACCGCGCGTTTTCTGGAACGCTGACCGGTGTTGGCGATCCGCTGCAAGTGAACTCGCAGGTCGTGTCGGCGGAGTTCTTTCCGACGCTCGGCGTCAAGCCACTGTTTGGCCGCACGCTGACACCAGAAGACGATCGGCCGAAAGCGCCACTTGTGACCGTCTTGAGCCACCGGCTGTGGGAGAGCCGCTTCGGCAGCGACCCGAAGGCGGTCGGCCGGATCATCCGCGTGAACGATGTGCCGGTCGAAATTGTCGGCGTCATGCCGACCGGCTTCCGGTTCCTGTATCAGGACGTCGACATGTGGGGTGCGATCCAGCTCGATCGCAACGAGGCGTGGCGGCAGACTGCGGGGCGATTCGTCAACGTGGTCGCACGTCTGAAACCGGGCGTGGCCATTGGCGAGGCGCGAACCGAAATGGAAGCGATCGGCGCGCGGCTGGCGGCGACGTACGAATTCAACAAAAACTCCAGCGTCACGATCGTCCCTCTTCGTGAAGAGCTCACGGGTGAGGTGCAGGCATCGCTGATCGTGCTCTACGCAGCGGTCGGTGTGCTCCTGTCCATCGCCTGCTTCAACGTGGCCAATCTGCTCCTGGCGCGCTCGGCGTCGCGCCGACGGGAGATTGCGATCCGGACGGCGGTCGGTGCCGGCCGCCTCGCGATCATTCGTCAGCTATTGGTCGAGAGCCTGCTGCTTGCGGTCGTCGGCGGTGCGCTGGGTGTGGCGCTGGCGCGCCTCAGCCTCGACGCGCTCGTGGCATTTGCGCCCGCAGATCTGCTGCGGGTGCCCGAGCTGTACGTCGATCGTCGTGTCCTGATGTACGCGCTCGGTCTGTCAGTCATGACCGGCCTTGTCGTAGGTATTGTTCCGGCGATTCTGGTCGCCGGTCAGTCGATGGTCGCCTCGATTCGTTCCGGCGGTCTCACGGTGACGCATTCACCTCGAATCCGTCAGGTGCTGGTGATTGGCCAGGTCGCGATGACCGTGATCCTCCTGTGCGGCGCGGGTCTGCTCGTACGGACGATCATCGCGTTGAACGAAGCCAACAGCGGGTTCGACAAGCAGAATGTCCTTACGATGGAGCTCGTGCTCCCCGGTGCACGGTACAAAGCCGAACAGCGCACATCGTTCTACGCACAGACGCTGGCTGCCATTCGGGCGCTGCCCGGTGTGGAATCGGCTGCCGCCTCCAACAGTCTCGCGGTCGTCGGACCACCACGCGGCGGCAGCTGGTGGCATCGTCTCGGCACGCCGGAGCTGCCCCCGCCCGAGCGACCGGTGACGCTCATCCGAGTGGTGACGCCCGGCTACTTCCGGACGCTCCGAATTCCTGTTCTTCGAGGACGGGAGTTCACTGACGCTGACGAGGCGAGCCCGAATCAGAGCTTCATCGTGAACGAGGCGTTTGCGAGGCAGTTTCTGAAGGACATCGATCCGCTGGCTGCTTCGGTCAAGGTGTGGATGCAGTACAACAATCCATATCTGCCGATCATCGGCGTCGTCGGCGATGTCAGCGAGGGATCGGTCAGGGACAACGCCCAGCCGACCGTCTTCTACAGTCACCGCCAGATGCCGGAGTTTGGGATGACGCTCTTCGTCCGCACCAGTCAGCCAGGCGCGACCGCCGCCGCTTCAGTCGCCGAGATCCGGCGCATCGACTCGAGCCTCGCCGTCACGAAGATCCGTACGCTCGAGGGAGCGCTGGCGGAAAGCGTCGCGCGCGAGCGGCTCAACGCGCTGGTCTCGGGCGCGTTCGCAGTGAGTGGATTGATCCTGGCATCGCTCGGACTTTACGGGCTGCTCACGTTCGTGGTCGCGGAGCGCACCAAAGAGATCGGCATTCGCATTGCGCTCGGCGCGCCGCTCGGATGGTTGAAGGGGTCGGTCGTGGGCGGTGGACTGCGACTCGTGGCGATCGGCGCCGGGATCGGTGTTGGCGCCGCGCTGCTGGTGCTGCGCTCGCTGGGGACGTTGCTGTTTCGAGTGAGTCCCGGTGATGTCTTTACCTACGCGGCGGTCCTGGGCCTTCTCGTTGCGGTGGCCGCGCTTGCCTCGTACGTGCCCGCTCGCAGGGCAGCGCAAGTCGAGCCGTTGATCGCGTTGCGCCAGGAATAGGGTTAGGCCGTCTGAACTCCTGCGGCTGGTTGCAGACCGAGGAGCTCTACGGCCTTCGCGCGCATCACATACTTCTGCACCTTGCCGGTGACCGTCATCGGGAACTCGTCGACGACGTGGACGTAGCGAGGGATTTTGTAGTGCGCAATCCGATCGCAGCAGAACTGTCGTAGCGTAGCCGCGTCGAGTGGAGCCGCTCCGGCGCGCAGCTTCACCCACGCCATGATCTCCTCGCCGTACTCGAGATCGGGAACGCCAATCACCTGCACGTCCACGATATCGGGGTGCGTGTAGAGGAACTCTTCGATCTCGCGCGGGTACACGTTCTCCCCGCCCCGAATGATCATGTCCTTGATGCGTCCGACGATGTTGACGTAGCCGTGATCGTCGATGGTCGCCATGTCGCCGGTGTGCATCCAACCGGCGGTGTCGATCGCCTCCGCGGTCTTCTCCGGCTCACGCCAGTAGCCGAGCATCACGGAATAGCCGCGAGTGCAGAGCTCACCTGGCTGACCCCGCTGCACTGTGCGCCCGGAATCGGGATCGACGATCTTCACCTCGAGATGAGGATGCACGCGGCCGACGCTGCCGACCCGTTTGTCGAGTGGATCGTCCACGCTGGTCTGCGTCGACACCGGGGACGTCTCGGTCATGCCGTAACAGATCGTCACTTCGTTCATGTGCATCACGGAGACGCACTGCTTCATCACCTCGATAGGGCAGGGCGACCCCGCCATGATGCCGGTGCGCAGCGACGAGAGGTCATAGCGATGGAAGTCCGGCAGCGCGAGCTCGGCGATGAACATCGTCGGCACGCCATACAGGCTCGTGCAGCGCTCGGCCTCGACGGTCCGTAGTGTCGCCGTCGGGTCGAACGTCGGGGCAGGGATGACGATCGCCGACCCATGTGAAGTACAGGCGAGGTTGCCGAGCACCATGCCGAAGCAGTGATAGAACGGCACCGGAATGCAGACGCGATCGGACTCGGTGTAGCGGCATCCCTCACCGATGAAGTATCCGTTGTTCAGCAGATTGTGATGGCTCAGGGTGGCGCCCTTCGGGAATCCAGTCGTGCCGCTCGTGTACTGGATGTTGATCGGGTCGTCGAACTGAAGTGTCGCCTCGCGCTCGTTCAACGCGCCGGGTGTGATGACGGCCGCGCAGTCCAGCAGGTCCGTCCAGTATTTGGTTCCAAAGAACACGGCCAGTTCGAGCGTCGGGATGCCGCCTCGCACCTCGTGGATCATCGCCGCGTAGTTGCTCGTCTTGTAGCTGGTAGCAGCCAGCAGCAGCCGGCACTGCGACTGTTTCAGCGTGTACTCGATTTCGTGCGTGCGATAAGCGGGATTGAGGTTGACGAGGATCGCGCCGATGCGGGCGGCCGCGTATTGCGTCAGTACCCACTCCGCGCAGTTCGGGCTCCAGAGTCCGATCCGATCGCCCTTCTCGATCCCGATCGCCAGGAAGCTGCGGGCGAGCCGATCGACGCCATCGTCGAATTGGGAATAGGTCAGTCGAACGTTCTGATGTGGAACGATCAGGGCATCGGCATCTGGAAAGCTCCGGGCGGTCTCGCGCAGGTTCTCGCCGATCGTCTGCCCAAGCAGGGGACAGGTGGAGGTGCCGTGTGAATATGCAAGCGCCACGGTGGTCTCCTGGCTCGCGGGTGGCTGAGGACGCTGAGACGGCGATCTCTGCGTGTTGATCGTTGTCTCCGCGAACTCCGCCTCCTCAGCGGGCGGTCTTACTCAGACTCCGGTACACCGCCTCCACGAACATATCGGTCGTCCACGCGCCCGTTGTCGCGCCGTACCGTGAGTCGTAGTCGAGCGTGGGCCGTGCGGCCTTGACCTGCTCGAGGGTCATCTTCTTCGCGATCATCGCCTGAATACGGTCGCGGATGATGGTCACCATGTCGCGATATTCGACGACGTCGAACTCGTCGCAGATCCGTCCGTGGCCGGGCACGATGTAGGTGCCGCCTTCTTCGTGGTGCGCGGGGACCGCCAGATCGAGCACCATGTTGAGCCCGTCGATCACGCCCTGCACGTTGCCGCCCTTCGGCAGATCGATGACCGGATAGCTGTCGGTTCTCATGAGGTCGCCGGTGGCGACGACGTCGGAGTGGCGGAAGAACACGATGCTGTCGCCATCCGTGTGGGCCGCGGGAACGTGATACATGAAGACCGGCTCGCCGTTGAAATAGAACTCCTTCTGATCGCCGACGAACGTTTCGGTCGGCTGCGCGCTCGAGGGCAGCTGACTCATGCGCGCCGACACATTGTCGTGCGCGTAGATGTTGACCGCGGTCTGCGTCGCCCCCGGTGTGTTGATGATCGTCCAGCTCGCCGCCGATCCGAGCACCTTTGCGAGGCTCTCGTTGCCGCCCACGTGATCGGCATCGGCGCTCGTGTTCAGCACGTAGCGCACCGGCTTGTTCGTGAACGTATTGAGCTTCTTGATCTCGGCCAGCATTTTGTCGGTCAGCGTCCCGGTCTTCGAATCGACCATGATCGTGCCCGACGAACCGACCTGCACGGTGACGTTGCTGCCGCCGCCCGCCAGCAGATACACGTTCCCTGAGACCGGCAGCACTTCCAGTGTGCCGACATCGGGGTTCTTCGCCTGGCTCGCGCGCGGCGCCTCGGCTCTGCTCACAGCAGGCGCTTTCTTCAGCTGTTCGGCGTACTCCGGGTAGATCGACTCCGGTCCGCCCTTGGCGGCGACCGGCGGGACGTGCGTCCGATCGACGAACTCTTTGAGAAACGGATTCTCTCCGGGCAGGTAATGCGGCACTTCACCCTTGGCGCGGCCGGAGATCTCTTCGACGTACTCACACGGCCACGTCCAGTTGGTGTTCTCGTCGGTCGCGATCTGGAAATCGGTCGTCCGGATCATCGGCTCGGCGAGGTAGACCGGGTCGGTGATGATGACGGCGTGCGTCATGTACTTGTCGTGTCTGATGAATCGCTCGACGAGCGTCGTCTGGTCGCTCTCCGGCACACCGTTGCGCCGCAGCCATCCCTGTTTCAGATGCGTGGTCGTGACGACGAGCTGTTGCCCCTCCCAGCGGCCGGTCGAGAATCCCATGAACGTGTGGGGCGCGAACTCCGAGGGATGAGGCCGGCCGTCCATCCAGATCGTGCGCGTCTGTTCGTAGGTGCTGATGTAGTTCTTGATGGCGATCACGCGCTGTGTCTCGGGATCCTTCTCCTCCCAGATGCGCAGGGCGAGAGGGCCATGGTAGATGTAGGGCGCCACGTGCACGCGACACTGGTGTTCCTGCAGGGTGAGGCGCGAGGCATCCCAGCTCTCGGCGAAGAGTCGTGCCGCGTTGTTGATCGGAATTCCCAGGTAGTCACCGAGGTCCGGTCCCGGGCCGCGATCCTGTTCGTCTTCGTGATTCCGAAACGGGTTCCAGTTTCCTGCCAGCGAGACCTGCGCCAGGGCAGGCACGCTCCAGAGGACCACCGCCAAGAGGAGTAGTGCCACCGCAGCCCGCTTCATCGCCCGTCTGATCTCCATGGAGGTTGAGGTCCCCGACGCGCTCGGAAGCCTAGCACGGTACGACCCTGGCAACAGGTTGGCCGCCGCAGCAAAGTAGGCGCAAATACGTTTCGGTCGGGGCCGATTACGGTTTCGAGGATTGGAGCACGCAGGAAGAGGCGGTTCACATGCGGCGCTTCGGTAAAAGGCTGCTGTGAAAAGCTGAGTAGTGTATGAAAGGCGTGCGAGTCTCCCTTCTTACCCAGCCATTCCAGCTGGACTACACAGCCGCTGCTGGGCTTGTTCGGCATAAGCCCCCCACTCGCAGTTCCTTCCACGGTCGAGCTGGAATCGGCAGGCATCTTGAAATAGGTGTGGGCAGGAGGACCAGCATGGTTAAGAGGTATGTGTCCGCTGCCGTGTTGGTGGTGCTTGTCTGTGCACTGGCAAGTGGCGCCAACGCATTTACATCCGACAAGCGAACATATTTCACGTTCAATCGGCCAGTGGCGCTGCCAGGAATGACTCTGCCGGCCGGCACGTATATGTTCCGCATCGCGAACACGGAGACGAGCCGAAACGTCATTCAAGTCTCGAACAAGCAGGGAACCGAAAGCTACGCGCTGCTGAGCACGATCCAGGCGCAGCGGCCCGACGTCCCGAAGGACTCTGAGATCCGATTCCTCGAGACAGCCTCGGGTGCGCCGCCCGCGGTTGGCACCTATTGGTATATGGGTGAGCGAACCGGATACGAGTTCATCTACTCGAAGGAGCAGCTGGCTGCTTTGAACAGGAGCGGACAGCCTGCCCCGCTTGCGCAGAACGTTCCGCCGATCGCTGACACCGATAAGTCGACTGACGTGGTCGAGGGTGCTGGCGGACCCGCGGTAGCGTCGCCGGCCGAATCGCAGATCGCACAGGCGCAGCAGCCCGCTCCGCAGTCGGCTCAACCGGAGCAGCCGGCGGCGGGAGCGACACGTGAGCAGTTGCCGAAGACTGCAAGCCCACTGGCGCTGTTGCTGCTGGGCGGCGTTGCGGCGGCGGGGCTCGGCGTGAAGCTGCTTCGCAAGTCGTAGTCGTACGTAGTGACCGGCTTCAGCCGGACCGTGGAGGCGGGTCTCGAGACCCGCCTCTACGTCTCGCTCGAGTGTGGTTCAATCAGCGAGATCACACATGCGACGCCACATTCTGCTGACGGCAGTGCTCGCAGCGCTTGGTCTGGCCTCGGCCTCGGCCCAGCGTGATGCGCACTTTCGCGCGCGCTCGGATCTCGTCGTCCTCGACGTCTCCGTGACCGATGGCCGGGGAGAGTTCGTCGGTGGCCTGCCTCGTCCAGCCTTTCAGGTCTTCGACGAAGGACGACTCCAGGAGCTGAGCTTCTTCGCGGAGCAGGATGCACCAGCGACGATCGCCCTGCTGATCGACGGCAGCGGCAGCATGGTCGAAAACAAGGCTCGTGTCATTGCTGCGATCACCGGCTTCGCCCTGGCGAGCCATCCCGAAGATCAGTACCTGCCGCTCGTCTTCAACGAACGTCTCACGCCGGTGCTGCCGACCGACCGGCGCTTCACCGATGATGTCGAGGAGTTGCGCACGGCGTTGACGCAGAACTTCAACGCGTACGGCCGCACCGCTTTTCATGATGCGCTGTCGCAGACGATCGATGGTCTCGCAGAGGGCCGCCACGAGCGGAGAGCGTTGATCGTGTTGAGCGATGGCGGCGACAACGCCAGTCACGCCACATTCGATCAAGTACTCGCGAAGGTTCAGGCGTCCAACGTGCTGATCTATTCGATTGCGCTTCTCGATCCGCTCAATCGCGATCAGAATCCCAAGGCGCTTCGCCGACTCGCGGAGGCGACTGGCGGTCTCTCGTTCGAGCCGCGTCGAATCTCGGCGATCGGAGCGGTGCTCGGGTCGATCGCGGCCGACATCCGCAGCCGCTATACGCTGGCGTATGCGCCGCCAGATGGCGGCGACAAGGCGGATGGCCGTCTGCATCATATCCATGTGACCGCGCAGTCGCCGGATCGCAGCAAGCTGAAGGTCAGAACGCGAACCGGCTACATGGCTACGGCTGCGCAGCGCGCGGAAGACGCATCTGAGGATCGCAAATGATCTTCATGCGCCTGATCGGCGTCGTGCTTCTGGTGCTGGGGCTCGCCGCAGCGCTGGTGACCGGTGTTGCCCTGATTTCACCGGAATCGGTGCAGCCGTTCTACAGCTTCGCGCTTCCACGGATCGAGTCGACAGCACGAGCCCCACACGACACGTCATCTCCGATCTCGGAGGGCAAGCCGATTGGCGTGATCGAGATCCCGCGCCTCGGCCTCTCGTCGGTCGTGCTCGAGGGCGATGAGAGCGCGGCA
The DNA here is from genome assembly GCA_036407095.1 of Vicinamibacterales bacterium. Classification (GTDB taxonomy): domain Bacteria; phylum Acidobacteriota; class Vicinamibacteria; order Vicinamibacterales; family UBA2999; genus Gp6-AA40. The sequence goes on along the minus strand of DASWZV010000031.1, from coordinate 20,755 downwards.
TTGCTCTTCGGCGTGGGACACCTTTCGGACACGCCGTTGCCCTGGCGCGGGGGAAACAGCGTCCTCGCCGCCCACCGCGATACGTTCTTCCGTGGTCTCGCCGGGATTCGACCGAAGGACGTCATTCGATTCCGCACCGGCGACCGTGAGCTCGAATACCGCGTGCGCCGAACGAAGATCGTGATGCCAACCGACGTCGAGGTGCTCAAGCCGACGAAGGCGGCGACGCTGACGCTGATCACGTGCTATCCGTTCACCTACATCGGTCCCGCGCCCAAGCGATTCATCGTCATTGCCCAACAGGTGAGTAAAGAAGAGCACTCCCGGGCCGATCGAAGGGCTCGAGAACAGGAACCGGCACCGGAGCTCTGAACACTGAACCATCCACCTCCGTCAATCATGGTGGAGACAGACAGTGAACCAACCCTATTCGGGATCGCCCGTATCGGCGTCGCTCGACTCCCAGGTGACCTGGACACATCTCATCTACGCGCTGCACGCGCTGAGTCTCATGATCGGCATCGTCACGGTCGCAACTGTCGTCGGCGCCTTTCTCCTCGGCTGGCCCTCGATCGTTGCGGTCATCCTGAACTACGTGAAGCGAGGCGATGTGCGCGGCACATGGCTGGACTCGCATTTCAGGTGGCAGATCCGCACGTTCTGGTTTGGTGCCCTCTGGGTCGGTCTGTGTATGGCCTTCATCGTGCTCACGTTCGGGTTCGGTCTCTTGATCGCGTGGCTGCCGCTGGGGATTGTCGCCATCTGGTTCATCTATCGCGTCGCACGCGGCTGGCTTGCACTGAGCGATGGCCGGCCGATGTACATCTGACGCACGTCGGTGCGATCCTTCTGACGGTCGTCGGTGCGACGTAGGGCCCGTCCTTTGGACCGGCCTGTCTGTGCGATCGCTCTCGCGCTTGTCGGTGCGCTCGCGCCGACGACCGTCAGCCTGATCGCACCGACCGCATCAGCGGGCTCGCGCCGACAAGCGTCAGATGGATCGCCCCGACGACCGTTAGTAACTAGAATGGCTTGCATGAGCGTCGCGGACGTCCGCTCACGCGTCGATGCCATCCGCTGGTATCACTCGATCGATCTCGGGCACGGCCTCGTGACTCCCGGCGTCGATGACACGCCGATACGCCTCGCCCGTCTCGAACTGCCGGCTTCATTTGCAGGCCTCACTGTTCTCGATATCGGCGCGTGGGACGGGTTCTTCTCGTTCGAAGCCGAGCGCCGGGGCGCGGCGCGCGTGCTCGCCACCGATTTGTTCGCGTGGCACGGGCCGACGTGGAGCACGAAGGCGGGATTCGAGCTGGCGCGCGCGACGTTGGCCTCACGGGTCGAGGATCTCGAGATCGATGTCATGGACATCACACCCGAACGTGTCGGGATGTTCGACGTGGTGCTGTTCCTTGGCGTGCTCTATCACCTCCCGCATCCGTACCTCGCGATCGAACGTGTTGCGTCCGTGACACGACGCCTGCTGGTCCTCGAAACCGTCGTCGACATGATCGGATTCGCGCGCCCCGCGGCCGCCTTCTATCCGGGGCGCGAGCTGAACGGCGATCCGACGAACTGGTGGGGACCGAATGTGCCCGCCGTCGAAGGCATGCTGAAGACGTCCGGTTTCTTCGATGTCCGGACCGTCACGCCGCAACGCTCGGCGCCCTATCGAGCGGCGCGAGCCGTGGTCCATCGCCTTCGCGGCAGGAACGGACTTGCGGCCGCATTCAGGCAGGATCGCGCGGTCTTTCACGCGACCAAGGAACAGCGCTGATCGGTTTCGCATACGATACGGAGGAATGGAAGTCCGTCTCTTCCCAAACCTCCGCCGCCCCGGCGTCGGTCAGGCGCCGCGCCGCGAGGGGTCGCGGCCGCTGCTGCCGCAGCACGCGCGTCACTGTCCCGTACTCGAGGCCGGCAGTTCCCTGGGCTTCATGGTGTTTGCCGCGCTCGAGCCCAAGGAATCCGTGTACGTCGAGTTCGAAGGCGATGGCCGGTATCGATTCGTCTATTACCTGCTGACCCAGGACGGCAAGCGCACGCCGATCTTCCAGGTGACGATGAGCATGTCGGTCGGGGCGGTGGGCATGATGAAGGAAGAGGTGACCTTCATCGGTGCGCCGATGCTGACGCGTGAAGCGGCGCTGGCGGTGATGCGGGCCTTCATCGTGCCCGAGGACATGGGCACGCCGGCTGGGGCGCTCGCACTGCGCGGCGCCACCAACTTTCAGACGCCATCAGGCTGGGACACGGTCTATTCGCCGATTTTGAACATGATCGAACGGCCTGTGGCGCCGATGCTCGCCGTCCGCGTGGAGACGGATTGGTATGCGCACGAAACGGAGTTCCGTTATGTGCTGCAGCCCGGCGAGGGGATCACGATGGAGCAGAGCATTCCGATCGGCCAGGTGTTCTTCGTGCCGCGCGAGCCGATCACCTTCCGGCAGTGCACCGAATCGGAACGGAAGGCGATCGAGGAGTCACGGCAGGAGTTCAACAAACGCAAGGCGGAAGCGACCCAGAAGACCTCGTACGGCCTCAGTTACAGCCCGCACTATCTGCGACAAAGTCGCGCGCAAAAAGACGGATAGCTGCAGATCGCATCGACACGCCTCGGTTCACGCGCTGCGCGTGTGCGCGAGCACGGAGAATCCCATCAGCGTCGACACCTGGGCGGCCAGGATCGTCAGGGCGGCACGCACCTCGTCCCGCTGTTCGGCACCGGCCCGCACCTCCAACGAGATCACACCGCTGCATCCTGAGGGCGTCAGCAGTGGTGCAACGATGGCACCGTTGTCCGCAGCGGTGCCTGTGACGACGCAGGTCGTGCGGGTGCGAAATGCCTCGGCGATCGCGTTCGTGGCCTCGGCAGACACGCTTGGCAGCTGCGCGATCATCTCGGCCGGGTAGCCATACGCAAAAGCCGTCGTCAACGCGACGCCCATCGCATCGGGGATCCACAGAATCAGCCCGACGCCGCTCAGCACACCCGCCGCGTCTTCGAGGACTGAGGTCAGTTCCGGCGCTTCTTCTGCACACGCCAGTTTCGTGCACAACTTCGCCAGGGCGAGGAAATCGACGGGCGTCGTCGGCTGATCGGCCGATAGCGTGTCAGAGTGCGCGGCTGCAGGCCCGGTCTGTTCCATGCGCGGGCCGGCCGCTGGCGACGAGAGATCAAGTCCGGCTTTCTGAGTCAGTTCAACACGACGTGTGTGGAACGCATCGATGGCCGAATCGATCAGGAACTGCAGCCGGGTCGGAGGCCATCGGTTCGATCGCTCGGCCGTCTTGTCTCGCAACTCGTTGAGCGGCGCCGGCGACTCTGCCGGGTGGCACTCCATGAACTCGCGGAGTGTGGCGTCCGGATCCAGCCCGATCGCCTGCGCGTACGAGCGCAGGTAGGAGCGACCGAAGAGTCCCTGGGGCCAGTGCCGGACGTCGTCACGTTCCAGCGCCTCGAGGAGCGACTGCTTGATCTTTGTACGTTCCGAGATCGTGGTCAGAGCGATCTGCTGCTGCTCACGCTGAGCCTTGAGGCGAGCACCAAAAGTCGAGTTCATGGGCGAACTTGTCGGGGAATGCATGAGACTAGCAACACTATTGTGATGTCGCAAGCCCGAACGTGAGGGATCCGATCGAAAAATCCAACTCCGGTCGAACGTCTCCGGCGTGGGGGCCGCCGTCAGGCGGCCCTACTTCAGCGATCGATACGCGATCCGATCGGCGAAGAAGGAACCCAGCCATAGTTCGTTGCCCACCCGCATCGCGATCGCCGTACCGGTGAACGCCGGCGTCGCCGGTCCCCGTGCGATTTCGGTCACCGCCATCGTCTTGGGATCGATCGTGACCGCCACGTAGCCACGCGGGCAGCGGATGCCTTCCTCGGTTTTCGGCGCGCCACCGCAGGCCGGCTCGTTGTCGATCAGGCCCGCCGTGATCAACCGATTGTCGGCCGTCCATCGAACATTGTCTGGGCCGAACTCCTTGAGCTGCGCGGTTCGAAGGGGCACGCCGGGCTTGTCGCGCGAGTAGGCGATGATGCGCTTGGTCGTGGTCGAGGCGACGAAGAACTCACGATCGTCGGGCGAGGTCTCGATCCCGTTGTTCGCCGAGAGCTCGGTGCCGGGGATGGCGGAGAACGCCGCGGCCCCGGGCTTCCACTGAAGCACGATGCCCGTGTTCTTCTGCGCGAACGCGTCGGCGAAGGTCTTGCCGGGGAGAATGAGCACGGTCGCGAGCAGGGAGCCATCGCTGAACGACGCCACGCTGTTGGCGGCCATGCCCATTGGAAGGAGGACACACCCGATCCAACTGGCCGACGGCGCCGTGCCGCTCGTATCGAGCTCGAAGACCTCGACCGACTCGCGGCCGCCGTGATTCGTCGCGTACACCGTGAAGCGACCGTTGGTCGCGGCTCTCAGGCTCAAACCGTGCAGCACAGCCAGCTTGGGATCGAGCGGAGCAGGGCAGTTCGCATACTTCGTCTTGTCGGGCCGCGACGTCGATGTGCCGACCGCATAGGCGCTGCGAACCGTCTTCGCGCGGGTGTCGACGATGTGCAGGCCGCTGCCGGGTGCCATGCCGCTCGCGACCAACCACCGCGTACCGGGGACCAGCACGAGGTCCTCGGCATTCTGCACGCCGCAGATGAAAGAGAGACCGCCCGATGGCGCGCATGCCGCCGTCTGTGCCGCACGTAGCGAAAGCGAGCCAGCGATCACGATGCACGCGAGCAGGGTTCCGACTGGCATCCACTTCATCGTCATACTCCTCGGAACGCGATCATATCCGGGTTCAGCGCCGGTCAGCGCTTCGCAGCCCTAGCCTGCACGCTTCAGGGCTCGAGCCATGCTGGTGACGCGCTGGCCGAACGTCCGTGCGGCAGCGATCGGATCGGGCGAGGCGGTTGGAGGCGGGGCGACGATGAGGCCGGCGCGCGCCGCTGCAGTGTAAATGGGTGTGAGGATCGCGTCATCCCCGCCGGACGCAAGCGGCGCGGCAATCTTTCCGGCATGAGCGCGATCGGACCGGAGCAGCGCGCAGTACTGCTCGATCTCGCCGGACGACTGCGGTGACGTCGCCAGCACGATGACATCGGCCCATACCGGGTCGGCCGGACGTGGTGCGACGTAATCACGGTTCATCCGATCGAGGTTCTCTCTCCACGACGCATTCGCATCGATGGTCTGTCGATCGGCGATGTCCGCGGCGCGGCGCAGACGGATGTTGGCCTTTGCCTGGATCGCGCCAAGTCCGGCTGCGAGCGCCAGTTTCTCGGTGACGCCGTGGCGTGAGTAGAAGACGACGAGGACGTTGACGTCGGACATTATGCGAGATCGAACAGCAGGAGTTCGGCGCCACGCTCGCCCGCGCCGCGCATCTCGAGCGCGTCTTCGTCGCTGACACCCACGCCATCACCCTCCTCGAGCGCGATCCCGTTGACGTCGAGGTTTCCCGACGCGCAGTGCAGCCACACGTGACGTCCACGCGGGATGGCGTATGTGATCGCGTCGCGCGGCTCGAGGACGGACGCATACATCTTCGCGTCCTGATGAATCTGTGCGGCCGCTGTATTGGTCGTGTCTGGCCCGGCCATCAGTCTCAGCACGCCCCGCTTCTCGTTCGGCGCGTAGGCAAACTGCTGATACGACGGTTCGATGTCCTCCCGGTCCGGGATGATCCAGATCTGAAGGAAATGCGTCGGCTCGGCGTTCGACGCGTTGAACTCGCTGTGAATGACGCCGGTGCCGGCGCTCATCGCCTGTACTTCGTTCGGTCCGATCACACGGGGCTCGCCGAGACTGTCCTGATGGGCGAGCTGGCCTTCCATCACATAGGAGAGGATCTCCATGTCGCGATGGCCGTGTGCGCCGAACCCCTTGCCGGGCGCCACGCGGTCGTCGTTGAGCACGCGCAGCGCGCGGAAGCCCATGTGCTTCGGGTCGTGATAGCCGCCGAACGAAAACGTGTGATAGCTGTTCAGCCACCCGAGGTCGGTGTGGCCGCGATCTTTGGATTTGCGAAGCGTGATCATCGTCGTTCCAAAACGAAAGGGCCGCCTGAAGGCGGCCCCTGCGTACGAAGGTTGTGGTCGTTCGGAAATGTAGGGGGCCGCCTTCAGGCGGCCCGATCCCTAGATCTCCATACGTCCTGTACTGGCACCGAACTTCTCGACCTCGACGCCGCCGATGTGGGCGAGCGCGAGCAGCAGGTTCGCGGTCGGCTGCTCCTTGGCCTCGAGGTGACGGTTGCCCTTGAGCCGACCGTGCGCGCCGCCGACGAGCACGGCAGGCGGGTTGCTGCGATCGTGGGCGTTGCCGTTGCTCATGCCGCTGCCCCAATAGAACAGCGAGTGATCGAGCAGGTTGCCGTCGCCGTCCTTGGTGTTGCGGACTTTCTCGAGGAACTCCGAGAACTTCACGATCTGATACGTACCGATCTTGGCGTACTTGGCGAGCTTCTCGGCGTCGTTGCCGTGGTGCGAGATGCTGTGGTGCGTCTCGGGCACGCCGATGTGCGCGTAGCTGCGATCGGTCGGCTCGTGGCCGATCATGAACGTGAACACGCGGCTGATGTCGCCCTGCAGCGCGAGGTGCATCAGATCGTAGGTCACGGTCATGTGATCATCGAACGCTTCCGGGAGGCCGATCGGCGATTCGGGATTTTCGGTCAGCGTGCCGAGGCGTTTGTCCATCCGATCGAGCTGCTGCTCGACCTGGCGGATGTTGCTCAGATACTCGTCGAGGATCGCGCGGTCCTGCGAGCCGAGCGAGTGCTGCAGCTTCGCGGTCTCGTCGGTCACCGAGTCGAGCAGGCTCTGCTTCTCCTTGAGGCGCGCCTTCCGGTGCTCGGGCGATCCGGTCTCACCGAACATCCGCTCGAAGGTGACGCGCGGATTGATCGAGACGGGAAGCGGGCGCGTGTCTTCGCGCCACGACAGCGTGTCGAAGATCGTGCAGGGGAAGCCGTCGCAGGCACCGGCGGCCGTGCCCATGTCTTCGGTGCCGACCTCGATCGAGTGGAGCGGCGTATCACCGGCCACTTTATCGGCGATGTACTGATCGACCGTCTTCTTCGACGCGATCTGGCCGAAGGCATCACCGGTGCCGCCGCGCGCGACTACCGGGCCGGTCCCGTTGAGGAACGCGGAGCTCGCGCCGACGTGGACCGACTCGCCCCACGGCGCCTTCATCTTGCTGATCGTGACCAGCTGATTGCGGAACGGCTCGAGCGGCTGCATCACCGGCTTGAACTCGAAGTCGCTGCCGATCTGCGCCGGGTGCCAGGTATCGGGATACACGCCGCACGGCAGGTAGACGACGCCAAACCGGAACGGCGCGGCGGCGGCAGTGCGGCCCTGAGCCGTCAGTGCCGGCACCATCGCGTCGAGGAAGGGCAGGGCCATCGTGGCGCCGAAGGTACCCCGCAGGAACGTGCGACGTGACAGGTGCTTCTTCGTGATGATCATGGTCGCTCCATGGGTCCGGTCCGCCTTCGCGCGACACGCGCTACGGCGAGACGGACACGACGTTCGTCTCTACCTTGCGTCTGCAACCCTATTCGGTCTTTCGGCTGATTCCAATCTGGTCCGCATCTGGAACGGCGCGCTCTCGACGATGCCCATGATAATCGCCTGGAACGCGTAATTGTTGACGGATGCTTTTTTCACGATGGCGCGGATGACCGGCATGTCTGACGGCTCCATGCCGCGTCCAAGCGCATAGGTCATCACCCGCTCGGTGAGCGTGGTGGCAAAGGCCTCGGGCCGGCTCAGGATGACGTTGCGAAGCGCCACCGGGCCGTTCACTTTGGATCCGTCCGCGAGCACGCCCGCGGTATCGAGCGGCTTGCCGTCGACGTCGCTCTCGCGCCATTGTCCCACCGAGTCGAAGTTCTCCAGCGCAAAGCCCACCGGATCGATGACGCGATGGCACGACGCGCACACCGCGTTGGCGCGATGCAAGTCGAGCTTCTCGCGCACGGTCTTCGGCGCGTTTGGCGAGTCCTTGCCCGCGTCCTCGAGGGCCGGCACGTTCGGCAGCGGTGGCGGCGGCGGCGTGTTGAGGAACGTCGTCAGCACGTACTTGCCGCGGAACACCGGCGAGGTCCGCGTCGCAACCGACGTGAGCGAGAGGATGCTGCCGTGGCCGAGCAGGCCGCGCCGATTCGGATCGGTGACCTTCACCTGACGGAACCGCGTGCCGTACACGCCGGGAATGCCGTAGTGCCTCGCCAGTCGTTCGTTGACGAAGGTGTAGTCGGCGTTCATCAGATCGAGAATGCTGCGGTTCTCGCGCAGGATGTACGCGAACAGCATCTCGGTTTCGCGGCGGAACGCTTCGCGGATGTTGTCATCGAAATCGGGGAACTGCAGGATGTCGGGGCGCACCTTCGATTCGAGGTTGCGCAGCTGCAGCCACTGGCCGACGAAGTTGCTCACGAGCGCGTCGGAGCGGCTGTCGGCGAGCATCCGTTTCACCTGCGCCGCCATCGCCGCGGGCTCGCGCAGTCGTCCGGTCTTTGCCGCCGTGAGCAGCTGCTCGTCGGGGATGCTGCTCCAGAGGAAGAACGAGAGCCGCGATGCCAGCTCGATGTCGCTCACCGGATGCGCAGCGCCGGCATTGGTGCCAGCGGCGTCGCGCTCCATGCGATAGAGAAACGACGGGCTCACCAGGATGCGCGCCACGCCGGCGCGAATGCCTTCGTCGAACGAGCCGCCCTCAGTGCGCGTGCGGCTGTAGAACCCGAGCGCCGGCTCGATGTCCTGCGCCGAGGCGGGACGCCGGAATGCACGCTGGGCCAGATTCGAGAGGACTCTCGTCGCGCAGATCGGTTCTTCTGCCGCGGTCTTCGGCCGGCACACGAAGAGACGATCGCGGCTCGGCGTCGCACTGACGCCAGACGCGTTGTACGGACCCTCGACACCGACGGTCTTCAGTTTCGGGAGTCCGCCGATGAAGTGGATCTCCTGGCTGTCGCGCGCCGATGGCTGCCACACGTCCTGCAGCCGCGACGGCCGATCGCGGAACGTGAAGCCGATGTCGTGCGGGCCGGCGGTAACTTTTATCTTCGCCGTCATGCGCGCGTCGACGATTGCGCGCGCTTCGTTCATGTCCTTGACCTGCACTTTGTGATCTTCGAGGCCGCCGATCTGGGCTGAATACACTTCATCGCCGTCGAGCGTGATCACGAACGTGTACGGAAACTCGTTGCCCTCGACGCCGGCGTAGCCCTCTTCGATGCCGCGCACGAGACGGCCAAAGAGCTTGTACTCGCCGTCGGCGGGGAAGACGTGCCGCACCTGCTTGCCGCCGCGTGTGCCGAGCGGCATGCCTTCGATGTAGGCGTTCTGACTGAAGTCGCGATTGATCGAGTACTCGGTCGTCGTGGCGCTGGCTTTCACGTCGCCGACGGCGAGCGTGCTGATGCGCTGCGCCGCGGTGACGTATCCATCGAGCAGCAGCGGCGACGTCGTCAGCGCGGTGGCGATGTTGTCGAACCCGAAGTCGCCGCCGTCGTTGGGCAGCAGCGACGACACGTCCACGTCGAGCGCGAGGAGATCGCGGATCGCATTGCGATACTCGGCGCGATTGAGTCGATGCACGACGTAGCGTCCCGGCGTCGCCTTGCCTTGCCACGCCCTATCGAGCGTGCCGGCGAGCCAGGTGGTGAACGCCGCGTACTCGGGCTCGGCTGGATGCTTCGCACCTTGCGGCGGCATCGCCCGCACCGCGAGCTTGCGAAGCACGCGCTCCCACGTTGCGGCGTGCGGCAATGGATCGGTGAGGCTTGCCGTTTCGAGATTGACCGGATTGTTCGCAGGCGATGCCGATCGGCTGTTGTGACAGCCGACGCAGTACTGCTTGACCCACGCCTGATACTTCGGTGCGTCATCAGGCGATGGCACCGTCGTCGCCGCTGTCGTTGTCGCAGGGGCGGCCGCCTTGGTCTGCACGGGCGCCGATGGCGTACGCGGACTCGCACCGGTCGCTTGCCCCGAGGCCGGTCGAGGGGTCGTCTGCGCCACGAGTACCGTCGCACAGACCCACACGAGACCCGCGATCGCTACCAGCGATTTCTTCATTTCGTGGCCCCCGCCGTCCCTTCTGCAGCCTTCTTCTCGTCCGACTTCTTCTCGTCTTTCTTCTCGTCGGCTTTTGGCGCATCCGCCTCGTCGCCGTCGCCTTTCTTCTCATCGGTCTTCGCCGAGGCTGGAAGAGGAGGCGGCACCGGAGCCGGATCGTTCGGCCCGAGGTGCATGAACCCGCGCAACGCGGCGATGACCTCGTCGCGCGAATCGCGATGCGGCCGGTAGGTTCGCGAGTCGGTGTTGTTGCCTGGCGGAGGCGGCGGCTCGGGTTTCTCGGCGAGCAGCAGCGGCGTGAGGTTGTCCTTGTTCACGACGTCGAGCTTCGCGCCGGCATCGACGAGCGCCTTGATGATCGGCACCTGACGCGCCTGAACCGCTTGATGCAGCAAGTACGAACCATCGGGCGATTTCGCGTTGGGGTTGGCGCCTGCGGCGAGCAGCGCCTTGATGGCTTCGAGCGGCTCACGATTCGACGCTTCGCGGAACGGTGGTGGACCCAATCGATCGAAACCGGGGCCGGCGCTGAACGCCGCACCGCGTCCGCCGGTCATCGCCGCCATCATCGGTGTCTTGCCGACGTTGCCGTTCCCGCGTCCGCCGCCACCGCCGGCGCGCGCGCCCTTGCCTTCCTTCTTGACCTCGGTGGGACTCCACTCGACCTGCGCGCCGTGCGCGAGCATCAGCTTGATCGCTTCGACGTCGGCCGCGATCGCGGCGCGATAGAACGGCGACGCATTGATGTCGTCGGGGCAGCACAGAGTCGTGCTGTGCAGCGTGCCGGCGAAGGCCTTGTTTGGATCGGCGCCTTTGTCGAGCAGCGCTTTCACGAGATCGAGCGCCGTCAGGCGGTTCGTATGATCGGCGCGCAAACGCGATCCGTCCTTCGCGCGCATATCGGTCGTGGCGTCGTGCATGTCGACGGCAAAGTAGAGCGAGCCGTCATTGGGATCCGCACCCAGATCGATCAGCGTCTTCGCCAGGTCGAGACGATCGTTGACGATCGCGATGATCGTCGCGGTGACGCCGTCGCCGTTCGTGAGCTTGGGATCCGCGCCGCCCTTGACCAGCGCTTTGACGACGTCTTCATGTCCGTTGCGCGCGGCATACATCAGCGCCGAGAAGCCGCCGGTCGCGTGATCGGCGTGCTTGCGCTCTTCGAGTCCGGTGACGTGCGCCTTCTTGTTCGGATCGGCCTTGGCGTCGAGCAGCGCCTGCACGACCGCGGTGTGGCCCTCGTCGGCGGCCCACATCAACGCGGTCTGCTGCTGATAGGTGTCGGCGGCGTTCACGTTCGCGCCCGCCTCGATCAACAGCCGTACGGTTGGGAGACTGCCGGCGTGCGACGCGCCCATCAGCGGCGTTTCACCGTCGGGGTGCGCGAGCGACGGATCGGCTCCGGCGCGAAGCAGCGCCTGCACCACCTGATCGGCGCCGATGCGGCTGGCCTGCAGCAGCGGCGTCACGCCGTACTTATTCGGCGTGTTCACCTTCGCGCCTGCGGTGATGAGCGCGCGCGTCATCGCGACATCGCCGTGATAGGCGGCCCACAAGAGCGCCGTCGATCCGTCGCGCGAGACCTCGTTGACGTTCTCGCGTTTTGCGATCAGCGCGCGAACGGCAGCAAGATCGTCGTGCCGGGCGGCCTCGACGACGGGATTGTCGACCGCAGCGCGTCCGACGTTCCCGGGAAAGAACGCGACCAGCGCCAGTAGCGAAAGGAACAGCGTGAGATTCCGTGCGGTGTGCATCTTGGGCCCCCGCGCCTCCGAAAGAAGACCACGTCACCAGTGGGCACGAAACGGCGACACGAAAACCCGCCGTAAGTTGTTGTCAATTTTACACCCGGGACGCCCTAATCCGGCGGGTGTACCTATGCGGTAAGCCTATAACCAGAACGAACAAAAACCGGCCGCAGACAGCACCTCTTCCTCTAAATTTGCTCTATTTTTTAGACCCAGGAAACAGGCGTGGGACAGTCCCCGTTCAGGCCCTCTTAATGGGGACAGGTCGGGGACAGGTCCGGGACTATCCCTGGATTGTCCCCCCGTACTACGGACAGGACTCGGCAACGCGGTTCACGGTCGAGACGTTGATTCCGTTGGCGCCACCGGCACCGATCAGAATTCCACTGACCGACATGCGCTGCCCCGCGAACGCGTCGAGCCTGGTGAGGACGAACTTCAACGTGATCGTGCGGCTGCCGAGCGGTCGCGTGGCGTCCTCGGGCACCGCGCCGGTCTTCTCGATGCGTACCGGATCGGTGGCGTTGACGAGCGTCCAGTCGCTCCCCGATTTCGGGCCAAGGCATCCGACCATTTTCACCAGCGTGTTGGCTGGCAGCTCACCGGCGCCCCCCTTCGGAATGATCTGAATGGTGGCGACGGTCTCGGGCGCGACCTCGGTTTTGCCTGAAGGGAACCCGTTCGATTTCAGAATGAGCGCCACGAGATCGTTGTAGGTCGACGCCGAGAGCGATCCGGCAGCAGCGCCGTTGGGCATGTTGGTGCTGACGAACTTGAGCAGATCGCCGACGGTCTTCTGGGTGTAGCCCTCCCAGAACTTGTCGCCGGTCAGCGGCCGATTGCCGCTCCCATCCGCTGTGAGCGTGTGGCACCTCGCGCAGTTCGCGCTGAATGCAGCCGTGGCGCGCTCGGCCTGCGCGTCCGTGTACGCGCCGTCCCACACGGTCGCCGTCTTCGGCGCTTGCGCCGAGACGATCACCGTTCCCATCACCAGCGACCACATTACCGAAGCGGCGGCGATCAACGCGCGATTGAGAGTGAGCATGATGCGTCTCCGAAGAGGCTCTCGTGTCGCGCGTATTGTAGACGAGTCGGACCGGCGTGACCTTGGAAGACGCGAGCGCCAACACGTCCGGCCGGTTCGAGGCGGGTCTCGCGACCCGCCCCTATCGCAGAGGCGTGCACTTCTACGTGTTGCTGCCGCGCACGTACTGATTGAACCACTCGATCGTGCGCTTCCATGCCGCGTCGGCCGCCGCCTTGTTGTAGCGCTGCGGCGTCGCATCGTTGTTGAAGCCGTGCACCGCGCCCGGATAGATGTGTCCCTCGTACTTCACGCCGGCTGCTTTCAGCGCCGCTTCGTACTCGGGCCATGCCATCACGAGCCGCGTGTCTTCGCCGCCGTGATGCACCAGCACCGCAGCCTTGATCTTCGGCACATCGGCCGCCATCGGCGCGCCGCCATAGAACGGAACCGCGGCGGCGAGATCCGCGCCCATTCTCACGGCGAGCTGGTTGGCGATGCCGCCGCCGAAGCAGAAGCCCGTGACGCCGAGCTTGCCGGTGCTGTCAGGACGCGACTTCAACCACACCGCGGCTGCGTACAAGTCTTCCGCCATCTTCATGCGATCGACTTTGCCGAACAGCTGCCCGCCCTTGTCATCGTCACCAGGGTAGCCGCCGACAGACGTGAGACCGTCGGGCGCGAACGCCATGAAGTTGTCGACCGCCAGGCGGCGCGCGATGTCTTCGATATGCGGATTGAGCCCGCGGTTCTCGTGCACGACGAGAATGCTGGGCAGCTTGTTGTTGCCGGCCTTCGCCGGCCGTGCGAGATAGCCCTTGATGCTGCCGTTGCCCTGGGGCGACGGCACAGTGGCGTACTCGGTCTTCAGTCGCGAATCGGTCGGCGACACCTGCTGTGCCGCGGCGTAGTTGGGCATCAGCGCATCCACCATCGCCGCGGCCGCAACGGTCGACACGGCGATCTTGTTGATGCGATCCATGAAGGATCGGCGGTCGATTTCGCCGTGAATGTACAGGTTGTAGGCCTCGATGGCCTCGGCGGGCATTGGCTCTCGAGTGGTTTCCATCTCGGTGCTCTCCTCTGCGAAACGCGGATAAGGCGAATGGTCGCGCGGGACAATACCATCCTTCGACTCGCTTTGCTTACTCGGAGCGACGTTTTCTGATCGGCTCCCCGTTTTCGCGATTTGATCGCAGCCGTACGGCTGAGCGGGCGCCGAATTGTCACCAGCAAACAACGTGTAAACCTGATTGACATGCGGTGTGTGAGGTGTATCCTCGCGTCATCTCCCTGGCGGGTCCTTCGGCGGCTGCAACGAAAGGAAGGCACCGATGCCGTGGCGCACGAATCGCTCCTTCGATGAGGATTTCGGGAAGGGTGCTGTCGAAGCCGAGTTCGATGCGTGGGGCAGTCGAGGTCTCACCGACGACGGCCAGATGGTCGAGGCAGTCGCGATCACTGAAGACGTGGTCCGCGCCCAACCCGACGAGGTCGTGAAGACCGAGTACATCCTCGGCGCCGACGACGACGGCACGCCCGGCTAGTCCTTCCGCCGCATACCCAGATAAACACCGCACCAACTCGAACGCTACTCGTGTCGTCTAAGGCATCATTACCAAGACTCTCTTGGTAATCGTCCGGCGGAAGCCGGACACGACGTACGACGCCTGAGGACACATGCCTTCAAAGACGCCGAATGCGCTCCTGCACGGCACGCTGGACGCGCTGATTCTCAAGACGCTCGCCTCCGGCCCCCGCCACGGCTATGCCATCGCCAAGTTCATCGAGGACGCCTCCGGCGAGACGGTGATCGTCGAGGAAGGGTCGCTCTATCCGGCGCTCTACCGCATGGAGCGTCGCGGCTGGCTGGAGGCCGAGTGGGGTGAATCGGAGCTGGGCCGCCGCGCCAAGCTCTATCGGCTCACACGCCAGGGCCGCGCGCAGCTGAACGCGGAAACAGCGGCGTGGCTGCAGTTCGTGTCGGGCGTGTCGAAGATTCTGCTCGCGCAATGAGAAGGTCGCTTCGCTCGTGGCTCTGGCGTGTTCCGCTCGATCAGGAAGTCGACGAGGAAATCGGCTTCCACGTCGAGATGCGTACGCGTGAGCTCGTCGAGCGCGGTGCGGATCCGAAGGAGGCGCGCGCCATCGTCCTCGCGCGTGTGGGCGATGTGGGTCGGCTGAAGCGCACGTGCGTAGATCTGGGGAAGAGGAGAGATCGACAGATGCGCGTCACACGATGGCTCGGTGAGCTCAGAGACGATGTGGCGTACGCGCTGCGTCAGCTGCGCGCGGCACCCGGCTTCACGGCAGTGTCGGTGATCACGCTGGCGCTCGGCATCGGCGCCAACAGCGCGATGTTCGCGCTCGCTGATGCGACGCTGCTCCGGCCGCTGCCGTTTCCCGAGCCCGAGCGTCTTGTCATGCTGTCGGAGAGCAGGGCGAACGGGAATCGCATCAGGGTCAACCCGCTCGATTTCGAAGACTGGGAGGCGCGCACCCGCGCGTTCACGGCGATCGCCGCGGTGATATCCAGCCCGAGCTCGATCATCGGCGACGACGGAGTGGCCGAAGAGATCCCGGCGCAGGCCGTGACCGCCCGATTCTTCGATGTGCTCGGTGTGAAGCCGCTCGCCGGTCGTTCGTTCGTCGAGAGCGATGAGGGTCCGGCCAACGCCGTCGTGATGATGAGCGAGACCTTGTGGCGCAGACGGTTTGGTGCCGACCCGGCGCTCATCGGACACACGACCAGGCTCGGCGGGCGCGTGGTCACGGTGATCGGGATCATGCCCGCTGATTTCAACTTCGATCTGCCGGGCGCGCCCGGCGCGGCACGCGGCGTCTGGACGCTGCTGAATCCGCCGACGAGCCGCGCCCCGAGCCAACGCTATGCGCACTACCTGCAAGTGATCGGGCGATTGAAACCGGGTGTTGCGCTCGAGGCCGGCCGCGCGGATATTGCCGCTGTCGCCGATGCGCTCGCGCGCGAATCACCGGACACCAACACCGGTCATACGGCCACGGCCGATCCGCTGCGGGAGCGCCTCATCGCGGGAGAGCTGCGCCTCACCGCGATGCTGCTGGTGGGCGTCGTCGGCCTCGTGTTGTTGATGTGCTGCGCCAACGTCGCCAACCTGTTGCTCGCGCGTGCGTCGGCGCGCGCCCGTGAGTTCGCCGTGCGAGCGGCGCTCGGTGCTGGTCGCGGACGGATCGTTCGACAGCTCCTGACGGAGAGCCTCGTGCTGGCGACGTTCGGTGGCGTTGTGGGAGCGGCGATCGGCGCCGCGATCCTGCGCGCCGCACCAGCGCTGATCCCACGCGGTCTGCTGCCCGCTTCGCTCACGCTCCACTTCGACGGCCGCGCATTGCTGTTCTGCCTCGGCGCGTCGTCGCTCGTCGCGATTCTGTACGGTCTTGCGCCGGCGTGGCACGCCACCAACGCGTCGCCGATTCAGGCGATGACAGCCGAGGGGCGCACGACCACCAGCTCGGGCTCGAGATTTCGACGTCTGCTCGCCACCACCCAGGTGGCCGTTGCGGTGCTGTTGCTGTGCGGCGCGGGGCTGCTGCTGCGCACGCTGCTGATACTCGAGCGCGTCGATCCGGGTACCCGTTCGAACGATTTGCTGACGATGGTCGTCGGCGGCGGATCTCCGGCCACGCGTAATACGCCCGAAGGGATGCTTCGAAACTACGAGTCGTTCGAGAACGCTGTTGAGAACGTTCCCGGTGTTCGCGCGATCGCCTGGGGCAGCTCGCTGCCATTCGACGGCGCGTGGTACTTCCAGGAATTTCAGATCGAGGGCGATTCGCCACGTCCGCAAGGCGACCGTGAGAACACCGGCTATTTCATCGTCAGCCCATCGTACTTCCGGCTGCTCGGCCTTCCGCTGCTAACGGGGCGCATGCTCGCCGACAGCGACACTGCGGGCTCGCCACAAGTATGTCTCGTCGACGAAGAGTTCGTGCGACGCCACCTGAGCGGCCGCGACCCGCTGGGCACGCGCATCGCAATCAACGCGATGGAGCAGCCGCCGCGAGTCGTGACGCGCGAGATCGTCGGCGTGGTCAGGCACGTCAAGGGGCGGCCCGATGAAACCGAGGCGGTGCCCCAGGTCTACGTCCCGCTGGCGCAGAACCCATGGTGGGACGCCACCTTGATGGTTCAGCCTGCCGCGGGAAAGGCGGAGGCGCTTGCTCCGGCGGTTCGCGGCGCGCTCGCGACGGTGGATCGCGAGCGTCCGGCGAGGCTGGTTCGCACCCTGTCGGCGATTGGCGACGAAGCGACCGCCAGACCGCGTTTCCGCACGGTGTTGATCGGCACGTTCGCGCTGCTGGCGCTGGTGCTGGCGATGGTCGGCGTGTTCGGCGTGCTCGCGTATTCGGTGCAGCAGCGCACGCGCGAGTTCGGCCTGCGCATCGCGCTCGGTGCCACGACTCGCAGCGTGCTCGGACTCGTGGTGAGCAGCGCGACGCCGGTGATTGCGATCGGCACGCTCGTGGGCCTCGTCGGCGCCGCGGCGCTGACGAGGACGATCGCCTCGTTCTTGTTCGGTGTGCAGCCGCTCGACCCGCTGACGTTCGCGATCGTGCCCCTCGTGCTGGCGATCACTGCCGCAGTGGCGATGGCGTCGCCGGCGCTTCGGGCTGCCCGCGTCGATCCCGTTGACGCGTTTCGGGCGGACTGATGAAGCGGTCGTTGCGTTCGTGGCTGTGGCGGGTACCTCTCGATCAGGAAGTCGACGAAGAGATCGGCTTTCACATCGAGATGCGTACGCGCGAGCTCGTCGAGCGCGGCGTCGATCCGAAGACAGCGCGCGAGATCGTGCTTGCGCGCGTGGGCGACACGCGTCGGTTGACGCGCACCTGCATCGACCTTGGCAGAAAGAGAGATCGTGAGATGGCCGTCACCCAATTCCTCGGTGAGCTCCGTGACGATGTGAAGTTCGCACTGCGGCAGCTGCGGAAAGCGCCCGCGTTCACCCTCGTCGCCGTCGTCACGCTCGCGCTCGGCATTGGTGCCAACAGTGCGATGTTCGCGCTGGCCGATGCGACGCTGCTGCGTCCATTCCCATTCCCCGAATCCGATCGACTCACCAGCATCTGGGAGCGATTCCAGTCGTTCCCGCGAACCGGCGTCTCGTGGCTGAACTTCCGCGACTGGAGCGAGCGCTCGCAGACATTCGAGTCGATGGCCGGCTACTTCGGGTATCCGCGGCGGATGTCCGCTCCGGACGGGACGATCGAGCAGGTTCCCGCGATGCAGGTGACGACCCGCTACTTCGAGGTGCTCGGCATCAAGCCGATCGTCGGCCGGACGTTCCGGCCGAGCGACGTGGCGTTCCCGCCGAACACGATGGTCATCAGCGAGGGGTTGTGGCGCACGCGATTCGGTGCGGACCCCTCGATCGTCGGCCGCACGATTCAAATCGACAGCGGTCCGGTCACCGTGCTCGGCGTCGTCCCGGCCGAAGCGCAAGTGGTGGGTCGTGTCGGCCTGTGGACGCTGTGGGCCGAGCTGCCGGGCATGGACGCTCGAGGCCTGCATTTCCTCGCCGTCATCGGACGGTTGAAGCGCGGCATCTCGATCGCGGCGGCGCAAAGCGACATGACGACGATCGCCGACGCCCTCGCACGCGAACTGCCGGCAACCAACAAGGGCCGCGGGATCACCGTGGAGCAGCTGCGCACCGGATTGATTCCTGCCGAAATGCGCCTGACCTCGCTGTTGTTCGTCGGGGTCGTCGGGTTCGTGCTGATGATGTGTTGCGCAAACGTCGCAAACCTGCTGCTCGCACGCGCGAGCGGACGCACGCGTGAGATCGCGGTACGGGCGGCGCTCGGCGCGGGACGGCGGCGAATCGTGACGCAGATTCTCACCGAGAGCCTCGTGCTCGCGGTGATCGGCGGCGCGCTTGGGATGGGGGTTGGCGCGCTCATTCTGAAGACCGCGCCGAGCCTGATTCCACAAGGGGTGCTGCCAGCGGCCGTGACGCTGTCGTTCGACGTGCGCGTCGTCGCGTTCTGCGCGGCCACTACGTTCGCGGTCGGATTGATCTTCGGACTGGCGCCGGCGTGGCAGGCGAGTGGGACCTCCTTGGTGCAGGCGACGTCCTCGGAGAGTCGCGGGAGCACGAAGGGCGGAGGACGACTGCGGCGCGTGCTCGTCGTTGCCGAGATCGCTGCCGCGGTGTTGTTGCTGTGCGGCGCGGGGCTGCTGCTGCGCACGCTGATGTCGCTCGACCACGTCGACGCCGGTTACCGCGAGAACAATGTGCTCACGTTCCGGGTCCAGCTGGAGTACGGGGCCTCCACGTCGCGTTTCGCCAATGAGGATGCGCTGCGGCGCTTCTTCGATGCCGTCGAACGCGACGTGCAAAGCGTTCCCGGAGTCAAGAGCGTTGGCTGGACCAGCGGCCTGCCACTCGATGGCATCTCCCTTGGTAGCGTTCCGTTCGATGTCGTCGGCAACGAAGCGGCGTTGCCAGCGGATCGTCCATCGGCCCAATACCAATTGGTCAGTCCCACGTACTTCCAGACGCTCGATATCCCGGTGACCGCCGGCCGTGGCTTCACGACTCTCGACTCGGCGACGAGCGTTCCAGTGTGCCTGGTCAGCGAAGCGCTCGTGCGCCGCTACTTCTCCCAGACGAATCCGATCGGGATGCGCATCGCGATCAGGCCGATCCAGATCGGGCCGGCGAAACCGATCGTGCGCGAAATCGTTGGCGTGGTCCGTCAGGTGAAGGCGCAGCCGGCGGAGGGCGACGACGCGCCGCAGGTGTATGTGCCGATGGCGCAGAACGCGTGGAGCTTCGCCGCGTTCGTGGTGCGGCCTGCCGGTGGTCGCGCAGAAGCCCTCGCGACCGCTGTGAGGGCCGCATTCGCGCGCGTCGATCGTGGCGTTCCGTTGACACAGGTGAGGACGCTCGACGAGGTGGCGAGAGACGCGACCGCGCGACCCCGCTTTCGCGCGGTCATGGTGGTGACGTTCGCGGCGCTGGCGCTGCTGCTCGCGATGGTCGGTGTCTTCGGCGTGCTGGCGTACACCGTCGAACAGCGCAGCCGCGAGTTCGGCGTGCGCATCGCGCTCGGTGCGAGCCCGACCAATGTGCTCGGCCTCGTCGCCAACGGGGCGGTGCGAGTCATCGCCGCGGGCGTGGTCGTCGGGCTCGTGCTGGCGGCCGCTCTCGGTCAGACCGTCGCGTCGTTTCTCTTCGGCGTGAGCCCAGTCGATCCGCTGACATTCGGCGGGGCGACCCTCGTCGCGATCGTCACGGCGATGATCGCGACTGCGGTGCCGGCGTGGCGCGCCGCGCGCGTCGATCCCGTCGAAGCGTTTCGCAGTGAATAGCCGATGACGCGATCGCTTCGTTCGTGGCTCTGGCGGGTGCCTCTGGATCAAGAGGTGGACGAAGAGATCGCTTTTCACATCGAGATGCGCACGCGCGAGTTGATCGAGCGCGGAGTCGATCCAAAGACGGCGCGCGAGATCGTGCTCGCGCGTGTCGGCGACGTCACGCGGCTGAAACGGACGTGCGTAGACCTCGGCAGAAAGCGAGATCGTGAGATGCGGATCACGCAATGGTTCGAGGAGCTTCGTGACGATGTGATTGGCGCGCTTCGCCAGATGCGCGCGGCACCAGCGTTCACTGCTGTTGCGGCATTGACGCTCGCGCTGGGCATCGGCGCCAACAGCGCGATCTTCGCGCTCGTCGACGCGGCGCTCCTGCGGCCGCTGCCGTTTCCCACTCCCGATCGGCTGGTGATGGTCTGGGAGCGGACCGATCGCGCACCGCGCGGCGGCGTCGCGCCGCTGAACATGGCCGACTGGAACACCCGCAGCCGGGCGTTCGATCGCATCGCCGGCTTCGTGCCCAATATCGGCGGCAT
>DASWZV010000030.1:0-6509 GCA_036407095.1 Vicinamibacterales bacterium | reverse complement strand
GAGCAACGAACGCGGCGCAGCCCTCGCCGGCGCGATGTTCCCATCGGTCCGGGGCCGTAGACCATGAGACCTTGGTCCTATACGGATCCTCGTTGTTGAAGTCTTCCGAAACGATCTGGGCCAGATCACGCGATTCCAAAGCAGTCAAGCGCGCGCTTACGGAGGGCACATTCCACCACCTGAAATGCCAGCTCCTTCATGGTGACGGGACCAAGGAGGGTCGGCCTATCTACTCTCCGGCGTGTTGCGCTGTGGCTGTTGCGGGGCGCGGATGGTGGCCCAGACCACCACACGGAAGAAGCGGAGCGACGTCTACCGGTACGGGGTTTACCGGTGCAGCTTCGCCAAGACGAAGGGCCCGGCGGTCTGTACACACGGGACCGGGTACCGCCGAGAGCGGCTTGAAGGGGCAGTGGTGGCCAAGTTCCGGGAGGCGATGACGGCCCCCATGATCGAGGCGCTGGCCCGCATAGTCAACGCCCAGCTCGAGGCCGTCTTCCAAGGCCATGGCGCCCGGACCGCCGAGTTCGCGGGCGAGATTGCGCGCCTCGAGGGCCAGTCCACTCACCTGGTTTCATGACCAAACTGGAACGGCTGGATGCCCTGCTGCGGCGGGATCCCCGGCGCGCCAAGGTCGAGATCCTGAAGCATCTCGACGGAGACCTGGTGATTGTGCCGCGGCCGTCGAGCACCGACGAGCGGCGGGCCGAGATCAGCGGCCGCGCAAAAGCCGACAGCCTCCTGAGGGATCCGGAGGCTGTTTGCCTACAGGTGGTTGCGGGGGCTGGATTTGAACCAGCGACCTTTGGGTTATGAGGGGAAATCCAGCCACCACGAGAACCAAAGATGAGCCGAGGTGAGACCAACGACGACAAGGCTTTACCGAACCGTCTCGCTGGACCCTTTTGGCTCATTTACTTCATAGTCGTTGCATAGGTCTCGAGGGCGCTGAGAGGCTCCGGTGGAGCTTCGCTGCTGCAGGACGGGAGTCGAACCCGTGTTTGAGTCGCGACCCATTTTCACTAATGAGCTCCAAGAGTTGCCGGCAGCACAGCACCCACAACGGCCCGCAACCAAAACGAGGGGCGGATTTACCCGCGAACCACCGCGCTGCGCCCCCGCGCCTAGGAATTTCGGATCGGGTGCAACGGTTCCTGTCGCCGCTTCCTCCTAAGGGCAATAGACTCGGCGTCTCCAGGCGCCACCGGGCACGTGCACGAATACCAAGACGACCCAAGATAGGAGCTTGGCATGCCCTTCATTACGACGAAAGACGGCGTTGACATCTTCTACAAAGATTGGGGAAAGGGGCAGCCGATCGTCTTTAGCCATGGCTGGCCGCTGTCGTCTGATGATTGGGACGCGCAGATGCTGTTCTTCCTCAATCGCGGTTATCGCGTCATCGCCCACGACCGGCGCGGTCACGGACGTTCCACCCAGGTGGGCGATGGCCATGACATGGACCACTACGCCTCCGATCTTGCGGCCTTGACCGCGAGTCTCGATCTGAAGAACGCCGTTCACGTCGGCCATTCCACCGGCGGCGGCGAGGTAGCGCACTATCTGGGACAGCATGGCGAGAGCCGTGTCGCGAAGGCCGCCCTCATCAGTGCAGTACCGCCCCTGATGGTAAAGACCGATGCGAATCCGAACGGTCTGCCGAAGAAGGTATTCGACGACTTTCAGACGGCGCTCGCGGCCAATCGCTCAGGCTTCTATCGTGACGTGGCTGCCGGTCCCTTCTACGGCTACAACCGGCCTGGCGTGAAGTCCTCGGAGGCCGTCATCGAGAACTGGTGGCGTCAAGGCATGATGGGCGGCGCGAAGGCGCACTACGACGGAATCGTCGCCTTCTCGCAAACCGATTTCACCGAAGACCTCAAGAAGATCACCGTCCCCGTGCTGGTGATGCATAGCGAAGACGATCAGATCGTTCCCTATGTCGCGTCCGGGCCGATGTCAGCAAAGCTGTTGAAGAACGGAAGGCTGAAGTCGTACAAGGACTTCCCGCACGGCATGCCAACCACGCAGGCGGAGACGATCAACACCGACTTGCTGGCGTTCATCAAGGACTGATCGAAGCGGTACGTATAGGAGGCCCTAGGTATTGCCATGATGATGAGTCGTCGTAGGTTCACCTCCTTGCTCGCGGCGACGCTGATTCCCACGGTCGCGCGGGCCGGCAACAGCCCCGCCGCTCGGAACGTCGTTCTGGTGCACGGGCTGTTCGCAGACGGATCGTCCTGGTGCGAGGTCATCCCACGCCTGCAAGGAGCGGGGCTGAATGTGACCTCGGTGCAGAACCCGCTGACGACACTTGACGAAGCGGTGGCAGCGACGCAGCGCGTCCTGTCACGGCAAGACGGCCCGAGCGTGCTCGCGGGGCACTCCTTCTCGGGCATGATCGTGACGGAAGCAGGCGTCGATCCGAAAGTCACCGCCGTGGTCTACGTCGCTGCACGGGCGCCGGATGCCGGAGAAGACTATTCGGCGCTGGCCAGCAAGTTTCCGCAGCCACCCGCCTCTTCCGGCATCGTGTTCGATGGCGACGAAGGGAGACTCACCGAAGCAGCATTCCTCCGCGACTTCGCTGGTGATCTGCCTGAGGCGCGCGCGAAAGTTTTGTACGCCGTCCAGCAGCCGTTTCACAAAGCGCTACTCGAGGGGAGGACGACACACGCCGCGTGGCGTTCGAAACCGAGCTTCTACGCCGTGTCCACGCAAGACCGGACTATCAATCCCGACCTTGAGCGCTTTATGGCCAAGCGTATGGGCGCGACAACGATTGAGGTCAACGCGAGCCATTTGTCGCTCATTTCGCACCCCGAGGAGATCGCTAACCTGATCATGCAAGCGACAGCGCGAGCCTGAATGCGTGAGTAACTAGCAAGGCGAGCGCTCAGCGGGCCTCACAGCGCATGCTTTCGACGACGACTACAACTTCGCCGAACGTTACTTGACACGGCCGCTCTGTCGCCAGCATCATCGCGCGCATCGAGCGACAGGCGTGGCACCGGACGTGATCGCGCGGCCCGCCCCGCGTTCATCGGGGCATCGCGAGCGGGGGCGTCTCTGCGGCAGGAGTCGCGGTCAGACTCCCGAGTCGCCTGTCACGATCGTGGCGCACCGGCGGGCGTCCGCACCTCTCGGCCGATGATTGTCGCGGACGAGCTCGAGGCCGACTGGGCCCGGGTGCGTGTCGTCCAGGCCGTCGGAGACGAAGCCACCTACGGCGGACAGAACACGGATGGCTCGAGAAGCGTACGGCACTTCTTGTCGCCCATGCGTGAAATGGGCGCGGCCACGCGCCAGATGCTCGAAACGGCGGCCGCGAGAACGTGGGATGTGGACGTGTCGCAGGTCCGGGCGCGCAATCATCACGTCGTCCACGCCGCGACGGGCCGAACGCTTGGATACGGACAGCTCGCCGCCGCCGCGCGGGACTTGCCGGTCCCACGGCCGGAAGCGCTGACGCTGAAGCGGCCGGAGGAGTTCCGTTACATCGGCAAGGACATGCCGATCATCGATCTCGTCGAGATGACGAGCGGCCGAGCCGGTTATGGCATCGACGTCAGACTGCCGGGAATGAAGTACGCGGTGATCGCCCGCCCGCCGGTCTACGGCGGTCGTGTCGATTCCTACGATGAGGCGCCGGCCTCGCAGTGGCCGGCGTCGAGCGCGTCGTGAAGCTGGACGGCACGCCGCCGCCGTCAGGGTTTCAATCGCTCGGGGGCGTGGCCGTCATTGCGCGTAACGATGCGCCGGCAACAATTCCACAACGTTCTCAAGACACGAGTTCCTATCGGATGCCCTCAGAATCGGGTTCGATACGGCATCGACTTGGTCGATCAGCGTCGGGAGCCGCGTCGACGTGGAGGCGATGACCCGACCACGGAGTACACCATGGCGCATGACATCGTTCAAACCTCCGCCGCGGACACGTTGCCGCCCTTCGATCCTGCGACGTTCTGGACGCAGTTCCGCCACGATACCGTCGTTATTAAGGACGTGCGGCTGCATTTCGTCGAAGGCGGCGGCGGCACGCCGATCGTCCTGCTGCCCGGCTGGCCGCAGAGCTGGTACGCATGGCGTTATGTGATGCCGCTGCTCGCCAAGGCCGGCCGGCGCGTGATCGCGCTCGACCCGCCCGGCATCGGCGACTCCGATCGGCCCGCCTCTGGCTACGAGCTGCGCACCGTGGCCGCCGAGCTTCATGGTTTCGTCGAGGCGCTAAGACTGACGGCGAACGGACCTGTCGACATCGTCGGTCACGACCTCGGCACCTGGATCGGCTATGCCTATGCGGCCGAATGGCCGGGCGACGTGAAGCAGCTCGCCGTGTTCGACGCGGCGCTGCCCGGCATCACCCCGCCACCTCCGGCCGGCATTCCCTCGGCGGAGGCGAATCTGAAAACCTGGCACTTGGCCTTCAACCGGCTCGATGACCTGCCGGAGATCCTGCTGCAGGGACGCGAGCGGGAGTTCCTGACGTGGTTGTTCAGGGCCAAATCCACTCGTCCCTGGACGATCACGCCGGCGGATCTCGATGAATATGTGCGCGTCAACGCCGCTCCCGGCGCAACGCGGGCGGCCCTTTCCTACCAGCGACACAATCTCGGGCCGGAAGGAATCGCGCACAATCGGGCGCGCGCCGAGCGCAAGCTCGCCATGCCGGTACTTGCCGTCGGCGCGGAGAGCGGAGTCGGAGCAGTGCTGCTCGACACGATGCGCTTAGTCGCGGCGGATGTGCGGGGTTCCGTGTTTGCCGGCTGTGGGCACTATATGCCCGAAGAAGCCCCCCGCGCCGTCGCCGAGCAAATCATCACGCTCATGGGCAAATGAGCGCGGCCGCAAGCCCGCCGCGAGAGGAAAAAGAGAGCCACAGCGCGTTTCAGGTGGCTTATCGAGGTATCTGTGTCATTCCTTATTCTAGCTTCAACGCATTGGAGAGCACGATGACCACGATCTCGAAGGACGCTGACCTGATAACGTTGATCAAGGTCTTTATCGTCGACCCCTCGAATCAGTCACGGCTCGTCGAGCTTCTCACCAAGGTAGCTGACACATTCGTTCGCCGCGCGCGCGCCTTTATCTCCTCGAGCCTTCACCGAAGCCGGGATGGTACCAAGGTCACGATGTATGCGCAGTGGTATAGCCTAGATGACTACGAGAAGATCCGAAAGGACTCGGGGCCGGTACCGTATCTTCAGGAAGCCCTCACCATCGCGAAGTTCGAGCCTGGGATCTATGACGTGGTTGAGTCATTCGCGCCGCCGCATGACGCAATCTGAGCGTCGCAGTGCACCGCCAACGACCCGCAGTCAGCCTAACCAGCAAGGCTCACACTGGCAGGTCAATCGTCGATCGCTGCCGCGGAAGCTCGTGAAGGGTTCTCCTGCCGAGAGCAACTGACCGCGGGGCCTGCAGGTACGCGTCGGACCCAATCAGTACGAATCAAGGTGTTCGAACTAAACGATCCGCGAACTGACGACTAGTTCTGTGTCAGAACTGTGTCACATACCGCCCGAAACCCTGGGCAAGCACCGTGATTTACGGGGACCTGCCGACGCACATCGATGTTGCGGAAGGTCGTTGATGGGAACTGCGTTGGTGGGATTCTGTGAGCGTCAGCACGCGCGGACGGAATCAATTTATAGGCGTCTCCCTTGGAGTGATCTGCTCCCCAATTGAACTGGACACCGATGGGGCTATCCTGCTGCAGCAGGACTGGGGGCCTCATGGGCGAGTTCCCACGGAAGTCGGACGGCCGACGCGTCTTCACCGTGGAGTTTAAGCGGGGCGTCGTCCAGCAGCTGCTGAAGGGCGAAAAGACGCGGCGGAAGTCTCGCGCGAGCTGGACATCCAGCCCAGCGTGGTGCGGCAGTGGAAGCGGCGTTTCGAAGCCGGTGCCACCGCGGCCGTCGCCACTAATCAAGACGTCGTCCTGGTGAGTGCGCTACGGGAAGCCCACCAGCGGATCCGCGAACTCGAGCGGTTGCTGGGCAAGAAGCAAATGGAGATCGAGATCCTGCAGGCGGCGCCGGAAGTCGTAAAAACAAGTCCGTGGTTGCGCAAAGGGTCCGGACGGTGACCCAGCACGCGGTGGCGGCGATCTGCCGGACGCTGCGAATGGCGCGGCAAACGGCGTATTACGCCACGCGCGTCCGGGCCGCGGGCTTCCGGGCGCGCGGACGCGGGTTTCGCGAACTTACGTGGTTGCGCGGGCCCGCAATCACCGAGATCAAAGACACTCGGCTTCGGGGTCGATCTAGAGGCGTAGCGCAACCCGCACCACCTGTTGCCAATACAGGCCGATCGAGCTCCGCCGGTCCGTGCTGGTTCACTCGGGTCGCGGCAATCGACGAAGCTTGCCCAGCTCCGCTCGATCGTCCCGCTCCAACTTGAGGACCTGTTGTGACGCACGCCCAATCAACGTGAAAGTGCCATGCCAACCTCTAGAGCCCTCGAACCGCACACGATCGTCTCGGATGACGAGGAAGCCGCTCGAG
>DASWZV010000029.1:0-2799 GCA_036407095.1 Vicinamibacterales bacterium | reverse complement strand
ACGAACAGATAGAGCGTGTTCAGCGGGTGATTGTTGTCGTGGTGAATGGACGTCCAGATCTGCAGCGGCGAGTCGAGCTGACGCGCGAACGAGAGAGACCACAGCTCGTCGAGCCAGAGGTCGCCGCGCGCGGCGATCACTCTGAGACCGATGGCGGCAGTGAGTAGACCGCAGAAGAGGATGGTGCGACGGGGACGCCGCTGCTCGGCCGGCGCAGACATTGTCGAGAGTCAGCGCCTGTGCTGCAAGCCGGATACCTCGCGCGCCCCTGTGTCAAGGCCGCACAATGGCGTGAAATTCCCGGATTCTGCCGCGGCCGATTACAGCAGTGATCGCCGTCTTTCGGTTTTGTCCAGTCAAGTAGCCCGAGCCCAGCCGGAGTCTGAGCCGATTTCCAGAGACCGGCACGCATTTTTCATTTGTTTCAGCCACATCCTGCCCTTGGGGCGTTGCCGAGGTGGGAACGTTCCGTCGCGCAGGGTTAGTGATGCGATCGACGCTTCAGGCGACTGG
Source organism: Vicinamibacterales bacterium (assembly GCA_036407095.1). Taxonomy (GTDB): domain Bacteria; phylum Acidobacteriota; class Vicinamibacteria; order Vicinamibacterales; family UBA2999; genus Gp6-AA40. The sequence continues at coordinate 2,286 of DASWZV010000029.1, read as the reverse complement.
GAAAAAATTGCTTGGATGTAGCGATTGTATCGGACGTCCCGTTGAAGCGCACGACGGTCCTGGTCGTCGAGGACGATCACGACCTACGTGCGTCCTTCCGCACGACGCTGGCGCTCGCCGGTTTCCTCGTGCGTGAAGCCCCGGATGGGCTCCACGCGCTGAAGCAGATCGATCAGGAGCCGCCCGATCTCGTCGTGCTCGATCTCATGCTGCCGAACGTGAGCGGCCTCGACGTGCAGCAGGAAATCGCATCCAATACCTTCACTCGCGCGATCCCGATTATCGTAGTCACGGGAACGTCGCTCGATCTGGATCACCTCTCGGTGTCGTGCATCCTGAGGAAACCGATCCTGCCCGACGATCTCGTCATGGCGGTTCAGCGCTGCCTGATGAGGGCGCGTTCGCAACATCGGCAGGATTGATTTTCGCTTAATTTTCGCCTAGCATCGTTTCTCCTGCCCCGCACATGGGCGAAGACTGTGGAGGAACGATGGACGAAAAAGCGCTGTTTCTGAAGTTCTGGGAGAAAGAGGCGCCGGCAACCCGCAAGGTGATCTCGCGCATCCCGGAAGGCTCCACGTATCGACCCGATCCCAAGTCGCGCACTGCGCAGGAGATTGCGTGGCTGATCGTGCGCGAAGAAATCGTGCTCACAGACGGTCTCGAAAAAGGCACGCTGGAATGGACGGAGGTTCCCACGCCGCGAACGATGCGTGAAGTGCTCGAGGCCTACGACAAACATCACGACGGGCTCGTCGCCCGCTTTCGCAACATCGACAACGCGAAGTGGTCCGGAAAGGTCCCGTTCATGTTTCAGGGACAGACGGTCATGAATGAGACCGGCTACGACAATGCGTGGGGCTTCCTGCTCGACATCATCCACCATCGCGGGCAGCTGTCCACCTATCTGCGTCCGATGGGCTCGACGGTGCCGCAGATCTACGGGCCCAGCGCGGACGAACCGATGATGTAGACCGACGCGATCGCCGGCGTGTCTCCGCTAGCGAGCGTGCGGCGGAGGCACGCTTTGTCGACGCTGAGGACGAGCGTCAGGGTGCTGGTCTCGACGGTGCCCTGGATCTCGACGCCGCCGGAGGCAGGCCTGAAGGCCTGCGCTACGAGCTGCGGCGGAGAGCTTTCGCAACGCCTGCGGTATCATGCGCAGCATGTCTTACACGCGACGCGAATTCGGACGGATGGCACTGGCCGCGCTGCCCGCGGTCGGCGTCTGGCCGGAGCTCGACTTCCCGGCGGCTCTGCGGCTTCAGAAGCCGGACTCGAAGATTGCCGGCGTCCAGATCGGCCTGAACGTTCCGTACAGCTTCGGCAACAACTCGATGCCGGCCGACGAGGTTCTCGACCGGTGCGTGCGGCTCGGGGTCAGCGCCGTCGAGCTGCGGTCGCAGCCGGTCGAAGGGTTTCTCGGGGTCGACGCGGATCTCGTGACCCGCAGCAGCGGCCGCGCGTCGACGCCCGAGCAGGAGGCTGCCAAGAAAGCGGCGAACGAGGAGCTCCGCAAGTGGCGCGTCGCGGTCCCGATGGAGAAAGTGCAGGCGTTCCGCAAGAAGTACGAGGACGCCGGCGTGCGCATCGAGATCGTCAAGTTCGACGCGATCTACGCGCGCGCCGACGACGAGGTCGATTACTGTTTCGAGCTGGCGAAAGCGCTGGGCGCGCGGGCGATTTCTTGCGAGATTTCGGTCCCGGACACCAAGCGCATCGGCCAATTCGCGGACAAGCACAACATGATGGTCGGCTATCACGGCCACACGGAAACCGGGCCGGAGAACTGGCTCACGGCGTTCGGCTACGCGAAGCACAACGGCGCCAACCTGGACATCGGCCACTTCGTGGCGGGCAATCACGGATCGCCGATTCCCTTCCTCACCGAGCATCACGACCGGATCACGCACGTGCACGTCAAGGATCGAAAGGCCAACAACGGCGCCAACGTCCCGTTCGGCGAAGGGGACACGCCGGTCAAAGAGGTCCTGCGGTTGATCCGCGATCGTCAGTGGCCGATTCAGGCGACCATCGAATTCGAGTACCCGGTTCCGGCCGGATCGGACCGGATGACGGAGATCGCCAGGTGCGTCAAGTTCTGCGAGGACGCGCTGAGATAGCGGACGCCTGCGTCATCGCGGCGGCATCGCGGCGAAGGTCTTCTCGATGTTCTCGAGAACCTTCAGCGTCGATCGCACGCCCGCCTGCAGGTAGCGCTCCCCCATCTCCGGGGTGGCTTTGCGCGCGTCTCCCCACGTGCCCGACTTCGTCGCCCAGTACACC
>DASWZV010000028.1:0-3445 GCA_036407095.1 Vicinamibacterales bacterium | reverse complement strand
CCCGACGGAAGCAGGCCAAGCCATGGGTCCAGTCCTCGCGTACGTGGGCACGTTCAGCTCGCCGCTTCGTGACACATTGCCGACGCAGGTCGATCTGCCTCCCGGGAATGGTCGCGGCATCCATGTCTTCCGCGTCGATCGCACCACCGGCGCCATGACGGCGAGCGGTGTCGTCGAGATCGGCACGAGCCCGAGCAGCCTGGCGTTGAACGCCGCGGGTACCCGGCTCTACTCCGCGAACGAGACCGATCGCATCGGCGACGACAAGCACGGCACCGCCAGCGCGTTCGTGATCGATCGGACCGACGGCGGCCTGCGGCTTCTCAACACCGTGGGAACGGGTGGAGCGGGCCCCACCTATGTCAGCGTTCATCCGGGCGGACGCCACCTGCTCGTGGCGAACTACTTCGGCGGCTCCGTGGCGGTGCTCCCGATACTGGCTGACGGCCGGCTTGGCGGCGCCTCGGACGTGAAGGTCGACGCCGGCACGGTCGGCCCGACCCGCGCGGCGCACGCGCCATCGGGAAGTTTCGCGGTGAGCGGCCACGATCGAACCCATGCTCATATGATCCAGGCCGATCCGTCCGGTCGGTTCGTGCTGCACGTCGACCTGGGCCTGGATACGATCGTCATCTGGCGATTCGACGATCAGCGCGGCACATTGGCCCCGAACGATCCCCCTTCGGTCTCGCTCCCCGCCGGAGACGGACCGCGCCATTTCCACTTCCATCCCAGTGGGCACTGGTTCTACTCGATCCAGGAGGAAGGCTCCACCATCGCCTTGTTCGACTACGACTCCGGAACCGGACGGTTGACGACGCGGCAGACGATCTCCACGATGCCGCCCGGGTTTGCGGGCAGCAACTTCTGCTCCGGGATCCTGGTGTCCGCCGACGGGCGGTACGTGTACGCGGGCAATCGCCTGCACGACAGCATCGCAGTCTTCGCTGTCGGTGCCGACGGGCAGCTGACGTACGTGGGCGAAGAATGGACACGCGGCGATTATCCTCGCAGCTTCAGCTTCGATCCGACGGGAGGCTTTCTGTACTGCTGTAATCAGCGAGCCGACGCCATCACCGTTTTCCGCGTCGATAGGGCAAGTGGCGGCCTGTCGTTCACGGGTCAGTACGTCCCCGTCGGCAACCCCTCGAGCATCGTCTTCGTCGATCTCGCGCGGTCGTGACACGTCCTGCGATCAGGCTGCACGACCCGGTCCCTCCTCTTGCACTTCGACACGAGACGCGGGATCTACGCATGACGCGCGAGTGGCGGGCCATGAAAGCCCTCCACCATCAGTGACGTAACGCTCGGGCAGAGCGGCCTCAGAAGCGACGCGCCTCAGCCGTGCTTCCGCGATCCGCCGGCTTATCCGGTTCGACAAAGGCTCACGTGGCTCGCGTGACGCCGTTCCGCTTCCGCGAAGCCCGAGCAGGGGAAACGACAAAAACCCTGCGCCGTGCCTTGGCAGCGTCGACCTACAAGTTCCGCGCCATCTCGCGCTGAGATCCTGCGGACGATCACAAATCTTGGTCTGGCCGTACAGGTCCCGTCGGCGTCGCCTGAAAACACCTGTTCCATCGTCTCCCAGGCGTGGGATTCTGGTGAGGACCAGGTCGTGCCACCTGGCGTCCATCTTGCGGTCCTGGGAAGAGCCGGATGGGCGGCCCTCACTGAATGCGGTTATCCATGATGGGTCGTGTTCGTTGGCTGGTCTTTGCGGCGGCACTTGCGCAAGTGGGTATTCCCCGCGCGCCCACCAATCTCAGGATCATCGATGGGATCGGCAGTTGCCCGAGTGGCTCGATCGGCGTTCCCCCCAGCTGCGTCCCGACGCCGCCGGCACCTCTCCCGAGCGGCAAACAGTGGAAGCTGGCATACGCCGAAGAATTCGACGGCACGGCGCTCGATCCGACCAAACTGACACCTTGCTTCGACTGGAACTTCGGCAGCTGCACGAGCTCCTTCAACACCGGCAAGGAGCGATACCTGCCGTCCCAGGTGCAGGTCAGCAACGGCACTGCCAAGCTGATTGCCGAGCCGCTGGTCCCGCCCTACGCCAGCAGTGCCTGTTATCAGGGAGAGTGCACGTACAAGGCGGGACTGGTGTCCACGGCGCGGCCGCGTGCGGACAACGGCTCGCCGTATCTGTTCCCGTTTACGTACGGCTACATCGAGTCGCGGATGAAGTTTCCCAGCACGCCAGGATTCTTCACCGCGTTCTGGATGCTGCCCACCAATCCGAGCTTCGACTACAACACCGAGATCGACCTTGTCGAGATCCTCGGCGGCTACCCCGACACATTGTTCATGACGTATCACTACAACGGTCGCAGTACGTCCTTCACACCCAACAAGGGCCTGCACAACAACGGGGCGTGCCAGACCAGAGACTATTCAACCGATTTCGTGAGGATCGGCCTCGACTGGCAGCCGACCCACGTCGCGTGGTACCTCGACGGCGTCAAATGCGGTGAGTTCACGGGCACCGCGAGCACGATTGAGAGCGGCCCCATGCAGCTGATTCTCCACATGATGGTCGACAATCAATGGGAGCGGGACTGGGGTTCGATCTTGTCGGGCCAGACGCTCGTACGTCAGCTGGAAGTCGACTACATCCGGATCTACCAGCAGCAGTAAGCGCCCGCGTCACCGAGCGCCGGCGCCGACCGCACTCCCCCAGAGACTGCTGTTGGTGAGTCGGCGGCTTACCGGCCGGGTGACGTACGACACCGCCAGGAGTACCAGAAGCACCAGCGGCATGATCCAGATGGCGCCCTCTTCTGAGGCGTATGCAGAGATCGACGCCATGATCCATGTGAAGGTGACGCCGGCGTAGGCCCATTCCTTCAGGAGCGCGACTCCCGGCAGCAGCAGCACCACAGCGGCCGCCGGCTTCGCGATGCCGAGCACGATGCGAAGCTGTTGCGGGTACCCGGCTTTGGCGAATCCCGAGACGACCTGTTCGCTGCCGGTCAGGTAGCTCAGCGCAAACAGCAGCATCAGGGCAACAATCGCCGTGCTGACCCAGTACGTGATCTTTCGAGCCACGGATCCTCCAGTCGCGGATCGCTTACCACGAATCAGCGTCGGACTGCCTCGTTGATAGTCGTCCGAGCCCAAGCCCATCCGTGATATGGTCGGCCCCGCCTCGAAGGTCCGAAGGAGGCCAGCAACGGTCGATTGCTGGCTCGATGCTCGGTCCGCGGAGGACTGGAGGTCCGATGAGATCCATGGTTGCTTGTCTCGTCTTCAGTGGAGCCGTCGCTGCGACAACGGTCTCCGCACAGGGCACGCCCGCGACTGGTACGGATGTGTATCACGTTCACTTCGCCAAGGCGTCGCCGGGGCAGGCGGCAGCCCTCGGCAAGTTCTTGATGGAGCCAGACAAGACCTCGTCGATGCCCACACACTTCATCGTGCTCCGACATCAAGAGGGTGATGACTG
>DASWZV010000027.1:0-6094 GCA_036407095.1 Vicinamibacterales bacterium | reverse complement strand
CGGTATCGGCGGTGTCGTCGTTTTCCGCAGTGGGAGTCGCGCGCGAAGGCGTGGCGATCCAGCTCAGCCAATCCGGAAGGTCAATAAAGAGCAAGAAGCGGTCGTTGACAGCAGAGCTGTCACACGCTACGTTGGCTGCGTTCCCGACACAAATCAATCTCCGGAGGTTTCGTGGCCTTCGATGACATCTTTCAGCCGCTGAAGTTCCGCAATCTGACTGTCAAGAACCGTGTCTTCCGCTCGAACGTCTCGGGCCGCTTCGACAACTTCGACGGCTCTGGCAATCAGGCGCGCATCAACTGGGAAGTGAAGTTCGCGAAGGGCGGTGTCGGCGCCATCATCTCGTCGTTCGTGCCGGTCCATCTGCGCGGCCGCATCGTGCCGAACTACGCGATGATCGACAGCGACGACAAGATCCCGTTCTGGCGCGCGCTCGGCAAAGCGGTCCACGCGCACGACTGCAGGTTCATCATGCAGTTGAGCCACAGCGGCCGGCAGCGCGATCTGCCCGGCATCGAATACGCCACCGCGCTCAGCTCGACGGCCAAGGAGGAGCCGCAGCACGGGTTTCCGACCGAGGCGATGACGAAGCAACAGATCGCCGAGGTGGTCAATTACTTCGCTGACGGCGCGCGCCGCGCACGCGAGGCAGGACTCGACGGCGTCGAACTGCACGGCGCGAACGGCTACCTGATCACGCAATTCCTCAGCTCGGCGATCAACGACCGGAAAGACGAGTACGGCGGTCCGCTCGAGAACCGCGCGCGCTTCGTCCGCGAGATCGTGCGCGCCATCCGCAAGAAGGTTGGTGACGACTTTCATCTGCAGATGAAGATCAGCGTGCAGGAGCGCAACAACGCCGTCGATCTGCTGATCAAAGGCCCCGCGGGCAACACCGCCGAGGAGTCGGTCCAGGTGTGCAAGTGGCTCGTCGCAGACGGCGTCGACGCGATTCACGTGTCGACCGGCAGCTTCTTCCCGCACCCGCGAAACCCGGCCGGCACCGATCTTCCGGTCGAGGAACTGGTCAAGACCTATGACACCGTGATCTCCGCGGGCGATCGCGCGTTCCGCAACTACCTGCTGTTCAGGACCGCGCCCGCGCTCGCGCGCAAGCAGTGGCAGGATGCGGCGCCCAAGCCGAACGAGATCGAGGGCGCGCTGCTGCAGGACGCGCGTATGGTGAAGACCAACGTCACCGTGCCGGTCATCTGCACCGGCGGCTTCCAATCGGGTTCGGTCATTTCCGGTGCCATCAAGCGCGGTGATTGCGATGCGGTGAGCGCCGCGCGGCCGCTCATCGCGAACAACGATCTGGTGCAGTACTTCAAGCGCGGACAGGACCGTGCCGACAAGCCGTGCACCTATTGCAACAAGTGCCTCGTCAATGTCGTCGAGAATCCGCTCGGCTGCTACGAGGAGTCGCGCTTCCCCACACGCGAGGCGATGCTGGCGCAGATCATGTCGGTCTTCCAGCCGCCACCCTTTGCCTAGGCGGAGTTCACCCACATGGCTGACGATCTGATCCACAAACTCACGGGTCTTCTACAGAAGAAGCAGTGGTACGAGCTGCCGCGGAACCTCGCGCTCGCGCGGCTCGGCAACATTCGCAATGAGCTGCGTCAGAAGAATCTTCACGACACCGAGGAACCGCCGCTCAAGAAGAGCGAAGGAACGGCCAATCTCGGCCCGGAGCAGCGCGCGCGGCGCACTATCGACGGCACCTGCAACGACCTGCAGTACCCGACCATGGGCGCGGTGGGTCGCCGGTTCGGACGCAACTTCCCGCTGGACCAGGTGAAGCCCGACGCGGCGAACCTGCTGACGCCGAGCCCCCGTGTGGTGAGCCGCACGTTGATGACACGCGAGCAGTTTCAGCCGGCGACGATTCTCAATCTGATCGCGGGCGCCTGGATTCAGTTCATGGTGCACGACTGGTTCGTGCACAAGCGATCGGCGACCGCGAAGATCGACATCCCGCTCGCGCCCGGCGACGACTGGAGCGACGGGACGATGACGATCCCGCGCACCGAGCCCGATCCGGCGCCGGCAGGCTCGACCCATCCCCCCGCATACGCCAATCTGAACAGCCACTGGTGGGATGCATCCATGCTGTACGGATGCGACGCCACCGTCGCCGCGAAGGTCCGCGCCAACGTCGGGGGCAAGCTTCGGATCGAGCCGACGGGACTGCTGCCGACCGATCCCGAGACCGGGGTGAGCTTCAGCGGCTTCACCGACAACTGGTGGATCGGGCTGGCAATGCTCCACACGCTGTTCACGCTCGAGCACAACGTCATCGCCGATCTGCTGGCGCATCACAACCCGACCTGGAACGACCAGCAGATTTTCGACAAGGCCAGGCTGATCAACTCGGCGCTGATGGCCAAAATCCATACCATCGAGTGGACGCCCGCGATTCTGCCGAACCCGATCACCAAGATGGCGATGCACGTGAACTGGTCGGGGCTTGCCGGAGAGGATCTGCAGGATGCGCTCATGCTCCTCGACGACAGCGAGGTGCTCGGCGGCATCGTCGGATCGCATTACGATCATCACACCGCGCCGTATTCGCTCACGGAGGAGTTCGTCTCCGTCTATCGCATGCATCCGCTGATGCCCGACGAGATCGCGTTCCGATCGCTCGCGACCGGCCGTCTCGTCGAGACGCTGCCGTTGCCGGCCGTCACCGGGCGCAACACGCCCGGCATCACCGAACGTCACACGATGGCCGACTTGTTCTATTCGTTCGGCGTGACCCACCCGGGTGCGGTGACGCTGCACAACTACCCGAGGTTCCTCCAGAACCTCTCGCGCGATAACGGCGAGCATCTCGATCTGGCGGCCGTCGATATCTTCCGCGACCGTGAGCGCGGGGTGCCCCGCTACAACCAGTTCCGCCGTCTCATTCACAAGGACCCGGTGAAGTCGTTCGACGAGCTCACCGACAACCCGGCGTGGCGGAAGCAGCTCAAAGAGGTGTACGGCGACATCGAGAAAGTCGATCTGATGACCGGTCTCTATGCCGAGCCGCTGCCTCCCGGCTTCGGGTTCAGCGACACGGCGTTCCGCGTGTTCATCCTCATGGCATCGCGGCGGCTCAAGAGCGACCGCTTCTTCACCGACGACTGGAAGCCGGAGATCTACACCGAGTTCGGCCTCGATTACATCCGGCACAACTCGATGCTCTCGATTCTGCGGCGGCATTTCCCGCAGCTCGCGCCGGCGCTCGCCGGAGTCGAGAACGCATTCGCGCCATGGAAGACGGTGACCCCGCCGGCACCTCCCGGTACGTAAGGACCATCTTTCGTGTAGGGGCCTCGTAAGTAGGGGCCGCCTTCGGGCGGCCCTTCATGGGCCGGCTAAAGCCGGCCCCTACGACGATTGATGAAGACGACGATTGATTAAGATGCGACGAATCATTCAAGCGACCGGTGTGGTGTTCGTCATCGCCGTGGCCGTGTCGGTAGCTCAGTGCTCGAGGCCTCCCGCGAACCCGACCGACATCGTCGAGCATTTCAAGTACGGCGCAATCGGTACCGAAGCGCGTGCCGGCGTGCCGTACTGGATCTGGCGCGTGCTGCCGATCGTGTTTGCCGACAAGCTTCCGCATCGGCCCGGTCAGGGGTGGGAGAAGCTCGGGTTCATCTACGAATCAAAGGATCGCGATCATCCGATCGGGACGACCCATACCAAGAATGGCCTCGCCGACGTCGTCGGGCTCAACTGCGCCACTTGTCACGCCGGAACCGTGCGCGACGCGCCGGGTGCGCCGCGCCGCGTCGTGCTCGGCATGCCGTCGCACGGCATGGACGTGCAGGCGTATCTCCGCTTCCTGACCGCGTGCGCGCAGGATCCGCGCTTCACCTCGGACACGCTGATCGAGGCGATCCAGCGGATCAATCCCGGCTTCGGGCTCTTCGATCGGATCGGATACCGCCTCCTCGCTGTCCGTCGCACGCGAGACGGCATTCTCGACGGCGCGCGCGACAACGCGTGGTTCGACACACGGCCACCGCAGGGACCCGGGCGGGTCGATACGTTCAATCCCTACAAGGTGATGTTCAAGTTCGACATCGCCGCCGATGACACCGTCGGCACTGTCGACCTCCCGTCGCTGTGGAATCAGCGTGTCCGCCGCAACCTCTGGCTGCACTGGGACGGCAACAACAACCTGGTCGAGGAGCGGAACAAGAGCGCGGCCATCGGCGCCGGCGCGACGCCCGAATCGCTCGACGTCGCCGCACTCAAGCGTATCGAAGACTGGATCATGGACCTCAAGCCGCCATCGTTCCCGGCCGAACGAATCGATCCGATGCGCGCGGCGCGAGGGCGCGTGGTGTACTCCGCTGAATGCGCGTCCTGCCACGAGCTCGGCTCGAAAGCGATCGGTCAGGTCACGCAGCAGGCGCTCGTCGGCACCGATCCCGAACGCGTGCGATCGTTCACGCCCGAGCTCGCCGTGAGGATGAACACCCTGGGCGAGGGGTATCCCTGGCGCTTCTCGCATTTCCGCAAGACCGACGGCTACGCGAACATGCCGCTCGACGGCCTGTGGCTGAGAGCGCCTTATCTCCACAACGGATCGGTGCCGACGCTGCGAGCCCTGCTCTTCCCCGAGCAACGCCCATCCAGGTTCTATCGCGCCTACGATGTCTACGACTGGAACAACGTCGGCTTTGTCAGCAGCGGCCCGGATGCCGAGCACGAGGGTGTGCTCTACGACACCGGGTTGAAGGGCAACAGCAACGTCGGCCACGTTTACGGTCGGCTGCTCACGGTGGACCAGCGCGAGGACCTGCTCGAGTATCTGAAAACGCTCTAACGGAGCGATAATGGCCGGGTCCGCGGGGGCTGAAGCCCCTGCTCTACGATTGGCGTGCCACAACTTGCATCTGTAGAGCGCGGGCTTGAGCCCGCGCGGCTCTGAAGGAGCCCTCATGATCTCTCTAGATGTGAACGGGACTCGGCGTGACGTCGACGTCAGCCCCGACATGCCGCTGCTCTGGGTCCTGCGCGATACGCTCGGGCTGACCGGCACGAAGTTCGGCTGCGGCCTCGGGCAGTGCGGCGCCTGCACCGTGCACCTCGATGGTGTCGCGACGCGCGCGTGCCTCACGGCGGCGTCGGCGGCGGTCGGCAAGAAGATCACGACGATCGAAGGGCTCTCGCCCAACTCGAGTCATCCGGTGCAGGCCGCGTGGGTCGCCGAACAGGTACCGCAGTGCGGCTACTGTCAGTCCGGGCAGATCATGTCAGCGGCGGCGCTCCTTGCCAAGACGCCGAAGCCGACCGACGCGCAGATCGACTCCGCGATGGCCGGTAACATCTGCCGCTGCGGCACCTATCAACGCATCAGACGCGCGATTCATCGCGCGGCGCGCGCGTAAGCGAGGAGGCGACTCATGACACGATCAGCCAGCCTTTCTCGCCGCACTTTCCTCAAGACCGCAGCTGCCGCGGGCGGCGGATTCATGATCGGCGCGTACCTGCCGATTCGCGGCGCCGCGGTGCTCACCGCCGCCGGCACCTTCGAACCGAACGTCTGGATCAAGGTCAACGCCGACGACAGCGTGCGCATCATGCTGACGATGCTCGAAATGGGGCAGGGCGTGATGACCTCGATGCCGATGCTCGTGGCCGAGGAGCTCGACTTCGACTGGAAGAAGATCAAGACCGAATGGGCCGGCGCCGATCCGCGCTACGGCAATCCGAACTTCGGCGGGCAGCAGCTCACCGCTGGCAGCAACAGCGTGCGCGGAATGTGGAAAGTGCTGCGCGAATCGGGAGCGGCCGCGCGCTCGATGCTGGTGACAGCCGCGGCGCAGACCTGGGGTGTCCCTGAGAACAGCTGCACGACCGACAACGGCTTCGTCATCCATCAAGCCAGCGGCCGCAAGGTCAACTACGGTGCGCTGGTCGACAAAGCGGCTGCCCTGCCGGTGCCGAAGACCGTCACGCTCAAAGATCCCAAGAGCTTCAAGGTGCTCGGTCAGTCGCTGCCGCGACTCGACATCCCCGAGAAGGTCAATGGCACGGCAGGATTCGGGATCGATACCAAGCTGCCGGGCTTGCTCACGGCGCGCGTCGTGCG
>DASWZV010000026.1:0-1799 GCA_036407095.1 Vicinamibacterales bacterium | reverse complement strand
TCACGCGCTGCGCCAGCGGCGCGAGGTCGTCCAGTCGGTCCGGCTGCCGCTGCAGCAGCCAATAGTCATCGGGGCCGACTGCCGCGATCAGGTAGTCACCTGGGAGCGCAGGTCCGAGCTTCACAACCCCGTCGCGCGAGGGCATGCCGTCAGTGGTGATCGAGAAGAGGCGTCGTTTTGGATCGGCAGGGACCACGATCGGCATGTAGGACGTCACGGCCTCGCCTCGCGCGTCCGTGACGCGCACCGACGCCCACGCGACCGCGTTGGTCACCACGATCTGCAGCCGGCTCTGAGGCGATGTTCCGCTGAGGTCGACCGCCACGCCCGTGATGTCGCGGTCGTCGTATCGGACCGACTTCATGATCCATCCATCGGGAAGCCCCTGAATGAAGACTGCTGACGGCCGCCCAGGGACGTTCTTCAACTCGAACGCCAGGCTGTCGTCAACCGGAATGGGGTGGAAGCCATCGTCACCCCAGTCATCCCTTACCGTCGTCAAACCTACGGACAGATGCAGCTGTCGCGATGGCCGCGGTGGATCACCCTCGAACACCACGTGACCGGACACGTGCGATGGGCGCGACAGCGTCAGCGCGACGTTCGAGACATCGTTGGCGTCGACGAGGACAATCGTTTCTCCAGTCTCCTCCTCACGCGCGACGGGACGCGCCTCGTCGAAGTTGTCCGGACCACCCACCCCCGCGCGCACGAGGTAGCGCCCCGCGGTCAGGCCTTCCAGCACGAATTGCCCCGCGTGCGTCTGTCCGTTCGCGGCCGCGCGAAGATCGTTGCGAACGGCAGACACCCTTGCGTTCTCGACCGCCACACCGGAGGCGTCGATGACGGTTCCCGAGATGGAATACGTGGCGCTGCGTTGGACGCGAATATCGATGCCGAGTGCGTCCGCCGACTCGAGCAGAACGTCCGCGCCGCCGGCTTCCGTTATCGACGCGAGGTAACAGGTGCGGACGAGCCGTGAGGCCGATAAGGGACGGTCGTCGGAAAAAAAGTAGTGTGGCGTGGCGCACACCCGATACCGGCCGGGCGCGAGACCGAACACGCGGTAGCCCCCGCGATCGTCGGAAAAGACTTCCGGCCCCGCACTTGGCAACCCGTTGGCGCGCACGACCTCGACCTCTACGCCGGCCATCGGTTCGTCCCGGGCATCCAGCACGCGTCCTTCGATCGCCAGCGCGCGAACGAGCGCGAAGTCGATGTCCGACCGGACTTCACCCGCCTTCAGCGTGAGAGTCAGTGGCGGCGGGACCATCCGGTTCATGGAACCGGTCTGTCCGAAGACCTGCGACAGATGGGTCGCGCGAAGCTCGCCGGCCGACGCCCAGACCGCATAGTCACCCGGCGCCAGACCACTGAGTTCGTACCGTCCGTCGCCGTCGGCTCTCGTGGTGATCGCCGGCAACGAGCTGGAATCGCGAATGCTCACGAGCGCACCAGGAATCGCACGTTTGGAGTCGCGATCGATGATCCGACCGGCAATCGTCGCGGTCGAGGTTCCCGACGTGTGCGCATCCCGCGGCGCCTGCGCGATCCAGACAAGGAGAATCGGAAGCCAGGCCCACATGCTCGCGCCTCACCTGTACCCGGCGGCCTGCAGCTCGAAGAGCTCCGCATAGCGGCCGCCGGCACGCAGCAGCTCCTCGTGCGTGCCCAGCTCCTTGATGCCTCCGTCCACGATCACCGCGATCCGATCCGCGATGCGGACGGTCGAGAAGCGGTGCGAGATGACGATGCCGATGCGGCCTTTGAGGTTGTCTTTCAGCTCCGCGAAGATCCCC
>DASWZV010000025.1:0-4416 GCA_036407095.1 Vicinamibacterales bacterium | reverse complement strand
CGATCTTCGAGGTCTTCAATCTCTTCAATCGCGCGAACTTCATCGACATCAACAACGTGTTTGGAACAGGCCCGTACCCGACGAACCCTCTGCCCGCGTACGGTCAGTTTCTGCAGACCGGGCCGCCGCGTCAGGCGCAGGCGGCGCTGAAGATCAGCTTCTGACGAAGCGGCAGGCGGTTGCCTGCCGCACGTATCCATCGACGACACGCCCCCTTCCGATCATGAAATGTCCGATCGCGCCTTTTCGCACTATCGGGTGCTGAATCAGCTGGGAAGCGGCGGTATGGGCGTCGTCTACCGCGCCGAGGATCTCACCCTGCGGCGCGAGGTCGCGCTCAAGCTGCTGCCGGCGGCGGTCGCCGACACCGAGCAGGCGATCGAGCGCTTCCTCCGCGAAGCGCGCGCGGCCGCGGCCCTCAACCACCCGAACATCTGCACCATCTACGAAGCCGGCGAGCAGGACGGGCAGCCCTACATCGTGATGGAGCTGCTCGAAGGCCAGACGCTGCAGGAGATCCTGACCAACGGCGTCCCCTCCATCGGGCGGATGCTGAGCATCGCCACCCAGGTGGCCGACGCGCTTGTCGCGGCTCACGCCAAGGCGATCACGCACCGCGACATCAAGCCGGCGAATATCTTCGTCACCAACGATGGCCGCATCAAGATCCTCGATTTCGGCCTTGCGAAATTGCGATCGGGAATCGCGGGACAGGTCCACGACGAGGCCGACACGTTTTCGTTCTCTCCAGGCGGACAGTTGACCGAGGATGGCACGCTCGTGGGCACCGTCGCCTACATGTCTCCGGAACAGGCGCGCGGAGAGAGGCTCGACACGCGAACGGATCTGTTTTCCTTCGGGGTGGTCCTGTACGAGATGTGCACGGGGCAGCTGCCGTTCGGCGGCGCCACGTGGGCCGTCATCGTCAACGGAATCCTCAGCCACGACCCCGTTCCGGCGTCGGTGCTCCGCCCGGATCTTCCGTCCGATCTGGATGCGATCATCGGTCGCGCGCTCGAAAAGGACCGCGACCGACGGTATCAGGAAGCGCTGGAGCTGCTCTCCGATCTGCGCGCGCTGGGGCGGCTCGTGGAATCCGAGAACAGTCCCCTCGCACGCGGGTTGTCGTCGGTCGCGAGCCCCAGCGAGGTCACTCAGGCCGCGCATCGGACCTCGGGCGTCGGAACGCCGACGCTGCACGTGATTCAGGATTATCTGGCACGATTTCCTGATCTCGGCCAGATCCTCAACGCCCGTCATTACGTCTGGCCCTCTGCCAGCGTTCAGGATTCCAGCACGGGCGACGAATTCCCGAGTGAGTCGGTTGGGCAGCTGCTGCGGCGTCTGCTCGAGGAAGATCCCAACGCCTTCGTGCTGCTGCTGGGCGACTACGGCTCCGGCAAGACGAGCTTCATGCGGATGTTCGGCAACGAGCTCGCGGCCGAGGCCCTCAAAGGCGGTTCCGACGCCCTGATTCCGTTGTATTTGAGCCTGGGCTTCGCGCACGACAAGACCGATCTCCTGGAGGCCATGTCGGCGTACCTCGTACGCTACGGCGTGCTGTTGTCGGTCTCTCAGCTGAAGAGTTTCTTACTCCGCCGTGGCAATGTGGTGCTGCTTCTCGACGGCTTCGATGAAATGGCGAGCGGTGTCGACTACCGCATCGTCCCGGACATCCTCGAGAGGATTCACGGCCTTCAGCTGGCCACAGGCGTGCGGATCATCCTCTCCGGCCGCTCGAGCTTCTTTCGATCCGATATCGAGGTGGGAATTGTCGGGGCCCGGTATGTCGTCAGGCTGCGGGCCTTCGACCTCGAGGCCATGCTGAGGTACGTCAACCTGCGGGACCCCAGACTGACATCGCGCGCGGCCGCCTTGTTCGGCAAGCACGACAACCTTCGAGAGCTGTGCCGCAATCCGATCCACCTGATGCTCTTCGTGAACTGGCTGGGCGCGGCCGATTCGCCGCTGCGCCGGCTGGCGGCCAGCTCGCACGCGCAGCAGCCACCTCGGCCTGGGGATCTCGAAGACGTCTCGGTCGTCGATCTCTACAAGCGATTCTTCATGAAGACGCTGCAGGACAACTTCGGGACGATCACGAAGTGGTCGCTCGATCAGCGCTGGGACTTCGTGCGCCGCCTCGCGTGCGACTGGTTCAGGGAAGGGATCACCGAGTGGCCGTTGAAGGACTTTTCCAAGCGCATCGAGGCGGAGCTCCCGGGATTGTCCCGGGATGAAATCGATGCATACACCCTGCAACTGCTGAACTGTACGTTTTTCACCCGCATCGGCGACCAGTTCCGTTTCCTGCACCAGTCGTATCTCGAGTATCTCGTGTCGGAAGCGTTGTCCAAGGCGCTGTTGGGCAGAGACCTCACGCTGTGGGACATGTCGCTGTACACCGACATCTTCGAGATGACCTACCGTCTGCTCGACGCCCAGGGGTTCGAGCGGATACCCGTCGAATGGGTGATGCAGACCGGCACCGTCCGCGCGCAAGCCAATTTCCTCGCGATGTCGTTCCGCCACAAACCTCCGGCGATGGAGGTGCACCTGCGTCAGCAGCTCCGGCACAATCCCCACGATATCGTCCGTTTCCTTGCCGCGATGGGCGTCGGCCTTTACGCCGTCGGTCCCGAGAATGTTGATTGCGTCGAGGGGGCATTCGAGACCGAACAGAACACCATCGTCCGGGCGATGATCCAGAGGGTGGCGAGCAACTGGCTGTCCGAGGTGAACCACCCTGCGCTCCTCAATCGACTGCAGGCAATCGTCGGTGTCGACTTGACGCTGCGCAAAACAGACGCCGAACGGGCGATGCTTCAGACGACCGGATCTCAACGGGACGCGGAACGGGCGTTGTTCGCGTTCCGACGGGCGATGATTCAGGGCGACAGACTCTGGACGGCGGCCGTCGCCGGCATCCTGAGCCTCGCCATGGTCCAGCACCTCTCGTCGCTCAGCTACATCTACAATGTCGCGGCTGTCTCGAGGCATCCGGAGATCCGGAATGCCTACCGGTTGGTGCAGAGATTCACGGCGCTGCCGGATCTTCCGCGGGAGTGAAGGCGCGCCGGGCGAAGCCAGCGTATGTCAGCTCGCCCGCCGGCGCCGACACGTGGGCATAGTGCGGGACGCCTTTGCTCATCAACCGGATCGCCTGCCAATAGATCGCCGCAGACACTTTGAACGTCATCAAGGGAAAAGAGACGAACGCCCGGAGAAGCGATCGATCCGTGAGAGGAACGCGGCGTCCGCTCCACGTTGCGAGCAGCGTCTCATTGAAGTGCTCGAGCTCGCGGATGCCCACGGCCACGCGAGTGCCGGGTTCCAGAACCCGGCACTCGTAGCGGGCGGCCATGTCGATGAAGCCCGAGACGTAGAACGTCTTGTCGAAGCTGGCCGAAATCACGGTGCCGCCGTCCTCCGGCGCAACCCTCAGCAGATAGCTGTGGCTCTCGCGTGTCAGGTTGGAGACTTCCAGCAGCAGCGCGACCAGTCGACCGCTGCTGTCGTAGCAGAACCAGATTGCGAGGGGATTGAAGACGTAGCCGAAGAGCCGTGGGAAGCACAGCACTCGCACTGATCCGCCCATCGGGTCGATGCCGACCGCGGAAAGGTGACGATCGATCCAGTGTCTCAAGGACGATCCGTCGCGGGGACCCAGATCACGGTCGTAGAAGCCGAACAGATTGGGTCGGTTGTAGGAGAACAGCCGAAGGCGTCTGTCGAGATCCGCGACTTCATCGAGATCGACGAGCAGACCGCAGACGCGATACCGGAACGTGTGTGAGACGGGGCGTAGCCGGCGGTGAACGATCTCGCCGAAGTACAGGCCGGAGACACACGTCGGGGGAACGGTCACCATGGCAGATCGACGCCGAACGATCGCGCCACGTGAAGGCCCGATCGCAGCGCGTCCTCGTGAGATCCACCGCGCTCGTAGCACGCGCCGCAGAACCATAGGCGGTTCGTGCCCTGGATCAACGACAGCTCGTGCTGTGCGCGAACGGTTGCCGCATCGAGCGTCGGGTGTTCGTATCGAAGGCTCTGCTCGATCAGGTGGTCGTGCGGGCGGCGAAGCGGATTCAATGATACGAACGTGGGAAGCCGCTTGTCGATGCCCTGGAGCCGGTTCATCCAGTAGGTGTGCGCGACCGGCCTGTGGGCGTCCGCGATGTCGTCGGCGAAGTAGTTCCATGTCGCCCAGTGCGCCGGGAGTGCGGGCATCAAGTCCGGATCGTGATGCAGCACGACGATGTTCGGATAGTAGGTGAAGCGGCCGAGGACGGCGCGTTCGACGTCGGAGGCATCGGTCAGCATCCGCAGACTCTGGTCCGCGTGGGACGCCAGGATCACGTGATCGAAGACGTCCTCGGATCCGGAGGAGTCGCGAACGGCGACGGCGTCCTGCCG
>DASWZV010000024.1:0-1603 GCA_036407095.1 Vicinamibacterales bacterium | reverse complement strand
GTAGTCGAGCACCGCCTCCTCGAACGAGCGGCCCTGCAGCTCGGCCTCGCCCCAGACCTCGTGCACGAGGCCGGCGGCCTTCGCCTCGTCCATCGACAACAACCGGCCGGTCGCCATCAGCTCGATCGCGCGCGCCTTGCCGATCAGGCGCGCCAGCCGCTGCGTGCCGCCGGTCCCCGGCAGCACGCCGAGCGCGACCTCGGGCAGGCCGATCTTCGCGGTGCCCTGCCGCGCCACCCGCAGGTCCGCAGCCAGCGCGATCTCGAGGCCGCCCCCCACCGTGTGCCCGTTCAGCGCCGCGATTACGAGCTTCGGCGTCTGCTCCAGCCGGTTGAGCGTCTCGTTCGCGTGCAGACAGAAGTAGTACTTGAAGTCGGGATCGGCGTCCTTGAGCATTCCGATGTTCGCGCCCGCGCAGAAGAACTTCTCTCCGGCGCCTCGGATGACGATTACGTGCACGCCGGGATCCATCCGCGCGGCCAGCACCGCGGCATCGATCTCCTGCATCATTTCATACGAATAGGTGTTCGCGGGCGGGTCGTTGAGCTCGATGGTGCAGACCGCGTCGCGCTGGCTGACCGCAATTCTTGTCATCGTTACTCAATGCGCGTGGGGCCCTCACGCGCTTACGTGCTTCGCGTCCTTTGGCCTGGCCGCCGCTTCACGACGGCCTCGATCCAGTTTCTAACTCCTAGCTCCTGGCTCCTGGCTCGTGGCTCCTGGCTACAGTTCCGTCCTGACGTACTCGAAGTTCGTCGGCATCCGATTGATGCCGCGGATCGGCGGCGCGATGTAGTTGGCGAACCGCCCGGCCTCGTAGACCGGCTCGTTCATGATGCTCAGCAGGTACTCGCGATCGGCCGCCGCCGGCAGCCACTCGTGCCGGCGCGCCGCCCACGCCTCGTCTGAGAGGTGGTGGCCAAGCGGATCGAAATGCAGCGACGAGAACATCCCGATGCCGCGATTGAACTTGCGATCGGGCAACCGGAGCCGATCCGAGAGCCCGTGCCGTTCCAGGATCCTGTTCCACCGCGTGACCCCGGCCTGGCAGTCGCCGACGTACCAGTCGCGCAACACCTCGTTCATCGCGGTCCGCATCGGTATCTGCCGGCGTTCGAGCGCGCCCTGCTGCGACACCTCGAGGTCGTAGACGGCGTCGGTGACCTTGTGGTCGTCCCATTTCTCTTCGAATGCGCGCCCCTTGAGACCGTTGGCGAAGTAGGACGCGGCGTTTGTCGAGATCTCGTTGCCGTGCAGATCGAGGCTGAGGCTGAACCAGAGATTGATGAACTTCTGGATGGTGGGCAAGTCGATGCCGCCCAGCTTGCGCACGTCCTCCGAAAAGCCAGCCTGCTTCATCAGCTGACAGGTGCGCTCGAGGATCCGCGCGACGCCCGTCTCGCCGACGAACATGTGGTGGGCCTCTTCGGTCAGCATGAAACGCGTGGTGCGCGACAGCGGATCGAGGGAGCTCTCCGAGAGCGAGAGCAGCTGCGACTTGCCGTCGCGGTCGGTGAACATCGTGAACATGAAGAAGTCGAGCCAGTTGTCGATCGGCTCGTTGAACGCGTCGAGGATCCGCGGCTTGTCCCGGTTCCCGCTC
>DASWZV010000023.1:0-3789 GCA_036407095.1 Vicinamibacterales bacterium | reverse complement strand
TGAGGGTCACGATCTGCCGGAGCGAAGGCTCGGCGAGATCTGGATCCGATCGGACAGCATGATGGAAGGCTACTACGGCGACGACGACGCGACGGCGGCGGTTCTCAAGGACGGTTGGCTCGACACCGGCGATCTCGGGTACATCGCCGACGGCGCGTTGTTCGTCACGGGTCGCAGCAAGGACTTGATCATTGCACGCGGACGCAACCTCGTGCCCTCGGCGATCGAAGAGATCGTGTCGTCGGTTCCAGGCGTGCGGAAAGACGCCGTCGCGGCCGTCGGCGTGCCCTCGGAGGAGCGTGCAACCGAACGGGTGTGCGTCGTGGCGGAGACGCGCGCGGACGCCGCCGGCCACACCGAGATCGCGGCTGCGGTCCGCGATCGGCTCAAGGTGCACGGGATCAGCGTCGACCACGTGATTCTCGTCCCTCCGCGGACGCTGCCGAGGACGTCGAGTGGAAAGATCCAGCGCCGACTCGTCGTGCAGCAGCTGCAGTCGACGCTGCCGGCGGACGTGCGCACAGCCAGCGGCATTCGCTGAGATGTCGGCTGCTCTCGACCTGCTCGACCTGAATACGCGGGCCTACCGCCTGCAGCGCCGCGTGACCCTGGTGGCGGTGCTCGGGCCCGCGTTCGGTCTGGTCGTCGCGATAGTGCAACTGTGGGGTCGCGCCGTCGGGCTGGTCGAGCTGTGCCTCCTCGCCGGAATGTACGGCATCACGGTGATTGGGATCGATGTCGGGCTCCACCGCCTCGTTGCGCATCGGGCGTTCCAGACCACGTCGGCGGTCCGCGTCTGTCTCTGCATTCTCGGATCGATGGCGGCGCAAGGGCCCGTGCTCTTCTGGGTCGCCATCCACCGGCGCCATCACGCCCTCAGCGATCAGCCGGGCGATCCGCACTCGCCCCATCTCGAGGGCGATGGGCTGCGAGGGACGCTGCGCGGGCTTTGGCACGCTCACACGGGGTGGCTGTTCAAACACCAGTTACCAAGAGGTGCGGCCTACATCACGGATCTCATCAACGATCGATCGATGAGGAAAGTGAGTCGCCTCTACTTCCTCTGGGTCGCGCTGGGCCTGACGATCCCAGCGGCACTCGGCTGGTGGTTGCACGGCACCTGGTGGGGCGCACTGAGGGGGTTCGTCTGGGGAGGCCTGGTCCGAATCTTTCTGGTGCAGCACGTCACCTGGAGCATCAACTCGATTTGTCACCTGTTCGGCACGCGCCCGTTTGCGAATGTCGACCACAGCGCCAACAACGCCTGGCTGGCGCTGTTGTCATTCGGCGAGTCCTGGCACAACAACCATCACGCGTTCCCGAGTGCGGCTTTCCACGGCTTTCGCTGGTGGCAGATCGACGTCGCGGGGTACGTGATCCGCGCGTTGGGATGGATCGGGTTGGCCTGGGGCATCAAGAAGCCACCCGGCCGAGCCCAGAAGGCCGCGGGTATCTAACGGATACTCGATGCTCGCCCGATGGACGGACCGACTGCCACCGCTGCATGGCGACCTGACGACGCTTCGCGAGGTCGCCGTATCCGATGTTTATACGCTGTTCACGCTGTTCTCCGATCCAGAGGTAACTGCCTACATGGCTCCTCCGCCCCCGACGCTCGCCAAGTTCGCGGGATTTGTCGAGTGGTCACAGCGGGAACGCGCGCAAGGCCGGGGCGTCTGCTTCGGGATCGTTCCTGATGGCGTGACTGCCGCGGTCGGCATTGTCCAGGTCCGCTACCTGGATTCGACGGCATCCGACGCCGAATGGGGATTCGTCCTGAGTGCTCATTTCTGGTCCACGGGTGTGTTTTCCGATGCGGCCAACGCACTCTTCGAGTTTGCGTTCACGACCATGCACATCAGACGTCTCGAAGCGCGCATCGCTCTGCGCAACCGGCGGGCACACGCCGCAATGCAAAAACTCGGTGCGCGCTTCGAGGCCATTCTCCCGACGTCGTCACCAAAGGGCATTCACCGCGATCCAGAGACCGTGTGGAACCTGCGGGAAGATGACTGGCGGAACCGGGCGCGCAATCCTCGCGTCTCGGCCGAGGACGCGAGGCAACGAATCCGGACGGCGGTCGAAGCGGCGGAAACCGAATTGCGGCGAGGCGAAGTGCCTGAGACAGTCGAACCGTATCCCTTGTTCCTGTTTGACCGCCGCCGACGAGATGACGCGACGAGCTGACGAGTCCCCGACCGTTCGACCGCGGTTTCTCGTGTGCGGCTCCCCGGAACGGTTGCTCTACATCACGAGGCTTCCAGCTGATTCGGGCAGCGTGGTTTGTCCGACATCGTTGTTGTACAGTCGCGTGACTTCCATGGCCGAGCAGTCCAGTCGCCCTTTTTACGGTGAGTACGCGTGGGCCTTCGATCTGCTGATCGACCGTCCTGTCGGTCAGGAGTGCGCCGCGATCACCGCCTGGTTGAGTGAGCGGGGCGTCCTTCCGGGCGCAACAATTCTCGATGCCGGCTGTGGAACAGGCCGATATGCCGGCGAACTCGCGCGCCGAGGTTATGCCGTTGAAGGCGTGGACCGGTCGTCCGAACTAATCGAGACCGCCAGGCAGTCCGTGCGCGGTCACGGCCATTCCGTTTCATTTCGCGTCGGGGACCTCCTCGATCTACCCGTGGCGCGCTACGAGGGCATGCTCTGCCGCGGCGTTCTCAACGACGTCGTGAATGACGACGCACGCCGATCGGTGTTTGCCGCGTTCGCGGGCGCGCTGCGGCCTGCGGGCGTCCTGATTCTGGACGTTCGCGAGTGGGAAGCGACGAGGACCCGAAAGCAGCGCGAGCCCGTTTTTCGAAGGAGCGTTCTTACCGACCGAGGCCAGCTCACGTTCACGAGCACCACGGAACTCCATCCGGAGCGCCACCTGCTTCTTCTGTCCGAAACGCACACTCTGGTCACCGACGCTGGAGAACATTCGAGCGACTATCGCTTCGTGATGCGATGCTGGACGAGAAGCGAACTCGAGTCGGCCTTTGAGAGCGGCGGTTTTGGTTCCGTTGCGTACTTCGGCGCATACGATCCCGCGATTGACGCCGGAGCGACGGATCGACTGGTCGCCGTGGCTCAGTTGTCTGATCAGGCAGATTCTGACTGGCCCGGGAGGACCAGACCTCCGACATGGCGACGAAGCTGACGACGTATTCAGCGCTGCCGGGTGAGGATAGCCGAGCCTATCGGTCCGTCCGCGTTCGACCGGTTTCGCGGGTCAAGCGCTTCAAGCTGGGTCGCCAGCTGCGGCAGAAAGTCTCACGACGCTCGCTCGGTGTGTGGCAGCCCGGTCACAACAGGCCCGATCCGATCGCCCTGATCGAGCGGCTCCACGTCGGACGGGTCGCCTCCCTCATTCCGGTCCGGATCGCGCGAATGGTCGCCTCACCGTACGGATTTCTGCGTGGCGGCGCCAACGTGATGGCCGAGGATTTGGCGCGCCTCCCGTCGACAGGCATCGCCCCGGTCATCTGCGGGGATGCCCACCTCGGAAATTTCGGCTTCTACGCCTCGCCAGAACGCGATCTGGTCCTGGACCTCAACGACTTCGACGAGGCGCATCCCGGGCCATGGGAATGGGACCTGCGGCGGCTGGTCACCAGTTTCTATGTTGCTGGACGACAAAGTGGCATGCGGGATGCGCAGTGCGATGACGCCGTGATGTCGTGCGTGGCCGCCTACCGGCAATCGGTGCGCCTGCTGGCGAATCAGCCGCTGCTGTCGCGTTCGTTTCAGCGCATGGACGTTGAACTCCTGCACAGCACGGTGACCGGCAAGTCGTTACGC
>DASWZV010000022.1:0-1771 GCA_036407095.1 Vicinamibacterales bacterium | reverse complement strand
CGTGCGCACGAGCAGGCTCGATCCCACCAGCAGCATGAGTGACAGCGCCACCTCGGCAACCACGAGTCCCTTGCGAAGCAGCGCCTGACCCGAGTTGCCGGCAAGGCCGCGTCCCGCCTCGCGCATCGATCGCGCGACATCTCGCCGCGAGCTGTGAAGGGCGGGCGCCAGTCCGCACACGACGCTGGTGACGCCCGAGAGCACGAGGGTGAAGATCAGTACGGGCAGGCTCAGCGCGATTTCGGACTCGTCGGGAATCGTCCCCGGAGGGACCAGCGAGAGAATGGCTGGAAGGCCCGCGTACGCGAGCAGGACACCGGCCACGCCAGCCGCGAGCGCGAGCAGCAGGCTCTCGGTCAGAAGTTGCCTGATGATGCGGGCGCGGCTGGCGCCGAGCGCCGCGCGCACCGTCATCTCCCGCTGACGCGCCGTCGCTTTCGAGATGAGCAGGTTCGAGACGTTCGCGCAGGCGATCAGCAGCAGCAGGGCGACCGCACCGAAGAGGACCCAGATGTCCTGCGTGATACCGCTCGGAAACGTTTCCTTGAACGAGAGCAGACCGACGCGCCATCGGTCCGGAAACTGATCGGGCTCCCGCGCCTTGAGATCCGCGATGATCGGGCGCAGGTCCGCCTCGGCTTGCGCCTCGGATATCCCGGGCTTCAGCCGGCCGAGCAGGTGGACGATCCGAACGCCCTCGACGTCATGGCCGCGCTGGAACGTCACCGGAAGGTACACGTCGGCGCCGCGCCACATGAACCGCTTCGGCATCACGCCGATTACCGTCCGGACGATGTCGTTCAGACGCAGCTCGCGGCCGATCACGGACGGATCGCCCCCGAACTGGCGCTGCCAGAAGCGGTAACCGAGCACGACGACCGGCGTCGCGCCCGGCTTCGCATCGTCGGCCGTCGGCGTCCGGCCCATCAGCGGGCGCACGCCCATGACGTCGAAGGTATTGAACGTTCCGTGGTTGCCGCGCAGGCGCTGCGGATCCCCTTCGTCGGCCCACAGCACGTCGCTGATCGTAGACGCGATGACTCCCTCGAAGATCGTGCTTCGTTCGGCGATCTCGAGGAACTGATCCACTGAATAGTACGTGCGGAACCCGCGTTGTGACGGGTCCATCACGCGCACGCTCATCAGGCGATCGACATCCTTGTAGGGGAACGGATCGAGCACGACCGCGTGGAGGACGCTGTAGATGACGGTCGTCGCCATGACCCCCGTCGCCAGCGACAGAATGGCGAGCGCCGAGGAGCCCGGCGTCTTGAGGAGGCTTCTCGCCCCGTACCGCACGTCGCGCAAGGTCTGCTCGAGCCAGCTCGGCATGGTGCCTCCTGATGCAGGCCTGGTTTGCACTGGTGCAGGCCTAAAGGCCTGCGCTACGTGATGCAGGCCTGGAGGCCTGCGACACGGGCAAACGTTCGTCGTAGCGCAGGCCTTTAGTCCTGCACCACCGACACCTGCGCTACGACCTGCACCACCGACGCCTGCGCTACCGGTCAGCGCTGAAACGCGTACGACACCTTCACGAAAAACTGCCGGTCGCTCGGCACCAGGCGCTCCTGATCCGTCAGCTCGCGGTCGTCGCCATAGCCGATGAACATAACCGATTGCCAGTTCAACTTGTAGGCCAGCAGCGCCGATCCCGCGAACGTCCCCGATTTGCGGCTGATTTCATCGAGATACAGCGATGGATCGCGCGTCGTCGACACGTACTGCGCGATGCCGCGGACGAACAGCCGCGAAGTGAACACGTACGTCGCCT
>DASWZV010000021.1:0-1502 GCA_036407095.1 Vicinamibacterales bacterium | reverse complement strand
CACCGTGTCGCAACGCATCCGCGAGTTCGGTCTCCGCATGGCGCTCGGCGCGGCCCCTTCGCGCGTCCGCAAGATGGTGCTGACGCAGGTCGGGGGGATGGTCGCGGTGGGCGGCATCATCGGGCTGGCCGGCGCGTACGGCCTGGGCAAGGGCGCCGAAGCGATTCTCTACGAGATGAAGGGCTACGATCCGGTCGTCCTCGCCTCATCTGCCGTTCTGCTCGTGTGCGTCGCGCTCGGGGCGGGACTCATCCCCGCATACCGCGCCTCGAAGATCGACCCGATGACGGCCCTGCGGTACGAGTAAAGGCGCCGGTACGCGGCAAGCGGAATCCGGTATGCGGACTCGGAAACGGCCTCTGTCATAATCGCCTTCATGCGCACTTTCACCGCCACTGCGGCAGCTGCCCTCGTCGTTCTATCGACGGCCGGACGCGCGGCGACCGAACCGGTCAATCAAGAGGTGGTCGCGAAGCTCAAGGTCGAGGGCTTCCAGCATTCGGATGTCATGGAGACCTTGAGCTGGTTGAGCGATGTGTACGGGCCGCGCCTGTCCGGTTCCGAGAACCTGCGCAAGGCCGGCGAGTGGGCGCGCGATCAGATGACGCACTGGGGACTCGAGCACGCCGCGCTCGAACCGTACGACGAACCGACCTTCCGGGGCTGGACGCTGGAGCATTTCGATATCGCGATGGTCGAGCCGCAGTACATGCGGATTTACGGCTACCCGATGGCCTGGTCGCCTGCCACCGCCGCGCCGCTGACCGGGACGCCGATCGTGGTCGACGTCAAGTCGAAGGACGACTTCGAACGCTATCGCGGCAAGCTTCGCGGCGCGCTGGTCATGAATGGACGGCCCCGCCCCGTCGACATCGGGTTCCAGCCGGAAGCCACGCGCCTCACCGACGCCGCGCTCGACAAGCAGGAGCACGAGCTGAACCCCGGTGATCCCTCGACCTTGAAGGACGAGGAGAACGACTTCAACAAGGCGCTCGACAAACAGATCGAGATCCTGAAGTTCTTCGCGGCCGAAGGGGTGGCGGCCGTGATCACCCCCAGCTCCATTCCCGAGGCCGTGCGCGTCTCCGGCTACTACGACCAGAAGTACCACGCCCCGTTTCCGTCGTTCGTGTTCTCGCGCGAGCACTACGGCCGGATCGTGCGGATGCTGGACAAGAAGGTCCCGGTCAAGCTGTCAGTCAGCGTAACCGCCACGTTCACCGACAACATCCACGGCTTCAACGTCGTCGGCGAGATCCCGGGCTCGGATCCTGCGCTGCGCGATCAGGTCGTCATGTTGGGCGGTCATCTCGATTCGTGGCACACCGCGACCGGGGCAACCGACAACGGCGCGGGGTGCGCCGTCGTCCTCGAGGCGGTTCGCATGCTGAAGGCGATCGGTGTCAAACCGCGCCGGACCATTCGCGTGGGCTTGTGGACCGGCGAGGAGCAGGACTATTTCGGCTCTCTCGGCTACGTCACCAGGCACTTCGGCAGTCCCG
>DASWZV010000020.1:0-5662 GCA_036407095.1 Vicinamibacterales bacterium | reverse complement strand
GCCCGCCGGCGTTCCGGTCGAGTTCACCTCGAGCACGTTGGCTCCAGCACCAAGATTGAAATCGCTTCTGTTGATCAATAAGACGGTTGCGCCTGGGGCGTTCAACGGTGCGCCGCTAGCGGTGTTTTCGTAGATCAAACTCACTTGCGCGGCTTCGACGGGTGCGCTCGTGCGCGCAAGGACAAAGCCGACGACCGCCGCCCAGGCCGCGGCGAACAGCCCGCGGCGCTTCAACGGCTGGTTCATATCAGGAACCGAGTTGCGAAGGTCAGGGTGCGAGGGCGTCATGTCGCCTCCAGTCGAAAGTCGGTTTGTTGTGATGAGGCTGAGGATTCTAACAAGAACGGCGGCTTACTGGAGGATCGGCGCAGTTCTCCGAGGAGTTTAGGTGCCGACGCCATTGCGGAATACAGTCAGCGCACTTCCCGAATTGGCAGGCAGCACCGCGATTTGATACCACTGTGTTACCCAGAATTGGGGGTCAGGGGGTCAAATGCGAGTCGTGATCATCGGCGCAAGCGGACATGTGGGTACGTACCTCGTGCCGCGATTGGTGACTGCGGGCCACGACGTGATCGCCATCAGCCGCGGCCGACGCCTTCCCTACCAGGCACACGGCACCTGGGCGGCGGTCGAGCTGCACAGGATCGATCGCTCCAGTGCCGAAGCGGCGGGCACATTCGGCGACCAGATCCGGGAGCTCCGGCCCGACGCCGTGGTCGACATGATTTGTTTCACCCTCGACAGCGCGCGACAGCTGGTGGAGTCGTTGCGCGGCACCGTACAGCACGTCCTGCACTGCGGCACCATCTGGGTACACGGACCGAGCGCGGTCGTCCCGACAACGGAAGCACAACCGCGTACGCCGTTCGGCGAGTACGGCGTCCAGAAAGCGGCGATCGAAGCGTATCTGCTCGACGAGGCGCGCCGTACGGGGTTCCCCGCGACGGTGCTGCACCCTGGACACATCGTCGGACCCGGCTGGGCGCCCCTGAACCCCGCGGGTCACTTCAACCCGGCGGTGTTCTCGCGGTTGGCCGCCGGGATGGAGGTCGAGCTGCCGAATCTTGGCTTGGAGACGGTGCATCACGTGCACGCCGATGACGTGGCGCAGGCATTCGAACGCGCGCTGATGCACTGGGGTGCGGCTGTCGGCGAGAGCTTCCACGTGGTGTCGCCCGCCGCGATCACGCTCCGCGGTTATGCCGAGGCTGTCGCGGCGTGGTTCGGCGGGAAGGCCTCCTTGAGATTTCTGCCCTGGCCGGAATGGCGCGAGACCGTGTCGGATGCCGAGGCGAAGGCCACGTGGGATCACATCGCGCACAGCCCGAACTGCAGTATTAACAAGGCGGAGCGACTGCTGGAGTACCGACCGCGCTACTCATCGCTCGAGGCGGTGTACGAGGCGGTACAGTGGCTCCTCGAAAATGGACAGGTGTCGCTCCCCGAGCGGCAATCGGAAGTCACGATGGATCGCCATGGACCTGCACGAGGAAGACATCGTCAGAATGTCGAGTCGTGACCACGCCAGTTGGGCTGCGTCCTCAGGAGCCTGATCGCCCATCTTTCACGACATGCGCAACGGCCGCAGCGGCAGGATCGGCGCGCCGTTCAGCACCGGAATTTTGAACCGCTCGCGCGGCAGAATGATTCTCTGCAGTCGTCCGATACGTCAGGTCGCAAGCCAATCAAGCCAATAAGGAGCCATCGATGCGTCACGACGTCCGGAGGGCGCTACGAAGCCTCGTCCAGGAATGGCCGTTCTTCATCGTGGCCGCGCTTACGCTCGCGCTGGGTCTCGGCGGGGCGGCTGCCCTGTTCGCGATCGTTGACGGCATCGTGCTTCGTGGCTTACCGCTCGACTCGCCAGACAGGATCGTCTCCATCGAAGAAATCGGCGCGAATGGAGATCCGCTGGACGCATCGTTCGCCGACTTCGAGGATCTTCGCAGCGCCACGACAGCATTCGTGGACATCGGCGCCTACCGAGCGGCTGAAGTCACCCTCAAGGATGCCGGCCTCGCTTCCGAGCACGCGTTCGTGGCGTTCGTTTCTGCCAACACGTTCGGCGTGCTGACCGAGACGCCGATGATGGGTCGCGGTTTCTCCGTGGACGATAACCAGCCTGGTGCAGAGGCCGTCGTCGTGCTCGGCGCTGACGTATGGAAGACCAGGTATGCCGCGGAGCCAGTTCTCGGTCGTGTGATAACCGTGGACGGCGTCCCACGCACCGTTATCGGGGTCATGAAGGACGGCTTCAAGTTCCCGATGATCGCGAACTTGTGGTTACCCCTCTCCGCTGCGCCCGATCTCGAGCGTCAGAAAAGAGACGCTCGAGCATGGTCGCTGTTTGGCCGGATGTCCGATGGCGTCAACACTCGCGAGGCTGATGCCGCGCTCAACACCATCATGTCCACATTGGCGACTACGCACCCCGCCACCAACAGCAACATCAAAGTCGTGGTCACACCATTTACCGGGACGATTGCCCTGACCGATTCCTGGTCTGGCGCATTCGCCGGCGTTGGGCTTCTGCTCGTGATTGCGTCCGCCAACGTCGGCAACCTGCTGCTCGTGCGTGCGACCCGTCGTTCCGATCAGGTCGCGCTTCAGCTGGCATTGGGAGCCACGCGCTGGCGCTTGCTTCGACAGTTCCTGGTGGAAGGTCTCGTGCTCGCGTCAGCGGCCGGGCTTCTGGGATTCGCCCTGTCGAGGGTGGGCGTCGCCATTTGGGTGTCCTCCCTTCCTCAAGCACAGTGGCCGTATTGGTACCGCTGGACGGTGGATGGTCGGGTGCTGGCTTTTCTCGTCGCCGCAACGGTCGGATCGGCGGCCCTGTTCGCTGTCATTCCCGGCCTACATCTGCTGACCGTCAACGTCCATCGTCTGGACACGCGCGGCCTCGGCCGGATTGCAGGCGGCATGGCGTTCCGGAGATCGGCAATGATTCTTGTCGCCATCGAAATCGCGCTGACGCTCGCGTTGCTGTCGAGCGCGACGGCCATGCTGCGCAGCGGCGTGGCGCTGCATCGCGCCGACTCAGTCGTCCCCGATCCGTCGAGCATCATGGTGTGGATGACCCAGTTGCCTGCGCAGCGATACACGACGCGTGACGATCAAGTGGCGCTGTATCGCACGGTGCAGGATCGCCTCGCGGCCATGCCAGGTGTGGCTGCCGCGACGATCGCGAGCGCGCTTCCCTTTTACAGCGCTCCGACCTCGACCGTTGAGGTCCGGCGGAACATGTCGTCGACGTCGACCGGCGGCGCGGCGAGTGCTTGCGTTGTCGCCGTGTCACCTCCATACTTCGACACCCTGGGCGTGCACCTCCTCGCGGGCCGCATGTTCGACGCGATCGATGGAACCAGTGGACATGGGGTCGCGATCATCAACGATCGGTTCGCGCGGATACACTTCCACGATACCAACCCCCTCGGCCAGCTGATCCGATTGCGCACTCCCGACCCTGCCGGCACGGTAACGCCCTGGCTGACCGTGGTTGGCGTCGCGCCGAACATTCGACAGCGGTATTTCCAAGAGATCGACGCTGCGATTTATCTACCGCTCCGGCAGGCACCCACGGCGGCCGCTGCGATGCTCGTACGAGCCCACGCCGGAGTTCCCATCGGGCTTGCACCGGTCCGCACGGCGATTGACGGTGTCGACTCGGACATCGCGGTGTACAACAGCATGCGCGTGGATCAGCTGCTTGCGGCCACGCGCTTCTCCCATACTGTGTTCTTCACCTTCTTCGTGGTGTTTGGGGCGGTCGCGCTGGTCGTGTCGGTCGTCGGCCTGTTTGCCGTGGCCGGCTATTCAGTCGTGTTTCGAACGCGTGAAATCGGCGTGCGCATGGCGCTTGGTGCTCAGCGCTTCCAACTCATCGCCGTCTTCCTTGCGCCGTATGCCGCTCCGCTCGCCGCCGCCACGCTAATCGGGCTGGGATGCGCGGTTGCAGGCGGACGCCTGCTCAACACCCTGCTCTTCGAGGCCTCATCGACCGACCCCCTGACCCTTGTATCGTGTTCGGTGCTGCTGCTCATGGTCGCAGCCCTCGCGATAACGTGGCCGGTTCATCGCGCCAGCCGCTGCAGCCCTGCGTCCGTCCTTCGCGCCGAATAGGCCTCGAACTCGGCTTGTCGCTCCCCATCACGTCGCCAGCCCGCGGCGGCGCTCACGCGGATGGCGATCGTAGCCCCGACATTGGCGACGTCAGGGCCGGACGTGTTGCGACGCCGGCGAAGTCCCGAGTCACCGCTCCTGTCTTCCGGTGTCCAGCTGCGTCAGCAGGCCGCGCAGGTGCTCCTCGACACGCCGTGGATCGATGAGATCGAAATGGCTGGTGCCGGCCTCGGTAACCAACGAGTCGGCTTCATAGTGCGGCCCGAGCAACGCCTCGTCGAGATTGCGCAGCTGCAGCTCGCGGACGAGATCGCGAAACATGGGCGTGTCCTCGAACACGCAGCGCAGCCGGCACCCCTTTGCCGCGGCGTCCCGATACCATCGGGCGAAAGGCGTCAGCGCCTCCTGCTCGAACGGCTTCGCGATCGCCGCGCCAAACACGCGGAGCGGCGCGACATCGTGGCGGAATGTCGGGACAATCCGGACGACGTATTCGCAGATATTGACCCATTCGTCCAGCGACGACGCACCATTGCTGACACGCCGGAGCGTCGCCAGCATCGCCGCGTCGTCGTGGCTCTCGAGCGTGGCGAGCATTCGGGTGAGAAAGCAGGTCTCGATCGAGAGATTGGCGCCGAGCGACAGACAGCCGTCGAGACGGACGCGCCTGTCGGGATCGTGTGCTGCGGCAAAGCGCATCGCAAAATCTCCGCCGCTCGAGAAGCCAGCGATGATCGTGAAGCGGGGCTGAAGCCGAGCGGCCATGTCGCGCAGGAATTCTCGGACGAGGACGATGTGATCGTCGAGCGACAGTGCAGGACGCCAGGTAGCCGCCGCCTCGAAACCGCGAAAGGTCACCGCCAGGGCCCGATACGTAGCCGTCTCGAGCACGTTCGCGTACTGGTCGGCGCCCCGTCCGCAAGCCGGGATGTAGCAGACCAGCGCGTCGCTCGCGGCGTGGTTGTCGAGATACTGCATGGCGCTGCCAATCAGCCGCGGATCGAAGGAGCTGCGTGGCAGCCGGCGGCAGATCTCTTCGGTCAGACGATAGCTGGCTGGCTCCGCGGTCCGGAGCTGACGGGCCACCGCGGAGTTCTCGGATTGGCCGGCCGTGAGCGCCGCCGCGAATGCGAGCGCACTGGATTGGCGATCGGCCGGCAGCTTTTGCAAGGCGGTCTGGATCGCCCGCTCGACGGCGACCGGTACGGTGTTGCGGCGTGCCGCGATTGGTCCCGGCGTCTCGGTCAACACTCTGGCAAGAATCGCCTGGGTGGTGGGCCCGGTGAACGGCGGTTCGCCGAGCAGCATCTCGTAGGTCACCGATCCCAGTGCGTAGATGTCTGCTCGCGCACTAATCTCGCGCTCGCCAATCGCCTGTTCGGGTGACATGTAGCACGGCGTGCCGAGCGAGATGCCGGTTTGCGTCATGCGCGTATCGCTGGCGCTGGAAAAACCGATCGCCAGTCCGAAATCAGCGACGAGCGCCTGACCTTCGTGCAGCAGAATATTCTCGGGCTTGACATCCCGATGGACGACGCCC
>DASWZV010000019.1:0-3980 GCA_036407095.1 Vicinamibacterales bacterium | reverse complement strand
TCGGCGGAGGCCAGCGCGGCACGCTCTAAACGCGCCGGAGGGAGCATGGGCCTCGCCCAGCGCGGCTTTGGCGGCGCCGGTGCGGCGAGTTCACAGTTCTGTAACAATGGCAGCCTATCGTGTTTTTCCCTTTCAAAGCCGGCCGCCATTGCCTGATGGTCACGTCATACCTCGAGGACCGCGTGCCGTGCTCGAAGCCCTACAACCGACCGCTCCGGTGACGACTCCGCCAGGCACGGACGCGGCTGCGTCTCCCGAGGCCCGCGTGCTCAAGAAGCGGATCGCCGTGCCGCGCGCGGGGCTCAGGCCCAGCGACAAGCCGTCCACGCCGACGCAGGTCAAGGCCTCCGTCGAGAGGCTGAGCTTCTGGTACGGCAAGAAGCACGCGTTGAAGGACATCAACCTCACGGTCAGCGAACGGCGTGTCACGGCGTTGATCGGGCCCTCGGGCTGCGGCAAGAGCACGTTCCTGCGGACCTTGAACCGCATGAACGACATCATCCCGGGCGCCCGTGTGACCGGAAAGGTCGTCGTCGACGGCAAGGACATCTATGGGCCGTCGGTCGATCCCGTGGATCTGCGACGCGAAGTGGGAATGGTGTTTCAGAAGTCGAACCCCTTCCCCAAATCGATCTTCGAGAACGTGGCCTACGGGGTCCGTCTCAACCGACTGGCCGCCGACCGCGGCCAGCTCGACGCGATCGTCGAAGAGAGCCTTCGTAATGCGGCGCTGTGGGACGAAGTGAAGGATCGCCTTCACGATTCGGCGCTCGCGCTCTCGGGCGGACAGCAGCAGCGGCTGTGCATCGCCCGCGCGCTGGCGATCAAGCCAAAGATCCTCCTGATGGACGAACCGGCCTCCGCACTCGATCCGATCGCCACGCAGCGCATCGAGGAGCTGATCTACCAGCTGCGCTCGACCTACACCATCGTCATCGTGACACACAACATGCAACAGGCGGCGCGCGTGTCCGACATGACCGCGCTGTTCTGGCTGGGACGCCTGGTGGAGTTCGACCGCACCGACAAGATCTTCACCAACCCGCGCGAAAAGATCACCGAAGACTACGTGACAGGGCGATTTGGTTAGTCGTATGACGATGCCCGCTTCACCTCACGCCAAGGCGCACTTTTTCGAGGACGTCGCGCTGCTCAAGCAGGAGCTGTCGGCCGAAGGCCGGCTGGTCTCCCAGCGCGTGGCTCGCGCGATGCGTGGACTGGCCGAGCAGGATCTCGATCTGCTCGACGAGGTCGCGATTGGCGATGTCGAAGTGAACGCCATGCAGATGGCAATCGACGATCACGCGTTCAAGCTGCTCGCGCTGCACCAGCCCGTCGCCGTCGACCTCCGTGTCATCGTTGCGGCAATGAAGATCAACGCCGACCTCGAGCGCGTCGGTGATCTTGCCGTCAACCTGGCCGAATCGGCGCGTCGATACCTGGCGAGCGGGCGCCTGCCCGAAGAGGAATTGCTGCGACGTATGAGCGAGATCGCAGAGACCATGCTGGAGAACGCGCTCCAGGCATTTGTCTCGGGCAACCTCGGCGTCGCGCAAGCCGTTCTCGAGCGCGATGATGCGCTCGATTCGCTGCGAGCACAGGTGTTCCGCCGCCTTGTCGATGTCATGACGAAGAACCCTTCAACCGTGAACTCCGCGCTCGAACTGATGCTCATGAGCCGACATCTCGAGCGGATTGGAGATCACGCCACCAACGTGGCGGAGGACGTCTTCTTCGTCGTCGCGGGAGAGGACATCAGGCACCACGCTGCCGCCGAGAACCCGACCTGAGAACTGGGGTCGGGAGTCATTTTCCTGGACGCTTCCGAAAATGACTCCCGACCCCACTACAATCAAGGCGTGTGTTCGAGATGTCTGCAGGCACGATCGACGGCATCGGCTATGCGGCTGCCGCGCTGACCACGTTCGCGTTCCTTCCCCAGGTGGTGAAGTCGTGGCGCTCGCGATCGACCGGCGATCTCTCGACGGCGATGCTCGTTGCGTTTACGAGCGGCATCGCGTTGTGGCTCTTCTACGGCATTGCCCTCGGATCGCTGCCCGTGGTCCTCGCCAACGGCGTCACGCTCGTGCTGGCCGGCACGCTGTTCGTGCTGAAGGTGGTCCGACCCCGCTGACGATCTCGAATCAGACAACGGTGTGGGTGACTCACGCTGTCGCGACGTTCCTGTTGCTGCCTCGTGACTGGACAAATGTGATCGTTCGCGTATCATGCTTCTAACGCTCGTGCGGGGAGGTGACCCGCTCCGCACGTGCCGGTGATCACGCACGAGAGAGGTGTGAATGCCAACGAGTACGAAATCGACGACGACCACGGTCACACGCACGACCCGCGCACGAAAGCCACGAACCGAACCGGTGACGACAGTGCACCCCACACCGACCCACGACGACATTGCAACGCGAGCGTATGAGCTCTTCCTCGGCGACGGCGCCAGACATGGTCGGGACCTCGAGCACTGGCTGAGAGCGGAACTCGAACTGCGCGAACGCGTGGGGGTCAGCGGCAGCTGAGCGCGAGTTCGAGCTGGCATCGTGGGGCCGTGCGGCCGCGGCCGACGTACGTTTTACGCGAATGCGCGCTTCAACAGGTGCATCACGTGGGCAGGCGGACTGACCCAGTCGAGGAAGTACTGCCTGTTGACGTCCGACATGCGTTTGCTCAAGGCCGTATCCGCCATCAGACGCCGGCACTGTTCGACGCACTCCTCGGGGCTGCGATACGCGAGGTAGTGAACACCCTCGATCAGCGGTGACAGGAACTGCTTCTCGATTGGCTGACTGACGATCGCGTTCCCCGCCGCAAGATATTCGGCCAGCTTCCAACCCACGCTGCCACTGAGACCGACGCAGTTCACCGCCACGAGCGAGGCGCGGAGCTGCTGAAGGTACCTGCCGGCTCGCACGTGCTCCGGAAGGCGCAGGTCGGGCGCGATCTCCGCGGCCGTTCCAGAGCGGATCAGGCCGATTGTCGTGCGCTCTTCCGGGAACGCCCGGCGTAGCGCTTGAACGAGCGCGATTCTCTCTTCGTTGGCCACATCGAACTGATCGCGCGAGCCGGGTCTGGTCTCCCACAGGCGCGGCTG
Source organism: Vicinamibacterales bacterium (assembly GCA_036407095.1). GTDB lineage: Bacteria > Acidobacteriota > Vicinamibacteria > Vicinamibacterales > UBA2999 > Gp6-AA40. The sequence goes on along the minus strand of DASWZV010000019.1, from coordinate 877 downwards.
AAAGACGATGTGCCGTGCTTTCACATCCGTGTTCTTCAGCGTCGACGCATCCGGCCGCGGCAGCGTGGCCCACAGCCTCGCGTCGCAATACGACTGTCGCAGCAGCGCCGCCAACCCGCCTTGTGCGTGACGCGCGAGAGGCGAGCGCAGCGACGCGAGAATCGCAATGCACACGTGCCGGAGCGCGCGCGATGTATATCCGCCCAGCGGGAGGCCCGCCGGCACGACCTTCGTGCAGGCATCGCGCGTGGCCACGTGCGTCTCGGGTCCGAACTGACGCTTGAAATAGATGTCGGCGAACTCCAGCGCGGCCGGGACGATCCGATCCGCCCGGTCGTAGAGATCGAGCGCGATGTGCCGGACGCGCCCGGTTTCGCGTTCGGTGACCACGAGCTCCATGAGCGAGTATGGCGTGCCCACGATGTCGTCCATGAACTCGACCGACAACGACACGAGGTTGCGTCTCTCCAGCGCGGCGATCCCCGAGAGAATGCTCGACATTTGTGTCAAATCGGGAAGCGGGTACACGCGCCAGACGATATGAAAGGGAGCGCGCGCTTCACCCTGCGTCGTCGGGAACCTGCCTAGGAACATGATTTGACCCGCTGACCTTCTCATAGTGTGCAACGGCTCTGACACACATCCACGGACGAGATATAGAACCCCAATCAACCTCACTCTCGCAATCGGGTCACTCCTCACGCCGAAATCGGTAGTTTGCGCATCGGTGTCTGGTGGGAGATGGAAAAGCGGCGAAGCACCCGAGCTTGGACGAGCCGGTCGGGCTGGTCAGTGCGAGCCTGAGTTCGGTCGGTGCGGGCCTGCGTCCAGTCAGTGCGATCCCGCATTGCTTGTCGGTGCGATCCTGCTAGCGCGA
>DASWZV010000018.1:0-2827 GCA_036407095.1 Vicinamibacterales bacterium | reverse complement strand
TTCGTCACCTTCTCCAACGGTCAGGCAGGGCTCTTCGTCGCCGGTGGCGGCGGCTACCTGCGTCAGCTGGATGATGCCAACAGCAGCGCGACCACCGGCAGTCAGATACACGGCGGCGGCGGGCTGCACTACTGGTTCGGTGCCGGCAGCCATCGGCTCGGCCTCCGCATCGAAGGCCGCATCGCGTCGCGCTCGGGTGGCGTGAACCTGGCCGCAACGGGAAAGCGACAGGTGATTCCGACGTTCTCAGCAGGGTTGGCGTACCTCTTCTGATCGTGAGGTGCTGAGGGGTGTCCACTGACCAGGCTCGCGTGATAGGCGACGAGAGTTCCCGCGCCGGCATCGACGAGCTGGCCCCGCACGATCTGCGGCGCACGTGCGCGCGTCTCTGTCACCTCGCAGGCGGCGAACTGGATCAGATTCAGCTCCTGCTCGGCCACGGGTCGATCCAGACGACGGAGCGCTACCTGGGATGCAAGCCGGAGCTCCGGATTGCCGTGAACGACCGATTGGGAATCAGCCCGACGCCGCTTGACCCGCACCACGTTCAGGACGGATGCTTCAATGCGCCCAAAGGCGACGAGCCGTGAGCCATCGATTCCAACTCGACGCCAGATCGACGTGAGGGTCAAACCATCTGGGAAGGATGACACAATCGATTTCCTCGATGGAGACATGAAGATCGGCCAAGCGCGTTTAAGGAGCTTCCATGGCTACAGTCAAGGTGTCGAATCAGATATCGGCACCGGTCGAGCAGGTGTTTCAGATATTCACCGACATCGAGCACGGGGCCGAGCATGTGTCGGGTATCGGAAAGATTGAGATGCTCACGACGGGGCGCTTTTCGCTCGGTACACGCTGGCGCGAAACTCGCGAAGTGCTGGGGCGCCTTGATGATGCGGAAATGGAGGTCACCGCCTTCGAGCTGAACCGCAGGTACACGATCACCCATTACAAGGCTGGCGTTCGCGTTGACGCGGAGTTCACGTTCGAACCGGTTTCTGGTGGGACGAAAGTCAGCATCGAATTCGGGCTGGGTCACCACGGGCTCCCGCCGGGACTGCTGTCGCCGCTGGAGTGGGCGATGGCGGGCAAGGTTCGTGATGTGCTCACCCGAGATCTGAGCGATCTGAAAGAAGCAATCGAGAAGGTTGCTCGCTGATTTCAAGTCATTGGTGGACGCAGGCACGGACCCGGGGGTGCTTGGCCGCGGTGATCGTGCCTGGTGGATCGCGGGCCATGTTGCTCGTCCGCCGAGCAACGTGAAGATGGAGGCACGTATGGAGCATGTTGAAAGCTTGCTGAAGGCGACGCTTGCCGAAATCGAGCGTCTTCTCAGCACCCGTACCGTTGTCGGTGAGCCGATCAACATCGAGGGCCAGACGATCATCCCGCTCATTGCGGTTGGTTTTGCCTTTGGCGGTGGCGGCGGGTCTGGCAAAGACCAGAAGAGGACGAGCGTGGAAGGTCTTGGCGCCGGGTCCGGCGGGGGAGGCGGTGTCAAACCGGTCGCGGTCATCATCGTCAACAAGGATGGCGTGCATCTGGAAAGCGTTCGCAGGGGTGCGGCCACAATGGTCGAGAAGGTCGGTGAGGCCGTCGGCAAGATCATGGAAAAGCGTGGCGAGAAATCGGCCTAGGTCAGGTTGCGCGTATGCTCGCGCTCGTTGCGGCGTTAGCGGCGCCGATCGCCCTCATCGTGACGATGCTTGCCGTCCCGGTCGTACTGTTCATCGAGGCCGACTGCACTGACAAACTGAAAGTCCGGTGGCGACTGTTCTGGCTCTTCGGCCTGATCAAGCCTCGGTCGCGGAACCGCTCTGCGCCGCCGGCACCCGAGCGCGCCGACGCCAGACCTCCGGTCACGCCGAAGAAACGGACGGGCGGAGGGTGGCGCATGGTAGTTGCGGTTCTGCGGACACGTGGCCTCTTCGAGAGAGTCGTCCGGCTCGCGCGTGCCCTGCTCCGGCGGGTGACGCTCGAAAGGCTTCAATTGGATACGATGGTCGGGTTCGAGAACCCAGCGGACACGGGGTTCGTATACGGATGCCTGTCGCCCGTGCTCGTGCTGGCCGACGTACGCCGGCTGAACATCCGCTGTCGTCCGATGTTCCTGGAGTCGGGCGTACGAGGTGCGTTCCGCGCGACGATCCGTGTCCGTCCGCTCTCGGTGGTGGGACCGATGGTTGCGTTCCTCGTGTCCGCTCCGGTTTTTCGCGCAGCACGCGTGGCGTGGCGAACCAGGAAATGAGCGACCTACGCGCCGACACGCGCGTCACTGTCACAGTCGGTGACCTGGAGATTGAGTCGACCGAGAGAATCGTCGTGCGCGTGGAGCGCGTTTGCGACGGGATTGTCGGGCTGGCGTTGAAGCAACCAGTCTCCATCGTTGTTCGGTCACCGGGCGGCACATGGCGACTGGATCTGCAGGCCGACCCCGGCGTGTGATTACCCGTCCATTTCACTGACCTAGCCGCACATCCCGACGCGCCAAGACCAAAACAATCCACTGGTGAGCGCACCTCAGCACCTGTTCTGCACCTCAGCATCGGAGTGATAGAGTCCCGGGCAGATGATGGCCGCCTCTGATCCGGCGATCGCGCTGCGGGACGTGCACGTGGCCCGCGGAGCGGCGGGCGCGGTGCTCCGCGGCGTCGACGTGTCGATTGCCGCAGGCGAGACGATCGCGCTCGTGGGGCGCAGCGGCGCGGGCAAGAGCACGCTCCTGAAACTCATCAACGGGCTCCTGCAGCCCGACCGCGGAGCGATCCTCGTCGAAGGTCGCAACACTCGCGAATGGGACGCCTACGAGCTGCGGCGCCGGATC
>DASWZV010000017.1:0-3647 GCA_036407095.1 Vicinamibacterales bacterium | reverse complement strand
GCGCTCCTGTTCCTGCTCCATCCAGTCCATGACGGCCGTCCCCTCGTGGACCTCACCGATCTTGTAGGTGATGCCCGTATAGAAGAGGATGCGCTCGGTCGTCGTGGTCTTCCCGGCATCGATGTGCGCCATGATGCCGATGTTGCGCGTCTTGTTCAGTGCGACTTGTCGTGGCATTTACTTTAGCGACTTAGCGCTGTCGGGATTCGGAATCCGGGATGCGGTTTCCGATCGGATCCCGTATACCGCGTTCCGCATCCCCTCCGTCGTTACCACCGATAGTGAGCAAACGCTTTGTTCGCTTCCGCCATCCGGTGCGTGTCTTCGCGCTTCTTGACGGCGCCGCCGCGAAGATTGGCGGCGTCCATCAGCTCGTTCGCGAGCTTTTCCTGCATGGTCTTTCCGTCGCCGCGGTCCCGCGCGTAGCCGACGAGCCACCGGATGCTCAGCGACAGCCGCCGATTCGGGTTCACCTCGACCGGCACCTGGTAGTTCGAACCGCCGACGCGGCGCGACTTCACTTCGAGCGCCGGCTTGACGTTCTCCACGGCCTTCTTGAACACCTTCAACGGATCGTCGCCCGTCTTCTCCTGAATGGAGGAGAGCGATCCATACATGATCCGCTCGGCCGTGCTCCGCTTGCCGTCGCGCATCAGCGTGCTGATGAACTTCGTCACCAGCGAGCTGCTGTAGAGGGGATCGAGGGGAACCTCACGCTTGGGAATCTCTCTGCGTCGTGGCATCTACGTGATCCTTGTCAATGTTCAATGCCGAATGTTGAATGCCGAAAATCCTCTTTTCCTTGTGCCTCATTCAACATTCAACATTCATCATTGGACATTACTGTTTGGGTCTCTTCGCGCCGTACTTCGAGCGACCCTGCTTGCGCCCCTGTACCCCGACGGCGTCGAGCGTGCCGCGGACGACGTGGTAGCGCACGCCGGGGAGATCCTTCACGCGGCCGCCGCGGATGAGCACGAGCGAGTGCTCCTGCAGGTTGTGGCCGACGCCGGGGATGTAGGTCGTGACTTCGATCCCGTTGGTCAACCGGACGCGGGCGACCTTCCGGAGCGCCGAGTTCGGCTTCTTCGGCGTCTGCGTAAACACGCGGACGCACACGCCCCGTTTCTGCGGGCTGTCCTGCAGCGCCGGACTCTTCGTCTTCGTCAGGACCTTCTCGCGCCCCTTGCGAACCAGTTGACTGATCGTCGGCACGGTTCCTCCTGGAGCTCCCGTTTTCGAACTCGCCCGACAGCGACGCGTTCGCTCTCGGAACACAACAGCCGATAGCTGACGCGTCTGCGCGTCAGGCGGCTTCGGTTCGTTGCTCCAGGCCTAGGGAGCCGCGAACGCGGCCCGGCACCTGAAGCTGACTTACCCTATAAGGTTTAATAGCGCAGGGTTTCAGCCCTGCTTTGCTGCGCCCGCGATGCGCGCGGGTGCGATGGCACGCGCTCGAGGCGGTGCCTGTTTGGGATTCGGCTCTAGATAGGGTGTCCTAGCGCCGACCAGAACCTTGCAAATATAGCATGCAGGTTAGAGCGGCGCAAGCCGCTGAGGGAGCGCCCGACCAGGGCGCAACCCGTTGGGGGGACCGAGGGAAGCAGGTATAGGGGCGAGGCCCCGGACGATGTGAAAGGACCCCGCCCCGCCGTCTGCCGGCTACTTCTTGATCTGGTCGCCGAGGTCCTTCACGGCCTCACCGACTTTCCGTTTGGCCTTTCCGTACCCTTCCTGAACCTTTCCGGATGCCTCGTCCGCCACGCCCTCATCGTGCAACTGCTCGTCGTCAGCCAGATCCCCGGCCGCCTGCTTGACCTTACCCTTGACCTGGTCGGCCTTGCCGTTGAGCTCGTCCCGGTTCATTTGGTCCTCCTTCGGTGTCCGATGAGAACCTTTCAAGATGCGGTCCGCTGCGAAGCGGTCGCTGCGCAGACTGATGGGCTTGATCGGTGCAGCCTGACAGATCCGTCGGCGTCGATATAATGCGGCGCATGAAATTCAAACTATTCCTCGTCGGTTGCGTGGCTGTGCTGGCGACCGCGCTGCCCATTGCCTCATCCGAGCGCCTCGATCCTCAGGTCAACGACAAGATTCGCCAGGAGGAAGCCGCGCACTCCCAGATCATGCGTACGCTTCACTTCCTGACGGACGTGTATGGTCCCCGGCTGACCGGGTCGCCGAATCACAAAGCCGCCGCGGAGTGGGCCGTCAAGCAGATGACCGAGTGGGGTTTCACGAATGGGCACCTGGAGCCCTGGGATTTCGGACATCCCGGGTGGACGAACGAGCACCTCGAGGTCCATATGACGTCGCCGGTCCACGACGCCCTCGTAGTCGAGGCGCTGGCGTGGACGCCGGGAACGAATGGCACGATCACCTCGAAGGCGTTCAACCTCATTGCACCCGAAGGTCCCCCGGCGGCCACGACCGCGCCGACCCCTCCGCCCGGACTTGCACCGAGGCGGAGCGGACCCACACAAGCCGAGCTCGACTCGTACCTGAACGGCATCAAGGACAAGGTCCGGGACGCTGCCGTCCTGGTAGGGAAGGATGCCTTCGTCCCGGTCGATCTCACGCCACTGACCGGGCGGATGACCGACGAGCAGGCGCATTGCCGGTTCGATCCCTCGTACGCCGACAACCCCGCCTGCCAGGGCCGGGGACGCGGACGCTTCGGCGGCGGTGGCGCGCGCGGCGGGCAGCCCGACGGCCGGCTGACTCCCGCCCAGGTCACCCAGGCGATCGACAAGTTCCTCGTCGAGAATCACGCGGCGCTCCGCATCAACGACGCCGCACGGCCGCACGGGCAGATCGTCGCCTTCAGCAACCGGACGTACGACGTCACGCAGGCGGTGGCAACGGTAGTGATGCGCAACGAGGACTACGGCCGCATCACGAGAATCCTCGCCGATGGCACGCCGGTGACGATCGAAGCCAACATCGTGAACAAGACCTATCCGGAGGGACGGACCTCCTACAACACGATCGCGGAAATCGCCGGCACCGACAAGAAGGATCAGGTGGTGATGCTGGGCGGCCACCTCGATTCGTGGCACTCGGCGACCGGCGCCACCGACAACGCCATCGGCTGCGCGATCATGATGGAGGCCGCGCGCATCCTCAAAGCCATCGGCGTGCAGCCGCGGCGCACGATTCGCGTGGCGTTGTGGAGCGGCGAGGAAGAAGGCCTGCTCGGATCCCTCGCGTACGTGAAGCAGCACTTCGGATCGGCCGAGAGTCCGAAGCCCGAGTTCGCGACCTTCGCCGGATATCTCAATATCGATTCAGGCACGGGCCGGCCGCGCGGCGCGTCGGTCTTCGGGCCGCCCGAGGCGGGTGCGATTCTCCGGGAGATCCTGGCGCCGTTCAAGGACCTCCAGGTCGCCGGTGCGTCGACCACGACCAGCCGCGCGACAGGCGGGACCGACAGCACCTCGTTCAACAACGCGGGCCTGCCCGGCATCGGGTTCGGACAGGATTCGATCGAGTACGGCAGCCACACCCATCACACGAATCTCGACACCTACGAGCGCGTCATCGAAGAGGACGTCCGGGATTCCGCGATCGTGATTGCCGGCACGTTGTACCAACTCGCGATGCGCGACGAGATGCTGCCGCGCTTCTCGACCACCGAGATGCCGGCG
>DASWZV010000016.1:0-1754 GCA_036407095.1 Vicinamibacterales bacterium | reverse complement strand
GATCCGAATTCGATGGTCAGTGTCTCGCTGGATCGATCGCTGAGTGCCTGCGCAATGCCGTAGCCGTGCAGGGCTCCGCGTTCCAGCGTCCGGAGCACCAGCATCTCGAGCAGCCCGTGCAGCGGTTCCATATGATGACAGTCTATATCAAGAATGTCTTCATATCAACCGAGTGATGTACCTGCTCGTCGCAACGGTCACGCTGTACGCGTTCACGTTGTCATTCAGATGCCGGCCACGCGTTTGTCGGATCGGTCGTAGATCGGCCGGACGATGCCGGGCCTAAGAGATTCGGCCTGCGATCGGCAACCTCGTCGCGTGCTGCGGCGAGCCCAGCGCGACGAATGCTTCCGCCGCAGGCACATGAGCTTCGCGGCCGCGGAAGTTCTCCATCACCTCGTGGTGGTCGCGATAGATCGCTTCGCCGTCCTGGCTCTTGTGCGCGAAGAGCGCGGCCTTCTTCTTCTCCCGCACGCGGCTGATGTCCACGTAATCTGTCGGGTGGAACCCCATCGTCTGATCCCCGAGATCCACTTCGAAGAAGTAGATGGGAAATCGCCGCTGGCGCGCCACGTACGTGCGCATGGTCAGAAAGCTCGCGACCTGATGATCCTGGTGGGTGTCCATCGGCCAGTGTGTGAAGACGATGTCGGGGGCGGCCGCGTCCAGAATCCGGATCATCTCGTCCACGCGCGATCGCGTGAGTTCGGTATCGCCATCGATCTGTCCCGCGAACACCGGCTTGGCGCCGATGAGGCGGCACGCGGTCTCGGCTTCAGCGGTGCGAATGGCTGCCGCCTCACCGAGCGACGTGCCTGGAATCCCGCGCTCGCCCCTGGTGAGATAGACGATGGTGACGCGATGCCCGAGGGCCGCGTACATCGTCAGTGTCCCGCCGCAGCCGGACTCCGGATCGTCCGGATGCCCGCCAACGCACACGACACTGAGCGGGTTGGATGTGACCTGAGGCGGCGCGGGATCCCCCTCCGCCTTCACGGCACCGCCGAGGAGCGCGGGGAGCGCAAGCGTGCGCTCCAGGAATCGACGACGACCGGTGCTCTTGGTCATGGGGGCGCGATTATAGTGCGCGTGGAGCCGCCACGTAATGCGACAGCAGCCACGGAATGACACCGTCAAGGGCGGAGAGCGCGGATGACACGGAAGCGCTGGCCTGTCCTACGATAAGATGACCGCCGCGATGTCGGAGCGGTCGAGATGCCAGACAAGCAGACGGGATCGCGTACGCACTCAGAAAATTAGGAGTTCGACGACATGGTGAGGAATGCTGGCGTTGTTGCGCTGGTTGTCGCGGCGATCGCGCTCGCCGCAGGCAACCTCGTGCCCGCGCAATCACGGATCAATGTCCTGCTCGTCACCGGGCAGAGCAATCGGTATCACAACTGGGAAGTCAGCAGTCCGATCGTCAAGCGTCTCCTGGAAGACAGCGGGCGCTTCGCCGTCACGGTGGCGACGACACCACCGAAGGGGACGGCGCCGAATCAGGACATGTCGAGTTTTGCGCCGAAGTTCGCCGACTATCAAGCGGTCGTGCTGGACTATGAAGGCTTCGAGTTCGCGCCGCCGGTGAAACAGGCCTTCGTTGACTACGTGAAGAACGGCGGCGGACTCGTGGTGCTGCACGCGGCGGACAACGCGTTTCCGGGCTGGGCAGAGTACAACGAGATGATTGGCGTCGGCGGCTGGGGCGGGTTCACACCCGGCTACGCTAATCGGACCGAGGCGACCGGCCCGAA
>DASWZV010000015.1:0-1706 GCA_036407095.1 Vicinamibacterales bacterium | reverse complement strand
CTCGGGTTCGGTGAAGGCGGCGAGCAGAACGCGCCGCTCGGTCGGGCGGTGATCGGCGGCCTGACGCTGGCCACGGTGGCCACGCTGTTCTTCGTGCCGGCCGTCTTCGCGGTCCTGCACGGGCGTCGCGGCGGAACGCGTCCCTCGGAAACAACGGCATGAACGACCATTCAACGCCGCGACCTTTGGTCGGGACGACCGATCCGCATGGTCCGCGGCCCAGATCGTGGGCTCTCATCATCGTCGTCATCATGCTCGCCGCTGCGGCGGTCGCTGCGGCGTGGGGAATCTCGAGCCGCGCGCGCACGCTGGCGACGCTTTCGCGGGAGACGCGCGATCTCTCGGTCCCCACGGTCTCGGTCACGCGGCCGGAGAAGTCAGCGGCCCAGGAGGATCTGTCGCTCCCTGGAAACATTCAGCCCTACACCGACGCGGCCATCTTCGCCCGAACGACCGGCTATCTGAAAAAACGCTACGCCGACATCGGATCGCGGGTGAAGACCGGTCAGCTGCTCGCCGAGATCGACACTCCCGAGATCGATCAGCAGCTGCTGCAGGCGCGCGCAGACCTGGCGACCGCCGAAGCCAATGCGCGTCTCGCGCAGACGACCGCCGAGCGGTACCGCGATCTGATCAAGAGCGATTCGGTCGCCCAGCAGGACGTCGACAACGCGAACGGCAACTTCGACGCCAAGCGCGCCGAGGTCCAGTCCGCCGTTGCCAACGTCAGGCGGCTCGAGCAGCTGCAGGCATTCAAGAAGATCTACGCGCCGTTCGACGGCGTGATCACGGCGCGCAACACCGACATCGGCGCGTTGATCGGATCGAATACGAACGCGAAGGAGCTCTTCCACATCGCGTCCACCCACAAGCTGCGGGTCTACGTCAATGTTCCGCAGACCTACTCCCGCGACGCCGCATCCGGCCTCGGTGCGGAGATCGCGCTCCACGAGCTGCCGGGCCAGCGCTTCAAGGGAACGCTCGTCCGGACGTCGCAGGCGATCGATCCGACGAGCCGTACGCTGCTCGCCGAAATCGATCTGGACAATCCGGCAGGCGAGCTGCTGCCCGGTTCCTACGCCGAGGTCCACCTCAAGCTGCCCGCGCGCGGGACCACGTTCCGCCTGCCGGTGAACACGCTGATCTTCCGAGCCGAGGGAGTCCGCGTGGCGCTCGTCAGCGACCGGCGCATCACTCTCGCGCCGGTCACGCTCGGCCGTGATTTCGGCAGCAACGTGGAAATCGTCTCCGGCCTGAAGGGCGACGAAGCCGTCGTCGTCAACCCGCCCGACTCCCTCACGTCGGGTCAGATCGTGCGTGTCGCTGCGGAGGCTGGTTCGCGGGGCACGGCGCCGTGAAGCGACCCCTCGCGATCGTCGCGGCGCTGGCGGTGTGCGCCTGCGCCAACAAGACCGCGTACATTCCGCCGGCGCCCGCCGAGATGCCCGCGGGGTTCAAAGAGAATCCCGATTGGAAGACCGCCCAACCAGCCGATCAAACGCTGAAAGGCACGTGGTGGGAGATCTTTCAGGACGATCAACTGAACGTCCTCGAGCGTCAGATCGACGTCTCCAACCAGACGCTCAAGGCGCAGCAGGCGCGGTTCGCGCAGGCGCGCGCGGCGATCCGCGTCACCCGCGCGGACCGGTTCCCGCAGGTGACGACGTCGCCGTCGATCACGGTCACGGAATCCTCCGCGAACCTCG
>DASWZV010000014.1:0-11248 GCA_036407095.1 Vicinamibacterales bacterium | reverse complement strand
GTATCGGGGGCGATGTTCGGGACGACGACCATGTAGGCCGCGTCCTGGACGAGCACGCCCGTATAGCGGTGATCGGGATGATAGTCGTTCGGCCGCGGCGCCAGCACGAGATCGGCCTTCCACTGTCGAATCTGCCGGATGATTTCCTCGCGCGGCTTCAGCGTCGGGAGCAGCTCGCCGTCGTGATTGTCGAGAACGACGTACTCGATGCCGATGCGGCGCCCGGCCTCCTGCGCTTCGGCGCGCCGGCGTGCGGCGAGCGCGCCGCCCCCTTCCGTCTGGTGGCCGGCATCCCCGCTCGTGACGGCAACGAACCGCACGTGGTGTCCCAGCGCCGCCAGCTTCGCGGCCGTACCGCCTGCCCCTTGATCGCAATCGTCCGGATGGGCGCCGAACGCGATGACGTTCAGCTTCCCGTCCGTGCTCGGCGGCTGCGTGCGCGGCTGCGCTGCCTGCTGGGCGCTTGGAGACACCTGGAGCGCCGCACACAGCACCGCGGCGCTCATAACGACTTTTCTCATGGATTCCTCCCTGGCGCCGCGCATTGTAGCAGGTGGGATCGTTCAGCTCGGTCTCGCCGTAGCGCTTCGCGCGGAGGCGGAAGCGCGCCGTCGAAGCGGCGGGCGAGGGTAAGGGAGTCCGAGGGCTGAAGCCCCTCGGATAACACTAGAATGGGGGTTTGCAAGGAGCACGGATGCCCCACACGTCATTGACCAACCTGTTGAAGCTCACCACGCCGCCGGTCGCTATAACGTTCGTCGATCGCGCGCCCGACGGCGTTTCGCATGTCCCGGCCGGCGAACCCGCGGGCTGCGGCTACTGGCGCCGTGCCGCCGAGGGCGAGGTGTTCTACACGACGGCTGACGACCACAAGCGCTGCCCGGTCGGCGCGCACACGCACAACGTCCCGCTCTCGCCGGGCGAACAGAAAGAGCTGAGGAACCTGATCGAGACGATGGTCGGCCTGCGGTATCTGAAGATGGAAGAGGTGCCGACTATTCCGACGCGGAAGACGCCGCTGCGGGTCGCCGTCTACGCTCCCCTGGACGGCTCGCCGGTAGCTCCGGACGTCGTGCTGGTGCGCGGGACGGCGCGTCAGCTGATGCTCCTCGCGGAAGCGGCACAGGCGGCCGGCGTGTCCGGCGCGACACCGGCGATGGGCCGGCCGACGTGCGCCGTGATTCCCGAAGCGATCAATAGCGACCTCACGTCCGCCAGCTTCGGGTGTGTCGGCAACCGTGTCTACACCGGCGCTCCCGACGACGAGGCGTACTTCGCCATCCCCGGTTCGCGCCTGGCGGCCGTGGAAGAGGCGCTCGCCACGATCGTCCGGGCAAACGAGGAGCTGGAGAAGTTCCATCGCGCGCGCGCCCGTGCGTAGCGCAGACCTTCAGGTCAGCACCGGTTGCAGGGCTGAAGCCCTGCGCTACGTACATCCGACGTGAAGCCCTGCGCTACGTACATGCGACCTGTCGTAGCGCAGACCTTCAGGTGCACCGATTGCAGGCCTGAAGGCCTGCGCTACATTCGGGGAGCCATCCGAATCGGGTGGCCCAGCGTAGAGTAAGAGCGAATGGCGCAACGGATGCGGTGGGTCGTCACCTTGATCGCACTCTGGCTGATGGCCGTCGGGACCGCCGCGGCCCAGACGGGTCGAATCGTGGGGACGGTCCGCGACGAGACCGGTGCGCCGCTTCCTGGGGTATCGGTCGAGCTCAGCGGAAATGCCGGGGCGCCCGACGAGACGGTCAGCGACGCCCGCGGTACCTATCGGTTCGAGCACGTCGCGCAGGGGCGACTGCACCTCTCGTTTGCCCTGATCAATTTCGGGACGGCCCGTCGGGACATCATCGTGCCGGCGTCCGGGCTGGTCACGGTCGATTCCGTCCTGCACCTCGCCCTCAGCGCGGACGTGACCGTCACCGGCAAGGCGACATTCACGAATCTCGCGGACGTGGAGGATCCCGCCGAGAACCTCGTCGGCATCGCGCAGTCCGCGAGCCAGGGAGCGATTACCGCTCGTCAGCTGGACGCGCGTCCGATCATGCGCGCGGGTGAGGTGCTCGAGACAGTTCCTGGAGTGGTGATCAGCCAGCACAGCGGCGAAGGCAAGGCCAATCAGTACTACTTGCGGGGCTTCAACCTCGATCATGGGACCGACTTCGCGACGGCCGTCGCCGGCATACCCGTCAACATGCCGACGCACGGTCACGGCCAGGGCTACTCGGATCTGAACTTCCTCATCCCGGAGCTCGTGAGCGGCGTGCAGTTCTCGAAAGGGCCGTACTTCGCCGATCAGGGAGACTTTGCGACGGCGGGAGCCGCCAACATCAACTACGTGAACGCGCTCGCCGAGCCGATCATCCGCGCGGGCGCAGGCGACGAAGGCTTCCAGCGCGCGCTCGCGGCCGGATCGGTCCATGCCGGCCGAGGCTCGGTCCTCGGCGCGCTGGAAATCGGCCACGACGATGGCCCGTGGGACAACCCGGACGACTACCGCAAGATCAACGCGATCGTCCGCTACAGTCAGGGGGACGCGGTCAACGGGTTCTCGCTCACCGGCATGGCGTATCGAGCGACCTGGAACTCGACCGATCAGATTCCGGACCGCGCGGTCACCGACGGGCTGACCGATCGGTTCGGCGCCATCGATCCGACCGACGGCGGGAACACGTACCGCTACAGCGGATCCGTCGACTGGCAGCGCACGCGGGGAAACGCCGCCACGAGAGTCACCGCCTACGGCTTGTGGTACGACCTCGACCTCTTCTCGAACTTCACCTACTTCCTCGACGATCCCGTCAACGGCGATCAGTTCCACCAGGCGGATCATCGATTCGTCAGCGGCCTGCGAATCACTCATCGGCGGATGACACGCTGGGGCGGGCGATCGGTTCAGAACACGATCGGCGCCCAACTGCGCAACGACGATATCGGCGAGGTCGGGCTGTCTCATACGATCGCGCGCCGGCTGATTGCCGTCGTCCGCGACGACGCCGTGCTGCAGACGAGTGGTGGCCTCTACGGCCAGAACGAGGTGGAGTGGACGCCGTGGCTGCGGACGCTCGCCGGTGTGCGTGCCGATGGGTACCGGTTCGACGTGCGTGCGGGCGATCCGGCCAACGGTGGGACCGTTCGTGCGGGACTCGTCAGCCCGAAGGGAGGCGTGATGATCGGGCCGTGGAATGGCACCGAGCTCTACGTCAACGCGGGCCTCGGCTTTCACAGCAACGACGCACGCGGGACGACGATCACACGCGATCCGGTGACGGGCGATCCGGCGGACCGCGTCACCCCGCTGGTGCGCGCCAAGGGCGCGGAGGTCGGCGTGCGCACGGTCGCCATCCCCCACCTCCAGAGCAGCCTGACCCTGTGGAGCCTGGACCTCGATTCGGAGCTGGTCTTCGTCGGCGACGCCGGGACAACCGAACCCGGCCGGCCGAGCCATCGCGACGGCGTCGAGTGGGCCAACTACTACGCGCCGCGCCGCTGGCTCGTCTTCGACGGCGACGTCTCGCTGTCGCGCGCACATTTCACTGACAGCGATCCTGCCGGCCGGGAGATCCCGGGTGCGGTGGAAACCGTAATCTCCGCAGGCGCGACGATCGACAAGCTGCACAACGTGACCGGCGGCGTCCGACTGCGGTACTTCGGGCCCCGGCCCCTCGTCGAGGACAATTCGGTTCGATCGAAGGCGACGAGCCTCGTCAACGCCCAGATCGGCTATGCGCTCACGAAGTCTGTCCGCCTCGCGCTGGACGTGTTCAATGTCTTCAACGCGAAGGACAGCGACATCGACTACTACTACGTCTCGCGCCTCCCGGGAGAGCCGCCCGACGGCATCGCGGACATTCACTCTCATCCGACGTTACCCCGCACCGCGCGCGTGAATCTGATTCTGGGTTTCTGATCGACGCGGCGGCAGTTCGCCTCGCGCTGCGGCGTGATACAACTATGGGCCATGCCCAAGGCCGTCGGTGCCATCGTTCTGTCATTTTTCTGTGTCGTGATCGTTCGAACGAGCGTTGGCGCCCAGGTGCCAGCGTCTCCCGCGTGGGCGTATGGCGTTCCACCCGCAGAGGCGGCGCCCGTCAACCGCAGTCCCAATGCGGGAGGAAACGGCGGCCCGCGTCAGCCCGACGCGTCCCCGAAGCATGTTCCCGGCAGTACCCAGGCATTCACGCTCGCCCACATACGCGACTACTGGGACGTCGGCGACTGGTTTCCCGACGATCATCCGCCGATGCCGAACGTCGTGGTGCACGGCCGTCAGCCGCACGTGCGCGGGTGCGCCATGTGCCACATGCCCAACGGCAAGGGGCGGCCGGAGAACGCGCCCGTCGCCGGACAGCCGTATGCGTACCTCGTGCAGCAGTTGATGGACTTCAAGCACGGTCTGCGCGCCAGCGCCGAGCCGCGCAAGACCAACACCGCGCAGATGATCGAAGCGGCGACGGACATGACCGACGAGGAGATCAAGGAAGCGGCCACGTATTTCTCGTCGATGAAGTGGACGCAGTGGATCACCGTCCGCGAATCGGCGACCGTGCCTCGCACGCGCCTGGCGGGCAACGTGTTCCTGCCGCTGCCCGGCACCGACATGGAGCCCATCGGCGACCGGATCATCGAGGCGCCCGAGGACGTGGAGCGGTTCGAGCTGCGCGATCCGCATTCGGGCTTCATCGCGTACGTTCCACCGGGGAGCCTGAAGAAGGGGGCCGCGCTCGTCGCGAGCGGCGGCGGCAAGACCGCTCCCTGCAGCACGTGTCACGGCCTGGATCTCAAAGGCCTCGGGCCGGTGCCCGCGATTGCCGGACGATCGCCCAGCTACATCGTGCGTCAGCTCTGGGACATCAAGGAGGGGACGCGCAAGGGTGAATGGTCGCCCCTGATGAAGCCCATCGTGGAGAACCTCACGCAGGACGACATGCTCGCGATTGCCGCGTACGTGGCATCGCAGGGCCAGTAGCGTCCGACTAGGCCATGGCGCCGCCATCCACCATGATCGTCTGCCCGGTAATGAATGCCGCTGCATCCGAACACAGAAACTTGACTATGCCAGTCACGTCTTCGCAGCAGCCCAGCCTGCCGGCAGGCGTCCGGCGGACGATCTGATCCTTTTGCTGCGCCGACAAGCCGTGAGTCATCTCCGTCTCGAGGAAGCCGGGAGCGACGGAGTTCGCGGTAATCCCGCGGTCACCGAGCTCGCGAGCAAGGGTGCGCGTCAATCCGTCGAGGCCCGCCTTGGTCATCGAGTACACGGACAAGCCTCGAAAGCCACTGCTGCCGACTATCGAGGTGATGGTCACGATCCTTCCCCACCGGTTGATGAGCATTTCCCGGACGCAAGCCTTGGTGAGGCCAATCGTCCCTTTGAGATTCACGTCCACCATCTGATCGATGGCTTCGTCCCGCTGCAGCGCCAGCACCCCGTCGTGCGCGACGCCGGCGTTATTGACCAGGATGTGCACCGTGCCGAAGCGCTGCTTGACGACCCTGACGAAAGTGAGGATTGACGGACGATTCGCGAGATCGACCGGATGGAACAGAAACCGATCCTGCAATGCTGGATCGTGCGCCATTGCTTCCACAAAACCCGTCGACGAGCGGCTGCACACGGCAACGTTGTACTGGTCGTCGGCCAGAAACGATTTGGCGATCGCCTCGCCCAGTCCGCGACTGCCGCCGGAAATCACAACCGTTCGGCGCACCTAGGCCCTCACCAGCTTTTCGTTGCGTCGGTCCAGCCGCGGCACAAAACTGAGATGGCGCGGTTGTTCGTAACGGTTGAGCTCTCGCAGACACGCGCGCTGCACGGCGTCGCGGACGACAGTCTCCGCCGCGTCGGCCGCCAGCTCGATGTCACAGGCCACAATCTGTCCGGTGACTGGATTCGGACGCCCGTACACGCGGGCGGCTGAAATCCCTGGCACTCGCAACACCGTCTCCTCGACTTTGAGGGGATGAACCTTGACGCCGCCGACGTTGATGATTTCCGTCTTGCGGCCGCGAAACAGCACGCGGTCGCCAATCTTCTCCACCATGTCGCCCGTGGCAATCCAATCGTCTTTCTCTTCGGGCAGGGGGCTGCCGTCAACGTAGGTGACCATCCGGGCTGGGGACCGGGCGTAGAGCTCGCCGTCGGCAATTGTCAGTTGGACGTTTCCGACCTGGCGTTCAAGGTAGGCAGCGGGGAAGCCAGGGAGTCCATCCTTCACGGAAAAACAGGTGCCGAGCTCCGTGGTCGCATAGACCTGGGTGACTGACGCATGAGGGAAATGTGATTGCAGCCTCTCGAGAAGCTCCGCCGTCGATGCCTCCCCGCCGATCGTGATTTGCGTGAGGTGAAGTGTGCGGCGCTGTTCGGCGCTCATCCGTCCGATGATCATTCGCCAGAACGTCGGCGTCGCGGACAGAGAATCGACATTGTGCTCACACATCGCCGAAATGATGGCGCCGTAGTCCCGCGAGGGAGCCACCACCAGAGTGCCGCGGGTGTGCAGCACATGCAGCAACACTTGGATTCCGGCGAAGTGGTTGAGCGGATACGCCAGCAGCCACGTGTGCGGATCGCCACTCCCCTTGTGCCGCCCCATCATCAGCCGGTCCCAGTTGTGCAACGCGGCTTTCGGTAGCCCGGTGGTGCCTGTCGTAAGAATGGTGATGGCACCTTCGCGCGCACGGCCTGAGCTTTCAACGGACGGGTGATTTGGACGGAGACGGGATATCTCGCCCAGGTCGTAGACATCAACGTTCGGAATGGTCAGGGGCATGTCGGCCACCACCGCGCCTGTTCCCAATCGCTGCAGGATGGCCGCCACTTCCTCAGGCTTGAAACTGCGGTTCAACACGCAGACGTTCTTGCCAACCGATTGCGACGCCAGCAGGCACAGAATCAGACGCACGGAATCGGCAGCGTAGAAACCGATACGATCAGAAGGGAGTGCCGCCAATGCAGGCGCGATCTCGCGCGCCTTGTCGAACACCTCCCTGGCGGTCAATGCCTCGGATGCATCCCTCAAGCAGAGGCGGTCCGGCTCATGGCTGGCGTAGTCTCTCAGCGTCTCGAAGATCATTTGCCGTTCACTGGGATGGAGCGGCTGGAATAGAAATCGACGATCTCGGAGATGGTTTGCGGAAACTCTCCGGAATTGTAGGGGTCGCAATTGAATTCGTTGTCGAGCATGGCCGCCAGCGTGGCGGCATCCAGAGAATCCAGACCCAGGCCACCTTCATACAGGAAGTCGGCAGAGTTCACCGCGTTTGGTTCTACGCCCTTGGCCGTCAAGACCGCCAACACCATTTCACTCACTTTTTGAAGCAACACGTCGCTCACGATTCACCTCTGGATCGCTGGTTGAACGGCCAACAGCCTGGAGACATGCGGACTAGGTGTCTGCGAGTTCGGGATGCGAGTGCGCCCACCGGATCATCTGATCCCGCGACCAGAGCACCAGGCCCATGGTCGGTTTGAACGCCCCGTCCTGGTACAGCTTTCTTCTCGCGGCACTTCCGCTCAGGAAGCCTTCGTTCTCCGTCGCCTTTCCTCTGGTCGTGATCAGCGCGCCCGACTCGGAGAATGGCTGAAGGACAAAGGAAAGATGCGGGCTCACTTTGAACGTCTCTCGGGAGAAGAACCAGGAACAGGCAACCAGCCCTCGAATCTGCGGCTGCAGTTCCGCCGACATGGCCATGCGGTACCAGGCTTTCTCGCATTCGCGCTGGACCAGCATCAGCGGATTTTTTCGCCGATAGGCCATGTGAGGGACGATGCAGGGCGAGAACCCCTTCAGACTTGCGCTGAGGAAGTAGGCGACCCTGGGCAGGGACGCGAGCGGCACCTTGGCCAGCCACGATCTCGGAAATCCTGAAATCTCCCAGTCGAACTGCCCGCCCGGAAACCTCTCCAGCAACGCGATCTTGCCAAAGACCAGGAATGAATACTGATTCGCGTCGAACAGCCGCAGTTCGTGAGCGGCGGGACGGACGAAAAACCGGTAGTATTCGCAAAGCCTCGACTTGACTGACGCTTCCAGAGGGCTGTTGGGAAGCTTCTCCAGGCTCTCGAGCGCCGCGCCGGTGAGCAGCGCCCGTTGCAGCGTCGCCGCTCCGTTTCCGTTGTGCTCGGCATCCCGGCCCAACGTCGAGGAAAGTGCCAGCAGTGCGTTTTGCCGATCCGGTGCGGCCAGTACCGAGCGCAACACGGTTTCGAAGCGCTGGTCGGTCGTTTCACGGCGAAGGGCATCGACCATGCCGGGAAGCGCGGAGTCGCTGAGCTCGCGCTTGCATTCGGTAATCGTCGCCGCAATCTGGCCGCAGGTGCCCGTCATGCGCTGCGTCTCCTCGATCGATGAGGAAGCAGCTCTTCGAACCCGGTGAGCCAGCCCTCGAATTCGGCATCGGAGAGCGAGGACGTATCGACAAGACGAGGCAACAACAAGCGCTCGGTCGCCTGGTCCGTCAGTCCCACATTGCACGTGGTCGCCGAGATCACGCCGGCTTCACGCAGCCAGCCAACATACTCCGGTTTATGATTCCCGTTGGGATAACAGAAGTGACGGGGTTCGTTTCCCACGATGTCGGATATGTGCTGGCGGTTTTCATCAAGTTCGCGAAGGTAC
Organism: Vicinamibacterales bacterium; assembly: GCA_036407095.1. Lineage (GTDB taxonomy): Bacteria > Acidobacteriota > Vicinamibacteria > Vicinamibacterales > UBA2999 > Gp6-AA40. The sequence goes on along the minus strand of DASWZV010000014.1, from coordinate 2,627 downwards.
GTCTGCCGGTCACTCGCGCTGCGATGGCGATGGGTGTGCAACTGCACCGAGATGCCCTGCGCGGCCACAGCCTTGACCTCCGCGGGGCGTAGCAATTGGAGGATCCGTTTGCGGCGGAATTCCTCGTAGTCGAAGTCCAGCAATTCGGCCAGCTGGGCGCTCATCTCGTTCCGCTGCTCGCCGTTGAAGCCGCGTTCCTCGGCGGCGTTCCACATGCGGCTAGACGCCTCGTCGCGTCCCTCGCGAGTGCGGAGGTCGAACATCAGGCTCTTCCCCACCACCGTGCTGGCATCCACCATCGAACCTTGCCTTTTCCACATCATGTACCGCCACGCGACAGGGGCAACGGGGAATTCGCGCCTGACGTAATAGGTCGTGAGGTACAGCGTGGCCCGGTATCCGAATTCCTTCAGAATCGGACACGCGATCCTGTAGAAATCGTAGGTTCCGTCGTCAAACGTGAGGACGACCGCGCGCGGCGGAAGCGTACCCGTCGCCAGCATGTCCAGTCCTTGTTGCAGGTCGAGCACCGTGCAGTTGGTACGCTTGATGGCCGCCATGCGCGATCGAAAGCGTTCCGGACTCAAATACAAAGAGTCGTCCCACTTGTACTCATCCTCGAGGGCGATGCCGTGATACCCCAGAATCAACAGGCGGGAGCTGCGCCATCGTGAGTCTGCGAGCAATCTGAACACGCCGGCAGACCTGGCCGCGGTCGCCACAGTCCGTTTCACTTTTTTGCGCAGCATATGGAGGGAAAGAGAATCCGATTGGACTGTCGCTTCGCGACAAAAATCAGTATAAAAGCTCGCGAGACAGCTCTGCAAGACAAGGGCCGCGCTGACCGGTAGAGGTTGATTGGTTGAGGTTGAACGACCAGCTCGAGCTTGCGTTGCCTCATCCGTGAATTGGCCGCCTCGAATCGATTGACTTGGCCTTTCGATGTGACTATGTTCGGCCACTCGTAACTCTCGCGACAGAACACATCAGCCCCCAGCGTGTTGGAGGTGAGTCGTGGTGAGGCACAGCGTCGGGCCCCTCGCAGTTCTTGCGTTTCTCGCATCCCTCAGCATCCTGACGCCGGCGACCGCAGCTGCTCAAGTGCTCTACGGAAGCATCGTCGGTCAGGTCGCGGATACCTCGGGAGCGCCGGCTCCCGGCGCGACGGTGACGATTACCAATCGGGATACCGGCCTCACGCGCACGGCCGTTACGACCGAAAGCGGCGCGTATTCGTTCACGAACGTTCTGGCCGGGCAGTACGACGTGAAGATCTCCCTCCAGGGCTTCAAGGAGTTCGTGAAGACGGGCGTTCCGGTGTCCGTCAACGAGGTGAGCCGGGTCGACGCGACGCTCGACATCGGCGCGTTGACCGACATGGTCACGGTTGCGTCGGACCTGCAGCTCTTGCAAACCGACAAAGCGGACACCCACACGGAGATCCGGTCGCAGGCGATCACGGAGTTACCGCTGCCGCAAAACCGGAATTACCAGAGCCTGATCAACCTGGTGCCGGGGGCCACGCCGGCCTCCCAGCAGAACAGCGAGGTCGATACTCCTGGACGCGCTCTGACAACGAACGTCAACGGACTCGATCGCAACAACAACGGGACCAAAACCGACGGCGCGACAAACGTCAACATCTGGCTCCCCCACCACACGATGATCGTGTCGCCGGCCGAAACCGTCGATACGGTCAATGTCAGCACCAGCAACTTCGACGCGGAACAGGGCATGGCCGGCGGCGCCGCGATCACCGTGATCACCAAGTCGGGCACGAACAACTTCAAAGGCTCGGCGTTCGCCTTCTACAACAACGAGAACCTCAACGCGAAGCCCTACTTCGCGACGGTGAAGAATCCGGCGAGCGCGCACATCGACGGTGCGACGCTCGGCGGACCGATCCAGCGGAACAGGCTGTTCTTCTTCGGCGCCTGGGAGGGTCAGTACCAGACGACGCCGCAGCAGTTCTTCTACAACGTTCCGCCCCCGGCGCTGCGCGTGGGCGACTTCAGCCAGGCGTTTAACCCGAACGGTTCCCTGCAGATCATCTACGATCCGCGGACCGGCAACCCGGACGGAACCGGGCGTGTGCCTTTCGCGAACAACGTTATTCCCCCGGAGCTGATCGATCCGATCGCGAAGAAGATTCAGGATCTCTATCCGCTACCCAACACTGCCGGCACCACCTCGGCCGGCAATGTCGGCGGCGCTGGCTTCACACGGAACTTCGAGCGGAGCCTTCCGCGAAAATTCGATCGGAACAACTACGACCTGAAGCTCAACTGGAACCCCTCCTCTGCCGCGCAGGTCTGGGGCAAGTACGAGCACATGGGGGCCAACGTCAAAGCGCTGTTTCCAAATCTGCCGTACAACGATCGGGGAAACGGCGACACGCACGTCAACATGTACACCTTCGGGACGACGTGGACGATCAATTCGACGACGGTCTTCGACGCCACATACGGCATCTCGAGAATGACCCATCAGACGATTGCCGGAGACTTCGGCTTCGGCAACTACGGACTGGACACGCTCGGCATTCCGGGGATGAACGGCGGAGCGAATTTCAGCAGCGACCCGCGCTACGCCGGCATTCCCTTGTTTACGACATCGTCGTCGTTCGC
>DASWZV010000013.1:0-44557 GCA_036407095.1 Vicinamibacterales bacterium | reverse complement strand
AACAGCAGCACGACCCCCACCGCGGTCGCTTCGGGCACGTGCCCCGGCCGGATGGTGGTCATCCAGATCCCCATCAGGATCGCGATCGGGATCGTCGCGGCGATCGTGAACAGTCCCCACGGGCTGTCGCGCAGCGCGTTGACGACGACCAGCGCGAGGACGGCGAGCAGGATGATCATGATCGCGAAGATCGCGACCATGGCGGCGAGCCCCGCCACCGGATTCACTTCCTCCTTTGCGATCTGCCCGAGCGATTTGCCGTCGCGTCGGATCGACGCGCAGAGAATCAGGAAGTCCTGCACCGCGCCGCCGAGCACCACGCCCGCAATGAGCCAGATGGTGCCGGGCAGGAACCCGAACTGCGCCGCCAGCGTCGGGCCAACCAGCGGGCCGGCACCCGAGATCGCCGAGAAGTGATGCCCGAAGAGAATCCAGCGATTGGTCGGATGGAAGTCGCGCCCATTGTTCAACCGCTCGGCAGGCGTCGCGCGCCGCGGATCGAGCTCGAACACTTTGTCGGCAATGAAGCGCGAGTAGAAGCGATAGGCGACGAGATAGGTACAGACCGCAGCGACGATCAGCCACGCGGCGCCAATCGTCTCGCCGCGAGCGAGCGCGATGTAGCCGAAGGCTGCGGCTCCCAGTACCGAAATGCCAATCCAGATCGCGGCGCTCAGCAGTCGATTCATCACTTGAAACTCAGGTAAGCAATCTTGTTTGCCCCGGACTCGGCGACCCATAGTCTAGTCCCGAGCCGCTTCGGCGGCTGACGATCGCTGCCCGCGGTAAGACCGGTCCCTGCGGCAGGCAGCGGAAACTCCGTGATGACCCCCTCCGGTGCCACGCGACCGACGAGCGACCCTTTGGTGAACCAGACATTGCGGTCGGGTCCGACGGCGATGTTTATGGGCGATCCGGCCTCTGTAGGAATCGGGAACTCCGCGATCGCCCCGGACATCGTGATGCGGGCGACGCGATTGCCATCGGGACGGCGGCCGTCCATTTGACCCGAGAGCTCGACGAACCACATGTTCCCGTCGGCTCCAGCCGTGATGTCTCCCGGACCACTGTTCGGTCGAGGAAGCACGAACTCGGTGATCTCGCCCTTCGGCGTGATGCGACCGACCTTGCTCGCGTGAAACTCGGAGAACCAGACGTTGCCGTCGGGTCCCGCCGCCAGCGCCCGCGGCCCGGAGTCCGGCGTCGGGATCTGAAACTCGGTGATTGCGCCTCGAGGTGTGATCCGCCCGATCTTGCCGCCGGCGAACTCGCCGAACCAGATATTGCCATCCGCCCCGAGCGCGATGGCGCGCGGCATGCTGTTGGGAGTGGGGATCGCAAACTCGGTGACGACCCCGTCAGACGTGATCTTCGCCATGCGGTTTCCGGTGTGCTCCGAGAACCACATGTTCCCATCGGCCCCGAGCGCGATGATCCGCGGCGAACTGTTCGGATTGGACAGCGGGAATTCGCGCAGCCCTGAACCGTCCGGGTTCATCCGGCCGATGCGATTGCCGGCGCTTTCGGTAAACCAGACTGTGCCGTCGCCGGCCAGGGCAATCGTCGTCGGACCGCTGCCCGGATTGGGCAGAGGGAACTCGGTCGCAGTTGCATCGGCCAAGGCCAGGCGCTCGCTGGGACCGAGCCAGCGCTGCTGCGCGAAGGCGACCATGGCTGTGAAGAGTATCCCTAGCGTGCACAGGAACTTAAGAGTCATAATTAGCGTCTGCTCGGGGCCCGGATGCCCACGAGTCGGTATGTTATAGTTCACGCCCTTTCGGCGTAGCTAGAGGTGTATGAACTCGCGGATGTTCGGGGCAGCTGGTTGTGCTTTGGCTCTTCTGGCCACATGGTCCAGTCAGGTCATTGCAGATCGATCGCCTCAAACGGCGCCGGCTGCTGCATCACAGGCCGCCGGGCCCGCAGGACAGGCCCGGCCTACACCGTCTGCTGATCCCGCACTCGTCAAGCAGTACTGCGTAACGTGCCACAACGGGCGACTCAAGACAGGCGGCCTCTCGCTCGATGATCTCAATCCTGCCGAGGCGCCCGCGCATCCCGAGGTCTGGGAAAAGGTCGTCCTGAAGCTGCGCGGCGGAATGATGCCGCCGCAGGGCATGCCGCGCCCCGATCAGCCGTCGATCGAGCGGTTCACGGTCAGTCTGGAGCAGTCGCTCAATCGCGCCGCTCTCGCGCATCCCGACCCTGGTCACAAACCGGTTCATCGTCTCAACCGAACCGAGTACGGCAACGCGATTCGCGATCTGCTGGACCTCGAGGTCGACGTCGCCGATCTGCTGCCGGCTGACGACGAGAGCCACGGGTTCGACAACATCGCCGGGGTGCTGCGCGTGTCGCCCTCGCTGCTCGAGCAGTATCTCGGCGCAGCGCGACAAATCGCGAGCCTTGCGGTCGGCTCCGAGACCGACGTGATCCGGCTCGCCTATCGCATTCCGCCGGACGATTCGCAGGAAGACCACGTCGAAGGCCTGCCGCTCGGCACGCGAGGCGGCATGCTCTTCACGCACAACTTCCCCCAGGACGCGAACTACGACTTCGGCGTGATCCTGCTGCGCAACATCGTCGGCTACATGAAGGGACTCGAGTTCGCGCACACGATCGAGATCTCGATCGATGGTGAGCGCGTGTTCGCGACCGTGGTTGGAGGCGAGGCCGACAACCGCGAGTCGGATCGCAACATGTCGGAGGCGGCCAACAAGATCGACGAGCGGCTGAAGGTGCGCGTGCCGGTGAACGCAGGGCCGCACATGGTCGGCGTGACGTTCGTCCGCCGCAACGAGGCCGAATCGGACGAACCGCTGCAACCGCACGAGCGCGATCACGATCTGCAGAACATGAACGGCATCCCGTTGATCGATCACGTCAACCTCACGGGACCGTTCGAAGCAACCGGGCCGGGCGACACCCCGAGCCGACGCCGAATCTTTATCTGCAAACCTGGTGCACCGGACGCCGACCAGCACCCCGCCGCTGCCAGTGCTCCGGCGGGGTCTCGCCGAAGCTCGCGCGACATCGAGGCGAGCGAAGGCGGATGCGCTCGAAAGATCCTCACGACGCTCGCACGTCGTGCCTATCGGCGCCCGCTCACCAAGGACGACGTCGATCCAATCATGTCGATGTACGAAGCTGGCAGGAAGACGGGAACATTCGAAGCCGGCATCGAACGCGGACTTCGGCTCGTGCTCACCGATCCGAAGTTCCTCTTCCGCACCGAGACCGCACCGGCGCGCGGCACCACCGCGCGAATCACCGACATCGAGCTCGCGTCGCGTCTCTCGTTCTTCCTCTGGAGCTCCATCCCGGACGAAGAGCTGCTGGCGGTGGCCTCGCAGGGGAAACTGAATCAGCCTGCCGCGCTCGATCGGCAGGTGCGCCGCATGCTGTCCGATCCGAAGTCGCGCGCAATGGTCGACAACTTCGCGAGCCAGTGGCTGTTGCTGCGCAACTTGAAGAGTCACATCCCGACACCGGGCGACTTCCCCAACTTCGACAACGAGCTGCGGCAGGCGTTTCGTACGGAGACCGAGATGTTCTTCGAGAGCATCATGCGCGAAGACCGGAGCGTGCTCGACCTGCTCAACGCCGACTACACGTTCGTCAACGAGCGGCTCGCGCGTCACTACGGGATCCCGAACGTCTACGGAAGCCAGTTCCGCCGCGTGAAGGTGACCAACGAAGAGCGTCGCGGCCTGCTCGGGCAGGGGAGCATACTGACCGTGACGTCCTACCCGAATCGCACCTCGCCGGTCCTGCGCGGCAAGTGGATTCTCGAGAACGTCCTCGGTACGCCGCCGCCTGCGCCGCCGCCGAACGTGCCCGCCCTTCCCGATAACGAAGCCGGTCAGGAAGCGAAATCGCTGCGCGCGCGTCTCGAGTTCCATCGCCGGACGCCGACGTGTGCGACCTGCCACCGCGTGATGGACCCGCTCGGCCTGGCGCTCGAGAACTTCGACGGCGTCGGCGAGTGGCGTGTGAAAGAGCCCGGCGGCGGCATCGATCCGATCGGGCAGCTCGCGGACGGAACGAAAGTGGATGGCCCGGTCGCACTGCGCAAGGCGGTGATGCGCCGCCCCGAGATGTTCGCGCGGACCATCACCGAGAAGATGATGACGTACGGGCTCGGCCGCGGTGTCGAGCTGAGCGATATGCCGTTCGTGCGGACGATCGCCGACGATGCCGCGAAGCAGGATTTCAAGTTCTCGGCGATCGTGCTCGGAATCGTGAAGAGCGTGCCGTTCCAGATGAAGAAGGCGATGGACGAGGTCCCTCCGGGCAATCTCATCGCATCGCATTGATTCATACGTAGGGGCCGCCTTCAGGTGGCCCGCGGAATCGTACGTAGGGGCCACCTTTCAGGTGGCCCAGGGAGACTGCGAATGTATCTGACCAAGAAGCACCTGCCGCGCCGCACGTTCCTTCGCGGCATGGGTGTCACGATGGCGCTGCCGCTGCTGGACGCGATGATCCCGGCACGCACGCTGCTGGCTCAGACCGCGGCCAATCCTCGCGCGCGTCTCGGATTCGTCTACGTGCCGCACGGCGCCATCATGGACAAGTGGGTGCCGGCCACCGAGGGCGCCGGCTTCGAGTTCACGCCAATCCTCAAGCCGCTGGAGCCGCACCGCGACTACCTGAACGTGGTGACCGGCCTCGGTCATCGCGCCGCCGATACGACGGCCGTGCACTCGCTGAGCCCGACCACCTGGTTGAGCGGCGTGCGCCCGAAGGCCACGCAAGGCGTCGACGCGTTTGCCGGCGTCACCGCGGATCAGATCGCAGCGCAGGCGATTGGGCAGGAGACGCCGCTGCCGTCGATGGAGCTGGCCACGGAAGATCATTCGGGGCTGATCGGCTCCTGCGATCGCGACTACGGCTGCATCTACATGAACACGCTCTCCTGGCGTACGCCAACGACGCCGCTGCCGATGGAGATCAACCCGCGGAAGGTCTTCGAGCGCATGTTCGGCGAGGGCGGCAGCATGTCGCAGCGGCTGGCGCGCATCCAGGAGGATCGGAGCATCCTCGACGCGATCTCGCGCGAAGCGTCGAGTCTCCAGGGTCAGCTCGGCGCCGACGATCGTCAGACGATGACGCAGTATCTCGAGAACGTGCGCGAGATCGAGCGCCGGATTCAGCGGGCCGAACGGAGCCAGGGCGATCAGGATCTCGAGCTCCCGGCGCGGCCGGCGGGCGTGCCGTTCGATTTCGAAGAACACGTGAAGCTGATGTACGAACTGATGGCGCTGTCCTATCAGGCCGACATCACGCGCGTAATCACCTTCATGGTGTCGCGCGAGGTCAGCAACCGCACCTATACGCAGGTCGGCGTCACCGACGGCCATCACGCGATCTCGCATCACCAGAACCGCGCCGAGAAGATGGAGAAGAACGTCCGCATCCAGACGTTCAACGTCAATCAGTTCAAGGGCTTCCTCGACAAGATGAAGCAGACGCCCGACGGCGACGGCTCGCTGCTCGATCATTCGGTGATTCTCTACGGCAGCAACATGAGCAACAGCAACGCGCACGATCACTTCCCGCTCCCGAACCTCGTCGTCGGTGGTGCGGCAGGTCGTCTGAAAGGCGGGCGTCATCTGCGTTACGCCGATCACACGCCGATGACCAATCTGCTCGTCACGATGCTCGACAAAGTGGGAGTTCGCCAGGACAGTCTGGGAGACAGTACAGGGATCCTGGCGAACCTGTAGGAATCGGGAATCAGGAATCGGGAATCAGGAATCAGAAGGAATCAGGTCGTAGGGGCCGCCTTGAGGCGGCCGGCGGAGATCACGATGCGGACCGGACTCTCCACGTTGATCGTCGCGACTGTGATGGCCGCTGGCGCCTTCGCCGCCGACACAGTTGCGACCAAGGACACGCGCCTCGTGCAGGCGGCCAAGGCAGGCAACAGCGCCGCCGCGATCGCGCTGATTCAGAAACGCGTCGATCCCAACATCGCCGAACCCGATGGCACGACACCACTTCACTGGGCCGTCCGGAACAACGATCTGGCGCTCGTGGATCGACTGATCAAGGCAGGCGCGCACGCGACCACGGCCAATCGGTACGGGGTCACGCCGATCTTCCTCGCGTGCCAGAGCAGCAGCGGTCCTGTCGTCGAACGGCTTCTCCGCGCGGGCGTGAGCGCAAATGCCACGGGACCGGAAGGTGAAACCGCGCTTCATACCTGCGCACATACCGGCAACGTCGACGGCGCGAAGGTGCTGCTCGCACATGGCGCGTCGATCAATGCGGGCGACAGCTGGCGCGGCCAGACGCCGCTCATGTGGGCCGCGGCCCAGCGCCACCCCGCGATGATCAAGGCGCTCGTCGAGGCGGGCGCGGATGTGAACGCGCGGTCGACGATTATCGCGTGGGAACGTCAACGGACCGCCGAACCACGCGACAAGTGGCTGCCGCCCGGTGGCCTCACCGCGATGCTGTTCGCGGCGCGCGAAGGCTGCGTCGACTGCGTCAAGGCGCTGGCGTCATCGGGCGCCGACATCAACGCCATCGATCCCGACAGCCATACCCCTCTCGTTCTTGCGTTGATGAACGGACATTACGACGTCGCGGGCGCCCTCATCGCAGGCGGCGCCGACATCAATCTCGCCGACGGCGTCGGCCGCACACCGCTGCTGGCCGCGGTCGACGATCACACGATGCCGGCGTCGAATCGGCCCGCGCCGCGTGAGACCGACGACACCCTCACCAGCCTCGACATCGTGAAAATGCTGCTGGCCAGAGGCGCCAACGTGAACGCGGCGCTGCGCGCGCCGATTCCGTATCGCACCAAGCTCGATCGCGGCGGCGACGGCGTGCTCGGCGCCGGGACGACCGCGCTGTTGCGTGCAGCGAAGGCGGGCGACACACCGGTGATCGCCATGCTGCTCGAAAAAGGGGCGAACGCGAAAGCGGCCACCCGCAACGGCGTCAACGGGATCATGATGGCGGCCAACCTCGGCACGCGTGAAGAAGACATGACCGGCCGCAGCAAGACACAAAAAGACGCCATTGAGACAATCACGCTGCTGCTCGAGGCGGGCACCGACGTGAACGGCGTCGACAATCAGGGGCGCACCGCCGCCCACGGCGCCGGGTTGTGGGGTTTCACCGACGTCGTCAAGTTCCTTGCCGCCAACGGCGCGAAGCTCGATATCAAAGACAAGCGCGGCCTGACCGCGCTCGACACGGCGATGGGCCTCGCCGGCGGATTCGGCTTCGGCGGAAGCGCCTCGGTCGTCCACGAGGATACGGCCAAAGCGATTCGCGAACTCGGAGGGATCGCGGGCACGCCGATCCCCGCGGCGCCGGGCGGCGGCCGCGGTGGCCGCGGCGATCGCAATCAGGACGATCCGCAGGACGGCGATCGGAATTAGAGTAGGGCCGGCTGAAGCCGGCCCCTACGAAAGCCGGCCCCTACGTACGATCGTAGGGACCGCCTTCCCTGGCCTGAGCCAGGTCGAAGGCAGGCGGCCCATCATTCATGGCGACTCGATCACAACCTCGTAAGGACGGGTCCTCAGACCCGTCCACAACGCAGAAGCCGGCCGAAGCCGCCGACGCGTACGTGCGCGCCCTGGTCGCGCAAGGCGTGACGTGCCTCTTCATGAACCCGGGCACCGACACGATCCCGATCCAGGAGGCGCTCTCGAAGCTCGAACAGCTCGGCGAGCCTGTGCCGCGCACGGTGCTCTGTCTATTCGAGCTCGTCGCGCTCGCCGCGGCACACGGATATTACGCAGCGACCGGTGAGCCGCAGGCAGTGCTCGTGCACGTCGACGTCGGCACGCAGAATCTCGGCGGCATGCTGCACAACGCGCAGCGTGGGCGCGCGGCCGTCCTGATCAGCGCCGGGCGCACCCCGTATACGACCGATCCCAGCCAGCGCGGCACACGCGACACCTACATTCACTGGCTGCAGGAGCAATTCGATCAGCACGGCATCGTCCGCAACTACGTGAAGTGGGACTACGAGGTGCGGCGCCCCGAGCAGATGGGCGAGGTGGTCGCACGCGGCTTTCAGATCGCAGCGAGCGATCCGGCCGGGCCGGCGTATCTGACGCTGCCGCGTGAAGTGCTCATGACGCAGGTCAGCGATGTGCCGGTGCCTTCGCGTGCGCAGACGCCGCCCGCGCGTCTCGGCGCCGGCGATCCCGACGCCTTGCGTGACGTCGCTGCACGCCTCATTCGCAGCGAGCACCCCATCGTTCTTCCCGCGACCACTGGACGCACCAGGCGCGGCTTCGAGGCGCTCGTCCGGCTGGCCGAGCTCCTCGCCTTGCCCGTCGTCGAACGCCGCGAGCGCACGAACTTCCCCACGAGCCACCCGCTTCACCAGGGCTTTCAATCCGCACCGTTCGTCGAATCAGCCGATCTGATTCTCGTCCTCGATCAGGACGTGCCCTACATCCCGACGCAGGTCATGCCCCAGCCCGATGCAACCGTCGTGCAGATCGACGTCGATCCAGTGAAGGAACGGATTCCGCTGTGGAGCTTTCCAGTCTCGATCCCGATTCGCGCCGATAGCGCGCGCGCGCTGGCGCTCCTGGCGGACTACGCCGGCGAGCTGCTGACTGTCGCTGATCGCGCACGCATCGAGGCGCGACGAGCGACGCTGGCGACGCGACACCAGGAACGGATCACCAATCGCGAGACGACCGCCCTGAAAGCGCGCGGCGCGAAACCGATCGCGGTCGAATGGCTCGCCTACTGCATCGGTCAGCTGAAACGTGGAGCGCCCGAGTGCGTGGTGATCGACGAGTCGCTCACCAGCACGCCGTCCCTCTGGAACCATCTCGACACGGATGAACCGGAGGGTATCTACGGCAGCGGTGGATCGTCGCTCGGCTGGGGACTGGGTGCCGCATTGGGCGTCAAGCTGGCAAAGCCCGATCGTCCCGTTGTGCTCGCGACCGGTGATGGATCGTTCGTCTTCGGTGAGCCGCTTGCGGCGTTGTGGGCGGCACAGATGAACAAAGCGCCCATCCTCGTGGTGATCTTCAACAATGGCTGCTACAACGCGAACAAGTCGCCGCTGGTCAACGCGTATCCGCAGGGATACTCGGTACGGGGAAAGCATTTCGTCGGCACCGATCTCGCCCCCGCGCCTCGCTACGATCTGCTCGCGCCCGTCGTCGGAGCCGCCGGCGAGCGAGTCGACGATCCGAACGAGGTCCTACCCGCACTGCGACGCGGGCTCGATCACGTAAAAGACGGACGCTCGGTCATTCTGGACGTCATACTCCGGTCGGCCTAGATGGTACGTAGTGTCCGGCTTTAGCCGGACCTCCGTTTCTCGACCGCGAAATCGGGCCAACCAGTCCGGACGCTCCCTCGTCTATTGGCAGGGGATCTCTGAAAATGCGCTTCCGGAGGTCGATGCATGTCGTCGGACTGTCGACGGTGCTTCTGCTGCCTCACATGTCGGCAGGGCAAGCCGCGCGACCCACATTTGAAGTTGCGTCGATCAAAGAAAATCGATCCGGCGAAGTCAGGACCTCGTCACAGCCGTATCCAAACGGAAGGCTGGTACTCGAAAACAACACGTTTCGACAGATGATTCGCCAGGCTTACGGTCTCTGGGACTATCAAGTCGAAGGCGGCCCTGACTGGCAGGAACGAACGCATTACGACGTCGTCGCCAAAGCCGAAAAGCCCGCCACGCGCCCGGAGCTGATGCTGATGCTGCAGTCACTGCTCGAGGAACGGTTCCACTTGCAGTTTCATCGCGAGTCGCGTGAGCTTCCCATCTACGCGCTCGAAAGAGCGGACCCAAACAAGCTTGGACCCAGCCTCAAACCGGCAGCACCAGACGATGCCAAGGGTCGCTTGTTTCCTATTCGCAATGCGACCGGAGGCGGACTCGAGGGGACGGCCGCGACCATGTCGGACCTGGCTTCGCAGTTGAGCAACCTGCTCGGGCGGCTGGTAGTGGACAAGACGAACCTCGACGGCGCTTACACATTCACGTTGGAGTTCTCAGCGGCCCAGCGGCGGATTCCTCCAGGCGTGCCTCCGGACAAACTGCCCGTCATTCGAGACGACCAGCCGGCCCTGTCGACTGGCCTGCAAGAGCAGCTCGGCCTGCGGCTGAATTCCCAGCGAGCGCCCGTACCCGTAATCGTCATCGAACGAGCACAGCTGCCGACGCTCGACTGACACACGGGCCCGCGTTTCGCAACTTTCTCGCCGCCTTCCTCGCGTCACTTCATCATCCAAAACGTCCAACATGCCCGGCCCACCATCGGGCACAGCGCGCCGCGGCGCCGGACCGTGATAAGAGTCAATGCCCATGATCGATCTGGCCTTGTACCGACCGTTCTATGCCGACGAGATCGACGCGCTCGCAGATCTCAAGACAGCGGGATTACCTGAAGCCCTTGCGTTCGTCCCGCGCGAACAGTTCCTGCGCCCTGGCCCATGGGCCGTCCGAGGTGAGAACGACATGCGCGGCCCGCGGCAAACAAAAGACGCCGATCCGCGGCGCGTTTATCACAACTACTCGATCGCGATCGATGCGGCGCGGATGCTCTTCAACGGTGCTCCGGGAGTCGTGCTTCCGGCGATCGATGCATTGACACTCAGACCGGGACACCGGGTGCTGCATGTCGGAGCCGGCCTCGGCTACTACTCGGCGGTGATGGGCCATGTCGTCGGCAGCGGCGGGCGTGTACTCGCCGTGGAGGTAGACGAAGGGCTTGCCCGCGAAGCACGCGACAATCTCGCTTCGATGCCGTGGGTTGAACTGCTCCGTGGTGATGCGGCTGCACCGGTTGCCGAAGCTTTCGATGCCATCTTCGTGAGCGCCGGCGTCACACATCCGCAGCCGGCATGGCTCGATGCGCTCGCTGTCGGCGGCCGGATGGTACTGCCGCTCACGGTAACGATGCCGGCGATGGGTCCGCTCGGGAAGGGGTTCCTGACGCTGTGCGCGAAGAACGCCGACGAATCGTTCACGGCGCGGCCGCTGTCGATGACGGCGATCTATTCGGGCATCGGGCTTCGAGACGAATCGATCAACGGGCAGCTCGGTCAGGCGATGATGCGCACACCGTTTCCTACGTTCACGCGTCTGCGGCGCGATCCACATGACCCCGGTCCACAATGCTGGCTGCACGCGACCGACTTCTGTCTTGCGGTGAAGTAGCAGTCCGTAGAAGACAGGCCCGCGCGTTTTACGGATGATGCACAGCCTCTCTGGTCACGTGAGCTGTTCTAGTGCGTCGCGTATCGCGCGAACGACATGTGTGAGGTTCGGTTCGTGGGATGTGTCGACGTCGATCCGCTGGCCTACATCGAGCGGCAGAAGTTGAGTGAGCTTTCGAAGACTCAACAAAACGTCGGCCGACGATTCTCCGTCGAGGTGCCCGGGGTGCCGCCGCCTTTGAACGAAACGAGCCGCTGAACTCGCCGACCCTTTCAACTCAAACAACCGATCCAAGATGTCGTCTTTGTCGATCAGGGGCAGGTTGAGGACGGGCGCTAACCGACGACCCAGCGTCGTCTTCCCACTGCCCGGCAACCCGGAGATCACGACGAAAGGTTTGCGCATTCGTCTACACTCTCGCCTTTACGACGGTCTGCCAGGGGTCCGCCTGAAGGCGGACACTACGTACGCACTTCGCTGGGCGTGACGATTCACGAGAGGTAATGATGTCTCGATTCTCAGGCAAGGTCGCCCTCGTCACTGGGGGAAGCTCCGGCATCGGACGCGCCACCGCGCTCGCCTTCGCGCGCGAGGGCGCATCGGTAGTGATCGCGAGCCGTGGCGAGGAGCGCGGCGCCGCGGTCGTTGCCGAGCTCGTGTCGATGGGCGCGAAAGCGGAGTTCGTACGCACCGACGTTTCACAGTCACAGGACGTTGCGGCGGTCGTGGAGCACACAGCGTCGCGGTTCGGCCGGCTCGATATCGCGGTCAACAACGCGGCCACGATCGAGGTAGGCGTCTTCAAACCACTCACCGATTACGACGAATCGGAGTTCGATCAGCACATCGCCGCGAACGTGAAGAGCGTGTGGCTCTGTATGAAGCACGAGATACCAGCCATGCTCGCCAATGGAGCGGGGGTCATCGTCAACACATCGTCGGTCACCGGCCTCGGCGGGGCGGCAATGAGCGCGTTCTACGCCGCTGCCAAGGCCGCTGTCGTCACGCTGAGCAAGACGGCGGCGATGGAATTCGCCGCCCGCAACATTCGCGTCAACGCGATCGTTCCCGGTGCATTTCGAACGCCGATGCTCGAGGAGGTCTTCGAAAAGATGTCGCCGGGCGACCACGTCAAAGCCGAGGGGCAATTCAACAAGCTGATTCCGCTGGGACGGATCGGCCGACCCGAGGAGGCCGCTGAGGCGATTCTGTGGCTGTGTTCGGACCAGTCCACTTACGTCACCGGTCACGCGCTCATCGTCGATGGCGGGTTGACGACTCCGTTTCGCTGATTGGCCCGGCGCCCCTATGGAGGTCCCCAGGAGAATCCCGATCTCGCCCCGAGGCACGAGAAATCACCGCAAAGCCTGTACGATCACGCGGGGCATTCATGACTCGAAACACCGGAACCGTCGCGCTCGGCCGGATTCGACCGTACCGCCTGGACGATGCGAACGCCGTCTATGATGCCGTCCGCGAATCATTGGCAGATCTCGAACCCTGGATGCCATGGTGTCATCGCGAATACTCCATCGAAGATTCTCGATCGTGGTTGGAGACTCAGGTAGCGGCATTCGAGAGGGGAACCGGATTCGCCTTCGCGATCGAGTCGATCGATGGACGTTATCTCGGCGCATGCGGCCTCAGTCAGCTGGACCTGGCCAATGCCCGCGCCAACGTCGGTTACTGGGTTCGGTCCTCGGCAACCCGGCACGGCGTCGCGACCGGAGCGGTTCGGTTGATCCGCGACTGGGCGTTTGAAACGACGCCGCTGATTCGCCTGGAGATCGTCATCGCCGCAGGCAACGTGGCCAGTCATCGGGTCGCCGTCAAGGCCGGCGCGACGTTCGAGGGCACGCTTCGGAATCGCCTCGTGCTCCGCGGAACGGCACTCGACGCGACCCTCTTCTCATTCACACGGCCTGCTCACTCGTCCACTCGGACCGTCCATAGCAGCGGAATCGACTCGGGCAGGTAGCACACGCGATCGTCGCAGGCCTGGTACGCGAGTGCGCCGCTGAGCACGATCGATCGGCGCTGCGCAACCGCGCTGGTGCGCATCTTCACCAGCAGCCGGAACGCAGATTGATAGACATCGACTGTTTCCTTCAACGGCCTGAAGTAGTACGGCGTCGCTGGCGGATAGATCGGCTCGTCGATCGTCAGCGCTGGCTGCGGCTCGAACGTGACCGCGATCGGTCGATACTTCGAGCCGGGTGCGTAGACGTGCATCCCCCGTTTGGGCGCGATGTCTACGGACACCGTCAGCGGCTGCCCCGACTTGATGACACGTGGGGCGAGTCTGGCCGTGAACTTCAGATGCCGGGTTTCGCGGGAGATGTCAGCTGTGGTGGACTCTGCAGCACCCGGACTTGCCGCCAACGTCACGAGCAGGAGCGCCGTCAGCGTGGCACGGCTGACCCGCACGATCAGAGGCCGAGCGCCTTTTGTATCGCTTGCTCGAGCGCCTTCTCGTCGCCGGGCTTGTATCCCGCGTGACTCGAGATGATCTGCCCCTTCGCATCGAGCAGGTAGTGCGTCGGCGTCATGCGAAGGTTGTAGCTCATCGCCAGCGGACGATCGCCGAGCAGCACCGGCACCGTGTAACCATGCGCGCGCTGCCAATCCGCAATCAGCTTTTCCTCGTCGGTGATCACGTTGATCCACACCATCGACAGACCGCGGTCCTTGTAGGTGGTGTAGATGCGCTGCACATCCGGGAAGGCGGCGTTGCAGTACGGACAGGTCGGATAGAAAAAGACGACGAGCGTGGCCTTGCCAAGAACATCGGAGAGCGATCGCTGCGATCCCTCGAGCGTCTTCAGTGTGAATGGCTTGAACTTGTCCGCAGCCGCCGCCGGCTGCGGCATGACCAGAGCCACCACGAACGCGGCGCACAGAAGGCGTGCAGCCAGCCTCACTGCTCCTGTCCTTCCTCGCGGGGCCGCACCGGCCCGGGCGCTGGAGCCGGCATCACTCGTGGCGTCGGAGGTTGATCGCTCACACCCGGCGTCGTGGCCGCATGCGTGCCACCGAACCGCACCGAGTAGGTGCCAATCGCGACGTACTCGGGGAACGTCGAATCTCCCCTCGCGCCGGTGTACGGATTGGGGAAACGGTTGAAGTAGTAGCCAATCGGCACGTTGAACGAAATCGCGTGAGGTCCCGCCGACACGGTCACTCCGGGCTCCCAGTACATCTCGACCCCCGGACGCCGGAAGCCGTCGGAGCGGCCGATCACATCGTAGCGCGGCACGCCTTCCACACGCCACGCGATCGAGGCCGCGATGTGTCGCGTGACGCCCATCGTCGTCCCGGCGCGGAAGACGAACTGATCGGAGACGGTGTTGACGTTGGTCGGCGTGGCCGTGAGCAGCGTGCCACGTGTCGGAGCGCCGGTGTTGCGCGGGTTCACCAGGTACGTGCCGGAACCGAAGGTGGTGAAGCGTCCCATCGCCTTGTAGCCCTGGAGATCCCAGATCATGCCCCAACCGCCGTCGCCCGGATTCACGGAGATGTCCACGTACCGCACCTCGTTGTTGGCGCCGGTGCCGTCCGGGAACATGTCGGTCGACTCGTTGTTGCCCGTCGGAAACTTCACGCCGCCGCCGACGAGGACATTCCAGCTTCGTCCGGACGAGGGGCTGATCAGCGCGATCCGCGCAAGCGTGGTGATGTCGCCGATGCCGTGCGCGTTTTCGTTGGCGCGTGCCGCGGGGCCGCCCGTGCGCGGCGAGGGGATCCCCCACGATGCCTCAACGTACGGAATCCCGGCATTGAGGCTGATGCGCGGCGAAAGCTGATAGCCGATCGTCGCCGTCATCGAATTCTGCCGGTTCACGACATAGGTCTGCTCCGTCTCGCGTTGAATCTGGCGGACGGTACCGTTGTAGTGGTGATCGGCGGTCGAATTGCGTCCAGTGAAGGTGACCGACCACGTACCGACCTCTTCGCCGAGCGTTCCGGTTGTGCCGAACATCGGTGAGGTCTGACGAAAGAGGATGCAACCCTGTGCCGATGCGTCAGAAACGTGGCCGACAACGGCGGCGAACGCGACGGCTACAGCGACAAACACGGGGGAGACACGCATGCGATGACGCTCCGATCGTGGCGAACTGGGCGCATAGGTTATGGGTGCGGGCGTCAGGGTTCAATAACGCGATTCAACTAGCGTGATTCGATTAGCTTCAGCGCGACACGGGGAAAGTCCCACACGGAGGAAACGGGGGACTGGATCACACGGAGGAACGGGGTTTCGATCACACGGAGGAAACGGGGGAAACGGAGGTTTTATTTGTCCTTGATGAAGCGTGGCGTTCCAAGCCCGGGGTTTATGAACCGCTTCACACCGTCCATCAATCTCTGTACGTTGAAATTGATTAGAAGACCGGCCGGACATCCTGTGAGTTTCAGGTAGGAGATTATCTGGGCCTCATGTATCCCTGACGTAGCCGCCAAGGATTTCACTTCGACAACGACAAGATCCTCGACGATGAGATCTGCGCGATAACTCGTCACGAGGCGCTTGCCTTTGTAGAGAATCGGCACGTGGCGCTGTCTTTCAAACGTCAGGTCGCGCTCAGCGAGTTCCAACTCCAGGCACTCGCTGTACGCGGATTCGAGAAGTCCTGGCCCAATCGTGCGATGGACCTCGATTGCGGCGTTGAGGATTCTGCGAGTCGTGTCGTTGTAGGAGGCATCGATCAGCATGGCATGAGGGACGTGCAACCGACGCGCCCACCCGAATGCTAGGAAAGCCAAGCGGCTGGAACCAAAAAGAGGCAAGTATTGCGTCGGCCAGGCCGCTGGGAGTACGCAAGGAATGAACGACTCGGGAGTCTGAGCACCAAGAGCCCTCCGTTATCCCCGTTCCCTCCGTGTGAGATCCTCCGTTCCCTCCGCGTAAGATCCTCTGCTCCCTCCGTGTGCGACAATCGCCGCGCATGACAACCCGCCGCCACTTCCTCAGCACCCTCACCGCATTGAGCACCGGCTCGTTCCTCTCATCGCTGGGCTCCGCCCAGGTCCCCGCCCAGGCCCCGGCGTCAGCGCGCCGCATCGATATCCACCAGCACTTCGCGTCGCCAAGTTTTCTCGCCACGCTCGGCGCGAAGAATGCCGTGGCGCCGGTGCCGGGCTTCGCCGCGTGGAAAGGCTATTCGCCGGCCCGTGCAGTCGAAGCGCTCGATCGCGTCGGTATCGCGACCGCCATGCTTTCGATCACGGCGCCCGGCGTCTGGTTCGGCGACGTGCAGGAGGCACGCAAGCTCGCGCGCGAGATGAACGAGTACGCCGCCGCGAAGATGGTCTCGGATTACAAGGGACGATTCGGTCTGTTCGCGGTGCTGCCGTTGCCTGATGTTCCAGGCAGTCTGCAGGAGCTGGAGTACGCGTTCGACACGCTGAAAGCCGATGGCGTCGGCCTGCTCACCAGCTACGGCAACGCGTGGCTCGGGGATGCGTTGTTCACCCCGCTGCTCGAGGAACTGAACCGGCGCAAAGCTGTGGTATACACGCATCCGACCGATGCGATGTGCTGCCAGAACATGATCCCTCGCGTCGCCAACCAGATGCTCGAGTACCCGACTGATACCACCCGGACGATCGTCAGCCTGATCGTCAGCGAAGCGGCCACACACTACCCTGACATCCGATTCATCTTCTCGCACGCCGGAGGCACGATCACGTCGATCGCCGGTCGCCTGCTCGGCGCCGAGATGACGGCCGAGAACCTCACGAAATCGCCCGCACCCAATTCGCGCCTCTTCCATCTGCGCCGCTTCTACTACGACACGGCGGGCTCCGCGAACCCGGTCAACATGCACGCGCTGAAGACGCTCGTCCCGACGTCGCAGATCCTCTTCGGCACCGACGCACCGTTCTTCGACGGCGCGCCTCAGGTCGCCGGACTTCAGACCGCCGGCTTCACGCCCGACGAGTTGCGCGGCATCGAACGCGAGAACACGCTGCGCCTCGTGCCACGACTGCGCGGGTGATCGACGGTCCGCCTAACCACCTACGCCCAAGGCTACGGTGGTCCGCCGTAGCTTCACGCGAAGGCGGAAGGCGGACACTACGTACGACGGAGCGATCCGAGCAGTTCCTCGAGATCACGAGGCAGCGGCGATTCGAAACTGAGCGCTCGTCCGTCGACTGGATGATGGAACGCGAGGCGATGCGCGTGCAGCGCCTGTCGCCCAAACGCGATCGGATGGGTCGGAACGCGGTCCACGTACTGCCTCTCGCCGACGAGAGGATGGCCACGCAACGCCGCCTGATAACGGATCTGATTTCGCTTTCCCGTTCGCAGTCGTACTTCGACCAGCGACGCGTGTTGAAATGATTCGACGACGCGGTACTCGCTGACCGCCTCCATCGCCCGCGGATGGCTCGCCGCCGCAGACTTCTGGATCAGCGCCTGCCGATCCCACGCCATCCGGTCTCGCCAGGTGCCGGTGGTCGGACGCGGAGACCCGTGCACAATCGCGAGGTAGACGCGCTCCGGCTCATGCGCGATGAACTGTCGTTTGAGCGCTTCCTGGGCTCGAGGATTGCGCGCGAAGACCACGATCCCCGATGTATCGCGATCGATACGGTGCACCGCAAACGGACGACGGGCGCGATGCGATCGGTAGCGCTCCTCGATCAGGCCGGCAACCGACGGCGCCTGCTCACGACGAGGGAGCGGCACGGTCAGCAGGCCCGCCGGCTTGTCGACAACGACGATGGCTTCGTCCTCATACAGGATCGCAAGATCGCGGGCGCGCGATTTGCTTGGACGTGACGGATGCGCGGCCGAACGTGAAAGTCTCATCGCGTTCAACGGCTGAGCCACATCGGGTACATGGCTGCCGCCTGTTCGTGGACAAAGCCACGAGATGCAGTTGACTGAAAGCCACAACTCGCATTCCCACCTGAAGCATCTTGCGAGTATGGACAAGCTTCACGAGGGCACGACCATTGCAGCAGCCCAGTCCATGAATTCGACACTGCCGATTCTCCAGTGCGGGAACTGCGAACCGCTAAAAGCGTCAATCCACGGAGTCGTGATGGGTACCGCTGCGCTCTGCGCGGCGTACAACTTCGCGGCGTGGCTGACGAGACATCAGACCCACCTTGCCGTGAATACGCTGCTCTACAGTGCCCTCGTGGCGTGGGAAGCCATTCACGTGAAGCATCACGTAGCGGTCCAGCCTCCGAGGCTTGCGATCGTTCCCAAAGATCGCGTCGCGTAACCAGATCCCGATCCGACATCCTCAACGCGCGCGAGACTCGTAGACGATCTCGCCGCCAACGACCGTCATTCGTACGGTTGTTTTCAGGATGTCTGGCGCTGGGATGCCCATGACGTCCCGCGTCAGCACCACGAGATCGGCCAGCTTTCCTGCTTCGAGCGATCCCGTCATCGTTTCGGCGTGCGACGCAAACGCGGCGTTCCGCGTGAACGACGCGAGCGCTTCCTGTCGTGTCATCCGCTGATCGGGCATCCATCCGCCCGGTGGCCGGCCCGAGGCGTCCTGCCGCGTGACAGCGGCGTAGAGGCCTCGCATCGGATCCGGCTCTTCCACTGGAAAATCTGACCCGTTCGCAATCATCGCGCCCGACGCGATGAGCTTCCTCCAGACGTACGCGCCTTCCTCCATCCGCGCGGAGCCGATGCGTGCCGGCACCCACGGCATATCAGAGGTTGCGTGCGTCGCCTGCATCGACGCGATCACCCCCAGCGCGGCAAAACGCGGGATGTCCTTCGCGTCGAGAATCTGGGCGTGCTCGACCCGCATGCGCAGCGCGCGAGCAGCGGGCACCTCGCGCTGCACGCGCTCGAAGATGTCGAGGACGAGGCGATTGGCGCGATCGCCGATCGCGTGGACCGCGGTCTGAAACCCCGCCTTCGACGCCGCGAGCGTCTGGGCGTAGATCTCCTCGGGGGGCGTGGTGAGCAGGCCTTCCGACCCCGGCTCGTCTGAATACGGCTCGAGCATCGCGGCGCCGCGAGAGCCAAGGGCGCCATCGGCGATGATCTTGATCGCACGGACCGCGAGCCGATGATGCGCGTAGTCAACGACCGGCCCCTGGTCGAAGAACGGCTGGAGTGAGGGGAGCGAGCCCCGCAGCATGACGTAGAGACGCGTCTTCACACGACCGGCATCGATGAGCCGTTTGTACGCGTCGACAGTACGCCCGTCCGTGCCGGCGTCGTGCACGGTGGTGATCCCCAGTCGCTGCATCTCGCGATCGGCGAGGAGAATCTGCTCTTCGAGTTGCGCAGTCGTGACCGGTGGAATGCGGGAAGTCACGAGCGCTTGCGCGTTGTCGACCAGCACGCCGGTCGGTGCGTTGCCTGCGCCGCGGATGATCTGACCGCCCTGTGGATCAGGTGTGACGCTGGTCAGACTGGCGAGCGTCATCGCCGCCGCATTCGCAAGGCCCGCGTGTCCGTCCACGCGTGTCAGATAGACAGGGTTGGCTGGCGAGACCGCGCTCAGCGCCTCGTGCGTCGGGAAGCGCGTGTCGGCCCAATCGTTCTGATCCCAGGCGCGACCGAGAATCCACTCTCCGGGTCTGGCCCGCGCCACGCGCTGACGCACGAGGTCGACGATCTGCTGATAGCTGGTGGTGCCTCGAAGATTGAGCGTCTGCAGAAACGCGCCGAAGCCGGTGAAGTGGCCGTGTGAATCGTGCAGTCCCGGAAGAACAGCGGCACCTTTGAGATCGATCACCCGCGTCGACGCGGCGCGGAGACGCATCACCTCGGCATCGGCACCCAGGCGAACGATCCGATCGCCTTGAATCGCGATTGCCTCCTTCACGGTGTTGCGTTGATCAACGGTCTGGATGCGGCCGTGATGAAGGATGAGATCCGGTGCCGGCGGCGTCGCCTGTGCGAGCACGACCAGCGCGAGCAGCGCCACGACAGCGACTTTCACCCTGCTTCCTCCACGTCGCGAGAATGATAGCCCGTCACACGATGCGATAATCAGCGGGCGTGATCAGTGATACTCGAGACGGCGCGGTCATCGCGGTCCGGGTGATTCCGCGCGCCGGGAAGTCGGCGATCGCTGGAATTCGGGACGGTGCAGTGCTCGTGCGGCTCAGTGCGCCGCCCGTCGACGGCGCTGCCAATGCCGAACTGATCGAGGTGATGGCGGGCGCGCTCGGCGTGCCGAAGCGCGCGATCACCATCACGTCAGGCGAGGCATCGAGGCGCAAGACGCTTCTGATCGCCGGCGTCTCCGCCGCCGCCGTGCTCACGAAACTGTTTCACGCGGACTGAAGTCCGCGCTCTACGAGGGGCGTTGCGTCCTGTCGCCGATTTCATCATCGAGCGCGCGGATCTGATCGCGACTGCAACCGGCTCGGCGCCGAAGCGCGGGGCAGCGCAGCGCGAACTCCTCACGCTGCGAGACTCCATCATCGCCTCGCGCGAGGGCGTCATCGTCTACGTCGGGGCATCCGCTGGAGCGGCCAACAGCATCGACATCGGCGCCGCGGCGACACGCGTCGATGCCGCAGGCTGCATCGTCGTCCCCGGCTTCGTCGATCCCCATACGCATGTCGTCTACGCGGGGAATCGGGACGAGGAACTGCGCCGTCGGCTGAGCGGGGCCACGTATGAAGAGATCGCCGCCGCCGGTGGCGGCATCCTCTCGACGATGAACGCGACGAGAGCGGCGTCCGAGACGACGCTCGTCGAAGCCGCACGGCCGCGGCTGGATGCCATGCTGGCCGCCGGCACGACCACCTGCGAGATCAAGAGCGGTTACGGCTTGACGACCGACTCCGAACTCACGCAGCTTCGTGCGATCAGGCGACTCGATGCCGAGCATCCGATCGACGTCGTGCCGACGTTCCTCGGCGCTCACGACGTGCCGCCGGAGTGTCGTCCGCGCCGACTCGACTACATCTCGACGATCGTCGACGAGATGATTCCGCGAGTCGCCGAGGAGCGGCTCGCCGCATGGTGTGACGTCTTCTGCGATCGCGGGTACTTTTCCCCGGAGGAGTCGATCACGATCCTCGAGGCGGGGAACCGGGCGGGCCTGCGTCCGCGGCTTCATGCCGACGAACTCGCCTCGAGCGGAGGCTGCCGCGTCGCCGCTGCCGTTGGCGCGCGCTCTGCCGATCATCTGGTTCACGTGAGCGAGTCTGACGCCGACGCGCTCGCGAACGCGAACGTGTGCGCGACGCTGCTTCCGACAGCGGCGTTCTATCTGAAGTTGGGCCGCTTCGCGCCGGCGCGCATGCTCATCGACCACGGCGTGCCGGTGGCGATCGCGACCGACGTCAACCCCGGCGGGGGACTCTCTCCATCGATGCCGTTCGCAATCGCGCTCGCGTGCTTCGGGATGCACATGACACTCGAGGAAGCGCTGGTTGCGGCGACGTTGAACGCCGCGTGGTCGCTCGACGTTTCAGAGCGCGTGGGCAGTTTCGAGCCGGGCAAGCTCATGGATGCGGTCATCGTCCGCGGTGGCCTGACGGATCTGCTGCGCGTGGGCACGCACACGATTCGCGGCGTCCTCAAGCGCGGCCGCCTCGTCTTCGACGCACACTAGAATCAGATCATGCGTAGCTACACGGCCCGATCGCTCGGCGATGTGCTGGACGCCTTCTCCTCGAACGACCCTGTCCCTGGCGGCGGATCGGCCGCAGCGCTCGTGGGCGCGCTGGGCACGGCGCTGCTGATGATGGTCGCCAGCATCACGAAGACGCGCACCGGAACGCCGCAGGAACGACGCGAACTCGACGAAGCCATCGAACGCCTGCGCCCGCTTCGCGTGACGCTGGCCTCGCTCATCGACCGCGACAGCGATGCGTATCGAGTCGTCGTCAACGCGATTCGCCTTCCCAAGAACTCGACAGATGAAATCGCCGTGAGACGCCGCGCGATTGGCGAGGCGATGCGCGCCGCCACAGATACTCCGTTGCAGACGATGCGGGCGTGTCAGCAGGCGCTCGCGGAAGCGGCCGTCGTCGCACGCAACGGTCTGAAGAGCGCATCGAGCGATGTTGGCGTGGCCATCGAGCTGCTGCGCGCGGCTGTACGCGGCGCCGGACTGAACGTCGATGCCAATACCCACCAGATGAGCGACAAGGAATACGCAGCCGTCGTGCGCGCTGAAAGCCAGGAGATCGAGACGGCAACGGCGGCGGACGCCGTGCGCGCCGGTGCGCTGCTCTAACGCGTGGATCCGTTCGACGAGAACTTGAAGACGGTCTTCATCCAGTCAGTGAATCTGGTGAAGGATTCTCGACCATCTCACGCTGGTCGAACCGTTCTGATCGTCGCCGAACGAAAAGTACACGAAGAGCGCCTTGCCCTTGACGTAGTCGCGCGGCATGAACCCCCAGTACCGGCTGTCCTGTGAGTTGTCGCGGTTGTCGCCCATCATGAAGTAGTGGCCGGCAGGAACCGTGACCGGACCGTAGTTGCGGCGGACGTCGAAGCCGCCGCTGTCCGATGGCCCGGATTCCTCGTCGGCCGGAAAGAGGAAGCGCACGTACGGCTCGTCGAGCGGCTTGCCGTTGATGTAGACCTTCTTGTTGCGCAGTTCCAGCGTCTCGCCGGGGAGCCCGATCGTGCGCTTGATGAAATCGCGCTCCGGATCCTCGGGATACTTGAAGACCAGGATGTCCCCGCGCCGGATCGGGTCGATCGGCAGCAGCTTGTCCTCGAGCGCCGTGCGCGTCGGGGCGAAGACGAACTTGTTCACCAGCAGGTGATCCCCGATCAGCAGGTTGTTCTCCATCGAGCCGGTGGGAATCTTGAAGGCCTGCACGACGAAGGTCCGCACGAAGAGCGCGAGGATGACCGCCACACAGATCGACTCGAAATACTCCCGGGCCGTCGATTTTCGAAACGTCGGTGCCGGCTGCGCATCACTCTTGGCGTTCGCCATGGTTCACTCCGTCCCAACCTTCAACACCGCCAGGAACGCCTCCTGCGGAATCTCGACCCGTCCGACCCGCTTCATCCGCTTCTTGCCTTCCTTCTGCTTCTCGAGCAGCTTGCGCTTTCTGGTGATGTCACCACCATAACACTTTGCGAGAACGTTTTTCCTGAGCGCTTTGACGCTTTCGCGCGCGATGATCCGGTTCCCGATCGACGCCTGGATGGCGACCTCGAACATCTGGCGCGGGATCAGCTCGCGCATCTTCGAGGCCAGCGCCCGGCCGCGCTCGTAGGCGGCGTCCCGGTGGACGATGATCGACAGCGCATCCACCG
This sequence comes from Vicinamibacterales bacterium, assembly GCA_036407095.1. Lineage (GTDB taxonomy): Bacteria > Acidobacteriota > Vicinamibacteria > Vicinamibacterales > UBA2999 > Gp6-AA40. Next base: position 21,161 of record DASWZV010000013.1, on the reverse strand, counting down.
GTTCGGCGTTCACCAGGATGTCCATTTTGACGAGCGGCGATTCCCAGTAGCCGGTCACGTGATAGTCGAGCGAGGCATAGCCGCGCGAGATCGTCTTGAGCTTGTCGTAGAAGTCGAGCACCACTTCGTTGAACGGAAGCTCGTAGGTGATGAGCACGCGATCGGACTTCAGGTACTCGAGCTTCTTCTGAATACCCCGCTTGTCCTGGCACAACTGGAGGATCGGCCCGACGTGCTCGGACGGGGTGAGGATCATCGCGGTGATGACCGGCTCCTCGAGCTTCGCGATGCGGCCGGCATCGGGCAGCTTGGCCGGGCTGTCGATCTCATGCACGTCGCCGTCGGTGGTCGTCACCCGGTAGAGCACGCCGGGTGCGGTCGTCACCAGGTCCATGTCGAACTCGCGTTCGAGCCGTTCCTGGACGATCTCCATGTGCAGCAGGCCAAGGAAACCGCAGCGGAAGCCGAACCCGAGCGCCACCGACGTCTCCGGCTCGTAGAAGAACGACGCATCGTTCAGCCGCAGCTTCTCGAGTGCCTCGCGGAGCTCGGTGTACTTGTGACCCTCGACCGGATAGAGCCCGGCGAAGACCATCGGCTTGAGCTCCTTGAAGCCGGGGAACGGTTCGGGCGTCGGACGGGCGGTCTCGGTGACGGTGTCGCCGATCTTCGCGTCGGCCACGCGCTTGATGTTGGCGACGATGAAGCCGACCTCGCCGACACCGAGCTCGTCGACCGGCGTCGCCTTGGGCGAGAACACGCCCAGGTTGTCGACCTCGTAGTCCTGCGCGGTCGCCATCAGCCGGATCTTCTGCTTCGGGCGCAGCACGCCGTCGATCACGCGGACGACGATCACGACGCCGCGATACGCGTCGTACCACGAGTCGAAGATCAGCGCCTTGAGCGGAGCGTCGGGATCACCGGTCGGCGGATGGAACCGTTCGACGATCGCCTCGAGGATGTCGCGGGTGCCGGTGCCTTCCTTCGCGCTGGCGAGGATCGCCGTCGACGCATCGAGACCGATGATGTCTTCGATCTGGCGCTTGCACTCCTCCGGCTGCGCGCTCGGGAGATCGATCTTGTTGATGACCGGGATGATCTCGAGGTTGTCATCGACCGCGAGATAGGCGTTGGCCAGCGTTTGCGCCTCGACGCCCTGCGACGCGTCGACCAGCAGCAGGGCGCCTTCGCACGCCGCCAGCGATCGCGTCACCTCGTAGCTGAAGTCGACGTGCCCGGGTGTGTCGATGAGGTTGAGGACGTACTGCTCGCCGTCCTTGGCCGTATACGTCAGGCGGACCGGGTGGGCCTTGATGGTGATGCCGCGCTCACGCTCGAGGTCCATCGCGTCGAGGACCTGTGCCTCCATTTCCCGGGCCTGGAGGGCTCCCGTGAGCTCGAGGAACCGATCAGCCAGCGTCGACTTGCCATGGTCGATATGCGCGATGATCGAGAAGTTCCGGACGTGGCGCTGATCCATCGGAAGGCGGACGGACCATCATAGCATCCGCTCCCTTGTCACTTCTTCCGTCTCGGCCGCCGGCCTTCACCGACGGTGGCGATACGCGTCAGCGCCTCTTCGTGCAGCATGCGCATGTGCGTGTTCGTCTCCGCGAGCGCGGCACTTAGCTGTTGATTCGTCTCCAGAAGGGCAGCCTTGAGCTTGTCAACGGCACCGTCCAACCCGGTTCGGAGTTCGTCCCTCAGCCCTTCGATCGCTCCTCGAAGGTCCGACCGAAACTCGGACCGAGTCGCAGAAAACTCATCGCGCATCTCCTGCCGAAGTTGCAGAACCTGCGATTCGAGCTTCGTCACGCGCTCGGGAAGATCGCGCATGGCCTGCATGTGCTGTTCGAGCATCGTCAATCTTTGTTCGATAGATCGTGGTTGCATGCGCCTCGCCTCCGGGTGCGAACCCTTCCGCCGTGAAAGGAGTCACCATCGAGATGTGCGAGGAACGTGCCCGCGAGGGCGACGACGGTAGCATCGTCGAGTGCTGCTGGCAACCGACCGAGCGCGTCGCGCGCAGGTTACGAGGCGTCGAGCGCGTCGATCTCTCTCTGAAGCTTCCGTGCCGCGCGCGCATTCCACCACGCAATGACAAGAAAGAGCGACACGCCGGACGCCATGAGCGCGACCACCTGGCCCATTGGGCGATGCTCGAACCCGTCGCCGAACAGCCCGAGAGCCACGCCTGGCACGAACGGGAGCAGATACCCCCAATTGTCTTTCGAGAGGTCACGTTGCCGTATGAGCTCACTCCGATAGAACGCGAGGCAGTTGGTCTTGCCTAGGGCGACTGGCGGTGCCGCCTGCAGGTATTTTCGAAAGCGGTACGCCACGTATAGGAGCGCAGCAATCGTCAGAAGCGCACCAGCGCGTTCCAGCATCGCGTCCTGTATCCACGCCTTGAAGCTCTCGGCAATCAACAGCACGATGAAGAGCGGCACGGCGATCACACGCCAGCGCCGGGTTTTCCGTCCCTCGTGAAAGCGCCGAACCAGGACGTGCTTGATACGACCGACTTCCTTTTCGAGCGCTCGATGTCGATCGAGCACGTGCTCTTCGCGAGCGACCTCGACCATCGATTCAACGCTTTCGTCGAGCGCGACGAACGTCGGTGCGTTGGTTCGAGGTCGCAACACTTTCGAGGTCACGGTGTTGTGAGCAACGCGGTAGACCCACGTCCGAATCGAGCACCGCCCATCGAACCGGGCGAGGCTCCGCCACAGCGCGATGTGGATCTCCTGCAGCAGGTCGCGACGTCTCTCCGGGTCGCGTTCGTACGCCCGGGCGAGCCGTTCGAGCGCCGGGCCGAACTCTGCGGCTGCTTGCGCATACCGCTGCTCCTGACCACTCGCCAGGCGCGCCTCCCTCTATTTCAGGTGGTCGCTCGACACGGACATTTCTGACGACTTAACGCCCGCGCCCCCTATCGCTGCTCGAGCGGAACGAATCGCTGCGGGTACGCAGGCCCCGTGTAGTCCGCGCGCGGGCGAATGAGGCGGTTGTTCGCGTACTGCTCGAGGATGTGCGCGGTCCATCCCGACATGCGGCTCACGGCGAAGATCGGCGTGTAGAGATCGATTGGAATGCCGAGCGTGTAGTAGGTCGACGCGGAATAGAAGTCGACGTTGGGATTCAACTTCTTCTCAGACTTGACGAGCGCTTCGATGCGCTGCGAGATGTCGAACCAGGCGGTGCTGCCCGCGCGCTTGCCGAGATCGCGCGACATCTGACGCAGGTGCGTTGCGCGCGGATCTTCGGTCTTGTAAACGCGGTGGCCGAAGCCCGGGATCTTCTCCTTGCGCGCGAACTTGCCGCGCACGAAGTCGTCGATGCGATCGCCGGTCGCGGTCTGCCCGAGCTCGAGCAGCATCTTCATGACCTCGGCGTTCGCGCCCCCGTGCAGCGGCCCCTTGAGCGTACCGATCGCCGCGACGACCGCCGAATAGATGTCGGTCAGCGTCGCCGCCGCCACCCGCCCGGCAAACGTCGATGCGTTCAGCTCATGATCGGCGTGGAGCGTGAGCGCGACGTCGAACGCGCGAATGGCCGTCGCGTTCGGCCGCTCGCCGGTGAGCATGTAGAGGAAGTTCGCTGCGTGGCTCATCGCCGGGTCCGGCGCGATTGGGCCGCGGCCCGCCTGCAGCCGTCCCCACGTAGCCACGATGCTGCCGGTCTGTGCCGTGAGACGCACGGCCTTCCGGTACTGCGCCTGGGGCGAGGCGTCGTCCGCTTCCGCATCGTAGTGCGCCAGCGCCGACGCGATGGTGCGTAGCGCGTCCATGCCGCTCACCGGCGGCAGGCTTCGCATCAGGCGGATGATCGGTTCCGGCAGCGCGCGTGCCACCGCCAACTGCGACTGCAGGTCGCCCAACTCGGCTCGCGTCGGCAGGCGCCGGTGCCAGAGCAGATGACACACTTCCTCGAACGTCGCCGACTTCGCGAGGTCGTGGATGTCGTACCCGCAGTACGCGAGCACGCCGCGCTCCCCGTCGAGATAACAGATCGCCGAAGAGGTCGCGACGACGTCCTCGAGTCCACCTTTGGGCTTGTCAGTAACTGTGGCCATTTACAGCGATCTTGTAATGCAAAATGCGAAATGCAAAATGCAAAAAGCGGATGCAACCGATGCTCACGGCTGCTTCCGCCTTTTTGCATTTTGCATTTTGAATTCCACGTCTCCTAAAACCATCCGCACTTGTCGCAGAACGGGTTGACCTCTTCGGGAATCACCACGGTGCCATCGACGTAGCCCGGGAGGATCGAGCCGTCGAAGACGTGGAAATCGCTGTGCGGGATGCCCAGCATGTTCCAGACGAAATCCGCCGACAGCGTCAGCGTGCCGAGCGACGTCGTGCTTCCGGGCGCGGTGACCGTCCAGGTGCTCGTCTCTGTGCCGACGCCATAGCCCGTCGTGGCGTGTGCCGTCATGGTGTCGCCCACGAGTTGGAGATCGCGCACGGCACCGTCGGCGCATCGGACGTCACGCACCGAGGCGGCCTGGCACGAGGTCATGCCCAGGGTAACCGCGTCGCCTTTGACGTGGCCCGCGAATGAACAACTGGTTTGGTTTCCCTGATACCCGACGGTTGCCGTCAGGCTCTCTGCATTCTGCTGGACGTGCGCCGCGAAGATGTCGCGGCTGTTACCGACCGACGACTGCAGCCTCGGCCCGACGCACTCGCCTCCGCCGACCGATCGCAGCGTGATGTGACCCATCCACACACCAGAGACCCGCCCGGTCGATGGCGCGGTCGGCGAGCCGCCGTCTCCGCAGGCAGACGCTGCGAATGCCGCCGCGGTCAATACCAGCCAAGGGACGGTCCGGTTCACTCGTGAACGCATCGATATCCTGCTTCACTGTCCTCGTGCGGCCATCAGTTGCTTCAGGAGCGCCGCCGTGCTTTCTCGCACCGGCCCTGGTCCGGCGTTTCCTCCACCGCGCCCGCCACGGCCGCGTCCACCGGCTGCGGCACCAGGCACACCCATCGCGACGTCGAGCGGCGTCCGGCCGGCGTTGTCTTTGAGATCGAGGCGGGCGCCCTGCTCCGCGAGAAACTTCACGAGGCCGTCGCCACGGCTGACAGCAAGGTGCAGCGCGGTCTCGCCGTTGTCGTTGGTGGCATCGACATCGGCGCCCTTCGCGAGCAGCAGCTTCATCGCTTCAATCGTGGCGCTCTCAGGGCCGACGCTTCGTCCCGCTCTCGACGCCGCGATCATCAACGCGGTCGTCTGATTGCGCAGCTTCAGATTCGGGTCCGCCCCCTTGTCGAGCAGGAGTCCGATGATCGTCGCGTCGCTCACCTTCGCCGCGCGCATCAACGGCGTCGCCCCGTCGCCGAGCTGCGGGTCGCCGCCATTGTGCTGTCGCATGAGGAGCGGTGCCTTGAGCCGCACATTCGGATCGGCGCCATGCTCGAGGAGCCGCTTGACGACGTCGAGCGGGAGCAGGAGGCCCGATGGCTTCGGCAACGGCCGATTCACCATCGGCTCCTGATGCTGCATGTCGACGGCCGCATACAGCGGAGTCATGCCGGCTGCGTCACCGATGTTCAGACCGGCCCCACCATCAATCAGCATCACCGCCTCGTCGTAGTGCGAGTTGATCACGGCGAGGATCAGCGCAGTCGTGCCATCGGGATCGACAGCATCGAGATCGGCACCAGCTTCGATGAGGGCTTTGATTCCGTTCCCAGCCCCCTGCCGTGCCGCCAGCATCAAGGCAGTCATCCCGCCGCGCGGCAACGCCGTGACCACCATCGTCGCGGCGTCGACCTTGACCTTCGGGAATTCCGGGACCTTCGACTTCGCGTTGAGGTCGGCGCCGCGTGCGGCGAGCAGCTTCACGACCTCAGCGTGATCCTCAGCCGCCGCCCACATCAGAGCCGTCTCGCCTTGCCAGGTCTCGCGGGCGTTGACCTCGGCTCCGTGTGCGATGAGCAGCTGCACGGGCTCCGGGTTGCCGGTGCGAGCGGCGAGCATCAACACCGTTTCACCATCGGGATCGCTCGTATTGGGATCGGCGCCCGCCTTCAACAGCGCATCGACGACCACCGTACTGCCATTCACGGCGGCAAGCGCGAGTGGTGCGATCCCGTATCGGGTTTTCGCGTTGGGTTGCGCGCCGCTGCGCAGCAGGATCTGCACGAGGTCTGCGCGATCCAGGCGGGCCGCCCAGTGCAGCGCCGTCGATCCATCGGGTTCAGCGGCGTCGATGAGAACGCGCTGCTTCACGAGACTCCGCGCCGCCTGCGCATTGCCGGTCTTGACCGCCTCAATGAGACGGAGATCGGCGGTGGCCGCAGCCGCCGCGAGCACGCCGCAGCACGCAATCGCTGCGATGCCGATCAGTCGCTTTGTCAATCGAGTACCTTTCGAGCGCAGGGGAGGCGGAGAACGCAGAGAAGAGCGTTCACGCAGAGATCGCCGAGGCGCGGAGATCGCAGAGTGCTCCGGCGACGAGTGGCCCCGCGCTACGCGCGGGGTGGATCGAGAGGAAGGCACGTAAACGAGCGCCTCATGAACCGCTTGGCGTTCGTTTTCGTACCTTCCTCTCGATCCATTCGCCGGCCGCAGGCCGGCAACCACTCGTTGCCTCCGCGTTCTCTGCTCCTTTGCGATCTCTGCGTGAACGCTCTTCTCAGCGATCTCTGCTTCCTCCGCCCCCAGCTCAAATCTCCACCGCCCCCGTGCTCACGCCGAACCGATCCTGATCGACGCCGGCCTTCTGCGCAATCGCAAGCAGCAGATTCGCCATCTCGGTATTCTCGGGGTTCACAATGTGCCGGTTCCCCTTGACGCGACCGGTGCCTCCGCCAACGAGGACGTGTGGCAGCGGCGAGCCGGTGTGACCGTTGCCATCGCTCATACCGCTCCCGTACAACAGCATCGAATGATCGAGCAGCGATCCCTCGCCGTCAGGTGTGGAGCGAAGACGATCGACGAACTTGGCAAACATGCTGACGTGATACGCATTGACCTTCGCGTGCCCCGCAATCGCCGCCGGCCGGTTGCCGTGATGCGAGATCGAGTGATGCGGTTCGGTGACGCCGATCTCCGGATACGTCCGCTGGCTGACCTCACGCGCCATCATGAACGTGAAGACGCGGGTCTGATCGGTCTGCAGCGCGAGCGCGAGCAGGTCGTAGAGCAGCGCGACGTGCTCGACGTACGACTCGGGGACGCCCACCGGTGCTGGCGGCACGTCGGCGTTGGTGCGCGCGGTCTGCTCCGCCCGCTGGATGCGGCGCTCGATTTCGCGCACGTTGTCCAGATATTCGTCGAGCTTCCTGCGATCGACCGGCCCGAGATCGCGCTCGAAGTGGCGGAGATCGGCCGTCACGAAATCGAGGAGACTGCGATCCGTCCGCATGCGCGCGAGCCGCTGGTCCGCGGTTCCTCCACCACCGAACAGGCGCTCGAACACGATCCGTGGATTGATCTCCATCGGCAGCGGCGTCGTCGGTGTCGACCAATTGAGCGTGTTCATGTACGCGCAGCTGTATCCCGGATCGCACGCGCCGACCAGGCCGCTGAAATCCTCGGTCGCGACTTCGAGCGACGGGAAGGTCGTTTCCTGACCAATCTGTTTTGCGATGACCTGATCGATCGACACGCCGACACGGAAATCGGGGCCGTCAGTCCGCTTGGGTGGAGTACCGGTCAGCCAGCAGCCCGACGATACGGCGTGATTGCTCGCGACTTCGGCGCGCATCAGGTTGCTGACCACCACCACCGAATCGCGAAACGCCTCGAGCGGTTTCAGGATCGGCGTGTACTCGAAATCGCGACCGCCGGCGGCAGGCGTCCACTCTTTCATGATGACGCCGTGCGGGATGTAGACGAACCCGGCGCGGAGCTGGGGTGTGGCCGCGGTCTGGGCCGCCTGCGTCAGCGCAGGTACCATCGCGTCGAGCAGCGGAAGCCCGAGACCAACTCCGAGCCCGCGCACGAACGTTCGACGAGGAATAAACCTCCTGGTCAGGATCATTTACGGGTACCTCTCTCCGACACCAGCGTTGGTCCGGTAAGACTCCTCTGAGCCTCTCGCATCTGAAACGGCACACTGGTGACGATGCCACGAACGATCGACGAGAAGCGATACTCATCACGCGCGGCAGTGCGCACGATCGCGCGCACTGCAGGCATATCGTACGACTCGAGTCCCCGACCGAGCGCATAGGTCATCAGCTTCTCGGTGGTCGTGCCAACGAGCACCTCGGGCCGCTTCAGCAGTGCATCCCGCAACGCGCTCACGCCATCGATCCTGGATCCATCGGTCAGCTCGCCCGATGCATCGATCGGCACTCCGGACTCGCGCGTACGCCACGCCCCAACCGCATCGAAGTTCTCGAGCGCGAGCCCGAGCGGATCCATCACTTTATGACAGCCGGCGCACGTCGGGCTGGAACGATGCAGTTCCATCCGAGCGCGGACCGTGGAGGGCACTCCAGGTTTTTCCTCCGGAAACGGCGGGACGACCGCTGGTGGTGGCGGTGGCGGCGTCCCGGTGACATTGTCGAGAATCCACTTGCCGCGCACGACTGGGGACGTGCGATCGGCGTGCGACGTCAACAGGAGGATCCCGCCTTTCCCCAACAGCCCCCAGCGCGCTTCGTCCGTCAACGTGACGCGCCGGAAGTCAGGACCGTAGATGTTGGAAATCCTATAGTGCTTGGCGAGCCGTTCGTTCAGGAACGTGTAGTTGGCGGTCAGCAGATCGAGCACGTTACGGTCTTCTGCGATGATGCTGCCGACAAAGAGCTCCAGTTCGCGCTCGAAGGCTTGTCGCAGGTTGTCGTCGAAGTCGGGAAAGTCGTTCTTGTCCGGCGTCGTGCTGCGGATGTTCCTGACCTGCAGCCACTGGCCGGCGAAGTTGTCAACCAGCGCGCGCGCGCGGCCGTCAGCGAGCATGCGACGCACCTGCGCGTCCAGTACGTTCGGGGCGTGGAGCCGTCCACGAGTGGCGAGGTCGAGCAACCGATCGTCGGGGATGCTGCTCCACAGGAAGAAGGAGAGGCGCGAGGCAAGCTCGAGATCGCTGATGCGATAGGGCGATCCAGGAGCGACGCCCGCCGGATCGCGCTCGACTCGGAAGATGAACTGCGGGCTCACGAGCACCGCTCTCAACCCCAACTCGATGCCACGATCGAAACCGCCTTCGCGGCGGCCTGCATCGTAGAACGCCATCAACGGCTTCAGATCGGATTCATCGACGGGCCGGCGATACGCACGCCGCGCCAGCGTCGACAGAATCGTCTTCGCGCAGGACAGATCGTTGCCATCACTGGAGGGGGCTTGCCCTGAGCGAGCAGAGCGAGTCGAAGCGGCTTGCCCTGAGCGAGCGGAGCGAGTCGAAGGGCAGACGAACAAGCGCCGGCGCGTCGGCGTGTCGCTCACGCCCGTGGGATTGAAGGGACCGGAGATCGTGATGTTCTCGACATGCGGCAACCCGAGAGTGTCGGTGGGAACGATCGTGCTCCGCATGAACGGTTGCAGCCGCCACGCGCCCTGCGCAGCCGGCTTCTGCAGAAACGCGGCGCCAACCGGGCGCTGCCCGGCATGTACCTTCACTCGCACTTGGAGGCGCGACGCCAACGCGTTGACGACGTCCGTCGCGTTGATCGACGACCGGGTGTAGTCGTCAGGACCGCCGACCGGCGCCAGCAGCACACGCTCGCCGTCGACGGTCACCTCGAGCTGGTTCTCGTACTCGAGACCACGGATCGAGCCGAGATTGATCTCGAGCAGCTTCACCTTGATGACGTACTCGCCATCCAGCGGAAACGTGTGCAGAGCCGTCAGGCCGCCGCGCGTCCCCGGCGGCAGCGCCTCGTTGCGGCCTGTCTGCGAGGCGTCACCGCGAATGCGGTAGGTCTCGGATCCGGGAACGATGTTCGGATCCCCCACCGCGATCGCGCTGATCGTCCCCGCCGCTGCGAGGTATCGCTCGAGCAACGCCGGTGACACGCTGAGGACGTCGGCGATGTTGTCGAACCCGCCGGCTGAATCATCAGCCGGCAGCATCGCCGCAGGATCGATCTCGAGCGCCAACAGATCCCGGATCGCATTGGCGTACTCCGCACGATTCAATCGATGGGCGGAGTGACGACCCGGACGAGGGTGTTCGACCGCCGCGCGATCGAGCGTCGATTCGAGGAACGACGCCACCGCCGCAGACGACGCCTCGCCTGGACGTGGTGCACCTGCGGGCGGCATCGCTCCCGCGCGAAGTTTCCGGATCACCTTCTCCCACATCGCGCTGTCGTCGGCAACGCGTGAGAGATCAGCGGCATCGAACACCACGCCGGACGCGGTGGCCGCACTCTTTGCGCGCGAGTTGTGGCAGCCGACGCAGTATTGGGTCAGAACCCGCTGTACTTCCCCGGTCGTCGTTGACCCGCCCGGCGCGACGCTCTGAGCGGCTCGACCCGTACGCGTCGCCTGAGCGGATTGGACAGACGACCCGACAGTTGCGGCCCACGCGACCATCATCAGCACGCCGATGCGCACACGAATACCTCGCATGTCGTGCCCGGTAGGATACGTGATCGAGGATGGACCCTTCTGTACCCGATTCAGGGGGTGGAGAGCGCTGGGGGGGGCGGAGAACGCGAAGAAAAGCGTTCACGCAGAGATCGCCGAGGAGCAGAGATCGCAGAGGGCTGCGCGACCGGTGGCCCGCGCGTCGCGCGGGATGGATCGAGAGAAAGCTGCGAACACGAACGCCCACAGCCATCCTCAGGCGCTCGTGTTCGCAGTTTTCTCTCGATCCATACGCCGGCCGTAGGCCGGCGTCCACCGGTCGCCTCTGCGATCTCCGCACCTCGGCGTGCTCTGCGTGAACGCTCGTCTCCGCGTCCTCTGCTCCCTCCGCTTCGCCAGATAGAATGTGGCGGCGAAATGTCGGCTCAGGGCCGCCTCACTCTCGCGATCATGCTGGTGGCGTCGCAGCTCGCGCTCCCTCGCGCGCAAGGGACCTCTCTGCGTCTCGTGGACGTCGCCGCGCAGGCGGGGCTCGACCTGCTCAACGTCTCCGGCGGCCCGGCCAAGGACTTCATCGTCGACGCCAACGGGAACGGTGCGGCGTTCTTCGACTACGACAACGATGGCGATCTCGATGTGCTGATCGTCAACGGCTCGACGCGCGACCGCATCGGTCAGGGCGGGGACCAGATGGTCGCGCTCTATCAGAACGATGGCGCTGGACACTTTCGCGACGTCACGGGTGCGAGTGGATTCGATCGACGCGGGTGGGCATCCGGCGTATGCGTCGGCGACATCGACAACGATGGCTTCGACGATGTCTACGTCACTGCGCTGGGCACTGACGTGCTGTGGAGGAATACAGGGAAAGGCACCTTCGTCGACATCTCGCGACGCGCCGGCATCGACGATTCCAGATGGGGCACGAGCTGCGCCTTCGCCGACTACGACCGCGACGGCGATCTCGATCTGTACGTCGTGAACTATGTGAAGTTCGATCCGTCGACGATCCCGGCGCGAGGCACGACCGCCAATTGCCGGTTCATGGCGACCGACGTGTTCTGCGGACCCAGGCGGCTGCCCGGTGATGCGGACATCCTCTATCGCAACAACGGGGACGGCACGTTCACTGATGTCACCGCGAGCGCCGGCATCACCGATCCCGGCTACTACGGGTTCGGCGTCGTCTTCACCGATCTCACCGACGATGGATGGCCCGACATCTACGTCGCGAACGACTCGGTGCCGAACCTGTTCTTTCGCAATCGCGGGAACGGTACGTTTGTCGAAGACGGGCTCGCCGCGGGAGTCGCCGTCAGTGGAGACGGCCGGCCGCAGGCGGGCATGGGCGTCGATGCCGGCGATTACAACAACGACGGGCTCATCGATCTCATCGTCACCAACTTCTCGCACGACTACAACACGCTGTATGAGGCCAGACCGGCGGGGATCTTCACCGACCGCAGCTATGCCACCGGCATCGCTTCAACCGCCGGACCGTATCTCGGTTGGGGCGTGAAGTTCGTCGACCTCGACAACGACGGCCGTCTCGACGTCTTCATCGCGAACGGACACGTCTACCCGGAAGTCGACGCACATGGACTGGGCACGCACTATCTCCAGCGCAAGCAGGTGTTCCTGAACGACGGCCAGCGCTTCCGGCACGCGACCGCCGAGATTGGCGGCGGCCTTCTGCTCGAGAAATCGAGCCGGGGCGCGGCGTTCGGCGACTTCGACAACGACGGCGACATCGACGTGCTGGTCATCAACATGAACGATCGGCCGACGCTCTTACGCAACGACAGTCCGCCGACGAATCACTGGATCACGATTCGTTTGATCGGCACGAAGAGCAGTCGCGACGCGATCGGCGCGCGCGTCCGCCTGGAATCTGCAGGACGACGGCAGGTCTCGTTCGTGCGCGGCGACGGCAGCTACCTGTCGCACAGCGATCTGCGAGTGCACTTCGGACTCGCAGAGGCCGCAAAGGTCGATCGACTGGAGATCCGATGGCCCAGTGGTCTTGTAGAAACGGCGCCAGGGCTTACGTCGAATCGCTTTTATGTAGCGCGCGAAGGCGCGGGGATCACAGCGCTCCACTGAGCCCGTGAGCCCTGATGCCCATTCGAACCAAGTGAGCGACGCCCGTCTCTGGCCGGATCTCAGTTGGGTGTGGGACGCCGGCCAGCCCGATCGGCGCCGCGGAAAAAACGCGCTTCCGGATCCATCCCGGAGGCCCACGTTTATCTACCGAGCCGACTGCGACGATCTCGCCGTGAGGGCTCCCTTCAGCGCGTTTTTACTGCCTTAGCTGATCGCGTCGCCTTTAGGGCTCGCCGCCGTCCCACACCCAACCGAGCTCCAGCGTGACTGTGTGTGTCGCCAGTCAAGCTCGATGCAAGCTCACTTGGGTTACGACGCTGGTTGCGACGTCGAACGGGTGGCGCCGGGAGGGGCATCCCCGCTCGCCGCGCAGGCGCCTACTCCGTGGACAGGTCTGTTCGTACGCGTGATCGTTCTTTTGGCGCCGAGGACGAGCGGGGAGACCCGGCGACAGGACCCGTGAGCCCCACCGCTCATGTCGAACCCAAGTGAGTAAGCCCGATCGGTCTACCGCGCCAGCTCGCGTATCCGATCGAGCTTCGCTCGATGCACTGCCTCCACGTACGCGGCGCGCATGCGAGTACTCTCCTGCGCGAAACCGGCCACCGCATACGCGTCCGCCAACTGCGCGAAGCCCTCCGGGGTCGCGTCCAGTTGCTGTGCCTTCACGAGACGCTCGATGCCCTCCGCAGCGCGCTGCGCGCGCAGGAGCGCGCCACCAAGCTCGCGATGCGATCGACTGCTCCGCGGGTCGAGAGTCGCGACCGCTTCGAGCTTCGCGATGCCCTCAGCGATGTCTCCGTCTCGAAGATGCTTCGCCGCCTGTCGCCGCAGCGCGTCGATCTCGAACTCGCGCTGACCCGCTGCCTCCGCTTCCGCCTGTTGGCGACCGAACCGGTCGAGCTCCGCCTTCGCGCGATCGACTTTGCCCACACGCATCAACACCGTACCCAGCGTGTAGCGGGCTTCGCGGTGAGTGGGATCCAGAGTCACCGCGCGCGTCAGCGCCTCGATCGCCTCCGGATACGCGAGCAGCCTCGCGTAGACCTGACCGGCAGCGGCATGCGCCTTGGCGTCGTTGGGATCGAGCCACGCAGCCACGCGGAGATCCGCAAGCGCTTCGTCGTGACGACCCTGCAGGATATAGATTTCGCCGATCTGCCGGTGTGCCTCGGCGCTGTTCGGATTCACGTCGATGCGCTTCGTGTACGCGGCCACCGCGCCATCGAAGTCTGCCTGATTGACGAGCAGACTGCCCCATGACTGATAGAAGTAATCGCGCCCGATCAGCGGACCGAACGCCTCGCTCTCTTTCAGTGCCTGAACCGACTGCGGCAGCAGAGACTGTCGCTGATAGACCTGTGAGAGTCGATAGAGGCGCTGTCCGGACGGCGTGCCCGTCATGATCAGCTCGCGCTCGGCCTCCGAGTAGCGGCGTTCGCTCACGAGAACATCGGCGAGCGTCATGCGCGCGCGCTCGTCGCCGGGGGCGAGTGCGATTGCGGTTCGCAGATGCTCGATGCTCTTTCCCTGCTGCTCGTCGAGCCAGTAGATCAACCCGAGCAGCCGGTGAATCTCGGAGTTGTTCGGGAGTGCCTGCGCCGCATCGAGCAACTGGCTCAGCGCAGTGTCGATGCGACCTTCTCGCAGCGTCGCACCGGCCTCGGCAACCCGCCGATGCGCTTCGGCGGAACCGGCGATCAGCGGATCACCGACGGCCGCTTCCGCAAACCTGGCAACGGCACTTTCGTAGTCGCCGCTTCTTAGCGCGCTCATCCCGTCGGCGTAGCGCGGCTGCGGGAAGACTGGCGCGATGCCGGCGGTCTGCCGCAGAAGGTCGACGCGCTCGAACGGCGCGATGCGGCCATCACCGTCTCGACCTGCCGCGGGCGGATGCTCCAGCGCCCGCTCGAGACCGCGCCACGCATCCGATGCGTCGCTCGTCCTTTGGAGTTGCATCTGCAACCGGGCCAGCCTGTAGTACGTCGTCGGGTTGCTGGAATCGAGTGCCACCGCACGTTTCAGCGCGCGCGCGGACTCCTCGTTACGACCGAGCGCGGCAAGCGCAAGCGACTTCAAGGTGTACAGATCGACGCGGTCGCTGGCGATCCGCTCGGCCGCATTCACCTCCTGAAGCGTGTTCTCGAGTCGATGCCGATCGAGCCACACCGTCGCGAGGGCGACGTGTGCATCGGCCTCGCGCGGCAGTCGGCTCACCCGCCCCTGGATTTGCGCGATCGACTGGTCCCACCGCGCCAGCGACGCGCGCATCGCAGCAATCGACTCGGTGAGCGCGGCCCCCTCATCGCCGAAGGTGCCGGACTGCGCACGCACGAAACGCTGGAAGGCCTCGACGAACTGCAGCTTGATCTGGTGCGCAGCAGCGGCATCCCGCCAGAGCGGACCAAGCGACGACGACGCCGTGCGCGCCGCCTGTGCGCAGTCGGATGTCGGGCACTCGGCGCTCTGGGAATGCGCCGGAATATCGGCGCCGAGGACGAGCGTGAACGCGAGCATGCCGAGTGAGAAGCGGGGCATCACCCGTGATACATCCCGCTAGTTCACGTTCATCTTCTGCTTCAGATACGCGACGATGTCGCCACGCTCGCGACGGCTGGCGACGGCGACGTCGAGCGGCGTGCGGCCCTGCTTGTTCTTTGCGTTCAGGTCAGCGCCGTTCTCCACCAGGAACCTGACGATCGCGTCGGCGCCTCTGCCGGTGATCGCCGCATGCAGTGCGGTGTCGCCGGTGTTGGTCGCCGCGTTGATGTCGAGGCCCGACTGCATGCACAGCTTGATCGCCTCGATCGCGTCGCTCTCGGATCCCTGGTCGTAGGCAGGCGCGGCGGGACTCCCGTCGCGCCACCCGAGACCGGCCGCGAGCATCAACGCGTTCGCTTTGCTGGGTTGGGTGAGCAGCGGATCGGCGTGGGCGGCGAGCAGCAGCTTCATCACGGCGACATCACCAGACTTCGCGGCGCGCATGAAGGGCGTAGAACCCTCGCCAAGCGCACGATCGCCCGCGGTGTGCTGGCGCTGAAAGAGCGGCGCTGCGAGCGCCGCATTCGGGTTGGCGCCGTGCGCGAGAAGCAGCGTGACCACGTCCACGGCATCGAGATCGCCTGATGGCTTCGGGTTCGGACGTCCGTGGCCGATCGCCAGCCGGTGCATGTCGACGGCGGCATACAACGCTGCCATCTTCGCTTCCTTGTCACCGATGTTGGGATCGGCGCCCTTCTCGATCAGGGCCGCGGCGACGTCGTAGTTGGCGTTGATGATCGCGAGCACGAGTGCGGTTGCGCCATCGGGGTCGGTTTGATTCATGTCGGCGCCGGCCTCGAGCAGCGCCGTGGTCCCTTGCAACGCGCCCTGCCGTGCCGCGTACATCAACGGCGTCCAGCTGCCGAGCGGCAGAATCGACTGCCCGTTGCGACGACGAGCGACGTCGAGCGGTTTCGAGCGCGCATTGACATCGGCGCCGTGGCGCACCAGCAACCGGACCGCATCCGCGTGATTCTCAGCGGCCGCCCAGATCAACGCGGTCTCGCCGAACCAGTTCTCGCGCGCGTTGATGTCGGCACCATGACCAATCAGGATCTCGAGCACTTCGGGCCGACCGGTACGCGCGGCCGTCATCAGGATCGATTCCCCTTCGGGCAGGACGACGTTGGGATTGGCGCCCGCCTCGAGCAACACCTCCGTCATGCGGACGCTGCCGTTGACGGCAGCGAGCTGAAGCGGAGTGACGCCCTCGCGAGTCGCGGCGCCGACGTCGGCGCCGGCAGTCAAGAGGAGCCGCGCCATCTCGAGATCGTCGGCGCGCACCGCCCAATGCAACGCCGTGGTCCCGTCGCCTTCGACCGGTTTCAACGCGGCCGCCGGCTGCTTCAACAGCCCTCGCACGACGTCGCGGTTGCCCGCTTTGACCGCGTCGATCAGAGGCAACGCAGGATTGGCGGCGTCGAGCCCGGCGGCCGCGAGCGAGAGTATCGCCGCCGTCAGCAGAGACACGAAGCTAACCGTCCTCAGCACCTTGCGCCCCCGCTCAGAGATTTACCCGACCGTTGCTTTCGGCAAACGTGTCGAGTGGAACGCCATAGAGGTTCGCGACGCTGAGCCACAAGTTTGCGATCGGAGTCCACTCCGGCGACACGAGATGTCGATCGCCTTTGACCTTCCCTCCGGCACGTCCGATCGACACGAGCGGCAGCGGGTAGGGAGCGTGTGCCTGGCCATCGCTCATCCCCCCGCCGTAGAAGATCAGCGAGTGATCGAGCACCGAGCCGTCGCCTTCAGGCATCGCCCGGAGCTTCTCGATGAACGCGGCAAAGATCTGGGCGTAGTGAATGTTGATCTTGGCGTGCAGCTCCATGTTCTCGGGGCGGCCGCCGTGATGCGACACGTCGTGATGGGTCTGCGGGATGTTGAGCTCGGGGTAGGTTCGCTGACTCGCTTCGCGCGACATCATGAACGAGAAGACGCGCGTGACGTCGGACTGATACGCGACCGCGAGCAGCTCGAACATCAGCGCGGCGTGCTCTTCGAACGTCTCCGGCACACCGAGCGGCGCGTCGAGATCGACGCGCTTCGAGTTCGACGCCTCGGTGCGCTGGATGCGCCGCTCGATCTCCCGCACGTGATCGAGATAGTCAGCCAGGCGCGTCCGATCCCGCGGTCCGACCCGGCGCTGCAGGTCGCGCGTTTCGTCCCTGATCGAATCCAGAATGCTTCGATCCTCGCGGATCCGCGCCGCGCGCTCGGCCGTGGTTCCCGCCCGCCCGAACAAGCGCTCGAATGCGGTGCGCGGGTTCGTTTCCATCGGCTGCGGCTGCGTCTCCGAGGCCCACGAGATCGTGTTCATGTAGGCGCAGCTGTACCCGGGCACGCAGCCGCCGACGTACCCGCTGAAATCCTCGGTGGCGACCTCGATCGACGGAAGCTGCGTATCCTGGCCGATCTGCTTCGCCAGCACCTGGTCGATGCTGATGCCGACCTTGATGTCCTCGGCCTCGGTCTGCTTCGCGACGGCACCGCTCAACCAGCCGGCCGAGCTCACCGCATGATCGGTCACCGACTTGCCGCCAGCCCTCGACAGGTTGCCGTACAGGGTCAGTCGATCGCGGAACGGCTCCAGTGGCTTCACGATCGGCTTGAAGTCGAATCCGGCGCCGGTCGTGTCCGGCATCCAGTGCTTCATCGTCGCCCCGTTCGGCACGTAGACGGCGCCGAAGCGCGTCGGCGGATTGGCGGGCGTCTGCGCGAGCGCCGTGAACGCGGGCACCATCGACTCGAGTAACGGCAGCGCCATCGTGGTGCCGACACCACGCAGAAACGTGCGCCGGGGCAATGCTCTCTTCGTGACAAACATGCGATTTACCGATCTTCCTCGCCGGCCATTCTCATCTGGAAGGGCGGGCTCGAGACGATTCCCATGATGATCGCCGAAAAACGATAGTCGTTGTGCGCGGATTTGCGGACGACTTCCCGGACGGCCGGCATGTCGTACGACTGAAGGCCCCGACCGAGCGCGTAGGTCATGAGCTTCTCGGTCAGCGTCTGCACGAACACGTCGGACCGCGCCAGGAGCGCGTTGCGCAACGCGACGACGCCGTTCACCGTCGTGCCGTCGGCGAGCTGACCCGAGGCGTCGAGCGGCAGGCCCGCATCGCGCGTGCGCCACGCGCCGACCGCATCGAAGTTCTCCATCGCGAAGCCGATCGGGTCCATCATCTTGTGGCACCCCGCGCAGGTAACGCTCGCGCGATGCCGTTCCAGCCGCTCGCGGATCGTGCGCGGCGCCGCATCGCTGCCGGCTTCGAGCGGGGGAACGTTGGGCAGCGGCGGGGGCGGCGGCGTGCCGAGGATGTTCTCGAGAATCCATTTGCCGCGCACGGTGGGCGACGTCCGATCGGCGTGTGACGTCACCATCAGCAGTGCGCCCTTGCCAAGCAGACCTCGACGCGCCTCGTCTGTGAGCGTCACGCGGCGGAAGTGGCTTCCGTAGACGTACGGAATGCCGTAGTGCCTGGCCAGGCGCTCGTTGACGAAGGTGTAGTCGGCCGTCAGCAGATCGAGCACGCTGTGGTCTTCGCGCATCACGGCGTTGAAGAACAACTCCGACTCGCGCTGGAACGCCTCACGCAGCGTGTCATCGAAGTCGGGGAACTCGTCGTGATTCGGCGTGATCGTCTTGAGGTTGCGCAGGTGAAGCCACTGGCCCGCGAAGTTGCTCACCAGGCCGTCGGCGCGCGGATCGGCGATCATCCGCCGCACTTCGCGCTCGAGAACCACGGGATCGCTCAGCTGCTTCCGGGTCGCCAGATCGAGGAGCTGGTCGTCCGGGATGCTGCTCCATAGGAAGAACGACAACCTCGAGGCGAGATCGAGATCACTGATGCGCTGAATCGTGCCCGGCTTCGCGCCGCCGCCGTCTTCGACGCGAAAGACGAACCAGGGGCTCGCGAGCATGCGCCGCAGCGCGAGCTGCACGCCGCTGTCGAACGTGCCGTTCTGACGGCCCGAGCGGTAGAACGTCAACAGCCGGTCGAGGTCCGCTCTGGTGACGGGGCGACGGAATGCGCGGCGCGCCAGCGTGACAATGATCTTCGAGGCGCATGCGTCTTCTTGACTGCGGCTCGAAGGCCGGCAGACGAACACGCGTTGACGGCTCGATGTGTCACCGGGCCCAGCCGGGTTGAAGGGCCCGGCGATCGTCAGTGACTCGATGTGCGGGCGTCCCGTCGAATCGTAGGTGCCCGCAGAACTGCGAAGAAGCGGACGCAGCCGCTGCGTGCTCTCGCCGATCTTGCGCACGAACGTCGCGCCGATCGCGTGTGGACCGGCGGTGACCGGCACCCGAACCTGAAGCTTCGCATCGACCGCGTCCGAGCGATCGGTAATGGTCCCGCCAGCGCCCTCTTTTTCGGTCTCACCACCGATGGTGGTGATGAAGACGCGCGCGCCATCGATCGTGATCTCGACCTGATGCGGATGCTCGAGACCGCGAATCGCGGAGAGGTTGGTGCGGAACAGCGCCAGCGAGAACTTGTACTCCGCGTCGACTGGAAAGACGTGCTCGGCGACGAGACCGCCGACAGTCCCGAGCGGCAGCCCTTCGATGTGCTGATCCTGCGACCGATCCTGGCGGACCCGATACGTGTCAGACCCCGGCGAAACCGGCGCACCTACCGCAAGCGCACTCACGCGGTCGGCCGCAACCAGATATCGCTCGAGCAATGCCGGTGATGTCCCCAGCATGTCGGCGATGTTGTCGAAGCCGTAGGCGGCATCATCGGGCGGGAGGAGCGCCGAGACGTCGAGATCGAGGTTCAGCAGATCGCGAACCGCATTGGCGTACTCGCTCCGATTGAGCCGCCGGATCTGCGGGTGTCCTGGATTCGGATGCAGTGCCGCCGCGCGATCGAGCTCGCTCTCGAGCGACGTGACCAGCGTGCGGTAGGTCGCCTCGTCCGGACGGGGCAGTCCCTGCGGCGG
Source organism: Vicinamibacterales bacterium (assembly GCA_036407095.1). Taxonomy (GTDB): domain Bacteria; phylum Acidobacteriota; class Vicinamibacteria; order Vicinamibacterales; family UBA2999; genus Gp6-AA40. The sequence goes on along the minus strand of DASWZV010000013.1, from coordinate 1,073 downwards.
CATCGTCCGCGTGCGCAGTTTCCGTACGACGCGTTCCCACACATCAGGCGCCGCGTCAGGATGCGATGGATCGACTGTATCGAGTGCGAGCCCGGACGCCTTCGTGCGCTGGTTATGACAGGTGACGCAATACCGATCGATCGCCGCGCGATCGACAGCGGGTGCCGGCGCTACGGACGCAGCGTGATTCTGGGCGCTGCGCCCCTGCGGCACCGCCGACCCCGTCGACAGGAGCACGACACACGTGGCGAGGAAGACTGCGCTTTTCCTCATCTACAAGAATTCGGTTGTATGTCAGATGCGAGGGCGAATCAATGCCCTGATCAGGTGAAAAATGGCGTCATTTCGCCCGCGCTTTCGCCTTACTTCGGCTGAGCCGACGGCGGCGCTGCTCCGGTCGTTCCGATCACCGTCCGCGCTTGCGGAACGTGGTGAAGGCGTGACTTGAAGCGCCAGCCCTGAGGCGTTCGGACGTAGGTGTCTTCGTAGTACCCCTCGTGGTGGATGCGATATGGATCGCCGTTGAGACCGATCATCAACATGTCGACCGTGCCGGTCGCGCCCTCCGGAGACGGCGTGATGATGTGGTTGACGTAGAGGTGCTTCACACCCTGCTTGATCCACCCGACGTTCTTGCACCCGCGAGAACCGCCACCAGACACTTCCGCGAGCTTCTCGCGCCCTTTCGCCCTGTCGACAGCCTTCCCATCCTGTTCCGAAGCAAAGACCCCATCGGCGGTGAAGAGATCGGCGTAGTCGTAACCGTTGTTGGAACAGGTATCGATCGCACGCGCATACTTCGCGACAAGCTGCTGAATCTCGAAGTAGTCGAGGGCAGTGAGCGTCGGTTGAGGGGATTGAGCGTAGGCGCCAATTGCTACTGCGAGCAGCATTGTGAGCGGTAGTGTGAGTCTCAACATCAGAGTTGCTTTCGATAGTGCGGGGCAGAGCGAGCAGAGAGCGCAGAGAAGAGCGTTCACGCAGAGCGCGCAGAGGAGCGGAGATCGCCGAGACGCCGTGCGACGAGTGACCCGCAATCCCCGCCATTGACAACACGCGGGTCACTCGTCGCA
>DASWZV010000012.1:0-169637 GCA_036407095.1 Vicinamibacterales bacterium | reverse complement strand
CACGGCGGCTTTGGCCGTCTTCTTCTTCCCCCCGCTCACCGTGTCGAGGCTCTTGCGGAGCGCGTCCATCAGGTTGACGACGCGCGGCGGCGTCGCGACCGAGGGCGCCACGATCTCTTCGCCCGCAATCTTGGCCTGGATGATCTGCTGGAGTCCCGCCTTATAGGCGTCAGTATACGTGGCGAGATCCAGAGGCCCCTCGAACGTCTGAATCACCTGCTTCGCGAGCTTGATCTCCTCGGGACGCGCGTGGTGCGACACCGCGTCGAGCTCATCGACGGCATCGATGCTGCGGATCTCGGCCGCGTGGTGCAGCGTGTACATCACGATGCCCTTGCCCTGCGGCTTCACGGCGACGAGATATTCGCGTCCGTAGAGCGCCACCTTGCCGATGCCGGCTTTGCCCACCATGCCGTCGCGCATGACCGCGAACGCCGACGCAGCCATCGGACCGTCGGGCGCGAGGTAGTAGGCGCGATCGACGTAGATCGGATCGATCGAGGTGTCGTCGGTGAACTGCGCGAGATCGATGACGCGGGTCGACTCGACGCGCACTTTCTGCAGGTCCTCCTCCGACACGATCACGTAGCGGCCCTTTTCGAACTCATAGCCCTTGGCGAGTTCCGCGTTGCTGACTTCGCGCTCGCAGTGGGGACACCAGCGCTTCTGCTGGATGCGCGTCTGGCACTCGGCGTGAAGCTGGTTGAACGAAATGGCCGCAGCCGATTCGGTCGCCGGAAACACCTTGATCGGGATCGTGACCAGGCTGACCTTCAGGTAGCCCTTCCAAGTCGGTCGTGGAGGCATGGGGACATTATCGGCCCAAAACGCCAGCATGTTCACGATTCTGGGCTGGCCCGGGACAGGTTCGGGTCTGTCCCTGGTCTGTCCCTGCCCCGTCCCCAGGCCTGCCCCAGGCCCAGGCCTGCCCCAGGCCTGCCCCAGGCCAGGCTCAGACCGAGTCCCCGCCTTCCCGGCTCCCGAGATCCAGGCCGATCCCCGTGATGTTGAGATCGTGGGACTTGATCCGGTCGCGCAGCAGCCGCCTGGCTTCACCGTATCGGCTCACCGGCACATCGAGCCGCCGCGCCAGGTTCCTGCCGTTGGACACCAGGATCAGCGTGATCTGCTTGTCTTCCTTCCACGAGATGGCGGAGATCTCGGACCACCGCATGAACGCGCTGTCGGACCAGATGCCGCGCTCGAAGAACCCGCGCTCGATTCGCGTGCGAAGCGGGAACAGGCACAGGTAGTAGACGAACATCATGGCCTCGCCAAAGAGCGAATACGCCGGGCGCTTCAGCAGGATCTCGGCGACGATCAGCAGACCGAGGATGACGCCGAGCAGCAGATTGGCCCAGTAGTAGCGCGGCTTCGGGCGGGACCAGACGAGCAGCACCGCGCGCCTCATGCGGTGATAGCGCACGAGCTCGGTGGTGGCGGCGACGTTCGCGATCAGAAAGCCGATCCCGAAGAGCAGCAGAAGCCGCGGCGCCAGCCATGCGAACCAGGGGACCAGATTCATCGCCGCGCCGTACTACACAATCAGACGTTGGCCTTCGAGATCTCGCGCTGACTGGCGGAGTTGGTCGCGTCAGCACTCCCGTCAGCCGGCCGCCCGCGCGTCAAGAGCGGATCGAAACACCGACGACAACGCGCTTCGTACACTCCCTGCGCGCCGACGAGCACGCGGTCGCCGCTCGCCACCAGTCGTTGTGTGTGATTGGCCGGATTGCCGCACACCATGCAGATCGCGTGCGTCTTGGTGATGTACTCCGCGATCGCCAACAGTTGGGGCATCGGGTCGAACGGCTTGCCGAGGTAGTCCTGGTCGAGCCCGGCGACGATGACCCGCATCCCGCGATCGGCGAGCGTACTGCATGCCGAAGGGAGACCCGCGTCGAAGAACTGCCCCTCGTCGATGCCGACCACTTCGGTATCGGGCGCCACGCGCTCGAGCAGCTGCCGCGATCCGTCAACCGACGCCGACGCAATCCGCATCTCGCCGTGCGACACGATGTGGTCGGCGGAATAGCGCGTGTCGATCGCGGGCTTGAAGATCTGAACTTTCTGGCGGGCGATCTGCGCACGTCGCAAGCGGCGGATGAGCTCCTCGCTCTTGCCGCTGAACATGCTGCCGACGATGACTTCAATCCATCCCTGGATCGGTTGTCTGATGACGTCCATGCCTCACCCGCCGTCGAGGAACCGGAACAGGAACAGGGCTGAACCCTGAAGGGCAGCTACGCTCGCGACAGATACTCGCCGGTTTCGGTATTCACGCGAATAAGGTCGCCGGTATTCACGAACGGCGGTACCTGCACGACCAGTCCCGTTTCGAGCGTGGCCGGCTTCACCTGCGCGCTCGCCGTCGCGCCTTTGATCCCGGGGACGGTATCGAGCACTTTGAGATCGACGGTCTGCGGCAGCTCGATGCCGACCGGCTCGCTTCCGTGGAACTCCACCTGGATCGTCATCTCGGCCTTGAGGTAGTTCACGGAATCGCCCAAGGTCTCCGCCAGGATGTGGATCTGCTCGTACGTGCTGGTATCCATGAAATGGTACGCGTCCCCCTCATGGTAGAGGTACTGCATTTCGCGCTCTTCGAGCACTGCGCGTTCGACGAAATCCTCTGAGCGGAGCTTCTGATCATAGAGCGATCCGCTCCGGATATTCCGGGCCTTCACACGTACGAAGCCGCGCAGATTGCCAGGCGTGACGTGCTGGACCTCGAGCACCCGATAGAGATCCTGGTTCAACTGGAAGAGCATGCCGTTCTTGAGACGCGTAGCTTGTATGGACGCCATATCGTGAAGTGGTGATCCGTCCGATCGTAACACAGCCGCCCTGGCCTCTTCGTGGTACGATCTGCCCGTGGCCTTCGCGCGATGGGACCCTATACGCGACCTGCTGGCCATCCAGCACCTGGAGCGCGACGCGCCGAGCCAGGCAGGCTGGAGGCCGCCGGTCGATATCCAGGAAACCGACGACCGCTATGTCGTCACGGCAGAAGTCCCGGGTGTCAAACAGGAGGACATCCAGGTCGCCTTCAACGGCGACGTGCTGACACTCTCCGGCGTACGGCGCGAACGCGAACGCGAGCGCCCTTGTGAGGAGTATCACCGCGTCGAGCGCGGACACGGCGCGTTCAGCCGCAGTTTCCATCTCCCGGTGCCGGTCGACGCCGAGCACATCACAGCCGACCTTCATGATGGGGTGCTGACCGTCGCGTGTCCGAAACTCACGGACGGCGGTGTCTCTCACCACATCCACATAACCTGATCTGCCATGACTCGAAGATTCGCCTTCGTCTGTCTGCTGTTGGCGTGTTTCACCGCAGGGGTCCTGGTCGCAGGCCGCTACCGTGACGCGACCGAGACGAGCGCGCAGGCGCAATCGCCGGCTCGCCCGGCGGTCGCAACGCCGGCGTCTCTGAACGGAGGCGGAGGCATCGCCGACTTCAGCCGGGTGGCCGAGCGTACGATTCCCGCGGTCGTGAACGTTTCGGCGCAGCAGGTCGTGCGTCGCCGGGGCTTCGACCCATTCGCCCCGTTCTTTGGCAACCAGGAGGATCTGTTCGGATCACGCCGCGGCGTCGAGAACAGCCTTGGCTCGGGCGTCGTCGTCCGCAGCGACGGCTACATCCTGACCAACAACCACGTCGTCGTCGGCGAAGCCGGGGGGCAGCGCGGCGTCACGATCGAGCAGTTCGATGTGAGCGTGACGCTCGCCGACAAGCGTGAGTTTCACGCCGAGCCCGTCGGCGTCGATCCTGCCACCGATCTCGCGCTGCTGAAGATCGACGCGAAAGATCTGCCGACGATGCCGTGGGGCGACTCGTCGAAGCTGAAAGTGGCGGAGTGGGTGCTCGCGATCGGGAATCCCTATCAGCTCAATCAGACGGTGACGCTCGGCATCGTGTCCGCGGTGGGCCGGACGAATCTCGGCGTCAACGCGTACGAAGACTTCATCCAGACCGACGCTGCCATCAACCCTGGGAATTCCGGCGGCGCCCTCATCAACGCGCGCGGCGAGCTCGTCGGGATCAACACCGTGATCTTCAGCCAGAGTGGCGGCTACCAGGGCATCGGCTTCGCGGTCTCGAGCAATCTGGCCAGAAGAGTCTTCACCGATCTTCAGCAATATCAGGAAGTCCGGCGCGGCTCGATCGGCAATTACGAGGGCGAGCAGCTGACGACGCGCATGGCCTCGCGACTGGGCGTGGCAGACACCAAGGGTGTCTACATCTCTGCCATGTACCGCAACACGCCCGCGTTCCAGGCGGGCCTGCGTCCCGGCGACGTGATCGTCAGCTTCAACGGCACGTCGGTGGAGGATCCCTCTCATCTCAGCCGCCTGGTCTCCGACGCGAAAATCAACAGCACCGCTACCGTTGGTGTCTACCGTGAGGGCAAGCGCCTCGAGCTGAAGATGCCGATCGCGCGCATCAAGGCTCAATGAGAGTCACGACTCACGAATGATCTTCCGCCGTGGCGAACTGGCCTGAGGTTGCGCTCGCCGTCGCGCTCGCGCTCGGGTGCGCCTATCTCATCGCCGAACGCGTCGGCCGCTGGCTCGAGTCGACGCTTCGCTCGCTCGGCGGCGACGAGCGCGAGCGCGTGCTCATCGATCGCACACGGCGCGCGATGCGCATCGTGATCTTCCTCATTGCGGGCGCCACCCTGATGCTGGTGGGCCTGCAGTTCGTCGGCTACCCGTCGGTGGTCGGACGCAATCGCGACGAGTTCGCGGAACGCGCGTTCGGCACCGGCCTCCGCATCGCGCTCATCCTGGCCGCCGCTTTCCTCGTGATTCGAGTCGGCTCGGCAGCCGCCCGGCGTCTCGAGCACGAGATGTCGACGGGCTCGGGCCTGAACGTCCTCGAGCGCACCAAGCGCGCACAGACGCTCGGAAAGCTGCTTCAGAGCGCCCTGGCCGTGATCGTGATCGTCATCGCAAGCCTGACGGTCGGTCAGGAGCTCGGCATCAACATCACGGCCGTCCTGACGCTGTCGAGCATCCTCGGCCTTGCCGTCGGCTTCGGCGCGCAGACGCTCGTGCGCGATGTCATCTCGGGCTTCTTCATGATCCTCGAGGATCAAGTGCGCGTGGGAGACGTCGCCGTCGTGAACGGGCAGGGCGGCTTCGTCGAATCGGTGAATCTCCGCACGATCGTGCTGCGCGACGACGAGGGCACCGTTCATGTGTTTCCGAACGGCGAGGTGAAAACGCTCGCCAACAAGTCGAAGGACTTCTCGTATTACGTCGTCACCGTCAATGTGAGCTACGACGATGACCCCGATCGGGCCATCGATGCCATCAAGGAGGCGGCGGCTACGCTTCAGACGGACGAGGCGCTGCGGGTGAACATCCTGGAGCCGCTCGAGGTGTACGGCGTCGATTCATTCGAGCAGACCTACATGGTCGTCAAAACGCGCATCAAGACCGTTCCGATGAAGCAGTGGCTGATCGGTCGCGAGCTGCGCAAGCGAATCGCACAGACGTTCAGGGAGAAGGGGCTTCAGATTGCGGCGCCGGCGGCTACGCCACCGGTGCGGAAGACTTAGATGTACGTAGTGTGATGTACGTAGTGTCCGGTTTCAGCCGGACCCCTATACGCCGTGTCCGTACCCCGATTCGTGCATCGGCTGATGCGCCGCGGTCGATGGTGTGTCGAACGGGTCGATTGGATCGTGGGACGCCACCGGCTCCGACCGCATCGACGCGATCACGCTGCGGATGTCGTGATCGGTGAGGATCTTCCGATCGTCGGCGATCGCCATCAGGCCGCGATAGACCTCGACGAGCTCGTTCCCCTCGATCGTGAACCCGAGATCGGCGCACCGGCGCTGCACCGCGTGCCGCCCTGAGTGCTTGCCGAGCACGAGCGGATTCCACGGCGCGCCGACATCCTCGGCCCGCATGATCTCGTAGGTGCGGCGATCCTTCAGCATGCCGTCCTGATGAATGCCGGCCTCATGGGCGAACGCATTCCGTCCGACGACCGCCTTGTTCACCTGAACGCCCTGCCCTGTCAGTGTCGAGAGCATCTCGCTCGAGGGATAGATCTGCGTCGCATCGACATTCGTCGTGTACGGCATCCGGTCGGCACGGACACGAACCGCCATCACGATCTCCTCGAGCGCGGCGTTGCCGGCGCGTTCGCCGATGCCGTTCACCGTGCACTCGACCTGCCGGGCTCCGCCCTGGATCGCGGCGAGTGAATTGGCGACCGCCATTCCGAGGTCGTCGTGACAGTGCGCGCTGAACGTCACCTTGTCCGAGTTCGGCACGCGCGCGCGAATGCGCGTGAAGAAATCACGCGTCTCCTCGGGCGTCGTGTAGCCCACCGTATCCGGCAGGTTGATCGTCGTCGCCCCCACCTCGATCACCGATTCGACGACGCGGCAGAGGAAGTCGAAGTCGCTGCGGGTCGCATCTTCCGCCGAGAACTGCACGTCGAACGTATGGTGCCGCGCGTAGCGGACCGCGTCGACCGCCGCCTCGAGGCACTGCTCGCGCGTCATCCGCAGCTTGGCCTGCAGGTGCAGATCCGATGTGGCGATGAACGTGTGAATGCGTCCCTGCGCTGCCGGCTTGATCGCCCAAGCCGCGCGCTCGAGATCGGCGCGATGGCAGCGGGCCAGACAGGCAATGACCGGGCGGCGAACCTCCGTGGCAATCTGGCGGACCGCCTCCGCGTCGGCGGGCGACGCGATCGGAAAGCCGGCCTCGATGATGTCCACGCCGAGTCGATCGAGTTGACGCGCCAGTTCCAGCTTTTCAGCCGGCCGGAGCGAAAACCCCGGCGCCTGTTCGCCGTCGCGAAGCGTCGTATCGAAGATGCGGACGTGATCGGGCCCCATCGGACTTCCCCTCCCGATCGCAGTAGACGCGACTGAGGCGGCCAAAGTCAAAATGATAATTATTCTGCTTGAATTATGAATTATTATGTCTCTCCTCGCTGAACCTGCCAGGCAATTCGAGTGGAACTGAGCGAATTACGCGTCTTCTTGAAGGTGGCGACCGAGCGGAGCTTTTCCCGCGCCGCCATGAAGCTGCACCGCACTCAACCCGCCGTCAGCCAGGCCGTCCGGCGGCTCGAGGAGAGCGTCGGCGAGCGCCTGTTCGACCGGGCCACCAAGGATGCGTCGCTGACCGACGCGGGCCGGCTGCTGCGCGACTACGCCGAGCGGCTGCTGCGCCTGTCAGAAGAAGCCGAGAGCGCCGTGAAGGACCTGCGCGACCTGCGGCGCGGCCGTGTGCTCATTGGCGCCAACGAGGCCTCCGTGCACGTGGTGCTGCCGATTACTGCACGCTTCCGCCAGGCGCATCCGCTCGTGCATGTCGACGTGCGCCGGATCCCGGCGCGGCAGGTTGGCGCGGAGGTCGCGCAGGGCAGCCTGGATTTCGGCGTGCTCACCTTCCAGCCCGCGGAGCCGGGCCTGAGCTCGATCGTGCTCGGACAGGACGAGCTGGTCATGCTGGTGCACCCCGCGCACGCCCTTGCCCACAGCAAAGAAGTGACGCTCTCGGAGTGTGCCCGTCAGACGGTCATCGCCCACAACGACCCGTCACACGTGCGCGATCGCGTGTTGCGGCTGTTCGAGCAGCACCACATCCCGGCGAACATCCTCGTGTCGCTCCCGAGCCTCGAGGGCATCAAGCGCGCGGTCGGCATGCAGATGGGCGTGGCGCTGCTGCCGCGCCGATGCGCGGAGCCCGAGATCGCGCGCGGCGAGCTCGTAGCGCTTGCGATGCCCGAGATAAGGCTTCGCCGCCAGGTGCGGCTCATCTTCCGCCGAGGCGGAGAGCGCTCGCACGCAGCGGGCGCATTCCTGGGATTGCTGGAAGAGAAGAAGAAGAATTAAGACACGTACGGAAGCCGCGCGGCGGTCGCGTTGACTTCCTCGTACTTATCGAGCAGCAATCCCGTCGTATCCCACGCACCTGACCCGAACGCCTCGCGTACGTTCGCGGGCAGCGAGATCGGACAGGTCAGCGCTCCTGCCTGGCACGTGCCTGCCGTGAGATCAAGCGTCACAACCGTCGTCGGTTGCTGTTCGACGAGCGCCATCAGCGCGGCCACGTCTTCAGGCGCTGCGGTCACGCACGGCATACCGAGCATCGCCGAGTTGCCGAAGAAGATCTCGGCGAACGACTCGCCGACGATCGCCTCCAGACCCCAGCGGCGGATCGCCTGCGGCGCGTGCTCGCGCGATGAACCGCATCCGAAGTTGCGATTGACGAGCAGGATCGATGCACCCTGATACGCGGGGACATCGAAGGGATGCCGATTGTGCCCGGGTCCGCCGAGTCTGCGATCGTCCTCGAAGAGATGCGACTCCATCCCTTCGAACGTGATCGCGCGGAGAAACCGCGCGGGGATGATGCGGTCCGTGTCGATATCGTTGCCGCGCATCGGAATCGCACGGCCCGAGACCTTCGTGATCTGCTGCATCAGGCGAGCTCCCTCACGTCGGTGACTTCGCCGGCCACTGCGGCCGCAGCCACCATCGCCGGGCTCATGAGCAGCGTGCGTCCCGTCGGGCTCCCCTGCCGTCCTTTGAAGTTGCGATTGGACGAAGACGCGCACACTTGATCGCCTTCGAGCTTGTCGGGATTCATGCCGAGGCACATCGAGCAGCCCGCTCCGCGCCACTCGAAGCCGGCGGCCCGGAACACGTCATCGAGGCCTTCCTGCTCGGCGGCCCTGGCGACTCCATTCGATCCCGGCACCACGAGTGCCTTGACGTGCCCTGCCACGCGCTTGCCTTTGACGATGCGCGCCGCCTCGCGAAGATCGGAGAGTCGTGCGTTCGTGCACGATCCGATGAACGCGACGTCGACCTTCATCCCGGCAATGGATTGACCGGCCGTGAGGCCCATGTAGCTCAACGCGTCGGTAATCGCCTTCGGATCGGCGGTGTCGGCCGGCGCAGGGACGCGATCGTGCACGCCGATCGACTGGCCGGGATTGACGCCCCAGGTCACGATCGGCGTCAACTCGTCAGCCTTGATCTCGACATCGTCGTCATAGGCGGCATCCGGGTCGGAGGCGATCGACTTCCACCACGAGGCCATCCTGTCGAATTGATCGGCAGGCGGCGCATAGGGACGGCCGCGCACGTATTCGATCGTGGTGTCATCCGGGTTCACGTAGCCCACACGGGCACCGCCCTCGATCGACATGTTGCAGATCGTCATCCGTTCGTCCATCGACATGCGATCGACGCAGTCGCCGGCGTACTCGTACGCGTAGCCGTTGCCGCCCTGCACGCCGAGACGCTGAATGATCGCGAGGATGACGTCTTTCGCGTAGACGCCCTTCGACAGCGCGCCGGTCACGCGGATGCGGCGGATCTTCATCGGCTCCAGCGCCAGACACTGCGACGCGAGAACGTCGCGCACTTGTGAGGTTCCGATGCCAAAGGCCACCGAGCCGAACGCGCCGTGCGTCGACGTGTGGCTGTCACCGCACGCGATGGTCATGCCGGGCTGCGTCAGGCCGAGCTCGGGACCGATGATGTGCACGATACCCTGCCGCGCATCGTCCAGGCCGACGAAGCGGATGCCGAAATCGCGCACGTTCCGCTCGAGCGACGTCATCATGTCTTCCGCCATGACGTCGAGGAACGGCCGCTTGCGCTCGCGCGTCGGGACGATGTGATCGACTGTCGCAAACGTGCGGTCGGTGCGCGCGACGCGCCAGCCGCGCTGACGCAGCGTGTCGAATGCCTGCGGGCTCGTCACTTCGTGCACGAGGTGCAGGCCGATGAACAACTGCGTCTGCCCGGTCGGCAGCTGTCGAACGGTGTGGAGGTTCCACACTTTTTTCAGAAGGGTTTGTCCCATCGCATGTAGTGTCCGCCTTCTTGACCGCCGTAGGCGTGGCGGAGGCGGTCAGGCGGACCGTCGTGCCCCCGATCGGCTCATCCTAGCACGCGGTCCCGACACGCACCGGTGCCCGTCAATCCAGCATCTCCACGCGTGCTCGGTCCCATGACGAATTCCGATTCGAGGTCCCCACGCGACCCGCAGCGGGGTGTGCCCGCGATCCTCGATCGAGAGGCGGCTCGATGTGAGATCGAGCCGATTCTCGGCCAGTGTGATGTCGAGCGCCTTCGTCAGATTGCCCGGGCCACGGCACAAGTTGCCGTCGATGTCCGCACGGCCGTCGCGGCGTCGTCGTGCCATCAACGCCACGCCGTCGATCGGCTCGAGCGCCCGGATCAACACGGCTGCCGGCGAGCCCTCGCTTTCTGTGACCGCGTTGACGAGGTAATGGATCCCGTAGTTCAGATAGACGTACGCCACGCCCGGCGGACCGTAGAGCGGCGCATTGCGCGCCGTCGGCCCCGGCGCCGCATGACAGGCGGGATCGTCTTCGCCGATGTAGGCTTCGGTCTCCACGATCATTCCGGCCGCGGTACCGCGAGGCGTTCGATGTACGAGAAACTTCCCGAGCAAATCCGCAGCAACGAGGAGAGTCGGCCGATCGTAAAACTGCCGCGGGAGAACAGGCCCCAGGGCCCAGGCCTCGGGCCGCAGGGCTGGGCCAGTCTTCAGGCCTGAGGCCTCAGACAGCCCTGAGGCCTGAGGCCTGGGCCCTGAGGCCTTCTTATCGGGCCGCGTAAGCATTCGATCGCCCCGTCGCCAGCGCAAGCCTGAGCGCGCGGCCCGTATGCGAGGTGTCGATCTGTGCCACTTGCTCCGGTGTGCCGGCGGCCACGAGTTGCCCGCCGGCGTCACCGCCTTCTGGCCCGAGATCGATCAGATAGTCGGCGGTCTTGATCACATCGAGGTTGTGTTCGATCACGAGCAGCGAGTGGCCGGCCTCGACGAGTTTGCGGAACGCCGCGAGCAGTTTCGCGATGTCGTCGAAGTGCAGGCCGGTGGTCGGCTCGTCCAGGATGTAGAGCACGCGCTCGCCGCCGAACGACGCGAGGTGCGCCGCGATCTTGATGCGCTGCGCCTCGCCTCCCGACAACGTGGTCGCCGGTTGTCCCAGACGCAGATAGCCAAGCCCGATCTCGTCGAGCACCTGCAGACGGCGCAGCACTTTCTGCGACTGGCTGAAGAACGCCAGCGCCTCGCGCACCGTCATGTCGAGCACTTGATGCACCGACTTGCCGCGATAATGCACCTCGAGCACCTGCGGCTTGAACCGCATGCCTTCGCACTGCTCGCAGGGCACGAACACATCGGCGAGAAACTGCATCTCGACGCGCACTTCGCCTTCGCCCTGACATGCCTCACAGCGGCCGCCCGGCACATTGAACGAGAAGTGACTCGCCGTCAGACCACGCGCGCGTGCGTCTTTCGTCAGCGAGAACAGCTCCCGGATCGGATCGAACGCTTTGAGATACGTCACCGGATTGGATCGTGGCGTGCGCCCGATCGGCGTCTGGTCGACGAGCGCCACATCGGTGATGTACTCGAGCCCGTCGAGATCTCTGAACGCCCCCACACGCCGATCCCAGTCGCCTTTCGCGCGCTTGATCGCCGCATACAGGACGTCGTGCACGAGCGTCGACTTGCCCGATCCGCTCACTCCTGTCACGCAGGTCAGCGTGTTCAGCGGAATCTCGACGTTGATGTCCTTGAGGTTGTGCTCGGTCGCACCCTTCAGCCGGATCTTCTGCCCGGTCCCGCGCCGGCGCGGCGAGGGCACCGGGATGGCCAGCTCATTGCGCAGGTACTTCGCGGTCAGCGATCGCGTCTCCGTCAACAACCCGGGCAGGTCCCCTGAGTACACGACCCGGCCGCCTTGTTCCCCCGCGCCGAGCCCGAGATCGACGACGTGATCGGCGACGCGGATCATGTCTTCATCGTGCTCGACGACGAGCACCGTGTTGCCTTGATCGCGCAGCTGCCGCAGGATGTCGATCAGCCGCTGGTTGTCGCGTGCGTGCAGGCCGATCGACGGCTCGTCGAGCACGTAGAGTGTCCCGACGAGCGCGGAACCAAGCGACGTCGCCAGGTTGATGCGCTGCGATTCTCCGCCCGACAGCGTCGACGAGAGTCGATCCAGCGTGAGGTAGTCGAGGCCGACGTCGCTCAGGAACGTCAGCCGGCGACAGATCTCACGCAGCACCTTGTCCGCGACCGCCGCCTCGCGTTCGCTCAGTTCGAGGTCGGCGAAGAACTTCTGCGCGCCGACCACCGTGAGCGCCGAGACAGCGTCGATCGTCTGCCCGCCGACGCGAACGTTCCGCGCCTCGCGCCGCAGCCGCGCCCCGCCGCAGTCCGGGCACGCAAGATAGCCGCGGTAGCGGCTGAGAAACACACGGACGTGGACCTTGTACTTCTTCCGCTCGAGCCACCGGAAGAACCCGCGAATGCCTTCGTAGTCGCCCGTCGACTCCCCTCTCGGCGACCCTGAGCCTGTCGAAGGGTCCCCATCGCCATCGACGACGAACCGGCGCTCCTCGTCCGTCATGTCGGACCACGGCACGTCGAGACGCACGTTGGCTTTGCGGGCGGCCCGTTTGAGCTCGGCGAGCTGCGTCCGGTAGTGAGGCTTGCTCCACGGCTCGATCGCGCCCTGGGTGACCGATTTCGACGGATCGGGCACCACGAGGTTCATGTCGAGCTCGATGATGTTCCCGAACCCGTGGCACGTCGGACAGGCGCCGAAGGGATTGTTGAACGAGAACAACCGTGGCTGCGGCGTTTCGTACGCGATGCCGCACGCGCGGCATTCGAAACGTTCGGAGAACTCCAGCCTGTTGGCCGCTCCGTCGAGCACGACGGCAAACGCGGCGCCGCCGCCTTCGCGATACGACGTCTCGATCGAGTCGGTCAGCCGCGTCCGAAGATCGCCCTCGATGCGCACGCGATCGACGACGACGTCGAGCGTCGACCGCGACGTCAGCGTCGCCGGATCGATCTCATCGAAGCCGACCGCCTGCCCATCGATCAGCAGACGTCCGTATCCGCGTCGGCGAAGCGTGTCGAGCGCGGCGGCGATGGGATCGACGCCTTTGGCCACCGGCTCCAGAGCCAACGCTTCCGCCTCTTCTCCGGTCTCGACGTCCGAAGCGGCCGGGGTCGCTGATATTGCGACAATCGGCAGCTCGAAGCCGATGAGCACCCGCGTCCCTTGCGGCAGCTCGCTCAACCGCCTGGCGACGACCTCGGCCGTCTCGCGCACCACTTCCTGCCCGCATTGGCGACAGAACGTGCGCCCCACGCGCGCGAAGAGCAGGCGCATGTAATCGTGGATTTCGGTGGTCGTGCCAACGGTCGAGCGCGGGTTGCGGACGCTGTTCTTCTGCCTGATCGCGATCGCAGGACAGATGCCTTCGATGCGATCGACGTCGGGCTTCTCCATCCGCTCCAGAAACTGCCTGGCGTAGGCGGAGAGCGACTCGACATAGCGCCGCTGTCCTTCGGCGTAGATCGTGTCGAAGGCGAGCGACGACTTTCCTGAACCGCTGACACCTGTGATGATCGCCAGCTTGCCGGCAGGCAGCGTGACGTCGATATTCTTCAGGTTGTGCGTGCGCGCCCCGCGAACGACGAGCGGGTTGCGCGACTTCTGGGGCCTGATGGTCTGTGGTGTCCCCACGGTAGCGAATTCCCCCGTGATCGTAAGCAGAACATGTTACTACAGCCGTCGAGGCTCTAGCTGGGCCAGGGCTGCAGTATTCCGGCGTACGGCGATGGCCACCGCGAGCCCCAGACCAGCAGTTGCGACGAGCCCGCCGAAGTCGAATAACGGCATCTGCCCGAAGCCGCCCAGGGGAACCTGGGGATTTCCAGGCAATAGGATGGTGCCGATCGCCAGCAGCACTCGCAGTTCAGTCGGCCCCACTCCAAACGATGACATCCGGAACACGCCGCGCGTCGAGGTCGCCAGAAAGATCTCGCCCGAGACGACGAGGTATGCGACGAGGACGGACAGCGCGATGACGGGATTCATGTGGCCCGAGCACGCCAGCCCCACGATCAGCATCGTCGTGCCGACGATGTCGAGCAGGTGGTCGACGTAGTAGCCGTACCGCGGCCGCTCGGCGTGCCGGACTCGAGCCAGCGTGCCGTCGAGACTGTCACCGAACCAGTTGACCGCCAGCGCAACAACGACGATCCACACGGCGCGCCCGTCCCAGCGCAGCAGCCAGTATCCCAGGCCGGCGAACGCCATGCCTGCAAGAGCGAGACAGGTGAGGTGATCCGAGTGCACGCGCTTCGGCATGCGCGTCGCCATCCAGATCAGGAGTCGCTTCTCGAGGTGTGCAAGCACGCTCCGGTGCTCGCGAATGTGGTCGGTCATGCCGTTGTCGCCTCCACTCTTCAAGGTGCCGACCGCTCGAAGATCGGCTCACGCGCCGCTGCCGCGACAGGCGCGATAGGATCGACACTGATGCATGACGCTGGAATCGTCGTAACGCTGGCTGGCGGTCTCGGGGCGGCGCTCGTCTTCGGCTACATCACGCAGCGCCTGGGTCTTTCGCCGATCGTCGGCTACCTGATCGGAGGGCTCGCGATCGGTCCGCACACGCCGGGCCTCGTCGCCGATGTCCGTGTGGCGGAGCAGTTCGCCGAGCTCGGCGTCATCCTCCTGATGTTCGGCGTCGGCCTGCAGTTTCATCTCGACGAATTGCTGGCTGTCCGTCGTATCGCGATTCCAGGTGCCATCGCACAGAGCCTGGTCGCCACGCTGCTCGGCGCCGAGGTCGCTCACGCACTCGGCTGGAGCTGGCCCGGAGCGATCGTGTTTGGACTCGCTCTTTCAGTTGCCAGCACTGTCGTCCTGATCAGGGTGCTCTCCGACAACAGGCAGCTTCACACGTCGGCCGGGCACATCGCGGTCGGATGGCTCGTGGTCGAAGACATCTTTACCGTCGTGGTCCTCGTCCTGCTGCCGGCCCTGGTTGCAGGCGCTTCCCCGTCGCAGCTCGCGGTGAGCATCGGGCTGACTCTGTTGAAAGTCGCGGGGCTCGTCGCTGTCGCGGCGATCGTCGGGCGCCGCCTCATTCCCCTGATCCTCGATCGCATCGCTGCCACACGATCGCGAGAGCTGTTCACCTTGACCGTCCTCGCGCTGGCGATCGGACTTGCGGTTGGATCGGCGGCCGTGTTCGGCGTCTCGATGGCGCTCGGCGCGTTCCTCGCGGGAATGGTGGTCGGCCGATCCGACTACAGCCTCCGTGCGGCAACCGATGCGATCCCGATGCGCGACGCCTTCGCCGTGCTCTTCTTCGTCTCCATCGGCATGCTCCTCAACCCGTCGACGCTGTTCGACCAGCCCGCGTACTTCCTGACCGCACTCCTGATCGTCCTCGTCGGCAAGCCGTTGACCGCGGCGGCCGTCACTGCGCTGATGGGACACTCGATGCGGACGACGCTGACTGTGTCGGTCGCGTTGGCACAAATCGGCGAGTTCTCGTTCATCCTGGTGTCGCTCGGCCGAACACTCGGCCTCGTTCCGCCCGAGGCCATGAACGTCGTGGCGGCCACCGCGATCGTGTCGATCACACTGAATCCGCTCGCCTTCCGTCTCATCGATCCGATCGATCGGCTGGTGGCGCGGTGGCGGCGGCCGAAGGCCGGCGAGGAACCCGTCGACCTCGGCGCGTCATCGTCCCTCGATCCTCAGGGACGCGCGATCGTCATCGGGTACGGACCGACCGGGCGAACGGTCACACGATTGCTCAAGGAGAACGGGATCTCACCGACGGTCATCGACCTCAATATCGATTCGGTCCGGGGACTGCGCGATGAAGGCGGATCGGCGATCTACGGGGACGCCCGTCACCCCGCGACACTGGTCTCCGCCGGCCTGCCGCACGCATCCACGCTCATCGTGAGCGGCGCGGACACCGGCTCGCCCGAGATCATCAAAGAAGCGAGAGCGATCAATCCCGACGTGCACATCTTCGTACGCGGTGGATACCTGCGTGATCTGCCGCCGCTGCGCAGCGCGGGAGCCGAGCAGGTGTTCTCAGGTGAAGGCGAGGTGGCGCTGGCGATGACGGAGGCTGTGCTGCGGCGTCTCGGCGCGACGCCCGATCAGATCGATCGCGAGCGGGATCGCGTGCGACAGGAGCTGTTCACGTAAGAGCTGCTCACGTCGCGTACGTCTTTTCCGACGCGCCGTTATTTCTTCACATACTTCTGCACCGCACGGTTGACGCTGTCCGCCACCCACAACTCGCCCTTCGGACTGACTGCGATGAAGTGCGCTTCACCGAACTCGCCGACGCCGTTGCCGGCTTTGCCCACAGCTGCGAGCACCTTGCCCTGGAGATCGAGTTTCAAGACCTGACCGGCGAAACCGTTGACCATGAAGATCGCGTCCTTGCCGATGTCGAGACCGCATGGCAACCCTGCGAACTTGACCTCGCGGACGAACGTGCCCTTGTCGTCGAAGATCTGAATGCGCTGATTCTCGCGATCGGTCACCCACAACAGACCCTTCGCATCGATCGCGATTCCGTGCGCCACTTCGAACTTGCCCGGCTCTTTTCCCTTGCCGCCCCACGACGTGATGAACTTCCCCGTCTTGTCGAACTTCAGCACCCGGGGATCGCCCTTCGGGCCCGGGGTGTGCCCCTGCACGATGAACACATCGCCAGTGCGCGCGACGATGACGTCGTTGGGCTCGTTGAGGCGGTGCGATCCGGTGGCATCGTTCCACTCGCCCTGCTCGCCCTTGGTGCCGATCGTCATCAGGACCTGCCCCTCGGGGTTCATCTTGACAACGTAGTGGGCGCCGACGTCGGTCACCCAGAGATTGCCGTCGCGATCGATGCGCAGCCCGTGGGTGCGGGTGAACATCCCCTCGCCGAACGCGCGGATGAACTTCCCGTTGGCGTCGAACTCGGCGAGCGGCTGCGGGCCGCGGTTGAGTACCCAGAGGTGGCCGCGAGCGTCGAACGCGACGTCGGCGGACGCGCCGATCGTCACGCCTTCTGGAAACGACAGCGGATTTGCGACCGCGACGTAATCGAGCGCCGGGGCAGTCTGCGGCACCAGCAGCGCAGGATCCGATGGCCGCTGCGCATATACGGCGGTGGCAGTCACAACCACAACGAACGCCGACGCGATCAGCCGATTCATAGTTCCTCCGCGTACGTAGTACGTAGTGTCCGGCTCGCCGAAGCGCTTCGCGCGGAGGCGGCCGGACCGGCTGGAGTCTAGCTCAAATATTCTTCGTCGCCTCTCGAATAGTGAGCGGGCTCATACGCGTCCGCCGTGAGTTCACGTACCCGCGCACCTCGGCAGCGTCGGTCCATGCATACTGCCGCAACGCCCACCCGATCGCCTTGCGGATGAAGAAATCCTTGTCCGCGAGATTCGGTTCGATGCAGTCGTAGAGGAGATAGAGGTCGGTGTCGCGCTTGAAGCCAAGCTGACAGAGGATGGAGGCACGCCGCTTCCACATGTGGGAGTCGGTGGACCAGCGGCGCATCAGCGTCTTCATGCGGCGCGGCTCCGCGCGCAGCACGTCGCCCAACTGGTGCCCCGCGATCGCATCGACGAAATCCCACCAGGCGCCGGTGACGATCATCTCCTCGAACATCGGGATCGCCGCCATCGTTCGATACGGGAGATACATTTTGAGGTCTGTCAATGCGACGGCCGCGTAACGTTCTTCGCGGTAGGCGGCATTACGCCAGAGCTCGAGCGCAACGCTCTTCCACTGCGCTTCGGGCAACAGCGGATGCCCGCCGAAAATCTTGCGCCACAGCGCTTTCTGAACCGGTGCCGAGACCCCGCGATAGGGCATCAGCGACTTCATGTAGGCCTGCATCTGCGGCGCCTTGACCGGGTCGGCCGCGATCCGGAGCTCGGCGCGAACCTCGGTAACCAGCCGGTGCGTCATAGGGGTAGCCGAGGGGGATGGTGTTTCTCGAAGGCGGCGCCTTCAAGCGACGTCTTCGTAGGGGCCGCCTTCAGGCGGCCCATCGCAGTATACTCAGGTCGTTTCGGGCCCCAACTGATGTACCGGGCGTCAGCCCAGGAGGTTCGTTGATGCGCGCACTTTTGACGATAGGGCTGGCTGCGGCCCTGGCAGTAGGAGCACGTGCTCAGAGCACCGAGCTGAAGGTCGGGGACACGGCTCCTGATTTCAGCCTGCAGGCATCCGACGGCAAGACCTACAAGCTGTCGGACTACAAGGGAAAGAAGGCGGTCGTCGTCGCCTGGTTCCCCAAGGCGTTCACGCAGGGCTGCACGATCGAGTGCAAGTCGCTCGCCGAGAACGGCGACAAGATCAAGATGTACGACGTGGCCTACTTCATGGCGAGCGTCGACAACGTCGAGGACAACACCAAGTTCGCCAAGGCGACCAGCGTGACCCTGCAGGGCCGCGGTGGTGGCGCGTCGACCGTCGTCGAGAAGAAGGAAGCCGATTTCCCGCTGCTCGCCGATCCGAGCAAGGAGACCGCGACGAAGTACGGCGTGCTGATGCCGAATCCTCCGGGCTTCGCGAACCGCTGGACGTTCTACATCGACAAGAACGGGAAGATCGCGTACATCGAGAAGATGGTGAAGCCGGCGACGTCTGCTGAAGACATGATCGCCAAGCTGGCCGAACTCAAGGTCCCGATGAACCATCGCTGACAGACGTCGCGTCCGCCTTCGGGCGGACGTGTGATCGGGCGGGTCTTCGCGGGCCCGCCTTTTTGTTTCTGCGCGTGCTAGGATGAAATCTCGCTCGTAGGCTGGTCGTTTCGGACCGCCGCCTCTCAGTGCCGGCGTAGCTCAGTTGGTAGAGCAGCTGATTCGTAATCAGCAGGTCACCCGTTCAAGTCGGGTCGCCGGCTCCACAATCTTTAGAAAAACTCCTAATTCTGAAGCGCTCGCAGCGGTCTGACCCCCAGTTGACCCCCTATCTGACCCCCTGTGGGTTACGCTATGCACGGTTGGGCTTGGGGCAGCCTTGACGCTGACCGAGCCGGGCCTGCAGGGCGACTACAAAAGACAGAAGCGAGTCGCGACATTCGAAAAGCGCGTATGCCGCCAACAATCCGCTGGATGCCCGTCATTGGACAATTTGAGTTCAAGGAGAAAGACAATCGAGTTGTGTTCAAGGGT
Source organism: Vicinamibacterales bacterium (assembly GCA_036407095.1). GTDB lineage: Bacteria > Acidobacteriota > Vicinamibacteria > Vicinamibacterales > UBA2999 > Gp6-AA40. Next base: position 150,590 of record DASWZV010000012.1, on the reverse strand, counting down.
GGTTCGTCCCCCAATGTCAGCGAGCCAGACAAGCCTCCAGTAGCGTTCGCCGGTATCGCGCTGACCGACCAGGTGATGGTCAACGGTAGCCTCGAAGCCACTGTGTCGTTCGACGGAGAAATTACCGGCGCGTCGGTATGCGAAATCGTCTTCGGGCACGACAGCAGGACAAGGGGCCAAGTGACGGCCGGGCTCGGAGGATCCGGCGCTATGTACAGCGTTCGTCAGTGGGTAACCAACGCGTCCCTCGGCTCGTCTGGAGCTCTTCCGCCCAGAGGAACCTGGAAAGATTTGCGGCTCGATGGAGACCGCGGCAACCTTCGGTCCAAAACACCCTATCAGCTAGTCGTACGCGTCGACGGCTCGAACATTAGGCTCGACGTGAATGGCGTCCGAGTCATTGAAACGACACTACCCGAGGCGATCAGCGAGCCGAGGCAAGTTGGCGTCTTCTGTCTCGGCCACACAGATGTGACGATTAGCCGATTCGCGGCTGCTGTTGAACAGCCGCGTGTATTCATCGTTACGCAGTTCTCGTCGCCGTACAACGAGGTGTACTCGCACGTTATCAAAGCGGTCTGCCAAGAACTTAAACTGACTGCCCTCAGGGCTGATGAGCTCTACGGGCCTGAAATCATCATCAAGGACGTCGTAGACAACATCACGAAGAGTCAGATCGTGATCGCGGACATTTCCCCAACGAACCCAAATGTCTATTTCGAGGTCGGGTACGCGCTTGCACTCGGCAAGCCGATCGTTCTGTTGGCGCAAAGGCGTTCCGCCGATTCACCGCTGCCCTTCGATGTCTCTGCGTTTCGGGTTCTGTTTTATGACGACACCATTGGTGGCAAACCAAAGCTCGAAGAGGGACTACGAAACCACCTCCGTGAGATTCTCGGGCGCGCGTAGAACTTGAAAGTGGGACTCTTATCCTCGAGTAAACAGGGCATCCATGTGACGCGCGGCCTTCGCTGCCGTCTGCCTCTGAAGGTGCGCGTAGAAGTCCATCGTGACGCGCAGCTCGCTGTGACCGAGAAGCATTGGGACCTCGGCGAGCTCGACGCCAGCGGCCAGGAGCAGCGATGCTGCGCTGTGTCGGAGATCGTGGAAGCGTCGGCGATCGATCTTCGGCTCGGCGCGATCGAGAAGTATATGTAGCGCACGAAGAACGTTTCGTGGATGCAGGCCAGCGCCGACCTTCCCCTTCGCCTGCTTCCGGTATGTGGTGAACACGAGACCGGTATCGATCCAGTTCGCTCCTGCCTTCAGGCGTTCCTCACGCTGCTTCGTTCGATGTTTCTTGAGAGCCTCGAGGCACACATTCGGCAGGATGAGCGTCCGGCGACTCTTAGCCGTCTTCAGCTCGAGTTGTTCCAGACGCTTGCCGACGCACTGGAGCTGCTGACGGATCCGGACTTCCCCGCTCTCCATGTCGACGTCTTCCCAACGAAGGCCGCATGCCTCGCCGAGTCGAAGTCCGCACGCGAGCGCGACACTGAAGAGGGCGCCGAGGCGATGCTTCTCTGCGACAGCCAGGAACGCCTTCGCCTGGTCCATGTCGAGCGGCACGATCGGGCGCGCCTTCGGCTTCGGCACCTTCACGAGCTCCGCGGCGTTGATCGTCACGAGCTGCAGGCGACAGGCCGCCGAGAGCGCTGAGCGCAGCGTCGCATGTGCGATCGCTCGACCGTAGCCGGCGAAACATCGCGCTGAGCGTCGAGCATCTGCGAAAGGCGATCACGTAGCCATGCCGACTGCCAAGTTCGTCGCGGACTTCACAAGCTTTTCCGAGCAGCTCGATAAGGCCGCCGAAAAGATCGACAAGCTCGGGCTCGCTCCGAGGTCGGTTGAAGCCAGCCTTAAGCGAATGGCCGACTCGTTTTCGGGAACGAAGATCATCCAAGAGGCACTCACGGCCAGTCGCGCCATTGACGAGGTCGGTGGCACGAGCAAGCTGACCGCGGCCGAACTCAGCGCGCCGGGACTCAGGCCAAAGACGCCGCCGAGAAGATGAAGTTGATGGGCATCGAGGTGCCACCGAAGGTCCAGGCCCTCGCCGACGCGGCGCAGAAACCGGCCGGCGCATTCGAGTCGCTCACCGGCACGATCAAGACGTTCGGCACCACGTTGGCCGCGTCATTCTCTGCCTGCGCGATTGTCGCGGTGATCGGAAGAACGGGTGAATGGGCCGGCCACATCGACCACCTTTCGAAGAAACTCGGGATCTCCGCCGAGTCGGTGCAGCGTCTGGACTTCGCGGCACAGCAGAGCGGGAGCAGCATCGACGCGATCGGTCAGTCGATCGCGATTCTCTCAAGGCATCTCGTTGCTGGCGACACGTCTGCTGTCACGGCATTGGAACGGCTCGGACTGGCCGGCAACGCGATCACAAACTTGCCGCCCCTCACAGTGCCGACCGGCGATGACCCGACTGGCATGCCCGAGACGCAGCCGCCCGGCGAAGGGTGCTCGAGTGGCACCGGCGGACGCTACGTCAACTTCCAAGGCGGCCGCACGGTACGGCTGCACGGGCGTGAGCGGGTGATGACCGAGGCGGAAGGCCGGGCCGAAGCGGCGAATCAGGCGGCCACTGCTGCAGCGATCGATCGCCTCTCCATGCAGATGGGCACGCTGCTGCGGATCCTGCCAGATGCGATCCGCGATTCGATGACGGCAGGGCGCGCGCGGTACGCCTGATGGGTGAAGGGAGCGAGTTAACGTGAAGGTTCAGATTCGACTCGACGTCGATGTCGACGACGACGAGATCGCCGCGAAGGTAGTCGACACCGGCAAGCCCATACCCATCGTCGCTCACGAAGTCGCGGCGCAACTCGAGTGGGCCGCGGTGTACGCGATGGAAGGCTTTGTGGATGACCGTTCGCGAATCAAGTCGACGTTCTTCGTCGCGGTCGACGCCGAACCGCCCACGAATCAGGGATGACGCCGATGACTCTTGGAGGACAAGACCGTCGCCGCGAGTCCGATCAGGGCGATGGTGAGCAGCGAGAGCGAGGATGGTTCTGGCACGGTCCACATTCCGGGCCAGCCGCCGGTTTGACCGCCCCCGGCTTGGTTGTTGCTGTATGCCGTCGAAATCGTCGGGTCGGCGAAGCAGAACGGGCCCGCGTCACTGTGGCAGATGACGATGGGGGATCCCTGCGGCGCACCCTCCCAAAGGCGCGATTCAAACTCGCCGTGATTGGCGTAGAACCCGGACATGCCGCCCATCGGGCCGGTAATCCGCAGCGACCACTGGCCCTCGAGCGTCGGCGTCGATCCGGGTGCGAGGGGCGTACCGTCGGCGTTGAAGCCGATACGAATCTGCGCTGTGGAATTGTCTTGCGTCAGTGTCTGGTACCCATCAGTGAAGCTGTAGCTGACGACGTACGGAGTGACGTCCACGAACACATTCTCAAAGCTGCCTGTGGATGCCGGCCCCTGAAACGTGTCGGCGAGCGTGAAGCTCCCCATGATGCGCGTGACGCCGGATTCATAGTCCCCGGTGACAAACAGAAATGGATCGCCAAGATAGTTGTAGACCAATCCCGCTTGGACTGGCGAGGCGAACAGGAGAAGCGCTCCAGCAAGCAGTACTTGGCGCATAAGCCCAGTCGCCTACGAAGGTCTGTTGCCGTTGCGCGATCGGCGCGCCGTGGCGAGGACGCCGAGAGCAAGCAAGGCGACTGTGGACGGCTCTGGGACGATATGCGTCGCAGTCCACATCCAGGGCGTCACGGGCCCGGTAGTCACGGCACGATCACCTGTGTCGCCGATGGTAGTCGAGCCCCCGTTCGCGCTATCCGTCGAGGCCACCTCACCCATGTCCCGGCCGAACGGAGCGGCGGAAGAGATAACGCCCCCCGTGGCGGACGTGATGTCGATGATCCACCCGAAACTTGTGGGGTTGTTCGCGCGCGTGAGAGCCCCGTCCCAGACATACGGGCGTCCGTCGAGTCCGACGTTCAAAAAGAAGGTCGCGGTGGAGTTCAGATTGGTCAGTACCTGATGACCATCAGAGAACGCATAAGCGAGGACACCTGCTGTAACGATTTCGGGTCCAGCAAGAGACTCCGTCGCCGAGAAGGATTCAGACAGGACGATGAAGCCGAAGATGCGGTCCGCTCCATTGTTCTCCCCGAGCACTGGGTCGAGGCCCACATAGTCCCCCCTGCCATATTCGAACGGCATCGACGTGTACGTGTAGATGAAATTCGCGCGTGCATCTTGGGCACTGGCCAACACGATCGCGATTGCGGCAATGAGGAGTTTCAACGAACACCTCCGAAACGCGTGCGATCTGACCATGGGGAATCGCTGAGATCAACAGGATTCAAGAGCGAAATTCAAGTCACCGCCCGAGTAGAGATTAGTAATCGAAGCTAGGGATTTCTTTGGGAGTGATAGCTGATGGCGTTCTCGATCGTTCAACACGTCGCCACCGATTCGGCGGTAAATTCCAGCACCGTCGGGGCGACGGTCTCACCGACAGGTGCGGGTAATTTGCTCATCGCGATCCCATTTTGTCTCGACACGGGGCGCACGGTGAGCGGCGTCAGCGACGGCACGAACGCCTTCACGCAGGCCACGAACGCACAAGCGACCAATTCCCTCGATTCGCCATTCGCTGTGCTCGATGCGTGGTACATCCTGAGCTCCGCATCAGGCAAGACGACCATCACGGCGACCTTCACCGGATCCGCGGGCACGTTTACCAAAGGGCTGATCGTCTACGAAGTCACTGGCCACCCCGCGGCCTTGATGTCGCAGGCCACGCGAACGATCCGAGCTCCGTGTCGTTCGTGGCGGCCGGTGCGTCCGTGACGACCACATCGGCGACGGGATTTGCGGTTGGTGCGATCGCTGCGCCGCAAGTGGGCATCGTCAACAATCCTACGGGCGGCAACGAGTTTTCCGCTGGCGGGAATATTTGCCCCGACGGCCGGATGGCCGCCGTCTCTCTCATCTCGTCGTCGGCCGGCTCACATACGCCGTCCTGGGAAGTCGGCAGCTCGGTCGCATCGTACGCAACGCTCACCGTCGCGTTCAAGGCAGCGGGCGGTGGCGATCTGTCGGTCGGCAGCATCGGTGATGGGATGGAACCAGCGGCGGAGATCGACTCCTTCATCGCAAGATTCGTTGACGGCCAACCCTTCTGGGAGTTCTGGAAAGCATTCATGGACTTCTATCGAGACTTCGACGACTCGGTCCTGTCCGCGGAACAACGGATGCGATACGAACAGCTGTACGAGTGGGTCTACATCGGGCAGCCCGATCCTGCGCCCGAAGATGATCGAGCGGTTGGTCTCGTCGGCGAAGCAGAACTCCGGGCCCGGCCAAAAGACTTCCGCGTAGGTGGTGAGTGAAGCCCAGTTTGCGCGCGGGCGGCTGTCCACTCGTAGTCGGGCAAACGCAACCAGAAAGGCAGCGTGAGCAAAATGACCACGCCTCTTACGAAGACCTGGTTGGTATGTGAGGCCTGTCAGGCCGATGTCGCTACGCTTGAAGACGTACAGCCTGACTCACCGCGCGAGCTGGCATTTTCGTGTCCAGCGTGCGGGCATCGATGGGTATGGAGGGAGCCCGATGAACCAGCTATCCCAGAGCCTACTACCGAGTAGAGATCCCGGTAGCGAGTTCTGCCTCAACCGTGCCTTCTTTAGGCATCTTCGCGAGCTTCAGCACGGCATCCATGACCCTCGCTGCTCTCCGGCAGCATCTCGATCGCGCAGGCGCTCATGGCCAAGGGCTTGATCGACGAGTATCGCCTCGTGCTCTGTCCGATCGTGCTTGGGAGTGGACATCCACTCTTTCACGACGGTGCTGCCCCGTCGACCCCGATGAAGCTGCGAAGCGCAAAGCGGCTGGATCGCGGAGCGGTCTCGTTGATCTACGACCCGGTGGAGGTGAGAGCGTGACGTCCTCTTACAAGTATCTCAGCCACCAATCGGTTCGTGTCGCCTTGAGCCGCGCAAACTCCCGGCACGGGTAGTACATCAGCAGAACGACGATCATCCACGCGATGTAGACACCGACCAGTCCGACTCCGTACGAAGCCGGCACGGCACCCGGGTCGTGGATGATGGGAACTCGACGCAGCTCGCCACTCTGCGCGAGCGCTAACGCCATGGCGACGATGTGGGCGACCGCGATGTGACCCACGTAGTAGAACAGCGGCACGCGTCCGTATACCGTGAGCCAGTCGGCGAACCGGCCGCGTGCGCGCTCGGTCAGCGCCAGCGCGACGAGGACCGGGCCGAGCGTCATGAGCAGGAACATCAGCGAGGGCGGATACTTCCGCACGTTGAGGAACGACGCCACGGTCAGTGCCGGCGTGCGCTGTTCCGACCATTGGAACGAATTGCCGTACCCGTTCATCGCGCGCAGCACGATGAAGAGCACGACGGCGGCGACGCCCAGGACGAGGAAGAGCCTCCGCCGCGACACATCCTTCCACGTGAACGCGTCCGCAAGCACGTAGCCCAGCGCCATCACCGCACACCAGGGCACCAGCGGATAGCCGACGAAGAGCACGCCCGGAATCGCGAAGCCTGGCACGTGCAACGCAGTCCAGATCGGCGCCAGCGCTCCGAGCGACTCCGGGCTCACGTCGTCGAACAGGTTGTGCCCCGCGATCATGACCACTGATAAAACACCAACGAGCGTGCGGGGCAGATAGACGAGCAGCGCCATGGCGATCATCGACCACCCTAAAGCCCAGAGCACAAGCGCGAAGGCCGGGACGAGCCTGAACCCGAACTGCCATCCGATGGGCGTGATCACCAGATCGAGGACTAAGAGCCACAGTCCGCGTGCGAGCAAATAATGGCTCGAGTCACGCGGCTTCGCGCCACGATTCGCCGAGATACCGATCCCGATCCCTGCCAGCAAAAAGAACGCTGGCGCGCAGAAGTGCGTCACCCAGCGCGTGGCAAAGAGCGCCGCCGTGCCTTGGGTAAGGTCCTCTGGCTGGAAGCGGACGTTGGTGACGTAGTCGCGCACGTGGTCGAGCGCCATGAGCACCATCACGGCGCCGCGGACGACGTCGACGGAAGCGATGCGCGCGCGGGACTGCGACAACCCCGAGATGGCCGCGGCGGTGCGGGCCAGCGAAGCGCTACTCATGCTTTCACCCCACGCCAGTGAAGCGCATCATGCACACAATGCGACCTCTGACGTCGACGTAGCTCAGGTCACTCATTGAGATCGATGTACGGGCTCGCTCATGTGTCTTCTCGAGGAACGTCCACCAACTCGCAATGACGTCGTGCATCCGCGCGTGATGCCGTTCCAAGCCTTCGGGATCACGAGAGTGCGTCGGCTCTTCTCTAGAAGCTATCTCATAAATGGCCCATCGGGCTCGGCACTCCCGGCGGTCTTGTGATAGCTAAACAAAAGGCGACTTATCGCGGGTAATGTCTCCCTCACCGCATTCGGCGCTTTCGCAGAGGGCGCATGGATCGGCGCGGTATACTGGCGCTGGCGCATCGGGGCGTCACCCACGTCCGCGGAAAGGACTGCGTCCACTCCGACATCGGTCTTGTCATCGTCAGGATGATCTCTTTTCCTGCCCGGGAGAGCGGACAACGGGCGCGTATGGCTGTGCGGTAGGCACTGCCGGGAGAGGAGCTCGTCATGACCGTTCACCGGACTGGTCCGCCCGTTCGCGCGATGCGCGCAAACCCCGATATCGATCAACTGAAGCGACAGGCCAGGGAGTTGCTGGACGCGTATCGCGCGCAGTCGCCCGACGCGGTCATCGAGGTGGCCGCCCACCATCGCACTGCGAAGCCGGAGACCTTCGCCCTGCATGACGCGCAGTTCGTGCTGGCGCGCTCGTACGGGTTCGAGAGTTGGCCGAAGCTGAAGGCGGCCGTCGATGGCGTCACGACTGCGAGGTTGCACGAGGCCGTGCAGCAAGGCGACCTCAGCGCGGCTCGTGCGCTTCTTGCGCGACGGCCGGAAATCGCCGATCTGATGCGCGGGGGTCCTTCTGGCTTCGAAATACGCGCCCTCCATATCGCGGTCATGCAGCGCGACGTCGAGATGACGCGGCTGCTGCTCGAGGCCGGAGCGGACACGCGCGGCGGCATCTGGCCCAACCGCGACGCGACCAGCCCGCTCACCATTGCCGAGGAACGCGGGTACGACGAAATCGTCGGGATGATCGTCGAGCAGGAAGAGACGCGCGGCGCGCGCAGCGCGAACGCCTTTGACTTTGGCTTCCGCCGCCTCCAGCACGCCATGCTGACAGGCGGCGAGGAGGCCGTGATCGCCCTGTTCGAGTCCCAGCCGGCGCTTGCCGACGTCTGCCCACCAGACGGCGTGACGATGCTGCACCGCGCGGCAGGGCAAGGCACGCTCCTGGTGGCGAAGTGGTTGCTCGACCACGGGGCGGACGTGAACCGGAAGTCGCGCGAGGGACGGACGCCGCTGGACTTCGCCGCGTGGGAATGCGCCGAGGAGCCGTGGGGCGGATCGACATGCGAGGCGATGGCCGCGCTGCTCATCGAACGCGGTGCCGCACTGACTCCACTCTCGGCGGCCGCGCTCGGACGTTCGGACTATCTCGCCTCATGTCCGCTCGACTCGCTGCAGGGGAAAGACCTGCTCCAGGCGGCAGTACGGAGCGATCGGCCTGCTGTGCTGCGTCAATTGCTCGAAATGGGCTTGGACCCGGACGAGCGCATGCAGATAGGCGCTCACGAGGACCAGACGTTCTCGAGGGGCGGCCCGCTGATGGAGGCGGTCAACACCGGACGGATCGAGATGGCGCGGATGCTGCTCGAGCACGGCGCCGATCCGAACGCTCAGGTGTGGACATCGGGTTCGCCAACTTTTGCGGCATACAGCGGCGGTTCGCCACGCACGCACGCACCGGATCCGGCGATGATCGCCCTCATGTTGAAACACGGCGGTTGGATCGACGCGGCCTCGGTCGGATACTTGCGCGAAGTGGAGATCGCACGCCGCATGCTTGCGGGCGAGCTCGATCCACACTCGGAGTTCGGCACGTTCTCGGGTCAGACGGTCGCCGAACAGATCCTGTGGAGCGGCGCGAGCGGGCGGTCCCCGGAGATTGTGCGCATGGCGCTCGAGCGGATCGATTGGTCGCGGGACGACCCGCGGTGGTTCTGGATGCTGTGGCGCCCGTTGCCCGGGCACGAGGACTTGAACGACGCCGAACAGGCGGACTGCCGCGAGTCGTTTCGACTGATTCTCGACCGCTGCGATCCCAATCTTCGAACACGGGAATCTGGACAGACGATGCTCCATGAAGTGATCGCGCGAGACCATGGAGTGGGCCTGTCTCTGGCGTCCATCCTGCTGGATGCGGGAGCCCGCACGGACGTCCGGGACGAATTCTTGAGGAGTACGCCTCTCGGGTGGGCGGCTCGCTGGGGCCGTGTGGAGCTGGTCAAACTGCTGCTGGCTCGAGGGGCCGATCCGATCGAGCCCGAGGCAGAGCCGTGGGCCACACCGCTCGCGTGGGCCGAACGGCGTCAACATGCGGGGATTGCTTCGATCCTCCGGCAATACGGAGCTGACCGATAGCCGCAGTCAGAGTCTGACGACCTCCGGCCCTCAACGTGCGCTACACGAGCGGTACGGTTCAGCCAAAGTACTTGTACTGACGCGATCGGTCTCGATAAACGCCGTTATGTTGACTGGATCTATCCGTCGTATCAGACCTTGCCACCGACGATTTCAGCACTGGGTCCGCGCCGGCCTGCTGCGGAGCATCCTCGAAGTTCTCGCGCGGGCGCTCCACCATGAAGGCCGTCTGGATCTACGGGAAGCATTCATCGACGGCAGCTTCGCGCCCGCCAAGCAGGGAGGCGCCGCGGTGGGCAAGACCAAGCGCGGCAAGGGGACGAAGATCATGGCCATCGCGGATCGGCAGGGCCTGCCCGTCGCCGTGTACGTGGAGAGCCCCACGCCGCATGAAGTGACACTGGTGCGGGCGACCCTTGCCCAGCGGTTTATCCGGTCGCTCCCCACGCGTCTCAAGGGCGACAACGCCTACGAGTCGGACCGACTGGACGCAGAACAGGCCCGGCGAGGCGTAGCGCTGATTGCGCCACATCGGAGGACCCGAACACACCGAACGCAAGACGGTCGCCCGCTCCGTCGCTACCGGCGGCGGTGGAAGATCGAACACCTCTTTGCATGGTTTCAGAATTTCCGACGGCTCGTGGTGCGGTATGAGCGATTCGCCGAGAACTTTCTTGGGATGGTACACCTCGCATGCTGGCTCATCCTGTTGCGAGGTTTATGAGATGGCTTCTAGTCCGCTTCAAGTAACATCGTCTATGGACTACACGCTATTGGGCCCAATCGTTTGGTTGTGCTCACTGTAGTCTTGTCGGATCGATTAGTCCAGGAGTGTACGGAGGGCTGCGATGGCGACTCGCTGGTCTATCTCCCCAGTTGCCGTGTGGTCCCTCCGGGCGATCCTGATCGGTTGGGTGATCGCGTTCGTGCTCGTGCGATTGCCGCTTCAGATCGTGGAAGGCCCCAGCGCAACTCAACACGTCGTCGTCTGGTTGAGCAGCTACCTGACGCTGATGGGGCTGCAGTTCGGATGGTGGGCGTTGAAGCGAATCCGCGCTGCACGACACGCCCATTGACTCCGCGCGATCACAGCGCGACGCCGCGTCATTCACTTCAGTCGATACAAGCCGAACGCCGTCCCATCCGGGTAATTCGCGGGAGGCGGAATCACGACGTCGACCAATTCCATCGGCACTTTCAAACCCTCGAGATCGATCAGGATGTTGTCGCGTGGGTACAGATTGTGGACGACGAATCGAATGCCTTCCTCCTGGAGGTAGCCGCCCAACCGGCGCTCACGCAATCGTCTGGCGTATTCGTGGTCGTTCACCAGGCCATCGCCATTGACCACATGACGGCCGGAGAACCACCCGACCCAGCCCGATGCGTCGATCTGAAACACCGGCTCGTTTTCGGGGACGACACGCCTGAGTTCTGCGATGAATTGGCGTGACCATTCGATCTGTGGCCCGCGAATACGAGTGTCGACTGCCCACTTCGCGACAAACAGCACCGGCAGCATCGCGATGGCGGCGCGCCCGAGCCATCCCGCGCGGCTCGACGCCGATGGACCGAACCGCAGGAAATACCACACGTAAACGTACGCCGCAGGAAGGAAGTACCAATATGCGATCTGATTGTTGACCGACATGTGAAACAGGACGAACACGGCGGGGGCTGACAAGGCGACGAGGTCACGAAAGCGGTCGGCGAGGCTTCGCCTCATCGCAACCCAGATCGACAGCGTCAAGAGGAACAGAAAGATTGCCGTCGAAATGAGGTTCGACCCGTACATGCCGATCAAGTTGTTTTGAATCCGCTGGGCCATCGAACCCGGCGATGACTTGATCTCCATCGAGACCGAGGTCCACTCGCCCAGCAGCCATCGTCGCAACGCAAACTGCAGTCCGACGCCAACTGCGAGCCACGCGAGATCGGCAGCCACCGACTTCACCTTCAGGCCGGGCTTCGTGTGCTGGCCAGGAGGCGTCACATCGAAGAAACGGGACAGCGACATCACAAACCCGATGAGAGTGGCGTCGATCCGGATGAGGGGGGTCAGCACGAGCAGCCAGGAGCGGCCGGACCATTCAGCCGCTCGCGCTGATCCTGTTTCGTTGGGAACCAGATAGACCTTTGCGTAGAGAGCGAGCAACACCAGCGACAGCAGTGTCGTCTCCATCATGACCTTGAAGATCAGCCCCATGCCGAACAGCAACAGGACGTCGACCCAGTTGCGGCCAAAGGAGAGTCCAATCCACCAGCACAGCATGAAATACAGCCACAGCATCGCGCCCAAGTGGATCCAGGGGTTCTCGGACACGAGCCCGGCGATGAACGACACACCCGCAAGGACCGCTTGCCAGGCGAGGTGATAACCGTCCGTGGAGTGGATGCCGTCGAATGTCGATGCGCCGTGCACACCCACATTCCATGCGGTCTTCACGTAGAAGTAGGCGTCGTCAGCAAGCAGCCCTCGTGGAAACCGCGTCAGAGACTCCTGCAGAGGGAACGCGACGAGTAGAAAGAGAACGGCAGCAGGTAACCAGGACGACCACACGTGCGGACGCCAGGCGACCGTCGCGGGCCTTCGCTGGGTCTGGAGCGGCTCGACCTGAGTCATCGGCAAGTGATCTTCGTTGCCATACCTGGGCGACAATCAGCGAACGAAGCCAAGTATCCTCACGCTCGCCACGATGAACACGACACCGATGCCACGTGAAAACCTAACCACAGAGTTATTTGAACATACGTCCGCAGGGTCACGCTCCACATGCCGTCGCTTCGATACGAGCCGGTTCTGGTCTCGACGAGGCTCGGTCACACCTCGCGAGCGAGTCCCGATGGACTCCGATGAGCACTCCCCCACAACCGGCTTGGCTGGCGGTGACGATCGGGCACCTGACCTCCGACAGGTGAGCACAGGAATCGCACGCTAGCCATTCGATCGCGCATCTCGCCAGAAAAATCGCACTATCGCTACCCGGTCTGGCTATACTTCGGCACCTCCCTCCACAGCCAATCGAGGAACAACTTTCAACATGGAGATGATTGGAGACTACATGCCCGCCTCGTACACCGAAGGCGGCAAAGCCGCGTCGCGGCGCCCGGCCTCCAATCAGTAGCGCGCGGCGTTGCTGCGGCCGGCCTATCGCACCGACATCGACGGCCTGCGCGGTATCGCCGTTCTTGCTGTGGTCGCGTTCCACGCGAGCGCGGCGCACGTGCCTGGCGGGTTCGCCGGCGTCGACGTCTTCTTCGTCATCTCCGGATACCTGATTTCGTCGATCCTCCTCGAGTCGCTGGCGCGCGACTCGCTGAGCTTTCTAGAGTTCTACGCCCGCCGGATCAGACGCATTGTCCCGGCGCTGATCATCGTGCTTGCGGTCGTGTGGGCGATCGGCTGGTTCACGCTGCTGGCCGATGAGTACGAGCAGTTGGGCAACCACATCGCCGCCAGCGGGGCGTTCGTCATCAACATCGTCTTGTGGAATCAGGCGGGATACTTCGACACTGCAGCCGTCTCCAAGCCGCTGCTGCACCTGTGGTCCCTGGGCGTCGAGGAACAGTTCTATCTCGTCTGGCCGATGGTGCTCGCGTGGTGCTGGCGCCGACGTCTGAACGCGTTCGTTGCCGTGCTCTCGATCGGCATCGCCTCGTTCGTCGCGAACGTCGCCACGGTCGGCCGCTATCCGACGGCCGCCTTCTACCTGCCGCACACGCGCTTGTGGGAACTGCTCGTTGGAGCGGCGCTCGCGTGCGTCACCCTGGCGCGCGCACGGCCCCCCGGCCTCGCCCTGCCGGGCCCATTCGCGCGGCTGCTCACCGAGCCGCGTCCCGCCACGCGCGATGCGCTGGCGTGCGCCGCGTTCGCGCTCCTCGCCGTCGCCTTTTTCGTCCTCAGCGGCGACAGCGCGTTCCCTGGCTGGCGCGCGCTGATGCCGGTCGCCGGCGCCGCCGCGCTGATCGCCTGCGGACCGGACGCGTGGATCAATCGGCGCGTTCTGAGTCATCGCGCACTCGTGTGGGTCGGCCTCATCAGCTACCCGCTGTATCTCTGGCACTGGCCGGCGCTGACATTTCCGCGCATCCTCGCGGTCGGCGAACCGCCCCCGTTGGTGAAGAGCGCCGCGATCGTGTTGTCGTTCCTGCTGGCGTGGCTGACGTACTGGTTCTTCGAGCGTCCGATTCGAACGGCGCCGCGGCGCACCGCGATTTCCGCGCTCCTCGGACCGCTGGCTGTCGTCGCTGTTGCGGGCTTCGCGGTTCGGGTGTGGAGCCGAGATCTGCCGCCGCGCTTTCCGGCTCCCGTCCAGCGGCTGGTCGACTTCGGCTACCGCTACGAGGAGCTCTATCGCGAGCGGCGCTGTTATCTGATGGCGGAGCAGACGAAGAGCGAGCTTGCCGCCGACTGCGTCGACGCCGGCACGACGGCGGCCCCGCTGGTCGTGCTGTGGGGTGACTCTCACGCGGCGCACCTCTACCCCGGACTTCGACACCAGCAGCAGCGTGAGTCGATTCGTGTCGCCCAGTTCACCGGCGCGCGGTGTCCACCGCTGCTTGGACTCGCGAGCGAGGCGCAGCCGAACTGCCGCGCGCTCAACGACGACATCATCGAGCGGATCCGGGCGCTGAAGCCGGCGACGGTCCTGCTGGCAGCCGAATGGCGGTTGTACGATCCGCGCTACTTCGAGCGGACACTCAGGGCGTTGCAGCAGCAGAACATCCCGAAGGTCATCGTCGTTGGTCCGGTACCGATCTGGGAGGATCGCCTGCCGCGCGTGCTGTTCAATCAGGTGCGACGCGACCCGCTCCACGGCGTGCCCGCACGACTGCGCGCTGGCATCGTCGACCAACCGCGAGGACTCGAGGAAATGATGCGCGCCAAGGCGGCGCGCTTCGGCGCCGATTACGTGTCAGCCATCGACATCCTCTGCACCGCGGATGGGTGTCTCACGATGGCGAATGATCAGCCGGACGGGCTGACAGCGTGGGACCAGGCACACCTCACGGAAGCCGGATCGATCGTGCTGGTCGAGGGATTGAAAGGGCGGCTGCTGCCGGCGAGATCACGTCGGCTAATCGTGGAGCGTAGAGATTGACTCATCGACGAATGAGGAATTCGTCTCCTTCCTCGCACCTCCCATCGCGGATTTCGATCTACGCGCTATTCTTGATTCCTTCAGATGCAGCCGTACGTAGAGTCCGCTTTCCTGACCCGCCGGAGCGCATGGCGGCCCAAGGCGGCAGCCGGACCGTTGGTGAAAACAGATGCGACTCGCGACATTCGCTTCGTTGATCTTGTCGATCGCGCATTCCTCGTGGCCTCGACCGGATTTATGGCGTTGCCTGAGTACGGTTGGTCCCGTAGCATGACGGCCATGTCCACGATCCTCGACCGCGCAGCCGTCCTTGCGATTGGCATTCTCATCGGGATCAGCATCCGCGGAGGCGAAATCGATCGCGCGGCCATCTCCATCTACGTGGTTGCGGGCGCATTGATCGTTGTCGCCAGACTCGCCGTCGTACGACATCGCGAGAAAAAGGAGGCTCAGCGTGAACCTGATCCTGCTGGACGCTCGCGAGGTCAGCGAATCGAATGAGGTTACACTCGCTGACGCACGTGCCAGGCACCTGCTCAACGTCCTCCGCGTGATCCCCGGCCAGACGGTCCGAGTCGGCCTGCTCGACGGGCCGCTTGGCGAGGGCACTGTGGAATCAGCGGGCGACGGTCGCGTGACGATGCGATGCGTGTTCGAGCCGGAACGGCCGTGCCGCCCTCGGATCGACGTCGTGCTCGCACTTCCGCGACCGAAAGTGATGCGTCGCCTCTGGGCGCAGCTCGCGGCGCTCGGCGTGGGCCGGATCGTCCTCACGAATGCCGAGCGTGTTGAGCGGCAGTACTTCGACACGCACGTCATGACAGAAGCGGTGTATCGACCACTGCTCATCGAAGGGCTCCAACAGGCACGGGACACGCGGTTGCCGCTCGTCTCGATCCACCGGCAGTTCCGGATCCTTGTTGAAGATCATCTCGATACGCTGTTCGCTGCCGGACGTCGCCTCGTCGCCGATCCGAGCGGTACGACCCCTCTTGGGTCGGCGCTCGCGCACACTCAGGACGAGCGCGTGCTCATCGCGATCGGGCCGGAAGGTGGCTGGAACAGTTTCGAGCTCTCGCTGCTTGGCGCGCATGGATTCGAGGTCGTCAGTCTCGGGCCACGCACGCTGCGTGTGGACACCGCAAGCATCGCGCTGCTCTCGATCGCGCACGCGGCGCTGCGCGGAGGAGGGTCCGCCTGACCACCTGCGCTCAAGGCTACGGCGGTCAAGAAGGCGGACACTACGTACTACGTACGACACTACGTACGACAGTTCATTTCAGCGAAGCCGTCACGGTCGCGCGTGCACGGATTTCGGTCTGGCCGGCCGAGATCGGCGGCGCCGCGTCGGCGACGTTCGCCTGTGCGACCTCACGCGCCATACGCACGGGCATCGGCGGTACGACGACACCCTGCTCTTCGATGCGAAGAATGCGATCGACGCTGCGACCGGCGCCAGAAGCCGCGGCATCGGCTTTGGAGCGGGCATCCGCGACCGCCAGCCTCAACGCTTCCCGTTCGAGCTTGGCCTGATCTTTCAGGTCGAAGCGGATACCGCTCACATTCGTCGCGCCGGATCCAACCGCCATTTCCAGATACTCGCCCAAGCGGTCGATCGTATCGACGCGCACTTCGATGGTGTTGCGCGCGACGTATCCCCGCCCGACCCGTTTGTTGTTGACGAAGTCCCACTCGTACTGCACGTCGTAGGCGATGGTGCGAATCGCGTCGGCGGGAATGCCCGCGGCCTTCAACTTCTCCTGGACCGGACGCATCGCCTCGGTATTCAACCGCTGCGCCTCGCGCGGATTCTGCGCGCGCGACTCGGCACCGATGGTGATCCAGGCGCGGTCGGGCACGGCCAGCACGGCGCCCTGCCCCGACACCACAACCACTGATTCGTTCGAAGGCGGAGCCGGCGGTTGGGCCTCGGCGAGCGCCGGCATCGCGATCACAACCGCCAGCAGCATTGCTCTCATGAGGTGTGCCTCCCGAATCGATTGTGCGTCGAAAATGGCCGCATGGCGCACGGTTGCGAACAGCCATCGTCCCATCGCCGAACACTCCGGCTGCACTTCGAACCTTTTGGGCTCGACTATCGTTAACTTGCACTGGGCACGCGGCTTGATCGGTCGGGCCACCTGAAGGTGGTCCCCACGTCTCGGGGTCGGGCCACCTGAAGGTGGCCCTACCTGAAGGTGGCCCCGCGTGAGGGTGGCCCCTACGTGAGGGTGGCCTGCGTCTCAACGAAAGGTCGACCAATGTTCGACACGCTCAGACAAGACCTGCGTCACGGGACGCGCATGCTGGCGAAAAATCCCGGGTTCGCCCTCATCGCGATTCTGTCCATCGCCATCGGCGTCGGGGCGAATGCCGCGATGTTCAGCGTCGCCGACGGCTTGATTCTGCGTCCGCTACCTGTGCCTGATGCCAGCGGGCTGATAGAGGTCAGCGGCACCACGCCCACGGGCGAGGTACGCAACAACGGAATCTCGTATCCCGACTATATCGACCTCCGCGATCGGGCGCGAAGCTTTGACGGCTTTTCGGCACACCGGGACCTGGTCGCCAGCTTCGACCGGCGTCGCGACGAACCCGCGCAAGGCAAATACGGGCTCGCCGTCAGCGGCAACTTCTTCGACGTCCTTGGGGTGCGGCCGGCACTGGGTCGAACGTTCTTACCCGACGAAGATCGCGTGCCCGGTCGCGACGCCGTCGTGGTGCTCGCGTACGACACGTGGACCGAGCAGTTCGCATCCGATCCCGCCATCGTCGGGCAGCAGCTACGCCTCACCGGCGTACCGTTCACGGTCGTCGGCGTGTCGCAGCAGGGCTTCGATGGTCCCGATCTGTATGTACCTGCGGGCTATTACGTTCCGCTCGCAATGTTGCCGACGATTGTTTCCGCTCGAGCCGATATGCTCGACAATCGCGATATCCGCGTCCTCCGCGTGCTGGGCCGGCTGAAGGCTGAGGCCACGCTCCCACAGGCGCGTCAGGAGGTCGAGCTCATCGCCCGAGCGCTCCAGGATGAATACCCAACGACCAACGCCCGCCACGGGCTGCTGGTCAGAACGGAAAGAGATGCGCGGTTCTCCGAATACGCGCCGATGCGAGCACTCGGTCTCATGTTGATTGGTCTTGCGCTTGCCGTGCTGCTGGTGGCGTGCGCCAACGTTGCGGGACTGCTCGCGAGCCGCGCACCGGTACGGGCTCGTGAGATCGCGCTGCGTCTGGCGATCGGCGGCAGCCGCGCGCGAGTGGTCCGCCAGTTGATTACGGAGACCGCGCTCACCGCTTTCGCGGGCGGCATCGCAGGTCTCTTCGTCGGCTATGGGATCATCCGTTCGTTCCAGCAGTTCCAGATCGCGACCGACGTCGGCGTCCGGCTGACGTACGAATTGGATCGCCGCGCGCTCCTCGTTGGTCTGGTCGTCGCCGGGATCAGCGCGCTTCTGTCGAGCGCGGTTCCAGCGTGGCGCAGCGCCCGAGCCACCGATCTCTCCACTACGCTGCGCAACACAACGACGCCGGGTGCACGGGTCGCGCGTCTCTGGGGACGGCACGGGCTCGTGGCGATGCAGATTGCGCTCACGTTGGTGCTGTTGACCGTCGCCCTGTCGTTCTATCGCGCCTTCCAAGCCGAGTACGGACGCGGGCCTGGATTCCGGGCCGATCACATTCTCCTCACGAATCTCGATCCGGGACTCGCGCGATACGATCAGGGTCGCAGCGACACGTTCTATCGGCAGTTGTCGGAACGCGTCGCCATGATCCCGCGCGTGACGTCCGTTACCGTAACGTCGTTTGTGCCGTTGAGTCAGGACTTCCAGGACCGCGCGTCGATCGTTCCGGAAGGATTCGTGTTGCCACCAGGCACGGCCGATCTGACTGTTGCCGCGGCCCGAGTCGACGAACGGTACTTCGATACGATCGGGATTCCAATCGTGGACGGTCGCGCGTTCCAGAAGACCGACACGGCAGAATCCCCACGAGTCGCGATTGTCAGTCGCGGCATGTCGGAGCGGTTCTGGCCCGGCGACAATCCGATCGGCAAACGCATCCGGCTCACAGGCACGAGCGCAGCCTGGGCCGAGATCATCGGCATCGCCGCAGATGCCAAGTTCCGTCTCTTCACGCCGAACGCGACGCCCTTCCTCTATCTGCCCCGACTCCAGAATCCGACGATGCGAGCCACGCTCGTCGTGAGAACGGACGCAGAGTCGGAGGCAGTCGCCACACCCGTGCGAGCAGCCATTCTGGAGACGGACCGCGAGGTGCCGATCCTCTCGATGCGAACGATGGAGGCCTTCTATCACGCGAACACCCGGAACCTGAACACGGTCGTCGTACGAACCGTGGCCGGGATGGGCACGATGGGTCTGGTGCTGGCGCTGATCGGCTTGTACGGCCTCACTGCCTACGCCGTCAGCCGCCGCACCCGTGAGATCGGGATTCGAATGGCAGCCGGCGCCCTCCCAGGCTCAGTGCTTCGGATGATCCTTGGACAAAGCACACTGCCCTCGATGGCAGGTGTCGTCTTCGGCGTGATGGCGAGTGTCGCGGCGGGCGGAGTCACGCAACGCATGTTCCCGGGCACCGCCGGCGACCTCGTCACCTATTTGCTGATTGTCCCCGTCGTCGTGGTTGTCGTGATGATGGCCGCGTACCTTCCGGCACGACGAGCGGCTCACATCGATCCGCTCATCGCCTTGCGCCAGGAATGATCGCTCTCGTCGAAGTGGGAGCGAAGGGCCCTCACCGCTGGAATGGTCGTGGCGGCGCCGATCGCGACGAGCGTCATGCCGATTTTGCGGCGACGGTCCCGAGCAAATTTTTGCGACAACAGCAGACCTGCGCCGAAACCCAACGCGGCTCGAGTGGCAACGATGAAGCCGAAGACCGGAAGCCTCATTGTCAGTTTCTTCATAAGAACCTCCTCATGTGTGCGCGGGTTCGCTGCACGCGCTATGCCATGTCGCTGAACCGGCGACCTGGGGCCCACTGAGGCGTAAGTCCCGAGCGCTGATGTCTCGCACGTTGGCACCCTGCCTGCACATTGTCGTGTCATGCGGGCGTGGCTGCATCGCTACTGGACTCTGCTGTTCCTCAGCGGAATTCCGGTCGCGCTGGCATTCCATTACGCTGCGCCTGAGCGTGCCGCCGCTGTCTTTTTCGCGTCCGTGGTGGCCATCCTGCCGCTTGCGGCGTACATCGGACGCGCGACCGAAGTTCTCGCGCAGCGACTGGGCGGAGGCATCGGCGGACTGCTCAACGCGACATTCGGCAACGCAGCGGAATTGATCATCGGGGCGGTGGCGCTGCGACGTGGCCTGACCGATCTCGTGAAGGCGTCGCTGACGGGATCGATCATCGGCAATGTCCTGCTCGTGTTCGGCCTCTGCGCCGTCGTCGGAGGCACACGCTATCGCGTGCAGCACTTCAACCGGACGGCGGCGGGCATCGGCACGACCATGCTGCTGCTGAGTGCAATCGGTTTGACCGTGCCGGACGTCTTTCACATGCTGGCGCGGGCGCAGGGGTCGACACAGGATCTGAGGCTCGACACGGCGATCGCGGTCGTCCTGCTCATCACCTACTGCGCGAGCCTGGTCTTCACGCTCAAGACACACCGCGGTCTCTACGCGAGCGACGCAGACGACAGCGAAGCCGGCGGCAGCATGTGGCCAGCGCTCGGAATGCTCGTCGCCGCGACCGCGGGTGTGACCTGGATGAGCGAGCTGCTGGTCGACTCGCTCGCACCGGCCGCGCGCTCGCTGGGGATGTCGAACCTGTTCGTCGGGGTCGTCATTGTTGCGATCGCGGGGAACGCGGCCGAACACTATTCCGCCGTGCTGATGGCAGCGCGCAACCGGATGGACGCGGCGTTGAGCATCGCGGTCGGGTCATCGACGCAGATCGCCCTCTTCGTGGCGCCCGTGCTGGTCTTTCTCAGCTACGTCATCGCGCCTGCCCCGATGGATCTCCTCTTCACGGTCTTCGAGGTCGTCGCCGTGGGACTGGCGGTGCTCACGATCGCGATGATCGCCCACGACGGTGAGACGAATTGGATGGAAGGCGTCCAGTTGCTGGCGGTGTACGCGATCCTCGTGCTGGGGTTCTACTTCCTCCCGGCGAAGGGTTGAGCGTACGGGGCCGGGCGCCGCGAGCGACGACGATCCGCTGTCACCATACCGACGACGAGCGCCGATGGGATCCCCACCGTCGCGGCCACCAGCGGCCAGGTCCAGGACCGCGTCCCGGTCGCTGCTCGAATCGACTCGGTCGTGCGAATCAGCGGGTCGCGCAGCGCCAGATACTTCTCGAACAAATCGTCCCGTTCATGCCGCAATCGAGTGGACACGGCGTCGATCTCGCTCCGGTCGTCGGCGGCCACGTCCGCCAGCCGCTGAATCAGGACCTCGCGATCGTGCACGTCGCCGAGGACGGCTTGAACGCCCATGAGAACCTTCAACTCGTGATCGCTCTTCCAACGGCCCGTGCGCGTCGCCAGTTCGACCAGGTAGCGCATACGCTTCGACTGGATGCGCACGTCATGCGCACGATTCGGGAAGTACACACCGCTGGCTCGCTCGACAGACTCAGTGAGCACGTCGTTCTGTTGGCTCATGCGGGTGCGCAACTTCGCCGCAAAGTCTTTGTTCGTCGCCCACAATCGCCGCAATCGGCCACCCTCGGTCGCCACCAACGCCGACAAGGGGACGGCTTCGACTGCCTTGATCAATCGCCGGCGGGCCTCTTCGCGTTCCTGATGCACGACCTTCTTGAACGACGTCACGGCTCGCCCGCCCGCCGATCGGTTTCCCCCCTTCATGTCGATCATGTCGGCGACGACATCGAGATCACGTGCAGCGCCGAGGGCACGCCCGAGCCCGCGCAGCTGTTGGTGAAACGCGGTGTAGGCCTGATCGTGTTCGTCTCCGAGCACGGAGAGGATTGCGCGAATGCGTCGCGTGGCCACGCGCGCATCGTGAATGGATCCCGGATCGCCGTTGCGGATCCCGGTTTCCTGGCTGAGCAATTTCGTCCCATGTTCAGCCATGAGGTCTTGCAGCCGAGCAGTCATGCGCTTCATCGCCGAGTCCTCGAGGGAGCTGTAGTCGTCCCGATATGCACGATCGTTACCGTGCAGTGGGAGCAATTCAATCGAGGCTTTCCCGGCATTTCGATGTGATGTGACGTGCTTTCGTTCAGCGCCTCGCGCCGCCATCGCGCGATTGCCAAACTGAGCGGCTTTCGACCTGTTCGCCGGAGAGCGCGGGCTTCAGCCCGCGCGTCGTGTCAACTCGCGGCCGCGGCCGCGAGCGAAGTGCTCTGCGAGCGAAGTGATCGTCCGAGGGCCAGAAACGACATGCCGGCAGCCACGCACAACAGACCGGCCCCCCAGAACGCCAGCTGATAGTCGCCGAGCATCGTGCGAATCGCGCCCGCTCCAAACGCTGCGACCGACGCACCGAGTTGGTGGCTGGCGCCGATCCATCCGTATATGACACCGGTGTTCTCACGGCCGAATGCCTCACTCGTGAGGCGCACGGTCGGCGGCACAGTCGCAATCCAGTCGAGGCCGTAGAACACGGCGAAGATGACGAGGCTGCTGGCGCCGTTGCGGAGCGTGAGCGGAAGAAACAACAGCGACAGGCCGCGCAGCGTGTAGTAGCCGAACAGCAGGTAGCGGCTCGAATACCGATCGGTCAGCCATCCCGATGCCGTCGTTCCGAGAATGTCGAAGATGCCCATCATCGCGAGCAGCCGCGCCGATTGCACCTCGTGAATGCCGTAGTCGTGACACGCGGCGATGAGGTGCGTGCCGATGAGGCCGTTGGTGCTTGCGCCACAGACGAAGAATGTGCCTGCCAGCAGCCAGAACGCGCGCGTGCGGCCGGCGAGCCAGAGGGCCTCGAGCGGCGCCATCGGCCGATGCTGGACGACGACCGATCCCGCGGCGCGCCCGTACGGCAGCAAGCCGAGATCCTCGGGTCGATCGCGCATGAACACGAGCACGATCAGGAACACGACGACCGCCGCGCCGGCAACCACGAGCGCAGCCGATCGCCATCCATGGGTCGCCGCCATCGACGCGAGCGTCGGAAGGAAGATCAGCTGTCCCGTCGCATTCGCTGCTGACAGGACACCGAGCACCAGGCCGCGACGATCGTCGAACCACCGGTTCGCGATGATCGCTGCCAGCACCATCGACGTCACGCCGGTGCCCGTGCCGACGAGCACACCCCACAGCAGCGTCAGTTCCCACTGCGATCGCATCTGCGTGGTGAGCGCCACCGCGCCCGCCAGCAGCGCGAGGGCGCCGAGGATCACCCGACGCACACCCCATCGGTCCATCACCGATGCGGCGAAGGGTCCGATGAGCCCGAAGAGCGCGATGTTGATAGCGACCGCGGACGAAATCACCGCGCGGCTCCAGCCGAACTCACCCTCGAGCGACACCATGAGCACGCCCGGCGTGGCGCGCACCCCGGCTGTGACCAGAAGAATCACAAAGGTCACCGCTGCGATCACCCAGGCATAGTGAAGCGTTCGAGCGCGCATGAACTCAGTCATAGCACGAGGGTTGGGTCGGAATGTCGGTAAGACGGGGCGCGCCGACGGTAGACTGCCGTGTGGATGGCGGGCGCGCTCAGAGATCTCACCTCCGACGGATGGCTCCTCTTCGCCACCCGATCGATCCGGCTGTTCGCGTACGGCGGACTGTCGATCGTGCTCGTGCTGTATCTGGTCAGTCTCGGGCTGACCGAATCAGAAGTCGGCCTGCTGCTGACCGGCGTACTCCTCGGCGACACGGTCATCTCGCTGTTCCTGACGACACAAGCCGATCGGATCGGCCGGCGCCGGATGCTGATCATCGGTGCGGCGTTGATGGTTGCTGCCGGCCTGGTGTTCGGCGTCACGGCGCAGTTCTGGCTGCTGCTGATCGCCGGCACCCTCGGCGTCATCAGTCCCAGCGGTCAGGAGGTCGGTCCGTTTGGACCGATTGAGCAAGCCGCCCTGTCGCAGGTCGTCGATGCTCGCGCGCGAACGGAGGTGTTCGCCTGGTACACGTTGGTGGGCTCGCTCGCAACTGCGTTCGGTGCGCTCGCTGCCGGTGCGCTCGCACATGCGCTCCAGTCGTCGCGGACTCCCATAGACGGCTATCGCGCGGTCGTCCTGGCATACGCGTGCGCTGGTCTCGTGCTCGGGCTCCTCTTTCGGCGCGTCTCGTCTGCCTCTGAATCCCTGGCAACGGCGACGACGCTGTCGGGAATCGGTCGATCGCGTCGCGTGGTGCTGAAGCTGTCAGCGCTCTTTGCGCTCGACTCGTTCGGCGGCGGGTTCGTGATCCAGAGTTTCGCGGCGTACTGGTTCCACCTGCGGTTCGGCGTCGATCCGCAATCGCTTGGGAGGTTGTTCTTTGCGGCGAACGTCCTCGCCGGCATGTCAGCGCTGCTGGCGTCACGGCTCGCGAGCCGGATCGGGCTCGTGAACACGATGGTCGTCACACATCTGCCGTCCAACGTGCTGCTCGTTCTGATTCCGCTGATGCCGACGCTGCCGCTGGCGGCGCTGATGCTGCTGGTTCGTTTCAGTATCAGTCAGATGGACGTGCCTACCAGACAGTCGTATGTGATGGCGGTCGTGGATCCCCACGAACGGTCGGCAGCATCGGGCATCACGGGGGTCGCGCGCACGACCGGCGCGGCGCTCAGCCCGCTGTTTGCGGGACTCCTGTTCGCGCAGCCGTCGTTGATCGGCGTCCCCTTCTTCATTGCGGGTACCTTGAAGATCGTCTACGACCTGCTGCTCTTTCGTGCGTTCAGGGCACTCACGCCGCCGGAAGAGGCGTCACGCGAAGCGTTCTAAGGCGACTTGCTCTTCTCCGTCCACTTGTTGTTGTCGCAGAAGTGCTCCAGCAGTTCCGTATCAGGCAGGAGATTGAACTTCACCGAGGTGGACCACGGCCTGGTGAACGCTTTCGGATCGTCGAAGGTGAACTCCGCGGCGAGGTGGCCGAAGTCGATGCGGCGGAAACGCTCCGTCGTTCGAAGCGCGTCGGTATGCGGCGTGCCGCCCGCGTCGAGCCACGATTTGTCGTTGAAGCCGGCGGTCTGGACAACGAAGGTGTCACCGTCCCATCGGCCGATCGAGTAGCCGAGCCACGCCGGCTGCGGGTCAATCGGCAGCGCGCGCCCATCGGTGAAGATCTGCCGCCAGTTGTTGAACTCTTCGAAGAGGATGATCGTGAAGCCGGGGTTCTGGATGATCTTGAACGGCAGTTGACGGGTCAGCATGGCGTCGGGGATACCATGCGGGAGGCAACTCTCGCTCGGCGCGCCAACCCCGAGCGCGCGGGTGCGCTGGTCATGCAGCGCCTTCGCCCACGGCTGAAAGGGTGCGCCGTCCGGCAAGTCGACGGCAATGTTGTAGACGTATTTCGAGCGAACCCGCCCGTCGGTCGGCATCACGAGATCGCCGACGACTTCCCAGATGCCCGAGAGATCCGGCTTGCCGTCCGCACCGTGCGGCGCTGCGGCCGTCAGATCCGGTCGTCCATCAGGGAGGCGCGGCGTGCCCTTCCCGGGGTAGTTGAGCCACTGGGCATGCACCGCGCCGCCGAGCACGAGACCGAGTGCAACGCAAAGCGCTATCGGTGATGCTTTCGCGCTGGCTGAACGCATCACCAGAGGATAGCAAGGGGGCGTTGCCCCCTTCTAGCCGCCTTCTTCTCTAAACCGTGGTCCTCGTTCGTGCAAACGCCAACCGGTAGATGAAGAGCAACACGATGGCTCCCAGGGTCGCCATGAAGAACCCCGCAGGCTCACCAGGTTGATACCATCCCACCGCTCGGCCGATGAACCCGCCGACCACGGCGCCGAGAATACCAAGAATCATCGTCACGATGATGCCGCCAGGATCGCGACCTGGCATCAACAGCTTCGCAATCGCGCCGATGACAAGGCCGAAGAGCATCCAACCGAGGATCCCGAACATGTTCCGCCCTCCCTCTGAGGAGACGACTCGATCGTAGCGCCCGGTGGATCGGCGCGCGAATGAGCTTCGCACCTCGACCGTACTTGCCCTCCGGTTTTCTCCCTAGTGCCTCCTACGTCGTGCCGGACCCGGTGCCCTAGATCGCGGTGATCTGCACGTTCGCGCCGTCGGGATCCTTCACGTGGAACCCGAACTCGAGATTCTCGCGGGGCGTCAGACCCATCTCTTTCAGATTCGCCGTCACCGCGTCCCGGTTGAAGTTCTCGACACCGATTGCGAAGTGATCGATGAGCCCCGGCGGCGGCTCGACCCGCAGCGACACGAGCACTTTCCCACCAACTCCGAGCCTCGAGATCTTGTTCGGTTTGTCCTCGTTGACGACCGACAGCCCGAACACGCGATTGTAGAAATCGATCGAGCGGGCCATGTCGCTGACGAGCACCGAGGTGTGATTGATGCTTCCCGCTTTGAGCGAGACGGCCGCTGCGGGAACGCCGGCGCCGGCCATCGCCACCGCCGCGAGAGCCTGCACCAGTTCGCGGCGCGTGAGCCGGCCGCGTTCGAACGACGCCACGAGATCGGAAATCACGTGCTCCACGATGTCTCCTTCCTGCGATGCGCGGGCTGAAGAGCGGCCTCCAGCGTGCGCGAACCAGCACGACCTGGGATATTGTCTTGCTCACTATGAAGCATCTCCCATCGTTCACGACGGTTGTTCTTCTTTTTGCGATGATCGCCCCCTCGTCTGCCCAGGCTCCGCTGCCCGATTCCAAGAGCCCGCAATACCGCAGTACCGGCGAACAGGACCGAAGCTACACGTTTCCAGGCACCGGTGAGAGCATCGCGTATCACCTGTATGTGCCCAAGAAATGGACCGCGACGACCAGGCTGCCCCTGGTGGTCGTCACTCACGGCGCCAACCAGCCCGCAACCGCACCTTTTCAACGACCGATGACCAACCCCACTCTCGCCAACGCTGCTGAAGCGCGCGGTTTCCTCGTGGCGGCGGTCACCGGCTACCACGCAAACGCGACCGGCGTCGGCGGGTGGAACGTGCCGTACAAGATGGTGCAGGTTCAGAACGCGGGCGGCGGTCGCCGCGGTGGCGGCGGCGGGCGCGGTGCCGCGTCCGCACCACCCACGCCCGAGGACTTTCAGCGCGCAGAGATGGACGTGCTGTACGTCACCGATCTCGTGGCCAAGGAGTACAACGCGGATCCGAATCGCCTTTACCTGATGGGCAATTCATCGGGCGGCAGCGCCGTCTGGACCTACGCGACGAAATACCCTGATCGGTGGACTGCCATCGCGCCGAGCGCGGCGCCACTCGAAGACGACGCATTCCCGTACGACAAACTGAAGAAGGTGCCTGTGCTCGTCATTCACGGCGATGCCGATACGACGATGGTCTTCAGCGCAAGCCAGTCGATGGTGGAGCACGCCAAGGCCAAGGGCGTGGACGCCACCTGGCTGCCGGTCCCCGGCGGGGCGCATACCGACGCGTGGGCGCAGCCCGAGATCCTGAATCAGATCTTCGACTTCTTCGACCGGCACACGACGAAGACGAAATAGCGTCGGATCGGGCCGGCGTTTGGCTGTCGCGGCCGCCGCCTGCTATAGTGGGAGGAGCATAATACTTGCAACTCCAACTATCTTATGTTTGAAACCATCGCCGCGCTCAGCACCATCGCCTTCGTCGTCGTCTTCGTGCTCCTGTTCCGGATGGATCGCATCAGCCGCAACGAGGAACGAACCGATCGCTAGCACGCCCGGGGGTCGGGTACAGTCTCGTTCATGCCTCCGACGAGTCCCCGACCCTCCGGCGACCCCGCACTCGATTTCATCCGGGTGCTGTGGGCCGTCGACCACGAGCTCCACAGTGTCTCGAAACGGATGATCGGCCGTTTCGGCCTGACCGCGCCGCAGCGCCTCGCGCTTCGCTTCATCGGACGTGAACCTGATCTCGCCCTGGGCGCCGTGGCGGCGCTGCTCCACCTCGATCCGGGCACGGTCACTGGGATCGTGCAGCGCCTCGAGTCGGCCGGGCTGGTGGCGCGGGAGCGCAGCGAAGGCGACACCCGCCGTGCGCAGCTTCGACTCACGAAAAAAGGGGTGGCGCTCAACCGGCGACGAGCAGGAACGGTCGAAGGGGCCGTGCGCCGCACGCTGTCAGCCGTGACCCGGTCGGAGGCGGAAGCCGCCGCACGGGTGCTTCGTCGTCTTGCTGAAGATTTGGCGCGCGAATGAGGCGCGCGCGCCGGCTGAAGCCGGCCCCTACGAGTGCTCCCCCTACGAGTGCTCCATCCCCCGTCAGGTTTCCGCGCGACGCGAGGCCCGGAACTGCGCCATCTGCTCGTAGATCTCACGTCGCGCGCGATTCATCCCGCCGAGCGGGCGATGGTCGGCCAGGCAGTGCCACGGGCTGAACGTGATCTCTTCGCACATGTTTCCCCGAGTCGGCGCATCGATATCCTGACGCGGGATGACGATGCGCGCGACCCGCATGTACCGCGACTGGCGCGCGGACCACTCCACGGTCGCGTCTTCGATCGGCATCGTTCGGCTGTCGGTCTGCACTTGAACCAGGAACTCGAACACCGCCTCGCCCTCGCGCAAACGTGCTCGCAGCGCATCGTGCAGGTAGGCATCGGTCAACGGATTCGGCAGCGCGCTCGCATGTGTTGACGACGGGCGGACGATGTACTTGACGGCACGTCCTTCCCCAAGCAGATACGGCGTCGTGCTCCAGTAGGGGATGTCGAGATGACTGGTGTGGTTGCGCCGCGAGGCGAGTGCCACACGTGCCGCAGTCGGATGCGAGAGAAAGTAGAAGACGCGACGCGCACCGCCGGCCTCGACCGCGCGCAGAAGATCGAGAAACTCGCGCGTCCCCGGCACCATCATCACGGGGTGACTGTTCAGCAGGAAGTCCTGCCTCGTCACCCCCGTCGTCAGGTTCTCACCTTCGACATCGTGAACCGTGATCGACATGCCGCGAACGTCTTTCTCTCGATCGGACGACGAGCTCGCGTTCGCGAAACGAATCCAGGCGCGATAGCTTCGTGGCCGTGCGAACACGCCCACTTTGAAGTCGGCCGCCAGTCCATCGTCGACTACGAACTCGGCGTCGACGCAGCCCGAGGCTCGACCCTGATTGAAGCGCCGGATGGTGCCGGTTGGATAGCGACGGGCGCTGGCGGCTTTCAGGAATGCGACGAACTCAGTCGTAACGGCGCGTTCGTCAGGCGCGATAGTCTCACGAGCGAGGTCGCTTGCGGGCATGTCGATGTTCAATGTGGAGTGCCCAATGCTCGAGGCTCAATCACAAAGCAAGAATGCTCGGCTCAACCGTGATCGTCGGCATTGAGTATTGTCGAGCGGCATCATATACCTCATGGACTCTGTGTTTGTCGTGACCTGTCCGTATTGCGGGGAAACTGTCGAGGTTTACCTCGAACCCGACGTCCGTGGCACACTGATTCAGGACTGCGAGGTGTGCTGCAACCCCTGGCAACTCCGCGTATCCGCTGAGGATGAGGACGGTGAACGGTACGTCGACGTGAGCCGGGCCGATGGTTCTGAGTAGGCCGATGGTTCCGAGGAAGGAACCGTCACACGGATGAGACGGCATCAAGCGGGAGCAAGTCTCTAAAATTAATGTTAGCAATCCCCTCCCATGAGCCGGGTAGCTGGCTTACTATCCTCCTGGAAGATCCCTAATGGCAGCCCGTAGTGAAACACTCGAAACGCCGGTCGGCTCTCAGAGCTCGTTTCCACTGGTCGGCAGATTCCTCTCGACGGTGGCGTCCCTCGTATCGCAGGTCTGGAAGCGGCGATCGCCGTCGCTTGTCATGAGCGACGAGTGGTTGGACGATCTCCAGCGCCGCGACCCCTCCTGACTCCCAAGCAGGCCCCGAGTTCATGGCGCCGCCTGGGCGTGCGCATACGTAGAAGCAAGCAGAGACAGCTACGACTCGCGCGCGATGTACGACTAGTGCGCGCGCGCAGACTGCACAGGCTCCGCCAGAACCGCGCCGACCTCCACGACGTTGGCATGCCTGCCTATCTCGAGATACTGCTCGGGCGTGCTCGTCGCGAAGAGGTGCTGCAGTAGCGCGATCGCGCCGGTCCAGCCGGTCTGATGGCCGGCACCGAGCCCGGCACCGTTGTCGCCGTGGAAATACTCGTAGAACAGAATCAGATCACACCAGTGAGGGTCCTGCTGGAAGATCCTCGTACCGCCGTACACGGGCCGGGCGCCCTGAGCATCGCGCTCGAAGATGCTCGTCAGGCGGCGCGTAATCTCCTCGGCAACCTCGTAGAGGTTCATCCGCCGTCCCGAGCCGGTCGGACATTCGACCGTGAAATCCTTCCCGTAATAGACGAAGTATTGCAGCAGCGCGCGGATGATCAGCGTGTTGACCGGCAGCCAGACCGGTCCACGCCAGTTCGAGTTGCCGCCGAACATGGACGTCTCGGACTCTGCCGGCTGGTAATTCACGCGATGCTCGCGGCCATCGAGCCAGAAGCTGTAAGGGTGCTCCGCGTGATAACGCGACAGCGCCCGGATGCCGAAAGGACTCAGGAACTCTCCCTCATCGAGCATGATCGTGAGCATCCGGCGCAGGTTACGTTCGTTGAGGACGGACTCCATCAAGTGCCCGCCATGCCCGTACTTCGTCGGATCATGGATGAATCCGCGCATCTCGGACCGCGTGTTCAAGAAGCCGATCACCTTCTCGCGCACATCCGGAAGTCGCTCGAGCACGTTCTGCTCGAACACGGTCGCCGCGCACAGCGGGAGCAGCCCGACCATCGAGCGCACCTTCAGACGAACGGCGTGTCCGTCCGGCATGCGCAGCACGTCGTAGAAAAAACCGTCCTCTTCGTCCCACATGCCGACGTCATCGCCCGCATGCATCATCGCCGTGGCGATCCAGAGGAAATGTTCGACGAACTTGACGCACATGTCGCTGTAGGTCGGCTTGTGCATCGCCAGTTCCGCGGCGATCTCGACCATGTTCTGACAGAAGAACGCCATCCAGCCGGTACCGTCGGCCTGCTCGATATACCCGCCCGTCGGTAGCGGCGCGCTGCGATCGAACACCCCGATGTTGTCGAGCCCGAGGAATCCTCCCTCGAACACATTGTGCCCGTGGCGATCCTTCCGGTTGACCCACCACGTGAAATTGAGCGCGAGCTTGAGAAAGGACCGCTCGAGCCATTCGATGTCGCCCTTCCCGGTACGGGCGCGTTCCCTGGCGTAGGTAAAGAACGTCGCGAACGCATGGACCGGCGGATTCGCGTCACCAAAGTTCCATTCGTAGGCGGGCAGCTGCCCGCTCGGATGCTGATACCGCTCATGCAGCATCAGGCTCAACTGCTCTTTGGCGAACTCCTCATCGATCAGCGCAAGCGGCAACACGTGGAACGCGAGATCCCACGCCGCGTACCACGGATACTCCCATTTATCAGGCATGGAGATGATGTGCGCGTTGCGCATGTGGTGCCAGTGCTCGTTGCGCGGGGACGGGAGCGGCCGGTGTGAGAACGGATCGGAGCCGCGCTGCTCGAGCCACATGTCCACGTCGTAGTAGTAGTACTGCTTCGACCACAGCATGCCGGCAAGCGCCTGACGCATGATGTTCTTCGCATCCGCACCAATCGTGCCGGGAATCACCGTCGCGTAGTAACGGTCTGCCTCCTCGCGCCGCAGCTGCAGCGCATCCTCGAACCCGCGGCCGAATGCTGACGCCGAGTAGGTGGACGCCGAGTGCTTGTCGGCGACGCGCAGGCGCACCGAGCGTGTGGCCCCGGCCGGCACCATCAAGTCGTAACAGGCTGCGGCCTTGGTCCCAGCCAGCGCGGGGTTCACCGCTTCGGCACGGCCGTGAACGACCGCATCGTTGATGCCATCCTTGACGTATGGCGTCGTGTTCGCGGTGCCGAAGAGGCGTTGGGTATTCGTCTCATTCTCCGTAAAGAGCAGCGTGCAATCCCCGTCACAGAGCATGACGTACTCACCAAGCTCCGGATGCGAAGCGGATACTGCGCTCCGTGCGCCGCCGGCGCCCGCCCTGAGTAGTGGCCGTTGCGCTCCGCCGTTCGTCGACCACACATTCCGGAACCATATCGTGGGCAAAACGCATACGCGGGCGGCGTCGGGCCCTCGATTGACGACGCGAATCTCGACGAGAACGTCCTCCGGCCCGGCCTTCGCGTACTCGACGAACACGTCGAAATATCGATTGCCCTCGAAAACACCGGTGTCAATCAGCTCGTACTCGAGCTCGTGGCGGCTGCGATGCCGGTTGCCGTCGACGAGAGCGTTGTAGGGAAAGGCGGCCTGCGGGTACTTGTACAGATACCGCATGTAGGAATGGGTCGGCGTTGAATCGAGATAGAAGTAGTACTCCTTCACATCCTCGCCGTGATTGCCCTCGCCGTTGGTGAGACCGAACAGGCGCTCCTTCAGGATCGGATCCGTCCCATTCCACAGCGCCACGGCGAAACACAGGAGCTGCTGGTCGTCGGAGATTCCCGCGAGCCCATCCTCGCCCCAGAGATATGCTCGCGATCGCGACTGATCGTGCGGGAAGTAACCCCACGCATCGCCGTTCTCGCTGTAGTCCTCGCGCACCGTGCCCCACTGACGCTCGCTCAGATAGGGACCCCACTTCTTCCAAGGCACTGTGCCGCGACGCGCCTCCGCGAGGCGCGTGTGCTCGGGAGTGATCGGAGATGTCACGAGTTGTGTTCCTATGTCACCCCGCGACTTTAAGAGCCTTCGGCGCCTACTGCAAGCTGATGAGGAAGCAGGAATCCTGATTCCTGCTCATGAGCGCTCATTGAACACGCGCTCGATCCGTTTGTCCGGCACGAGCCACATCACCGCGACGGTGACGTAGAGCGCGAGCGACACCCAGCGGTTGAAGAACGCGAGACCGATCGCGAGGGCGTAGAGAACCACCGAGACCACGCCTTTCTCGTCGATCCCCACGGCCATGCGCAGCGTCGATTCGGGCCCATGATGACGAATGATCGCGCGCGACAGAATGTAGTAGCCGACTCCCGCCATCAGCATGACGACGCCGTAGGCGGCGACGGGCCATTCCGCGAAGTGGTTCTCCCCCATCCATCCGGTCACGAAGGGTACGAGCGACAACCAGAACAGGAGATGCAGGTTGCCCCACAAGATCCCCGCGCTGACATGCTTGACGGTGTGCAGGAGGTGATGATGATTGTTCCAGTAGATGCCGATGAGCACGAAGCTGAGGACGTAACTGCTGAAGATCGGCCAGAGACGCAGGAGCAACGCCGGTTCGCTCCCCTCCGGGACGCGCAGCTCCAGCACCATGATCGTGATGATGATCGCGATGACGCCGTCGCTGAACGCCTCGAGGCGTCCCTTCCCCATCACCGGATCTTCAGACTGCTGCCGGCCGTCAGGAACTTCGCCGTCATCCGCCCCTTGCTGCTCTTCAGCAGCGCCGAGACGACGCCCGCGACCTCTTTCATGTGGGCCGCCGCCTCGCGCTTCTCGCTGACCACATCACTGCTGTTGAACCAGAATCTGAATTTGCCTCCGGCAGTGAGGCGTCGACGCCCCATCATCTCCACCACGCGCAGATCGGGATTCAGGTGTTCGCCGTTCCCACAGAACACGTAGTCCCTGGCGATCACCGTGTCGCAGAAGTCCGAGTCGATGTTGTTCTCCGACCCATGATGCGGCACTTTGAGGATGTCCACCGTGAACGTCGCGTCGTTGAGCCGTCCCGCGGCTTTGAGTCCATCGGTGATCTGATCGCCGCGCGCATCGCCGGTGAGCAGAATCGATTGCCCCCCCTGCTCGGCGAGGAGCGTGAGCGATGCGAGGTTCGGCGGCGTCACGCTCTCGGGATTCCCGAACGACTCGGCCTGCAGCCGAAGCTCGCGCATGACCGCAGCGATGTCGCCCGTCCGCAGGCGATCCTCGTCGACGCGCGCGGCGCCGCGAATCGATTGCAGCGCCTTCTGATTGGCTTTGAGCCAGGCGTTCCAATCGGACCTCAGCTTCGTGAGGTGCGCGGCGGTCGGACCGAGAATCGTGAACGTCATCCCACCGAGGGCAACCGGCGCCTGCCCATGCCGCAACATCATCAGCTTGTGCTCCGCGGGCGCGTTCAGCGGGATGTTCAGCTGATTCGCGCCGACACGACGCGAGACCTGAATCGCCTGCCGGATGCTCGTCGCCAGACCGGCCTGCGTCACGCCGGCCTCACGCAACCGCTCGACATCGGCGCCAGAGAGCACGGGAGCCGCGGCCGCCAGCGCGTCCTCGACCGCGCCCGCGTTTTCCCCGATCTGCTCGTGGAAGGCGTTGTGCCAGATCGCCTTCAGCTCCGGAGGTCTCGGGGCGGCTGGCGCTGTGTGCGTCGGGTTGTCGTTCGCGATCTGGTGTTCGTGCACCCGCCACGCCACTTCGTCGTCGAGCATCGTCAGGATGCCGCCGATGTGGTCTTCGTCGATGTGAGAGATGTAGACGAGATCGATCTTCTTCTTCGCGGCACGAAGCTGGCCGAGGGCGGCGGCGACGTGCGCGCTGTACGCATCGGGCATGCCGCCGTCGACCAGGACGCGGGCCGTGCCGGCTGCGTTGGTCAGCAGCAGACAGTCTCCCTTTCCTGATTGAAACGCCGTGAGGTGCATCAGCCGAGGTCCTTTCGCTCGTTCACGCGTGCGACCTCCCGGAGACAGGCCTCCGGGTCGATGACTCCGTACCCGGCATCATTGACCCACTCGAAGCTGGCCCCCGGCAGCGGCGTCGCCGAACGTCTGATGATGCCTTCGATCTGCGCCGCCGTGAGGCGCGGCTCCATCGCGAGCATCAATCCGATCACGCCGGTCACGAACGGACTCGCCATGCTGGTTCCGCTCAACGAGAGCCACTGGTCCTTGCGATCGGCAAATCCTTTCGCGGCCACGATCGCGGTACCGGGCGCAGCGACATCGGGCTTCTGACGTCCATCTCGTGTCGGACCCTGACTGCTCGAGATGCTGATGCGATTGCGCACCGCGTCGAGGTTGGCGACGGTGATGACGCGGGTCGCGCAGCCGAGGGAGCTGACGGTCGTGTTGTCCACCAGCGACTGCTGCGTGAAGAACGACGGGAACGCCCACGCCTCGCGTTCGCCGACGCGACCAAGACGATGCGGATCGTCGCGTTCGATCCAGGCATGGAAACGCCCGTCGCGGATCTCGCGCGCGTGCAGACGAACGAGCCACGTGCCCGCCGCCACGCCGATGATGTGGGTCTTGGCGAAGAAGGGGCTGAGATACAGGCTCGCGTAACTCAGGCCGTTGGCCGGATGGTACACCTCGTTGTAGACGCTGAGCATCGTGCCGTCGTCGAGCATGTGGTTCTGCATGAACTCACGCGGCTCGACCGGCCCGATCCAGTCTTTGCCGGGCGGTTTGATCGAGACGGCGATGCGATCCTGCGCGTTGAACCAGATCTCCATCTCGTTCTCGGACACGTCCATCACGCCATTGCCCACGACCACCCACTCGAGATCGCGAACGAGGCCGGCCGCCGGAATCGCTCCGCTCGAATGAATCCGCCCCATGATCCACCCGAGGTCGTCATCCGTTTCACCGCGTTCCTGTCCGGCATTGCCGGCGGCCACGGTAATCGCACGGCCCGGTGTCGTGAGCGCGGCGTCGATCCACCGTGTCACCGCGGCACTTCCATCATGCGAATGTCCGTTCGTGCCGAGGCTGATGTTGATCGACACCGGGATGCCGAGCTCGTCGCCGAGCGCGAGCAGGTAGTCGACTGCATCGGCGAGACGGCTCGAGTCGTAAAACGATCGTCGGCGGTCCTCGTCTTCCTTCGGAAGCGAGATGAGCACGCCGGCGATCGGCGCTCGCCGACAGACGCCACGATTGCCGGCCGCGATGCTCGCCACGTGCGTCCCGTGCGAACCTTCCACCATCTGCGACTGCTTCTCGATGTCGGTCGCTGGAAGACCGAGCGCCGGCGACGCTGCGATCGCCGCGTTCAAGTGCTTGTCGCGAAACTCGGCGCCGTAGCTGAACTGCCCGGACGGGTGCGGCGCCGGACGGCTGGTGCCTCCCTGATCCCAGATACGCACGATGCGCGAGCGTCCGCGGTCATCGAGGAAATCGGGATGCGCGAAATCAAACCCCTGCACGTCGACGATCCCAATGAGCACGTCCTCGCCGTAGCGATGCTTGGAGGCGTAGTCGAAGCGGCGCAGTGACAACGTCGGAGGCTGTGGGCGGAGCTCCGCCAACGCTGCCGTCGGCGCTTTGAGCGCTTCCGCCACCTCGACGTACGACACGTTGTCGTCAGCAGCGATCTTCGAGAGATCGCTCAGCCTAGCCTGCACCTGCGCGATGCGGCCTCGCCGTGAGAACGGCCGATCGCCCGCGACCGGATCGTCGACCTCGCTGTCTCGCAAGTACACGAACACGTTCGCAATGACGTCGCTCGTCACTCCCTTCAGTGCTGGCGTCTTCGGTCGCTTCGGGAGGTCCTTGAGACTGACAGGCACCGCCCGCGCTCCCCTGCTTCGGGGGATTTCGCTAAGAAGCGTCTTCTTTTCGACCGCCAGCGCGCCAAATCGCTCTGCCCGTATGGTGTTCACCGTGGCGTCACCGTCGGCAATCATGCGCAGCTTTGGCTGGATCTTCTTCAGGATCTGGGTCGGCACCCGCAGCGGCATCGTCGTCGTCTCCCGCCCGCGATTCTAGCCGTCACACAGGTAAACCAGCACTACGCACGGCCTCACTGAGTCGGTTTCTTTTCAGGTCGCAAATGTCCACGCGTTTCCTCGCCGGATTTGTTCAGAACTCGATGGGAAATGGTTCACGGGACGTTCCGAATTGGAACACGCCATGTTGTACACTCTACCGTTCGTCCCCTGGTTCGCGCCTGCCGTTCTGGCAACGCGATTGCTCCTCCCGCCCTGGTCAGGTGTGGTGTGTTCAATTTCGAGGTGAACGACCTCGTTGTCCGATACGCCGGGGCGCACGTGAGTGCGGTCGACGGCGTGACCCTCGCCATCGGACCTGGCGAGATCGTGGGCCTGTCAGGTCCTTCGGGCTGCGGCAAATCGACGATCGCTTCGGCCCTCATGGGGCTCCTGCCCTCAGATGCATCGGTGTCCGGGTCGATCACGTTGCGCGGGCGCAATCTGCGTCAGTGCTCCGAACGCGAGCTTTCCACGCTCCGCGGCACGAGCGTCGGGATCATCTATCAGGAATCGGCGCTCGCATTGAACCCGTTGATGACCGTCGGCGCACAGATCGCGGAAGTCGTTCGCGCGCACGAGCGCTGCGACCGCGCCACCGCGCGCTCGCGAGCCGTGAACGCGATGCGGGAGGTCGCGCTCGACGTCGACGACGGGCGGATCTACGACTCGTATCCGCACGAGCTCAGTGGTGGCCAGCGCCAACGGATCCTGATCGCGCAGGCGATCGTCTGTCGGCCGGCGTTCGTTGTCGCCGACGAGCCGACCGCATCGCTCGACGCGTCCGTCCGCAGCGAGATTCTCGACCTCATTCGGACGCTGAGCGTGCATCACCGGATGGCCTTCCTCTTGATCAGCCACAGCGCTGCGGTCCTCGCGTCGACCGCACACCGCGTTATCGAAATGCGCGACGGGCAGATCCGTAATGGGGTCGGGAGTGATGGGGCCGCCAGTCATGGGCCCGGGAGTCATTTCGCAGGAGTGGATGGAAATGACTCCCGACCCCATGACTCCCGTCCGCTCATCGAGATTGCCGGCGCGCGGAAAGCCCATTCCCAGCGACGGTTCGTCGGCGCGCGACACCGGGTCGAGGTATTGCGCGGTGTCGACCTGCGACTCGCACACGGTCAGACGCTTGGGCTGACGGGACTCTCGGGCTGCGGCAAGTCG
This sequence comes from Vicinamibacterales bacterium, assembly GCA_036407095.1. Taxonomy (GTDB): domain Bacteria; phylum Acidobacteriota; class Vicinamibacteria; order Vicinamibacterales; family UBA2999; genus Gp6-AA40. The sequence continues at coordinate 113,008 of DASWZV010000012.1, read as the reverse complement.
ACGCTGGCCCGATGCATCGCAGGGATCGACACCCTCGATGCAGGCGAGATTCGACTCGCTGGACGCGTGGTGAGCGCGCTGAGCGGCTCAGAACGACAGCAGTACCGCAATCAGGTGCAGTTGATCTTTCAGGATTCGGCGGCCGCGTTCAACCCGCGGTTCTCGATCTACGACGTGATCAGCGAGCCGATGCGCGTGCAGCACATCGGAACGCCCGAAGAACGTCGCGCTCGTGCGATCGAATTGATCGGGAAGGTCGGACTGCCCTCCGATCGTCTGAATGCGCGGCCTGGTGAGCTCAGCGGGGGCGAGCGGCAGCGCGTCGCGATCGCGCGAGCCCTCGCGGTGCGGCCTCGTGTGCTGCTCCTGGACGAAGCGTTCTCGGGCCTCGACACCGAGACCCGCGCTCGGATCACCAATCTGCTGCGCGAGCTTCAGGCGCGGGACGGCCTCGCATATCTCTGCATCTCTCACGACATCGATCTGCTCTCGGAGTTCGCGTCCGAGATCGTGGTGATGCGCGACGGGCGGATCGTCGAGTCCGAGCCCGATCGCACGGTCGTTCCCGTGGTGGTGCCGGCATGAGGTTCGTGCTGAGCCGTCTCGGATACAGCGCGCTCGTGCTGCTCTGCGTGTCGGTCCTGACCTTCGCGTTGCTGGAGCTCTCACCGGGAGAGTTCTTCGACGACCTGCGGGTCAATGGACGTGTCGAGTCGCGCACCGTCGAGGCGCTGCGAGAGCACGCTGGTCTCACCGATTCACCCGTGACGCGGTACGTGAAGTGGATGGGATCGGTCGCACGCGGCGAGTTCGGCATCTCGCTGGCCCGTCGCTCGCCGGTTGGCTCGCTGCTCTGGGAGCGCACGCGCAACACCCTGATGTTGACGATCCCGGCGATGCTCGCGTGCTGGATGATCGCGCTTCCGTTCGGCCTGTGGATGGCGCGCTATCGAGGACGGTGGCCGGACCGGATTCTGAGCGCCGGATCGTCGACAATGATCGCCCTTCCAGATCTGCTGGTTGCGCTCGCGCTGCTGCTGCTCGCGCTTCGGACCGGGCTCTTCCCCGCCGGTGGCATGTACTCAGCGGGACTCGATTCGCCGAACGCTATCGACGCACTTCGTGACGTCGCAATCCATGCGTTCCTGCCGTTCTGTGCGCTGGTGATCGTGCTGCTGCCGCCGGTGCTGCGTCACGTGCGCGCCAGCGCCATCGAGGCAATCGACGCCCCCGCCGTCCGCGCGGCCAGAGGACACGGCATCCGCGGCTGGCGGCTCACGCTCCGCTACATCCTTCCGCTGGCCGCCAACCCGTTGATCTCGCTGGCAGGGCTCTCGTGCGCCGCGCTCGTCACCGCGTCGCTGATGATCGAGGTGGTCATGAGCTGGCCGGGTCTGGGGCCCCTGCTCGTCGAATCGCTGCTGGCGAAGGATGTTCCTGTCGTGCTGGGCGCGTCGATGCTGGCCGCAATCTTTCTCGTTGGCGGCAATCTGCTCGCGGACCTGGCACTCTTTGCGATCGATCCGAGGGTACGCACGTGAAGCGCGCCACCGCAGCGATCGGCGTCCTCATCGGCCTGCACCTGCTGATTCTGCTGGCAGGATTCGTGGCGCCGTACGATCCGACAACCCAGGTGCGCACGCTGCCATTTGCACCCCCTTCGCGCATCCACTTCGTCGATGTGTCCGGCAACGCTCATCTGCCGTTCGTGTACGCGTCCGTGCCCGATGGTGCAGGTGACACCTATGTCGAGGACATGTCGGTACGCTATCCCGTGGGGTTCTTCACACACGGTTCGCGGTACTCCATCGTGCCGGGGATTGAAAGCGACGTGCACCTCGCAGGTGTCGAGGCGCCAGGGCGCCTGGCGCTCGCAGGCACCGACGGCTACGGACGTGACGTTTTCTCTCGTGTGCTTCACGGCGCACGCGTGTCGGTGACCGCGGGACTTCTCGCCACGCTGTGCGCGTTGTTCGTCGGCACGGTGCTTGGCACACTCGCCGGCTTTACCGGCGGTGTCGTCGATCGCATCGTCATGCGGGCCGCCGACGTCTTCATGGCGGTCCCGTGGCTGTATCTGCTCTTCGCTGTCCGGGCGGCACTGCCGCTGCACCTCGACACCCGCGCCGCTTTTCTGTTGCTCGTCGCTGTCCTCGGTGTCGTCGGGTGGGCGCGCCCCTCACGCCTGATCCGAGGTATCGTGCTGAGCGCGAAGGAACGCGCCTACGTGCGGGCGGCGGAAGGATTCGGAGCATCGCCGTTCTACGTGCTTCGTTGGCACGTCCTGCCGCAGACCTACGGCGTGGTGCTCACGCAAGCGGGACTCCTCGTGCCGCAGTTCATCCTCGCCGAGGTCACGCTCTCGTTCCTCGGCCTGGGCATCGGCGAACCCGAGGCGAGCCTGGGCAGCATGCTCGGCACGCTGCAGCAGTATCACGTCCTCGCTTCGTACTGGTGGATGTTCGCCCCTGCGATCGCGCTGGTTGCCGTCGCTGCGGGCTATCACGCGTTGACGTCTCTTGCGCACGACCGGGCGCGGCTGGTGGCGAGCTGATGGCACACGGACTGATGCGACTCATCGGATCGATGTTCGGCGCGCTGCTGGTGAGCATGCTTCCGCTCGCTGCGGCGACGCCTGCCCCTCCCTTCGCCACTGGAGAGGAACTGCAGGTCGAACGCCTCGAGACCGGTCGGCCCGGCGGCAGGCTGGTGGTGGCCCTGCGTGCGGAACCGAGGACGTTGAACCCGCTTCTCGTCGCCGATGCGCCTTCGCGCGAGGTCGTTGGCCGCATGACCGGCGATCTGATCCACATCAATCGCCTGTCTCAGGCCACCGAGCCCGCACTCGCCACCGCGTGGACCCGCTCGAAGGACGGGCGCGAGTACACGCTCACGCTGCGGAAAGGCCTGCGTTTCTCCGACGGGCATCCGTTCGACGCCGACGATGTCGTGTTCACGTTCCAGGCGCTGCTCGACGCCCGCGTCGCCTCGCCGCAGCGCGATCTGCTCATCGTCGGAGGCGGGCCAATCGACGTGAAGAAGATCGACGCGTATCATGTGCGCGTGTCGCTCGCCGCCCCGTATGCCGCGGCCGAGCGTCTCTTCGACAGCATGGCCATCCTGCCGCGACATCTGCTCGAACGTGCCTTCACGAGCGGCACGCTGCAGGAGGCGTGGACGACGCAGGTGGCAGTTGGTGCGATTGCGGGCCTCGGCCCCTATCGCCTCAAACAGTACGTCGCCGGCCAGCGCCTGGTGCTCGAACGGAATCCGTACTACTGGAAGGTCGACGCCAACGCATATCGCCTCCCCTACATCGACGAACTCGTGTTCCTGTTCACCGGCAACGAGGACGCACAGGTCATCCGCTTCCAGAGTGGTGAAAGCGATGTGCTCGGCCGAGTCGGTGCGGACAACTTCAACCTGCTGATGAAGGACCAGGCGTCCCGGCGGTTTCAGCTCGCCGATCTCGGACCGAGCCTCGAATACAACTTCCTGTTCTTCAATCTGAACGATCTGGCCGGCAAGAATCTTCCGCAGGTGGCCGCGCGCCAGCGCTGGTTCACCGACGTGCACTTCCGCCGCGCGGTCTCGCTGGCCATCGATCGCGACGCGATCGTACGCCTCGTGTTCAAGGGGCGGGGCGTGCCCCTCTGGGGAAACGTGACGCCGGGCAATCGCCTCTGGCAGAACACGTCACTGCCCCGTCCTGCCCGCTCGGTTGCCAACGCCCGCGCCGTGCTCAAGACCGCGGGGTACTCGTGGCGCGGCGACGGCGCGCTCCTCGATCGGCAGGGACAGAGGGTCGAGTTCACGATCGCGACGAGCGCGACCAGCGCACAGCGCACCGAGATGGCCACGCTGATTCAGGCCGACCTCGAAGAGCTCGGCATGGACGTTCGCGTGGTGCCGCTCGAATTCAGAGCGCTCCTCGACCGCATCCTCGACACGTTCGACTACGACGCGTCGGTGCAGGCGTTCGGGGGCGGCGACGCCGACCCGAACGGAGAGATGAACGTCTGGCTGTCAGGGGGGAGCAATCATTACTGGCGTCTGGGACAGAAGGGACCTGCCACGCCGTGGGAGGCAGAGATCGATCGGTTGATGCAGCAGCAGCTCGTCACGCTCGACATCCGCGAGCGCAAGCGCTTGTACGACCGCGTGCAGATGATCATCGCCGAGAACGTCCCGTTCGTCTTTCTCGCCAGCCCGCACGTGCTCGTCGGCGCCCGCGCCGACCTTGGCAACTTTCAGCCGTCAGTGCTCGACCACTACACGCTATGGAACGTCGAGCAGCTGTACTTCAAGTCGCAGGGGCGGGGCGACCGCAGGTGATTCGTGATGACCAGGGTCCTCGGCACAGCGGGTGAGTCGCGCACCGATCATGAGCTCGTGGCCGCCTGTCTCGGCGGCGACGAGGCTGCGTGGCACGCGCTCATCGATCGCTATAGCCGATTGATCTTCTCGATTCCGCTGAAGCTTGGTATGAGCCGCGACGACGCGACCGACATCTTTCAGGCCGTGTGCCTCGATCTGGTCAACGAGCTGCCGCGGCTGCGCGATCCGCAAGCGCTCCCGGCGTGGCTCATCCAGGTCACGCGGCACAAAGTCCTGAAGACGAAACGCACGAGCGAACGGTACGTCGCGGACGAAGCCGGTCGCGCCGGCGAGATGCCCGCGTCCGACAACGACATGCCCGACGCGCTCCTGCGCGAACTGCAGCGCACGCAGGCGCTGCGCGACGCGGTCGATGGGCTGACGGCTCGCTGCCGTCAGATGGTCCAGATGCTCTTCTTCGAGGAGACGCCGCGCCCGTATCGCGAGGTCGCCGCCGAGCTCGGCGTCGCCGTGGGATCGATCGGCTTCCTGCGCAGCCGCTGTCTCGATCGCTTACGAACCACGCTCGAAAGGATCAGCCTGTGAGCGTTGGCGGCGCGGTCACTCCGGCGCAGGCCCGGGGCCTGATCGAACAGTCGCGCGAGCTGCTGCGGGTGGACTTCGCGCGTGCGCTGACGTGTGCGCGGGATGCAGCGGCGATCGCCGAAGCGATCGGCGATGCACACCTTCACGCGTTGAGCCTTCGCGCGATCGCGAATGCCTTGAACGTCGGCGGCAACAACCAGGCATCGGTCGACCACCACGCCGACGCGATCGCGAGGTTCGAACGTCTCGGCGATTCCCGCGAGCTCGCCCGCACACTGAGCGCATCGGTGCAGCCGCTGCTGCTCCTCGGCCGCTACGACGACGCCCGCCACGCCGCCGATCGGGCGCGCGAACTGTTTCTGGCCGACGGCGATCACGTGCGTCTCGCGCGGCTCGACATCATGATCGGGAACCTGCTGCATCGGCAGGATCGCTCCGCCGAAGCGATGCGGTACTACGAGCAGGCGCATCAGGCACTGTTGCCGCTCGGCGACGCCGATGGTCTGCTCACGGTCATTCACAACAAAGCGGTCACGCTGACCGTACTCAACGACTTCCATGCGGCGCGCGCCGCCTACGAGGAGGCTCGGCGGCTGGCCGTCGAGCGCGGCCTCGAACAAGCCGTCGGCCAAGCCGATTACAACATCGCGTGGCTCTACTATCTGCGCGGCGAGTACAGTCGCGCGATCGAACTGCTGCAGGCAGCAGCCGCCGGCGCCAAGAAGACCGGCGACGGTTATCATGCCGCGCTCTCTCTGCTCGATCTCTCGGAGATCTATCTCGAGCTCAACCTGAGCGCCGATGCCCGGGAGATGGCCGAACAGGCGCACGCGCGTTTCAACCAACTCGGCATGGGTTACGAGGCGGCCCGGGCGCTGACCAATGCCGCCGCCTCCTACGGCCAGGAGGGCAAGACGTTACGTGCCATCGAGCTCTTCACCGACGCGCGTGCGCGGATGGTGTCTGAGCGCAATCAGGTCTGGCCCTCGCTCATCGACCTCTATCAGGCTATCCTGCTCTTCGATGAGGGCCGGCTGGTCGATGCCCGTCGACTGTGTCAATCCGCGCTCGAGCAGTTCACGGCATCCGGACTGCCCGGCAAGGCCGCGCTCTGTCATCTGCTCCTCGTGCGCATCGCACTCCGCTTGAACGATCCGGTCGAGGCCGAACGCGGCTGCCACACGGTCGTGGCACTGCTCACCGAAGTCGAGAGTCCGATCCTCACCTACCACGCACAGTTGCTGCTCGGCCACGTGCGAACGAGCCGCGGCGATCGCGCCGGCGCCTACTGCGCCTATCAGGCGTCCCGCGACGCCCTCGAAACCTTGAGAAGTCGCCTGAATGGCGAAGAGCTCAAGATCGCGTTCGTCAAGAACAAGGTCGAGGTGTACGAACGGCTCGTCCAACTCTGTCTCGAAGGCGAGGACGGGGCGATCGGCTTCGAAGATGCCTTCGCGTACGTCGAGCAGGCGAAGTCGCGCACGCTGTTCGATCTGATGTTCCGGCCGGTCCACGCCCTGGCGCGCAAAGAGGGTTCTGAAAGCCCGCTGGCGCTGTCGATCCGCGAGTTGCGCGACGAACTGAACTGGTACTACCACCTCGTCGATATCGAGCAACTGCGACCCGGCGAACATTCGAGCGAGCGCATCAACGCGTTCCGCGGCGAGATCGGCGCGCGCGAAAAGGAGATGGCGCGCACGCTGCGCGAGCTCAGCACGACCGATTCGTCCCAATCGGATCTGCACGCGCCTTCGGCGTGTTCGCTCGACGCTATCCGTGAAGTGCTCCCCGCCAATTCGACGATCGTCGAGTACTTCCAGATCGACGATCGCATCGTGCTGTGCCTGGTCGATTCGGAACGCGTCGAGATGGCGTCCATTTCGCTCGCATCCCGCATCGAAGCGCAGACGCAGATGCTGCGGTTCCAGTTTTCGAAATTCAGCCTCGGGGACGAGTACGTGCAGTCGTTCAAGGAGCTGCTGCTGCGTGCGACGCAGAATCATCTTCGCGGGCTGTTCAACGAGCTCCTGGCTCCAGTCTGGCCGAAGCTGGTGGGACGCCATCTCGTCATCGTGCCCCACGGCGCGCTCCATTACGTGCCGTTTCACGCGCTCTTCGACGGACGGCAGTACGTGACCGATGCCTGCGCGGTGTCGTACGCGCCAAGCGCCAGCGTCTACGCGCGCTGCCAACAGCGCCCATCGGGCAACGGCCACGGGGCGCTGGTGCTCGGCGTCCCCGACGCGCAGGCGCCGCTCATTGACGCGGAGGCGCGAGCGGTCGCGAACGCCATTCCCGGTGCCACGCTCCGGATCGGCGAGGCCGCCACCGAACAGGAGCTGCGCACCGCCGGGTGCCACAGCCGGATCCTTCACATCGCGTCGCACGGCTATTTCCGGCCCGAGAATCCGATGTTCTCGGGCATCAGGCTCGGGGACATCCATCTCAGCGTCTACGACCTCTATCGTCTGCGACTCGACGCCGACCTGGTCACGCTGAGTGGCTGCGCAACCGGCGCCAATGTCGCGGCGGCCGGCGATGACCTGCTCGGTATCACACGAGGCCTCTTCTGCGCCGGCGCGTCGACGCTGGTGCTCAGTCTCTGGAACGTGCACGACGAGAGCACGGCTGACTTGATGACGCGTTTCTACGAACGCATCGCGGCCGGCACGGCGCCTGTGACCGCGCTGCGAGAGGCAATGCGGGAAGTCCGTGCGGCAAACCCCCATCCGTTTTACTGGGCACCGTTTGTGGTCACAGGAAAGAGCGGGCAGGCATGAGAGCCGGCATGGTTGGGTCTATTTTTTCGGCCGCTGCGCGCCCCTCTCTCAGTGAGCGGCGGTGTTGATGATGGCTGAACATTTTTCCTCTCCGCAGTGGGCCGACCTGGTAAGGGGCGTCGCGCCGGACGAGGTCCGGGGGGCGATGGAGACCCACGTGCGCAACGGATGTCCTGATTGTGTCGAGGCCTATCGCCTGTGGAAGGGGGTGGTGGTCTTCGTCCAGGACGAGCGGGGGCTCACCCCTCCCGAGAACGCGCTTCGCGTGGCGAAGTCGTACTTCGCTGCACAAGGTCTCGGAGCCTGGGCGCCCCCTGAGCGCGACCGGTCCCTGGCGTCGGCGATCATCGCAACGCTGCTCGTCGACAGCCTGCAGACCGCACCCGCCGGCGTTCGGGCCGGCACCGGTGCCTACTCGAGACATCTCCTGTTCGGCGCAGGTTCGCTCACGATCGACCTGCACGTCGATTCCGGATCACGGCCGGGATTCTTCCTGCTCGCCGGTCAGCTCATCGACAAGAGCAGCCTCGCGCGGCCCTTTGCACGCGCCGCCGTGTCGCTTGTCGACGGAGACGTCACGATCAGCACGTTCGAAACGAACGAGTTCGGTGAGTTCCAGGCCGCACTCGACCTTCGCAAGAGCATGAAGCTGCTGGTGGCCTTCGAGCACGACATCGTCACACTGCCACTCGATGTGCTGTTCGACCCGTCGAGTCCATCGTCCGGAAAGAAGGAGTAGGGGTACAGATGACGCGCCGTCTTTTCTCACGACTGATTCCGTCGTTGCTGGCTCTCGTCCTCGTGTGCTCGATGGCGACGCAGGCAGCGGCCCAGTCCAAGCTGATCGTGCGGGTCAACACGCTCCCGTTGCTCGACAGCCTCACAATCGTCCAAACGGCGTGCACGCTGGCCGGCTGCAACGTGCTCTACGGTCTCGACGGGTCGTTGAAGCAGCTGTACCTCGTCTCGGTGCCCGACACACTCGACCCGCAGATCGTGACCAGCCTGCTCCTGGGTGCGTCTGGCATTGCGGCGGTGGAGGGCGATCGAACCGTCTTCACCGAGAGCGCGGAGACGAACACGACCAGCGTACCGCCCGCCCTTCTGGACAAGGACCCGGTCCCCTATTACGGCACGGATGTCCGCGGCGGTTACGTGCATCAGCCGGCCTTCGCGATCCTCGGCCTCGCCGAGGCACACGATCGCTACGGCACGACGGGACACGGCATCACGGTGGCGGTGATCGATACGGGCGTCGATCCGACCCATCCGGTGCTCAGCCCGGTACTTCTCCCGGGATATGACTTCACCCGCAATCGCGACGGCGGCTCCGAACGCGACGACGTCGACCAGTCCACGATGACGGTGCTCGACCAGTCGCAACCGGGCTTCGTCAACCAGTCGACGATGGCGGTGCTCGATCAGTCGACGATGGCAGTGCTCGATACACCGGAGTTCCGCGCGTTCGGCCACGGCACCATCGTGGCGGGCGTGATACACCTGGCGGCGCCGCGCGCGAAGATTCTTCCGCTGAAGGCGTTCCGCGCCGACGGCAGCGGCGCGCTCTCCGATGTTCTTCGCGCGCTCTATCGAGCCTCGTTCGACGGCGCCAAGGTCATCAACATGAGCTTCAGCTTCGACTCATCGTCGCGCGAGCTGCAGCGCGCGATCGACTACGTCACGTTGAAGGGCGCGATCGCGGTGGCATCGGCGGGCAACGACGGCCAGAGGATCGACGTCTACCCGGCGTCGTACTCGAACGTGATGGGCGTGGCGTCGACGACGGATTGGGACGTGTTGTCGGACTTCTCCAACTACGGACCCAGCGTGGCGTGGGTTGCGGCGCCCGGCGAAGCGATCGTGAGCACGTATCCGTTCGGCAGCTACGCCGCCGCGTGGGGCACGTCGTTCAGTTCGCCGCTCGCCGCGGGCACGGCGGCGCTCATCGCCGAAACGGCGGGCATCATCACCAACGCGCAGGCCGCGGACACCGAAGGCTACGGCGTCTGGATCTCCTATGAGGTCTCGAAAGGACGGGTGCACGCGCCGACCGCCATCCGCGCGTGGCGCAGGCACCTCGGCCTGTTTTAGAGAAGGGCCGACGCTTCGCGTCGGTAGGGCCGATGCTTCGCGTCGGTAGGGCCGGCGCTTCGCGCCGGTAGGTAGGGGCCGGCGCTTCGCGCCGGTCGGGCGGCCCTTGGGCCGTGGTGTCGCGCTCCACGGCAAACGGTTCGTCCCTACTTGCCCCACACGTCCGAAGGACGTGCCCAACGCGGCCGGAGGCCGCGCCCCACGCGGGCCGTAGCCCGCGCCTATGGTGCTTTACAGACAAAGTTCGCAGCGTCGTTAGTACTGCCAACACCCTTGTACTGCGCGACCTGCGGATACGCGCACAGCGGTCGTGTCATGTCGACGCGATTGTTCGTGACGTGCGCGGCATCGAGGCGATCGGGCGCGGTTCCATTTTCCCGCCAGCGCTCGAGTGCGGCCATCCAGTTCACTTGATTCGGCCCGGGTCCGTTGCCGCAGTGCTGCATGCCCGGCGCCATGAACAGACGGATCCAGTCGTCCTGGTTCTTGCCCATCTTCGCGAGGACGCTCGAGTAGTAGTTGATCGTATTGCCGGCGGAGATCGCCGTGTCGTTCCACCCGTGGTACAGCAGGAGCTTCCCGCCACGCGCTTTGAACGCTTTCAGATCGGGATTGATCGCATTCACCGGTGCGCCGACTTTCTCGTCGACGACCTTGAGATCGCGATCGACGTCGAAAGTGCGAGCGTCCCAATTGGCGTCGCCGTAGGCGACTTGGAACGAGCCGACCGACACGCCGGGTGCCTGGCCGCCGCCGACGAATCCGCCCCAGCCGGTCTCGCTGCCCGGATCCTTTCCGGGGAAGACGACCTCCCCGCTCGCGGTCTTCGTCGCGGAGTAGGCACGCTTCGCCTGCGCCACCTGCGCAGCGGTCAGGCAATCATCGGCATCACCCGCCTTGCACGCGAGCGTGGCGACGTCGAACGAGCAGGTGCGCGGATCGTTGAGCAGTCCGTCTTTGACCCCGTCCTTCGCATCGCAAGCGTTGACGACGGCGCGGTTGATCAGCGCGAGCTTCGATGCAGGAATCGATGCCGCCGGGTCCTTGAGCGCCGGAACCGCGACCGACAAATCCCACGCATGCAGGTGCGTCTGATAGTTCGCGGGCGCGCCGGCGAGGATGGCATCGAAGTCTTCGGGATATTTCTGCGCCGACATCAGTCCCTGTCGACCGCCGGTCGAGCAGCCGTTCCAGTACGACAGTCGCGGCGCGCGGCCGTAGTACGACGAGATGATCGATTTCGACTGCACGGTCATCTCGTGGACGGCGCGGTACGCGAAGTCGATCAGCTTCTCGGGATGTCCGATGGCAAAAGCGGCGTTGCCGCCCTTGTGACCGGTGTCGTTCGAAGCGGTGGCGTAGCCTTCCTGCAGCGCCGCGGCGAGTGCCGGATAGCTGATGTTTCCTGCCCACCCACCGTTGCCGACTGCCTCGAACTTGCCGTTCCAATTCTCGGCGGGCAGCCAGACTTCCATCTCGATGTGCGAATCAGCGGACGGCTTGAGCACCACCTGCACACGGCAATGCGCGGGAAGCACGATCGCGGGAGCCGCGGCCGGTCCCTGCCCCCGTCCACCGCCTGGGCCTCCGCGGCCCGGCGCATTCGGCGCGGGCGCTGCGACAGGTCCTCCAGGAGGGCCGCCGGGCGCCGGAGGTGTGAACGGCCCCGCGGGCACGAGCTGCGCGGAGGTGATGGTCGTATTCGGGATTGCGAGCGCGGCGAGCTTCTCGCACGTCGTCGCATCACCCGGAGCGCTGAGGAGCATGGCAGTCAAGAGCGTCAACATGCGCCGGTACATACACCCCGCCGGAAAGGCGGTCAAGGATGATGGTGTAGAGTCTTCACGATGACGGCTCCCGGCTTCGGGCGTTCGGCTCTGGGCGTACTGCTTCTCGCCACGATCGTGTTCTCCAATCAGCACTCAATGTCCGCGCAAACAAGCTTGTCTGGTCGCGAGGAATCAGCCGATCTGCCCGGCGTCCATCTCTGGTACACGGATACCGGCGGCTCTGGCGCCCCCGTCATCTTCGTGCATGCCGCGACGGGAAGCAGCCGCGTGTGGGACTATCAGCGTCCGGCGTTCACGGCCAAGGGGTATCGCGTCATCACCTACGATCGACGAGGCTTCGGGCGATCGACGATCGATCTTGCAGGTCCGCAACCGGGAACGGGAGCCGACGACCTGCGCGCGCTGCTCGATCATCTGAAGATCGATCGCGTGCATCTTGTCGGCACCGCCGCGGGCGGCTTCGTCGCGTGGGACTTCGCCTTGTCGTTCCCTCAGCGGCTCAGGAGCCTCGTCGTCGCGAGCAGCATCGGCGGTGTTCAGGACGAGGAGTACCTCGACCTTCAACGACGACTGCGTCCTCCCGAATTTGCGGCAATGCCTCCCGACATTCGCGAGCTGGGACCGTCCTACCGCGCTGCGAATCAGGCTGGATGGGAGCGATGGAAGGAGCTCGAGCACACCGCACGGCCCAACGGCACGCCTCCGGCGCAGACGTTCCGCAACAAGGTCACGTTTGCCATGCTCGAGACGATCAAGGTGCCGACGCTGCTGCTGACCGGCGACGCCGATCCATTCGCGCCGCCGCCAATCATGCGCATGTTCGCCGCGCGTGTGAAGGGATCGCAGGCCGTCGTGATTCCGGAAGCAGGTCACTCCGCATACTGGGAACAACCGGAGATCTTCAACCGCACGGTTCTCGAGTTCTTGGCGAAGCACTAGCGTCACTCACGTAACTTGGAGTTGACGCTGTCCGGGTCCTGTCGCCGGGTCTCCCCACCCGTCCTCGGCGCCAAGAGAATGATCACGCAGCCAAAAACGGATCACGGAGAAGGCGCCTGCGCGGCGGGTGGGGATGCCCCTCCCGGCGCCACCCGCCACCAAGAACGTTCGTCAACCTGATCGAGATCGCGTGAGCGGACCCGGCCAGATCTTTTAGACCCGCCCGCGCTTAGCGCGGGTATCCAGCCAGATCTGAGTCAGCATAGCGATCGGGCCGACGATGAAGAGCGCGTAGAAGGGGGCGTAGAGGATCTCGCGCAGCCGCAAGAGCATCTCGACGAACGCGACCAGGAACACGACCACACACTGCCCCAATCGCGATCGCACGGTCGTCTTCGGGTCGGTCACCATGAAGAAGATGAACAGCTGATACATCGGCCCGGTGATCGGCGCGACGGCAGCCAGCCACGGCGTGCCGGTGACCGCACTGCGGACGAACGAGAACAGCAGGAACGACGCGACGTAGGTCGCCGAGATGTGTGCGCGTCCGACGCGCCAGACGATCACCGACCCGAGCACCCAGATGATCGCCATTGGGGCAACCACGTTACCCCACTGGATGCTCAGCACCGTCACGGCAGCTGGAGCGAGGAACACGACTGTGCTGACGCCGAAGTTCGTGGGGTTCCACAGATGGCGCCCCTTCACCCGCAAGACATATTTCGAGGTGATCGAAATCAGGCCCGTCAGGAAATACGGCCAGAGGAAGGGCGACCGCACCAGAATGCCGGCGCTGATCCCGCTGATGTATGCACTCGCCGGATTGGGCCATGCGCCGTACGTGATGCGTCCCATCACGAGCTCGGCACCGATCGCCGTCGCGATCGCCAGCCCGGTTCGTTCCCAGCCCTCGAGAATCCCGAACGAGAGTTGCGCACCGAGAAGGATCGACGTGATCAGCAGCGGCGGCAGGTATCGGTTGTCGAGCGTCAGGAATCGACGCCGGCCTGCTGCGACGCGATCCTGCGGCGCGAGCGTCTGTGCGTCACTCGGCATTCGGACCGCCATCCGGTTCCTTCACGTGATGCCGCATGTCAATCGCGGGGTGTTCGATCGTCTGCATGCGCCCTGACGGCCAGCGGATCACGACCTGGTCGATCGTCGACGCAGACCCGAGACCGAAGTGCAGCGGATGCTGGTTCTGCGCGCTGAAGCCGGTGGCCGCCGCGACCTCCTGCACCTGCACGTGGCCGTTCCACTGCAGCTCGACGCGAGCGCCGATCGCGCTGCGATTGCTGCGGCTGCCTTCGAGATCGAACTGCACCCAATGGCGGCCGGGCTCGACGCTGTTCTGATAGATGAGCAGCGGGCCCTTCTGGTTCGCCACAATCACGTCGAGTGCGCCGCGGTTGCGCAGATCGGCGAGCGCCACGGCGCGGCCATCGTACGTATCGTGCACGCCGACGACCTGCGCCACTTCAGTAAAGCGGCCGAGGCCGTCGTTCAGCCACACGCGCTTTCTCTGGTAGCCCGAGAGGCTGCGTCCCTTCATCGCCGGCCAGTTCGCGGCGTCGCCGATGATTTGACTGTGGCCGACGGCGATCACCGCGAAATCGTACCAATAGCTGCTGCGCTCCCCCGCCGAGACATAACCGTTGGTGAGATAGATGTCTTGTGTGCCGTCGTTGTTGAGATCGCCGAACTGTGCCCCCCAGCTCCATCCGCCGAGATCGACGCCCATGCTGCTCGCCAGGTTCTCGTAGTCAACGGTCTCCGTCTCTTCCTCTCCCTTTGACCTTTCACCTTTGCTTTTTGCCCTCTGCCCTTTGACCTTTGACCTGCTCGGCACCCACAGGTCGTTGCCCTGAACCAGCACCCCTGGCTCTGAGATGTTGGTCTTGTAGATCGCGAGGCGTCCGTCGTTGAAGACGTCGCCGACGGCCGCGTTCATGCCGCTCTTCGGCGCGCGGCCGACGCCCGACTGCGGCGCGACGTCCACAAAGTGTTTGCCGCCACGGTTGGCGAAGAGCTCCGACACGCCGTAGTCGTTGGACAGAAAGAGATCCGGGTAACCGGTGCCATGCAGGTCGGCCGCAACCACCGCCAGCGTCCACCGGTTGCTCGCGATGCCCATGGCCGCGGTCGTGTCCTCGAACGTCCCATCGCCGCGATTGTGCAGGAGATGCTTCCGACCCCCGTTGTTCGCATACTCGAAACTCTCCGGCATGATCTTCGTCGTCTCGAGCTTCCAGAGATCGACGTTGTCGGGCCAGTAGCCGGCGATGAAGAGATCGAGACGCCCGTCGCCGTCGTAGTCGAGCCACGTCGCGCTGTTCGCGTTGACCCAGCGAGGCAGTCCCGCCCGTTCGCCAACCGCAGTGAAGCCATGGCCCTGATCGTTGTGAAAGAGCTCGGGACGCCCGTAGCGATAGAGCAGGAGATCGTCCCAGCCGTCGTTGTCGTAGTCGCCCCAGACTGCCCCCATCGACACGCCGGTGGCACGCTGATTCACATCGGCAACGCCCAGTGACGCCGCGACATCGACGAAGGTGCCGTCGCCCTTGTTGCGATAGAGATGATTGAGGCTCCCGCTGCCGCTGTTGGTGACGTAGAAATCCTGCCAGCCGTCGCGATCGAAATCCGCCACTGCGACGGCCGCCCCCATTGAGGCCACCTGCGGCATGATGTGGTCGAGGCGCGAATCGAACGTCGGTCCCTGGTGCACAGCGTTCACACCCAGCCGCTTCGCCGACTCGGTCAACGTGAACCCGAAGCGCGCATCCGCCGCGCCCTCGTCATCACGTATCTGCCCCGCCACGCGCTGATTCAACGCGCGTACGATTGCCAGCGACGCGACGAGCATGAGGGTCCATGCGACCCAGGCGATCCGCTGTCGATGAGGATTAGTGGTTGCGGTCAATGACGTTGCAAGAGATTTCTTCGGTGTCCCGGCCTGTCTCGCCGTAGCGGCGAAGCCCGCGCAGGCGGATCAATGAGTCCTCAGCGCCCTCACGAACGCGTCGGGCGTCACGTATCGCGTGTGATAGTTCACCCAATCCTCGGGATGACGGCGATACACCGGATCGTCTTCGAGGACGAGCGAGCTCCGGATCGCGCCATAGTCCGGACGGTCATGCGACGGCAGCGGCAGCACTGTCTGCGAGAAGCTGGTGTTGTAGTCGCCGTCCTTCTCCCATCCATCGCCAATCAGCACGAAATCGCGCTTCCAGCCCGGCTTGACTGCCGGCTGTTCGGCGAAGCGCAGCTGCAGTTCATCACCAGCGTTCATGATCACATACCGATCGTCGACAGCGGCCAATAGTTCTTTCACATTACCGAAGCGTGTGTAGTAGCCAGCCAGATCGCGCCATCGTGCGGTCGTGTTCGACAGGCGCTCGTAGAGGGGGGTCTCAGGCGATTCGCCGCGCGGCGAGATCGTCTGCGAGTACCCGCGGAATCGAAGGTCCGCCGAAGAGGCCTGAAGCCGCGTGGTCGACAGTGCAGGCCGGGCCTGTTCTTCAGGCCCGGCGTCGATCGGCGTCGCCGTCGCCAGACGATCCCAATAGACCTCGAGATTGGTGCGCAGTCGAAAACGGCGAGCCCGCGACCCGCCCCGTAGATCAACGAGCATCGTCTTGTTCTTGCCGGCCGGGAAGCCGACATCGTTGTTCAGGACGACCCAGCGCCCCGCACGATCCTGCGCCTCGAGCGACACGCCGCTTGGCCGTGCCTGCGATCCCTGTGAGATGGCGACGTTGATGCTGCTGTCGGTCGGATAGATCCATCCGCTCGCCACGAGCATCAACGGCTCCGTGCCGACCTCACGGCCGAGATCGAATTCGACGTAGTGCTCGCGCGCGATCCCCTGATACGCGCCGCGCTCGAAGGTTCCGAGGTACTTGCCATCGAGTGCGCTCACCAGGCTCGTGACATCGGTCCCGTGCTCGTCCCAAGCGGCGGGTACGGGCGTCGCGACGTGAAACGCGTGCACCCTCAGCGATGGCGGGTGTGCCGGGGAGAACCGCTCGTCGACGAAGACCTCGCTCGCCTCCGGATGATCGACGACCATCAGCGACACGTGATCGAAGAAGTGCGTCTCCCACAATTCAGCCGTGATCCGAACGTCGTACGCTCCATCACGCGGCTGCAGCTGGTCACCGCGAATGCGTACCCAGTCTTCGGTCTGCGTGACACCGGCCGTCTCCTGCGCGTTGATACGCAGTCCGAGCGGCGACCTCCAGAGGAAGTCGGTGACGAACGCCATCCGCCTTCCGTCCCATCCGAACACCCACGGACACGATCCCTTCAGCCGCTGCTCCGCCACGATCGCATCGTCGACGCCGGTGCGGAATTCCGCCTGTGGTACTCCATTCGGCCAGACGATGCGAGTGACGTCGATGCTGGTGCGGGTACCGAGGCCGACATGCACCGGCGCCCCGGTGATCACCTGCGTCTGCGAGAGCAGACCCGATCGGACCGTGATCTCGCCTCCAACGCCGAATGCATTGATGCGTTGATCGCCGGCGTTCTGCTGCGCGCGCAACCGGATCGTCTTCCAGTGATACGCGGCAGCGCCGCGCGTGATGAACCGCACCGCCCGACCGTCCACGGTACCGATCAGATCGAGCCGGCCGTCGTTGTCGAGATCAGCGATCGAGAAGATATCGCCTGCCGGCGGCGTCGTGAGCGGGTGAAGTTCCAAATCGCTCCCACCCAGCCACACCCGCGATTGCCCACCGCCAGAGACCACGATATCGAGCGCACCGTTGTTATCGAGGTCCGCGACGAGCAGCCGCTGGGTCCCGGGCGCCGCGCTCGTCAACGGTTGACCGGCGGCAATCTGACGCGTGATCCACGAGTCGCCGACCCGACGCAGTTGACGCACGACCCCCGTCGCTTCATAGGCCAGGATGTCGAATGCTCCGTCAGCATTGATGTCCGCAATGGCGATCGCCACGGCGCCGGTCACTCCGCCGACACGAGGGATCTGAGCGAACTGCCCGGCCTGCCGGTTGATGAAGACATGGATCTCCCCGGCCACATCGAGAAACACGGCATCGGGATCGGCGTCCCCGTCGAGATCAGCCCACGCAAAGCTGCGTGCGCGCGACATGCCGGCAAACGGATGGTCGACTCGCCACGTCCCGTCGCCGTTGTTGCGCAACACGAACGGCGCGTCGTCCCGAGTCGCCACCACGACGTCGAGGTCGCCGTCCATCTCGATGTCCGCCGCCCATGCGCCGACACAGTCGCACGCGATTGGGGCTCCGGCCGATGCCTTGGCGGTTGCGTCGGTGAACGAGCCGTTTTCACCTTGAAGCAGCAACGTGACACCGCCCTGGCCGACCACCACGAGGTCGGTACGGAAATCGTGATTCCAGTCGAGCGCGGCAACGCTTGCCGGAAGCGGGCGCACGGGGGCACCCGCCTTGCCCGGAAACGGCCACCGCGCCTGCGGCGTGTCGATGCGCCGCACGCTGGTCGGATCGAACGTCATGATCGCGGGTGTCCCCTCGACATTCAGAGGAACCGATAGCGCGGCGATCGGCGGTTCCGTTGGAGCATCACCGATGGGCTCCGCATTGAACGCGAGCGATGTGTCCTGCGGTGACGGCACCGCGATGACCGGCTCGAGGGCGAGGAAGCGATCGAACGGCTCGGCGATCAGCTCGGCCGGCGATCGCACGGCTCTCAAGCTCTCTCCAAAGGCGGGAACGCGCGCGAGCACGTTGCGCAGGATCGTCGTCGTGCGCTGCGCGTCGTCGAAGCTGCCTTCCTGGGCCGCCCGCTGAAGCGCCGCGAACTGCTCACGAGCCTGCGGCGTCCACGACTCCGACTGCCGGCCAAGTCCATCGATTGATTCACTCAGGCGCTGCGCATCCTTGCGTCGTGCCGCCAGCCTGGCGCGCTCGATCAGCACTGCAAGATTCGTCGGCGCGCGCTTTGCGAGCTCGTCGAGCAGCCCTTGTGCCTCGTTGTCGGCTTCGTTGGTCGACAGGCGGCCCAACTCTTCGGCCAGCGCAAAATGCGCGCGAAGCGCACGCGGTTCGAGCATCGCCGCCTGCCGCAATCGCACGATTCCCTGATCGAGTCGACCGCGGGCCGTCTCCATGCGACCTGCGATCAGCAGGATGTCAGGGTCCATCGGCGCCAGCGTGAGCGCCCGTTCGATCGGTTGCGCCGCGGCGTCGAGCTCACCCAGCCGCATTTGTGCGAGCCCCAGATTGGCCCACGACGCCGGTTCATCCGGTATCAGCATCGTCGCGCGCGCGAACTGCTGGCGGGCATCATCGAGGAGTCCTACTTCGAGCGCGGCAAGCCCATGGTAGAACGATCGGGTCGTCTCCTCGTAGGCCTCCGAACCGGGCGCAGGCAGCGCCGCCGAGCGGCGCATCAACAGATAGCCGAGAACGAAGATGATGGCGACGAGTACAACCACCGCAGCCGCGAGCCACTTGGGACGGGCGGGTCGAAAGCGTCGCGGATAGCTACTGGACACCGACGTGCAGCTGTCGCTCGAGTTCGGCGAAGCGTCTGGCTTCCGAGGGGACCGGCCGTACGATGGACATGACAATCGCCACTGCGAAGGCGAGCGGAATCGTCACGACCCCTGGGTTTCTGAGCGGAAACGAGGCGCTCGCGTGATGCAGGATGTCGACCTGGATGGTTGGAGACATCCAGATCAGTACCAGCGTGGACACGGTCCCCGTGAGCATGCTGAGGCAGGCCGCCATGGTTGTCAGACGCGGCCAGAAGATCGCGAGCACCAGCGCCGGGAAGTTTGCGCTCGCCGCGATGGCAAACGCCAGACCGACCATATAGGCGACGTTCTGCCCCTTGAACGTGATGCCGAGCACGATCGAGATCGCCGCGAGCACGATCGTCGCGGCGCGCGCCACGACCAGTTGCTCGCGCTCGTCCGCACGCGCGCCACGCAGCACGCTGACCCACAAATCATGTGACAGCGTCGCCGCCCCCGAAAGCGTGAGACCTGCAACCACCGCCAGGATCGTCGCGAATGCCACGGCCGCGATGAAACCCAGGAACGGCGTGCCGCCGACGCCCGCTGCCAGGAGCGGAGCTGCCATGTTGCCACCGGCATCGATCTTCGTGATGGCATCGCGACCGATGATCACCATCGCGCCGAAGCCCAGCACGAATGTGAGCAGATAGAAGAATCCGATGAACGCGGTGGCATAGCCGACCGAGGTACGCGCGGTCCGCGCATCGCGAACGGTGTAGAACCGCATCAGGATGTGCGGAAGGCCGGCCGTGCCCAGCATCAACGCCAGGCCCAGCGACACCGCGTCGATCGGATCCGTCACCTGTCGTCCCGGCGCCAGCACGCCCGGCCCGTACGTGCGGGCGGCCGCGTCGAACAACGCGAGCGGGTTGAATCCGAACCGTGCGAGCACGAGTCCTGCGAGCAGCGTGGCGCCGCCGAGCAGGAGCAGCGCTTTGACGATCTGCACCCAGGTTGTCGCGATCATGCCGCCGAAGAGCACGTAGGCGAGCATCACGACACCCACGATCACGACCGCCGCTTCGTACGGCAGACCAAACAACAGCCGTATGAGATTGCCCGCCCCCACCATCTGCGCGATGAGATAAAACGCGATCACCGCGAGAGAACCGATCGCGGCGGAGATGCGAATCGGCGTCTGCGTGAGCCGGGTCGCGAGCACGTCGGCGAACGTGAAGCGCCCGAGGTTGCGCAGCGGCTCGGCGATGAGGAACGTCACGATCGGCCAGCCAACCAGGAAGCCAATCGAGTAGATGAGCCCGTCGAAACCGGACAACGCCACGAGGCCGGCAATGCCGAGAAAGCTCGCGGCGCTCATGTAGTCGCCGGCCAGTGCGAGCCCGTTCTGAAACGCTGTGACGCTGCGGCCGGCGGTGTAGAAGTGATCGGCCGTCCGGGTCTTCCTCGAGGCCCACACCGTGATGCCGAGCGACATGACGATGAAGAGCAGGAAGAACGCGATCGCGACGGCGTTCGGAGCAGCGAGCGGCGTCATTGGCGGAGGCGGTCGACCGACGAGTCGTAGTGGGTGTTCGCCCATCGCACGTAGAACCACGTCAGCGTCCACGCGACAACGATGACAAGCGCGCCGAGGAGCATGCCGAGGCTCAAGCCTGGCGTGAAAATCGATCCGAGCAGTGGCTTATTGAATGCGACGAGGAGGATGAAGCCGAAGTAGGCAACCATCATCGCGGCGGTCAGCGAGATGGCGACCCGCCACCGTTCGGCGGAGACGGCTTCGAGATTGGGGTCGGGAGTCATTTGGGGTCGGGAGTCATTTGGGGTCGAGAGTCATTTTGCATCATGTCCCACCAAAATGACTCCCGACCCCACACGACTCCCGACCCCAAAAAGTCGACGAATGGTGTGTTACTTCTCGGGTCTCTCGTCCGGTGCACCGGTGCCGGACGAACCGACGAACAGCTTCTTGCCATCCGGGAACGTGATGTCGCGTCCGTTCGCGCGGTTCGCGCCGTCCTTGGCCTGGAAGCCTTCGACGAGAATCTCTGTGCCCTCGGGCAACGACTTCTTCGTCCAGCCACGTCGCAGCAACGCGTTGGGCGCGCCGCCCTCGACCATCCAGCGCTCGACCTTGCCCGTCGCGGGATCTTTCACGTCCATGTGGATCCAGGAATGCGGGTTGATCCACTCCATCTTGACGACCGTGCCCCGCAGCTTGACCGGTTTCTTGGCGTCAAACTCCGCCGCAAACGAGTGGTGCGCTGACAACTGCACGGCAGCGACCGACAGCAGAAGCGCCGCGCCGGCCACAACGCTGAAGAGTTTTCGCATCGGATTCATCTCCATAGGTATTCAGGACGGTTCAGAATTGTACCTCAAGAAGGTTACGACGTCTTCTTCTTCAGATCGCCGTAGAGGAGTTCTTCAGAGAATTCGACGCACTTGAACTCCAGGAGCTGCGCGTTGGGCTCCACCATGCGATACAGCGGCATCCTGATTGTCCACGGCTTCGAAAAGGTCTTCGGATCTTCCATCGTCGCTGAATACTGCAGGTTGCCGGTATCGCCGATCAGGCTGTATCGCTCCGTGACTTTCAGTTGATCGGAGTGATGGTTGCCGGCGCGATCGAACCAGGTCTGATCGTTGTTGCCGGTGACTTCGATCACGAGGGTGTTCCCCTCCCACTTGCCATTGGACCATCCCATCCAGCTGTCAACGGGCGCTTCCGACGGCTTGTCCATGTGGACGATGCGGTTCGAGCTGGCGTACTCGTAGACGAACAGGATGTCCTTCTGCCCCTGGACGATCTGGAACGGGTACGGCATGTAGGTCGATCGCGGGATGCCACCCATGTAGCATTTGGCTTCCGGATCGGTCTTCGGCCAGCCCGCCTGATTCTCCTGCCGCTTCTTGAGCGCGGCAGGGAGATATGGAATCGTGCCGCCCTCGACCACGCTCTGCCCCGCCGGAATCGCCGCGATGGCGCCCAACTGCCAGAACTGGTTCAACCCCGTCGAGGAGTGATCCTCGACGTTCCAGTAGGCGGTCGTGATCGCCTGATAGATGCCGTTCAAGTTCGGATGCCCGGCGATCTGTGCGGGTCGCGGCGCCCCGCCGCGAGCCGGCTGCGCCGGCGCGGCTGCTGCGCGTCCCTGACCGGCCGCACCGCCAGCAGGTGCTGTACCACGGCCTGCCTGTCCGGAAAGGGGCATCACGGTAAGCGACACTGCCGCCGCCACTGCTATCGCCACCATTGCGCCTGTAAACCGGTTTCGCATGTGCCAGGTCTCCTCTTCTCTCACGTGTCAATCGTAGTGTCCGGCTTCAGCCGGACAGTCGTAGTGTCCGGCTTCAGGCGGACGAGCGATACTCAGCAAGTCGTTGCCGACGGGACGTTTACCAGAGTCTCGAACATCCTGTCAAGAAATCGCGGCGTTTTTGTAAGTAACGACGGACACTCGAGCGTTGCTTACCGTCGGCTCGCCATCGCCGTGCGCGCTGCCTCCGCCGTGAGCTCGGCGCGTACGATGGCCGCTCCCGCTGCGAGCGCGCGCATTTTACCCCGGGAGGCCTCCCGGCTGCGTGGCACGAGGCCGCAATCGGTGCATGGTTTCAAGTGGTCAGCAGGCACGTGCGCCAGCGCGCGCCGGATCCGGGTGGCGACGACCTCGGGCGTTTCAATCTCTTCGGACCCAACATTTATGACGCCGACGAGGACATCTTTGCCTTCGAGCTCGCGAAGCACCGACACGTCGACGCCCGACGCCGCGCACTCGACCGACACTTGATCGACGCTGCTCCTGGCCAGGAGCGGCAGCGTCACGCAGTAGTGGCTCCAATCGGTGTTCCTCGTCTTCCATGCGAGCACTGCCGGCGTGCCGTACCCGTAACAGATGTGGACCGCCTTGCGCGCGGCCACGCCATCCATGGACTGCTCGAGCGCCTCGATCCCCCACGCTTCCACCTCGTCGAGATAGATGTTGAAGCACGGTTCGTCGAACTGGATCAGATCGGCACCCGCAGACGCCAACTCGCGTGCTTCCTCGTTGAGGATGCGAGCGAATCGCATCGCGAGCGACTTGCGATCGGTGTGATAGTGCTCGTCCGCGACGCTGTCGACGATCGTCATCGGTCCGGGCAGTGTCACCTTCAAACGCCGATCCGTGATCGAACGAGCGAACCGGCACGCATCGAGGAACACCGGCTGCGTTCGCTCGACCGGACCGATCACGCGCGCGACTTCGGTCGTCTCCGAGTAGCGCCCGCCGCGCGAGCGCTGCACGGCCAGCTGCTCGGTGTCGATGCCGGTCAATCCGTCGAGAAAGCCCCAGATGTAATGCCGTCGTCGGACCTCGCCGTCGGTGACGATCGCGAGACCGGCCTCCTCCTGATCGAGCACGGCGAGACGCACCGCATCGTCCTGAGCCGCACGCAGCTCGTCGCCCGCGAGGCGCCACGGCGCGCGAAGCACGTTGGGCTGGGCGAGCCACGATGGTTTCGGCAGGCTGCCGACAATTGAAGACTCGAGCATCGTCGATGGAGTTACTTAGTGTATCTGAACCACGTAGCGGCCCCGGGCGCGGCCGTCGAGCAGCGTGGCGAAAGTCGGTGGAAGTTGATCGAACGACACCGTGTGCGCGATCGACTCGAGCCGCGCCGGCTTCATGGCGCTCGCCAGCCGCTGCCAGACGTTCGTGCGCACGTCCATCGGGCACATCGCCGAGTCGATACCTATAAGCGACACACCTCGCAGGATGAAAGGCATCACAGTCGTATGCACCTCGATGCCGCCCGTGAGCCCGGTGCTCGCAATGCTGCCCCAATAGCCCATCGTGCGTGTCAGCCATGCGAGGAGATCGCCGCCGACCGCGTCGACAGCGCCCGCCCAGGTCGCCGCCTCGAGCGGGCGCGTTCCCAACGACATCGTCTTGCGATCGATGATGGCGTTCGCGCCGAGCGACTCGAGGTAGTCGTGCGCCTCGTCCTTGCCCGTGATCGCGGTGACGTCGTAGCCGAGTCGGGACAGCACCGCAACGGCGATGCTGCCGACTCCACCCGTGGCACCGGTCACGACGACTTTTCCCTGCGATGGCGCGAGTCCATTGCGCTCGAGCCGGACCACTGCGAGTGCAGCAGTGAAACCAGCCGTGCCGAGGGTCATCGCTTCCAGAGTAGTGAGCCCGTCGGGGACATGCACGACCCACGCGGCCGGCACTCGCACGTACTGCGCGTATCCGCCATCGTGCGCCACGCCGAGGTCGTAGCCGGTGACGAGCACGCGGTCGCCTGTCTTGAACGCCGGGTCGTTGCTCGAACTCACAGTGCCGGCGACATCGATGCCACCGATGAGCGGAAACTTACGGATGATCTTCCCCACTCCAGTGGCGGCGAGCGCATCTTTGTAGTTGACGCTCGAGTACTCGGCCTTGATGACCACTTCCCCCGCGGTCAACTCATCGAGCGTGGCGTCGACGACGCGGCCCGCAATCTTGCCGTCCTCGTTGAAGATCCGAAACGCCTTGAAACTCTGCATCAGGGAGATTGTACTGAACAGGAATCGGGAATCGGGAATCAGGAGGAATCAGGCCTAGCCCAGGCCTGAATCCTGATTCCTGAATCCCGATTCCTTCTATCATTGCGGCTTGTGAGCACGATCAACCCCGTCGTGCGGCGGTGGCTCGAAGACGGGCAACGAGATCCGGACGCCTTCTGGGCACAGGCGGCGTCGGCGCTACCCTGGTTCAAAACGTGGGATCGCGTGTTCGAGTGGACCTTTCCCACGTTCCGATGGTTCATCGGCGCCGAAACAAATCTCGCGTACAACGCGCTCGATCATCATGTCGAGCACGGACGCGGCGGACACGCCGCGCTCGTCTATCTGAACGAGCGTGGCGAGCGCCGAGTGTTCACGTATGCGCAGCTGCTTCATGCCGTGACGCGCACCGCAGCGGCGCTGCGCGGCATGGGCATTCGCAAAGGCGACCGGATCACGATCTCGATGCCGACCTCGCCCGAGGCGATCATCCTGATGCTCGCGATCGTGCGCATCGGCGCGATTCATTCGATCGTCTTCGCCGGCTTCGGTGCCAACGCGCTCGGGGATCGCATCCGCGCCAGCGGATCGCGACTCGTCTTCACCGCCGACGTCACGTATCGCAAAGGGAAGACGGTTGCGCTGAAGCCGATCGTCGATGAAGCGCTTCGAACGCCGGGGCATAGCGTCGAGCATGTCATCGTGCTCGAACGAGACGGTCCGGCCAAGGCCGGACACTACGTACACGGGCCCGAAGGTGGTCCACCGGAACGAGGCTACGCGCGGGGGCGCGACATCACGTGGGACGCGTTTCTCGAGCGCGCCCGCGGGCATTCCGGCGCGCACACGTCGATGGAGTCGAACGAGCCTGCATTCATCCTGGCGACCTCGGGGACGACCGCGAGGCCGAAGCTCGCCATCCACACACACGGCGGCTATCAGGTCCACATCGCGAGCATGGGCCGCTGGTGTTTCGGCCTCACACCCGGCGATGTGTGGTGGTCGACATCGGACATCGGCTGGATCGTCGGTCACAGCTACATGGTCTACGCGCCGCTCCTCGCGGGCTGCACGACCGTGGCGTTCGAAGGCGCGCTCGACTACCCCACGCCCGACGGGCACTGGCGAACGGTCGTCGAGGAGTTCGGAGCGACCGGCATCTTCACCTCGCCCACGGCCGTGCGCATGCTGATGCGCTACGGCGAGCACACCCTCCGCGACGTCGATCATCGTCGTCTCGAGCGGGTCGTGTGCGCGGGCGAGGTGCTCAATCCGCACGCATGGGACTGGCTGCAGAACGTGGTCCTCGGCGGTCGGGTGCCGGTCATCGATCACATGTGGCAGACCGAAACGGGCGGGCCCGTCTTCGGCAACCCGTACGGCATCGCGATGCTCCCGATCAAACCAGGCGCCGCCGGGCCGCCGCTTCCGGGGATCGAAGCGGCCATCGTGACGCCGGAGGGCGAGACGTGCCGACCGAATGAAAAAGGGATCATGGTGCTGAAGCGGCCGTTCCCGGGCATGACGCCCGGCCTCTGGGGTGAACCCGAGCGGTATGGACTCGATTACTGGCGAAAGCTCCCCAACGTCTACTACTCGGGCGATTCAGCCCACGTCGACGAGGACGGCTACTACTGGTTTGCCGGGCGCGCAGATGAAGTGATCAAGATCGCCGCGCATCGGCTCGGCACGATCGAGGTGGAGAGCGCGTTCCTCAAACACGACGCCGTCGCCGAATGCGGTGTCATCGGCAGGCCTGACGAGATGCGCGGCGAGGTCATTGCCGCCTTCGTGCTCCTGAAGCACGGTCACGATCCGTCGACGCTGTTGAAGCAGGAACTGCTCGACACGATTCGACGCGAACTCGGACCGGTCGCGGTCATCGGCAATCTCAACTTCGTGAAGATGCTGCCGAAGACGCGCAGCGGAAAGATCATGCGACGGGTACTCAAGGCCGTGATTCTCGATCGCGATCCAGGCGACATCACGACGATCGAAGACGAGGGATCGGTGGAAGAGGCACGGGCCGCGTGGCACGCGCTCCGGCAGCACATCGGTGATTAGTGATGAGCGATCTTCGAATCGTTGTTGATGTGACGAACAGCGCTTGGTGATGAATTCGCGAGCGGCTTATTGGTGATTGAAGCGACCGCGTTCTGTCAGATAGAGCGCCCACAGGATTCGAGCCGCGATCGATCGCCAGGGTGCCCACGCATGTGCGAAGTCCAGCTGTTGCTCGGGTGTCGGCAACGCTCGAAGCCCCTTGAGATCGCGCAGCGCAGCCGCGAGCGCAAGATCACCGCGCGGCCACACGTCGGGCCGGCGCAGCGCCATCACATAGTAGATGTCGACGCTCCAGGCTCCGAGGCCGGGAACGTCGAGCAGCATCCGGCGCCCCACGTCGTCATCGGCGCGCGCGACCGCTGAAAGATCAAGAGCACCGCCGAGCACGCGCCGCGCCAGACCGACGCAGTAGCCGGCCTTCTGACGCGTCACGCCAAGCCGCCGCAGCCGGGTCACTCCCGCGCGGGCGAAGGATTCAGGCGTCACCCCGCCCAAGTGACGTTCGAGGCGGCGATACATAGCCTCCGCTGATCGCAGCGAGACCTGCTGTTCGAGGATGATGCGGACGAGAGACGAGAAGCCGGGCCGACGGCCCCAGATCGGCGGGTAGCCGACGCGCTGGAGGACACGAGCGAGATCGACGTCGCGCGCGGCGAGATCGTCCGCGCCCTTGCGGAGCGTTTCAAGGGTCAGGCCGCGCCGGAGCACTGCTGATCTCTGCTCCTGATTCCTGATTCCCGATTCCTGATTCCTGGTTCTTTCTTACGGCAGCGCAAACGACACCAGGGTTCCGCCCGCGACGACCGCGACGCGCTGCTTCCCATCCTTCCCCTGATAACTCATGGGGTTCGCATTCGCCGTTGCAGGGACTGTCGTCGACCAGAGCTCCTTGCCGGTCTTCGCGTCGAACGCTCTGAAGCGACGATCGCTCGTGGCCCCGACGAAGACGAGCCCACCGGCGGTGACCGTCGGACCCGCGCTGCCGCTGCCGCCGACCAATTGCTTACCGGCGGGGAGCGCTTCGTTGGTCCCGAGCACCGACTCCCATGCAATCTGTCCGGTGTTCGCGTTGATCGCGATCAGCTTCGACCAGGGCGGACGCTGACACGGTAGCTGCGGGCCAGGCTTCGGCCTGCCACCCTCGTCGTACCCATTCATCGGTGCGGAGAACGTGAAGAACGGGCCGACGCCGTTCACGCTCGCGCGATCGTACGCCTGCTTCGAACCACGCGCGTCGAAGCTGTAGTCGATGTTTGGATCCTTCTCTTCCACCCAGCCGACGAGCGAGGTGTTCTGCGCGTTCACGTAGACCAAGCCGGTCGTCGGATCGACCGCCATTCCGCCCCAGTTGACACCGCCGGTACCGCCGGGGAATTGAATCGTCGACTTCGGCGGATCGCCTTTCTTGTGGTAGAGAAACGGCGTGAACGGGCCGGCGTTGTAGTACCCACCCGCCTTCTGCATCATCGCCCTGCACGCGGCCGCGTGATCGGGGGTGGTGTCCTCGGGCCTGACGAGATCGGTCTCCGGGTTGAAGCTCACGCGACTGAGCGGCGCCGGACGCACCGGGATCGGCTGGGTCGGCGAATACCACTCGGTCGGCACATCACCCTTTGGCACTGGCTTCTCTTCAACCGGAATGATCGGCTTTCCGTTGGAGCGATCGAGCACATAGAGATAGCTCGTCTTCCCGACGTGCGCGATCGCCGGCACGCGACGTCCGTTCTGCGTGACCTCGAAGAGCCCACCTGCGCTTGGAATGTCCGAATCCCAGATGTCGTGATGGACGGTCTGGAAGTGCCAGAGATACTTGCCGGTCTGCGCGTCGACGGCGACGATCGAGTTCGCGTACTCGTTGGTGCCGGGGCGATCACCGCCGTAGTAATTGGCTGCGGGCCCTGCAATCGGCAGATACACGATGCCGCGCCCGACATCGACCGGCGCAGCAAACGCCCACATGTTCGTGCCCGAGCGATCCTTCCAGCCCTCGCCCCAGGTGTTGTTGTACTTTTCGCCCGGCTTGGGCACGGTCTGGAACTCCCAGAGCTTCTTGCCCGTGCGCGCATCGAACGCACGTGGATTCCCCGGAGGACCCTGCGGCACTTCGTTCACCGCGGCGCCGATGATCACGACGTTGTGATACACGGTCGGCGTGCCCCCGTAGGGGACGCCGACGTTGACCTCGCCGTTGACGCCGAAGCCGGCGGCAGGCATCCCCGTCGCCGCATCAAGCGCAAAGAGCCGGGTGTTGCTCATGAACAGCACGCGCGGCGCGAGCGTGCCGTCACCAGGCCAGTAGCCGACTCCGCGCGCGGACGCCTGTGGAAGCGCCGGTCCGCCACCTCGTCGTCCACCACCACCTCCGCCGGTAACAGCCAGCCCCGGGGGCGGCGCCGCCGGCGTTGTCGTCGGAGCCTGCGCGTCGGTCACCGGGGCGGGCGGTTGCGAAACGGATTTGATCGAGTACCCCCAAATCTGACTGCCCGTGTCGCCATCGAGCGCAGCGACCTGGTTCCCGTTGGCGATGAACATCACGCCGTTGACGACGAGCGGAACCGAAGTCCCGCCTCCGCTCATCTTGAACGTCCACGACTCCTTCAGCGAGGCGACGTTGCCCGGGTTGATCTGCGTCAGCGGCGAGTACCTGGTCGCAGCGAGATCGCGATTGAGATTCGGCCAATCGCCGGGCGCGACCTGATCGCGCTTGTCCTGGGCGAGGCCGGTGCGCAGCGAGAAGAGGGTGGCTACGACGATCGTTGCGGCTGCTATTCCCAGCAAACGTTTCATGAAGTCGCCTTCTCAGAATGCAGAATGCAGAATGCAGAATGCAGGATGCAGGATGCAGAGTGCAGACACTTCGTTGTCGAAGAGCCGCAACCTTCTGCATTCTGCATTCTGCATTACAGGCGCTCTAGTTTTTCGGAAGCGCATACGCGATGTACGCACCAGGCGCCGCAGCCGCGCCGCGTCCACCGCGGCCCGCCCCGCCCTGCGCCTCAGGACCAGCGCCCGCTGACGCGCCACGCGCAGGCGCAGGTCCGCCGAAGCGCGCAGGAAACAGGCCGGCGCCGGCCGCCACCGGAAACACGATCAACTGACGGCCGTTGACTTCGTAGGTCGCGGGCACGCCTTCCGATCCGGTCGGCAGATCTTTCGACCAGAGGACCTTGCCGCTGTCGCGATCGTACGCTCGCACCGTGCGATCGGAGGCGGTCGCCACGAACAACAGGCCGCCAGCCGTCGCGAGCGGTCCGCCGCGCGGCATGTGCGCGCCGGAGCCAGGCTTGATGTTGTATTCAGGCGGCGCGGTTACGTTGCCATCGGGGATGCGCCATTTGATCTCACCGGTGTTGAGGTCGTACGCCGTGATCTCGGACCAGGGCGGACCGATCGCAGTCATGCCGTTGCTCGGGCTCTGCATGAAGTCGTACGGCGACGTGTAGCGCGGGCTGTCCTTCGCCGCCGCGTCCTTTGCCGCAGCCATGAATTTCTCTTTCTGCTCGGGCGTGATGATCGGGCTCACGCCGCCGCCGACGTTCGCCGACGGCTCCTCGTTGCTCAATATCAGGCGCAGCAGCGTCGGCATGTTCTTGGCCACGACGTAGAGCTCGCCTTTCGTCGGATCGACGGCGGTGCTGCCCCAATTCGCGCCGCCATTGTGACCGGGCAGCTCGATGGACCCTTCGAGGCTTGGCGGCGTGAACAGGCCCTCGTTGCGCACTGACTTCAATCGTTGACGCAGCAGTTCCTTCTCCGCTTCGGGCAGATAGGGGTTGATGTCTTTCTCGGTGAACGACTGTCGCGCAAACGGCGGGATCTTCATCGGGAACGGCTGCGTCGGCGAGGTCCACTCGCCGGGCACATCGGTCTGCGGCACGGGACGCTCTTCAATCGGGAAGATCGGCTTGCCGGTCATCCGGTCGAACACGTAGATGAACCCGAACTTGGTGGCCTGCGCAACGACGTCGATCGATCGACCGTTCTGCCTGATCGTCAGCAGCTTCGGCGCCTGCGGCAGGTCGTAGTCCCACAGATCGTGATGAACGAGCTGGTAATGCCAGAGCCGCTTGCCGGTACGCGCATCCAGCGCGACCAGGCTGTTGGCAAACAGGTTGTTGCCCTTGCGGTTGCCGCCGTAGAAGTCGAAGCGCGCCGTGCCGAAGGGAATGAACGCAATCCCGTTCTTCTCGTCGATCGTGAACTCGCTCCAGTTGTGGACGCCGCCGGCGGTGCGGAACGCACCTTCGGGCCAGGTGTCGTAGCCGAACTCACCGGGATGCGGAATGCTGTGGAAGACCCACGCCACTTTGCCGGTGCGCACGTCGTACGCCTGCACGTCGGCCGGCGTCGAGTCGTAACCGGCCCCCTGCGCCGGCAGCGACATGATGATCAGGTTCTCGAAGATGCGGCCGGGGTTGCTCGTCTGGAGCGGATTGCGCGCCTCACGCCAGAGTGCCTGGCGCAAATCCACCTTGCCGTTGGTGCCGAACGACGGGATCGGTTCGCCGGTCTGCGCGTTGATCGCCGTGAGCATGCCGGCGTTGAGATACAGCAGGCGTCTGTCCTTGCGGTCCGGACTCTCCCAGTAGTTCAACCCCCGTGCGCCGATCGCGCCCTGGTTCGGATGCGACCAGATCTCCTTCCCGGTCGCCGCATCGAGTGCCACGATCGAGTTGCCCGTACCCTGGACGTACATCATGTTGTCGACGATCACCGGGTTGAACGTCACATTGCCGTTGATCTGATAGGTCCACGCCACCTCGAGCTGCGAGACGTTCGACTTGTTGATCTGATCGAGCGCGGAATACTGCGAGGAGTGCGCGCCGCCCTGGTACGCGGTCCAGGTCGTGTAGGGCCTGGCCGCGGCCGTGTTGGGCCTAGCCGTCTTACGCGCGCCGCCGTTCGAGCCGCTCTGAGCCGCGACCGTCACGAGCGCCAGCACCGACGCGATCAACAGGGATCCACCGAATCTGCGCATGGAGAAAAGTCCTTTCGCCTGAGCGAATCTTACCGTAACTTGCGGACCCAGATGGTGTTTGGCTTCAGATCAGAGGCGGGCGATGTCGACGTGCTGCAGGGCGAGGACCCTGGCGATGTGCGCGAAGTCACGATCGCGGTGCACGACAGTCAGGTTATGACGTGACGCGCACGCAGCGATGACGCAGTCGACGCCCGAGCGGACGGTGACTCCGGCGCGCCGGGCGCGCCGGTAGATATCGACTGCCTGCTCGATGAGCGGCAGGGTCACCGGCAACTCGACACACGGCAGCGCCAGCAGCGCCGTCCTTGCGATCCGGAACGCGCGCTCATCATCGAATCCCTGTAGCACTTCCTGGATGACCGGCGGGCACGTGACGATCTGATCGCGATCGTCGACGAGGGTGTCGACCGTAACCCGGCTCCCCTTCCGAAACACCTCGATCCAGGCGCTCGTGTCAACGAGATACACGCTTCCTCCGGGGTCGATAGACGCCGCGAGTCTCGCGGACCGCGAGAGGCTGATCGCCGCGCATCTGCGACAGATCGCCTGACCACAAGCCTGAACCGGCGAGCTGATCGATGCTTCGGGCCTTGGCCCGTCGGACCAGCTCTGTCAATGCCCGCTCGATCGTGCGCGAGTAGGTTTTCTCACCACTCACCCGGACCGCCTCCTCCAGCAAGTCCTCATCAATCACAACATTCGTGCGTTTCATACACACAGCCTAACATGGCGGCTCAGTGCCCTCAAAGGCAGAGCCGCGGTCTGGCTGTCAACGACTGGCGGATGGCGCCCGTATAATGACGCAGCCAGTCTGCTTTCCCGTCCCTTTGGTCCTTTCGGCGGCCAGCACTACAAGGAGCTCGCGATGACCGGTCGAGTCGGTTCACTGTTCGGCGCGTTGGCCGTAGCCTCGGCGATCGTGTGGTCGCCGATGGCGGTGTCGACGCAGCACGGACACGTTCCGGCGCTCGTCATCACCGCATACAACGGCGGAGCACCAATCCCCTACACGCCCGCCAGGACACCATGGGGTGAACCTGATCTGCAGGGCGTCTGGAGCAGCGACGACACATCCGGCATCCCGCGCGAGCGGCCCGCCGAGCTCGGCACGCGTCTGTATCAGACGGATCAGGAGTTCGCCGCGCGTGTGAAGCAGGTGAAGCAGGGCGTCGAGCGCGGTGAGAACGCGGTCGGCTCGTTCCGCAACGACTACGCGACCCGTGCGTTCCGGCAGACCTCGATCATCGTCGACCCACCCGACGGCCGCATGCCGGGGACGACCCCCGCGGCCGAGAAGCGCCGCGCTTCACGCGACCGCGGCACTTTCGGCAACGGGCCGTTCAATACCTTCGACGATTTCACGCTGTACGACCGCTGCATCACCCGGGGCATCGTCGGCTCGGTGCTGCGCGTGATCTACGGCAACGGCAATCGCATCGTGCAGAGTCCGGGCGTCGTCGCCTTCAGCTACGAGATGATTCACGACACGCGGATCATCTACACGGATGGACGGCCGCACATCAACCACACAATCCGTCAGTATCTCGGCGACTCGCGGGCACATTGGGACGGCGACGTCCTGGTCGTCGAGACGACGAACCTGACCGACAGGACGAGCATCGGTGGCAACGGCAACGGTCTTCGTCACAGCGACAAGATGAAGATCACCGAGATGTTCAAGCGGGTCGCGTCCGACATCGTGCAGTACCAGTTCACCATCGACGACCCGATCACCTACGAGCGACCGTTCACGATGTCGATGCCGCTCACGCCGCTCTCGGGCGGTGTGCTCCTCCCCTACGACTGCCATGAAGGCAATCAGGCGGTGCACAACGCGCTGAGCGCGGAGCGGGCCGAGGACAAGGCACTCGCCGATGACCTCGCGAAAGGCATCAAGCGGACGAGGCGCGGTGTGCAGGAGAGCGGCGTGGGAGGCGGTGGAAACCGCGGCCGCGGTGCGGCACCGGCTGGTGCGCCTGGAGGCGGGCCTGGACGAGGAGCAGATCCGGAAGACCCGAACCGATAGGAATCAGGAAGCTCTGATTCCTTCGTCCTGGCCCAGAACTGATTCCCGATTCCTGATTCCTAAAGGAGATTCAATGAAGCGCGTCGTCATCTCCACATCCATGTGCGCGGCGATCGCTTTGATCGCGACGCTGCCAATCTCAGGTCAGGCGAGCAAGACGCCGCCGCTCGTCATCACCGCGTACAACGGCGGGCCGCCGAAACCGTACACGGTGCCGAAGACGCCATGGGGCGACCCCGATCTGCAGGGCGTGTGGAGCAGCGACGACGCGACGATGCCGATGTCGCGGCCGATGAACTTCGGCGATCGTCTCTACCTGAACGACGAGGAATACGCGGCGCGCGTGAAGCAGATCGAGGGCGGCGTGAAGAATGCCGAGAACGCCGTCGGCTCGTTCCGCGGTGATTTCGCGCGCCGGGCATTCCGCCAGACGTCCCTCATCGTCGATCCGCCCGACGGACGTCAGCCGCAGCCGACCGCCGAAGCGCAGAAACGTCGAGCCCCCCGTGATCAGGGCACCTTCGGCAACGGTCCGTTCGATTCATGGCTCGACTTTACGCTGTATGACCGCTGCATCACCCGCGGCATCGTCGGCTCGGTCCTTCGCGTCGTCTACGGCAACGGCAACCGCATCGTGCAGGCGCCGGGTATGGTCGCGATCAGCTACGAGATGATCCACGACAGCCGCATCTTCTATACCGACGGCAGGCCGCACATCAACCAGGCCATCCGTCAGTACCTCGGTGATTCACGGGCGCACTGGGAAGGCGACGTGCTCGTCGTCGAGACCACCAACCTGACCGACAGGACGAGCATCGGCCCGAACGGCAACGGCCTGCGCCACAGCGATCAAATGAAGATCACCGAGCAGTTCAAGCGGGTGGCGAACGACATCGTTCAGTACCAGATCACGGTCGACGATCCCGTGACCTACGGAAAGCCGTTCACCCTGTCGCTGCCGCTGACGCCGCTCGACGGCGGCACGCTGCTGCCGTATGAATGCCACGAGGGCAATTACGCGATCAGGCAGTCGCTCGGCGCCGAGCGCGCCGAAGACAAAGCGCTGGCCGACGATCTCGCCAAGGGGAACAAGCGCGAGCGTCGTCCCATCCAGGGCGGGCTGGACGTCGGTGGACGGCCGATCGGTGAGGGCCGCGGCGGCCGCGGCGCCGGTCCGGGTGGACGAGGCGGTGGCCCTGGCGGCGCGCCCCCTATCGTTGATCCTGAAAGAGCGCCGCAAAACTAGCGCTCCATCCCCTTCGCTTTCAACGTCGCGGCTACTTCCGGTCCCGACAGGCACGCAATCAGCGACTTGCCTGCCTCGAGACTGGAGGTCGTCTTTCCCGCGGCCGCCGCAAACGACACGTAGTGCTGGAATCGATCTGGCAGCGGGCCAACGAGATCGACACCAGGTGCCGGCAGGATCTCGCTGACCAGCGTGATCAGCAGTTCGGCGTCGCCGCTTGCAACCTTCGCGGCCGCGCGGACCGATCCCTGTTCGAGGATCGTTTTCGACGCCATCGCTGACGTGATTCCAAGCTCTTTGAACATCGCGTCGATGTGAGGACGGCTCGCGCCGTCGCCCGCATAGGTCACCGACTTCGCGCTGACGAGCGTGCGCTTCACGGCATCGACGGTTTTGATGTCGGGCTTCGACGCCCCCTTGCGAACGCCGATGCCGATCCCCGATCGTCCGAGCGATGTGCG
Source organism: Vicinamibacterales bacterium (assembly GCA_036407095.1). Taxonomy (GTDB): domain Bacteria; phylum Acidobacteriota; class Vicinamibacteria; order Vicinamibacterales; family UBA2999; genus Gp6-AA40. Next base: position 77,690 of record DASWZV010000012.1, on the reverse strand, counting down.
AGTGGCGGCGCTGACCTTCCCCGCCTTCACCAGATCGTCCATCGCTTCGACCGTCGTCACGGCGACGTCGAAGCCCTCGCCGCCATTCACTCGCTGAAGCAGCGACGTCGACGTCCCGTAGTCGGTCGAGATGCGCTGGCCCAGCGTCTTCTCACATCGCGGCGCCAGATCTTCCATCACCGCCCTGAACCCGTTCGACGCGAGCACCTTCATGGGCCGCGCGGCGGTCTGCGCGTGGCCAATCGAACCGGAGATGACCGCAGCGACGATCGTGGGCGCTATGACTGTGACTCGCATCGTAGGTGCCTCAAAAAAAGAGGGGCCGCCCGAAAGGCGGCCCCCCGTAGAAACACGTCCGGCTAAAGCCGGACACTACGTACTAAAAGTCGATCTGCGCGCTCACCTTGACGAAGCGCGGCGTCAGAACCGACTGCGGTGCGAGCCAGGCGCCGCCCGGGGCGAACGTCTGGTTGTAGGTCAGGACCGCGTCCGAGTTGAGGACGTTGAAGATGTCGATCCCGACGTGCGTGCGCGTCCTGCCGAAGCGCACGATCTTCGCGAATCGAAGATCGACTTCGTTGACGCGATCGCCCCACTTCTGCCCGGGAGCGATGAGATCAATTGCGACAGTGCTGCCGGCGCCTTGAGTAGGCCGGCCGAGGATCGCGTCAAGGCCCGGGAAGTCGCCGACCGGTCCCTTGGGGGCGTTCCAGGTCGCGCGAAGAGGCGCCCCCTGGTCGCTGCGGAGCGTTCCGGCGATCAGCACGTCGATCTTCGGGATCGTGTAGGACGCCAATCCCGTCACCTTCGTCACGAACCCGGGGTCCTGATTGCAGTACGGATTGGTCGGTCCGAGGATCGCGCCGAACAAACCGAGCGATAACTCCGGCAGCGCCCCACGCAGATCGCAGTAGTCGTTCACCGTCTTCCCCGTGTTCACACCCGCGCTCATCGTCAGGCCATTCGTGGCGCGCGCGCTGACGTTGAGCAGGATGCCGTTGTAGACCTGCGTCTGCTTCCCGAAGTTGTCGGCAAAGGTCACGTTGTTGCTGGTAGCTTTCAGGAATCCAGCTGGAGTGAGGTTGTACAGCCCGGTTACCTGGTAGCCGCCACCGTCGGGTAAGCGCGGATCGAGCGGCGCTGTCAACGTGAACGCGGTGAAATCGGCCGGGCTGAGGTTCAGGTTGTCGGTCGTCGTGAAGTGCGTCAACCAGCGGTGGAAGTAACCCACTTCGGCCGAGACGCGCGGGAACAGCTCCTGCTGCACCGACGCACCGATCTGCCAGTCGCCCGGCCGGACGTTCCAGCCGTTGAGGATCGCCGGATCGATCGCCGCGGTGGTGAGTGCGTTCGTTCCGAACGTCGGCGAGTTCATGCGTCCGCATTCGCCGTTCGCGTCGACCATCTGCAAATTGCACTGCGGCACGAAGTCGTTCGGGACGCCACCCGGGGCCGGGTTCACGTCGTTCCAGGTCCGGCTGGTCGTCGTGGCAATCCTCGCGATCGGGTTCGAGATCGAGTAGTTGCCGTTCAGATTGCTCGCCGGCTCGAGGTATTTGCCGAAGTTCACCTTCACCGACGTCTTCCCGTTGCCGAACAAGTCGTACGCGACACCGCCACGCGGCGAGATGTCCTTATACGAGTTGACGCCCGGTGTCCTCGGGAATGACAACTGTGTCGCGAGGAAGTTCGTGGGACCGATGGTCTGCGGAGGCGAGTAGCTCCACGCCCGATCGAAACGGAGGGCGCCCTGAAGGGTCATCTTTCCCATCGTCCACTGATCCTGCCCGTAGATCGCCGCGTACTCGACGCGATCCATCTGCTTGTAGACGCGCAGCGACTGCGTGAGCTGACTGGGTTGGCCGTTGTTGAACGTGTACGCGAGGTTGAGATCGTTGCCGTGGTTCTCGATGTCCTCGCGGAGAAGTCCACCGATGTACCCCACTTTCATGCTGTGACCGCCGGTGACATAGGTACCCGATGCGCGCCAGGTGTTTGGATTGTCGTAGTCCTGCGCCCAGTTCGCCGATCGATACGCCAGGTTCGCCAGCGAACGGACATCGCCGGCATCACCGATCACTCCATTACCGTTTGTGTCATACGCGCGCGAGGCCTGTTCCGTCACGCGAACCAGGTTCCTCGTGGCGTTTCCCGGCGCCTCGTTCGGCCCCCACTTGGCGACGTACGAACCAAGGCCCGCCTCGAGCAGCAGCTTGTTGGTCACGGGAGACGACCAGGTGAACTGCCGGTTCTGGACGAGCACGTGCAGATACTGGGCGGTTTCAGGAGATGTGGTCGCCGTCAAGCCACCGAGACCGAGCGCCCCGACGACCGCTCCCGAGTCGGGCTGCGTGCGGCACGCGTCGGCACTCGTCGTCACCGCGGCGCCGTTGCACGGGAGCTGCCAGTCCCAATGCACGTTGAACTTGTTGCGCTGCGACGCCTGCGCGGTGAAGCGCGCACTGAACAACTGGAAGCTTTCTGCTCCCTGCGCCGTCCTCGTGATATCGGGCTCGTACACCCACTTGGTCGGATCGTTGGCGTTCTTGTTCGGGAAGACGCCGGGGATCGTGCGCCACTGTCCTTCATCCCGGGCCGTCACGTAGTACCAGACTCGATCCTTGACGATCGGTCCACCGACGCCGCCCGTGAAGTCCCACTGCTTCACCAGGGAGCCGGGCGTCGACAGGCCGGCGCTTCTCAGCGCGTCGGAGTAGTTGCTGCCAACCATCCCCGTACTCACGCCAGACAAGTACGCCTGTCCCGATCGCGTGTTGCCGCCGCTGCGCGGGACGATGCTCAGCGTCGGGCCGCCAACTTCGGCCTCGCCCAACCCGCCCGACGTCGTCGTGACGACTTCCTGCGCGTTCGAGACGTCGGCCACATACGTCGAGACGCCGCCGCCGTTGAGCGCAGCGCCGGTGTTGAGACCATCGACCTGCATGCGCCCTTCGTTGCCGCGTCCACCCATGCCGCCGAAGACCGTCATCTGAGGCGTGATCTGAATGTCAGCACTCGCGCCCGCCTGCGTGACGATGCCTGGAATCAGCACGGCTGTCGCCGCCCACGATCGCGCGGTCGGTGCGCTGGTCAGAAGTTCATGATCGAGCGTCGTCTGCCGACGAACGCTCTGGGTATCGACGATCGGCGATTCACCTGTGACGGTGATCGTTTCCTGAAGGCCGCCTACCCGCAGGTCGGCGTTGATCGTCGCGTTGAAAGAACCTGTGAGCTCGATGCCCTCACGCTTGACCACCGTGAAACCGGTGAGCGTGAATGTGACGGTATAAGTCCCGGGACGCAGATCGACGATGCGATACTGACCGGATCCATCGGTGGTGACGGACCGGACTTTCTCGATGAGCGCAGGGCTTGACGCTTCGACGGTCACGCCCGGCAGCACCGCGCCGGACGCATCCTTGACTACTCCCGCAATTGACGCCTGGGCGTACACGACAGACGGCACGAGGATGCCCAACAACAGCACCCCGGCCAGCACGCTGACTACTCTACGCATCGGCAGTATCCCCCTCCTCAGACGACTCGTCGTCCCGCCTCGAACACCGATGATCCCGAGGATTCGGCCAGCCCCGCGCTCGACTGTCCGAACCCGCTCTGACAAGCGCAACGGAGCGTAAAGGGGGAGATCCCCCAGTGTCAAGAACAGAGGCGGACACACGCATTTCCCGGCGAAACCCCGTATAATGGCGGCCCGATTCGATCAGGAGACTCCCATGGACCGCCCGTCGCCAATCTGGAAACTCGTTGCTATTGTCGTGCTGGCGCTTGGCGCCCTGCTCGTCGTCTTTGGGATGAATCTGATGCCGACGCAGGAAGTCGCCATCACCAGGGGATCGATCGCCCCCTGGCGAATGACGTGGGCCATGATCTGGTCGACTGTCGCGATGACGATCGTGCTCGCCGGTTACCTGTTTACGGCGGGGCGCGGAAAGGGCGTGAGTCCTGCTGCGGACCCGAAGCTCAAGACCTAAGAAGAAGCCCGGTCGGGAACTACGTAAAGAGCCCGATCAGCCGCGACGGAACCGCCACCCCGCCAAACCACAGCAGGATTGAGACCAGCCCGACGACCTTCTGCAGGCCAGGGTTGATGCGCCCTTCTTCGGCCTGCGACACCATTCGCCTCACCGTCAGCGTGTAAATCAGCGCGACCGGCAACACGTACATCTTGATCCAGAAGAATTCGCTGTAGTACTCGCGCATCGCGTTCTGAATGAGCTGCGGAATCCCGGTGGCGACGAGCCCCAGCAGGCCGGCGAGCATCCACGGCCACGCGTCCCGCGCGACCTTCGAGACCGGCTGCTCGCGCATACCCAGGCCCAGAAGGCGGATGTCGAGGATCAGAATTGCGCCGGCAAACAGTGCGAGAAACACTAGATGGATGGCCTGGTCGAGCGGATAGATCCACAGCGATTCACTGATGGCTTTGGCCACCCAGCTGTCGTTCATTGCCTGGAAATAGGGCTGGAGCATGTGCCCGGGTCTCCTAATTATTTTGGAACCAGTTGTAGGGGATCAGACGGCCGGACACGATGACGAACCCCCACAGGAGGATCCCGAGTGCGCCCGCCAGCTTGGCACCGAAGGGTGGAACTTTGCCGTCCCACGTGTCGACGGAGAAATAGGTGATGTAGTGGAACGCCAGTGCGTTCAGCGCTGCAATCACCATCAGCGTCATCTTCATCCAGAAGAAGATGTTGGCGTAGAAGCGCATCGGGTCGCCGAAGACCAGCACTCCACCGGTGATCGCGCTCATCGTCATCCCGACCATCTGCCACGGGAAGAGCCGCTTCTGGAGTTGCGAAAACGGTGTCTGCATGTTCCCGACGCCAAGCAGACGCAGGTCCATCATCACGATGAGCCCGGCGAACAGACACATGCTGACGACATGCGAAACCTCGAACAGGGACCAGACGTATTGCGATTCGCGCAACGCGGTGCTGGTCTCGCTGTCTTGAACCATTTGCACCACGCTCTGAATGGACACCAGGAATTCGGACATCGAGACCTACAAATCCTTATAGCGTTTATAAATCGGGTTGATCGGCCGCCGAGTGTATCCCACCGCTTCGAAGAGGGTCAAGGCAGAGACATGGCGACCGCACGACGCTGCTAAGATCGGTGACTCAGAGGCGCATCGACGTGCAGGATCTCACGACGGGTTCGCTGACCGGGCATCTCCTCAAGACGACGAGCTACATGCTCGTCAGCATGATCTTTCAGACACTTTACGTGCTCGTCGATCTCTACTGGGTCGGCCGTCTCGGCACTGACGCCGTCGCTGCGGTCGGGTTGGCGGGCAACCTCACTTTCATCGTGGTTGCCGGGACGCAGATGCTGGGCGTCGGAACGACGACGCTGGTCGCGCACGCGACCGGCGGACGCAATCAGGCGCGCGCCAACCTCGTCTTCAATCAGTCGCAGCTGCTGTCGATATGTGTCGGCACGCTCTTCCTGGTCGCCGCGTTTCTCGCGCAGGGTCCGTATACCGCGGCGTTGAGCGCCGACGAGGCCACGCGCCGGCTCGCGCTCCAGTACCTGCTGTGGTTCATCCCATCGCTGGCGCTGCAGTTCGGGCTCATCGCCATGGCCTCCGGGTTGCGCGGAACGGGACACTTCAAGCCCGGCATGGTGGTGCAGACAGCGACCGTGATCATCAACATCGTGCTCGCGCCGATTCTGGTGTTCGGGTGGGGTACCGGCGTCGCGTTCGGAGTGGCGGGAGCGGCGATCGCCACGCTCATCGCCATCATCATCGGTGTGGCGTGGATGACCTTCTACTTTCTGCCGGCCGATGCGTACATCCGCTTTTCGTTTCGCGACTGGAAGCCTCTGTTCGGCCTGTGGCGCGACCTGCTGAAGATCGGTCTTCCTGCCGGAGCCGAGTTCGCGCTGCTCGCCGTCTACCTCGTCATCGTGTACATCGTGAGCCGTCCGTTCGGCGCGGCGGCTCAAGCAGGGTTCGGCATCGGCCTTCGAATCGTGCAGGCCTCGTTCCTGCCTGTCGTCGCGCTCGGCTTCGCCGTGAGTCCGGTAGCCGGCCAGAACTTCGGTGCCCGTCGAGCGGAGCGCGTCATCGCGACGTTCAAGATGGGAGCCCTGCTGGCAGCGGGCGGCATGATCGTCCTGGCGACAATCACCTGGCTGAGCGCGGATCTGATGATGGGAATCTTCTCGTCGGATCCGAAGGTGATCGCCGTCGGCGAAGAATACCTGCACATCGTCGCCTGGAACTTCGTGGCCTCGGGGATCATCTTCGTCGGCTCGAGCATGTTTCAGGCGATGGGCAATGCCATGCCGTCGCTGTTCGCGTCGGCCGCGCGCATCGTCATCATCGCGGTGCCCGTACTCCTGCTGTCGAACACGCCCGGATTTACGCTGCGCTGGGTGTGGTACATCTCGGTCGCGGGAGTCGTGGTGCAACTCGTCACGAATCTCTCGCTGCTTCGCCGCGAGTTCCGATTGCGCCTGAACTTCGCGGCCGGCCCGTCGGGCTCGACACCGCTCGGCCCCGTTCGGGAAACGCCACCGATGATCGTGACGGAGTGATCTGTCAGTTGTCGATGTGAGGCCGACTCAGACTGCGGTCAGCGCCTGCGCACCGTGTCCTCGAGCCAACAACACCGTCCTATGAGTGGATCACGAAAGTCTCAATGGCAGGACGGCGCCCGCCCGTCTCCGCACATCGTTCAGCACGCTATGACGTTCGAACAATGTGACTTGATCGATGTCATGCAAATGCCACGAACCCGGCACACCCGCTGCATCATGCAGCGCGCATGTCTCGTATTCGACCACTCTTCATACTCGTTCTTCTTTTGCTTGCGTCACACAAACTGATCGCGCAGAGTACCGCGCCCGCCAGCCCTCGCGCAGAGTTGACTACCGCCCCACTCATACGCTTCACGGGGAATGTCGACAGCAACAGCCCCGCGATTTGGCAACGAATCAATGGGTTCAATCAGATGCTCGTCCTCACGTCTACTGCCGGCCAGCCGAGTCTGGCATTCGGACCGCAGCTCAGACGTCTCAGCGATCCGGCTCCGATCGTGATGAATCCGTGGCCGGGTGGCGGTATCTGGATGGAAGCGGTCGTCGCCGACGACGATGGAACGCTCTACGGCTACTACCACAACGAGATGGGCGCGCGGATGTGCCGGGGCGACAGCACCAAAGTCATCCCGCGGATCGGCGCGGCGCGTTCGCGCGATCGCGGCGCAACCTGGGAACCGCTCGGACTCGTCCTCGAAGCACCGCCCGGATCGTTCGACTGCAATACCAACAACATGTACTTCGTAGGCGGCGTCGGAGACTTCAGCGTGCGCCTGGATCCCGACTCGAGAGACCTGTACTTTTTCTACTCGCAGTACATCCGATTCGATCGCCTGCAAGGCGTGGGTGTGGCGCGTCTGGCGTGGGCGGATCGCGACAACCCGACCGGAAAAATCATGGTGTGGAACGCGAGGACGTGGCTGCCTGCGAGAATCACGGCATTGTCCGACGGTACGACGCGGGCGACGTATCCAGCGGCCGTGCCGATCTTCCCCGCGCTGGAACCCTGGCACGACGATGACGAGGAGGTCGACGCGTTCTGGGGGCCGTCGGTGCACTGGAACACATACCTGGAGCAGTACGTGATGCTCCTCAATCACGCGAAGAACGACGCCTGGAGCCAGGAAGGGATTTACGTCTCGTTCGCGCCGCGGCTCGACGACCCGACCTTATGGACGAAACCGGTCAAAATCCTCGACGGAGGGGTCTGGTATCCGCAGGTCATGGGCCTCGAGGACGGCTCGGGCACCGACAAAGTGGCTGGGCGCTGGGCCCGATTCTTCATGGGGGGCATTTCCGAGTACCTGATCCAGTTCATCAAGTAACAGAGAGGGGCATTTCGGTATAAGCTCACGAACATGCCTTTCGTCATCACCGACCCGTGCATTGGCACGAAGGATTCCGCCTGCGTCGACGTCTGCCCCGTCGACTGCATCCACCCGCGCAAGGATGAACCAGAGTTCGCCACGTCATCGATGCTCTACATCCATCCGGATGAATGCATCGATTGCGGCGCATGTGTTCCCGCGTGTCCGGTGGCCGCGATCTACGACAGCCCCGATTCCACGCCTGCTTCGCAGAAGGCTTTGATCGAAGCCAACGCCGTATACAGGGTCGGGGACGCGAGTGCCGTCGAGAAAGCGGAAGAGATCGTCAAAGCACACATGTCGTCGCGTGCGGATCTGATGGCCGTCGCGCCAACGGAACGGGCGGCCGCTCACGCGAGATAGAGGGAACGGAGATGACGGAGGGAACGGAGGAAGTATCACGCGGAGACAACGGGGAAAACGGAGAGCAAAACTTTATTGATCTCCGTTTCCTCCGTTCCCTCCGTGTTGAATGTCCTTCGTTCCCTCCGTGTGAGATTTCCCTCGTTCCCTCCCTCATCTCCGTTCACGGATGAACCCGATGGCCCGAGGCTGGGAAAGTAAATCGGTGGAGCAGCAGCAGCAGCAGCAGGACGCGGCGACTGAATCGACGCGAACACGAGCTGCGGCAGTGAGTCCTGAGGAGATGGCGAGGCGAACCGCTCGCGCCACGTTGATGTTGGCGCGTACGGGTGCGCTGAGCGATTTGCAGCGGGCATGCGCCCCAGCGCACCGGGCTATGCTCGAACACGCGATCGCCGACCTGGATCGGCAACTCGCGGAGCTTGGCCGTACGTAGCGTCCGCCTTCAGGCGGACACGCAAACGTAGATTCCGGCTTCAGCCCGGACTCTAACTCACCCTTTTCAGCGCAACGTACACCCGATCGGGCACAGGCTCCACGCATCTTTGCGCGAGCAGCACACCCGCGACAACCGTCGGCACGTCGTGAATCTCGCCCTTGTGGAAGCTGCTCAACTCCCTGCCCCAGACGCGAACCTTGATGGATTCTTTGAAACGCACAACCATGGTCGCGTGACCTCCTTTCGTGGCCGCTGCAATGAGCAGGCCACGCAGAAGGAATCAGGAATCGGGAATCAGGAATCAGGGCTGGTCTAGGGACGAGGTATCGGTTACACACGCATGAGGACAGCTCGTGCGCGTTGACCCGTGGCCGATGCGATCGCTGATGCGTACAAGCGGACCTGACGCTCGTATCGCTCGAGCGAGCCATCGAGTTCTCGATCGGTCTTGAAGTCGACGACCACGAATTCCTCGCCGTCGCTGAATGCGAGGTCGACGGTTCCTTCGATGAGTGTGCCGGCTGCCGTGCGGATAGTGATCGGCGTCTCGCGATAACAGCGGCCCTGTACCGCAGCGGCCGACGCGGCCCGCAAGACAGGATGCATGAGCACGCGGCTCACGAGGGCCTGAGCCGACGTGATCTCATCAGGCTCGGCATCGAGGAGCCGGCCATGCGCGCGCGCGAGCCGCTCCAACGCGCCATCGCCTTCACCCGCGAGCGGCATATCGGCCAGCAGCGCGTGGACGAGCGATCCGAATCGGACTCCACCCGGACGATCGCCACTTGCCGCCGCAGTCTCGACGGCGATCGGAATATCGTCGATCGAAGGGATGCCGGCAGCCGCCTCGGTCGCTGTCATCACTTCGATCGAGGGCTGACGCGCCGCGTCGATCGCGGCCTGCCGTCCCATCTTCCATGACTCGTACGCTTGGAGATAGCGGCGCAGGACCCCGGGGTCGACGTTCTTGACGATCAAATCGTCGCGCCGCAGTCCGAACGGTGCCTCTGCGTTGAGACGCATAACGGCCGGCTCCGGTGACCACCAGACGAACGAATAAGGTGCGCCGTCCCATTCGCCCGAATGCTCGCCTGGACACACCGTCAGCCTCGTTGCGGGATCGCCGTCCGGACGGACAAGCACCGAGTCTTTGCTCGAGAACTTTGGACAGCCGTCGGCGTTCGCGCCCGAGCGCCGTCGATCGTCGGCTGGATAGATCGCCGCGTTCAGCGGGGCGACCCATCCATCCGGGTAAGGCGCATCGCCCACAGCAGGGACGACGAGCAGGTCTCTGGCCCGAGTCGACGCGACATACGCGATGCGCTCACCTTCCCTCTGCTCGCGCAACAATTCCAACGTCCGGTTGTCGATCAGTTCCTTGGGCGACCATCCCCCGATGCGCAAGGCACAGAGCTCCCGTTCGGCGTCGAGAAAACGGCTCGCATCGAATGGCGTCAGCCGGGCAGTAATGTCTGCCAGGATCACCACGGGGAATTCGAGTCCTTTTGCCTTGTGCACGGTCATCAGCCGTACGCCGTCGCTGCTCTCCTCGAGAATCGGTGCCTCGGCGGCTTGATCGCCGAGCGCAGCTTGGCGCAGGCGTTCCACGAACCCACGGAACGACATGCCGCCCTCGAGCTCGTACTGTCGCGCGAGCTCCGCAACGTGCAGGACATTGGCCAGCGCCTGTTCGCCTCCGGGCCGCAACACGAAGCCCACGTGCGCCCGTGTGTGATCCATCAACTGCCCGATCGTCTCCGCAACCGGACGACGGTTTCTGAGCCGATGCAGGGATGCAAGAACCGCCAGCGCATCGCGTATCGGCTCGAGTCCCTCGGGCACGATCTCGGGCCCGCGGAATGGATGAAATCTCCCACCGCAGCGATGGTGATATTCGAGCAGTTCCTCGTCGCCAATCGCGAACAACGCACCGCGAAGTGTCGCGAACACCGACAGCTGATCGTCGGGCCACTCGATCGCGGTAAGCGCCGCTCGCAGCGTTTCGATCTCCTCGCGATCGTGGAAGGCCTTGCCTCCGACGAGCAGATGCTTCACTCCTCGCGCATCGAGCGCCTCGACGTAGGGACGGGTCACATCCTCGCCGTAACTGAGGAACCGCCTGAAGAGGATGCAGATATGCCGTGCCTCGAGCGGCACGCGCTTCTCTGGGTTCGGGCGCTCCGTCACCGTCCACCGGCTCTCCGTCACGAGCCAGTGCACGTAGGCACCAATGGCATCGGGCAGCGATCGCTCTATGGCACGGGCAGCGATGAAACGCTGCGCGTACGGCTCCGGCACCGGAAGCACGACGACCGACGGCTGCCCCGCCTGATCGGTTCGCGAGGCCTGGAGCGGAACGTAGCGCGCCTGCCGGGACTCGACGTCGCCATTCATGACCGCTTCGAACGCAGCGTTCACCGCGCGTTGAATGTTCGGCACGCTCCGGAAGCTCTTGCTCAGTTCGACGGGCGTCGCGCCGGCATCGACCAGCTGTCGACAGACCTCCTGATAGACGTGCACGTCGGCGCGACGGAAGCGGTAGATCGACTGCTTCGGATCGCCGACGATGAACAGCTTCCCCGGCACGGGCCTGACGTGCTGCCAGCGGGCTTCGTCGGGATCGCTCGACGCCAGCAGCAGGAGCAGCTCTGCCTGCAGCGGATCCGTGTCCTGGAACTCGTCGACGAACAGACGCGTGAACCGGTTCTGAAAATGGCGACGCACGTCGGCGTTGTCTCTCACGAGGTCGCGGGCAAGCAGCAGGAGATCCAGGAAGTCGAGCGCCCCCGCTCGCGCCTTCAGCACCTGATAACGATCGACGCACGAGAGCAGCTCGCCGTGCAGGAGCGCGGCCAGATCGGCATCGGCGCGTGTCTGGAAGTCGAGCAGGGCCGCTGTCAGACGATCGCGAATCGACAGCACCTGCGCGCGGGTCGTCCCTTTTCGATATGTCGGCCCCGTGCCCTTGCGCGCCCGTTTGAAGTCGCGATCCCGCGCGAGGTCGATGAATCGGGCTTCGAGGCTGTCGAGATCGGCGTCGGTCTCGGTCGCGGGCGCTCGGCCCAGCTCGCGGCTGAGGCGACGAACCGGAGCGGTGTCGAGAAAGAGATTGTCGCCCGCGTAGGACGCGCCATCCGACGCCTCGGCGAGCTCGTGGACGAGATCGATGAGACCACGGCTCGCCGTTCGACGATCGAAGGGCTCGCGTTCCCACGGCGCTCGAAAGTCGCGCCATTCAGCCAGATCGAATCCCGCCTTCCGCAGGCGTTCCATCGGACCGTCTTCGTCGATGTCGCCGGGACGGAAGCCGCGGCTCGTGCGCCGCAGCGAGCGACGTACGCCCTCGGGCGGCTGCTCGAGACCGGCTTGAAACCACGACGCGAACGCCTCGTCGAACAGTCGCCGTGCTTCGCCGTCGGTCAACACGCGGAAGAGCGGATCGACCCGCGCTTCCACCGGCCGCTCGCGGAGCAGATCGGCACAGAACCCGTGAATCGTGCTGACGTGCGCCTCTTCGAGGTTGTGGACGGCATCCTCCAACCGTCGCGATGCCTCGCGTGTCCGCGACTCGCTTCGCTCCTGCTCCAGCTGCTGCCTGAGCCGCAGCTTCAGCTCGCCCGCCGCCTTCTCCGTGAACGTCACGGCGACAATCTCGCGCACGTGTGCGCGCCCTTCAGCCAGCACGCGCACGATGCGCCTGACCATTTCCGTCGTCTTGCCGGTGCCCGCCGCGGCTTCGACCACCAGTGTTGCGTCGAGCTCGTCGTGAATCAGGCGACGGGACTCCTCGTCCGTACGCGGGATGCGGACGATCACGGCCGGCTCCTGATCTCGTCGAGGTCGGCGAGCGTCTGCGGATCCCGAGGCTTGCGCCGCACACGTCTGAACACCCCGGGGCCGCACACCGGACGAAAGTCGCATCGCCCGCATGCGTCCTCGGTGGGCACGGCGGCGAGAAACCCCGACTCGATCGCGCGGTCGACCACCTGCAGCACCTCGAGACCCATCGCGCCCGTTCGTTCGTCGAGCGGTATCCCGTGTTCGTGGAAACCGCCGTTGGCCGTGCAGTAGAAGAGGCGCCCATGACTGACCGGTCCACCGAGTGCAGCGTCAACGGCCATCGCGTACAGCACGGGCTGGAGCACCGATCCGCCGCCGATGATGATCTTGTCGATCTTGTCCGGCTTGCGCCCGGTCTTGTGATCGGTCACGCGCAGCACCTTCGTCTGGCGGTGCTCTTCGATCAGATCGATCGCCCCTTTGAGCAGAAACCCGCCCGGCAGGATGACCGCCTGCTGCACGCTCGTCGCATCGCGCTCGCCGGGCACCGATCCAAACGCCCACTCGAACCGCGAGGGGATCCACTCCGCGCCGTCGCGCGCGAGATGATCGAGCCAGCCGCGGAGATCGCGTCTGATCACCGCCGTTTCGTCGTCCCAGACCCGTTCAACGGCCGGCGCCAGTTCGTCCTTCGCGCGTGAGCCGACCTCGCCGATCACCTGGTCCAGGATGCGGCGCGCCTGGTCCGCGTTCGCGCCGGTCACCGGCAGCATGTGCCGCGATTGCAGCTCGCGGAAGAACTGCGCCTGCATCTCGTGGAACAGGCTGCCACGCGTGAGCGGATCCATCCGCTGGAGCGGTTCGGGGACCTCGAACGGTTGCAGGCGGTAGAACGCCGCGAGCACGAACTGATACGGACAGGCGCTGAACTTCTGCAACGACGACAGCGAGTACGCGCGTTGCGTCAACCGACGTGCGGCGAGGGCCTCGGTCGTGAATGGCGTTACCCGTGTCAAGCCGTCGTTCGCCGACCATCGCCGAGCGCCATGGGCCCATCGATCGATGACCGAACGTCGGAGGCATTCATTCAGTTTCAGCAGGTAGTGCGCGTGTCCCTTGACGGCCTCGGGATCGCGCTCGTCCAGCAGACCACGCAACACCGCGAGGTCGTGCTCCTGTTCGTCGATCGCGTCGCCGGGCGCAGTCGGCGACGGCCATGCCAACGACGCATCACCTGCCGCTCGGGCATGTTCTTCGAGCAGCTCGTGATGAGGGACCCGTCCGGTGGCCGCGCGCATCACGTCGAGTGCGTAGAACGACGGTACGCGTGCACGCGACTCGTTCAACTCGATCCGCGGATATGACACGTAGACGCGATCCGAGGCGGCGCCGATCGCCAATTGCAGGAGCACACGCTCCGAGGCCAGACGATGGCGCTGTTGCTGCAGCGACGCGTCGAGGCGCTCACGCAGATCGTCGAGGAGAAGCGGATCCTCCCGCGGCTTCTGTGGAAACATGCGCTCGGCAAGACCCGGCACGAAGACGACGCGGAACCGCCGGCCGCGTGCCTGATGCGGCGTGCCGACGAAGACGCGGCCGTGACGCCGCTGTGGCGGCTCGGCCTCGAGCGTCAGCAGACGCTCGCTCAGCACTCGCCTCGCTTCGTCGAGATCGATCGGCCCCACGTCGGCCATCGGGCGCAGATCGGCCAGCACCCGAAGCACCTGCGCCGGCGTCCTCAGCACGCGCGGTGCGAGCGCTTCGAAGCGATCCAGCCACTCACCCCACGTGCCATGCGCAGGCCATGCCGCCAACTGCTCGATGATCGGCAGCGCAAACGTGCGGAGATGCGCCAGCTGGTCCAGTGTGTGTCCGAGCGCCTCGACCTTCGCGTCGCCGCCATCGTCGCGGGCCGCCTCGCGACGCTGTCGCTCGAGCTCGTTGGCTTTCCCCTCGAGGCGACGGCCCCACCGTTCGGCGGTCTGTCCAATCACCGCAGCGTCGACGAGTAGCTGCTCCCATCGCCATGGCGTGCGCAGCGTGCCGGCAACCACGTGGCCTGATGGGTCGATGGGCTCGCCAGCGAGTGCGCGCTCTTCAGTGGCGGTCTCATCGGCGATGACGTCGGTCGTGCGCGAGAGCGTTTCATCGACGGAGGCCACCCATTGCTGCTCGGCGTCGCCTTCGATCTGTGGCACCTGTGCCAGGGACAGATATTCGGCAAAGCGCGCGGCCGACAGCTGTTCCGCCGCACACGCAAGCAGCGCGAGAAACGCCCGGCCCGCCGGATGAGGGCGACGAGTTCCGCGATCGAACCAGGCGGGAATCCCGGCGCGCGCGAACGCGTGTTCGAGCAGGCCCGCGTAGTTGTGCGGCGACCGCACGAGCACGGCGATCTCATCGAACCGTACGCCACGCCGTGCCTCGGTGAGGATGCGGCGCGCGATCTCGATCGACTCGCGTCCTTCACCAGGCGCCGAAAAGAACGTCAACGATCCGTCGAGCTGACGAAGCGGCGGCTCTGCTTCCGTGTTGAACAAATACCGGCGCAGGCAGGCCAGATCGTCCGTTCCGGCCGATTCGATGGTCTCGACGATCGCGCCGCGCGCATGCAGATGGTCGAGCGCATCGTGTGACGCCTCGCCATCCGGCAGGGTGGCGAGCGTCGTCTTCGCCGCCGCGATCAGCGCACCGACGATCTCGCGATCCGCGGCGGTGTCGAGCGGCAGATCCAGGAGGACAACGACATCGGCTGGCGTGACCTCGCGGATCACGCGAGCGGCCACGCGCAACAACCGCGCGCGGTCGGCGGCTGCGGCGCGCTCGAAACAGGTCTCGACGCTCGTGAGGAGATCGGCCAGATCGGGACCGGCGAGCGGCAGTCGCGCGATGTCGGCACCCTCGACGCGAGCCAGGCGGAGCTCCTGCACGGTTCGTGCGAGCGCCCGCGGAAAGCCCGGAGTGCCTGCGACCGGTTCGAAGTATCGCAACGATGCGTCGTGCTGCGCATCGAACACCGCGCGCGCAGCAACCGCCTCGGCCCCGAGCCAGGTGCTCGGCGCGACCCCTTCATTCGCGAGTGCGAGCATCGCGCTGCGGGCCGCGAGTTGCGTCAGGCTGAGTCGTTGAATGCCGAATGTCGCGGGCACACCCGCGGCAACGTCGCGAGCGAAATCGTCCGCCGCGCCGCGCGACGCTCCAACTATCAGAACGCGTGTACCGGGAGTGATGCCGCTGAGAAAATCGCGCGCCCGGGCGAGGCGGTCCGAGGCCGACGCCGAAACGCAGACAGTCAGAGGAGACATCGAACACTCACTTCCCCGGCCAACCTGCCGGGTATCCGGAACGGCGGCAAAACGCCACCGTAATCGCGACGACGATAGCATTACGGAGCTAATCTGTCACGCCGCCAACTCCCTGCTGACTGTTTCTGATAACGCAAGCGATCGTGCAAGCGGCTCGGGCGACCTTGCCAGAATTCGAACTCTTCGGGAACCAAGCGATAGCCACCCCACCACGCGGGACGTGGCACTCGGTCGCCGAACCGGGTCCGTGCGGCATCGAACCGCCCTACCAGCACCTCACGACTCTCGATGACTTCGCTTTGCTGTGAGGCGTACGTGCCCCAGCGACTCTCGACGGGTCGCGTCGCGAAGTACGCGTCGGATTCCTCGGCACTCACCTTCTCGACCACGCCGTCGATCCGCACCTGACGTTCGACCGAACGCCAGGTGAAGAGCAGGCTCGCGCGTGCATTCTCGGCGAGCTCGCGCGCCTTGCGGCTCTCGTAGTTGGTGTAGAAGACGAAGCCGCGATCATCGAAGTCCTTCAGCAGCACGTTGCGCACCGACGGCCGACCATCGCGTGTCGCCGTCGCCAGTGCCATCGCGGTCGGATCCATTTCGAGCGCGCGCACCTGCTCGAACCAGCGGGCAAACTGGCGGAACGGATCGACGTCGGATTCAGTTTCGCTGAGCGGCTCGCCCTGGTACTCGCGTCTGATGTCCGCGAGGCTCATCGGGCCCGGGCGCGAGGCGCCGCCGCGTCAGGAGGCGGCGTGGGGGCTGGCGGGTCGGGGATCGGACCAGCGGATTCGGGGGCAGGGGCGGCGGTGGCCACCAGTTTCAACTCGTCTCCCCCGACCGTGATGCGCACCACGCCGCCGTTGACCAACGATCCGAAGAGCAGCATCTCGGAGAGCGGCTTCTTGACCACACGCTCTACCAGACGCGCCATCGGCCGCGCGCCGAACGCGCGATCGAAGCCCTTGGCCGCCAGCCATGCGCGGGCATCCGGCTCGAGCTCGATCGTCACGCCCTTCTGCGCGACCATGCCGCGCACCTCATCGATCTGCTTGTCGACCACGCGCTCGATCTCGGGCGTGCCGAGCGCCGCGAAGTTGACGATCGCGTCGAGACGATTGCGGAACTCGGGTGTGAACGTGCGTTCGAGCGCGCCGCGCGACGAGCCGCCCTTGCCGGGCTCGGCGAAGCCGAGACGACGATCCGACAGATCGCGCGCGCCCGCGTTGGTCGTCATGATCAGCACGACGTGACGGAAGTCCGCCTTGCGTCCGTGCGAGTCGGTCAGCGTGGCGTGATCCATCACCTGCAACAGGATGCTGAACATGTCGGGGTGCGCCTTCTCGATCTCGTCGAGCAGCAGCACCGCATGGGGTGCCTTGCGAATCGCGTCGATCAACAGACCGCCTTCCTCGTAGCCGACGTATCCGGGCGGCGCGCCGATCAGACGGGAGACCGCGTGCTTCTCCATGTACTCGGACATGTCGAAGCGGATGAACTCGACCCCCATGATGCGCGCCAGCTGCCGCGCCAGCTCGGTCTTCCCAACGCCGGTGGGACCGGCGAAGAGAAAGTTGCCGATCGGCTTGTCCGGCGATCGCAGCCCGGATCGCGACAACTTGATAGCGGAGGAGACTTCAGCGATCGGTCCATCTTGTCCGAAGATCACGCGTTTGAGCTCGGGATCGAGCGATGCCAGCGCGCGTTTGTCGTCGCTCGACACGGTCTGCACCGGCACACGGGCCATCTTCGCCACGATCTGCTCGATCTGCGCGGCTCCGATGTGCCCGCTCCGTTCCGCGTCGGGCAGCAGCTTCTGCGCCGCTCCGGCCTCGTCGAGCACGTCGATCGCCTTGTCCGGCAGGTGGAGATCCTGCAGGTGTCTCGCCGACAGCGACACCGCCGCTTCGAGCGCCTCGTCGTCGAATCGCACGCCGTGGTGCGCCTCGTAGTGCAGCCGCAGCCCCTTGAGAATCTCGAGCGTCTCGGCTTCCGACGGCTCGAGCACGTCGATCTTCTGGAACCGTCTCGACAGAGCGCGGTCGCGATCGAACGACTGCTTCACATCGTTGAACGTCGTGGAACCGATGCAGCGCAGCGTGCCGCTCGCCAGCGCCGGCTTGAGCAGGTTGCCCGCATCCATCGCACCGCCCGACGCCGCCCCCGCTCCGACGAGCGAGTGAATCTCGTCGATGAAGAGAATCGCGTTCGCCTCTTTCGTCAGCGCATCGAGCACCTGCTTCACGCGCTCTTCGAAATCACCGCGATACCGCGTGCCGGCGATGAGCGCCCCGAGGTCGAGCGCGAACACCTTGGCGTCCTTCAGAACGGCCGGCACAATGCCCTGATGAATGCGCAGCGCCAGCCCCTCGGCCAGCGCGGTCTTGCCGACACCGGGCTCGCCGACGAGGAGCGGGTTGTTCTTGCGCCTCCGGCACAGCACCTGAATCATGCGCTCGACCTCGAGCGCGCGGCCGATGAGCGGATCGATCTGACCGGCCGCCGCGCGTGCCACGAGATCTGTCGCATACGCTTCGAGTGGATTGGCGCCCGGCGCGCCGCCGCGATCGCCGCCGGCAGGCAGCGGAATGCTGTCGCCTTTGGGGCCATGCGAGATCACGCGGAGCAACAGGAGGCGCTCGATCCCCTGCGACCGCAGGAAATAGGCGGCGTGACTGTCTTCCTCCTGCATCAGAAACACCAGCAGGCTTCCACTCTCGACCTGCGTCGCGCTCGACACCGCCGCGTGCATCATCGCCTGCTGCAGCACGCGATCGAACCCGAGCGTGGGTTGCGGCTCGACCGCCGACGGCACCGGCGTGAACGCCCTGTTGAGGATGTCCATCAGCTGACGACGCAGCATGTCGACGTCGGCGCCGCATGTCGTCAGAATGCGCCGGGCCTGCGGTTCGTCCGTAATGGCGAGCAGCAGATGCTCGAGGCCGACGGTGTCATGCCGACGGTCACTGGCAAGACGGAACGCGCGCTGGATCGTTTCCAGCGTTTCCGGGGCAAACGGCACGGGAGGTTTACTCATGTTCTACTTCGAGCTGTGTGTCGTCGCCGGCGGACGTATGCCAGTTCGGCAACGGCTTTCGTGCCCGCGCACGACTACTCATGTTCTGCCTCGGGCTCCATCGTCACCAGCAGCGGGAATTCCTGCTCCTCGGCCATCTGACGGGTCGTCTGGACCTTCGTCTCGGCCACATCACGCGTGAACACACCCGCCAGGCCGATGCCCGAACGATGCACGCTCATCATGATGGTGAACGCCTCGCCCCGGGGCTTGTGAAACACCGTCTCCAGAACCAGCACGACGAAGTCCTGCGTCGTGTAGTCGTCGTTGTGGAGCAGGACCCGCCAGAGCCGGGGACGCTCGACGCGCTGCTCGTTGCGCGACTCGGTCAGTATCGAGTCTTCGGGAAGGCCCCGGCCGCTCATGCCGTCATTGTACTCAGACGTGTCGTCAGGCTTCGAGATCCTGGTCGAGGCGCCAGGGCGAGGGCACGGCAGGTTCACGCACCAGCTGACGCACGAGCCGTAGAAACTCGCCGCGCCGGATCTCACGCGCGCCAAGCGAAGCGAGGTGGCCGGTGGACATCTGGCAATCGATTAGCTGAAAGCGCCAGCGCGCGAGCTGGCGGGCGAGAAGAACGAGTGCGACCTTCGAGGCATCGCTTTGCCGGCTGAACATCGATTCCCCGAAGAACATGCGACCGAGCCCGACGCCGTAGAGACCTCCAGCCAGCTCGCCGTCGACCCAGGTTTCCACCGAGTGTGCGAGACCCATGTCGAACAAACGCGCGTACGCTTCGGCCATCTCACCCGTGATCCAGGTCCCGCGTTGATCGCGGCGAGGCTCGGCGCAGCCCGCCACCACTGCCGCGAACGCAGTGTCAGCGGTCACGAGAAACCGATTCGACCGGATGGCGCGCCTGAGCGATCGCGACACGCGCACTTCCCCGACCGGCAGGACCATCCGCGGGTCCGGACTCCACCACAAGACCGGATCTTCCTCGTTGAACCACGGGAAGATGCCTTTACCGTAAGCATCGATGAGACGCGCAGGAGACAGATCGGCGCCCGCTGCGAGGAGCCCGTTCGGATCTCGCAGCGCGAGATCGACGGGGGGAAAAGGGTCGTCGGCGTCCAGAAACGGAATCACACGAGCCTCGATGGCTGCAACATCCAAGTGTAAAGTGCAACATGAACGGCCGCACAACGTGAGACCCACGTGAGACCCATTCGCCCCGATCTGAGCGCAGTACGCGCCGCCTTCCCCACGCCTCCCGTCACACGCTTCGCCCCATCGCCCACCGGTTACCTTCACCTCGGACACATCGTCAACGCGATCTACACGTGGGGTGTGACGCGATCCCTCGGCGGACGGGTTCTGCTCCGGGTGGAGGACCACGACCGCATTCGTTCGCGTCCGGAGTTCACGGCGGCGCTCGTCGACGACCTCGACTGGCTCGGATTCGTGCCCGACGATGGACGCGTGCCGCTCGTGCGTCAAAGCGACCGATCCAATCTCTATCGAAGGGCGCTGGAGGATCTGCGGAAGACCGCGCATGTCTACGCGTGCGACTGTTCGCGCACCGACATCGGCGGCGAACGCTATGGCGGCCGCTGCCGTGACAGAGCACTGGCTGAAATGCCGGGTCGAGGTCTTCGCGTGCAGATCGACTCGGGTCCGGTTCACGCGACCGACGTCCTGGCCGGCAGTCTCGAACAGGTCCCTTCCGATCAATGCGGAGATATCCTCGTCAGAGATCGCGACGGAAACTGGTCGTATCAATTTGCCGTGACGGCCGACGACCTGAGCCAGGGGGTGACACTCATCATCCGCGGCACGGATCTCGAGTCCTCAACGGGACGGCAGGTCCTGCTGGCCCGAATGCTGGGACGGGCAGTCCCCCCACTTTTCCTCCACCATCCGTTGATTCTCGATCCCAGAGGAAAAAAACTGAGCAAGTCGGCTGGCGACACTGGCGTCCGGGAACTGCGTGCGCAGGGCTTCACAGCGGAAGACATAATTGGAATGGCCGCATTGGCCGTGAGACTCATCGCTCGGCCGCGACCCATCGCGGCCGCGAACGTGCCTGCCTTGTTTGCTCTCGGCTCCCCCTCTTTGAGTTAGAATCGGACGCCGCCTGCCTCATGCCTGCCCTGAGCGAGTCGAAGGGCCCTGAGCCGCAGTCAAGGCGGTTTTCACGAGGAGACCTTGGCAGTCCGTTTGTTCATTGGGAACCTCCCCTACGGGGCAAGTGAGGCCGACCTTCGCGCTCACCTGTCCGCCGTGGCGGAACCATCCCACGTTGCTATGCCGGTCGATCGAGAGACCGGCCGTCCGCGCGGCTTTGCATTCGTCGAGTTCGCCGATCGCGCGGTCGCTGAAGAAGTCATCAAGAAGTTCGACGCGCAACCCTTCCAGGGTCGCCCGCTGGCCGTCAGCGAAGCGCGCGCGCGTGAGGATCGACCGCCTCGTCCACCTGGACAGGGCGGATTCGCTCCGCGCCCGGGTGGCTTCGGTGGACCACGTCCCGGCGGTGGTGGCGGCTTTGGCGGCGGCGGTGGTGGCGGCTTCGGTGGTCCACGACCAGGCGGAGGCGGCGGGTTCGCGCCACGGTCCGGAATAGGTGGCCCGCCGTCGGCACCTGGGGGACGCGATCGCAGTGCGAACTTCGGTCCACCTGCACCGCCGCGGCGCCTTCGCAACAAGAAGGGCAACCAGCAGGAACACAAGCCGCGTGGCCCGATCAAGGAGCGTTCAGGCGGCCGCATCTACGATGTGGACGACCTCGAAGACGATACGTCAGTCGATATCGACGATACCGCGACGAGTGCCGCCGATAGCGACGACCAGGGCGACGACGAATAGCAGCATTCACTGATCAACGAACCATGGCGCTGTGCCTCTCTGGTTCGTGATCAGCGGAAGTTGCTCAATTGATTTTGCGGTAGTTGAACCACTCGATGCGCTGATCGACGTTCAAGCGTCGAAAGAGCAGCGCCCTTCCCTGCCCCGCGAATCGAATCGATGTCGGCAGCCAGATGCCGCCCTCGACCTGCTCACGTGTGAGCGTCGCCCTGGTGCCCTCGTTCAGTCGCGCGACGAGACCCAGGCCAACTGAGATGTCGTCCACTGCGGTCGCCTCGATGCGGACGACCTCGCGCTTCTCCTCATCGACCCACACCGATCCCTTGAAGAGTCGTGCGATGCGTCCCTGCGACGTTTCGGGTTTTGCATCGGCCTTCGGGGTGAACGTCACCACGATCGTGCTGCGTCCTTTCACCGTCTCACGGTGATCGAGCGCAAAGTCGAGCATCGCCACGCTGTCCTCGAACCCGGATCGTCTGGTACGGCCTTCGACTGCCTGCGGCTGCGGCAGATTCCGCTTCTCGATCGGGCCATCCTGAACTGCCTTTCCATCACGCTCCACCAGTCGTCGCGTCACCACTTTGCCATCGTCGGACGGCGTCACCTCGTAGACCACTATGTCGCCGGTGCCGAGCCGGCCGAAGGGGTTGGTGTGGAGCTCCGTGCGCCGCTCCTTGTACGCAAAGCGGTACTGCTCGCGCTGCGAACGTGCAAGGTTGTTGCGCGTGTCGCGAACGAACGTCTCGTAATCGGGAAGCAACGGCGGCGGCGCCTGCGCGGCAACGAACACGGAAACCAGGAACGGGACCACCAGGACACGAATCACGGGAACCTACACTTGCACCAGCCGTTCGGCCGCGCGCTCGAGCGTCGAGTCGCGCTTCGCGAAGCAGAATCTCAGCACCGGGCCCGATGCCTCGGCGTCGTCCAGGAAGGGGGAAATCGGGATCGCGGCCACGCCATGCTCGCGCGTCAGCCGCAGTGCGAAGTCGGCGTCGCGCTCGGCCGTGATATCGGAATAGTCGAGCATCTGGAAGAACGTGCCGCGGCACGCCATCGGTTTGAACCGCGAGCCGCGGATCAACGACAGAAACGTGTCGCGACGTCCTTGATAGAACGAGGTGACGTCGGCGCACCAGGGATCGCGTCGAACGACATCCGCGTACGCCATCTGGACGGCGCCGTTCACGGCGAAGGTCACCCACTGATGAATGCGCTGGATCTCGGTCGTCAGCGCTGGTGGTGCGGCACAGTACCCGACCTTCCAGCCAGTCGTGTGATACGTCTTGCCGAACGAGCTGATCACCACCGCTCGATCGGCGATGTCGGGATGACGAGCCAGGCTTTCATGACGACCGCCATCGAACACGATGTGCTCGTAGACCTCGTCGGCGATCACGATGGCGCCGGTGCCACTCATCACCCGCGCGAGCTCGCGCACATCGTCGGCCGACCAGATCATCCCCGTCGGGTTGTGCGGCGAATTGATGACGATCACGCGGGTGCGGGAGGTGAGCGCACGCCGCACCTCGTCCCAGTCGATTCGATAGTCGGGATACCGGAGCGTCACGTAGACGGGCCGGCCCCCGCTCAACGTCACAGCCGGAGTGTACGAGTCGTAGGCGGGCTGAAACAGCAGCACCTCGTCGCCCGGGTGCACGAACGCGGTCAATGCAGTGAACAGCCCTTCAGTGGCGCCAGTCGTCACGGTCAGCTCGGTGATCGGGTCATACCGCCGGCCGTACAGCGCCTCGATCTTCGCCGAGAGCGCTTCGCGCAGCGACAGCACGCCCGGCATCGGCGCGTACTGGTTGTGCCCCTCTCGCATGTAGCGTGCGACCGCCTCGACCAGTTCTCGCGAGGTCTCGAAGTCGGGGAAGCCCTGCGACAGGTTGATCGCGCCGACCTCGTTGGCGAGGCGCGTCATCACGGCAAAGATGCTGACGCCGCCGGAAGGCAGCTTCGAGCGCAGGGTCTCGATGGAGGACATCTCTGCGATCATAGCCGCTAGTTCAGCGTTCAGGGTCCCTGGCTGAGGTTCAGGACGGAGGTTCCAGCCATTGAGCCGGTTTCAGTGAGACGAGCGGGTATCTGCGTCGCAGTGCGACGACGCGATCGTAATAACCGGCTTTGGGAATCTCCCTGCGTACGAGGCGATCGCGGAGTCGTCTCAGCTCGAAGCGGTAGAGGTCGCTGACGAATTCGTGGACGAGCTCGGGCCGGGTGTTCGACGTGGGATGCACGCCGTGGAACCAGAGTTGCTCGATCACCTCGGGGCGATATCGGTAGGTCAATGCGGCTGTCGGGGTGTGGCGCACGACGGCTGACGCAGGAACGTGCGCGCCTCGGCGATCTCGCTTGGCTCGACACCACCGGATCGCCACGACGCGGCAAGCGCCGCGTACTCATCGCAGGCCGTGGCCGAATCGGACACGCGCACCGCGGTTCGAGCGAGACCGAGAATCACCCGGCGGGTCCTCCCGATGCGCTCCGCGGCGCGCAGATACGCACGTCGCGCATCGTCGTAGCGATGCACCTGCAGCCACAGATCGCCCGCCGCCTCGTGTGCGGTGATGATCGGCGCACCCGGCAGACTCGCAGACCGTCGTCTCGATTCGAGATCGACAGCGTGTTCGATCAGCAGCGACATCTCGTCACGCTCACTCTGCGCGGCCGCTATTGCGGCACGAAGTACGAAACGCGCGACCTCAACATCTCCACGCGAGCGCCATGGCTCCCCGTCCATCCGTTCGAGCATGCTCTGCACCGGCGCGAGTGACTCGGGAGATCCACCGAACCGATACGCGTCGCGCGACGCGATCCAGCCGCGAAGATAAAGCGCACTCACTTCCGCGTCCGTGCACCCGGCCATCGCGGCGGCATCAAAGTCCGCAGCTGCTTGCGACAAATCGAACGCCTCTGCGTGCGCCTGCGCCGACGACAGCAGGGTCGCGCCCCTGCCGGCGCAGCCCGAAGCTTGAGCGAGCAACATCGCAATCGCGATCGACAACACCGTTCGATTGTAGTCTCGAGAAAACGGGGGCCCAAGGTTCAGGAAGGCGAGATCACGCGGCGCGGGGATGCAGTTCCACCACGTTCTTGATTCCGCCGCCATCGGCAAGCATTCTCACTGCTTCACCCAATGGACACCGCTGTGTGATGAGCTTGCGAACACTGTCGGGAAAGAGAGTCATGAATTGTTCGAGTTGCTGAATCGCTGACAGGTAATCTCTGCGGCCGGCATTCACGGTGCCGAAGACCGCCTGGTTCTTCAGCACCAGGTCCCGCAAGGAGCGTCCGACCACGATTTCGGTGGCCGCGCCTTCCGCGGGAATCCCCGTGAGTACCACGACGCCATTTGCACGGAGCAAGCGGGAGGCGGCCATCATGACGATCGCAACGCCAACCGCCTCAAAAATGACATCGAATTCGCCGGTGTGTTCCACGAGGGTATCGATGGGCTGTGAAGCCGCGGAGACGTAAGATGCGCCCAAAGAATGAACGAGTTTCGACTTGTCGCTCCCTTCAGGCTCTCTGGAATAGACCACCGTTTCGTATCCACTCGCGACGAGCACCATCGCTCCAAGCAGACCGACAGGACCAGCTCCCAACACCAGCCCCCGTTGTAGTCCTGGCTCATAGGGAAGCCTGTCCAGAATTGCGCGGGCTTGAACAGCCGCTTTGGCGACGACTGTCAATGGTTCGATCAAGACGGCAACATCGGCCAGAGCTTTCGGGACTTTTACGAGATACTCCTCGTCGTCCAACGTGTACTCCGTCAGAAAGCCGTCGGCCTGTTTGATTCCGCGCTCTGTGAAATCTCCGGTAATGCAGAAGTCCGAACGGCCAGCACGGCACGGGCGGCACTCCGGGTGAGGACACGGTCTGCGAACAATTGCTACAACCAGATCGCCCGGATGGAGACTCCGAACACGACGTCCGACCTCGACCACTTGCGCCAGCGTCTCGTGACCGAGAATGAGGCGATCCGATCCCGGAGGGGGACTGCCGTACTCGAATGCACTGATTTCTCTGTCAGTGCCACAGAGGCCGACCTCGCACACTCGGAGCAGCACGCCGGTCGCGTCCTGCAGCTTGGGTTGAGCTATATCGACGAGTTGAAGACTCTTCTTCGATGGAAATACGGCTAGAGCCTGCATGGAGTAACCCCAAACATTCTCGAGGTGTGGACGAGCCCCAGGCCCCGCCTACGCCAAGGCTCCGGCGAGGCAGGCCGGGTTGACGCGACGGTTCACGCAGTAATGCCGATCGGCATCGCGACCTTGTTGACCGGCGAGAGAGGCGCTTCCCCCTTCAAGACGCGCACGGCTTCCTCAGATGCGAACCGCCGAACGATCTGAATCGATTGTTCCGAGTAGTAGGCAGCATGAGGAGTGATGATGACGTTGTCCAGGCTGAATAGCGGGTTCGTGGGTTTCCACTGTGCCTGTTTCGCAGGTTCCTCCTCGATGTCGTCCAAGCCAGCCCCAGAGAGCCACCCATCGTCCAGTACTCGGTACAAATCCTCATCTCTCACGATTGGTCCGCGCGCGGTGTTGATGAGGATCGATCCCTTTTTCATCCGGCGGAGTTCTGCTTCGCTGAATCTGCCTCGTGTCTCGTCTGTCAAAGGAGCCTGAATCACCAGGTAGTCCGACTTGGCCAGCAGCTCTTCGAACGATACCAGCGGCACCCCTTCGGCTGCGGCATCGCTCTTGTCCGCGTATGGATCGCACGCGATGATGCTCCTGACGCCAAATCCTTTCATGCGGCGGGCTACTTCCCTGGCAATTGCGCCGAAGGAAAACAGACCGACCGTGCCCTCCTGCAATCGCTGAATCGGGCGGCCAGTCTGCCACTTCCATTCGCCATCTCGCGTCGCGCGACGATATTGCGGAAGCTTTCGCACCAACGCCATCAGAAGCGCGACCGCATGATCGGCGACTTCGTTCATGCACCAGTCGTTCGGGACGTTGGTGACGACGATATTCCGGCGCGTCGCTTCGTCAACATCCACGATGTCAACGCCGATTCCATAACGAGCAATGATCTTGCATCTCTGGAAGCTGTCGATCGCTCGCTTCCCGATCTCCGCATACTGAGTCAACACGGCGTCGGCATCGGAGGCAACAGCGATGACGTCATCTTCGCTCTTCGCCTGTGCTGCTTTCAGCTCAAAGCCAGCCTTCGTGACAATGGACCGTTCGATGTCGACGTTGTCAAAGTCATAATCGGCGACAACCACTTTGGGTACGCGATTCGTGCTCATCCTTCCCTCCCGCGACCTGACGCGCGCGCCTGGTGCCGCCACATTCGACGTCACACGTCATCGTGTTACTGCGGCTGCTGGTTCAGCCGCGACAGGAACCGCGCCGCGTTTCGCCTCTACACGCGGCGTCATCAACGCACCCTGCGACGAACCTGCGGCGACTCGCGAGTACAAAGATAGAATTCCCCGGTTGTGGCGAAATGGCGGAGGCGCCCAGCGCGCGCGGCGTTCCGCCAGCACGCGGTCGATCGCTTCCGCGTCCACCGATCGTTTCTGTACGCCGACGATTCCTAGGCGGCGATCGGGAAGGTTGATTTCGATGAGATCGTTTTCTTCAACCAGAGCGATCGGGCCACCATCGATCGCCTCCGGCGTGACGTGCCCGATGCACGGGCCCTTCGTCGCACCAGAATAGCGCCCGTCCGTGATCAGCGCGGTGGTGTGATTGAGAGCGGGGTCCGCCGCAATGATCGCCGATGCAAAGTACATCTCGGGCATTCCGTTGGCACGCGGGCCTTCGTACCGAATCACGACGACTTCGCCGGGCGCGACCTTCCTTGCTCCGTGGCGTCCGATCAAGGAGTCGAGGGCCTCGTCCTCGGTGTCGAACACGCGAGCCGGGCCGGTGTGAACGCGCATCTCCTCCGGTACTGAAAATGCCTTGATCACCGCCCCGCCGGGAGCAATGTTCCCGCGAAGAATGGCCACGCCTCCGTCCGCACCGAATGGGTTGGAGCGAGGCCGGATGATTTCGTCGAGGGCGATCTTGTAGTTGCGCAGGTAGCCAATCCGTTCATCGAAGAACCGGCTCTTCTCGATCTCCTCGAGGTTCTTCCCCAGAGTCTTGCCGGTGACGGTGAGGCAATCGAGATGAAGCACGTCTCTCAATTCGAGCATCAGTCGCGGAAGTCCCCCTGCGTACCAGAAGTATTCGACCGGATAACGGCCCGTGGTTTTGACGTTGGCAAGTACAGGAACGAGACGATGGATGCGGTCGAAATCGTCGATCGTCATGTCAACGCCCGCCTCGTAGGCGATCGCCGGGAGATGAATCAGCGCGTTGGTGGAACCACCTGTTGCGGCGTGAATGACAATGGCGTTTTCGAATGCTTTTCGCGTCAGGATGTCGCGTGGCCTGATATCGTCCTTGATCAGGCTGACGCTGCGTTTTCCTGTTGCCCGGGCGTATCGCAGATGCTTGGTCAGGAACGAGGGGGTGAGGGCGGAGCCTGGCAAGGCAAGGCCCAGAGTCTCAGCCATCACCTGTCCGGTGCTTGCGCTTCCCATGAACTGACAGGCACCACATGTAGGACAGGCGGTCTGCTGGCGCGATACCAACTCCTCCGGAGGCGTTTCGCCACGCTCAACCGACATCCCGATTCCCCACGTCAGGTCAGACGTCACGTAATCGGGTGCGTTGAGTTGAGTGCCGCCGGGCAGGAGGATCGAAGGAAGATTGCAGCGGGCGATCGCAAGCAGGTGCGCGGGGACGGATTTATCGTTGCCGGAAATCAGAACCATTCCGTCGTGCGGATGCCCGAGTGCGTGAATCTCGACCATCGCAGCGATCACGTCGCGTGAAATGAGGGAGTAGCTCATGCCGGCTGTTGCCTGCACGACTCCATCGCAGATATCGCTCACCGTGAAGACCCCAGGTTTGCCACCCGCCTCGAAGACGCCGTGGCTCACCTCGTCAATCAGAGGTCCGAAATGGAAGGTTCCAGGGTGCCCCATACCCCAGGCGCTTTCGACGAGCACCTGCGGCTTGGAAAGATCTTCTTCGGTCCAGTTCATTCCGAGTCGAAGAGCGTCTCCCTGATGGTTGTGCGTGCGGAGTTCCTGGCTGCGCAGTTGCCGCTCCTTGCGTGCCATGCTCTTCCCCCCGGTGCTCTCTTGGGTTGGTCGGACAGGACGTGGCTCGTGTAGCCGTGCCACACGTCGGGTGTGGTCATAGGCGCGGTGGCAATGCGAGTTGCGTGCCGGCTGGCGACCCGCGGCATATCGTGGTGAGCATCCGCGCTTTGAACCGCGCTCTCAACACATCGACAACGCAACCGCATCTACCGGCACGGTACGTTTCTGGAACGCGGTGCACCAATTTCACGACGCGGCGATTACCTTCTCCATCCTGGTTCGCGGTTATGGCGCCGTTCGTCGCGATGCGCGAGCTCGTTGTCTCGAGCAACTCAGGTGCGAGGTGGGACTACTCGTGACGCGCGGATGAGGCGAGGATGTGGCGTCTGCGTGGGGCTTCGCGGAGCGTTGCTGTTTTCACGCAGAGATTGCAGAGGAGCCGAGATCGCGGAGGCGACGGGTGATCGCCGGCCATCGGCCGGCGGGGGGATCGAGAGGGACCGAAGAAAACGAACGCCAACGGCATTAAAGGGCGCTCGTTTTCTTCGGTCCCTCTCGATCCACCCCGCGCGTTGCGCGGGGCCACCCGTCGCCGGAGCACTCCGCGTTCTCGGCACCTCTGCGTTCTCTGCGTGAAAGAAACTGACGGCCACACCGGTCCCGGTGTCTTCTAGTCAGGTGAAGGCTGCTCGATGTGATCGATCACGAGCATGTTGACGGGTCCCTTCGTTGACTCCAGCCTCAACCCTAATTGCTCCTGTATCGCAGTGAACAGCGAAGGCCCGTTGGGATCGATGTCGACCGGTGGCGCACCGGGAGGGGCCTGTCTGATCCGCTCCGGTGTGAACGTGAGCTCGAAGTCCCAGTTGCCCGTCAGGCCGGTCCGGTCGATCACCACGCGCGCAACCTGATTCGCGAGTCCGTTTGCGAAAAACGAGATCGGATTCCCGCCGAACTGCATGCGGCCAGCATTGTTTCGCAGGCCACAGATGAAGCGGTCTCCGGTTGTCGGCGTGGTCGTTCGGCCCTCTTTCGCGGCGGCGCTGCGCGCAGCGGCCACCGCCGCGCAATCAACCACCGACCGGTGGATGTTGGGACCGAGCTTGCCGTCAGGTCGAGCCAGAACGAGCGCGTAGATCGGGAGTTCCTGCGTCTCCCAATGAACGGCCAGCTTGAAGCGCTCCGCAAGAAGCGTGCGCAGCGCCAGCATTCTCGGGTCTGTCTGCGTGCTGCCGAAGATGGCCGGGGTCGGTGGGTCGCCCTCGAGTTTCGCGACGATGTCGAAGCGGTCCGTTCGCGTCCACCCCGGCGCCCCCTGAATCTGAAACGGTTGGAGTTGATACGCCAGCGTCAACAGCAATGCGAACGGCGCATTGGTCGCGATGAACCTGCCGCCGGGTTGGGGACCCACGCTCGTACTGCTGTCACCGGACGTGTTCGGCCTGACCGAAGCGGCCTCGAAGGAGATCGGCGCCTGGGCATCGGGAACCTGCCCCGCGAGCCTTGCCCCAGCCGCCATGACGAAGACGAAGATCAACCGTCGCATGACCGTTCGACGGTTGAGGATCACAAACCGTTGGATCTAGTCGGCGGTGGGCTGCTCGATGCTGTCGATGACCAGCACTTCGATCGGCGCCTTGGTCGATTCCAGCTTCAGCCCGAGCTGCTCCTGCAGCGCAGTGAACAGGTTGGGCGCGTTTGGATCGACCGGCGGCAGCTCGACTCCGGGTGGCAACGGACCAACGGGACGTTCCGGCGCAAACGTCAGCTCGAAGTCCCAGTTGCCGGTAAGACCGGTGCGATCGAGTACGAGACGCCCCGCCTGCCCCTGCAGTCCGGCCGCAAACTGCGACAGCGGAAACCCGCCGACCTGGATGCGACCGAACGAGCCTCGCATCCCGCACAGCACCGGATCATTCGGACCGGGCGGCGCCGGCGGCGGTCCACCCCGGCGCCCGAACATCAGCTGCGCACAGTCGGTCGTCGACGGCTTCAACGCCGGGCTCGGCTTGCTTCCAGGCTTGGCGAGCGTCAGGGCGTAGACGTCGAGATCGCGCGTCTCCTTGTGAACAACGAGCTTGAAACGATCGGCCAGCAGACTGCGCATCGCGAGCATCAGCGGATCGGGGCCGGCACCAGGCGGAACCGGGGCCGGATCCCCTTCCATCTTCGCGACGATGTCGAATCGATCGGAGCTTATCCAGTTTGGTCCCCCGACCAGCTGCGCCTGCTGCAGTTGGTAGGCAAAAGTGATCAACGTGCGCGGCGGCATGTTCGTCGCCGTCAATCGGCCACCCGGTGCACGCCGAATATTCTGGGCAAGATCGCCCGATTTGTTCGGCTTGACCGACGCCGCGTCGAACGATATCGGCGTTGCAGGCTCTGTGATCTGTCGAGCGAAGAGGCCCGGGACCGTCAGCATTGTGAAAGCGATTGTCAACCCGCTGAAAACAACTCGGATTCGCATGCTCATACGACGGTTGAGAAGGTGAAAGGGTTAACTCACTCGCAGCGCAATGCTTCTATCGCCTTGATCGTCGACGCCCGCCGGACCGGGACGTAACACGCGATGAGTCCGACCGCCGCAAACAACAACACGGCGCTGACGAGCACGAGTGGATCGAACTGCGGGATCCCGAACTGACGCTTCGACAGCAGCGTCCCCGCGCCGAGTCCAAGGGCAAGGCCGATGAGTGACCCGATGGTCACGAGCGCCATGCCCTGTCGCAGGACCAGCCGGATCACGTCACGCTGTCCAGCGCCCAGCGAGAGCCGGATTCCGATCTCACGGGTGCGTTGCGCAACTGCGTATGCGGTCACGCCGTAAATGCCAATGCCGGCGAGAAAGAGCCCGATGATGCCGACGCTGCCGGCGACCGCGGCGGCGATGCGCAGCTGCGTCTGCACGGGGCCGTTGTTCTGGCGCTCCAACGACGCTGCCGAGAGCACGGGAAGATTCCGATCGACCGCTTCCACTGCCGATCGCAGGTCCTGAGCGAGGCTTCGATCGAGGATACCGCGCGCCAGGATCGTGACCTGGGCCAGATACTTCTGTTGAAGGGGTACGTATACGACCAACGGCTGGTTGGGACTGCCGCCAAACGTCAGGTCGCCAACGACGCCGACGACGCGGATCTGGGTCTCGGGCACGCGCGCGTTGGGGTCGGTCGACTGTAACGTGGCAATCTGCGGCCCTTGCGGCGCACGAACGGAGACCAGTTGTCCGATCGGATCGCGATCACCCCAGAGGCGCTTCGCTGTCCGCTGACTGATGACGACCACGAGCTCTGCACCGGCCCGGTCCTCGTCCGTGAACTCGCGACCGGCGAGCAGCGGAATCCCGACTGCCTGGAAATAGTCAGGCTCGACGAGCGTCCACGTCGTGAACGATGGCCGGCCGCGGGTGTCGGCGGCACCCGGCAACGTGATCGACCCGAAGCTGATCCCGCCGGGGCCGGGGGCACGGTCGGCGATCGAGGCGTGCGTGACACCTGGAATGTCCTTGACGCGTTCGCGGAGCCGGCGAATGACCTCGCGGCCGGTCGCCTCGGTGTATCCGCCCATCTTCAGATCGATCGCCGCCATCTCTACGTCGCGTGGGTCGAACCCCTGCTGCACCGACACGACGTTGTCGAACGCCCGAACGAGGAGTCCGGCGGTCACGACCAGCAGGACGCTGAACGCGACCTGTGCGATCACGAACGCATTACGCAATCGCATCCGATCCGCCGATCCCTGCACTTCGTCCTTGAGCGCGGTGACGACATCCGACTTGGACGCGTGCAGCGCGGGAGCGATGCCTGCCAGCACTGCCGCGATGAAGGAGAGGACGAGCGCGAACATCACGACCCGGCCGTCGAGAGGCGCCGACAGGTTGACCGGAACCGGGAACTCCGGAAGGAGCAGGAACAGCAGGCGCGTGATTGCCCGGGCCAATGCGAGTCCAGCAGCCCCGCCGAGCGCAAACAGCAGGACGGTTTCGGTGAGCAGCTGCCTGATGATCCGCATGCGCCCTGCGCCAACAGCGGCGCGCACAGCGATCTCACGTCGTCGCCCGGTGGCCCTTGCGAGCAGGACGCCGGCCAGATTCGCGCAGGCAATCACGAGCACCACTCCGACGAGGGCCATGAGAAGGCCGACGAATCCCGCCGCGAGTATGCGTACGCCGTAAGGAATCGGCGACGCGACTTCCGCGCTCCAGACGACGGAGGAGGAATTCATCTCCCTGGCGAACTCGGGCGGGATCCATGATGGGTCTGGCGGCGCGTCTCGTTGGATAGTCGCCCCGATTGCCGCCACTTCGGCGGAGGCCTGCGCACGCGACACACCGGGCTTCAGTCGCCCGCCGAGCATCAGCCACACGATCCGCCGATTGGTCAGCGCCTGCCCGCCGCCCTCCGTCCACACGGCCGTGATCATGCTCACAGGGAGCCAGACATCGGGGGCGACAACGGTCGATCCGCGGAACCCGCTTGCCGACACACCCACGATCGTGAGCGGGACATTGTTGATGCGAACGGAGCGTCCGACGATGCCCGGATCGCCGGCGAATCTGCGCATCCAGAACTCGTGGCTCAACACCGCGACCGGGCTCGCGTTGACCTGTTCGGCATCGCCGGCGTCGAACACCCGGCCCGCAGCAGGCGCGACACCCAGCGCCCTGAAGTAATTGCTGGTCACAACACCCGCGAAGACGGCAGTCGCGCTGTCGTCCACACGCAGACTGGCCGGCGAGAGCTCCAGCCGATAGCCAAACACTTCCTCGAGCGTCTTGGTCCGTTGCCGCACATCGACGAGATCCGGAAACGACATCGGATCGACGCCCGGTCCCTTCGAGGGATTTCGGCGCACGAGGTCGACGATCATCTCCGGATCGGGGACGCCGGCCGCCGCACGCAGGAGCATGCCGTTGGCCACGGTGAAGATCGCGGTCGTGGCGCCGATCCCGATGGCCAGCGAGAGTGCGGCCGTCAGCGTGAACAGCAAGTTGCGCCACAACAACCGCGCGGCATAACGCACGTCGCGAAGCAGCGTGTCGAGGAACGCGCCGCGACGGACATCGCGGACCTGCTGCTTCACTGATTCGACGCCGCCGATTTCGACGAGTGCCGCGCGGCGCGCGCCGTCACGCGTCATACCGGCGCGGATCTTCTCGGCTGTCAGCAGATCGACCGTCGCCCGCATCTCTTCATCGAGCTCGCGCTCGACAGTGTCGCGCCTGATCAGATTGCGCCAGAAGCTGCGCATCGGAGACATGGTGGGCACCTAGGCTTCGAGCGCGCGCGCGATGGCGACCGCGATGCGATTCCAGTCTTCCGTTTCCTGACCGAGCTGCTTGCGTCCGGTCCTGGTCAACACGTAGAACTTCGCGCGGCGGTTGTTCTCGGATGCATCCCACTTCGACGAGAGCCACCCGGCTTCCTCGAGCCGGTGCAGCGCTGGAAAGAGGGAGCCCGGCTGCACGACGAAGGTGCCCCCGGTGAGCTGCTCGATGCGGCGCGAGACACCGAGTCCGTGGAGTTCGCCGGTCGAGAGCGCTTTGAGAATGAGAAGGTCGAGCGTGCCTTGCAGGAGCGTGGCGGGCTGACGCGGCATGGGAAGCGGCCTCCGTACAGAATGTCTATACGGATGCCATCTTGCCCTTGCTCCTATCGGATGTCAATAGGAACCGCGCGTGCGGACGCCGCGCGCGAGCTTCGGTCTCCGCGATTACGGAGAGCGCGGGCTTCAGCCCGCGCCGCGCTCACGACGTGTGGATCCACCGATGCGCCGGATCCTCGTGGAGCGCGAGCCGACGCTCGGCTCCGGCGAGGCCCCACAGGTAATACAGCTGATAGCCGGGCGGCGCTGAGACAGGGTGGTAACCGTAGGGAAGGAGTACGGCGTCTCCGTCGTGGACCGTGTGCGTAACGGTCTCGCCATCGGCAGTGTAGAGCATCTGTTGCCCGAATCCCTGCGGCGGCTCGACACGGAAGTAATAGACCTCTTCGAGCACGGGTTCGCCATCGCGTCCGTCGTGCTTGTGCGGCGGAAAGCTGCTCCAATTGCCGGGCGGGTTGAAGGTCTCACCGACCATCAGACGGTTCGCATAGGGATCGTTCACAAGGATGTTGTGAACCTCGCGCGTGTAGTTCGCGCGCCCTCGCGTGGCGACGCTCACCTGATCGGGCGTCACCAGGATGGGCACGCCCCCGCGATCGGTCTTGGCTGAGAAGAGTACCGCTTCGAGCCTCACGTCCGCGCGTGCGACGAGCTCGACATCGCGAGGCAGATACAGCGCGGTGGCGCGTTCGGTGAACACACCACGCCGGCTGACGTGCCACGCCTGGCCGCCGGCGTCGAGTGTGCCGCTGCCATCCTGCACGACGAGGATCGTCTCCTCGTCGCTCGCTCGCAGTGAGGCCGATGCGCCATCGGCCAGACACAGCCGCCGCGTCGTCAACTCGCGCGCGCCGCCCTCGCCGCGCTGCTGCAGCACCTGCAGTCCCGTCTGTCTGGGACGTCTGTAGAGCGTGTCCTTCAACATGTCAGTCCGCATTCGAGAGGCCAGCTTATCGTTTGCGAGAGCGCCACGGCAAGCCGCGCGGCTTGACTTTGCCGTTCAACGCCACCCAAGATTCGTCGCGCTGCCAACGATCTGAGTTTCGCCTCGTGGCGCGCGTGAGGTGTGTGATGCTCCAGGCTTCCCCGCGTGTACAGGTCAGTGATCAGGCCGTACCTGTCGTTCCTGCTGGGCACCGCCGCTGGATCATCTGCGCGCTGCTGTTCTTCGCCGCGACGATCAACTACGTCGATCGACAAGTCATCGGGTTGCTCAAGCCAACTCTCCAGACGCAATTCGGATGGAGCGAGATCGACTACTCCGACATCGTGCTCGCGTTTCAACTGGCGTACGCCGTGGGCTTGCTCCTCGCCGGACGACTGATGGATCGCCTCGGCGCACGCGTGGGTTTCTCGCTGGCGATCGTGGTGTGGAGCGTGGCGGCGATTGCGCATGCCGAGGCGGAGGCGATCGGCCGCGTAGCCGCTCCGATCCTCGCAGTTGCTGGACTTGCGTACTCAGCCTCGGTCGCAGGGTTCATCGTCGCGCGCTTTGCCCTCGGGCTTGGTGAATCGGGCAATTTCCCGGCGGCGATCAAGGTCGTGGCGGAATGGTTCCCGAAGCGCGAGCGCGCACTTGCAACGGGCATCTTCAATGCCGGGACGAACGTTGGCGCACTGCTGACGCCGCTCGTCGTCCCGTGGATCACGCTCGCATGGGGCTGGTACTGGGCGTTCGTGGCGACCGGGGCACTTGGCTTCTTCTGGCTCGCATGGTGGTGGGTCGGATATCGGACCCCCGATCGTCACCCGCGAGTCTCTTCAGAGGAGCTCGCCTACATTCGCAGCGATCCGCCAGAGCCATCGGTGCGCGTGCCGTGGAGAACGCTGCTTCGACATCGAGAAGCGTGGGCGTTCGTGCTCGGAAAGTTCCTGACTGATCCGGTGTGGTGGCTCTATCTGTTCTGGATTCCCGATTTTCTCAATCGGAATTACGGGCTGGATCTCTCGAGCGTCGCCCCTCCGCTCGTGATGATCTATCTCGTCGCGGACGCCGGAAGCATCGGCGGCGGATGGCTGTCCTCGTCTCTGATGAGGCGCGGCGCCACCGTGAATCGGGCGCGCAAGGCTGCGATGCTGACGTGCGCCGTCGCGGTGCTCCCGATCGCGTTTGTGGCAGGCGCTCGCGAGCTGTGGGTGGCGGTCGCGATCATCAGCCTCGCCGCAGCCGCGCATCAGGGCTGGTCGGCGAATCTGTTCACGCTCGTGTCCGACACGTTCCCGCGTCAGGCCGTCGGCTCGGTCGTCGGCCTCGGGGGTACGGCCGGCGCGATTGGAGGCATGCTGATCGCGAAGCTGACGGGAAACATTCTGCAGGCGACCGGCAGTTACGTGCCTGTCTTCTTGATCGCCGCGTCGGCGTACTTGATCGCTCTTGGAGCGATCCACATCCTCGCGCCGAGGCTGACCCCCGTGAGATTGGAGTCGTGATTGCGCGCGCGCCCGATCTGGGCCCCAGGCGTGCTCGCTTGAGCTCGTCATCGTAGAGGCCGGCTCCAGCCGGCTCAGACCGGGCCGCCTGAAGGCGGTCCCTACGACGCCTGAAGGCGGCCCCTGCGACACTGCCTCTCTACCAGTCGTGCATCGTCCCGTCCATTTGCCTGGCAATGGGGAGATAGGCGCGCTGGTATGGAAACGTCGCAGCCAGAGCTTCGTCGATATCGACACCCAATCCAGGCGCGTCACCCGGATGCATCGCGCCTGCGGCAAAAGTGTAGGCGTGAGGAAACACGCGGTCGGTATCGGCGGTGTGGGGCATGTACTCCTGAATGCCAAAGTTGTGGACGCTCAAATCGAAGTGCAGCGCTGCGGCCATGCACACGGGGCTCAAGTCTGTCGCTCCGTGACAACCCGTCCGCACCCGGTAGAGCTCGGCGAGGCTGGCGATCTTTCGCAGATGGGTGATTCCACCCGCATGGACGACCGTCGCGCGGATGTAGTCGATCAACTGCTCTTCAATCAGCTGCCGGCAGTCGTGAATCGAATTGAAGACTTCCCCGACGGCGAGCGGTGTCGTCGTGTGCTGCCGGATTAGTCGAAAGCCGTCCTGATTGTCGGCTGGTGTCGGATCTTCCAGCCAGAACAGGTGGTACGGCTCCAGCGATCGCCCGAGCCGCGCGGCTTCGATCGGAGTGAGCCGATGGTGGACGTCATGAAGCAGGTGCAGCTCCGATCCGAGCTCACTACGCAAGCGATCGAAAAGGAGAACCGCCTCGGGAATGTATCGCTCGCTGCTCCAGCAGGTTTCGCGCAAGAGGCCCCGCTCGGCCGGCTCGTAGGAGTCTCCCCCCGAAACGCCATAGGTCCGCTCCAGCCCCGTGACGCCGCATTGTGCGCGTACGGCTCGATATCCGTGTGCCGCGAAGCGCCCGACCGATTCGATCGTCTCGGCAATCGTCTTGCCACTCGCGTGGCCGTACACCATGACCGACTCTCGCGATGCGCCGCCAAGGAGCTGATAGACGGGCGTATTGAGAGATTTGCCCTTGATGTCCCAGAGGGCGGTATCTATCGCGGCGATGGCGGTCATCGTCACCGGCCCGCGTCGCCAGTACGCCCCCTTGTAGAGGAGCTGCCAGACGTCCTCGATGCGCCGCGCATCTCGACCGACGAGAAGAGGGATCAGGTGATCGGTCAGATAACTCGCGACGGCGAGCTCGCGCCCGTTGAGCGTCGCATCGCCGAGCCCGTAGAGGCCATCTTCGGTCTGGAGCTTCAGAGTCACGAAATTGCGGCCCGGGCTGCAGATGATGACCTTGCCGTCGATGATTTTCACGATACCTGCCTGCGACTCAGACTGCTGTCAACCACTCGAGCCGTGGTGCGACAACGCGATTTGCCGCCGCCGATCGGTTCGACCAGACCTTTTTGCGGACTATCCTCTACCAGACGACGTCGACGCCGTACTTCCGGAACACACGGTCGCGCGTCACGAGCCGGTAGCGTTCGGCGCGCGCATGGGCAACGAGCAGACGGTCGAACGGATCGCGATGATGGAGCGGCAGCTGCTGGACGGCGGCGGTGTGCGCCCAAGTCACGGGTGCCATCTGGTAGCCCTCCGCAATCTTTTCGGCCATGTAGGCGTCGACCGGGGCAGGGAGCCTCAGCCGGCCCAGGCTGGCCTTGATGGCCATTTCCCAGACGCTGGCGGCGCTGACGAGGAGCTCGGCGTCGTCGGCTTCCATGGCGGCGCGAGCGCGTCGGCTCAAGCGCCGGTCGCCTGCGGTGAACCATAGAAAGGCGTGGGTGTCTAGCAGAAGCCTCACCGGTACCGCTTCATGTCGGCCAGTGGAGCGTCGAAGTCGTCCGCGACGACCACGCGCCCACGATCGCGGCCAAAGGTCGGCCGGCGCCCGTGGGGCGTCACCGGTCGCAGCTCGGCGATCGGTTTCCCCCGCTTCGTGATGCGGTACACGTGGCCGCGCCGCACACGATCGAGCAATTCCGCCAACCGCGTCTTCGCTTCGAAGGCTCCAATCTCTTCGATGTCCATACCAACCAGTCTAACAGACCAGTTCGTCCAAGGCACCAGCGGGTCAGGGACGATTAGGCCGAATCTACTGCCATCAGACCAATCGCGCGGCCGTCAGGTGTGCCGAAGATCGGTCATGCGACGGCCATCGCTGTCTTCGACAGAGGGCCTCTTTTCAGTTCCTGCGTTCCAGGGCCTGTTCCAAGATCGCTGGAACTGCGTACCGGACGCGAGCGATCGAGGAGATCGCTCCGAATCTCGCATGGCGCGCGTCCTGCGTACTCAACGGGGCATGCAGAAGAACGATGAAGAGAAACGAATCGAGGAACTGAAGCACCAGGCCGAGCAGATAGGCATGGCGGCAACGTGGGACTCCGGGGAGCTGTCGCCTCAGGAGCGCGAGTTCTTCTGGCAAAACCTCGTCGCGTTCGAAACGGCACCGGTGACAACGCTCACCCAACAGTTACGCCATGCGGGCTGCCACTCGCCCGAGCCCGAATCGATGACAGACGACCAGCTGACCGTCACGCTGCGCGAGGTGATCGACGCGCTCGCACGCCTGCGCGTGTTCCTCGAGTACACCGACCACCTGAGTGATCGCGATTTGTACGCACGCTTGTGGCGGCACGAATTGCCTCAGGACATTCCATTGCTGCCCTTCGACCCGCGAGGCGCCTGGCGCCTGCAACTCACGGGCAGTGGCAGCGAAGAGGATACAGACGCCTATCTCAGGTACTACGCGGACGAAGAGGTACGACGGCAGTGGCTTGCAGACTTTCCGGATTACGTGATGCCACCGCACGAGGAACTCCCGTACGATCGCGACCGGCATCTTCCTGTGCCGGAGTGATGTGCACGTGCCCCCGCTCAACTGTCCCGCAGTACTTCTGTCGGAGCGATGCGTGACGCACGGTGGGCGGGGAGCCAACCCGCGATCGCGCCGACCGTCGTCAGCGTGAGCGCCGCGCTCACCAGTGTGAACCCGTCGCGCGGGTGGAGGTCGTACAGCAGACTCGCGATGAATTGCGATGACCAGACACTGACTACCGTGCCGATGATCACGCCAAGTGCGACCAGCATGAATACTCGCACGAGCACCAACCGCAGGACGCCGGCTGGCTCCGCTCCGAGCGCCATCCGAATCCCGATTTCGGCTCGTCGTCTCGTGACTGCGTACGACGTCAGGCCATAGAGACCCAGAGCCGCGAGCAGCAGCGCCAGCGCGCCGAAGAACCCTGAGAGCAGTGCGACCAGGCGCTCCCGTGTGAGCGACGCATCGACTCGATCCTGCATCGGTCGAAACGTAAACGTGAGATTGCGATCGACCGCGGTCAGCGCAGCCGCCACACGAGGTGCCAGCACGGCGGGCGACCCATCAGACGAGCGAACGCTGATGTTGACATCTGTCGTCGGCAGCCCTTCAGGATCGCGCTGCGCAAGGGGTACGTAGACAGTCGGCCGTACACCGTCTCGCACGGATATGTACACCGCGTCGCGCACGATTCCGACGATCGTCTTGGGCGGAGCCTTTGACGAAGCAGACTTCACTGTTTCTCCTATCGGGTTTCGGTTGCGGAGAAACGTGCGCGCATATGCCTCGTTGACCAGCGCGATCGGAAGCGCCCCCTGCGTATCCCTTTCGTCGATGTCGCGGCCAGCGACGACAGCCGTGCCCCAGGTGGCGAGCCATCCTGGCGTGACCACATGGAGCAGTGTCATGTGCGAGTTCCAGAACGGCACTGGACCGGCTTCAGGTTCGGGGGGCGGCGCACCGGGCAGGTCGAGAAAGTCAAGACCGGTGGAACCGCCGATCGGCATGAACATCGACCCGCCTGCACGCGCGACGCCAGGCACTGCGGCGGCGGCCGTTACGAGCTGGTGGTAGAAGGGGACGCGATTACCAGGATCGATCGACGCACGCGTCACGTCCACGTTGACTGTGAGAACGGCGGCGCTATCAAACCCCAGCGGCAGCGTCGCGAGCCGTTCGAACGTTCCGACCAAGAGTCCCGCCGCGACGACGAGCACCATCGACGAGGCCACCTGGGCCACCACGAGGCTGCCGGCGAGTCGTGTGCGCGCGTCGCCGAGAGCGCCACGACCCTGTTCCTTGAGCGCGTCGATGGGTGCGACACGCGTCGCCCTGAACGCAGGCACGGTTCCAAACAATACGGCTGTCAGACCTGTGACCACGATAGTAAAGGCCAGCACGCGCCAATCCAGCGAGAGATCCAGCATCACGCGCGTGACTGAGGTCGACAACTGCGAGACTAGTAGTGGGCTCGCCCACCTCGCGAACACGAGTCCGGCCAAAGCACCAATACCTGCGAGGAGAAGTGCTTCCACCAGCAGAAGGCGTACGAGACGCCAGCGCGTCGCTCCGAGCGCCAGCCGCACACTCAATTCCTGTCTGCGCGCGGTCGCGCGCGCGAGAAGTAGATTGGCGATGTTGCCGCAGGCGATCAGGAGGACCAGCCCGACGATGCCAAGGGTCACCAGGAGGGGCTGTTCGTATCGTTGACGGAGTCGCGACGTGCCCATGGACGCGGGAACGAGCGTGAATGGGACCTTGAGAAACATTTGGTCGGCGAATTTGCGAATCGCGGGGTCCTTGGCTTCCGGCGGAAGAGTGGCGGCCGGCATAACGGCCTCGCGGATCTGTGGCTGCACCGAGCGCAGAAGGGTGGTCGCCGCCTCCGCCGACTGTCCGGGCTTCAACCGGACCATGATCGAGAGCCAGACCCCTCCTCGGTCGATGACCGAGTCTTTGCCGCGGATCCATTGTTCCGCGTTGATGGGAACGGCAACGTCGAAGGCCCGTCCAACCTCCGCACCGAAGAACTCTGGAGGTGTCACCCCGATGATCGTGAATGGGATGCGCTCGATGACGAGCGCTGTTCCGATGACGTTGGCGCTCCCGCCCAAACGCCCCTGCCACATCCCGTAGCTGATGACCGCCACAGGACCATCCGGTCCGCCACCGCGCACATCGTCGGCCGCCGTAAACGTACGGCCGAGGAGCGCTGGCACGCCAAGCGTCGCGAAGAAATCGCCGCTGACATACGCGCCATCGACAGTCTGAACCTCGCCGCCGGCCGTTGAGAGATTCAATCGATCCCGCGTATCGCCCCCCGACCATGCGACTGCGCCATCGAA
The DNA here is from genome assembly GCA_036407095.1 of Vicinamibacterales bacterium. GTDB lineage: Bacteria > Acidobacteriota > Vicinamibacteria > Vicinamibacterales > UBA2999 > Gp6-AA40. Next base: position 35,637 of record DASWZV010000012.1, on the reverse strand, counting down.
CATCTGCGTTGCGCGCGCCCGCATCTCGTCCCAGAGCCCGTGGTTCCACACAGGTGTACTCCCGCGAGCCGCATCAGTCGAAAGCACGACGAGACGTTCCGGTTCAGAAACCGGCAGTGTGCGGAGCAGCAGGCTGTTGACGAGGGAGAAGATCGCAGTGTTCGCGCCGATGCCGAGCGCTAGTGAAAGAATCGCGACGCCGGTCACGATCGGAGCGGCGCGGAGCACACGAGCGGCGACACGCACATCCTGGACACAGTCGACCAGCCATGGCAGGAGCTTGACGTCGCGGCTCTCTTCGCGAAGCCGCAGACGATTCCCGAACGCGCGCCTGGCCTGGTCCTCGGCCTCTTTCGCCGACAGCCCTGCGGCGACGAGCTCGTTGATCCGGCACTCGAGATGAAAGGCGGCTTCCTCGTCCAGCGCGCGATCCACACTCGATGGCCGGAATGCATTCGCGAGACGCGACAGCCAGGACATACACCTGCCTCTATGCGTGCTTGAGCACGTGATTGACCGCGGTGGTGATCGATCGCCACCGCTCGCGCTCGATCCCGAGCTGTCGCCGTCCGGCGGCCGTGATCTCGTAGGCACGGGCGCGGCGATTGTGCTCGGTGGTGATCAGACGCGCTTTGATCCAGCCCGCCTCCTCCATGCGGTGCAGCGCCGGATACAACGACCCTTCCTCCACGCGAAGGACGTCCGACAGTTCTTGGATCCGCGAGGTAATCGCGTAGCCGTGCAGTGGCCCTCGTCGGGCCAGCACGTTGAGGACGAGCAGAGGCAACGAACCCTGGAGCGTATCGGGGCGTGTCGTCATATTTTACTAAGCGAGCTAGGTATGATACTCAGCGAGCTCAGTATGACGGACTATACTGACACCCCGAAAGGGAGTCAAACGGAGGTATCGTGGAGGTGTTGTCATGCGAAGCGACGCTGCACTGATCCTCATCAGCTGCCTTGCTCTTCCTGCCACCGTCTTGGCGCAGACGCGCGATGTCGATCTCACCGCCGCGGATGGAGTCGTGCTGAAGGCGAGTTACTCATCGCCCGGCAAGCCGGGACCAGGCATTCTGCTGTTCCACCAGTGCAGCTTCAACGGAAGCCGGCGCCTGTGGGACGGTCTCACCAACGATCTCGTGGCCGCGGGATTCCACGTCATGACCTTCGACAATCGTGGGTTCGGAGAGACCGGTGGGAGCGTCCCGTTGCCGCCGCCGCCACGACCGATTGGAACTGGAGGAGCCGGTCGCGTCGCGGCAGCCGACATCTCGGGAGCTTCGGGATTTCCGCCGGGAGACGGGGATGCCGCATTGGCGTACCTGCTCGCGCAGAAGGATGTCGACCCAAGCGCCTGACGGTGGGCGGATCGAGCTGTGGAGCCGCCGACGCCGTAGACCTAGCTGCGCGTCGGCGCGACATCAGGGCAGTATTCCTGCTGTCCGGCCTCCCGAGTCTGGGCGGGAGGGCTTATCTGGCTGCGACTCCGCTGTTGCCAGTGTTCGGCATCTACGCCGAAGAGGACCTCGGCGCAACCTCGATGCGCACCGCGATCGGCGTGTCGAAGCATCCACAGTCGACGCTGAAGATGTTCCCTGGTTCGGGCCACGGAGTCGAGTTGTTCGAGCAGCATCCCGATCTTCAGGCCGCGATTGTGAAATGGCTGCAGGATCAGGTCAGCAAGCCATGATGAATTGGTGTACGAAGAAAGGGCCGGTCCCACCGACGCCCGAAGGCGACGGCAGACCGGCCCATTCCGATTCCCGATTCCTGCTGATTCCCGATTCCTGATTCCTTCAGTACCGGTAGTGATCCGCCTTGTACGGACCCTCGACTGGCACGCCAAGGTAGTCGGCCTGTTCCTTCGAGAGTTTCGTCAGCTTCACACCGAGCTGATCGAGGTGCAGCCGCGCCACTTCCTCGTCCAGCTTCTTCGGCAGCATCGTCACGGTGTTGCCGTACTTCTCCGCGTTGGCCTGGAGCTCGAGCTGCGCCAGCACCTGGTTGGTGAACGACGACGACATCACGAAGCTCGGGTGACCGGTCGCGCATCCGAGGTTCATCAGACGGCCCTCGGCGAGGATCATCACGCTGTGCCCGTCCGGGAACACCCACTCGTCGTACTGCGGCTTGATGTTGACCTTCTTGACGCCCTTCCACTTTGCCAGGCCGGCCATGTCGATCTCGTTGTCGAAGTGACCGATGTTGGCGACGATCGCCTTGTCCTTCATCTTCGACATGTGCTCGGCGGTGACGATGTTGAAGTTGCCGGTCGCGGTGACGAAGATGTCGGCCTTGCCAACCACGTCCTCCATCGTCTTCACCTCGTAGCCCTGCATCGCCGCCTGCAGTGCGCAGATCGGATCGATCTCGGTGACGACCACGCGGCAGCCCTGGCCGCGCAGCGCCTCGGCGCAGCCCTTGCCCACTTCGCCGAAGCCGAACACGACCGCGACCTTGCCGCCCAGCATCACGTCGGTGGCGCGGTTGAGACCGTCGATGACCGAGTGACGGCAGCCGTAGATGTTGTCGAACTTGCTCTTGGTGACCGAGTCGTTCACGTTGATCGCCGGGAACATCAGCGTGCCCTTCTTCTGCATCTCATACAGACGATGCACGCCGGTGGTCGTTTCCTCGCTGACGCCACGGATGCCCTTCGCAATCGCGGTCCACTTGCCCGGGTTCTTCGTGAGCTGCTCGTTGAGCGCCTTCAGAATGACGCCCCACTCCTCCGGATCCTTCTCCGGGTTGAACGCGGGCACCTTGCCGGCCTTCTCGAACTCTGCAGCCTTGTGGACCCACAACGTCGAATCGCCACCGTCATCGACGATCAGCGAGGGTCCCTTGCCGTCGGGCCACACGAGCGCTTCCACTGTGCACCACCAGTACTCGTCGAGTGTCTCGCCTTTCCAGGCGAACACAGGAACGCCCTTCGGGTTCTGGACGGTGCCACCGGTCTCGGGGCGGCCGACGACGACCGCGGCCGCCGCGTGATCCTGCGTCGAGAAGATGTTGCACGAGACCCAGCGCACGTCGGCGCCGAGCAGCGACAGCGTCTCGATGAGCACGCCGGTCTGAATCGTCATGTGCAGACTGCCCATGATCCGCGCGCCGGCCAGCGGCTTCTGCCCTTCGTAGCGCTTGCGGATCGCCATCAGGCCGGGCATCTCGCCCTCGGCCAGGCGGAGCTCCTTCCGGCCGAACTCCGCCAGATTGAGATCGGCGACCTTGTAGGGAACTCGACCCGCCTGCTTGGCGAGGTCGTACGCATGCATCTCGCTCACTGCTGTTGCCATTGCCTTCGTCTCCTCTATTCCGCGGGGTCTGAAGACCCCGCTCTACGCTATCGATCTCCCGGCGCCCGTAGAGCGCACGCTTCAGCGTGCGCGCGCCATCCGCGCGTCCGTCAATCCTTCACTGCAATCGCTGCGAACAGCGCGGGGCCCTTCGCGTCCGGATCGGCCGGGAGCGTGCGCACGCGCACGTCGCCGAAGCCGGCGCCGTTCAGAAACCTGGTGATCTGCTTCTCCGAGAACCCGAGCCACACGTGACCCATCTGCTGCTGATACTCCTCGCGATCGTGCGGCAGCATGTCGACAACGAGCACGCGCCCGCCCTTCTTGACGATGCGTCCGACTTCCGCGAGCGCGCGGGGCGGCGCCGGCGAATAGTGCAGCACGAGCGACAGCATCGCCACGTCGAGATCTCCCGAATCGATCGGCAGGGCTTCCAGCTCGCCCTTTCTCAACTCGACGTTCTTCGCACCCGCGAGGCGATGACGGGCCGCGTCGAGCATGTCGGGCGAACCGTCAACGGATATGACGCGACGGACGTACGGCGCAACCGTCTCCGTGAGCTGCCCCGTGCCGCATCCCAGGTCGCCGACCGTCAGCGTCGGATCGATGAGGCCGAGCACCGCCCACAGGAAGAACTCATCGCCAAAGAGCTCGCCGCGAAGCCGATCCCACCCGCCGGCAGCGGACGCGAAAAACTCCTCGGACTTGGCGCGGCGGCGTGTCAAAACCCCGCGAAGCCGCCGTTCATCCTGCCCCGCCCCGGTCGTCGACGCGACCTGCTCGCGGATCAACGGCCAGAGCCGTTTGGCAGCTGGATCGAGATCGTCGACCGGCATGCTGTAGAAGCGGCTGGTGCCGTCGCGCCTCGACGTGACCCAGTCGTCATCGGCCAGCGTCTTCAGGTGACGGCTCACCGTCGATTGCGGCATCTGAAGGACGGCGCACAATTCCGAGACCGTCAGCTCGCTCTTCTCGAGGAGGAGCAGCATACGGCAGCGCGTCGGATCCGACAGCGCCGTCATGTGATCGAGGATCGGAGCGACCATCTATCCGTAAATCCGGATGGAATGATAATACGACGCGGGCCATGCGTCAACCCGCCCCGGGCAGGAATCAGGAATCGGGAATCAAGGATCAGCCACCGGGGGAAGGCAGGTCGAGGGCGCCAGATGTGAACTAGCCTGATTTCTCCTAATTCTGGTCATAATTCTGGACCGAATTGATAACATACTGGACATGAAACGGATCTCAATCCAGGATCTCAAATCACGGCTCTCATCTGCGATCGCCGAAGCAGAGGCCGGCGAGACCATCATCGTCACCCGTCACAATCAGACCGTCGCGCTGCTGGGCCCCGCGAGCGAAGCTCACGTCCACCGAGGTAAGGCGATCGGCGAGGGCGGTCTGAAGCCCGCGATCAAACGAGGGACGGGAGGCCGATCCCTCGCGCTGCTCCTTGAGGACCGAGGCAATCGGTGAGCGCCGGTCTCGGCGAAGGTATTCGACCGCGACGGCTCTATCTCGACACGTCGGCGTACCTCACTCTCCTGGTTCGCGACCCGGGGTGGGAACGACTGTCCGACGAAACCGCCGGCGCCCAACTGCTTTCAAGTGTTCTCCTCGTTCTCGAGACCAAGCGGAATCTTGTCCGGCTGGCGCGGGAAGCGGCGCTGACTTCGGAGCAATACAAGATGTGCGTCGAGCGCGTGGGGTTGGATGCGAGCACGTTCACGCTCCGCGATCTCACCCTGGACATCTGTTCATCAAACGTGATGCCTGCCGTGTCCACGCCACGATCGCTCGATCTCGCCCACCTTCGAACGGCGTTATGGTTCCACACCGCCGAGCCGCTCGATCGATTCGTCACTCTGGACGTTTCTCAGGAAGACGCCGCCAAGGAGCTTGGCTTACCTGTCTGATCGGTGTGCCACCAGAGGGAGCGTCATATGAGCTCGGACTCGAGCTTCGAGACCAGCGAATCGAGTTCCGTGGCAACCGCCCGCACAGTATCCGGCTGACTGAGGTCGACGCCGGCGCGGGCGAGCAGCGTCATCGGATAGTCGCTGCCACCCGCGCGCAACAGATTCAGATACCGCTCCACGCCTGCCTCGCGCACGCCCGCATCCCTCGAGCGCAGGTCCTGCATCAGCCGGGCGGTCGACGCAAAGCACGTGGCGTATTGATACACGTAGTACGGAGTGCTGAAGAAGTGCGGGATGCGCGCCCACGTCACTCGCGAGATCGGTTCATCGTCGAGGACGTCGCCGTAGTAGTCGCGCATCAGGCCGGTGTAGATCGCGCTCAGACCGTCAGCGGTGACCGGCTGATCCTGCTCCACCAGTCGATGCGCCTGGAGCTCGAAGTCGGCAAACATGACCTGCGTGTAAAACGTGCTGGCAATGCTGTCGACGGCGTGCTGCAGCAGCATCGCCCGCTGCTCGCGACCCTCCGCGCGCCCGAGCATCAAATCGAGGAACAGCGCCTCGCTCAACGTCGACGGCACTTCGGCGACGAAGATCGTGTAGCCCGCATAGACGAACGGCTGGGTCTGGTGAGAGAGCTGCGTGTGCATCGAGTGGCCCATCTCGTGAGCCAGGGTGAAGATCGCTTCGAGCGTCTCGTTGTAGTTGAGCAGCATGTACGGATGTGCCCCGTAGACGGGAGCCGAGTACGCCCCGCTCCGTTTCCCGGCGTTCTCGAAGACATCCATCCACCGGCCGTCGAAGGCCTCCTTCACCCGCTGCTGGTACTCACGTCCGAGCGGGGCCACTGAATCGATGATCCAGCCGCCGACGACGTCGAAGCTGTAGCGCGCCTCGTGCTGGATGAGCGGAACAAAGAGATCGAACAGCGTATACCGCTGGAGCCCAAGTGCGCGGCGTCGCAGCCGGTGATACCGGCGGAGCGGTTCGACGCCCTCCTTGGTGACGCGAATGAGCGTCTCGACGACCGACGTCGGGATGTTGTTGCCGTGCAGCGCCGCGTGCAGCGTGCTCTCGTAGCCGCGTGCCCTCGAGTGGAACCAGTCCCGCTGCAACACGCCGTTATAGAGGGCGGCATACGTATTCAGCTTCTCGGAGTAGGCCTGGTGAAACGCGCGGTACGCCGCCGCCCGATCGTCCTGGTTCCGGCTGGTTTCCAGAATCGCCCGGTACTGACCGTAGGTCAGCGTCACCTCGTTGCCGGTCGACAACGTGATCGTCGCCGGCTTCATGTCGGCGGTCGTCAGCGCCGCGTAGCTGTCGTGCGGGACGCTGCCGAACCGGCCGGCGTACGACAACAGACGCTCCCCCTGTTCGTCGAGCACGTGCTCCTGCTCGTGAAACAGGCTTTCGATCGCAAACCGATACACCGCCAGATCGGGCCGCCCGTCCATCCACGCGCGGATGGATTCGATCGGAATCGACAGCAGTTCGGGGCTGAACCAGGAGCTCGCCTGCTGCTGGCGTGCGAAGAGAATCTGCACCTGCTGCCGCCGGGCATTGCTCTCGTTGTTGCGCTGGTCCTCGTCGTATTGAAGCGACGCGTAATACCAGACGCGATAGCTCAGTGCCCCCATCTCGTCCATCGCTCGATACGCCTCGAGCACGGCGTCGGCTCCCGACGCCAGCGTGCCCCGGCGCGTCGCAAATGCGGCAATCGCGTCATCGAGTCGGCGGTACAGCGCGGACCAGTCGTCCGAGGTGGCGCAGATCGCAGAGAGATCCCAGCGATAGCGCTGAGGAATGGTCTCGCGGGCGGGCGGCTGCCCTGCTCCCGGGCGATAGGTCTCGATCATGATCGGAGGAAGGCGTCGAGGGCCGCGTAGTCGGCCGGCATCGTCAGCGCTCGACGCGGTCGTGCGATGGCATCCGCAAGCACGCGAGGCAATTCGATCGATCTCCCGATGGCCGGCTCGACGATCTCCCGGAACTTTGCCGGATGCGCCGTCGCCAGGAAGACGCCGTGCGCCTTGGGATCCCGTTCGAGCTGCTCCTGCAGCGCGAGCCAGGCGATCGCGCTGTGCGGATCGAGCACGTAGCCGTACCGCCGATAGACCTGCCCGATCTCCGCGGTGACCCGGGCATCGTCGTATGCGAAGCCAACGACGTCACGCCGAAGGGCATCGACATCGCCGCCGTAAAGCGATTGCATGCGCTCGAAGTTGCTGGGGGCGCCGACGTCCATGGCATTGGCCACGGTCCGGATCGACGGACGCGGTTCATAGCGGCCTGACTTCAAATAGAGAGGCACGGCGTCGTTGACGTTCGTCGCGGCGACGAATCGGCATACGTGCAACCCGATTCGCTTGGCGATCAGACCCGCCGTGAGATTGCCGAAGTTGCCGCTCGGAACCGAGACGATCGGGCCACCTGCCACCTTCGCGCTGCGCGCTTCGGCGCCCAAGGAAGGTGGCCCCCACGACGTCCTCTCGCTCGGGCCGCCTGAAGGTGGCCCCCACGACGCACTGTCGTAGGGGCCGCCTTCAGCCGACCCACCGGCCAACACGAAGTAGTAGAACACCTGCGGCAGCAACCGCCCGAGGTTGATCGAGTTCGCCGGCGTCAGCCACACATGCCGTCGCAGGTCGTCGTCGGCGAACGCCTGCTTGACCAGCCGCTGGCAGTCATCGAAGGTTCCCTTCACGGCGAGCGCGGTGATGTTGTCGCCAAGCGACGCCATCTGGGCCTCCTGCACGTCGCTCACCTTCCCTTCGGGGTACAGCACCACGACGCGCGTGTCCGGCACGCGATGAAAGGCCTGAGCAACGGCGCTGCCCGTGTCTCCCGATGTCGCGACCAGGATCGTCAGCGGCGTGCCGTCGGTGAAGTGATGCAGCAGCCGCGCCTGTACGCGCGCTCCCACGTCCTTGAAGGCGAGCGTCGGACCGTGAAAGAGCTCGAGCGACCATACGCGCTCGCTGACCTGGACGAGCGGTACGGGAAAGTCGAGTGCGTCGCGCACCAGCGCCGCCATGGCCGCCGGCGTGATCTCGTCCCGGAGAAGATGGGCGCCGACAATCGATCCGATGGTGACGATGTCGGCACCGCGGATCGCGTCCAGGCTGGCACGCGGCAACGGGTCCAGACGCTCCGGCATGTAGAGGCCGCCGTCGGGTGCCGTTCCCGCGAACAGGGCGTCGACAAAGGAGATAGGCGGCGAGTTGCCGCGTGTGCTAATCCACTGCATGGAGTGCGTTCACGCCTTGACTTCCGCCCGGATCGGCACCGGACGTCCCCGGGAATCGACGGCAACGAGCACCACTTCGGCCTCGGTCACCTTCACCCGCTCACCGTGCCCCGAGCCCACCGGGGCTGCGGCGTTCCAGCGTTCGGCTTCGACCGACACCTTCACCGTCACCGACGTCCGCCCGACGCGTAACGTTTCTGTGTAGAAGTCGACGAGGTCGCCGACGTACACCGGTTCGTGAAACTCCACTTCGCGCATCGCCTTCGTGACGAACCGGTGAACGCCGAGCTTCCGCGCTTCGACCGCAGACGCGAGGTCGATGTTCGAGAGGATCACGCCGCCGAAGATGGTTCCGTACGCGTTGGTGTCTTTCGGTAGCAGCAGCACACGGATCGCCGGCATGCGCGACATGAGTCCTTCATTCTCTTCGGTCTTCGCTCTTCGGTCTACGGTGGATACAAATTTCGAGGGGCTATCGACCGAAGACCGTTTATCATGGCCTCAATGAGTACGGTGACCAACGGGCGAGCGCTTCCGATCGGCGCCACTACCTCGACGACGCGCGCCTGGAGCGTGCACGACGCAAGCGAGCTGTATGAGGTGGCGCGATGGGGCAAAGGCTACTTCTCGGTCAACGAGTCCGGCCACATGCAGGTGCACCCCACCAAGGACCCTGCCCGTGCAATCGACTTGAAGGAGCTGGTCGATCGACTCCAGCTCCGGGGGATCAGCCTGCCCGTCCTCGTCCGCTTCACCGACATCCTCAAGCATCGACTCGGCGACATCCACGCAGCGTTTCACACGGCCATCACTCAGCATCAGTACCAGGGCGGCTACAGCTGCGTGTATCCGATCAAGGTGAACCAGCAGCGGCAGGTCGTCGAAGAGGTCCACAACTTCGGCAAGCCCTACAACTTTGGCCTGGAAGCCGGCTCGAAACCTGAGCTGCTCGCCGTGGTCGCGCTCGCCGACAACACGACGCCGATCATCTGCAACGGGTTCAAGGACGCAGAGTTCATCGAGACGGCGATGCTCGGCCAGAAAATCGGTCGCAACATCATCCCGGTCGTCGAGAAGTACACGGAGCTCGGCCTGATTCTCGACGCCGCAGAGAAGCTGGGTGTGCGGCCGCAGATCGGGATGCGCGTGAAGCTCGCGGCGCGCGGCAGCGGCCGCTGGCAATCCTCAGGCGGGTTCCGATCGAAATTCGGACTCACGATCACCGAGATCATGCGCGGCCTCGACGAGCTCAAGTCGCGCGGGATGCAGGACTGCCTGAAGCTGCTCCACTTCCATCTGGGCAGCCAGATCACGAACATCCGGATCGTCAAAGGCGCGCTGAATGAAGCGGCCCGCGTCTATACGGAGCTCGCCAAGCTCGGTGCCGGTCTTCAGTACATCGATGTCGGCGGCGGTCTGGGTGTCGACTACGACGGTTCGCAGACGAACTTCGAGTCGAGCATGAACTACACGCTCGAGGAATACGCCAACGACGTCGTCTATCACATTCAGAGCGTGTGCGACGAAGCGGGCGTCCCGCACCCCACGATCATCTCGGAGAGCGGGCGCGCGGTGGTCGCCTACCACAGCGTCCTCGTGTTCAACGTCCTTGGCGTCTCGGGCTTCGGCGACGAGAAGGTACCCTCCCAGGCAAACCCGGAATGGGAGCAGCCGCTCGCCGATCTCATCGAGACCTACAACAACGTCACCGCCCGCAATGCGCTCGAAGCCTTCCACGACGCGCAGCAGGCGCTCGACATGGCGCTCAGCCTGTTCAACACCGGCTATCTGCCGCTCGATCAGCGCAGCATGGCGGAGAACCTGTTCTGGGCGATCTGCACCAAGCTCCAGCGCATCGTCGCGACGATGGCCGAGGTTCCCGAGGACCTGCAGAACCTCGACGAGCAGCTCTCGGACACCTACTTCTGCAACTTCTCGCTGTTCCAATCGATCCCGGACAGCTGGGCGATCAAGCAGCTCTTCCCGGTGATGCCGATCCATCGGCTCAACGAGAAGCCGACGAGCCATGCCGTCCTTGGCGACATCACGTGCGACTCCGACGGCAAGCTCGATCGATTCGTCGATCGCCGCGACGTCAAGAAAACCCTGCCGCTTCATGCGGTCGCAGGCGACGACTACTATCTCGGTGTGTTCCTCGTCGGCGCCTACCAGGAGATCCTCGGCGACCTCCACAACCTCTTCGGCGACACGCATGCCGTACACGTCAGCCTGGACGAGAACGGCGCGGCGCGTCTCGATGCGCTGGTCAAGGGTGATACGGTGCGCGAGGTGCTCGACTACGTCGAGTTCGACGCTGAGATGCTGCTCGGCAAGCTCCGTACTGACGTCGAGACCGCGGTGCGTGAGGGACGCGTCGACTACGAGGGCGCGGGAAGACTGCTTCGCTTCTACGAGGACGGTCTCTACGGGTATACCTACCTCGAAGGCTGATCACGCCTTCGGATCGAATCACTTCAACGAACCCGTAAAGGCGAGAGCGACGATCCAGCGCAGAGCGCGCCGCATGCTGCCTACGACGCGCGCTTGCGCTGATCGTAGAACTTGCGGCAGGCGCGCTGGAACCGTTCGTTGAGCGGACCCGCGACTTCAGGCGGAACCGGGCCGAGACGCATCCACTGCGCCTGGGCGTTGCGGACCTCCTGTTCGAGCGCCCGCCACCGTGCGCCTTCGTTCTCCGCGCTTCGCGCGGCGCCGCCCGAGATCGTGTTGGCGGCCAGCCGCTCGCGCCACTGCTGCGCGAGCATCTCGGCTGGCGACAGACTTGCCGGACGTGCGGGCTGCGACGAGACCAGCTCCTCGACTCTCGCGAGCAGTTTCTCCATCCGCTTTCGCGTCGTATCGGGATCGAGGTCGGTGCCGGCAAAGGCGGAGGGCCACGTCGACACCAGACGGCCGATCGCCTGGAAGTAGCGCGCGGCCATGTCCTGTTGGACCGTGCGAGGAAGCTCCGGCGCCTGCTGCCAGCGGGTGCGTGCCTGCTGCACGGTGGCATAGAGATTCTCCGGCGAGGGACCGACCTCGGCTCCGGCTGCCGGGACGAGCGCTTCGAGCTCGCGAATCACGATGTCGCGTACCGCGGCCTTCTCCTGGAGCTCCACTTGATCGCGATGTTTGTAGCGATCGAAGAAGCGGTCGCAGGCCGTGCGGAACCGCTGCCACACGGCTTCCGATCGCGACTTGCGGACGGGGCCGATCGTCTTCCACGTGGCCTGCAGATGCTTGAGGCGCGCAGCGGCTTGATCCCATTCGTTCGATTCGGCGAGCTCCTCGGCCTCCGCGCACAGCGCTTCCTTGCGCGCGAGGTTGGCGGCCCAGTCCTCCTTGCGGCGCTTCAGATCCTCCTGCCGCCTCGTGAAGAACTTGTCGCACGCCTGACGGAATCGCTCCCAGATCGCTTTCTCGTGGCCGCGCGGAACGGCGCCGACGGCCTTCCATTCAGCCTGAAGCCCCTGAATCGCTGTCGCCGTCTTGATCCAGTCGGTCGAATCGGCGAGCGCTTCGGCACGCTCACAGAGCGCCTGCTTCTTCGCGAGGTTGCCGGCGCGCTCCTCGTTCTGCGCCGCGAAGTGCGCGGCCGTCCGCGCGTAGACCTCGTCCTGTGCGGTCTTGAAGCGGCGCCACATCGCTTCGCCCTGCACCCGCGGTGCGAGCGCGACCTGCTTCCATCGCCCCTGAAGCTCCCGCATGCGCCGGCCGGCGACGTCGAGATTCTCTTCGGTCTTGAGCGTCTCCATCTCGCGGCAGATCTCTTCCTGCACCTGCAGGTTGGCCCATCGCTGCCACTCGTCGGCGTCGCGCAGCTCCTGCAGCCGCGGCGCAAGCTTGGCGCGCGCCTCCTCGAGACGGGCATGAATCTCCTGTCGATCCTTCTTCGAGGGCAGCGGTGCCCGCCCCTCGATCGCGGCGCGGATCTCGCGGAGCGCGCGGTCGCCGGCCTTCAACGTCAACTGCTCGCTCGCCGCGAGCGCTTCGACCTGACGACACAACTGCTGAAACCGGCGCAGGTGCTCCTGTTCCTGCTTCACGCGCGCCTGCTGATGCTCGAGCTCTTTCTGCTCGAGCGCCGCAACGGCGTGCTCGAGCCGTTCGGCCGCAGCCGCGTTGGCCGACCCGTGCTCGCGCAGCACGTCGGCATCGCGCCGCAACCCGCGCCATCTGGCGACGACCTCGTCGACCGATTGATCGGACGCGAGCAGCTGTTCGAGCTCGGTCGCCAGCGTTTCGAGTCTCGCTGCCGCCGCATCGGCGAGCAGCCGACGACGTTCGCGATCTTCGAATGCGCGCGAGGCATCCTGGAAACGACGGGTGAGCGACGCCGCGTACTCAGAGGGCATCGGCGGCAGCCCATCCCAGCGCACGCGGAGTTCCGCGATACGGTCCGCCGCCTCGGGCCCGCTCAACTGCTCGATCTCGGCGACGATCGCGACCCGGTCCGCCTGTTCGCGCGCGACCGCGCGCTGACGTTCGTCCTCGGCGGCGCGCTCCTGCCGTCGTATTTCGATCGCCTCGCGCACCGCATCGCACGCCGAGTCGAACTGCTGCGAGAGTGCGGAATCGATCTCGACATCAGCCTGCAACTCGGCCCACCCGAGCCGGATCTGCGCGAACCCGGCCGATGCCTCATCCGGATCGGTCGTTGCGACCAGCGACTCCGCGCGATGACAGAGATCGAGTGCCTTCCGTCGATCCTCGGGACTCAATCGAACGACTGGCGCCTCCGGCGAAGGCTGCGCCGCCTCCTCGATCTGCCGGAGCTTCGTGCGCGCACGACGCGCGGCGACCTTGTTCCGTCCGCGTTGCGCGATCGCCGACAACGCATCGGGGACCTCGATTCGTTCGAGCGCCGACACCGCGACGTCGGTGTGATCCGACTTCAACGCCACGTTCAGAATCTCGTCAGCGTCATGCAGGCGCGACAGCGCGTGCAGCCGCGTCACGCCGTCCGGTGCGTGCCGGCTCACCGAGCCCAGTGATTTGACGTCGTCGATCAGATCGATCACCGCTGCTCGCACGCCGGCGCTACCGTTCTCGCGCGCGACGACCACCACTTCCTTGTTCCGCCCCAGTGCCACCAGCTGCCGAACGGCATCGGCCGCGCGTGCCGCATCACTCGTTTCCGCGGCCATGCCGGCGAGACCGCGGACCGCTTCGGCGCGAACCTCTTCGTCGGGATCGGTCTTGGCGATGTCACCAAGCTCGGCGATGTCGTCGAGCCGTGTGACGGCGGCCCGCCGCACGCGCGCCTCGGCGTCTTCACGCGCGAGTTGTCGCAGCGCTTCGCCTTCCTCGGGTCCGAGTTCATACACCGCGGCGGCGCGGACGCCGGGGTCGGCATGTTTCCAGCGGGGCTGGGGGCGGAGCTTCTCGAGAATTCCCATACGACGTGCCGCACCTTCAAAAGCAGGCGAAGCACTAAGTCTACAACGATGCTTCGGCAACGACGCATCGACGATTCGTCATTTCGAGCCTCGAAAACGAAGCGCGGAACACGTAAGAGATCGTCGAGGGGGCCGGGGCCAGGGGGACAGGGTTAGGAGACAGGGTTGGAAAGGGCGAGTGGATGACGAGACAGGAGTCCAAAGAGGAAAAGGGGCAGGACGGATCCCTCGATCGGCCCTGCCCCTTTCCCCTAGTCCCCGCCCCCTACTATCGACAGCCGAGTTACTTCACGAACAACATCTCGCGATACGTCGGCAGCGGCCAGATCTCGTGAGGCGTGAGCTCCTCGATCTGGTCGCCGACTTCCCTCAGCTTTGCCATAGCCGGGACAATCTTGTCGCGCATGTATTTCGCGTGTTTCTCGGCCGAGCCGCCGTTGTGGTCCAGAAGACCCGCCAGCGTATCGGTCTGCACCTTGAACTTGTCGACGAGCTTCGTGTAGGTCCCGAGCAGCTTCTTGCCCTGCATGCTTTGCCCGCCGCCGGCTTTCACCGCGGCCACGCTCTGTCCGATCTGCTTCTGGTATTCGAGCGCCGCCGGCAGGATATAGCGGTTCGCCATCAGGACCATCAGCTGTCCTTCGACGTTGATCGTCTTGTTGTAGTTCTCCAGGAAGATCTCGTAGCGGGCGTGGACCTCACGCTCGTTGAGAATCTTGAACCGATCGAGCAGCTTGACCGAATCACTGGAGACGAGTTCCGGCAGCGCGTCGACCGTGTTCTTCAGATTCAGGAGCTTGCGCTTGGCCGCTTCCTTCTCCCACTCCGGCGCGTAGTTGTTGCCGTTGAAGATGATGCGTTTGTGCTCCTTGATGATCCGCGTCAGGAGCTTGGCGACGGCTTTCTTGAGGTCCTCGCCCTTGGCGGTGGCGGCTTCCAGCTCGTTCGCGATCTCGTCGAGCGAATCGGCCATCGCCGCGTTCAGCACCATGTTCGGGAACGCGATGCTCTGACCGGCCGACACGGCGCGGAACTCGAACTTGTTGCCGGTGAAAGCAAACGGGCTGGTGCGGTTGCGATCGCCGGCGTCGCGCGGCAGCTTCGGCAGCACGCTGACGCCGAGATCCTGCACGCCTCCCTGCTTGGTCGACTTGGCTCCGCCGTTCTTCTCAATCTGCTCGAAGATGTCGGTGAGCATGTCGCCGAGGAAGACCGACAGAATGGCCGGCGGTGCTTCGTTCGCGCCAAGACGATGATCGTTGCCGGCGCTTGCGATGCTCGCGCGCAGGAGCCCCTGCCAACGGTCGACTCCGCGGAGCACGGCGCCGCAGAACACGAGGAACTGCATGTTGTCGTGCGGTGTGTCGCCGGGGCTGAGGAGGTTGTTTCCGAATTCATCCGACAGCGACCAGTTGTTGTGCTTGCCCGATCCGTTCACGCCGGCGAACGGCTTCTCGTGCAGCAGCGCGGCCAGCCCGTACTTCGGGGCAATCTTCTTCATCATCTCCATCGTCATCATCTGATGATCGACAGCGAGGTTGGCGTTCTCGAAGACGGGGGCGATCTCGTACTGGCTCGGCGCCACTTCGTTGTGACGCGTCTTCACCGGGACGCCGACTTTGTACAGCTCCATCTCCACATCGGCCATGCAGGCGAGCACCCGCTCGGGGATGGCGCCGAAGTACTGATCCTCCATCTCCTGACCCTTCGGCGGCTTCGCACCGAAGAGCGTGCGCCCGGCGTTGATCAGATCGGGACGCGCGAAATAGAAGTTGCGATCGATGAGGAAGTACTCCTGCTCCGGGCCGCACGTCGCGTAGACGCGTTCCGCGGTCGATCCGAACAGCTTGAGCACGCGCACGGCCTGCTTCGACACCGCTTCCATCGAGCGCAGCAGCGGCGTCTTCTTGTCGAGCGCTTCACCGGTCCAACTCACGAACGCCGTCGGAATGACGAGCGTGACGCTGTTCCCGCCGTTGAACAGCAGCCACGGCGGGCTCGTCGGATCCCAGGCCGTGTAGCCGCGCGCTTCGAAGGTCGAGCGCATGCCGCCCGATGGAAAACTCGACGCATCGGGCTCGCCTTTGATCAGTTCCTTGCCGCGGAACTCCGCGATCGCCGTCCCTTCCGCCGTCGGCGCGAGAAACGAGTCGTGCTTCTCCGCGGTAATGCCGGTCATCGGCTGGAACCAGTGGGTGTAGTGCGTCGCACCGTGTTCGAGGGCCCAGTCCTTGAGTGCGGCCGCGACGGCGTCGGCGGTCTCGATGTCGAGCGGTTCACCGCGCGTGATCGTTCCCCGCAGCGCGCGGTACGCCGTCTTCGACAATCGCTCCTGCTGCAGCTTGTCGTTGAACGCCAGGCTGCCGAAGATTTCGGCGGCTTTTACGGGTGGAGTCGAGGATGCGCGGTCGGTCAACGACCAGTCACGGATGCTTTTGGCGGCTTCGGCGAGTGCTGCAGATCCCATGTGAGGATGCGTCCTTTCTTGCGGACCGATGTTCGCGGCTAAATGTGTTGGGTGATGCCCGACTCATAGCTCGGGCGACTGGGACCGAGCGGAATAATGCAAGATTATGTCGCCAAAACTGTCGATTCTGCAACCCTGCACCCCAGACACCGGCATCCGCAGTCCGAAATCTGCGAAGTGACTTCAACGGGATGCTGACTGCGCACGTTTCGGCGTACACTACGGCAATTCGCACGCTCAAAACCGCGCGGACGCGCCTTCTCCCGTCGGTTTCAGCAAGATCCGGTATGCTTCGACGCACGTTTTCCCCACATTTCCCTCCCCACGCGTCCGCCTCATAAGCGGCGGCGCAGCAGCTCACTGGAGGTGCCTCGATGACGCCAGACGACTTCTTCGCGCTCGCCAAGAAGCACGAGGCCGAGATGATCGACCTGAAGTTCGTGGACATGCTTGGCAGTTGGCAGCACTGTTCATTTCCTATTGATCACATCAGCAAGGACACGTTCACCGAAGGCCTCGGGTTCGACGGCTCCTCCATCCGCGGATGGATGGGCATTCACGAGTCCGACATGCTCGCCGTGCCCGACGCTGGCACGGCCTGTCTCGATCCCTTCTTCGCGAGGCCGACGATCAGCGTCATCGCGGACATCGTCGATCCGGTGAACGGGCTGGCGTTCACGCGCGACCCGCGGCACATCGCGAGCAAGGCCGAGCAGCATCTCAAAGAGTCGGGGATCGCGGACACCTGCTACATCGGACCGGAGCCGGAGTTCTTCATCTTCGACGAGGTCCGCTACGAGCAGAACCAGCATCGCGGCTACTACGAGATCGACTCCGTCGAAGGCGCGTGGAATACGGGGCGGCACGAGGAGCCGAACCTTGGCTACAAGCCCAGCTTCAAGGGCGGCTACTTCCCCGTCAGTCCGACCGACACCTACCACGATCTGCGCGGCGAGATGGTCTACGAGATGCGCAAGGTCGGCATCGTCGTCGAAGCGCACCATCACGAAGTGGCGACCGCAGGACAGAGCGAGATCGACATGCAGTTTCAGCCGCTGCTGAAAATGGCCGATCAGTTCATGTGGTACAAGTACATCTGCAAGAACGTGGCGCGGCGCCACGGCAAGACCGTCACCTTCATGCCCAAGCCGATCTTCGAGGACAACGGCAGCGGCATGCACACGCACACGTCGTTGTGGAAGAGCGGCAAGCCGCTGTTCGCCGGCAACGGCTACGCCGGCCTCAGTGACCTCGGCCTCTGGGCCGCGGGTGGCCTCCTCAAGCATGCGCCGGCGCTGCTCGCGTTTGCGGCTCCAACGACCAACTCCTATCGTCGTCTGGTTCCCGGGTTCGAAGCACCGGTGAACCTGGCGCTGTCGGCGCGCAACCGTTCGGCCTCGATTCGTATTCCGATGTACTCGAAGAGCCCGAAATCCAAGCGGCTCGAGTTCCGATGCCCCGACCCGAGCTGCAACGGCTACCTCGCCTGGTCGGCGATGCTGATGGCGATGGTCGATGGCATTCAGAACAAGATCGATCCCGGCAAGCCGCTCGATCGCGATATCTACGAGATGACCCGTGAAGAGATGAAGGAAATGGGCATCCGCACGACGCCTGGGTCCCTCGAGGAAGCGATCAGTGCACTCGAGCACGATCGCGACTTTTTGACGAAAGCCGATGTCTTCACCAACGATCTGATCGATACGTGGATCGATTACAAGCGAACCAAGGAGCTCGATCCGATCCGCCTCCGCCCGCATCCGCACGAGTTCTATCTGTATTACGACAACTAGCTGAGTCGAGACACGCCGGGTCCAAAGGACCCGGCGTAACCGAATCCTTCGATAAGCTGTACGTGTGACCGCAGATCTCCTTCGCGACCTCCTCGCGCAGCGCATCCTCATCCTCGATGGCGCGATGGGGACGATGGTCCAGCGGCACGAGCTCGATGAGTTCGGATTCCGCGGGGAGCGATTCCGCGGCCATCCGCGGCCGCTGAAGAACGACATCGACCTCCTGGTTCTTACCCGCCCCGAGATCATCAGCGCCATACACGAGGCCTACCTCGAGGCGGGCGCCGACATCATCGAGACCAATACGTTCGGGAGCACGTCGATTGCGCAAGCGGACTACGGTCTCGAGTCGGCGGCCTACGAACTGAACGTGGCGGGCGCGCGACTGGCACGTGCGGCCGCGGACGAGTGGAGTCGGCGAACCCCGGGCCGGCCGCGATTTGTCGCCGGCGCCATCGGTCCCACCAATCGCACGTTGTCGATCTCGCCGGATGTCGGCAACCCGGCGTTTCGCGCATCGACGTTCGCCGCCGTGCGGACGGCGTACCGCGAACAGGTGCGCGGCCTCATCGACGGCGGCGCCGACCTGCTGCTGCTCGAAACGATCTTCGACACGCTCAACGCGAAGGCGGCGATTGCGGCGATGCTCGATGAGTTCGAGGCGGGAGGACGCGAGCTGCCGATCATGATCTCGGCGACGATCACCGACCGCAGCGGACGCACGTTGTCGGGCCAGACCCTCGACGCCTTCTACGTCTCGATCCGACACGCACGACCGTTCAGCGTGGGGCTGAACTGCTCGTTCGGCGCGCGGGACCTGCGCCCGTCGGTCGCCGAACTCGCGCGCGTCTCGGATGAATACATCACCTGCCACCCGAATGCCGGCCTGCCCAACGCGTTCGGCGAGTACGACGAGCGTCCCGCGCAGACCGCCGCGCTCCTGCGCGACTTCGCGGACGCCGGCCTCCTGAACATCGTCGGCGGGTGCTGCGGGACCACGCCCGAGCACATCCGCGCGATCGCGGACGCCGTCGCCGGCGTCCGCCCGCGCGAACGCCACACCCCCGAGCGTTTCTCGCAGTACGCCGGGTTGGAAACGCTGACGATCCGGCCCGACTCCAGCCTGATCATCATCGGCGAACGTACCAACGTCACCGGATCGAAACGCTTCGCCAGGTTCATCGCCGACGGCCGGTACGTCGATGCCGTCACGATCGCGCTCGAGCAGGTCCGAGGCGGGGCGAACATCCTCGACGTCAACATGGACGAAGGGATGCTCGATTCCGAGGCGGCGATGACCACGTTCCTCAACGTCATCGCGACCGAGCCGGAGATCGCGCGGCTGCCGATCATGATCGACAGTTCCAAGTGGTCCGTGCTCGAAGCGGGCCTCGCCTGCGTGCAGGGCAAGGCGATCGTCAACTCGATCAGCCTCAAAGAAGGGGAAGCCGAGTTCCTCGAGAAAGCGTGCATCATTCGCCGCCATGGCGCCGCGGCTGTCGTCATGGCGTTCGACGAGCGCGGCCAGGCCGATACCGCCGGACGGAAGATCGAAATCTGCGAACGCGCCTATCGGCTGCTCGTCGACAAGGCCGCCTTCGATCCGCTCGACATCATCTTCGACCCCAACATCCTCGCCGTCGGAACCGGCATCGAGGAGCACAATTTCTACGCCCTCGATTTCATCGATGCGACGCGAATCCTGAAGCACACCTGCCCGGGCGCCAAAGTCAGCGGTGGCGTGAGCAATCTCTCGTTCGCATTTCGCGGCAGCGCGACCGTTCGCGAAGCGGTCCATTCCGCGTTCCTCTTTCACGCCATCCAGGCGGGACTCGATATGGCGATCGTGAACGCCGGACAGCTGACGGTCTACGAGGAGATCCCGGCCGACCTGCTGACGCTCGTCGAAGACGTCATCTTCAACCGCAGAGACGACGCGACCGAACGCCTGATCGGGTTCGCGAACACGGCCACGGGCGATGGGCCCGCGCGAGGCGCCGACCTCGCGTGGCGCGACTCACGCGTGAACGATCGCATCGCGCACGCACTCGTGCACGGCATCATCGACTACCTCGATGCCGACGTCGACGAGGCACGCCGCGCCATGCCGCGCCCGCTCGACGTCATCGAGGGCCCCCTGATGAACGGCATGCGCATCGTGGGCGAACTGTTCGGATCAGGAAAGATGTTTCTGCCGCAGGTGGTCAAAAGCGCCCGCGCCATGAAGCGTGCGGTCGCGTGTCTCCTCCCCTATATGGAAGAGGAGACACGCGATAGGTCAAAAGTCAAAGGGCAAAAGTCAAAGGGCAAAGGGCAAAGGGCAAAGGTCGTGTTGGCGACGGTCAAGGGTGACGTCCATGACATCGGCAAGAACATCGTTGGCGTCGTGCTCGGCTGCAACAACCACGAGGTGATCGATCTGGGCGTGATGGTACCCGCTGATCGCATTCTCGATGCCGCCATTGAAGAAGGCGCCGACCTGATTGGGCTGAGCGGCCTCATCACGCCGTCGCTCGACGAAATGGTCTTCGTCGCGCGCGAGATGCAGCGGCGTCAGATGTCGCTGCCGCTGCTGATTGGCGGCGCGACCACGAGCCGGGCACATACGGCGGTGAAAATCGCGCCCGAATACGCGCAGTCGGTCGTTCACGTCGTCGACGCGTCGCGCGCCGTCGAGGTCGTCACGCGCGTGCTGAGCCCGACCGATCGCGCCGCGTTCGACGCCAGTCTTCGCGCCGATCAGGAGAAGACCCGGGCGCAGCACGCCGCGCTGAAGCGGCGCCCGCTCGTGCCCTGGCCCGGGCCGCGGGAGCGCCGCACTCGTCTCGACTTCGACGTGACACCCGCCGCCATTCCCGCGTTCACCGGCACGCGGCTCGTGGAGCCGCCGCTCGCCGAGATCGTGCCGTTCATCGACTGGACGTTCTTCTTCACCGCCTGGGAGCTCAAAGGACGGTTTCCGGCGATCCTCGAGCACCCCAAGTACGGTCCGGCTGCGCGCGAACTGTACGACAACGGACGCCGCCTGCTCGAACGGATCGTGAACGAAGGCCTGCTTCGGGTGTGCGGCGTGTACGGCTTCTGGCCCGCGGCGTCCGATGGCGATGACATCGTCGTCGCGGGACCCGGAGACGGGATGCCGGAGCTTGCCCGCTTCCCGATGCTTCGCCAGCAGGAGCAGCAAGCCGACGACCAGCCGTATCTGTCGCTGGCCGATTTCCTGGCGCCGCTCGGCGGCCCCACGCGCGACACTCTTGGCGCATTTGCCGTCACCGCAGGTCTTGGGGCCGATCCGCTCGTGTCGGCGTTCGAGCGCGAGCTCGACGACTATCACGCGATCATGGTGAAGGCGCTCGCCGATCGTCTGGCCGAAGCGAGCGCCGAGTGGCTGCATGCCAAGGCCCGCGCCGACTGGGGTTACGGCGCCGGAGAGCGACTGTCGCCCGAAGATCTCATCGCCGAGCGCTACCGCGGGATTCGTCCCGCATTCGGCTACCCTGCCTGCCCGGATCACAGCGAGAAAGAACGATTGTTTCGACTACTGCAGGCCGATCGTGCCGGCCTGTCGCTGACCGACAGCTTTGCGATGATGCCGGCGGCGTCGGTCAGCGGTCTCCTTTTCAGCCACCCGCAGGCCCGCTATTTCACGGTCGGTCGTCTCGGACGCGACCAGATCGAAGACTACGCGCAGCGAAAAGGGGTCAGCGTCGCCGACGCGGAACGGTGGCTCCGTCCGAACCTGGCCTATGATTGAGGTCGAGGTTTGAGCATCGACTGTTGATGGAGTATCTGATCAAGCACTACCCGCTCGAGACCGGCGCGCTCGAAATCCAGTACATCGAGGAATACTTCGGAGAGTTCCCGCGGAAGAAGACCGCCCGGGAAATCGTGGCGCGTCTGTCCGATCGCGAATTCCTGATCCTGATGGCGGAAGCGCCGCTCCCCGACGATCCGGGAATGGTGGTGCCGGTGGCGTTCAAGATCGTCCACGAGATTCGCGTGCACGAGAGCGAGCCGAAGCTTGCCGACCTCGTCGCGCGGCTCCGCGACTGCGTGCGCTTCGAGGATCGCAAGGTGCTCTACAGCTGGATCGGCGGCACCCGTCGTGACTGGCGCGGTCAGGGGCACTTCCGCGCGCTCACCGAGGAATCGGAGGCGTGGGCGCACGCGTGCGGCTTCCACGAGGTCGTCGTGAAGACCAAGAATCGCTTCTACGACATGCGGGGCACGCTCGATCAACTCGAGTTCAACGTGATCAAGTACGAAGTGCACCCGACCGACAATCGCGAGTCGAAGGTGTATCTGAGCAAGCCGCTGACATCTGACGTGCTGCTCGCGCACACCAGCACTCGCACGGTGGTCGTCGCCGAGTAGCGCGCGTTCGAACTAGTTCTGCGCCTCTCCGGTGCGCACGATCCTGTCGATGTATTCCATCAGTCGCTTGAGCGCGCGCGACACCGCCATGCGCGCAGCGTCCGCGGACGGCATGCCGAAACGACGGGCGAGCTCGTCGTAGGTCCACTGGGCTTCGATCCGCGCGACGACGAGCTCGCGGTCGCGCGACGAGAGCAGGCCAAGGGCACGATGGTATCGATCCACGTGCTCGGCTTTCACTGTCTCCTCGTGCGGCGACGGGAGATCGGACCGGATCTCCTGCGGCAGCTCACTCGGCGCTGGATGCCGTCCGATCCGGCGAACCTCGTCTCGAATCAGGTTGAGCACCGACTGCCGCAAGTACGCCTGCATCGCCCCCACGTGCCTCGGCTCGAATGCATCGAGACGCCTGAGCACGTGGAGCACGGTTTCCTGGACCAGATCGCCGGTATCGAGCGTGCCGCGCGCAGCCGCCGGCAGCCTGCCGTGCGCCCATCGTTTCAGTGAGGGGATGCTGCGCTGCAGGAGCGCCTCGACCGCGCGGCGATCGCCGTCCTGCGCGCGCACCACGAGTTCAATCGTAGGCTCGTCGCTGAGCAGCACTCCACTCTCGGCACGGCGGTCCGGGCCCGGTTCCGGGTTCCGAGGGGAGCCTGGCATGGAATTGAGATGATCGACTGGATCATAGCGGGTAACCCTGAGAGGGGTGTCACGGCATTCCCGACAAAAGTCCTCAAATCGTGCAATTCCAGTCCCATCCGTATATTCTGCGACGGGCGATGCTTGGCAAAACCATCAGCCACTATCGGATCACCGGCAAGCTGGGCACAGGCGGGATGGGCATCGTCTACGAGGCTGAAGACCTTCGCCTTCACCGAAAGGTGGCGCTCAAATTTCTCCCCGAAGAACTCGCGGAAGACCCGGATGCCGTGCGGAGGTTCCGGCGCGAAGCGGAAACGATCGCGGCGTTGAGTCACGCCCATATATGCGCGGTCTACGACATCGACGACTACGAGGGTCGTGCCTTCATCGTCATGGAGTGCGTGGACGGTTTGAACCTCAAGACCTACATGAGCCGCAAGACGCTGACGACGCTGCAGGTCGTTGACATCGCCCTGCAGATCGCGGAGGCGCTCGAGGCCGCGCACGAGAAAGGCATCGTCCATCGCGACATCAAGCCGGGCAACCTCGTCGTCAGCGACAGCGGCCTCGTGAAGGTGCTCGACTTCGGCCTCGCCAGACGATTCAGGACCACTGACACCGACGAACTGGGCATCGAGGGGTCGACGATCCCAGGGCGACCGCTCGGCACCGCGAACTACATGGCACCGGAGCGCATTCTTCAGTTGCCGCTGGATCCCAGAAGCGATCTGTTTTCGCTGGGCGTGGTGATGTACGAGATGGCGACCGGTCGTCTCCCGTTCGCGGGCGCGTCACCGTCCGAGACGGTGACCAACGTGCTCGATAAGGAACCTGCCCCACTCACAACGCTGGCACCACAGCATCCGATTCGACTCGCGACCGTCGTGCACGTGTTGCTCGCGAAGAAAGCAAGCGACCGATACCCCAACGCGCTGGAACTGATGAGAGCGCTCGCGCCGCTCTCTGGACAACGAAGCACTCTTCTCAATCGTTTGCGGCACCGGTTTCGTGGTGAGTAGCGATCCCGTTAGTGAACTGTCACCGAGAGGCTCCGCCCCGCTCCGCACGTGCTCAGAGCCATATCGATTTCACCACTCCCAGTGGATTTCCCACGGCATCTTCGGCCAGTCGCCCTTCGCGTCGGGCTTCCGTTCGATGGCTGGCACGTTGATGACGAGAAACCAACTGTCCGAGGCGAGGTCCTTGATCCGCACGCAGTTTTGCTGAATCCAGGTCTGCTCGGTGGACGTGAGCTTCGGGAGATCTTCGTCACGAAAGCGAAGCCTGACTCGGAACATCCCAGGGTGATCAGGCGTTCCGATCGTCTTAATCGTGGACTTGTCATGGCCTTGGATGGTCTCATCCACCTTGACATAACCACTTCCGGGAAGCCCATCACCGTCGTGCACCTTTGCCTTCTGGCGTTCCTTGGCGCTCCCGTGTCGAATCTCCCAGAACACGCTGCTGTTTCCGCCAGTATCTCCGTTCCCGTTGTTGTCCGACATGGGGACCTCTCTCGATGTTGTTTGCGGCTGTGCGGGGATCACTGGATCAAACGAAGATCTGACCTCAGTAGAACACGGTCGCGCGACATTTCCGGTACGAGGCGGAGAAGTTCGGCGATCGACTGAGCGGCCGCGGCGTCCTCGGCATCAGCCGCTCGCACGTCAGTCCGATGCCGCAACGCCTTCCCGCGCCAGAAATGCAATTGGGCGCGCAATTCCGCGGCAAGCAGGCCTTCGAACGCGGGCGAGATCTCCCGCAGCGTGGCCGCCGCCTCGTCGAATCTCTGCCGAAGCATGGAAAGCCGCAGCAGGAACAATTGACACCGGGCTTCGAGGGTGACGCGTCGCATCTGGCGAGCCTGGGCGAGGGTGTCGAGAAGCAGGATGCGACCCGAGGGGCGGTTGCCAGCGTCGATGAACCCGAGGTACGCGCGCGCCTCGAGACTTGCCGGGTCCGCGAATGGCGGCGTCCAAAACGCAGCCGCCCGGCGAAAGTGGGATCGAGCCTCGTCGACGTGTCCGCTTTCATACGCGAGCTCGCCAAGCGCCGACAACAGGCTCGCCTGGTTGTTCGAGTCTCGCTGTTGTTCAATCTCCTGGCTCGCCATCTGCAGGTCGGCGCGAGCGGTGTCGAAGTCACCGACACGAGTATGCGTACGACCCATCCCGATCCAGACTTGTACGCGGTCGTTGTCCGGTGAGTTCGCTAGCGCGTGCGTAAAGTGCTGGATGGCCTCTGCATAGGCCCCCCGCTCGAAGCTCAATCGCCCCATATCGATGTCGACCCGCGTTTTCTTGGACGCGAGGTTGTTCTGCGTCGACAGCGTGTCTGCGACAGCCAGTTCGTGCCCAGCCTCCTCCCACCGTGCAGTGTTTCGGTAAAACGCGGCAATATGCAGCCGTGCAAAGACCTCGAAATTCTTGTCACCAGCGTTATGGAGCACGGCCAGAGCATTCTGCGCATCCCGCAAGCCCTGTTCCGGGTCGCTTCCAAACTGAATCTGAAGCGCAGCAGCATTCGCCTGACTTGATGCCGCATCCTGCTCACTGCCCATCGCTTCGAACATCTCGAAACTCTCGCGATACCGTTTGAGCGCAAGCTCGCGGTGTCCGAGGGATTCATGCGCCGCGCCGAGGTTCATCAACACACGCGATTCGAGAAGAACACTGCCCACCTGCCGGGCGAGCGTCAGCGCCTTTTCCCACTGCGCTGCCGCTTCTGCGCTGTTGTTGTCCGCCCACGCGATGAACGCCAGGTAGTTGTACGCACGGCCGAGTCCGTACGGATATCCGAGCTGCTGCATGATCGTGAACGCAGCGTCCGCGTGACCCTTGGCTTCTCGCCGGTCCTCAACCGTTCCGCGCCGCAGAACGTCCACCAGGCACCACAACGCCTGCGCCTGGCCACTCCGATGACCGAGCGACTTGTACATCGTCAATGCGCGCTCGCCGTGCTGCTTGGCCAGGACTGGTTCGTTGAGGCGTGTCGGCACGTACAGCCGACAGAGCTCCACATGCGGTCGTACCTGCGTGGCATCCAGCGCGATTGCCGCGTGATACGTGGATACGGCCTGTTCTAACCGGCCTTGTCTGTCTTCAAAACCCGCCTGCTCGATCAGCCAGCGCGCCTCGTCCGGGTAACGCGACACGAGAGTCTGATATCGGGTCTTGGCGGCGGCGACGTCTCGTCGTGCCTCGGCGCTGATAGCCTCGACGAGCAATCGGTCGCGATCGTCGACGTCGTCGGTTAAGAGCCGCAGCCCCTGTGCGGCGGCATCGACGGCCTCCTTGTCGCGACGGAGAAGGGCCGCCGCACGACTCTGCCAGGCCAACGGCAACGGATTGCTTGAGTCGCGCGCCGCAGCCGCGGCGAATGCCTCTCGGGCCGTGCTGAACTCGTACTGCTCGTACGCCTGCATGCCCTTTTCGAAATCGGCGGCCGCCTCGAGCGTCTTCATGCGGGTCTTGGGCAGCTCCGGCTGCCAACCGATCAGCCGACGCACCATCCTCTTTCCTCGGCCCCACAAGCCAGAGGCGAAGTGGTCCGCCACCTCACCAGCCAGTACGGGCATGAAGCCGTAGACTTTCTCAGTCATGAACACGGACGTCACCGGGGCGGTTTCGTACTGTTCGGCCACGCCGGTTACCGGATCTCGAAACTCCAGCCTCGCCTTCCATGCGTCCCGGTCTCTGAACAACGTCGGAACGATCAGGACACGCGCGCCGCTCTGCATCGCGATGGCCTGCATCGCTTCACGGTTCGAGGGATCACCGTTGTCTGCGCGAAAACGCGAGACGATCTCCAGCAATCGATCGTGAGGGAACACTCGAATGCTGCCGACCCCCTCGAGCTCACGCTCCAACTCCTGAGTGAGAGCAAACCTGAACGCGTTCAGCTCCTGATAGCCCGTCAGATTGACGACCGGCACCACCGTGACCGGCACACGCTCGATCGGCCATAACGACCAGACCGCCGTTATGACAACCACGCCCACAGCCAACGCAGTCCATACACGCCGCCGGTACGAGGTCTGATGTTGCGACGTCTGGTCTGGGATCGTGATCGGGGTCGTGCGCAGGTCGACTGGGACTGACAGCCCTCGAACCTGACGCAACGCGCGTGCGAGCTCTCGTCCGCTCTGATATCGAACGGCAGGATCTTTGTGGAGCGCACGGAACACGAGCTGCTCGACTTCTTCGGGCACTTCGGCTCGCTCGCCGCGAATGAGCGCTGGCGACTCGTTCCGGATGGCGTACGCCACCGCTTCGGCATGTGAGCCGTGGAACGGTGGATGACCCGTGAGCATTTCGTAGAGCACGACCCCAGCCGCCCACACATCACTGCGGGTATCGGCGGGTCGACCACGAACCTGCTCGGGCGCCATATAGGCAGCCGTGCCGAGCGGCGTGTTCTCCGCCGTCAGTTGGAGCGCATCCGCGAACGTTGCGAGACCGAAGTCGAGAATACGGACGCCGTCCTCGGTCACCATCACATTGCTCGGTTTGATGTCGCGATGCACGACGCTCTGTGCGTGCGCTTTCGCAAGACCGTCCGCGATCTGTGTCGCAATGTCGAGCGCCTCGTCGACCGGCAGCGGCCCGGACTCGAGCCGCTTCTTCAGCGTCTGGCCCTCGTAATACGCCATCACGATGAACAGCTGCCCATCGTCGGCGGTCTCGATGTCGTGAATCGTGCAGATGCTCGGGTGATTGGTGGCCGACGCTGCCTGTGCCTCGCGCAGAAAGCGCTGCTTCGCGGTCTCGTCGTGACTCCACAGCGGAGGCAGAAACTTCAGGGCGACCGTGCGACCGAGCTTTCGGTCGCGTGCCGAATAGACGACGCCCATCCCTCCCCCGCCGATGCGGGCGAGGATCTCGTATTGGCCGATCGTACGGCCAACAAACGGATCAGAATTCGGGGCGGTCACGGCTGGGTCGCGCGCCGTTGCGAGCCACCATGATACGGCTACTGAGTGCTGAGTGGTGTTCGGGCCGCGAAGAACACGGAGACGGCGTGTTCGTCGCGGCTAGGGCTCTGTCTTCAGCACGATCTTCCCGATGTGCTCGCTCGACTCCATCAGGCGGTGCGCCGCGGCGGCGTCTTTCAACGGAAACGTCCGATCGACGATCGGCTTGACGACGCCATGTTCGAGGAGAGGCCAGACCTCCCATCGCAGCGCTGACGCGATCGCCCCTTTCTCCTCGACCGCGCGCGGACGCAATGTCGATCCCGTGATCGTCAGACGACGGCCGAGCACGCGACGCAAGTCCACGGCTGCCGATTCTCCACCCATCAACCCGATCTGAACCAGTCGTCCGTCGGTGGCGAGTGCGGCCAGGTTTCGCGGCAAGTAGTCGCCCCCCACGATGTCCAGGATCAGGTCGACACCCCGGCGCGCGGTCAGCTCGCGAACGACCTCGACGAAATCCTGCGTTCTGTAGTTGATCCCCTTTGTCGCGCCGAGCGCCTCGCAGGCGCGGCACTTTTCGTCGGAGCCCGCCGTGACGAAGACGATCGATCCGCGCGCCTTCGCCAGCTGGATGGCGGTCGTACCGATGCCGCTCGTGCCGCCATGAAAGAGCGCGGTCTCACCCTCGCGCAGACCACCGCGCTCGAACACGTTCGTCCAGACCGTGAAGAATGTTTCCGGAACGGCGGCCGCGGCGATGAAGTCGAGCGACGTCGGGATCGGCAGACATTGCGGAGCGGGGGCCACACACAACGTGGCATAGCCGCCGCCCGACACCAGCGCGCAGACACGGTCGCCGACATGCCAGTCCTTCACATCATCGCCAAGCGCCGCGACCGTCCCCGACACTTCGAGGCCCGGAATGTCGCTCGCACCCGGCGGCGGGGGATACGCGCCCTGCCGCTGCATGACGTCGGGTCGATTGACGCCGGCGGCGGCGACGCGAATGAGCACCTCACGCCGACCTGGCACTGGGTCGGCGCGCTCGACGGCTCGAAGCACGTCCGGGCCACCCGCTTTCGCGATTTCAATGCAGATCATCAGCTCAGACCAGATGGCAGGCGCGGCGACGACAGCAGCTCTTCGAACACCTGCCACCGGCGGGCCTCGTTCGACGACGTTCCACCCTGCGCTTCGATGTAGCGCCGGACCATATCCTTGCCGACGTTGTAGTTGATCACATAGCTGCGGTACTGCTCGATGAAACGCACGCGCTGCCGGGCGCGAGCCGGAGAATACAACGCGTATCGCTCGAGCCACCCGGCGGCGGTTTCGCCATCGATCTCGCCGTCGAGATACCGTCTCGCGGCCTCGTTGCCCGCGTAGGATAGCCGATCGACGAGCGCAAGCGTCCCCTCGTATTCCTCGGCACGCGACGACTCCAGGCCCGCCGCGGGAAAGATCGCGCGACGCTCGAAGTCGAGACGCTCTTCGCGTGGGAACACCACATCGATCCCGAAGTTGGCTGTCCCCTCCGCGATCAACGACTGCGGCGAGAACAACGGGTACACCGAGAACTCGACCCAGCCTCGGGCCCGAACCAGATGCCGCTCGAGGAGCACGTTGTACACGTGGTGACCAGGGTAGCCTTCATGACAGGCCAGGTCGATCGCGCGGTCGATGTAGATCGGCAGATCGGTATTCACCTGGATCACGCTGCGATACTCGCCCTGATACCAGTTGTACCCGCTCCAGCTCTTGTTCGTGACGTACTCGACCACGAAACGCTCCTCCGCCGGCAGCTCGACATGATCGAGCGTACGTGCCCGCCCACCTTCAATCGCGGTCGTAAACGTCGCGTCGAGACGCTCGCGAGGAATCACGAACTGCCGACGGTAGGCGTCGTACCGTTCGAGTACGGATCCGGTACCGGGAAGGCGCGCATCGAGCTCGGCGATCACGGCGTCGTACGACGCGATGTCCGACGGCGGGGCCACGGCGTCGTAGAGCGCGTCCGACTCCTCGTCGAACGTCAGGCGACGGCCCTGCAGCATCGCCACGCGGGTACGCAAGGCTTCGAGCTGCCGGGTGAGATAGCGGTGACGGAGGCGCACCAGCTCGCCGTCGCTCGCGGGCGGAGCCGAGTCGTGGAGCAGGTGCAGCACGTCTGCGGCGTCATGATCGATCTCCTCGAGCGATCGTGTGACCGACGCAGCGTCTGCACGCCACTCGGACGGACCGTAGTAGGCGTCGACGTAATCCGCGTCGTGCCGACCGATCCCGAGTACCAACCTGACGTATCGTTCGGCCGCGCTGTCCATGGCGCTCACGGGTGGCCTCGCTCTATTTGTAGCGCTCACGGATGCCCGGGATCAGGTACCGGTCGAACGCCGATCTGAAGTCGTACTGCGGCGTGAATCCCCAGTCCCGACGCGCGGCGGCATCGTCGACGTCTTCCGGCCACGAATCGATAATCGCCTGTCGCTTCGCGTCGGTGCTCCACGCGATCGAGGCGCGAGGAAACGCCGCGACCACCACATCGTGTATCTCCTGCGCGCAGGGATTGAAGGCGGTGACGTTGTAAGCGGTTCGCGTCAACCGGTCGCGCGGTGCTTCCGCCAGTCGGAGCAGCGCGCCGACGGCGTCGGGCATCGCCATCAGCGGGATGCGCGTGTCGGGCCGTACGAAGCACGTATAGGCATCTCCGCGCGCGGCCGCGTGAATCATCTCGGGGGCGTAGTCGGAGGTGCCGCCCGAGGGCAGCGTCTGCGCCGAGATCAACCCCGGAAACCGCACGCATCGAAAGTCGACGCGACCGATTGCATGGGCCGCCAGCTGCTTGTAGTACCTCGCGTAGTACCGCCCCAGATGCTCGCAGTACAGTTTGTTGCACCCGTACATGGTGCGCGGAGTGTTCCACTCGTCTTCGCGCACGCGTCCGGCCTTCGTCTTCATCGCGAGATCGGGCAGCCCGTATGCCGCCACGGACGAGGGATAGAGAAACAGCACGCTTCGGCCGTGCGACTCCCCTTCACGCTGCGCGAACTCGAGCAGCGTCAGCGTGCCCTCGACGTTGACCTGATGCGCCGTGATCGGCGTGAACTCGGATCGGGTCGAGAGCAGCGCGGCGAGATGGAAGATGAGATCGACCTCGAACTCGGCGAGCACCCGCTCGAGGAGATTCGCGTCGGTGATTGATCCGGTGAACTCACGCAGAACCAACGGACGCAACGACGCATCGAGCGGGGCCAGATCGACCGTGACAATCGGCCTGGTCGATCCCGCAAGACGCGTGATCAGACCATGACCGATCTCACCGCCCGCGCCGGTCACGAGGGTAACGGGTGTTCTCACGAGCGCGACCCGTACGCCGTCATCAACCGCTCGACCTCTTCGCGAACGGCAGCCAGTTCCGACAGCGTACGTTCCGCTTCGGCGATGGTCATGCGCAGATCCGATGATCGAGGCACGCCGCCGCGCGCGACCTCAGCGGCCAGGTCGCGAGTGGTCGTCGCGCACGCCTCGCAGATTGCCACCGTCTGCGCATGCGCCTGGAGTACTTTGAGGAATTCCCGCTTCTCTTGCGACGTCATCGACTAATGCAGAATGCAAAATGCAGAATGCAGACACAACATTCGTCGTAACCAGGGGAGAGAGTCGCAGCGATTTTCACCCCGCCGGCCCGCAGCATATCTCGTCTGCATTCTGCATTCTGAATTCTGCATTACACGCACCTAGTTCGGATCCCCATCCAGCAGATCGCCGAACCCTCCGAGAATCGATCCGCTCTCGCGTCTCGATCCACCGGCGGACGGTGCCGCCTTGTAGATGCGATCGGCCATGCGGCTGAACGGCAGCGACTGCAGCCAGACGCGACCCGGTCCGGTCAACGCCGCATAGAACACGCCCTCTCCTCCGAAGAGCGCGGTCTTGATCTTGCCGACGTATTGAATGTCGTAGCTGACTGATGGCTGAAGCGCGACGAGACATCCCGTATCGACGCGTAGCGTCTGTCCTGCGCCGAGATCGAGTGGATGCACCGTGCCGCCGGCGTGCACGAACACGAGCCCATCGCCCTCGAGGCGCTGCATGATGAACCCCTCGCCGCCGAACAGGCCGACGCCGATCTTCCGCTGGAACGCGATCCCGATCGAGATGCCGCGCGCCGCGCAGAGGAACGAGTCCTTCTGACAAATCAGCGTTCCTCCGAGCTGCTTCAGATCCATCGCGAGGATCTTGCCGGGATACGGCGCCGCGAACGAGACCTGCTGTTTGCCGCCCCCCTGATTGGTGAAGACCGTCATGAAGAGGCTCTCGCCCGTGAGCAGCCGCTTGCCTGCTCCGATCAAGGCACCCATCACCCCGCCACCGCTGGAGCCCTGCGATCCGTCGCCGAAGATGGTCTCCATCGAGATGCCGGGCGTCATGTACATCATCGAGCCGGCCTCGGCGACTGCGGCTTCACCGGGATCGAGCTCGACTTCGACGAACTGCATCTCGGTGCCGACGATGCGGAAGTCGATCTCGTGGGCACGTCGGCCCGGTACCGGCGGCGGAGCCGCTGCGGCCGGACGTGCCCCAGGTCCGCCTCCGAGAAACGAGGCCAGCTGCGGAACCTCTTTGAGCGGCGTCCAGTTCTTCATGCCCTCCGTGAACACCAGCGTGTTGCCATCGATGGTTCCGTTGCGCAGATTCGTGATGACGTCGTCCTGCGACACAGGACCGACCTGATGCCCGCCAATGGCCATGTACCACTGCTGTTGTGCCATCAAACTCTCCACTCGCTCCTGCCGTCCCGCCGTCGCCCTTGGCGATGGCGGGCTCTATTGCTGTTGGTCGATCGACGCCGCCGCGCTCCGTTCGAGCCGCTCCGCTTCCGCCGGATCCAGGTTGAGCAGATTCGCAAGCTGCGCCAGATAGATACGTTCGGCGC
This sequence comes from Vicinamibacterales bacterium, assembly GCA_036407095.1. Taxonomy (GTDB): domain Bacteria; phylum Acidobacteriota; class Vicinamibacteria; order Vicinamibacterales; family UBA2999; genus Gp6-AA40. The sequence goes on along the minus strand of DASWZV010000012.1, from coordinate 2,649 downwards.
CGGTTGGCTGTTCGTCGCCGCGCACCACGCTGAACGCGAGGACGTACAGTGTTGCACGCTCGCTGCTGTCGGTCACTCCGGCGACAATCTCACGCAGGGGTCGCGGCTGAGAGAGCTCGGTCTCGACCAGCTCGCCGACGCCCGCGCCGCGCGCCTGCTCGAGAATCGCCTTCCGCTCGTCGTCGCTCACGGTGCCGTCCGCGCCTGCTGCCGAAATCGCCAGACGCAACACACGCATCGTGTCTGGCGAGACGCTCGCCCCGGCCGACGGAAGCGCTGGCGATGACTCGCCCGATGGAACCGCCGCGACTTGAAGCGCGCCGGCCGCCCCGGTCGCGCCAGGGGGAGCGGCGCCGCCTCCACCCCACTGCCCCGAGCTCGCTGAACCCGATTGCAAGGTCTCGTAGATACCCCAGGCGACGCCGGCCGCCGTGAGGAGCGTGCTCGGATTGCTCCAGAGCGAGCTCGTGCTGCCCGTGAGATAACGGAGCGCTCGGTGTGAGCGCCTCCTGCGTCCGCCGAGGAGGCTGCGAAGCACACCGTTGAAGAGAATCGATTCGTCCATTCGTTTTGCTCCGACTACGCCAGGCCAACAGAACAGGCCCGGCCCGCACTGCGCGCTTACAAGCTCCTGGCCACGGGAAGAACGGCCTTCGGCTTTTCGGGCTCGGGCGTGAAGTCTTCGCCGGGGTTGATGAAGCGATCGCTTTCGAACGAGTACTGCTTGTCGTGGAGCTGACGGTAACGGCCGTTCAGCGCGAGCAGCTGCGCGTGCGTCCCGTGCTCGACGATCTCACCCGCTTCGAGCACGAGAATCTGATCGGCGCTGCGAATGGTCGACAGCCGGTGCGCAATGACGAACGTCGTCCGGCCCGATCGCAGACGGCGCAGGCCATCCTGAATCATCTGCTCGCTCTCGCTGTCGAGACTCGACGTCGCCTCGTCCAGGATGAGGACGCGCGGGTTGGCGAGGATCGCCCGCGCGATCGAGACGCGCTGCCGCTGGCCGCCGGACAGCTTGATGCCGCGTTCGCCGACGATCGTGTCGTAGCCGTTCGGAAACTGGCTGATGAACTCGTCGCAATGCGCGATGCGGCAGGCCTCCTTGATCTCCTCAATCGTCGACCCCGGACGGGCGTATCCGACGTTCTCCGTGATCGTGCCGTCGAAGAGGAAGTTTTCCTGCAGCACCGAGGCGAGCTGTTCCCGATAGTCCATCAGACGCAGATCCTCGAGATCCCGTCCGTCGATGAGCACGCGACCCTGGGTGGGGCGATTGAATGCCATGACGAGGCTGATCAGCGTGCTCTTGCCGGACCCGCTCGATCCCACGAGCGCGGTCGTCGTGCCTGCATTCGCGGTGAACGAGACGCCTCTCAGGACGGGTTGGCCCTCGGTGTATTCGAACCACACGTTGTCGAACGCCACGTCTCCCGTCAGCCGTTCGACCGAGTGCCGGCGTGCATCCTCTTCGATCTCGGTCGGCATGTCGAGGATTTCGCGGATGCGATCGAGGCCCGCGAACGCCTCGGTGATCTGCGTGCCGATCGACGCGAGCTGGATCACGGGCATCGTCACCAGCGCCGTGACCGAGAGGTACATGATCAGGTCGCCGACGGTCATCGTGCCGTGGCGGATCGCATTCCCGCCGACGAGCGTCATCGCGATGCCAATCGCGCCGATGACGAGCGACGAGAACGCCGTCACCGCCGACACGCCCGTGAGCGACTGGGCGACGTTGCGGAACAGGCGGTGCGCGCCCTTCGCGAAGACGAGCTCCTCGCGCTTTTCCGCCGTGTAGGACTTGACGATGCGCACGCCGCCGAGGGTTTCGGCGAGGCGGCCGGTGACCTCCGCGTTGATCTTGCCGCGGTCGCGGAAGAGCGGACGCAGTCGCTTGAAGGCGGTCGCCATGCCGCCGCCGAACGTGCCCAGAATGATGATGGTGATCGCGGTCAGGGTCCAATTGATGTAGAGCAGGATGCCCATCGCGATGATCGCCGTAAAGATCGATCCGGTCAGCTGAACGAGGCCGGTGCCGACGAGATTCCGGATGCCTTCGGCGTCGGTCATGATGCGCGAGATGAGGACGCCGGTCTTGGTCGAGTCGAAGTAGCGGATCGGCAGCCGCATCACGTGCGCTTCGACGTCCTTGCGCATATCGGTGATGGCGCGCTGCGCCGCCACGCCGAGCACCTGAGAGTTGAGGAAGGAGGTCGCGGCGCTGATGAGCGTCGCCGCGCCGGTCGCCAGGGCGAGCTTCGGCAGCAGAGCCCAGTTCCCTCCGCGGATCACATCGTCCATCAAGTACTTCGTGGTCGTCGGCAGGACGAAATCGCAGAGCCGGCTGACGATCATCAGCCCCAGCCCGAGCACGAGCCGCTTCCGGTGCTTCCAGATCAGCGCGCGCGCCTCTTCCCACGCGCCAGGCGTCAACGAGGGCTTCTTCTTGGGTTCCTGGTCAGGCACCGGGCCATCATAGCGCGAGCGGGCGCGATGGCTGGCCGCCCGAATGGGGAGGAGGCCGCCCGCGTCGCCGAGTCCGGCTCACGCTCTTGCTCGTCTAACATATCGCCATGTTCACCCTGCTGCAGGACCTCAAGTACGGCGCGCGTCTGCTCGTCAAGGCGCCTGGATTCACGCTGGTCG
>DASWZV010000011.1:0-2132 GCA_036407095.1 Vicinamibacterales bacterium | reverse complement strand
GGCGCCGCAGACCGTGGACGGCAGCTCGACGCGGTTGTTGTCCACGTACACAGCGAAGTGGTAGTCCGAGACGCTATCGGCAGCCTGATTCCAACCGAAGTGCTCGTGTCCCGAGATCTGAATGGCGTCCGACGATCCGGGTCCGGGGGATTGGGGTGGGGACGGCCGTGACGAGCTCCCGCACGCGGCGAGGCACACGGTTCCGGCCAGGACGCTGAGTCGGAGGGACGACCGGAACACGACCACGGCGACAACCTTACATGGAGCGAGGCGAACAGCAACCGTTACAGGATCGAGCTGATCGTCGGTGCCAAGGGCCTGTGCGGATGAGACGTAAAGCGCACTGAACGGGTCCTGTCGCGAACAGCCCAACGTCGTGCTCGGCGCCAAGAAAGATCTGTCACGCGGCGGCGCCTCCACCAATCGCGCTGAAAAACGCGCGGCGGTTTACATCTCACGCGAACACTTCACTGCGCTTCGCGACTGTCGCGTACTGGCTGAATCAGTACCGGAACTCGGGTCCTGTCCGCGGACAGCCGCACGTCGTGCTCGGGCCAAAGAAAGACTGGCCACGGGGATGGCACCTCCACCCCACCGCGCTGGACGACGCGCGGCGGGGACCGCGGCCTGCGGCGCGACGCGGGGCGCCCCGTCCGCGGCCACCCGCGGACCGGCACTGATTCAGCCGAGACAGACCACCCGCCCAGCCCAGCGAGTCCTATTGTAGACCGCTCAGCTGGTCTACACGCTGGAAGGGCGTCCGGCCTTGATCAGCGCGCGGATGGCACGCGCAAGCGACGGGGGATGATGGCGAATCTTTCGTCCGCCCCATTCGATAGCGAGGTCGCATTCCACCACCTGCGCTTTCCCCGCGTATTGAAGGGTGCGCTCGGCAACGACAGGCTCCGACCCACACTCCGCGTACCTTCGGGCAGCCGTCTCGTCGATAGGGCGCCGGTTGACCAGGATGTAATCGAAGAGATCGAAACCGGTGTGGCTCCTGATGACGCGGAGATGATCGTCGAGCGTGTAGTGATCGGTCTCACCCGGTTCGGTCATCAGGTTCGCAACATAAATCCGGACGGCGTTGACGCCGTAGATCGTCGCCGCGACGCCCTCGACGAGCAGGTTGGGCAGGACGCTCGTATAGAGGCTGCCCGGCCCGACGACGATGCCGTCGGCGTTGACGAGAGCGCGGAGCACATGCGGCAGCGGTCGCGGACTCGGCTCGAGCGACAGGCGACGAATCGGCGACGGCTGATTGATGATCTCTGTTTCGCCGCTCACCAGCTCACCGGATTCCAGCTCGGCGCGGAGCCGCACGTTCTGCGTGGTCGTCGGCATCACGCGTCCGCGCGATCCGATCATCGCCCCCAGCTGATCGATGGCCTGTGAAAAATCTCCGGTGATTTGGGCAAGCGCCGTTAACAGTAGGTTGCCGACGGCATGCCCATCCTGGCCGGATTCGTCGTCGAAGCGATGCTGAAGAAGCGGCTTGAATGGGCTGTCGCTGCTCGCGAGCGCCACCAGACAATTCCGCACATCTCCCGGAGGCAGCACACCGAACTGCTTGCGCAACCGGCCGGAACTTCCGCCGTCGTCGGTCACCGTCACAATGCCGGATAGCGAATCCTCGCAACTTTCACCGAAATCGGCGGCCATGCCGGCGAGGCCCTCGAGCACCGCCGGCAAGCCTGTGCCGCCGCCAAGGGCCGCTATACGCGGACTGGGCGGGACAACCGAAGACTCCCGAGGGAGCCGACGGGGCACATGCGCGCGAGCGCGAACCGACTCGGATGAAGTAACAGGAAACGCCATCCTGCGTTTTGATGAAGGCAACGCATGTGCCATGCATCCGTTTCGATTCCGGCGCAATGCGCACGGGGACCCTGGCGAAGTCTGCCTATCTGGACCGCGGAAGTCTCCCCGTCAAGGGTTTTCCTTAAATTGCTGAAATTGTGTGCAGGGTGTGCGGTTTTGTCCCATGATGTTTTAGGGCGGTTGACAGGCCTCCCCCTCAACGGTATAAAGTCGCCTTTTCCTCGAACTTACACGAACAAAGTCTATGGAAGTCACCAAGCTCGTGGGCTCTAGTCCGGCCATACAAGCTCTTCAAGAGGAGATCTACTACG
>DASWZV010000010.1:0-3048 GCA_036407095.1 Vicinamibacterales bacterium | reverse complement strand
TTTGATCTTTCCGCCCTGGAATCGATCCGTTTTCGAGACCTGCTCGTGTGCCTGTTCGAGCAGCTCGCCGAAGTGGTCGTCCAGCTCGGTTCGATAGCTCAGCGCCGCAATCTTCTGGGCTTCGGCCGACGGTCCATAGAGAGTCACGATGAAGCTTCCGTCCGCGGCGCGCTTCGGACTGCCGCAGTCGGTCTTGACGTCCGCTGCCGACAACACCTCGTTCAGCGCCTTCAGATCGGGAAGCCAGACCATGATCTTTGTGACTTGACTCATCGAAGACGACCATCCATTTCAATCGACTGGGCTACCTGCGAGAGCAGTGAGAACCGCCCATGTTGGTCATCGAGGAAGGAGCTGTCAACGAGAATCGGTTTGGTGGCAATTGTGACAATCGCGTGGCGCCAGCCACGACATCCCGCAGATCGCGCGAAGATGAAAAACGCTCCTGCGGCCAAGCTCGAGCGTTCCGTCAGGACCAACCGGGGCTGAATGAAGCCCGTTACAGCGACCGCAGGAAGTTGAAAATCGCCTGCTTCGCCACCTCCGGCAGTGCGTTGAATCGCTCGATCACCAGGTCTGCTTCCGATGCCTCGTAGGACCGGGAGTGTGAGTCCTTCGACGGGTTGTCGCCGCCGTCGGAACCTCGCCGCGAGAAATGATCCTGGATCGCGACGTTCAGGTCGCTCGTGCGGCCGTCGTGCAGAAAGAACAGTCGCTGCCCGAGGCCCCAGAGCGGCGTGGTGCGGAACTCGTCGGGACCGGCGGCGCCCTGAACGATGTTGTCCGCCAGCGCGGCGCCCATGTGGTGGAGCAGCAGATCGGAGTACAGGTTCACGGTCCGGCCGCGGAGCGCGACCGAGTGCGGACCGATCTCCTGGCTTTCGGTCTGCGGATTCGCCACGCCGGGAGTCACGAACGACGGCGTGTGGCACATCGCGCACCCGACGGCCGTGAACAGCTCCTTGCCGACCCGCGCGCTCGGCGTGAGCGGCGCCGGCTCGGGCGGCTGAACGAACCGCATGAACTCAGCGAACACGATCCAGGCAGGCATGATCTTCAGCGGATCCTCGTAGAGCGGGCTCTCCGTTCGTGGAATGTCGAACGGCTCGTAGACGACGCTGCAGGTCGGATCCTCGCTTCGACCCATCGGAAACAGGTCGTTGCTGATGCCCATCTCGACGTTGTACGCCTCGCCCGCGAAGATCGTGATCGACGCGTTCTGCGCCTTCCACCCGAAGCGGCTGATCGTGCCGTTGTTGGGCACGACGTTCGGGTGCCCGCTGATGCCGAGCGCGCGCTTGGCGTCGCGATTGGCGTGCAGGTTCGCGAGAATCGCGGAATCCTGAATGCTTTCGATGAGCCCCAGTCCGAAGAGCTGCAGGGGAATGCGGAACGCGATGTTGCGATCGCGGAGGGCCTTGTCGAAATCGGGTTGTTCGAGCGCGCATCCCGGCGTATCGGAACGTCCCTGCAGTGTGAAGAGGCTGTGTACGCCGCCGTCGCGCGTTCCATCGGGATTGAACTTGAAGCGCACTTCCCGGAACGCACCGTCCGGATCTTCGAACGCCGGCACCGTGTTGGTGCCTCCTAACCGGTGCGCGATGGCCGCGGCCGGGCTGTGCGCCGGCGAGCTGCCGCCGATCATCGGCTGCGAGTGGCAGGTGAAGCACTGATCCGCGTTGAACACCGGGCTCATGCCGGCCGAGTTCACCAGCGAGGTGGGAGAGAACGGGTTACTGGGATCGGGATCGATCGGCTTCACGTTCGGCGGCTGCTGCGCGCACGTGTCACAGGAGCCTTCCAGCTCCGAGACTCGCAGCAGGCTCTCGTTGAAGAGCGCCGCCTCGTTGACGTTCAACCCATCCACGGGCTTCGGTATCGCCGACGCCGGGTTCGGCCGCGGCCCCGGATCCTTCGCCTTGAACGAACCGTGACCTGGCGTGAGCGCGGGGGCAGTCACCGTCAGGTTGGCTCCTGGCGACGCCTGCACGGCTCGTTGATCACGCTGGGCCAGGCACACCGCCGAGGCGAACGTCAAAAGGAGTAACGAGAACAGGCCGCGACGCCGGGTGGGACTCCGAAACATATCGCCTCCATCAGGACCGAGGGTGGAGCGGGAAACCTGATGCAAGCGAAGTGGGACGAACCCGTCGGTTATCTCACCCGCGATGCTGCGGGAAGGGATGGAGGAGATTGACAACAGCCCGCTGGTCCGGCGTATCGTTCGGAGGTTTCAATGAACCTGCGCCACACATCGCTCACGCGCGTCCTGGCGTTACTCATTCCGATCGTCTGCGCGGTCGCCGTCGAACGACTGCCGGCCCATTCGGTCTCGCAGATGCAGGTCATCGTCAAGTTCTCAGCCGATGATTTCTGGCTGAACCTCCATCATTTTCTCTACGTGCTGGGCCGGGCGCAGGCAGGCGTGCGAGACGCGCAAAGATCCGAGGTTGCCGGCGCGCCGCTGGAGCAAGACGAGGTGTTGACGACGCTGACGGCGGACGACCAGAGGGTCTGGCGCGATGCCGTTGCGTTCTATGCAAGTGACCTCAGTCGTCGCGATACGGTCGACGACCCTCAGCTCGTTCGGATTACCGGAGCCCTGGCTCGGATCGGTCCTGCGTCGAGGCTCGACGCGTCGTCTGAGCTCCCGTCCGATCTGGCCGCGATGCTCGAGCGCGCGGCGTCCGTCTACCGGAAGGGCTGGTGGCCAGCGCATCACCGCGCGGATCAAGAGTGGGTGGCGGAGACGCAGAAACTGGTCGACCAGCACGGCCCGCAGATCCTCGCGTTCCTGACACACGCCTACCAGCTACCCTGGCCGGCCGATGGATATCCCGTTCACGTGTCCGCGTACACGAACTGGGCCGGGGCATACTCGACCGATGGACCGCTGCTGGTGATTTCGAGCGTCGGTGGCGACGAGCACGGCTCGGCAGCCCTCGAGACCGTGTTCCACGAGGCCTCGCATCAGTGGGACGACCCCGTCCTGTCGAAGCTGAACGAGATCGGCCGATCGATGGGGAAGAAGGTCCCCGATGGCCTGAC
>DASWZV010000009.1:0-104766 GCA_036407095.1 Vicinamibacterales bacterium | reverse complement strand
AGGGAAGACACATGAGCATTCGTGTTCGTCGTTTGGCAAACGCAATGGGAGTCGCGCTGGCGCTGTCACTGGCTCTGTGTTTGGCTCCGGGGCTCGCCATCGGCCAGTCGGCATCGCCCACATCGGGGATCCCGAGGCTCGCCAATGGCAAACCGGATTTCAGCGGCGTCTGGGCACGGCCACGCGTTACCGATATCACTCGCGACGGACGCGGTTGCGGCACTGGCGAGCCGGAGTGCACGCAGAAAGGATCCGGGGCACTGCCGTTCACGCCTGTGGGCGCGCAAACGGACAAGGCGCCGAAATTCGATTACACGGCCTTTTGCCTCCCCTGGGGATACACGCGAGCCATGCAGACCGAGTATCCCGTCGAGATCCTTCAAACACCGAGACGCTTCGTCTACCTCTTCGAGTCGAACAACATATTTCACGTCGTCCCCACCGACGGTCGTCAGCTTCCGAAAGAGCTGGATCCCAAGTGGATGGGGACGTCGGTTGGCCGGTATGAAGGCGACACACTCGTGATCGACACCAGAGGTTTCAACGGCCGGATCACGCTGGACGTTGGAGAGGAACATCCGACCAGCGACGCCATGCACATCGTCGAACGCTTACGCTACACCGACGCCAACCACATCGCGTATGAGCTCACCATCGACGATCCAAAGGTATATACCAGTCCCGTTACCAACATCAGAACGTGGGTCCGGATGAAGCCGGACGAAGAGCTCATGGAATACTTCTGCATGGAAAACAACAAAGATCTGCTCGACGGTCATCTGGATCACTTGCGAGACGCCACGTATCGGAAGTATTTCGGCATCGAGTGATCCCGATCCCTGCTGGACATCGGGCTCACGGGAGTTCGTGACCGACGCGATGGGCGGCGGGTATCTGTGTCGACCGCGCGTCCCTTGAGCTTCTTCATCGACGAGTCTCGAGAATCTAGGTATGCGATCGATGCTGATCGGTAGCGTCGAGATCGAATCAGGCACACGTGTTGCTTTACGCGGGAGCTTTCGCTCAAGGGGCTCCCAATGACCTGCAGGCGAAGTCACACACAACTGTTCGGCACAGCCGTCGGGTCGGTCGTTCCATTCAGCAGGCTGGTCATCGCATTTCTGCTGCCTCTCTGCAGTGTGCCTTCGATGACCATCGCACAGGACGCGCCGCCCAGCACCGTCCTTTTCGAGAACGTGCGAGTGTTCGATGGCAAGTCTGCGCAGCTATCTGTGCCGACCAACGTCCTGGTGCACGGGAACATCATCGAGAAAGTCTCGAGCGCTCCAATACCAGTCGATCGAAGCGCGACGACGCGCATCATCAACGGCGGCGGGCGCACGCTGATGCCGGGACTGATCGACGTGCACTGGCACACCATTCTGGTGCGGCCCACGCCCGCGGAGTTGCTGACTGTCGATGTCGGTTATCTCAACCTCGAGGCCGGCGCCGAGGCTCTGGACACGCTGATGCGCGGGTTCACAACCGTACGCGATATGGGCGGACCGTCTTTCGACCTCAAGCAGGCCATCGACAAGGGTGTCCTCGCCGGTCCGCGGATCTACCCGTCCGGCGCCATGATCTCAGTCACCAGCGGTCACGGCGACTTCCGTCAGCCGTTCGAGCTGCCGCGAGTGATCGGCGCTGCGCTGAGTCGCTCGGAGATGATCGGTGGCGCGATGATCGCCGACAGCCCGGACGAAGTCCGAGTGCGGGCGCGCGAACAGCTGCTGCAGGGCGCGACGCAGATCAAGCTGACGGCTGGGGGCGGCGTGGCGTCGCCTCACAGTCCGCTCGACGCGTCGACGTTCACCGAGTCCGAGCTCCGCGCCGCCGTTGAAGCTGCGGAGAACTGGGGCACGTACGTCGCGGTGCACGCCTACACGCCGACATCGATCAAACGAGCGATCGCCGCCGGTGTGAAGTGCATCGAACACGGGCACCTGATGGACGAGGCCACCGCCAAACTCATCGCCGAGACCGGCATCTGGTTGAGTACGCAGCCGTTCCCGGAGGAGATGGCCGCCGCGTTTCCGCCCGGCTCCGAAGAGCGAGAGAAATTCGACGAAGTGTTCGCCGGCACGGACAGAACCTACAAGCTGGCGAAGAAGTACAGCATCAAAACGGCGTTCGGCACGGACGTACTCTTTTCCCAAGCCCTGGCGCAGCGTCAGGGGCAACTGCTCGCCAGCCTGACCCGATGGTACACGCCCGCGGAAACGCTCATCATGGCGACGGGAACCAACGCGCAACTGCTCGAGATGTCCGGGAAACGGAACCCCTACAAAGGGAAGCTCGGTGTGATCCAAGAAGGCGCCTTGGCAGATCTGCTACTGGTCGACGGGGACCCGCTCGCAAACATCCAGCTGCTCGCCGATCCGAAGAAGAATCTTGTCGTGATCATGAAGGACGGAAAGATCTACAAGAACATCACTTCGCCCGCTGACCGATGAATGCGTCGACCGAAGTGATGCGGCAGCCGTCCTTCGCCGGGCTGAAGTCCACCGCAATCGTCTCGCCGATTTTGAGAGTGGTGCTCGACCAATGATTCGCACGAATGAGCTGCAGTTGTGGTTCATCGGCGAGCACCTTGTCGACATACCACTGGTTCGCGCCTGACGATCGGCGTCGATGGGTGAGCGCGCGCCTGGATTGAACAACCTCGATACGATCGCGGCGATGACACCCCCCTCGTCGTGACACCGACCGCGGAGCGGAGTGTCCTCTGGGTCGTATGGTGGGTCTCGCTCGGGCTTGGCGTTGGCGTATGGATCGCCATCACGCAGCCGCCGACTGCGGCTGCGGAATACTTTGCGGCGTATCTGCTCGAACTGTCGCTGTCGGTCGACAACATCTTCGTCTTCCTGATTGTCTTTGCCGAACTCCACATTCCCGCCGACTATCAGCGTCGAGTGCTGGGGTGGGGCATCGTCGGCGCACTTGTGTTCCGGGCCGTGATGATCGCGGCCGGCATCGCTCTCATCCGACGCGTAGACTGGGTCCTCTATCTGTTCGGCGCCTTCATCCTGTTCGCCGCGTGGCGAATACTTTTCGCCGAGGAGCGCGAACGACGCGTCGTCGAAGGGGCCTGTGATGTCTGCGCGACGTGGATTGCGCGCATCCTGCCAGTCAGTCCCGTGTTGCGCGGCCAGGACTTCTGGCATCGCGAAGGCGGTCGACTCGTGGCGACGCCGCTCTTCGTCGCGCTGGTCGTGATCGAAACGACGGATATCGTATTTGCGCTCGATTCGATCCCTGCAGTATTCGCGATCACGCGGAACCCATTGATCGTCTATAGCTCCAACGTCCTGGCCATGGTCGGCCTGCGCTCGCTCTACTTCGTGTTGTCGGTCGCGCTCCAGCGCCTTCGCTACGTGCGCCAGGGCCTCGCCGTCGTGCTCGTGTTCAGCGCCGTCAAGTTGGTTGGCGGTGACCACCTGCACATCAGCCCTGGCCTTTCGGTTGGCATCATCGGTATTGTGCTGGGCCTGACGATTGTCCTTTCGCTGTGGCCACGGAGGATCTCGTCGAGGAAAGTCTCGCGCTAGACTGTGCACGACCTTCAACGGGCGAGGCGCAGGAGGCGACATGGCTGGTACGACGACGTCCGGACTCTCGAGACGCGAGTTTCTCACGGGCGCTTCGGCGCTCGGAGCCATGGCGATCTCGTCCCCTGCATGGGCGCAGATCACGACAATGGCGTCCTTCGAGAAGCTGCCGCCGTACGGCAACAACACGCTTCCCGCGGGAGTCAAAGCGCGGCTCGTGCCGAAGGTCAATGGCCTCACCGTAAACATGCTCGAGGCAGGAACGCAGGGGCGGCCTCTCGTACTGCTGCTCCATGGGTTTCCGAACCTGGGTTACAGCTGGCGCAAGGTGATGCCCGCGCTCGCAGACGCGGGCTACTACGTGATCGCGCCGGACTGCCGCGGGTATGGGCGCACGGTTGGCTGGGACAGATCCTGGGACGCGGATCCCACGCCGTTCCTGACGCTCAACATGGTGCGCGACCAGATCGCGCTCGTCTCTGCGCTCGGCTACCGGAAAGCCGAGCTCATCGTCGGACACGATCAAGGTCAGCTCATGGCCACGTATGCCGCGATCGTTCGCCCTGACATGTTTGCCCGCCTGACGACAGTCTCGGGGCTGGGCAGTGCACCGCCATCGTTCCCTTTCGCGGGCACGGAAACAAAACCTGCGTACACCGCTGCGGAACTCGATGCGGAGTTCGCGAAGCTCAATCCGCCGCGCCGCGATTATCAGGAGTACTGGGCCAGCAAGCAGGCCGATGAAGACATGAAGCACATGCCACAGAGCATGAGCGACTTCTTCCGCGCGTTCTATTACATGAAAGGCGGCGAGTTTCCCGGCAACCAGAACTTGACGCCGCTGCGGCCGATGCCGACCGCGAGAGAGGCCGCGGCAGAGAACGCGAGGATGCCGGAGTACTACGTGATGCGAAGAGACAGAGGAATGCCGGCCACGATGGTCGCGTACATGCCGTCGAAGGAGTACATCACGAATTGCAAGTGGTTCACTCAAGCGGAGTGCGATGTCTACGGGCAGGAATACGACGCATCGGGGTGGACCGGGGCGCTGCACAATTACCGGCACCGGCGTACCGCGTTTCCCGCAAACATCGCCGAGCAACTCACATTCTCGGGCAGGACCATCGACGTTCCCGCGCAGTTCATTGCGGGCAAACAGGACTGGGGCGCCAACCGGATCGCGGGAGGCGCCGAGGGTGCCGGAAAGACCGGGTATACGAAATTCAGAGGCGTGCAGCTCGTGGATCGTGCCGGCCACTGGCCTCACGAGGAGCAGCCAGAGATCGTGAGCCAGCAGCTGATCGGCTTCCTGAAATCTTCGTGATGGTGAATTGGCCCGCCTGAAGGCGGCCCCTACGTGAGGAGGATGCCTGCTATGGGAGTGTCCAGACGAACCGTACTGGCAGCGGGAGCTGCGGCAGCAGCAACAGCCGCCGTGCCGCGGCTTTTCGCGCAGCAATCGGGCACAGGAGGAACTGGTAAGTTCTACGAGCGGGGCGCTGTTCGCATCTACTACGAAGAGGCCGGTTCCGGCTTCCCGCTCTTACTGCTTCCGGGCGGCGGATTGAACTCGACGATTGCCTTCTTCACCGGCAACTCGCCCTTCAATGCGATCGAAGAGTTCAAGCGAGAGTATCGCTGCATCACGGCGGACCTGCGTAACGCCCCGAGCGGCCAGTCCACCGGCCCGGTCGAAATCGATCGACCGTGGGAATCCTATGCCGACGACCAACTCGGCCTGATGGATCATCTGAAGATCGACAAGTTCATGGTGATGGGTTTCTGCATCGGCGGCCCCTTCATCGGGAGTCTCTTGAAGCGCGCACCCGCTCGTATTGCCGCAGCCGTGATGGCGCAGCCGGTGGGTTGGCGTCCGGAGATGCGCGACCCGAAATACCCAGGCACATTCTGGAAAAGCTGGGGTCCGGCGCTGATTGCGAAGCGCCCCGAGATCACGATCCAGACTACCGACCAATTCACGACCCGGATGTTCGAAACCAACCCTGACTTTCTCTTCACCGTGACACGCGATTTCGTGCGGAGTTGCCAGAACCCCATCCTGGTCCTGCCCGATGACGTCCCTGCGCACCCACTAGCCGTCGCCATGGAGTGTGCGATGCTCGCGCCAAAAAGCGAAGTGAGCATCTTCCCGTGGAAGGAACCGAAGGAGCGAATCCCTCTGGCGGTGCGCCAGATTCATTCCTTCCTCAAGGCGCATCGGCCTGCGTAACACGATGGTGTCGGAAGGGCACGTGCAAAGCTCGAAGCGAATTGCGGGTCTTGTCGGCCCCACCATCGTTGCGATGATCGTTTCGGAGTTTCCGCTGGTGCAGCCGCATTTGTACGATGCGCAAATCCCTCCCGTCGTGTACCTCTCGGGTGTCCTGATGTTCGTGGCGGGCTTAGCCATCGCGCGTGCTCACAATCGCTGGGTGCGCGACTGGACCGTGCTCGTAACGCTCTCAGGCTGGTTCTTCTTGGGTCTGGGTTTGTTCAGGATGTTTGCTGCGGGGACGTATCAGCGCGGCTCCGCGAACACAAGCACGACCGTGTTCATCGTCTTGGAAGGCGTACTGCTGGTCTGCGGGTTTGTCATGACGTTCAAGGCGTACAGCCACAACGCAGGGATCCGACCCTGATCGTTCCCGTCCGGAAGGAGGAAACCGTGAAGAGATACCTGTTTGCGGCGGCGATGCTTCTCGCCGCGTCTGCGTTCGCACAGCAGCACGCACCCGAGATTCTCTTCACGTCGGTACCCAACTACCCCAATCTTCCTCCCGGTATGAACTTCGGCGAGGTCCCTGGTGTGGCCGTGAACTCGCACGGCCACGTGTTCGTCTTCTCGCGCTCGAACAGCGCGAACGGGCCCGCGTTTGGCGCCGCTGCAGCCCAACTCTTCGAATTCGATCAGAACGGCAACTTCGTGCGCGAGATCGGCAAGGGTCTCTATGCCTGGTCGGAGGCGCACAGCGTGCGCATCGATCGGAACGACAACATCTGGGCCATCGACAAGGGCTCGAACATGGTCGTCCGGTTCAACCCGCAGGGCCGCGTCGTCTGGGTGTTCGGCCGGAAACAGGAAGCGGCCGACGGTGCCGAGCCGCTCGGGCATCCGGATCCGCCGCTGCCGCCGGTGGACGGCAACTTCCGTCAGCCGACCGACGTGGCGTGGGACTCGCAGGGCAACACTTACATCACCGACGGCTATGTCAATTCGCGCGTCGCCAAGTACGACAAGAACGGCGACTGGGTGAAGTCATGGGGATCGAAGGGCACCGGCCCTGGCCAATTCGACATCCCGCATTCGATTGCCATCGACCTGCGAGACAACATCTACGTCGGCGATCGCACGAACCACCGCATCCAGGTGTTCGACACCGATGGCAACTTCAAGCGCATGTTCTCGATCGATGTGCCACCCGATCCCACCTCCCGCCCCGTCAACGGCCCGACACCCACCGGCGACCGTCTCAAGCAGGCGATCGGAGCGCCCAATTCGCTCTGCATGACACCCGGTCCCACTCAGGTGCTCTTCGTGGGGGAATCGACGTACCCCGGACGAATCTTCAAGGTCGCGCTCGACGGCACGGTGCTGGGAGTGATCGGTCGCTCCGGCCGCAACCTCGGGCAGTTCTCCGGTGCGCATGCGCTCGCGTGCCCCACGGAGCGTGAGCTGTACGTCGCCGAGACTTCGAACTGGCGGGTGCAGAAGCTGCTCCTGCGCTGACCCGCCTCCGCTGGTGCTATTACCGCACCATGCGCTCCGTTGGTCATCAACCCGGCTCGCTGCACGCTGACGACCCGCAAAGGACCCTCGTCGGCACCAAGGTCAGGCGGGTCGGAAAGCGGATAGGATAGCGGTTCGATTCGTTCCGATCATTGTTCAGGAGGTCGGGGCGATGGCAACTGAGGTCAGCACCACTCGGCAGGTTTTCGAGAACCATCTCGCGGCTCTTGGCTCCGGGCATCTCGACGCCATTCTCAGCGATTACACAGACGACTCCATCCTGATCGGTCCCGACGGCGCACTCAAGGGCAGGAACGCGATTCGCGGGTTCTTCGAAGGCGTTCTTGCCTCGCTGTTCAAACCCGGGACGTACGAATTCTCGATGGACACGTTGCACGTCGCTGAGGACGTGGTCTACCTCGTGTGGCGAACTGCGCGTCGGCGGACATCGTGTTCGCCGCGGACACGTTCCTGATCAGAGGCGATACGATCGCGGTCCAGACGTTTGCCGCAAGAATCGAACCAAAGGGGGAGTACTCCCAAGCGTCGTCCGCACGTAACTCGAAAAGTGCCATCGTGTGATTTGGTGCGTGTCAGCACGCGCAGGCGACATCTATTCCCAACCGTGCCGCGTCATCATCCAGACGTGTGGATCAACGACTTACGCTGTGGAAGTTCGATAGCCCAAATGGCCAGTCCCGAAATCGGCTGCAGCACGGTCACTTGCATCTTCTCGGGAAAACAAGAAGCGTGTACCGTCCTGAATGTGGATGAGAAGACTAGTTCCACTTCAAGTAATAGATCTGAAAGACGCTCATATCACTCATCATGACGATCCGATCGTCCAACGTGATGCTGGGAAAGCTATCGGTTGAAAGCCGGCTGAGATTGATTCCATCGAGCGTGCCGATCCGGTTCCATGCCCCGTCCGCGATTGCCAGCCGATACACTCCAGCCTCGGCGCCCGCCTCTCTATCCTGGATGACGATATAAAGAGACTTGCTGTCACCCGACCAGACCCAGTTCGAGTAGTAGGCGCCAAATGTCTTCAGGTCCTTCCAGGTGCCGGACTGCGCTGAGTACAGCACCAGGCGCAGCGGATTGTTCGCCTCCGCAACCATGTACTCCCCATCCGGCGACCACGTGGGCATGATAGAGCCCTCCGAACCCGGCATGACGGATATCTTCCGCGTGGCAAGATCGAGAAGTTTGATTGCCCTTAACTGCCCAGAGACAGGAAAGTCGTTAAACGCGATCGATCGTCCATCTGGCCACCAAGCCGGCCAGACTTCTCGATTAGGATTCGGAATCAGTTTTTCGGCCGTGCCCCCATCAGCCGATATCACGTAAAGCTGCATCACACTTGCCCACCAATCGGAAAACACAACTCTCTTACTATCCGGGGACCATCGCGGCATGGTGGAAGGAAAGTTTGTCAGTCGCAATTTCTCACTGCCATCCAGTTTGCTGCGCCAGAGATGGTGCAGAGGATAGTCTACGTACGCCATCCACTTCTTATCGGGTGAGATCACAAACGCCGAAGCGGCGAAGCCGCCCAGGAAGGGCACAAAACGTTTCTGTTCCGGATCAAAACCTTGCATCGCTCCCTGAGCGACTTGTCCGACAGTGAAGAGCCCTGCGCCGTCGTGACTGGGCGCCACCGCCAGGACATCAATGCCGCCGCCCGTCAATCGGGCCGCGTACGGTTTTTGCCAAAACTCGAACCAGCGCGGTGGGATGAGCTCGTAGATATTAGCGGGGCCATCGCGATGCGATATGAAGACGAAATGCTTCCCATCCGGGGTCCATTGGCCGGCAGACATATCAGCGTCCTCCGGCCAATCAAGATCGAGCGGATGCGGGGAACCGCCGTCAACGTTCAATTCCCATATTCTGACTGGGTTACTCCTCACGGTCACGCGGACGCGGCTCGAATCGGGCGAAAAATACGGCAGATCAGTCGGACCTGGAGCGTCCCATATCTTTCGCAGGTTCGCGCCATCTCCACGGCTCACAAAGACCGAATTCACATCGGCATACACCAGCGAACGGCCGTCCGGCGACCAGTGCGCCCTTTGAGCGGTCTGGTTTCCCAGCATTCTCGGAGAGCCCCCGAGAACCGGAACCGACCAGAGCGAACCTCGGTTGTTGTCGTCGTTCAGATCCCGCTTCAACGCCAGCATTTCCGACGCATCCGGAGAAATGTCCAGCATTGTCAAGCCGGAGACGGACGCTCGCAGTGGAGCCATGGGGCCGCCGTTCACCGACATTTCTACGGGATGACCTTGACTCTGGAAATAGACTCGCGTTCCATCCGTGAGAATGGGACCGTCTTTTCGGTCGGCAGAAAAGGTAATCTGCTCCGAATTGAGGGGCCCAGAAACGCGCGAAGGTGCGTTCAAAGTGATGACGAGAACTGAGAGGAAAGCCAGCGCCGCTATGACCGCACCGCCCGCAATGGACCACCGAAGGGTTCGGCGCCACCATGGTGCCGGTGAGACGCCCGCGCTACTAACGCCTTCTGGTGCGCCGGAGAGAACCTCGTCGAGCGCGATGCGGGCGTCGCCCATTGCTTGCAAGCGCTGGCGGGCGTCCTTCTGCAAGCAGCGGCGCACGAGGACGCGAATGTGTTGCGGCGTTGCCGGGGGGAGTCGCGACCAGTCCGGCTCGTTCTTCAACACAGCTGCCAGCGTGTCCGTCACCGAGTCGCCGCGAAACGCCATCTTCCCCGTCAGCATCTCGTAGAGCACGCAGCCAAACGCCCAGATGTCTGCGCGCCGATCCACCCGCTTGGCTCTCGCCTGCTCCGGTGACATGTACGCCGCCGTCCCCAGCAGCACACCTGCCTCGGTTGCCATCTGAGTGATCGTTGGTGAGTCGGCGATGTCCTCCGCAGAGAGGTCCGACGCGAGGGCCTTCGCAAGGCCGAAATCGAGAATCTTCACCGTGTCGTCGCCGGCCACCTTTACGTTGGCGGGCTTGAGGTCGCGGTGAACGATTCCTCGCTCGTGCGCGTATTCGAGCGCGTCAGCGATCTGCCTGGCAATCCCGAGCGCCTCGTCAATCGGAACCGGCGCTTCGCGGATGCGATCGGCCAGCGTGGGACCATCGACGAGTTCGAGGACGAGCGCGTGGATGCCGTCGGAGTCCTCGAAGCCGTAGATCGCGCCGATGTGGGGGTTATTCAGGGACGCGAGAACCTGCGCCTCGCGCTTGAAGCGCGTGAGACGATCGGCGTCCAGCGAGAACGCCTCGGGCAAGATCTTGAGGGCCACGTCCCGGTTCAGCTTAGTATCGCGGGCCCTCCACACTTCGCCCATGCCGCCCCTGCCGAGCGGCGACACCACTTCATACGGGCCGAGGCGCGAACCCGCAGCAACTGGCACAATCGGGCAGATTATACCGGGCTCAGTGCCAAGCCCCCGGCCGCGCTGGACCGCGGCAATCGGCATTCGGTCGTTTTGTGGTGCTGGGGGTGATCGGTCGCTCCGGCCGCAACCTCGGGCAGTTCTCCGGTGCGCACGCGCTCGCGTGCCCTACGGAGCGTGAGCTGTACGTCGCCGAGACTTCGAACTGGCGGGTGCAGAAGCTGCTCCTGCGCTGATGTGCGATCAACGGAGAGCTCTGTCGCCGGCGCAAGAGCTGACGGCTCTGTATAGAGCGGCAGCCATGCGAATCGAGGCAAACGCAAGCGGCGTGCAATCGCCGCGTGCTGGGACGCATCTGCCACGCCGCTAGCGCGCTACCCAGTACGCGGCCCCGAGCACGATCGCCAACACAGCCGAGAAGAGCGCCGGCACTGGAAAGATGAAGCGCCAGGCAATGACACCGCCGCCCAGCGTTGCCAGGGCGAACGCGGCGATCATCGGACGGTAGCGAGCCGGGTCTGGCTGGGCCAGACCCGCCAATTGCCACAAGAGGACCGTCTGCAGCAGCAGGGTCACGCTAAGCGACCACCCAAAACCCAGGAAGAAATCGAGGTACGAGCGGTTCGCGCCCATGGTATCGAAGCGAACGGTCGTCATCGACTTGAGTACGTCGTTCTCGCCCATCGGCGACCACTTCTGTAAGCCGCCCAGGCTGTGGCCCGCCGTGAAGACGAGCGAGATCACCGATGCGATGCGAAGAAGCAGCGTGGTCGTCATGAGCGAAAGATCTTACTACTTGATCACGATGAACCACGCCGCGACGATCGGCCCTTGCGGGCCACGACCCCACCGCTTTGCCGTGCTCGCATCGACGACGACGGATGTGTTGTTGCAGCCTGAGAAGATTCGGTCGGCGCGACCTACGGGACCGGCGTGGCCCAGTATCCGGAGCGACTTCGTGCCGTGAGCCCTGACGGCTTCACCATTTTCACTCGAACGTTGCGGTACGAGCCGTCGAGCGCCTGGTTCGCGGGCGTATACGCGATCGTGTACTGCTGTCGAATGCGATGCGCGATGTCCAACACCACTCGATCGACATCGTGAATCGATGCGGTGAAGCACTCACCGCCGGTGAGCTCCGTGAGGTCGTCGAGCTCGACTCGGTCCTTTCGTGACGGGGACGACTCGTCCTCCCGGGCCAGGCTTACGGCAAACACCGCCGCCCCCGTGTGCTCGATCACCTTTCGAAGCTGGGCTCTCGATACCTGGCTGGCGTTGTCGCCCCCATCTGTTATCAGCAGCAGCGCTCGGCGGTCGTGCGATCCGTGCTCGCGCAGGTACGACTCGGCGGACACGATCGCATCGCGCATGGCCGTGCCGCCGATCGAATCGACACGCGCAATGCCATCCTCGAGCACATGGATGTCATTCGTGAACGGCACGTCCACGCGCGCCTTGTCCGCGAAGTTCATCACGAACACATCGTCATCGGGGTTCGACGCGCGAACGAAGGCGAGCGCCGCCTCCTCCACGCCCGCGCGCAGCGACCGCATGCTGCCGCTGTTGTCGATGATCACGCCGAGGGAGGTCGGGACATCATCGCGCCGAAAGACGGAAATCGGCTGCGGCCGGCCGTTTTCGTACACACTGAACGCGTCCCGATCCAGATCTCCGACCAGTTCGCCGTGACGGTTCGTCACCGTCACGTTCAGCACAACCAGACGCGTTTCGGCGTGAAACGAACGCTGGGCTGCGACGGTGACACAGAGGGAAGTCGCCAGGACCAGCGCCGCAGCGCCGAATACGGTCCTCGTCACTTCCCTCCCT
Organism: Vicinamibacterales bacterium; assembly: GCA_036407095.1. GTDB lineage: Bacteria > Acidobacteriota > Vicinamibacteria > Vicinamibacterales > UBA2999 > Gp6-AA40. Next base: position 92,296 of record DASWZV010000009.1, on the reverse strand, counting down.
TGATGACTTTTCCGTCCGGGGTGACTTCGATTTCGCCTTTGGCAAGCTCGGCTTCGTACACGTATTTCGGTGCGGACAATTTCGAGACCTTGCCCTTGCCGCCTTCCTTGACGACCTCGGCTCGCACTTCGGAACGTTCGAGCTGCTTGATCGGTTTCCCCTTCGCCGCGGTCTTGATCGCACCGGCCGCTGCCTCTGGCACATCCTTCATCACGACGACGTCGGTGACGTCGATGACCGTGCCGTCCTCCGCGACTTCGATCTCTCCTTTGCCATCCTTGAACTCGATGTCGTACACAGTGACGCCGTTCTCCTTTTCGATCTCGACTTTGTCGATCTCGGCCCCCGGCTTGTTGGTTTGAATGGCCTGAGTGACGGCGGCCGGGAGTTGTGGCGACTTCGTCTTTTCCTTTGTCCCTTGTGCAGCCGCGTACGTGGCAAAGCCGCACACGGCAACCGCGACGGTTATCGACTGCCTGATCCTGTTCGTCATTCATCACCTCGATTCACGCGCTTTTCGTTGTTGGCGTTTTGGCCCGGTCCCGGCGCGAGCTGCACTTCGATCGACGTTCCGCTTGGAAACGAGATGTCCTTGCCTTTTCCAAAGACGGCCGAGATTCCCGTGCGCGTGAGGCCATAGATGGTGATTGCCACTGTGACGTTGTGGCCGAGCGCGTTGAGGCCGATCCCAGCGATCCCAAGGCCCATGAATCCCCCGAGCGCGCTGCTCCCGGCTCCGCCATATTGCATCTCGGGAGCAGCGCCGTCGGTGTCGTAATCGAGCTCTCCGTGTGTTGCCCCGACCAGCGCCAGCGCTGAGAGCGCTGGAGCGACGAATCGCGTGTTCGAGCTGCTGCTCGTGGCGCCACCCTCTTCGTCGATCGCCAATCGGTCGCTGCTCGCCGACTCGACCGAGTGGAGCGCTGCGAGCATCGGTTCAGACGCGCGATCGGGTGCCTGCACGCGCTCGAACAACAGGCGCAGACGGCCTTGACGATGGAGGTGTCTCGCCGGTTTGGCGACCGTCACTTCGCCAGCGAGCGTCGTCCCTTCCGGGAGAATCAGGTTGCCCTGGGCGTCGAGAACCGGTTCCACGAGCACTGCCTCCACGCGCGTCCCCGAGGTCGACACCGCGGAACTGACGTCCGTTACGAGGTGCGCACGAAGAACGCTCGACGGCGCGGGCTTGGCATCCTCCGGAGCCCGTGGCGCTGGCACGACAGACCCGAAGTCGGCAGGCGACGTCAGTCGCGCGGTGTAGACGGTACCTCTGGCCAGCAGCCATGGGTGATATGGCAACTGTCGGATGAGCGCGAGTTGAAGCCGCTCAGCTTTTCCGGGCGCCGTGAACACGGCAACCCGCTGCTTTCCTTCCTTCACGATCTCGTCGCGTGCGTTGGCGACGACGCCTTCGGTCTTTGGCGCGTCGGCGGTTCGCAGAACCACGTTTTCAACGCCGTCGGATGCAGGCGCTTCGATCGGCATCGAGCGTCCATCGCTCGAGATCACTCGATCGAATTGAAGCTCGACGCGACGCGGCCGGGTGAAGTTACCCGAGAGGACGGCCCGCCCTCGCGGAAGGTTCTTGATCGCGGCGATGTGTCCAACCACTGGCGTTCCGGCCGGCAGCACGACCCGGTCATAGACGTACAAAGGTTCCACGAGTGCGCCGGTCACTTGCTGGCCTGGGTTCTTGACCGTGACCCGGCGATCCAGCGCCACTCGAAGCGTGCGCCCCGGGTTGGCCACGAGGGTAATAGGAGTCTCGACCGATTGCGCCCCCGCCGGCGGCGCCATGAGCAGCACCGTGAGCACGGATGAGGTCAGAAAGCGAGGTCGTCTTACCATCGAGCAGTAAGAGGGGCGCGCTCGAAGGAATCCTTCGCCCGTGCGTGGATGCGCGAAGGATTCTCTGTGTCTCCCGCCTCTAACGATCGGCGGCTCGTAGGGAGCGGGCCCGCCAGTCCGGCCGGCGCGAAAAACAGTCCGATGCCACACAGCGATTTGGATCTCGCGCGCCGGCTGCACGCAGGTGAGGGCCAGGCGTTCGATGAGTTCTTTTCGGAGTACTTCCCGCGCCTCTACCGGTTTGCCCGGATCCGTCTTGGTGGTAACGAGGACGCGGCTGAAGAGGTCGCGCAAACGACGTTGATCGCAGCGCTGGCAAAGCTGCGCACCTACCGGGGGGAGGCCGCACTGTTTACGTGGCTCTGCTCCTTCTGCCGACACGAGATTTCCGCATGGTTCGCTCGAGCGGGCCAGGCGGTTCACGTGTCGCTGGCCGACGATTCGCCGGAGATGCGATCGATGCTCGAGGCCATCGCAGCGTTATCCCGTGACGATCCTGAGCAGGAGTACGAACGGACCGAGCTTTCGCGTCTCGTCCACACGACGCTCGACCACTTGCCCGCTCGATATGGCGATGCGCTGGTGTGGAAATACATCGAAGGCCTGTCTGTCGAGGAGATCGGGCATCGGCTCGGCGTCGGCTACAAGGCGGCCGAGTCGCTGTTGACGAGAGCCCGGCAGGCGTTTCGCGAGGCGTTTGCGCTGGTTGTCGGCGATCGGTTCGCTCGGCCTTCTGTGATCTCGAGGCCCCTGGAGGGACGATGACTGACGAGGAAGACGTGACGGCGCGACTGCTGCGGCTCGCCGGCGGACGATCCGATCCCTCGCCCGAGCGGATCGCGCGCGTTCGTCAGTTGGTGTACCGCGAATGGCGGGCCACTCGGCGACGACGGATGATTCGCTACGCCGCCGCAGCGGCGGTCGTTCTTTTGTCTGTCGGTGCGCTCGTCGCAATGGCCGTCTTCAGGAACGCGCCTCGCCCGACTTTGCAGTCGCCGCAGGAGCGGGTCGTCGTCGCGATCGGTGAACGCGTTCAGGGTCAACCAGTCCTGACACGTCGTCAGGAGGGCGATGGTCGACAGTTGTTGACAGCCTCGATGGCGGTCTCGACCGATGACGTGATCGAGACCGATGACGTGTCCCGCACGTCGCTGCGAGCCAGCGATGAGAGCTCCGTGCGTATCGATCGCGCATCGCGCCTCCGCTTCGTCGGGCCGCATACCATCGAACTGATCACCGGCGCAGTCTACATCGCGACCGCTGATGCGTCGCAAGGGTTCGAAGTCCGCACGACGATCGGTGCGATCCGCGATGTCGGAACGCAGTTCGAGGTGCGCCTCAGCGAATCAACGCTCCGCCTTCGTGTAAGGACCGGCACAGTCCAGATCGTCCGTGGAACCAACGTGACTGCGGCGGCCGCGGGCACGGAGGCAACCGTGACACAGACGGCCGTCGATCTGCGACCTGGGTCCAGTGATGGATCAGAATGGTCGTGGACGCGGGAGATCGCGCCTGCCTTTCCGATCGAGGGCCGACCGCTCCACGCTTTTCTCGAGCATCTGGCCGCCGAAGAAGGATGGACGCTCCGATACGTCGATCCCTCAGTCGCTGAAGCAGCGGCGCACATCGTCCTTCATGGATCCGTTGATGAGCTGCGGCCTGAAGATGCTCTTGGTGTCGCGCTCGCCACCAGTGGACTCCAGTACCGTTTGCAAGGCAGGGAGCTCTTTGTATCGCGGCCGCCGGGCGCGCGCTAGAATCGCCATGGTATGCGGCACCTCGTGTGCGGCGTCGCCCTGGTGCTCTGCTGGACGAGTCTCGCGTATCCCGGCCAGCACGTGTTTCAGGGCCGTTTGCTCGAAGACGCTCTCCGTGTGCTGCAACGCGCCGGCCTGCAGCTGGTCTTCAGCTCCGAGATCGTGACGCCGAGCATGCGCGTCGCCGCCGAACCACGCGGGACGACCCCGAGGCAGCAGCTCGATCAACTGCTCGAACCACACGGCCTGAAGGCCAAAGCCGGTCCCGGTGGAGTGATTCTCATCGTTCGCGAAAGCACATCGCGGGCCGCTCGCAACCCGCCACGCTCTCCCGCGTCCGAGGTTCAAACAGGGGCCGGTGATGCGACCGCGACTGGCGATCGGCCCGTCGCCTACACAGATTCAGTCACGGTGCTCGGGTGGGGGCGCGATCGAGTGGATCACGGTGTCTCCGGGACGACGCTCGACACCAACGCTCTACAGTCGGGTACGAGCATCCTTCAGGACGATCCCCTCGATGCGGTACATGCGATGCCGCGGGTGACGGCCGTCGATGACTTTCGCAGCGAGTTCTCGGTGCGAGGAAGTCCGTATCGTCAGATCGGCGTCGTGATTGACGGCGTGGCGACGCGCTGGCTGCAGCACGCCGTCTACGGCCGATACGATGCAGGCTCCCTCTCCATGTTCGGAAGCGACGTGATCGACAGGGTGACCCTTCAGGCCGGCGCCTATCCGCGGCGGTACGGTGACGTGCTCGGCGCACAGCTCGAGTTGAGCGTGAAGGAAGGATCGCGCCAGTCGGCGCGGTTCGGCGGCATCGTCGGCGGCACGAGTGCCGCGTTCATCGGCGAGGGTCCGATTGGGGACGAGGCGCGCGGTTCGTGGATCGCGGGCGTGCGCAACAGCTTTCGCTCGTGGCCGGCTGATCGCGTGTCGCCGAACGATGTCGGCTTCGCCTTCGCGGATGCGCACACGAAGCTGGTGTACGACGTCTCGCCGACGCAACAGATCAGTGTCACCACACTCGCCGGCCGATCGACAGTGGACCCGGCTGACGAGCCGCTGCTGAGCCCGTTCGGCGAGGGGACGACTGAGGCTGCTCTTCTCAATATCGGATGGCAATCCACGCTCGGTTCGCACACCGTCATCCGCCAGCGAGTGTCAATTGTCGGACAGGATCTCTGGAGCCGAGCGGCAACCGGACAACTCGAGGGGCGCAACACGAATCGCGCGCTGGAGTATCAAGGCGAGCTTCTTCACGCGATCGCCGGCGGTCTGTTCGAAGCCGGCGCAGAGATCTCGAGGCTGTCTGGAACGCGCGACATCGAAGCGGGCGCCCCCGCCGCGGGGATGGGTGCGTACGGCACGACGTGGGCGAATCACTCCACGTACGTGAACTTCGCCCGTGACGTCGGTCGAAGCCTGTCCTTCGAGGTTGGCGGGCGCGCAAGTGACTCGACGCTCGTGCATGAGGGCGCGTTCACGCCGTGGACCGTCGGGGCGTGGCGGGTCAACTCCGCGTGGACCATCACGGCGTCGATCGGCGCGTCGGGTCAATTCCCCGATCTCGAGATGGTGGTGGGCCCGGCCGGCTCGACGAATCTCGCGCCGGAACGCGCCACGCATGTCGACGTCGGCGTCGAACACCGTCTGTCGAACGGAGTGAAATGGCAGGCGACGCTCTTCAACCGTGTCGAGCACGATGGCGTGAGAGTACCGGACCTTCAGCCCAGACTCGGGCAGGACGGACTGATCGACCCGCCGAGTCCTGATCGCTATCTGAACGCGCTTCACGGCCAGTCGCGAGGCATCGATTTGCTGCTTGCCAGGGAAAGGAACGACGGTTTCTCAGGCTGGATGTCGTACACCGCCGCACGGACGCGGGAGACCGACACGCGCACGCACGAAATGTTCTCGGGCGACCTCGACCAGCGCCACGCGTTCAACGCGGCTGGTGTGCTCCACATCCGTGAACGATCGAGCGTCGGGATCGTGTTTCGAGCGGCGTCAGGCATCCCCATCCCTGGATACTTCGATCTCCGCGAGGGACACCTCGTGGTGGGTGAACAGCGCAACATGGTTCGGTTGCCACTGTACGCGCGCCTGGACGCACGCGTGCAGCGGACGTTTTTCTCGTCGCGTCACCGCGTAACGCTGTTTGGCGAGGTGCTGAATGCCCTGAACCGGCGCAACGAGGGAGTCGCGATCGGAACCATTCAGCCGGTCACGTTCGAAGCGGTCGGATACACGCGGACACTCATGTCCCGGCGCGCGTCAGTTGGACTCGAATTCGACCTGTCTCGGTGACGTCTGAGCATCGAAGTGAATCGACGAATAGCGATGCAGGCAGGGCCGTCCCTGTCATCGAGAACTCATCTTCGGCTCGCTACAATGCCGTCCGACTTCACGGGCGATAGCCGTTGCGGGTGGAGTGTCCACATCGAGAGATGCCTCAAGAGACTCAGAACATGAAGCTGCTGCTGTGCGTTCTCGTCGTCTCGATCGTCACGCCCCTGATAGCGCAGTCGTCGATGCCTTATCAGGTCGCCCGCGTGTTCCAACTCGGTGGCGATGGAAGCTGGGACTACGTCGTCCCGGATGCACCAAACCATCAGCTGTTCATCGGCCGGCAGAATCGGGTGATGGTCGTCGATGAAAACGACGGCAAGCTGCTCGGCGAAGTCACGGGAATCCAAGGCGCGCACGGAACGGCGGTCGTCAACGACACGGGGCGCGGCTTCGCCACATCGGGCAACGATCAGTCAGTGGTGATGTTCGACCTCAAGACGTTCAAGGTGCTGAGTCGCATCCCGGCCGCCGAGGATGCCGACGCCATCATCTACGACAGCGCGTCCAAGCGTGTGTTCACCTTCAACGGCGACGCGCATTCCTCGACGGTCATCGATCCGACCGCAGGGAAGCTGGTCACCAACATTCCACTCGGCGGCAAGCCTGAGTACGGCGCGTCCTCGGGCGACGGCAAGGTCTACGCAAATCTCACCGACACGAGCGAGGTGGTGGAGATCGACGCCCGTGCCGCGACGGTGACTCGACGATGGTCCACGGCTCCGTGCAAGCAGCCGGTGGCAATGGCCATCGACACCGCTCATCATCGATTGTTCAGTGGCTGCCGTAGCGGGGTGATGGCGGTGTCGGACTACCAGGGCGGAAAAATCGTTGCATCCGTGCCGATCGGCATGGGTGTCGATGGCGCCGGCTACGATCCGAGCGCGAGCGACGTGTTCGCGGCCAACGCTGACGGAACGTTCACCGTCATCCATCAGGACAGCCCGGACCAGTATCACGTCATTCAGACGCTGCAGACGGCGCCGGCGTCACGCAACATGGGACTCGACCCGGTCACGCATCGCATTTATGTTGCGACGGCGAAGTTCGGACCTCCCCCTGCGGGGCGAGGCCGAGGTGCGGTCCTGCCGGACTCGTTCTCGGTGATGGTGATCGAACGCAAGTAGACCCGCGCGCTCAGTCCGTGGTACGCACCGAGCTCATGAAAGCTCGATGAACGCTTCGGTGCAGTATCCTCCGGTACGGGCAGAGTAATGATGGGTTCGATGTCTGCCAGCACCTTCGACAGTCCGGTTCAAAGTGCCAGTACTGATGTTGACCGCGCGTGACGAGGTCGAGTCCCGCATCGCAGGACTCGATTGCGGAGCGGACGACTACGTCGGCAAGCCATCGGATGGGCAGGTCTCGATCGAGACGTCGCGCGGGCAGGTGCTGACTGTGCGCGTGACCGATGAGGGTCCTGGTATTCCTGAGTGCGACCGCGATCGGATCTTCGAACGCTTTCACGCGTCTCGATCGCAGTCGAAACGGCGCCGGTCTCGGCCTGCCAATCGCACGGTGGATCGCCGAGGCCCATGGCGGACGAGTGGAACTCGCCGCCAGCAGTAGCAAGGGAAGCGTATTCACGGTGACACTTCCACTCGACGTCACGAGGACATAAGGGGCTATATGAAGTTCAACAGGGGGCTCGCCCTCTTTTCTTGCGTTTGGCTTCTCTGGGGCACGGGCGCCGACGCACAGACATCGTCACAACAGGAGCAAGTGCCATCGCTGCCCTCGCTCTTTACCGATCTGGGTTCGGACGTCGTGCACCTCGCCAACTGGACGACTTTAGGGACGCTGGCTGTCGGTGGAGGCACGGCCCTCGCCCTGAAACACCACGACGACCAGCTGACGCGCCAACTGTTCGGAGCGGATGACGCTGAAGAGGTTCTCGATCCTGGCCAGGTGCTTGGAGGCGGGGCGCTGCAGGTCGGCGGTGCGTTCGCGACGTACGCGATCGGGCGTTCGCTCGGCAACGTCAGAGTATCAGTGCTGGGATCGAAACTCTTTCGCGCGCAGGTCTTGAATGCGGGTCTGACGCAGGCGCTCAAGTTCGCGGTCGCACGCGAGCGGCCGGATGGAGGGCGCTATTCCTTCCCGTCGGGGCATACTTCGGCTGCGTTCGCGACGGCCACGGTCCTTCAGAGCGAGTTCGGCTGGAAGGTTGGCGCTCTCGCGTACGCCGCTGCCGGATATGTGGGTGTCTCTCGCCTTTCCGAAAACAAACATTTCGCCAGCGACGTCGCCTTCGGAGCTACGGTCGGCATCGTCAGTGCGCACGCTGTCGTCCTGAGCCAGCGTGGAAAACGCATCACCTTGACCCCACATATCGGCCGCGGCGGACGCGATCTCGGACTCACGCTCACATTCGATCGTGCTGCTGGCAATTCCCGCTAGCTGCGCGTCTCCAAGATCGGTAGTCGCGGTTCAGGATATGGGCGTCGGGATCGCTGAAGAGGATCTCCCGCACCTGTTCGAGCGCTTCTAGCGCGTGGGAGGTGACCGCGCCCGTTCCAAAGGCGGCGTCGGGTTGGGACTGTCGAACGCGCAGCGCATCGCCGAGACGCATCACGGCGCGATCACCGTAAAAAGCACGCTGCACGTCGGCTCGACGTTCACAGTCACGCTGCCACTTCGCCCGACCGCCTGACAACCCGTGCGTCTTAAGAGATCCGGCCGGAGCGACTGCTTCGGGTGTGGGTCATGGTCGTAGAAGAAGCCACGATGGGACGACCCGGGGCTTCTCGTATCGCGGCCGCATCGACGGTTTCCTGATACACCTGATACAGGTTCTTGGCGACCGCGGGCCATGACCAAGCCTTCGCGGCTGCACGAGCAGCGCGCGCGAGCCGACGACGCAGAGCCGCATCGGTGGCGAGGTTGACGCCACTATTGATGAAGTCGCTGTCGCTGCTCGCAGTCCAGCCGGTGACTCCGTGTTGAATAACGAAACCCGGGCCCCCGTGCTGCATCGCCAGGACCGCAACACCCGAGGCCATCGCTTCGAGCACGGCGAGGCCGAAGGTCTCCGAAGGAGATGGGAACGCAAAGAGATCAAGGCTCGCGTACGCACGCGCGAGGTCCTGGCCGGTTAACACGCCAGGGAACCTCGCGTTCGCGATTGAGGTCTCTAGCCACTGTCGCTCCGAGCCGTCTCCGATGATCACGAACTCGCAGGCGATACCGCGGCCGCTGAGCGATGAAGCCAGGTCGGCAAGAAGCCGGACATTCTTTTCAGCAGATAACCGCCCGACGAAGCCCACTCGCAGGAGGGCGCCATTCTGGCTTCTGTGGCGCGGCGCGAATTCGACTGTATCGACCCCATGTTTCATCAGGTGTGTGGGTTTCCCCGTGCGGACAGCAAGGAGCCGGACCAAGTCCGCGTTCGGTGCCAACAGCACACGCGGGATGCGATAGAACAACAGCGCCGCATCGAGCGACCGCCTCTCGATCTCGCTGAGCAGCCGCTCCCGAGGGGCGTGCTGGAGCCAGCGACACCAGCGTTGCGACCGTAACGCTGCGTACTGATGCAGATTGGTGTGCCACGAGCCGACGATCGGAATGCTGAGCCGATGTCCCAGCATCGCACCAAGTTGTCCTGCATCGCTTGGACCAGTGATGTGGATCACGTCGGGACGAAAGGTCGTGAGGACGTCCCGGACCATCCGGTAGTGACGCCACACCAGCAAGTCGTAGGAGAGGTCGTGTTCGAGGCGGAGACGAACAGCGCCTCGTTTCAGTACCAGCCGTCGGACGGGCGAGTCCCCTTGCATCTCGTCCATCCCGGTGTGATCTCCGCCGTGTACACAAAGGAATGGCAGCGCCTGATCGGTGGCGTGGGCGACCAATGCGCGGCTAAGGCGCGCCACGCCATTGGCCTCAGCGTAGGAGTCTGTGAAGAAGGCTACGCGCGGGACAGTTGGCATCAGCCGATGCTCTGCTGATAACGCGCGGCGGCGCTCGAGGTCTGTCGCCGGTCTGAGGAAGCTTTAGCGCCACCACTGGACATCGACGCGCCCGCGAGCCAGACGCACGCCCTCGTTGCCGCCAGCCATGGGCTACGCGTGGCGGCGCCGAACAACCGAATTGCGGAACGCGCCCATATGGGACCGCCATCTGGCCATTCTGCCGATAGCGGGCGCACGATCCCCTCGCGCTCGTACGAGACGCGGTCCGTCCAATAGAGTTGGCCGGCTGGATGCGCCGGATATGCGCGCACCGCGTCGGCGGCCGTGGCGAGCTTTCGCGCGACCAGCGGCTCCTTGTACGCGGGCAGCATCAGCACGACACTCCGCCCATCGTCACGAACTTCGCTGACGAACTCGGAGAACGTTGCCGCCCGCGTGAGATTGAGAAGACAGTTCGGCGCGCACCCATGGCGGTCGCCGCCCGAGATGATCGGCAGGCACGAGTGAGCCGCAAGATCGGCGGCCATGGCGTTCTCGTGCCAGGACCTGTAGCCATTCAGCTCGATCGCGTGAATGAAGGGCGTCACTGCCGTGATGAACGCTTGTACCAGGGCGACATGGTCGTCGAGGCCAACGCCGGCGAGATCCCACAAGGGATGATTCAGCACGATCAATGTCTGGCGGTGTGCCGACACGAGAGCCAGCGTGTCACGGAGAGCATCGGCCGACGGCTGGCGTGTAAGCGCTTCCAGCGTGTGAAACACCTGCCCTGCTGTAGCCCGCGGCAGGTTATGCACGCCGAGGTGAAAGAACCCGGCGCCAAACGGCACCGTCCATTCGAACGAAATCGGTACCTCGATGGTTGTGTCGTTCAGCGAGGCGCTGGCGTCGATGTTGTCGTGGTCCGTAATCGAAACGATCGGTGTCAGGCCTATCGCTTCAATCTGTGCAGATTCCGATGTCAGAACCTGGTCTGGAGTCACCGGCGGGTGCCACCACGCGTTGCGAAAATCAATCGCCTCGCCGTGTCGACGCTCGTAGGCCCTGATCTCTCGCCGGGCGAGCATACCGATCAGCGGGATTCGGTCCAGGTATGCAGGAAGGATTGTCACAGACTCGCGGGAGCGATTGGTGTGCGCATGCAGGGAGACGGCCGTGCGATAGCGTGCTGCGCGTCCTGCCAAGGCGTCGACGTCGACGACGTCCGCCCCACGAAATGGTTCACGCTCGGTGTGTGATCTGGTAGTCGACATATTGAATCCGCAGGACGTACTCCCCGGCGAAACGCACGTCGGTGTGGGTCTCGTCTTGGAGCGGCAGCCAGAAACCGTCAATGCGCTGGTAATCGCGCACGAATGGCGCGCGCACGATCCAGAACGATGGGCTGCGCGCCGGCTCGCCTTCGATGCGCGCGATCCCGAAGTCCTCTTTGTCAATCCACACCCTGCCTCGGAACAAGTACTTGTCGGCGCGCTTCGGCTGCAGAGCGACCAGGTAGTAGTCGCGGCCGTCGCGCTGTTCGGTGCCGACCAGCGTGGGCTCGTAGTTCGCGGCAGTGACGTCACTGTCGTGATGTTTGTGGCCCGCTGCCGTTTCGGTTTCCGCGGCGATGAGGCCACGGAAGACTCGCCGCTCGATCCAGCCCACTCCGTGCGTCTCGATCGTGCGGAACGTCTTCGTCGACGGCGCTTCGAAGTCCATTCCAACCACGAGCTCCGCGTCGGCTGGATGGCCCGGTTCGAACACCGAGTAGCGCCGAGTCACGTGATAACCCGCGAGCGCTTCGGCTCGCCTGGCATTCGCGTGCTCCATCCGGGCAAGGATGGTCTGGCCGTCGAGCGCGCCATTGCGATCGGAGGCGGCCGGGCCAGCGGTCATGATCAGGCCGAACGCGAAGACGACTCTCAGGGTGTTCATTGCGGAGCCTGCTCCTGCCGGAGTGGCCATGCGGCGAGGCAGATCGCGCCGGCGAACGCGGCCGGTGCGTAAGTCACGGCGTGCAGTCCGAGCACCGGGCCAATCGTGCGCACGCGGTCGAAGTGGAAGAGGGCCGCGAGACCGACCTGGCAGACGACTTCGAAACCACCCACCGCTCCAGGCGTCGGAATCATCCCTGCCAACGTCACCAGCCCGAGCAGGACAAAGCCGGATCCGACGGACACCCGCATCTCGAATGCCGCAAGCGTCAGCCAAGCGCTGATCGCGGTCAGGGCCGCGATCACGAATGATTGAGTGCAGAGCCGCAGCGCCTGGCGCCGGTCGGTCAGGACTCGCAGACCCGCGGCAAATCCGTCGATGCTCCGGGCGATTGCCGAGGGTAACCTTCCTTCCCCAGACCGCCGGCCGAGGAGGAAGAGTCCGCCCATCACGGCCACCGCGAAAGCGAGGACGAGTGGCGCCCCGCGCACAACACCGAAGAGTTCGTCTGGGAGACCGAGCCAGAGCAGCGCTAACGCGAAGAGTGTGAAGACGGCGACGGCATCAAGGGCCCATTCGACGATCGCCGTAGCAGCGGTCACGGTTGCACGGAGCCGGTACCGACGGCTGAGCAATATGGGTCGGACGAATTCTGCTACCTGTATCGGCAGCACCGCAGAGGCAGCAGATCCGATCAGCGTCGCCATCAAACTCGCCGTATACGGGACATGCCGAAGCGGCGCGAGAAGGGCCTGCCATCGCAATGCCGACACCGCGATCGAGGCGAGGCGGACCAGAACAGCGAGCGCGATCAATGACCATGTGACCCGATGAAATCCATCGGCCACCACCCGCCATTCGGCGCGCCGCAAGAAGATCACGAGGAGACCGGCTGCGGCGACGTAGTTCAGAGTGCGGCCGAGCGCGGACGCAAGAGCCGTCATCGCTCAGCCCCTAATTGCCTTCGAGTCACCTGGTCGGCAAGTCCTTCGGCGATGCCACGCAATGGGCTGCGAGGACTGAGCACGCTCGGGACCACCTTTGAGGCGTTGTCGCTCGAGATGACGCTGCGTCCCAATTCGGTTCCAGTAGCCTTGTCGAAGAGCGATAAGCGAACTGTGAGGACGGCGTTGCCGAGATCGAGAAAGAGCAGCTGCATCCACTTGTTGCCAGGTGCGTAGTCGATGACCTCGGTGGTGATGACGAGCGTCTCGGCGCGCTGTCGTGCGTCTTCACGCAGCCGATCACTCGCGCCCAGCTCGGCCGCCGGTCGCATCGGCGCGTCGAGGCTGTCCGCGACATCCGCGTTGGAGCGTTCGAGAATCTCTCTCGGCGATGGCGGAGGGCCGTCGACGATGGACACCTCTGTGAAACGCCCGGTCTTCCGGAATTCGCCGGCCAGCTCGCCTTCGATCCGCGCTAACAGCGCCGGCGGCGCGTCAGCGCCGATGGCGCTGACCGCCCGGACGATTTCGAGCCTGCCGAACGCGGAAAAGTCTCCGTGCAGGGGGATCGCGGCTGTGACGCGGAACCCGCCGCCCAAGATCAATGTCTTCCAACTCAGGATCCCGTTTTTCGATCGGTACGAAGGCTGCGCTCCGGGAGACGCGGTCGACACTAGACACATGAACAGCGCGAACAGCGGGGCGTTAACGCGCATAGCCCTTAGCGATCCAGTCACCGATTCGATCGGCAACGCGATCGATCGCGCCAGAGGTCGTACCCGAGGCGCGATCGTCTTGTGTGGTGACGCTAATAGCGCCGAGGGGGCTGCCGCTCTGAAGATCTCGCAGCCGCACGCGCACGGTGACGGCGATATGGTTGAAGCCCATCTCGCCGAGACGTAGTGGCAGGGAGCCCGGATCGAAATCATCCAACAGCGCCTCAACCACCAGCGTGGGCGCCGGAACCGCGAGGTCGGTTGTCGTCAGAAGACTCTCAGAGACAGCGACCACTACCCTCTGCCGGTGCAGGGAACCAAGCATCTTCGCAATCCGGGCCTGCAGGTATCGCTGGACCGTGGCCGGCGCGTGAGCAGCCAGCAGATTTGCGACGGGAAGGATCTCGATCCCGCGATAACTCGCGAGGCCAGGCGCGCTTGGCGTGATCACATGGAGCCGGGTACGAACGCCGGTGAAATGGCGCGCGACCCGAGTGACCACGTACGGCTGCCACGCGCAGGCCGAGATCAGCATCGTGATCAGCAGGCCAGCCACCGTGAGTGCAGCCACGCGCCTGGCCTCGCCGCGGCTATGAGGATGCGAGCGCACGTGCGTAATACCCACTCGGAGCATGGACGATCAACGACTTGTCACGCGGCACGATGCGCAGCCGATGGAAGGTGCCGTCAGGTGGCTGCGACAGGTAATAGGTGACGCTGAACGTGTAGCGGATCTCTTCGCGGACGCGCGTGAGCAGCGCGTCCAGTGGGGCCCAACCGTTGCTCTCGGGAAAGAACACTCGCCCACCGGTCAGAGCCGTCAGCGTCTCGAGTACGTGGTGCCCCTCGAGTGCACGTGGATTCAGTGACGAATCAGTCGGCGCACCGATCGCGTAGATCACGGCTCGCGACAACGTCGTCATCTCCAGCGCTTGATCAAATGTGGCGGCACTGGTGGTGTCCTCGCCGTCGCTGATCAGAAGCACAATGTTGTGGCGATTGCTGTCGGCGGGGAGTCGGTCACGGCTGCTCTTGAACAGTGCGTCGAACAGCGACGTACCCCCAGCAGACGTAAGTGACGAGATGGCGCTGGCGATGCGATCGCCGTCAGACGTCCAGTCCTGCACCAGATACACGTTCGCGTCGAACGCCACGACGAGCGCTCGATCGCTGCTGGTATGGAGGGCTTGGAAGGCGAACGTAGTGGCCACCGCTGACAACCTTGGCAGTCGGGCTCCCATGCTGCTGCTGCGATCCACGAGAACGGCCAAGCTGATTGGGGACTCCGGATGGGACTCGAATTCGTCCGGCCGCTGTGGGACGTCATTGTCGAAAATCGTGACATCGTCAGAGTCGAGCGTCGTTACCAAGTTGCCGTGGGCATCGGTGACGCTGAAGTGCGTCCGGCATAACGACACAAACACGTCTTGCGGTGAGGCGGACACGGCACCCGTGAGCAGCACTACGGCGGCAAGGCGGCTAATGCACATCTCCTCGTGATCCCGGTGACAGAGACCGTCGACGATACGTGGTCAGTAGTTCGGTGTAGGTGATGGCTGATCGGGCTTGGCGCTGCGCGTCGACTATCTCGAGGATGTTACGCATCCGCTCGCTGTGATCGACGCAGGGCGGATGGAGAACGACTCTCACGACGGGACACCGCCCCAGGAGCACGGCGGAGCGTCGCTGGACCACGATGCCAAGGTCCTCGTTGATGCGGCCCGGGCCGAAGACGAGGCTGGGCGCGTGGTAGCGCTCTTGCTGCTGGAGATCGATGAACCCGAGATAGGAGTTCGTGTAGGCGAACCCCAGATCGCGGATGGCTCGTAACCCCGCACCGTTGATCAGCCAGGCCGGAGCGACGAACCCGGACGCGTCGAAGCCGGCCCGTCGGAGCAGCGTCCGTCCACGGCGCACACGATCAGCGGCGTCGTCGTACTCGAGCGAGAGGAATTCACCCTCGTTGTTCGTGAACCAGCGGTTGCGGAAGCGTTCGATCATCCCTCTGGGCGCACCGACCGCAACGTGTTCATACCCGTGAAGCACGATGTCATCACCTTCGGCCTGCCGGCCACGCAGCCACTCGCAGAACGCAGCGTCCTGATCGATCGGCAGCGTCCCGCGGAGATTTGGAATCACGAGCAGACTGCGACGAGTGATGCCGAGCGCGGAGAGCCGTTGGAGAATGGCTTCGACCCGTGCCCGCGAGGTTGGCGCGACGTCGTGCACCGAAACGACAAGGTGGCGAAGCGTCACGCCGTTACTTCCATCGGGGCCACACTTCTTTCAAGCAGTCGGCGATACGTGACGAGATACTGGTCCAATACGTGGTCCCAGGAGAACCCCTGCGCTGCAAAGGCGTGGGCAGCCTCTCGCGTGGCCTCTATAGCCCCGTCGGCAACTTCGCGGATGGCGTGTGCCATGGCGGCCGGATCACCGGGGGCTGTCAACCGGCCGAGATGTGCTGGTACCAACGCGGACGTGCCGCTGTCCCGTATGCCCACGACAGGCAGTCCGCACGACAACGCCTCGAGCGTCGACATGCCGAACGTCTCGAAACGTCCAGGCGTCACGAACACATCCGAAGAGGCGTATGCCGTGGCGAGATCCTGTCGGTCCAGGTGTCCGAGATATCTGACGTGTGGATGACCCGAGGCGTAGCGTGCGATTCCATCGACGTCAGGTCCGTCGCCAGCCAGGAGCAACACGAAGCGATGCGCGGGTAATTGCTCGAATGCAGCAATCAGGACATCGACTTCCTTTTCCGGACTGAAGCGGCCCGCGTAGAGGACCGCCGTCTGAGTCGGCGCAATCTGTTGGCGACACCGAAACGCGGCGCTCCGCTGGCCAGGATGAAAGATGGCCGTGTTCACGCCGCACGGAAGAATCTCGACGCGACGCACTCCGAGACGTTCAACCCGTTGGCGCAACCCCTCGTGCAGGAGGATGGTCAGCGTGCAGCGCCGATAGATAAGCCCTTCGTACGACTCGACGAGGCGTTCCACCGCCGTCGAGGCAGTCGCCCCGAGGGCGCGCGTCCAGTGGCGCACGCAGGCTGGGACGTCGGTGTGATACACGCCGACCACTGGTACTCGCCTCTGGCGCGTGGCGAGAAACGCGGCCCACGCCAACGTATATTGGCAATTCACTTCGATGAGGTCTGGTGACTCACTTTCGATAAGCCGGGCCACGCGGACGACATTCAACGCCAGGTGAACGCCGGGATAAGGGGATCGCACGCCAGCAACACGGATCATTTTGGTTCGGCCGATCTGACTAACCGAATGCGCCGCGTCGGGGACGATCACCACGTGCTCCAAATCAGGCCGCCGGCGGACGTACTCGATCTTGCTTTCGATGTACGTCCGAACTCCGCTACTCGCCGCCCACGAATAGAGCGCCAGATCGCAGATCTTCACCAGATAGCACAGGGGGACATTCAACATGTAAGAGGGGGGCATCACAGAAAATCCTTCGCGCGAGTGCCTGAGGATCAGGAGGCTGGCGTGGCTCACGGTGTGCCTTGGATCGATCGCTTCGATCAATGCTGGCAAGTGGCGCAGCCCGCCGCATTTCACACGATGCACCGGCGGATGCAATTCTGCATGGCCCTGTCGCGTGTCTCAGAGTCGACGTGATGTGATGTCGTCACCTCGCGTCCTGAGTTTCCCCTACTTTTCTCCTCCGTTCTTACGGCCGCACTGCGCCCTTGGCAAGCGCGAGCAACTCATTCACGGACCACTGGTCATAGGCATGGAGTCCGTATTTCACCGCTCTGATCTGTCCGGACGGCGCGATCAGAAAGTCGCCGGGGAGGCCCAGTGGACCTCCCGGAAACGATCGCAAGCCAAAATGGCCATGCGCGATCCCGCGCGCCCAAGCCCCCAAGGTCTCGAGTCGCATGAACCGAAGCGACGTTTCCACTCCAAATTCTTTGTAGAGGGCCTTCTTCGGATCACCAACCAGCACGAATGGAACATCTCTCTGGTACGACCGGATCGACTGAGCGGAGGAGTGAAAGACAATCACCTCTTTGATGCCCGCCGCGTCGATCTCGCGAGCACGCCGGCGCAGCTCGGCAATGTGGGTGTTGCAGATCGGGCAGTCCACGAACCGCCGGAATTGCAGATGGACGAGACGCTGAGGGTCGGGGAGCCTGATCGGCTCGCCGGTGACCGATTCCAGAGTTCGAGCCGGGGCCATATCGCCGGGCTTGAATGTCACACGATTGACCGCGCCCGTTAGTTGAGTCGTATTCACGGCGCCCTCCCTGGTATTTTGTAGCACATGATACAAATACTGTGACGCCGCGAGACGAGAGTCAAGACAATTATTTATCGACTGCTACAAAACGGCTATAATGAGCTTCAGCTGGACGCTGACGCATGGCCAGAGCTTTGGAATTCGATTACGACAAGGCGATCGACAAGGCCACCCGAGTTTTTTGGAGAAACGGCTATTCAGGGACTTCTGTGCGCGACCTGTTGAAAGCAATCGGGATCGGGGAAGGCTCCTTCTACAACACCCTGAAAAGCAAGAATCAGCTCTATCTCGAATGCCTCAAGCGCTACAACGACACGGTGGGCCGCCGCCGTGCTGAGGCATTGTTTTCACCCGCGTCCGCGAAGGAGGGTGTTCGCGGACTTTTCAGGACCGTGCTCGACGATCTCGACGATCCACGGACCCCGCGCGTTTGCCTCCTGGCGAGAAGCGTGTCGTCTGACGTCTTCGCTGAGCGCGACCTGGGAAAGGTCGTTCAGACGGATATGGCGGCCTTTGTCGGCGCGTTTTCGGACCGCTTGAAATCCGCCAAAGACACGGGCGAACTGCCTTCCGAATTCGATGCCGAAGGCGTGGCGCAGGTCATCGCGACGTATCTTCAGGGACTGTTTCGCACGGCATTGCTTGGCTACGACAGGTCCCAGCTCGAGCGACAGGTTGACCTGTTCCTGACCAGCCTCGCCCTCTAGATTTCAGCAACTGGATCGTCTGCCGCGGATAAGAGACGCTCGGGCTGCTCGGGATATCGACGTGGCGAGCGGAGACGAAACGCCGGACGTTAGGTACTACGCACCGCGTCGAGCGGATCGACCTTGGTCGCGGCGCGCGCCGGAATCCAGCTCGCCGTGACGGCGATAATCGCCAACAGTGCCGCGGCGCCCGCGAACACGATCGGCTCAGTCGCGCTGACCCCGAACAACAGCGATTGCAGGAATCTCGTCGCCGCGATGGCGCCGGCGCATCCGAGCGCGATACCGCCGGCGGCAAGCCGTCCGCCGTCGCGGACGATTATCGTTCGAACCGATCGCGGCGTCGCGCCGAGTGCGAGGCGAATGCCCATCTCGCGTCGACGCCGGCTCACCGAATGGCTCTGGACGCCGTACACGCCGACCGCCGCAAGCACGAGCGCGAGCGCCGCGAAGCTCGCGATCAGCAGCAACGCGAACTGCTCCTGCGCGACGCCTCCGGCGACGACGTTCTCGAGCATCTGCGGTTCGTACAGCACCAGCCCGCGATCGATCCGCGTCAGCTCGCGGCGCGCGTCGCTCAGAAACAGTTGCGGATCGCGATCGAGCGCGACGACCTGCGTGAGCGACCAGTTGCGATCCGCCGCGAACTGCGAGTGCGAGTGATACACGTAAGGACGTGGTAACGCTCGCGGTCCGAGTGCGACGTCGCCGACGACGCCGATGATCTCGGGCTGTGCGCCAGCGACGCGCAGGCGCTTTCCGATTGGATCCTCCGAAGGGAACATCTGCCGCACGAGCTCTTCGCTGACCACGACGCGCCGCGGCGCCTTCGCATCGTCTTCAACGCCAAACAGACGACCGCGCAGCAGTGGAATGCCGACAGCGGCGAAGTACCGTCCCTCAACGACCCGCTGTTGCGCCGGCGTGAAGCGCGAGTCGGCTGGCTGATCCGCATGCTGCGCGCCCCAGCTGTGGAAGCTGCCGGTCACAGGCAAACGCGAGACTGCGCCCACCGCCTTGACGCCAGGCAGCGCCGCCAACCGCGACTGAAAATCGCGATGGAATCGCGCGCGCTGCTCAGCGTCGCCATAGCGGCCCTGCGGCAAGTTCACAGTGAACGTCATCACGCGTGACGGTGCCACGCCGAGCGCGACCGATTGCAGGCGCTCGAACGTGCGCAGGAGCAGGCCGGCGCCGACGAGCAGCACGAGCGCGAGCCCTATCTGACAGACGACGAGCGCACTGCGCGCCCGCGTTTGACGACGGCTGCCGCCGCCACCCCGCCCCGATTCGCGCAGCATGCCGTCGAGATCCGGCCGGGCCGCCTGCGCGGCCGGCGCAACGCCAAAGCCGATGCCGGCGACGAGCGCGACAGCAATGTTGAATGCGAGGACGGCGCGTTCGAGCGATCCGCCGCTTGCGTGGGCGACGGCGGCCGGCGCGGCGGCCAGGAGCACGCGAGTGACGAGTGGGGCGATGACCAGTCCCGCGATCGCGCCGCCGAGCGACAGCAAGACGCTTTCGATCAGCAGTTGTCGAACCAGTCGCGTCGTCGAGCAGCCGAGCGCGGCACGCACCGCGAGATCGGTTTCCCGCTCCGCGCCTCGCGCAAGAAGCAAGCTGGCGACGTTGACGCACGCGATCACCATCAGCAGCCCGACGGCGCCGAGCAGCATCCACAACATCGTTCGCGCGCTGCCCACGGTGTCGATCTGCAGCGGCACCACGCGCGCCGACCATCGCAATCGCGTCGGTGGATTCGGAGGCTGCATCGCGGCAGCCAGCGTCGCGAGTTCCGCCTGCGCCTGATCGATCGTCACCGCCGGCTTCAGGCGCGCGATGACGCTCAGATAGAAGTTGTCGGCCGAATTGGGACCGCCGGGCTGCAGATTGAGTGGCGTCCAGACAGCAACGCCCGATTCGATCGGATCCTCGAAGTCGTCAGGAAGTACGGCAGCGATCTGATACGGGATGCCGTTGAGCGTCAGGGTCTCGCCGATGACGTCGGTTCTCGCATCGAGATATTTGCGCCAGACGCGCTCGCTGACGACGGCCACATTGGCGTTCGGGCGTTCATCGGCGCGCCCGAACGGCTGTCCGAGAAACGGCCGCGCGCGCAGCACGCGAAAATAATCCGCGCCGACAGGCAGCATCGTCACGCGCTCGGCTTCTCCGCGGTTCGTGAGGTCGACGCCGGCGACACTGTAGGTGAATGTCGCGGCGATATCGAGCGTCCTGCTTCGATCTCTGTAGTCGATCGCGGCCAGACCGGTCAGGTAGGCGTTGTCGTTGCCGACGCTGTGGTACACACGAACGAGCTGCTCAGGTTCTGGGTACGGAAGCGGTTTGAGAACGACGGCATTGAGAACGGTGAACACTGCCGTGTTCGCGCCGGTGCCCAGGGCCAACGTCAGCAGCACCACGGCCGCGAACTTTGGCGCGGTCAGGATGGAGCGCACGGCGTACTTGACGTCGCGGATCAAGCTGTCCACTGCAGCTTCGACGCCAGGCGCGTGAAAGGGTTGGTGTCCTTCACTATGCGCTTCAGCGATTACCGATAATCAGCGCGCACCGCCCCCATGAACGCGAGGAGTCCGTACAAACCGATCGCGGCGGCGTTGATGCCGATCCCGAGACCAAGCGTCAGAACGACGGCTCAGAAGCCTGGATAGCGTCGCAGCGTCCGGACCGCATGGCGAACATCGTAGAGGAACGTCGTCATGGCCGCTTTGACGGAAAGCCCCGCGAAACGGTTGGTCGAAATCGAGTTCGAGGACCTCGTCTCGTGGTGTCACATCGATCGATGGAGGTGAGCGATCTGGGACTCTGCTGGGGATCAGGGGGACATCGTTTCGTCCGGTACTTCGTCAGTGGCATTCGACGTGATACCTTTCACGACGTCCAGGGGCTCACCTCCCAGGAATCCAGAAAACATGAAAAGCTCGCGGTGCTGGTGTGCGCTGTTGGTCGTTTTGTCTGTTGCGAGTCCGGCGCGTGCACAGGGTGGCACGGTTGCGGGCATTGTCATCGACGATCGAACGGAACAACCGATTCGAGGCGTCACGATTTACGCAGAAAACCAGTCGACCGCCACCGAGACGGACGACGACGGCCGCTTCACGCTGTCGGTGCCATCCGGCCGGCGGACGATCATCGCGTCGCTCATCGGGTATGCGCTCGTCACGACCGACATCGACGTTGCGAAGGCGCCGGTGGAGGTGACCATCCGGCTTTCGGAAGGCGCAGGCAGGTACACAGACCGCGTCACCGTATCGGCGTCGGCGCGGGGCGAATCCGATTCGGTGCCTGGTGCGACATCGTTCTACGGCCGCGGCCTCGAGAACCTGCGCAGCGCCGTGCTCGACGATCCGCTGCGTGCCATCCAGGCGTTGCCGTCGGCAACGGCGAACGACGACTTCTACAGCGAATTCGCCGTGCGCGGCAACCCGTTCCACTACGTCGGGATGGTCGTTGACGGGGTTCCGACACGGTATCTGCTGCACTCGGTCAACGGCGTTCCCGACGGCGGATCGATCGCGATGATCAACGGCGACACGCTCGGCAGCGTGTCGTTGTTCCCAGGCAGCTATCCCCAGCGCACAGGCCGGCACATGGGCGCCGAGATCGATCTCGGGACCCGGGACGGGAGCCGTGACGGGTTTCATGGCCGCGCCGGTTTGAGCGGCACGAGCGCGGAGCTCCTCGGTGAAGGGCCGATTGCGGCACGTGGATCGTGGTTGTTGTCCGTGCGGCGGAGTTACCTCGACTACCTGGTCAAGCGCTTCGATCCTGGGGCCGGGTTCGCGTTCGGCTTCGTCGATGCGCAGGCCAAGGCGACCTACGACGTGAGCGCCCGGCATCAGGTGTCGGCGACGGTTCTCGTCGGTCGCGCGAAGTTCGGTGACGACGATCCGCGTATCGGCGTCAACGAGCTTCGCGAAGCGATCAGCCGCTCGTGGTTGATGTCGTTGTCGTGGCGGTATCTTCCAAGCACGCGTTTCGCGGTCACGCAGCGTCTGTTCTCGACGGGACTGCGATACGACAACGACAATCGGGACGGCACCACGCTCGACAGCGCGCGGTCCACCGAGTTCGGATGGCGGGCCGATGCCTCGTTTTCACCGTCGCCGCGCCTCGTCTTCGAATTCGGCGGCGATGCGCAGCGGCTCACGGGGCGGAGGGCCATCCGGTTCAAGCTGCCTGACAGGAGCAGCCTGGCCACGTTGAGCGACTACGACGAACGCGCGGGCGCCGGCTCTGCGTACGGGCAGGGCAGGTTCGCTCTCGGATCGCGGCTGACGGTGACACCCGGTGCGCGCGTGGACTACTGGAGTGTGACCGGTTCGACCACCGCGTCCCCGTGGATCAACGCGGAGCTCCGTCTGTCGGAGCGGACGCGGCTGCTCGGCGGCAGCGGGATCTATCGTCAGTTCGCGGATCTCGATACCGTGTTCGGTATTCAGGGTGGGGGGCATGACCTGCAGCCGGAACGTGCGCTGCACGTCGACGCCGGCGTCGAGCACGCGCTCGGTCACCAGACGCACGTGCTCGTCAACCTCTATGCACGTCACGAGCGAGACGTGCTGTGGGCGCGTGGTGCCGAACCGCATCCCACGCCGGCGGGCACCATCAGTCAGCGCTCGTTCACCGCGCCGTGGGTCAACGCACTGCGTGGCAACGCGCGTGGCGCCGAGATCGTGGTGCGGCGCGACACGGCGGCCGGATTCTCGGGCTGGGCCGGATATGCGTACGGCCACCTGCGGTACACCGACACGCTGACCGGGGAGAGCTTCTGGGGCGATGCGGATCAGCGGCATACATTGTCGCTCTATGGCCGCTACCGGCTCTCGAACCGTACGAGCCTCAGCTCACGGTACCGGTACGGCTCCAACTATCCGATGGTCGGGTACATCGGCGAGCCTTCGCCCACGCTGGGCCAGGCGCCGTCGATCGACGGAAGTCCGCAGTTCTTCGGACTGACACAGGAGCGCAACACGCTTCGGCTGCCGCCCTATTCACGCCTCGACGTGCGCGCCGATCGCGCGTTCAACTGGTGGGGACGGCGGCTCGTGCTGTTCGTCGATGTCGCGAACGTGCTCGATCGCACCAACCTGCGCAATGCGAACTATTTCGTCGACCGCGCGGGACGTGTGCTGGAGACGACCGAGTCGCTGATGCCGATCGTGCCGTCAGGTGGGTTGATGATCGAGTTCTGACACACGAAAACAGGACGAACATCGCCATTCGCTGTCGATCTTCCACATCGCAGAATCTGCAACGGCCTCGGGGCCTTGGCTCCACCTTCACCGTGCCTCGTGATCTGAGTGGGCAGAGGGCGGGGCCTACTCTGGCACCTGGTGTGCTCTACGTCACGGACGGCAGAGCGCTAATCCCGCGGTGGGCGTGGAAAGCGGATGGCATTTCACACTGCGCCACCGGATGTCGCGGGAGCGCCCAAGTCTCCGTGGGAGCGCCAGGAGGGAAGATGCCGAAACCTCATAGCGGCAGGGCGATTCGAGGCGCCGGCTTCCTGTGCATGTCGGCAATGCTCGTCGGGACCTGTGCCAAGGTGCCACAGCAGACGTCGCTGGCTCGCGTCGCGGAGTCTCGTATTGCATCGAGTCATCTGCGTGCCGCGGAGAACACGCTCGCGATCGCCATTCCGGGCGACATCGAAACCACCGCCGACGAGATCATGGCTCGAGCTGATGATCCCGACGTGCGGCGTCAGGCGCTGCGCTGGAAGATGGAGGCGATCCCCACGTACTACCAGACCTTGTTTCAAGGTAATTCGCTGGCAGCAGCGATGGATACGGTGGTGCTCGCTGCGCAGGTCGAGGATTACCTGGCCACGGGGCTCGCGCGTGATCGCTTCGGGAAAATGCAGCCGGTCGCGCTCGAGGGGGCTCGAAGGACGCGGGCCGCCATCGCGGAGCAAATGCGGGCCATGGCCGAGCGGCCGGAGGCCTTCGAACGCATGATGCAGCGTCTCGAGATGTGGGCGCACGAACATCCCATCGGCGGGGTGTCACTGTCGTCCCGCTCCTCTATTGTTCCATTTCTGACGAAGCTCGCAGGGCCGGACGATCAAAATGTGTTCGGCGTCGTCGGTGACATCGAAGGCTCCGTCGCCGACCTTGCGACGAGGCTCGATATCTACACCGCCTACGCGCCGAAGGCGACACGGTGGCAGGCCGATCTCCTGGTCGGCGATCTGGCCGCGCAGGAGGAAGCGCGCGTCGCGGTCTCCGCACTCTCGTCCCTCCAGAAAGTGACAGATCGGGTCGATGCCCTCGCCTCGCGCGAATCGATCGACGAGGGGACGAGCTTCGTCGTGGCCACGTTCCGCGCCGAACGTGCCGAGACGATGAGCGAGATCGACCAGATGAAGGCGGAAATCCTCGCGTATCTGAAAGGCGAGCGTGTCGTCGTGATGACGGACGTGGATGCCGAGGTCAAGGCCGCGCTCGCCGACGTCGATCGCCAGCGAACCGTGACGTTGATGCTGGTGGACGATTTGCGCAGGCAGACGCTCGCTGATCTCGAACGGCTGCGCGAGCAGACCTTCGTCGATCTCGACGGGCTCACCAACCGCGTCATTCTCAAAGTCGGGTTGATGGTCGCGATCATGCTCGTGCTGGCGGCGCTGTTCGCGACGCTCGTGGTCAGGTCCCGATTAACGTCGATGACGAGATAGTCGGGACTTTGATGATCCTCGCATTCGATGCAACACCGGCGGTGTAGCAGGCGCTCGGTCACCAGACGCACGTGCTCGTCAACCTCTGTGCACGTCACGAGCGAGATGTGCCAATGGCTCATTCGTGCCGCGTGGGGACGAGGCGCCGTCCCACTCAGCCCCTCAGTTCTTCCATCTCCGCAACCATCTCGTCCAGTTTCCTGAACACACCGCGATATGCCCTTACGTCGTGGTCGAAGATGACACCACCAAACAGTTCCACGACGATCGCGATCACCACGACACCCACAATCAGGAACAACGGGACGCCATTGACGAGACGGATGTCGGGATTGCTCTCGACGATCTGGCGAATCAACTGCTGGCCACCCGCCGATGCCCCCATGCCGATCGCGAACGCGAGGAACGTCACGGTGTAGATGTGACGCTGCATGCTCCTCGACGTGGCCATCCGGCCCTTCAGCCACGCCTGGAACGCCTTGAGATACTGATAGCTGTCAAGGCTGGTGTCCGGAGCAACGAACTTCGCAATGTACAGCCATCGGATGACGACCAGCCCCGACCAGGCCGCCCACATGATCGCGCCCGTGTACGGAATGCCACCCGAGCTGAGGAACACCCACAAGATCGGTGCCCCGATCAGGATCGCAATCTGGTTGATTCTCAGCAGGCGCTGGATCCGGTCGACGATGTGCGTCGACTTCCGCGTGTAGATGTCATTGACCCTCGGCGCCACCAGCGCGTCGGGGTTCAAGAACCCTTCACGCCACGTCGCTTCTATTGTCTTTTTCATCGAGAATCCTCTTGAGGCGGTCCTTGATCCTGTTGATGCGCACGCCGACGTTGTTGGGATTGGTGCCGATGATCTCCGCGATCTCCTGGTGCGACTTCTCCTCCAGATAGAGCAGGATCACCGCCCGGTCCACTTCTGACAGCTGCCGAATCGCGACATATAACTGATTGAGAGACTCGTCGGCGAACGCCCGACTGTCTTCGACGAGCTCGGGGGGAACGGCGTCGGACACGAAGAGCCGACGGTTTCGCTTCTGTGTCTTGAGCAGCGTCATGCAGACGTTCAACGACACGCGATAGATCCATGTAGACCAGGCCGCCCGTTGGTCGAAAGTGCGGTGACTGCGCCAGATTTGCAGGCACACTTCCTGGTAGTAGTCTTCGAAGTCCTCCTGCGTGTTCGTGTAGGCCCTGCAGATCTTGATGATGATCGGGGCAAACGGCACGATGGACGTCGCGTAGAAGTCGCTGCTCACTGATGCGGTCTTTATAGGTTAGTGGCCGGAGTTGGGAATCCTTACACCTGGGGGCGATGTTGGGCGGTGCCGCGTGAGGAAAGGACGGGAAGTGGTATGGCTAGGCTCGTGTTCGGAATGAATCAGTCCCTGGACGGCTACGTCGACCATATGGCGTTTGCGCCAGGCCCTACGCTCTTCCGCCACTTCATCGAGGAGGCTCAGGGGCAGGCTGGCAGTGTCTACGGTCGCCAGATGTATGAGGTCATGCGTTACTGGGACGACGATCAGCCAGAATGGGGAGCAGCGGAACGCGCCTTCGCGGCGGCGTGGCGGAAGCAGCCGAAATGGGTCGTCTCGCGCTCGTTGAAGTCGGTCGGCCCCAACGCCAGGCTTGTTGAGGATGATCTGGAGGGCGTGATCCGCGCGCTGAAGGCCGAGCGCGACGGGGAGATCGAAATTGCTGGCCCGAACTTGGCGCACAGCCTCACCGAACTTGGCCTGATCGATGAGTATCGAATCTACCTGCACCCAGTCGTGATCGGTCACGGAAAGCGGTATTTCGCCGGGCCCCGGCCGCCGCTCCGCCTCATGGCTCATGATCGGATTGGCGAGGATGTGATCAGGTTGGCCTACGTTCCTGCTTAATCTCGTTACCCATTCGATCATGAGCGAAAGCTGGCTCGCCGCACTGGACGATTTCCGCAACTGGCTCATTCGCGAGGCTGCGTGACAGATCCTTTTTCGGGGCACCGTCGTGATCGGACAGTACTCAATTCGAGCGTCGATTCGCTTCGAAGAGGACATCGTCACTCTTGACCGAAGCCGATCAGAAGTGTAGTCTGCTCGGACCTACCTAACCAACGAGGCCAGCCCGTCGTCTTTATGCGGGCGCACTGGTGTAGGACGGTCCAGCCGCTCCTACCATTGTGGGTCGTTCAAGGGCACACCCTGTGCCACGGACCCGACGACGCCTCCAACACCAAAAGTACAACTTGAGTCGCGGTTCGATGAGTGCTCGATGCACACGTGTGCTTCAGAGCAGGAAGGAAATGAGATGGAAGAGGAATACATCTGCGGCGATATCGAGAACGTCGAACAATACCTGGGAAAACTATTTCAAGTGCCTGTTGGTGTCTGCATCGCTGACACCCAAGACATTGTGCGTAACGCCCTCGGACACGAGATTTCCGACATGCGCAGAGAACCCGACCCGGACTGTGTGACAGCCTTCCAGTATGTCGCCAGGATCGAATGGGCACGATGGAACGGCGGGGGCGCGTGGAGGCTGATGTATGCCCTTTATCGCCGTGAATGCGACCATCGGTCCAAACTTTCAAAACCTGTGGAAGAGGTTGAGCGACGACTGTTACTCGAGATGCCAATCGACGTCCAACGTCACGCTCATCACCATCTTTCACAACTCGTCGCAGCAGCCGGCGGAGAATGGCAGCTGCTCAGAGGGATGATGCTCATGACACACCGTGCTCTTGGAAAGAAGAACCGGTCGCACAGCAGCGCGCGCTCTGCTCTTGATGCTGGCAATGAACAGAAGTAAAGAAGAGGACGAGGTCAGAATCGGTCGCCGCGAACGCGTTATGGCGAGCCGCAACGAAAAGACGCTTCGTGCCAGTTCAACGAATGACGTGACCGTTCGATCGATCTGCGCCCCCGGGTTCGGGCGAGGCGGTCGCGACGACACGTACCGACGCACCGTCCGACTTCCGCGATTTTTTTATTGCCAAGCGTCATATAACGAGATCAATAAGACGGAGGCGTGTGCGTGAGGCCCGACAGGTTCTCTAGTAGCAGAATCGCCTCGACTGCCGCTGCGTAGCCCATTTCCAAAGTTCGCAGTGTCGCCGGATCACCTTTGCCATCGAGGATCTCCTCAAGGACGCCGATGAACGATTTCAGATCGCTGTTCGAGGACGGATCGGCCGCGAGCTGCTCGAGGAACGTGCGCGCTGCACTCAGACCACCAGTCTGGATTTGCCTGGTGACTTCCGCAGTCAGTCTACCGGGCCCCTGGTTGTCTTCGCCGCCGCCGCGTCGGTAGGCGAGATACACGTCGAGGGCCATCAGCCTGGCGCTGGCAGCAGCACTATTATTTCCGCCCCGGACCTCGATAAGCGAGAGAATGTCCCACGATGTCCAGGGGCGAAGATCGGGCCCGAACAGTTTCTTGCATTCAATCGCTCGCTCGACCTCCGGCCGTGCCTCGTCGTAGCGTCCGATCTCTAAGAGCGTTGCGGCCAAATTGTTTCTGACGAGCGCCTCCCTTTTCTGGTCGCCAAGCCTCGCGAACGTCTCCGCAGCGCGTCGGTCGAATGCAACGGCATCCTCAGGCCGGTTCAGATGGTCGGAGTAGAGGCTGGCGAGCTCGCTCAAAGCAGCGGCTTCGCCGGTGCGGTCACCGACGCGAACGCGGATCTCGAGCGCCTTGCGATAGGTCTCTTCGGCGTCGCTGAACCGTTCCATCGCGCGGTACGTTCTCGCGATTTCACCGTATGCATTAGCCACGGAGGCCGGCTCGTTCACGCGCGTGAAAAAGTCGCGCGCGGTCTCGAACGCAGCGAGGGCAGCAGTGAACCTGCGTTGCTGCCGCCGTACGCCGCCAAACTCCGCGGCTGCCACTGCCGCGGTGCGCTCGTCGTGCAGCGCAACGAGCTCGCTGATGCCTTGCTCGTAGAGCCCGGCCGCCTCCTCAAGCCGGCCGAGAGCAGCGAAACAATCCGCGCGCTCGACGCGGCAGGTGGCAATCATGACGGCGACTGGGTGCTGAAGCCTCTCGTCCTGCACGGCACGGAAGTGCGAAAGCGCTTCATCGATTGGCGGCAACGCTTCCTGCGCTCGTCCCGCTACCTGCAGCGCGCGGCTCAGCGTCAAGTGTGCGCTCGCGATGTCGAACTCGGCTCCTTCATAGGCCGACGGTCCGCCAGTTTTTGCCAGCGCAACGAGTTGATCCGCCGTGTCACACGCTCTGGCAACCTGCCCCTCATCAACTAACTGGTCAATCCGCGCGTGTAGTGCTTGGAAGAGTGCGCGGCTCCAGCCGCCGGTGAGCTGCCCGGCAGCCGTTTGTAGCGTGCGCGTGACACGCTCGACCAGCGCCGGTCTGCCCAGCACCTGCAAGTTGGTGATCAGAGAAGTCGCGGTGCCGATCGTCGCTTCGATGTCGCCGCTCTGCTCGTCGCGCTCGAGGAGCGCGAGAAAATTCGGTAGATTCCGCGAAACCGTTGCGGCGGTACGGGGCGCATCCTTTCGACCCGTCGTCATCAGGAACGCACCGTACTCCCGCATCGATTTCCGCCAGCGCGTCTCGATCTCCTTCCAAACGTCCTCGGAGATGGTGCGGCGGAGCGCGGCGGTCAGTGGCGGGACTAATGTCACATACGACTCGCTCGTCATGGTCCCGAGGCCGGTCTGAACGATTTCATACAACACCGCGCCCAAGTCGTCGTCGTCCCAGTCAGTCATCGACTTCAGCACGTAGCCCGGGACGCCACCGGCGAACGGCGCAAGCATCGGCGTACCGGAGCGGCTGCGCGGCGACATGCGGGCCAGTTGGTGCTCGGCGCTGGCAATCGGCGACCGCCGATCGTCGCCGGGGAAACGGCGCTCGATCTCGGCCAGCAGCCCGTCGAGGTTGTTTCGCGCGTCGGCGACGCCCATCTGCAGCGCCGGTACGGCCAGCCTCGCGAGCGTTCCTGCGTGGCCATGAAGAAGCCCGACGATCTCCTCGATGTCCTGCCGCGTGTTGCTCACGGCGAACCGGGTGAGCCGGCGCTCGACGAGTTCGACAGCCTCCTCGAGAGTAAGCGGATCCATCTCCAGTCGATTGACCGGAGCACCGAATGGATCCGGAAGGCGCTCGCGGCTCACGAAGGCGATCCGCGTCGCTCCGACCGCTGCGAGCCGCCCGACGATCGACCCAATAGCGGCGAATCCTGTCGCCGTCGCCTCGGGTGAGTCTTTGTCCGCAGCGATGTACGGCGGCGGAAGCAGCCGTTCTACGTCGTCGACTACGAGCAGCGTGGGGCGATCGAGCAGCGTACGCTCGATGGCCTTGATCCATGACTCGACGTCGGCAGCGCTGCCGACCGCCGCTGGTCCCAGCAGCTGCGCGCCGACGGTGTGGAGCCACGTCTCAGGCGTGGTGCCCGCGTCCGTCGCGACGAACGCCGCACGTTCGAAGCGGCGCGATCGGACCATCCACCTCGCGAACTCGACGGCGAGTGCGGTCTTGCCGGCGCCGATCGGCCCGCACAGCACGGCGTAGCGTTGTGTGCGCAGCAACCGCTCGAGCGCCAGCAGGTCGCGGCTGCGTCCAGTAAAGCCGTCGACCGATTGCTCGGGAAGCCGCCCGAGCCGTTTTTCGAGCGCCGCGTAGATGTCCTTCTCGGTCTGCCGGCCGGGCGTAGCGCGAAACAGCTGCACGTCGTCTTTGATCTGGTGAAGCCCGGGCGTGAACCAGTCGTCGACTCGGGCCTCTCCGGCTCCGGGCACGACGCCGCGATAGTTGTCGTCCTTTAGACGACGCTGCGCTTCAAGTACGGCGTCGCCGACCCGTCCTCCCGAGGCGAGCGTGCCGTAAAATGCCGCCACGGTGCGACGCGTCGTTTCGGCGGGAGCCTGATATCGCATCGTCACGATCGAGGCAACGCCGACACGCAGCAGATCTGACGCGATCGCCTCGAGCGCGATTCCGTCGCCCGACGTTTGGCGGATGTCGAGGAACACGACCGCAATGCCTTGATCGCCAAACAGCGTGCCGAGCTCGCTGGCTGCAGCCAAGGCGTGCCGCCGCTTCGACAAGCGGACGAGGTCCTGCGGCTCCTCGAAGCAGAGGGCGGCCGCACCACTGGTGCGGTCGTATGTCCCGTAGCCGTCGACGTGGATGACGTGGTACGGTTGCCGCGCCGTGTGAGCGCGGTCGATCTCTTCTCGCAGCGCCGCGAGCGTTGGCGGCGTCAGCACGCGGAACTGAACGAGATCGCCGAGCCCTTCGAGTGCGTCGACGAGCGGGAGCGTGCCGGCACGATGATCGAAGTACGCGCAGGTGTCATCTTCCGGACGGGGCGAGACGACAAGGACGCGAATCGGGGGCGCCACAGCCGCGATGTCATGCCCGCGTATGTTCGGCAGCCGGCGCCGGACGCACACGGGGCGCGCGCCTTGGAACACGTGGGCCTGACCGTCGTGGAGCAACTCCCACGGCAGCTTCAGAAATGCCGCGCCGATCTCCTGCGCAGCCTTCACCGCCGCGGCGGGTGCGCCGGCTTCGAGCTCGCCTTCGGCGTCCACGAGCACCGAGAAACGCCGGTCAGCGGGATCGCGACGGTGCCAGGCACTCTTGACGTCTGCGGCGAGTGCCGCAGGCACCGCCGCCGTGTATAGCCGCTGCCCCCAGGTTGCAAGATTCCGCTCAACGGCCCGCGCGCGATCGCGGAAATACTCGTGTGGCCAACGCGAAAATGTTTCCACGTACCACCGCAGCTCGTCGATCTCCAGCGCGCCAAGCGGCGCCACCAAACGCCAGCTCGTCGCCGTTGCGATCGACGACATGCCTGCCGTGCCGGGCTCATAAACCAGGCGCGCTCGTGCGGAGGCGCGCGGCAAGCTGTCCACCGTCTGCATGCGAAAGTCGCTCAGTTCCAGTTGCAGCTCCTCGAGCGGCTCCTGGATCTGCTCGATGGTCGCGACGTTGTCGCTCGGCAGGCGTTTACCCAGCGCGATGAGCAGGCCATGCATGCCGGCCTCGACTCCGCCGGCGGCGCTACTCATCGGAAGGTAGATCGGCTCGCCCTCGAAGAACTCCTCGAGCACTCCGAGCTTCGTGCCGTCAAGGGAGAGCGGAACGACGGCGTACGTCATGTGGCCCCGTCGTCGTTGCACATCCAGCGCCAGTCGCAGTTCCTTCCCCACCCATTTCGACTGCAGCGAATTGGGGCTAACGACGACGGCGAAGGCGGTCGCGTTCTCGATGGCGTGCGCGATGTCAGGCTCGAGCCGGCCTCCAGGCGCGAGCTGACGCGAATCGATCCAGACGCTGACGCCGTGCTCCTCCAGGCGTTGATGCAGGCTGCGCACAAAGCCATCGTCGGCGCTGCTGTGGGAAATGAAGAGATCCGCCACGGGCAGATTCTAGGCCATGCCTAGGCCACAGGCCAGAACGTCAGAATGTTGCTGAACCCGTCGGCACCGGGGTCAGCACGTTGGGCGGCACGTCGACCGCGACCTTGTACGCGGTCCCTGTAAGCGCTGGCAACGCGACGACGACAGCAACTTCACCACCGTGTCCTCGAACCGTGCGTCTGGCATGACCAGCGAGCTCGTGGACACGGTCCGCAGGCGCTCGTCGAAACCCGGTCGGCACGCTTCGGCTGTCACTCACCGAGTTCACAGCCCGGCTACGTAACTGACGGGGCCATTAGCCTGGCCTCTTCGCTAGGCCTCATCATCTGCGCGACGCACCGTCCTGCATGCACCCGAACCTGGTTGCGCAACTTGAGCAACGCAAGGCGTCGAGAATGGCGGTTACGGCGATGACCCACATCACCCCGATCGTTGCGGTAGTGATGAAACGACCGACTGAATGGCGTTGCGCACGCTGACAAGATGAGCGCGAAAGAGCGGGCGTGGATCAAGTTCAAAGCCGGAATGTTGCTTCTGGCTGCACCGCTCTTTCTGATGGTACGGAACAGTCCAACACCCCGCTGGTCCACGGTCAACGCCAGCATGCGCGGCTCTCTCATCCGGATGCCGACGCGATAACAGGTGACGCGAGGTTGCGTAAATTCGAACAGCGCGCTGCCGATCCGATACCGATCGCCGATGGACACGGCATCGTCGGGCAACCCATCAATGGTGAAGTTCTCGCCGAACTGCCCGTAGACGAAGTCGCTCCGTTTCAGTCGCTCCTGCCAGTAGCGGTACGATTCGATCTGATAGACGTAGACTGCGCGCTGCGCTGCTCGCCCCCGTGACCCGCCAAGTCGCCTTGTCCGTCTCCGTCGACATTCAGTCGGCCGACGCGGCAGCGGCCAGGCACCGGATCCTTCCAGATTGCGGTGTGCACCGTGCGACCTCTCCACGCGACGGCGCGCGGGAGGCCGACGTTTACCGAGAGCAGTCGAGCCATTACGCTCCGCGTGAGTGCGCGCCTCTCACGACTGTTTGTGAAGCCGCGCTTCGGCGACGGTGAGGTTCCGATCCGGGCCGTGCGGAATCACCGTCTGACCTGGCTCGAGATGGATCTGCATGCCATCGATCTGCACCGAGACGATATCCGGCTCGAATGACACCAAATCGGAGACACGTCCGACCTCGGTGTACGCCTGACGATACGACCAGGCTGCCTGACGTGCGTCACCGATGTCGTAGTAGCTGCACAGCCCTTTGTACGGGCAGAAGGTCTGCTGGTCCACTGCAGTCAGCGCCGACTCGTCGATGTCGGCGCGTGGCACGTACCATCGCGGTGCGAAGCCCGACTCGTACAGCACTAGCGGTCGCTTGGTGTCGGCGACGATGCGGTCACCATGGCGGACTTCGAGGTGGCGGGAGGTCTGCCGGATGTCGATGCGATGGTAGCTGTCCGCGGCATGCCCGAAGACAGGTTCGTCCTCTTCATAAAACTCGTCCATGGCTCGCCAGGCGAACGCGACCCGCGTCTGCAGTTCCCGTGCATGTGCGGGCAGCTCGATGTGCTGCCAGGCCCCTCGCGGCGCGCTGTGCTCGGCGGCGCGAACCGTGTACCAAGAAGTGGGCCCGAGGTCGGGATGCAGCGTCGTGTGTTCAGTACGTTCCAAAACGTCAGGAGAGATATCACTCTGCGGGAAGTAGGCCACGGGATAGCGACCGGGCTCGAAGAGCACGAGAGCGTGCTCGCTATCGGCAATCCAGATTCCGCCGAAGCGAACACGCATTCGCCGGCGCAGCGGCTCAACGTACAAGAGTCTCTTCGGCAGCGGTTCGGGCACGAGAAACCGGCCGATTGCTCCGGTTGAGAGAGGTCCTTGTTGCCAAGACAGTCCCACTGCTTTTTTCTCCAATTGGGTTACCAGCTCTTCAGATCGTGGTGCCGTTGCCCAACGAGCGCACACACACAGACCCTCTTTAGCCGTCGGACCGTGCCGCAATCGACGCGCCAGAGCCAGGAGCGGAAACTTCGCGAGAACGCCGCAACGACGGACGCTCCGATGTCAATTAGTCAACAGCGTGTCAATCGTGAATAGACGAACTCGATTCAAGCTCGACGTGCCCACCCCACCGCGATCAGCAACTTCAGCTTCGAAACAATCATTCGGCGTGCGTAGACTTCGATGTTCTTCGAGGTTTTGGGCCTGACGTATCACAGACCTGCTGGACTGTACTCACGGGAAATCACCCACAACACGATCGAGGAACGCGTGCTCTGGACGCCGAATGGCGCGTAAGATGAACTCTCGCGCTGCAGCATCGGCATCACGGTGGTCCGTCCACAGACGGTTGGTGGGAACAGCTCAGTGGAGCCGTCGGAATACGCGCTCGAACCGTTGCGCCAGGATGATCAGTTCACCCTGTACCGCGGCTGCTCGGCAGGTGAGGAGCCGGCACGGATTCTGATGCTCGTCCCCGCGTCCGCGCACCCGGAACCCGACACCCTTCGAAGAATCGATCACGAGCATTCGTTGCGAGGCGAGCTAGACGGCAGCTGGGCAGCTCAACCTCTCGCGCTGTCGCGCTACAACGACCAACAGGTGCTCGTCCTTCAAGATCGTGGAGGCGAACCTCTCGATCGTCTCATTCACGGACCGATGGAGATACGGCGATGCCTCCGAATCGCATTGGGTCTCGCGACAGCGCTCAGACATCTGCATCAGCGTCAGCTGATTCACAAAGACATCAAGCCATCGAACATTCTGGTCGATCCCAGCAATGATCAGATCTGGCTTACAGGTTTTGGGATCGCCTCGCGTGTGCCGCGTGAGCGTCAGCCGCCGACGCCTCCGGAGTTCATCGCCGGTACGCTCCCGTACATGGCGCCCGAGCAAACGGGGCGAATGAATCGGTCGATCGATTCGCGGAGCGATCTTTACTCGATGGGCGTCGTCCTCTACAAAATGCTGACGGGGACACTCCCGTTCACGGCGTCCGATCCAATGGAACTCGTGCACGCCCACATTGCGCGACAGCCAGTCCCACCCAGCGAACGCTCGAAGGACGTTCCAAGTCCGGTGTCAGGAATCGTGATGAAGTTGCTTGCGAAGACTACCGAGGAGCGATACCAGACAGCGGCCGGCGCAGCAAACGATCTTCGGCGCTGTCTAGATGAATGGGAAACGCACCATCGCATCGACGATTTTCCGCTGGGCGAACAGGACACGCCAGACCGGCTGGTGATTCCCGAGAAACTGTACGGACGAGAGACCGAGATCGAGACCCTGCTCAACTCCTTCGACCGTGTCGTGGCCGGCAGCAAGCCGGAGTTGGTGCTCGTGTCCGGCTACTCCGGCATCGGCAAGTCCTCCGTCGTTAATGAGCTCTATAAACCGCTTGTTCCGCCCCGCGGGCTCTTTGCATCAGGCAAGTTCGACCAGTACAAGCGCGATATCCCTTATGCCACGTTGGCCCAAGCCTTTCAGAGCCTTATCCGTCCGCTTCTGACCAAGAACGAGGCAGAGTTGGGCAAATGGCGCGACGCGCTTCATAACGCGTTAGATCCGAACGGACAGCTCATTGTGGACCTGGTTCCCGAATTGAGGCTCATCATAGGAGAACAGCCGCCAGTTCCTGAACTTCCCCCACAGGACGCGCAAGGCCGCTTTCAATTGGTGTTCTGTCGATTCATCAGCGTATTCGCGCGGCCGGAACATCCGCTCGCCCTTTTTCTTGACGATCTGCAATGGCTAGATGCCGCGACACTCGATTTGATGGAGGATCTGTTGACCCGGGCGGATGTTAAGCACCTGATGTTGATCGGCGCCTACCGAGACAACGAAGTCGATGCAAGCCATCCGCTGATGCGCAAGCTCGAAGCAATACGACAAGGCGGAGCGATACTGCAGGAAATTGTACTCGCGCCTCTAACCCGTGAAGACCTGACCCAGTTGGTTGCGGATTCCCTGCGCTGCGAACCGGAGCGCGGCATCCCGTTGGCGCAACTGATCCACGACAAGACTGCTGGCAACCCATTTTTCGCCATTCAGTTTGTTTCTACGCTTGCCGAAGAGGCGTTACTCACATTCGGTCATGGCGAAGGGCGATGGTCTTGGGACCTGAATCGCATTCGCGCCAAAAGGTACACAGACAACGTGGTGGACCTCATGGTGGGGAAGTTGAGCCGCCTGCCGCAAGCAACCCAGAATGCCTTGCAGCAACTTGCCTGCCTCGGAAACAGCGCCGAGTTCGCAACGCTGCGGATCGTTTACCAGGACTCAAACGAGGAAATGCACGGGCAGCTTTGGGAAGCCGCCCGAGTGGGCCTCATTTTCCGCTCGGAACATTCCTACAGCTTCCTCCATGACCGCGTGCAGGAGGCAGCCTATTCTTTGATCCCGCAAGAATTGCGCGCTGAAGCTCATCTCCGAATCGGAAGATTACTCGCAGCCGAAGTTCCGCCGGACAAGCGGCAGGAAAGAATCTTCGAAATCGTCAATCAGCTCAACCGCGGCGCGGCCTTGATTACCTCACGAGAGGAACGTGAGCGGGTGGCTGAGCTCAACCTGATTGCAGGCGAGCGCGCCAAGGTATCTACGGCGTACGCCTCAGCCCTCAAGTATTTCGTTACTGGCGCAGGACTGCTGGGGGAGGACTGCTGGGAGCGCCGGCATGAGATTGCCTTCCGTTTGGAATTGGGCCGGGCGGAAAGCGAGTTCCTGACTGGCCAGTCGGTGGCCGCGGAGGAGCGCTTGGCTGGGCTTTCAGCCCGGGCCGCAAACACGGTCGAATTAGCGACGGTCGCGTGCTTGCGAGTGGATGTGTACACGACCCTCGATCAGAGCGCCCGCGCGGTGGACGTCTGTCTCGATTACCTCCGGCATTTGGGCGTCGAATGGTCGGCGCATCCGACCGAAGAGGAAGTGGAACGGGAATACGGGCGGATCTGGTCGCATCTGGGGAACCACGCGATCGAGCAGCTCACCGAGCTGCCTTTGATGAGCGACCCGGGATCCCTTGCGACCCTGGGGGTTGTCACCAAGGTATTACCGACTATCAGGCATACGGATGCGAACCTCCTTTCCCTGGCCATCTGTAAGGCCGTTAATCTCAGCCTCGACGTCGGCAACGCCGACAGCTCGTGTGTGGCCTACGTATGGCTCGGCGTGGTCGCCGGAGCGCGTTTCGGTAACTACAAGGCCGGATTTCGATTCGGCCAGCTTGGCTATGAACTCGTCGAACGGCACGGGCTGAGACCCTTCCAGGTCAGGACCTATCTAATCTTCGGAAGTAATGTCATGCCCTGGACAAAGCATGTCCGGGTTGGCCATGAACTGTTGCGTCGCGCTTACGAAATCGCGAACAAGATCGGCGACCTCACGTTCGCCGCGTACAGTTGCGCGTGCCTGAACACAATCCTGCTCGCCGCGGGCGATCGGCTGGTTGAGGTGCAACGCGAAACCGAGCATGGCCTCGCGTTTGCCAAGAAATCCGGCTTTGGTCACGCCATTGACCAAATGACCGCACAGCTCGGGCTGATCCGGAACCTCTGTGGTTCGACGTCGAAATTCGGCTCCTTTGATGATGGACAGTTTGATGAGTTGTGGTTCGAGCGCCATTTGTCCAGTAACCCCAGCTTGGCGCTGCCCGAGTGCTGGTATTGGATTCGAAAGCTGCAGGCACGCTTCTTTGCCGGCGACTACGCGAGCGCCCTCGAGGCCTCATCGAGGGCGCAACGGCTGCTGTGGACATCGTGGTCGTTGTTCGAAACGGCAGAGTATCACTTCTATGGTGCCCTCGCCCACGCGGCATCCTGGAATTCTGCATCTCCCGACCAGAATCAGCAGCATGTCGAGGCTCTAGCCGCGCATCACCGGCAGCTTGCAGTCTGGTCAGAGAACTGCGCGGAGAATTTCGAGAACCGTGCGGCGCTCGTGGGTGCGGAAATCGCGCGAATAGAGGGCCGCGACCTCGATGCCATGGGCCTCTATGAAAAAGCTGTCCGCTCCGCGCACGCGAACGGGTTCATCCACAACGAGGCGATTGCCTACGAGGTTGCCGCGCGCTTTTATGCGGCACGAGGATTCGACAACTTCGCGGATGCGTATTTGCGCGAAGCCCGGTACTGTTATCTCCGTTGGGGAGCGGATGGCAAGGTCAGGCAGCTCGACCACTTGTACCCACACCTGAAAAGGGACGAGCCGGCTCCAGGTCCGACGAGCACTATTCTGACAAGAGCAGAAGTGTTGGATCTCGCAACGGTGATCAGTGTTTCTCAAGCAGTCTCCGGCGAAATAGTTCTCGACAAACTGATCGACAGGCTTATGCGCGCAGCCATTGAGCATGCAGGCGCCGATCGAGGTGTTCTGATTCTGCCTGCGGGTGAGGACCTGCAGATCGACGCTGAAGCGAGGACGAGCGGAGACGACGTGATCGTAAAACCGGGAAAGGCGGGAGCTGCCGGTGCCGACGTCCCGGCGTCCCTTGTCCGGTACGTCATGCGCACGCACGAGATCGCCGTTGTGGACGATGCGTCAGCGGCGAATCCGTTTTTTGATGATCCGTACATCGCCCAGAGTCGCGCTCGGTCCGTCCTCTGTCTGCCTTTGATCAACCAAGGCAAACTCATCCGCGTTCTCTACTTGGAGAACAGCCTCACTCCGCACGTCTTCACGGCCGGCCAGCTCACGACATTGAAAGTGTTGGTGTCGCAAGCAGCGGTCGCGCTGGAGAATGCTCGGCTTTACCACGATCTCGAAAACCGCGAGGCGGAGATCCGCCTCCTGAGGGACCGGCTCTATCGCGAAAACCTCGCGCTCCGCGACGAGGTGGACCGCACCTCGATGTTTGAGGAAATTGTCGGCTCCTCCAGCGCACTGAAGGCGGTCCTGTCGCGGATTGCGAGAGTCGCTCCGACCGACTCCACAGTGTTGATCACAGGGGAGACCGGGACGGGCAAGGAGCTCATCGCCCGCGCCGTCCATAAACGATCCCGGCGATCTGGACGTTCGTTCGTCAGCGTAAATTGTGCTGCGCTTGCGCCATCGCTGATCTCGTCGGAACTATTCGGTCATGAGAAGGGCGCGTTCACTGGTGCCACGCAGCGCCGCTTTGGCCGTTTTGAACTGGCCGATGGCGGGACGATCTTTCTCGACGAAGTTGGTGAACTCCTGCCGGAGACCCAGGTCGCGCTCCTGAGGGTGCTCCAAGAGCGGGAATTCGAACGTGTTGGAGGATCGCAACCGATCCGTGTCGACGTTCGGCTCATCGCCGCCACGAATCGTGATCTGAGGGCCGCAGTCGACAGTGGGACTTTCCGCCAAGACCTGTTTTATCGCCTAAACGTGTTTCCGATCGAGGCACCGCCCCTCCGAGAACGGAAAGACGACGTCCTGACGCTGGTCGAATATTTCCTTCATCGCTATGCCGCGCGAGCCGGCAAGAAGTTCCAGTCGATCGACAAGAAGACGCTGGACTTGTTGCAGCGCTATGACTGGCCAGGCAACATTCGCGAGTTGCAGAACGTCATTGAACGGTCGGTGATCTTGAGCGTCGGTGACGTCTTTTCAGTCGATGAACTGTGGCTGTCCGGAGAGTCGTCTCGTCCTGTAACTCGCGTCACATCGTACGTGTCGATCAAGGACGAGCCGCGCGACGAGCGGGAGATGATCGAAGCCGCCCTGGCCGAGAGCCGGGGACGCGTTGCCGGGCCATCGGGCGCGGCGGCGAAGCTTCGCATTCCTGCCTCCACGCTCGAATCCAAAATCAAGGCCCTCAGAATCCGCAAAAGCCAATTCAAGTTCCGCTAAGGACTCGCGAGAATCGCGAAGTTCGCGAAATTCGCGAGATTTTCGGGCGGACCGTCAACGCACGTGACGTTTCGTCTCTGTTTTTAGCATTCTGCGACGGCGTGAGGTTTGCCCTTCAAGCCGCGACACAATGACCTGCAGAATCGATCGCGTCGTTGAAGAAGATTCAGAGGTCTTGTACGTAAGTGGGCGAATTGAAGGGGATGACCTGGACGTTCTTCGTGCCGCGCTCGGGGCGGACAGCACCCTCACCATCGATCTCAAGGACGTCGATCTGATCGATGGCGACGTCGTCAGGTTCCTGGCGATCATTGAAGCCAACGGCGGCTCACTCCGACACTGTCCGGCCTTTATACGGGTATGGATCAATCGAGAGCGGGTGCAGATGAGCCCGGACCGGCCGGAGGCGTGAGGACGAGTCTGATGCCTAAACTCATGGGGTCCAACCCGAGATTGGTGGCTGTCCTTTTCGAGTCGTCGGGAAATCATGTCTGGCCTCGAGAATGTGTCCACCGCGTTAGAACATCGGAGAAACAGCCGAATCGAACAACCGCAGGAAAGGACGCCCCATGGAGAGCGCAATACAACCTCCGTCACAAGTCCTGACGCGAAGCGATGAGGCCCAGAACGAGTCGGTACTTGACATTCTAAAGTTGATTCTTGCCGGCTCACCGCTGCCTGAAGTTCTGACGTCCATTGCCCGGCTGGTCGAGTCTCAAGGCCAGGGTTTGTTCTGCACGATCTGGCTTCCGGACGAAGACGGAAGCTATCTCAACTGCGCTGCAGCGCCGAGTCTTCCTGGATTCGATCAGATGGGGCCCACGCGAGTGTGCCCGAAAGGTGCGTCCTGCGGCACCGCTGTGTATCGCAGGGAGCCGGTGTACGTGAGCGACATCTTCACAGAGCCCAGCTGGGATGATTATCGGCACCTGATGGCGCCATATGGGATTCACTCGGTGTGGTCGCGACCCTTGTTCACCAGTGAAGGCAAAGTTCTCGGTACGTTCGCCATCCTTTATCGCGAATCGCGCAGCCCTGACGCTGACGATCTGCAGTTGATCGAGGATGCCAGCCATATCACCGGCATCGCGATTGAGCGCCACATGAACGAGCAGGCCTTGCAGCGCGAACGCGACCGCCTGCGGTTGCTGCTCGAGATCAGCAACAACATGACCTCAAAGCTGGATCTTCGCCGTCTGGTCGATGGGCTTTCGACGAATCTCCTGCGCGTGACGCGATGTGACTTCTGCTCGTTGCTTCTTCCCGATGCTGACAGCGGGGAACTGCGCATGACGATTCTGTACAACCCCGAGCCACGAGGGTACGTCAGCGACGGCATCATCCCGATCCATGGGACGTTGTGCGGCAAAGCGTTCTGGACTGGCAAGACTCAAAACTTCAATCACGTCAACGAACACAGTGACGATCCGGAAACCCTCGGGACCAACGTCGGGCGCCCTTACCATCAACGTCACATCCAGGAAGGTTTGATATCGGGCTGCGATCTCCCGCTGATCGGCAGAAACGGTGTGGTAGGCGTGTTGGCCGCCCTCAAGCGATCAGAGAGAGCGTTCTCCAAAGATGATGTCGCGTTTCTGGAGCAAGTGGCGAGCCAGGTAGCCATTGCAGTTGAAAACGCGTTGGACTACGAAAAGGCGATCAAGGACCGAGACAAAGAGACAAGGCAACGGGTGTATCTCGAAGAGGAAATACGGTCGCAGTTTACCGACATCGTGGGAGAGAGCCCGGCGTTGAAGGCCGCGTTGAGTCTGGTGTCCGTTGTGGCGCCGACGGATTCGACTGTGCTGATCCAGGGAGAGACGGGGACGGGCAAAGAACTCGTTGCGCGTGCCATCCATAAGCTGAGCAGGCGCGACGAAAAGGCGTTCGTGAAGGTGAACTGCGCGGCAATCCCTCTTGGGCTTCTCGAGAGTGAGCTGTTCGGCCACGAAAAAGGCGCATTTACGGGCGCCATCGGACAAAAGACGGGACGGTTCGAACTCGCCGACAAAGGCACGCTGTTCCTCGACGAGGTTGGCGACATTCCTCTGGAACTTCAGGCGAAACTGCTGCGCGTCTTACAGGAGCAGGAATTCGAGAGGCTTGGCAGCAACCGTACGCATAAAGTGGACGTCCGGCTGATCGCGGCGACCAATCGGGCTTTGCCCGCGATGGTCAAGCAGGGCACCTTCCGCGAAGACCTGTACTATCGGCTGAGAGTCTTTCCGATCCACGTCCCGGCCCTGCGACAACGCACCGAAGACATTCCGAAGCTCGTTTCGTGTTTCACGGCTCTCTACGCGAGACGAATGAACAAGCGCATTGGGGAGATCCCTCCTGAAACGATGGATGCGCTGGTGCGCTACCGCTGGCCCGGAAACGTGCGGGAGCTCCAGAACTTCATCGAGAGAGCGGTCATTCTCTCGCCTCATTCTGTGCTCCGC
This sequence comes from Vicinamibacterales bacterium, assembly GCA_036407095.1. Taxonomy (GTDB): domain Bacteria; phylum Acidobacteriota; class Vicinamibacteria; order Vicinamibacterales; family UBA2999; genus Gp6-AA40. Next base: position 49,550 of record DASWZV010000009.1, on the reverse strand, counting down.
GCTCCAATTTCCGAGCTGGACCAGTTCATTCCTCACAAGGAGCCATCTACGCCCATCAGTGGTCTTGCGGAGGTGGAGCGAGATCATATCCTCCGTGCGCTCGAAGCAGCCAACTGGGTAGTCGGCGGTCCGAATGGCGCTGCGAGGAAACTCGGGATGAAACGAACGTCGCTGGTCTACCGGATACGGAAGCTTCGCATCAGTCGGCCACTCACGGCCTCGCGCAACGGCGCCGTCAACAGTCCCGAAGATCACGACTGAAGCTTTACTGTAGCCGACCATTCACGTGTGGTTCTTGGCGCGTTGCTTGCTCCGATTTCCAGACAGGAGTAAGCAATGTCTACCACGATGATTCCCGAGTCCAGGAACCCCAGTCGGGACTATCCCCAAATGGCGGCGGAGCGAGGCCGGATCGAGCCCGCACCACGCCGGGTGCGCGGCTATTTCGACCACACACTCGTCTTCGACACGACCCGCGCCCGCTATGTCTGGGAGGTCCCGTACTACCCGCAGTACTACATCCCGCTATCCGACGTTCGCAGGGAGCATCTGCTCGACGACAATCACCCACAAACACTGCAGCTGGGTCCATCACGGCTGCATTCGCTGACGACCGCGCGTCGTACCAGCAAGGCTGCGGCTCGCGTGTATGACGCCAACGACGGTGGCCCGGTGGCCGGCTACGTCAAGTTTGAATGGGACACGCTCGACTGGTTCGAAGAAGACGAACCGATCATCGGCCACCCGCGCAACCCGTATGTGCGAGTCGACGCACTGCGCTCACATCGGCACGTGACGATCGAGATCGACGGCCTGGTACTTGCCGAGACGCGCAGTCCCATCCTCCTCTTCGAAACCGGGTTGCCGACGCGGTACTACTTCGACCGTACAGACGTCTCGCTCGATCGTCTTGACATCAGCAACACCCAGTCCGTCTGCCCTTACAAGGGGATCACCTCACGGTACTGGTCCGCGCGAGTCGGCGACAAGGTTGTGCCGGACGTCGCCTGGACCTACGAATACCCGTTGCGCCAGGTCGCGACGATCGCCGGCCTCATCGCCTTCTACAACGAAAAACTCGACATCTTGCTCGACGGTGACAAACTGCCGAGGCCCGAAACGCATTTCGTCTAGCCGCGCGGCCCGTCGCGCAGCGCCCGTCGCGACCGTGTTCGCGACGGGATCGTGTCAGTGACGGACATCCATCACCATTTCGTCAACGACGCCAAAGGCCGCTTGCCGTCCATACCCGTACATCTCCCACGCGCCGCATAGGTTAGACCGGGTGTCAGCGTCCGGTCCGAACGTGTCGTTCTTGGCGCGGCCCTTGCCCCGTCGACACCCAGGAAAAGAACAATGTCGACTCTCGCGTCGAGATACAAAGCCGTACGGGGCACGACACGCGTTCTGGCCGGACGCATCACCGCCGAGGACCAGATGGTGCAGTCGTGTCCAGAAGCGAGCCCTGTGAAATGGCACCAGGCCCATACGACGTGGTTCTTCGAAACGTTTGTGTTACGGCCGTTCCTCGCAGACTACAAGCCCTTTCGCGAAGAGTTCCGCTGGCTGTTCAACAGCTATTACAACGCTCTCGGCGAAGAGATTCCGGAGAAGAGGCTGCGTGCGTCGTTTTGCCGACCCTCACTCGACGAGGTGTTGGCCTTCGGAAGGCACGTCGATCAGGAGATGAAGAGATTCCTGGGAACGTCCATCGGCGAAGAGCCATCACGATGCATCGTTTGGGGCCTGAACCACGAGCAGCAGCACCAGGAGCTCGCCCTCACCGACATCAAGCACGCATTCTTCTCGAATCCGCTGCGTCCTTCGTATGCGGCTCCTCCGCTTTCGGAAGAAAAGCACGCTCCCACATTGCGATGGCATAGCTTCAACGGTGGTTTGATTGAGATTGGGTATCCCCTGCAGAGAGAGGACCCTCTCGACTTTTGTTTCGACAACGAAACTCCACGCCACAAGGTCTACCTGGCCCCGTTTCAGATCGCAAACCGCACAGTCACCTGCCGCGAATATCTCGAGTTCATGTCAGACAGCGCCTATGCGCGCTCCGAGTTCTGGCTGTCTGAAGGCTGGGAGGCTCTGAAACACACTGGTTGGCGGGCACCTCTCTACTGGGAACGGGATGACAGCGATGCGACTGGCTGGCGTGTCTTTACATTGCGAGGTTGGTGCGGACTCGACGAGCTGCTCGACACGCCTGTATGCCACATCAGTCTCTTCGAGGCCGATGCCTTTGCGCGATGGCGAGGGTGTCGCCTTCCAACTGAAGCGGAATGGGAATGCGTTGCGAGTCAGGCCCCACCACATGGAAACCTACTCGACTCGGACCGGCTGCATCCCGCGACGGCGAGCGGCGCGGGTATCGAGCAATTGTTCGGGGACTGTTGGGAGTGGACTGCGAGCGCCTATGCGGGGTATCCGGGATACCGACCCCTTCCTGGCGCGATGCGCGAATACAACGGCAAGTTCATGTCTGGTCAGATGGTCTTGCGCGGGGGCTCGTGCGTGACGCCAGCGAATCACGTGCGCGCCACGTACCGCAATTTTTTTTCGCCGACGACGCGATGGCAGTTCACTGGAATCCGTCTGGCAACCTAAATCGGACTCTTGCATGACCAGGCACTGTCCCACATTCGAGTGGGAGCGCGAGGCTCCCGTGAACCCGCGAGAGGCGCTCATACGCGAGGTCCGACGCGGTCTGTTCGAGCCGCCCCGCTCTTTGTCTTCGTGGATGTTCTACGATGGCTGCGGCTCTCGCCTGTTCGAACGCATCACGGAGCTGTCCGATTACTATCTGACGCGTACCGAGCGCAACATCCTCGCGAACTTTGCCGCCGCCATCATCACCAGGGCTCAGGGTGACAGGTCACGACCTCTGCGTCTCGTGGAGCCAGGGGCTGGCACCGCCTCCAAGACTGCGGTCCTGCTCGATGCCGTCGCGAGGCTGCAGAACGAAGTGCTCTACTTGCCGGTCGACGTGTCACGCGACGCTCTCGACATCGCACGCGAGACGATTACATCCTTGCTTCCCGCGGTGTGTGTGGAACCTATCGTTGCCAACTACGTCACGCACGCGCCGCAGTTGGAATCGTTCGAGGGGACAACGCTGGCAATCTACCTCGGCTCGAGCATCGGGAACTTCTCACCGGAAGAGGCACGGGCGATTCTTCGGACGTTGAGCTCTCAGCTGCGGTCCGGCGATGCGCTGCTGCTGGGAACGGACATGGTGAAAGACGAGTCGATTCTCCTGGCGGCCTATAACGACAGAGAGGGCATCACGGCAGAATTCAACCGGAACCTGCTGCATCGCCTCAATCGAGAGCTTGGCGCGGATTTCGATCCCGCGAGCTTCCAGCATCGCGCGCTGTGGAACGGTGCCGCGTCACGCATCGAAATGCATTTGGTGAGTCGCCACGACCAGCGCGTGCGCATCGCACCAGCCGGCCTCGATCTTCACTTCACAGCCTTCGAAACCATTCATACCGAAAATTGTTACAAGTTCACTCGCGATGCCATCCGCACGCTTCTGGAAGACGCGGGCTTTGCAGTCGAACAAAGCTGGACGGATGCACGCGATTGGTACGCCGTAACGCTAGGACGAGTCCCATGATCGTCAGAACCACAAATCTCCCAGACGCTCCGGCCGCAACATCAAGACCCGTCACTGCCGGGGATTCACAAATTCGTCAGTTGATATGTCTTCCCCTCACTTGATCGGAGCGAGCGCGAGGTTCAGGGCCGCTGTTGAAGACGTGAAGACCGTGGCCGCGACCGATTGCGCCGTGCTCATTCAAGGCGAAACAGGTACAGGCAAGGAAGGGATCGCCCGGGCTATCCACGAGCTCAGCTCACGACGGCAGCAGCGGTTCGTGGCGATCAACTGTTCAGCGATACCGGCGGCGCTGCTCGAGGCCGAGCTCTTCGGACATGAACGCGGCGCGTTCTCAGGCGCCGTCGCGCCCAGAATCGGGCGCTTTCAACTCGCCGACCGGGGCACATTGTTGCTCGATGAAATCGGCGAGTTGCCGCCGGAGCTGCAACCAAAGCTCTTACGCGCTCTCCAGGAGCAGGAGTTCGAGCGCATCGGAAGTTCACAGACAACGCGAGTCGACATCCGTATCCTCGCGGCCACGAATCAGGACCTCCTCGCCATGGTGAAGGAACGACGCTTCCGCGCCGATCTCTACTATCGCGTGAATGTGTTCCCGATCACGCTTCCGCCCTTACGCGAGCGCGACGGCGACATCCAGCTCCTTGCCGCCCACTTTCTCGAAGTATTCGCGCGCCGCTACGGCAGAGCCATCGCGCGGATTCCAGACGATGTCATGGGTGCGCTTGATACCTACGCGTGGCCGGGAAACATCCGCGAGTTGCAGAACTTCATCGAGCGCTGCGTCATCATGACCACCGGTGAAGATTTCCGGGCGCCGATCGGGGAGCTCGCGAGTCAGATCCCGCCTCCGGACGGCCACGGAACACTCGCGGATGCCGATAAAGCCCACATCGAGGCCGCGCTTCGACGCACCAACGGTGTGGTCGGCGGGCGGAACGGCGCGGCGGCGAGACTCGGCGTGAAGAGGACGACGTTGATCGCTCGGATGAGGAAGCTCGGTGTGGCACCGCCCTCGCAGCTGCTCGCCGACCAAGCCGACTCGTGAGCGAGGCGTTGACACGCGTCGAGTCAACGCCCGGTTCAAGAGCGCTGCCCAGCCTGCCTGTGTCTCGCGATCAGGCCGTCGATCGCGAATGGTCCAGAGCCGCCCATGACAAGAGCTGCGAGGCACGCGAGATAGAGGAGGTTGGTTTCGTACCCCGGCGGACCGAACTGCGGGCCGGCGCTGGTCACTGACAGCAGCTTGATCGACATGAACCCATAGGGCAGGTGCACAGTCAACATCGCCACCACGAGGACTGCGGCCATCGGTACGCTGACCAGTGGTACGAAAGCGCCCAGAATGACTGCGAACCCGCCGAGCAGTTCGACCAGTATGGTGAACCATGCCATGAAGTGCGGTTCAGGCACTCCAAGCGCGTGCAGGATGGCGGCGAATGCATCCAGACCCCTGGATTGTTTGGAGACACCGTGCGCGATGAAACCAAATCCGACGATCAGACGCAGCGGAATGGGAGCCCATCGCGCTATCGGAAATCGGCTGCACAGCCTGGTGAGGAACTCCACGGTGCCGAGATTTGGCGATAGTGCTGGCATGGCTTACTCCTGTGGCTCCAAGCCACCTTCCACGACGATGAACTCGGCAATGCGCTCGACACCCTCACCGTCCTTGAGATTGCTGAAGACGAACGGCCGCGTCTGACGCATCCGCAGGGTGTCCGCTTCCATCACGGCGAGATCGGCGCCGACGAGCGGCGCCAGGTCGATCTTGTTGATCACGAGCAGATCGGACCGCGTGATGCCTGGTCCCCCTTTTCGAGGAATCTTTTCTCCCTCCGCGACATCGATCACGTAGATCGTGAGGTCTGCCAGTTCAGGGCTGAACGTGGCCGCGAGGTTGTCGCCGCCAGACTCGATGAAGCACAGTTCTGCATCCGGGAAGCGACGGTTCATGTCGTCGATTGCCAACAGGTTCATCGACGCATCTTCGCGGATCGCCGTGTGCGGGCAGCCGCCGGTTTCGACACCCATGATGCGCTCCGCCGGCAGCGCCTCGGCGAGCGTGAGAATCAGTTGGTCTTCCTTCGTGTAGATGTCGTTCGTGATCACATAGATGTCGTACTGATCACGCAGGCGCTTGCACAGCGCTTCGACGAGCGCGGTCTTGCCCGATCCAACCGGACCGCCGATCCCGACCCGCAACGGGTGTGCGCAATTGTCTTCACTCGCCAAAAGAGTCATGAGCGAAACAGCCGTGTGTATTGGGTTTCGTGCAACATGGACGCGAAGTCCACCATCAGCGCAGCGGAACCAAGGTCGTCGATGCACGCGGTCAGCGCGCGCTCGCTCGCGTCGAGTATCGAACGTTCCAGCTCGGCCAGGGCACGTTGGCCATCAGTCTGGCCGAGCGGAATCAGCCGGACACTCGCGGTCACGATGTTGCTGACCGACGCGTACACGAACGCGCATAGCGCTGTGCCCACGGGAACACCTTCCGTGGCCGATCGAACTGCGATCACAATCGGCAAGGCCGGCGGGATCCTGCGCTGCCGAAGCCCTTCCAACAGCGCGTCGATCGCCGGATCGCGCCACACCTCGCGCAGCGTCGCGAGACAGGAAGCACCCTGTTGCGAGGCTTCCAACGCGAATTCCGAGGTGGCGCGACACGCGGCCGCGAGTTCCGCCGTCTCCAGCAGCCGGGCGTGATCTCCACCTGCCGCACAGCGCCAGGCTTCGACGAAGAAGATCGCGTCGTTGCGCGCCGAGCCAAAGCGGAGATCCGCATCCAGCCAGTCGACGACGCCCGCACGGTCATGTATCTGGTTGGACTCAATCGCCCACTCCAAGCCATGCGAGTAGCTGTAAGCGCCAGTCGGGAATACTGGGGAGAGCCAGTGTTGCAACCGGATCAGCGACCGCGGTGCGACCCGTCCGTGTTCAGCGTTCTTCATCGTGATTGCTCGAGCGATGCGGGACACCGTGATGGTCGCTGTACGCGCCGCGTTCGGGCTGAAAGGCGGCCTGCAGCCTGACCAACGTCGCGCCGAGGCCGCGAAGCATGTCTTCGATCACATGATCCGGCCGAATCCGAAGACGGTCGCCGCAGATCTCGGTCGGCACATGGCGGTTGCCGAGATGCCACGCGAGTCGCACGAGCTGACTCGGCTCCGGGTGAGCGACGTCGACGACAGGCTCGGCCGCCGCGCGAACGATGAACCACGTCCCGTCATCGAGCTGCACGCCGTCTCGGTCGGCCATCGCGATCGCGGTGGGCAGATCCAACAGCACCTCGTCGTGCTGATCGGTGACCAGACGCATACGCCGACGATGCCGATGATCGAAAGCGAGCGTGATCGAACCGGCTGCAAGGTCCTGCGGCCAGTCACCGGCACGCCGATGAACGACCGCCCGTAGCGTCACAGTAGCCATATCAATACAGGAAGTAGCGTTGTGCCATGGGCAGCACCGACGCGGGTTCACAGGTGAGCAGTCGGCCATCGGCTCGTACTTCGTAGGTCTCCGGGTCAACCTCTATGCGGGGCGTCGCGCCGTTCAGGATCATCGACTGCTTCCCGATACGCCGCGTGTCGGCGACGGGCACGAGCCGCTTCGCAAGTCCGAGCGCCCGGCACGTTTCCACGCCTACCTGGCTCACAAATGTCACCGAGCTCTCGGCGACGAGACCTCCGTACGCACCAAACATGGGCCTGCTGTACTCCGGCTGAGGGGTCGGAATCGAGGCGTTGGGGTCGCCCATCACAGCGGCGGCAATGACGCCGCCTTTCAGCACCAGCTCCGGCTTCACGCCGAAGAAGGCCGGGGCCCAGATGCAGAGATCGGCCAGCTTGCCGATCTCGACCGAGCCGACGTGAGTGGATATGCCTTGAGCGATGGCCGGATTGATCGTGTATTTCGCCACGTAGCGTCGCACCCTGACGTTGTCGTTCTCCCCGCATTCATCCGCGAGCCGGCCGAACTGCTGCTTCATCTTGTGGGCGGTCTGCCACGTGCGAGTGATCACTTCACCGATCCGGCCCATCGCCTGGCTGTCCGACGACACGATGGACAGCGCGCCGAGGTCGTGCAGGATGTCTTCGGCGGCGATCGTCTCCTTGCGGATACGACTGTCCGCGAACGCCACGTCCTCGGGGATGCGGCGATCGAGGTGATGCGTCACCATCACCATGTCGAGCGCTTCGTCTACCGTGTTGATCGTGTAGGGCCGCGTTGGCGTCGTCGACGAGGGGATGACGTTGGGCTCACCACACACCCTGATGATGTCGGGGGCGTGGCCGCCGCCGGCACCCTCCGCGTGAAACGCGTGAATCGTCCGGTTCTTGAAGGCGGCGATCGTGTCGCCGACGAAGCCGCTCTCGTTGAGGGAGTCGGTGTGAATCAACACCTGAACATCCAGATCGTCGGCGACCGACAGGCAGCAATCGATCGCTGACGGCGTCGCACCCCAGTCCTCGTGGAGTTTGAAGCCGCACGCGCCTGCCGCGATCTGCTCCACCAGGCCGGCAGCAGTGCTGGCGTTGCCTTTGGCGAAGAAGCCGAGATTCACAGGGAACGCATCCGCCGACTGCAGCATCCGGTGAATGTGCCAGGAGCCTGGCGTGCACGTGGTCGCATTGGTGCCTGTGGCCGGCCCGGTCCCTCCGCCCATCAACGTCGTCATTCCGGCAAACAGCGCTTCGTCGATTTGCTGCGGGCAGATGAAATGCACATGCACGTCGATACCGCCCGCTGTGACGATCTTCCCTTCGCCGGCGATGACCTCGGTGCCTGGTCCGATGATGATGGTGACCTTCGGCTGGACGTCTGGATTGCCCGCTTTACCGATCGCTGCGATCCGGCCGTCCTTGATGGCGATGTCGGCCTTCACGATTCCCCAGTGATCGAGGATCAACGCATTCGTGATCACAGTGTCGACCGCGCCGTCGATTCGCGCGCGCTGCGACTGTCCCATGCCGTCGCGGATGACTTTTCCGCCGCCGAATTTCACTTCCTCGCCGTAGGTCGTGAAGTCCTTCTCCACTTCGATAAAGAGGTCGGTGTCCGCGAGACGCACCCTGTCGCCGACTGTCGGGCCGAACATCTGTGCGTACGCCGCGCGGCTGATTTCATGTGGCATTGCGACCTCTTCGACGTCTCTCAGACTTGTCGGCGCCGCCGGGTCCGAAAGGACCCGGCCCTACGGTAAGGCGCCCATCACCTGCTGGTTGAATCCGATCACGAGTCGCGCGCCGCCATACGCGACGAGCCGCACCTCGCGGGACTGGCCCGGCTCGAACCGCACTGCCGTCCCCGCGGGGATGTCGAGGCGAGATCCGAGTGCTGCGTGCCGATCGAACGCCAGCGCGGCGTTCGTCTCGGCGAAGTGAAAGTGACTGCCGACCTGGATCGGCCGGTCGCCAGTGTTCGCTACCGTGAGCACGATGGTCGCTCCGTCCGCATTCAGGAGAATCTCGCCGGCTGCCGGAAGAAGTTCCCCAGGGATCACGCCAGCGCCCCCATTGCGATCAGGCCGCCGAACGTGGCCACCGCGCCAGCCGCGCGTAACACGACGCTCGGCATCGAGCCTCCTGCGAGACGGCACAGCCCGATGCCCGCTGTGTGGAGTGCGCCGGTCGCGACCATCAGTCCCACTGCGTAGGCGGTCGCACTCGCTGCCGCGGCCTCGACACCGTGAGCGTGGCCGTGGAAGAACGCAAACAGCCCGATGATCGCGGCGCCCAGCCGGAGCGGAGCCCGCGCGCCGAATGCGATGAGAAGGCCGAGGACGACAATCGACGACAAGATCGCAGGCTCCACGAGTGGAACAGCAATACCCGCCGCGGCACTTGCGAAACCAACCAACATGGTCGCCACGAACGCAATCGGCCACATCCGAATGGCGCGACCGCCCATGAGCGCACCCCAGACACCGACCGCGAGCATGGCGACCACGTGGTCCGCTCCGTGAAGCGGATGAGCAAATCCCGAGACGAACGAAGCGGCATATTCAGGCATCATCGACTCCTCAACGAATAGGGTTGTGAACGGTGACGAGTTTGGTTCCGTCGGGGAACGTCGCTTCCACTTCGATCTCCTCGATCATCTCGGCGATGCCACCCATGACCTGATCGCGCGTCAGCGCTCTGCCACCTTCGGCCATGAGGTCTGCGACCGACTTCCCCTCCCGCGCACCTTCCAGCACGAGGTCGGTGATCAGCGCGATGCTTTCCGGATAATTCAGTTTCAGACCTCGTGCGAGCCGCCCTCGAGCAACGAGCGCCGCGAGTGCCACCATCAACTTGTCCTTTTCGCGCGGTGTGAGATTCATCTTCGTCGCTCGCGGTCGGTGGCTTCAGCACGACCACATCTTCGGGACGCCGAACGGACCCGGGCGCCACGCGTGATCGAACTGCTCGAGAACGGTCCGCAATCCGGCTCGCAGCGTGGAAGGCGCGGTCGCCGCCAACCGAGCGATGATCACGCCGCCAACTCTCGTGGCGGCGGCGTGGCACGTCAGAGACACGATGGAATCGCGCAGACACTGCAGCCGCTGCTCCAGATCCGTTCCGCAGAACACGAGCGTTGCGACGGCGGTGCAATCCGCCAGCAGCGCGCTGCGGTGAATGTGCGGAAACAGATCATCGGTGATCCGCAGGCTGTCCGCCCAGACGAGTCTCCCGTCCTTCTCCACTCGCCAGCTGTCGACGAGCTCTCCACTCGCGACCCTCTCGCCGCGCGCCGCTCGCCCGAGCACCATCCACTCGAGCGCGAGCACTTCTGCGCCGGATGACACGGCGATGTGCGTCTGACGCCTGACGCGCGCTCGATCGAACACGATCGTCTCCTGCGGGCACCACGCGAGCTTCGCTGACCTGCAGACGGTCAGCACCGTGGAAATGCGCGCGGGCTCATCGAGCGCGCGATAGATTCGTTCAGCGGTCTGCGAAGTCACCGTCATGCACGCGCCGTCATGCGCAGTCACGTCAGTGGCGAGTCGATCGCCGCCGGCCACACCACCCGCGGTGTTAATGAGCACAGCCTCGTTGAAACGTGTCTGTCCCATCTGCGGAAACATGACCCGAATCGGAGAACGTTGAAAGACATCCACGATCTGATTCCCTCGCGTCGACCCTTTCAGAACGATGCGGCAGGATCCGACCGACCGCTGAAGGTCTGTGTCTGACGACCGCGCCGCATGTCGCTCGTGCAATCAGAATCCCGCCAGGCCCTGCGGGCTGTTGTATGGGATCGCGACGCTGGTGACCTCGCGCAACGAGCCGTCCGAATCGGTGGCGTAGCCGACGAGTTTCGAGGCGTTCCCGTAGATCTGATACAGGTACGCCCCGTCCGGCGAGAGCCAGTTGTCGCTCGGCCCACTCGTGACGGTTGTGTTGAGACCTCTGGCAGTGCCATCGCCAGGAACTCTCGCGCATGCCGGATCCTTCGCGATGGAGAGCCTGGTGCCGTTGAGGGCGAAGCTGCTGACGTTGCTGTACCCGAAGTTCGTCGCGAACACGAATCGATCGTCCGGGGAGACGGCGAGCCAGCACAACTCCGACGGCAGGCCCGCGCTCGTGTCGATTTTCACGAGCGGACCGATGCTGAGCGTCCCGTCTCCATCGATGGTCCCCAGGGCGCACCCGTCGCCGACGGCATATCCGAGAACGAAGGTATCCGGCCGGCCGTGGAGGAAGGCGATGTAGAAAGGAGAGGCCCCCTTCCCGTCCTGGAACGACGCCTGCCCGAGCGTGCCATCCTTGTTGATCGGAAATACGACGAGGCCGTCGGGGTCCGGCGCATTCGACGCGATCACCTTGAAGCTGCCGTCTGGCTGCTGGACCCAGAGAATCGGTGAGCCGTCTGGATACAGGCCCGTGTGAGCGATCGGCCGATCGAACGTGGTGCCGACCAGGAGGAACTTCCCATCCGGCGAGACCACGGCCATCGTCGGCACGCGGTCGGTTTTGTCATTCGTATTCGTGGTGTATCGCTCAGGGCGGGGATTGAGCTTTCCTTCCCCATAGACCGACATCAGACGGAGATGGTCTGGGCCGAACGAGTGCAGCACGTACAGGATCCCCTTCGACGGGGCATAGACCAGTGATTTGGCCGTGCCGCTTTTTTCCATGACGGCGTTCCCCGTCGGCTTGACATCCAGCAGAATGGGCCGGCCGTTCTTGTCGACACTGAAGCTGGAGACGGAATTGTCGCCGCCGTTTGTCGCAAAGAGAAATCGTCGATCCGGCGAGAGGATGACGCTGCCCGCACCTTCGAACGAGTTCGGTGCGCTGTCCTGGCCGCTGATCGGCTTGAACGTTCCGGAACCGGCGCCGCCAGTGGCGACGCGTTCGATTTCGGTGAGCGCGCCGTTTGCCGACCACCGATAGTGGACGATGACATTTCGGTTCTCGTTCGTTTGCATGTAGAGATGTCCGCCTTGTCCATTCGGCGCCATCGTGTCCTTCGACATCTTCATTTCCGCCATGGTCCGTGTCCTCCTCTGGGTCGCAGTCCTGACCGCATGGGCCAGCGTGGATACCGTGCTCATCACAAGTGCGTTCAGCCCTAGTAGCCGGCTTTGTCGCGAAGCAGCGGATAGAACTGAATCCAGGTCATATCGGTCTTCGCGACGTTGGCGACGTGACAGCCGCCGCACTGGCCGATCGGCGCCTCCGCCGCAGTCTCGTCGTACGGCAACGGATGGTGGCCGAAGGTGAAGAAGCCCCATCCGTTGCTCTTGGGGAATCGCTTGCTGTCCTTCACCGTCATGTCGATCCCATTGAACTCGCCATTGAAGAATCCGCGTCCGGACGGCTCCGTGCGAGAACCATCTGGAAACATCGGATTGAGCAGGCGCGTGAGCTCCTTCACGATGACTGTGCCTTCGGGGAACACTCCGCTCTTCAGATAGGCATCGACGTTCTTCTGCTCTACGTAGACGTTGTGATATTCCGGAAATCCCGCCATGCCGTTGTTGAGACCGTTCGGTGTCAACGGCGCGCCCACGAACACCCATTTGCGGAAGCCCGTCGGCAGTTTCACCTTGCCGTCAGGCAGAAAGACCGCGGTCGAACCCTGAGCTTGTGCGGCGACCGCGGTCGTGCGCGGCCAGACGCCCGCACCGATCAATGCCATTCCAGCGATCGGGAAGAGCAGATATTTACGCATCGGAAACCTCCTTGAATGTGCGAACGCGGTTCCGTACACGGCTGCTGCTCACTTCGCGCCGAGAACTGGATAGCCGCTGACGTACACCCAGTCGGTTTGCTGTGCAGGTATGTGGCAGCCGAGGCAGTCTTTCTTGAAGTCGGTGGCGACCTGCGTGTCGGGCGCATCGGATTTGAAGAGCGCCCAGCCCCACCCGTTGCCCCAGAGTGGATTGCCAGGGTAGCGGCCCTTGTTGTCCTTGATCATCACGAACCAGACCTTGGTGTTCGCCGCCCAGTGGGCATCCCCGGTCGTGAGTGGTGCATGACTGGTCGCAAAGACTTCTTTCACGAGGACTGTTCCATCGGCGAACCGTTTGTTCTTGCGATAGAACTCTGCCGTCCCTGGCGACGCATACGTGTAATGCATCTCGTTACTCTTGGGATCGAGCACCGTATACACACCGAGCGTCTGGTAGCGATCCTGATAATCGGGCGGCTTGCGGATGTTTCCTTTGGCGTCGACGAGATCGAGATCGTCCTGAGCGCGACCGATCGTCACCCCCAGAAACGCCGCCAGCAGCGCAAGCGTGAGAGCGAGGACCGAATGGCGAGATGTCATCGTGGCGTTGCCTTTCGTCCGGCATCACTGCACGCGCGAGGCCAACGTCGATGCACGTCTTTGTTCGCTGGAATACTTCGCGAGATCAGCAGATCGACGGTGATGTCGCGCATCGCTCGATGCAAACGCGAGTCAATTGGTCGACTCGGTGTCGTTATGCTGTCGCCGCTCTGAAGCGTCGCCGCAGTACGCGGCCAGAGCCGCGCACACGATGTGGCACTTCTCGTGCTCGATCCTCGGGCAGTTATTGGATCAGGCAGGAGGAGAGGCCAAGATGATCTCTGCAGCGTTTCCGTACCAAAAGCAGCGGCGGCGGATCTTCGACCGCGAGATGGCGTATGTGGAGGTGGGAGAGGGCGATCCCATCGTGCTGCTTCACGGCAATCCCACGTCGTCGTACCTCTGGCGCAACGTGCTGCCACACCTGCAGCGACGAGGCCGCTGCATCGCCCCGGACCTGATCGGCATGGGCGATTCAGACAAGCTGCCTGACAGCGGCCCGCGCTCGTATCGATTCGTCGAGCATCGCCGCTACCTCGACGCCCTGCTCGAGTCCTTGGATGTGCGCGAGCGAGTCACCTTCGTGGTCCATGACTGGGGCTCGGCCCTCGGCTTCGATTGGGCCAACCGCCACCGCGAGGCTGTGAACGGCATCGCGTACATGGAAGCGATCGTGCGGCCACAGGGCTGGGACCACTGGGACAACATGAACATGCGTCCACTCTTGCAGGCGCTGCGTTCCGAGGCCGGCGAAGTGATGGTCCTGCAAGACAACTTCTTCATCGAGAAGATCCTGCCTGGGGCCATCCTGCGCACGCTCTCCGCCAAGGAGATGGCTGAGTACCGACGGCCATTCGCCACGCCCGGCGAGGCGCGACGGCCGACGCTGACGTGGCCCCGGGAGATACCCATCGACGGCGACCCCGCCGACGTGACTGCGATAGTGGCCGATTACGCCGACTGGTTGGCGACGAGCGACGTGCCCAAACTGTTTCTGAACGCCGAGCCCGGCGCGCTTCTCGCCGGCGGCGCGAATCTCGAGACCGCCCGTGCGTGGCCAGCGCAGACCGAGGTGACGGTCGCGGGAATCCATTTCATTCAGGAAGATTCGCCGGACGAGATCGGGCGGGCGATCGCTGGCTGGATGAAAGCGGTGGGCAGTGCCCAGGCGCGAGAAGTCGGATCATTCCGATGAGGCCGATCGCGCAAACGCTACGAGACTGCGCCACTCGAGCCCGTGTCGAATGGTTGTCACCGCGTCGAAATGAGGTCTCGATGACGCAACGTTCATGCGGCTTCACGGGAGTTGCTGACGAAGCGGACCCTGGCATCGCTTCTGCTCTACCCGCAGCGTTCTAGCAGGAGCAGGGAGCGATGGCTGAATCACGAGGCTTCGTCGGTCGGCGCGTTGCGCCGAAGGTCACGTTGCCGCCAGGACAGTACCTGACAGCGGACTTTCCGGTTCTGTCTGCGGGTCCGACCCCTCATGTGCCTCTCGAGCAGTGGGAGCTGACGATCGACGACGGCAGCACCGTGCTGAAGCGTTGGAGCTGGAGAACGTTTCGCGACTTGCCGACGCAGCGCATCACCACGGACATCCACTGTGTGACGCGGTGGTCGAAGCACGACACGATGTGGGAAGGCGTGTCGCTCGACACTCTATTGGACGGCATCGCCGACGATGCGGCATTCGCGCTCGTCCGCTCCGATGGAGGTTATACGACCAACGTGCCGCTGGAGGATCTCATCGACGGGCAGGCGTGGATCGCGTTCCGCTTCGAGGGCGAGGATCTGGAGCCGCAACACGGTGGCCCCGCCCGGTTGCTCGTCCCGCATCTGTACTTCTGGAAGAGCGCGAAGTGGGTGCGCGGCATCACACTGCTCGATCACGACGAACCCGGGTTCTGGGAGACCCGTGGGTATCACAACTACGCAGACCCGTGGCAGGAACAGCGATATTCCGGGGACTGACGTGGCATGTCGGCACCGTTGTGGCGCTTCGCGATGAAACGGCCACGGCGCGGACGATCACGTTCGAGCTGACAGACTGGCCAGGTCACGTCGCAGGGCAGCGCGTGGAGGTACGTGTGACAGCGGCTGACGGATACTCCGCCGTGCGCTCCTATTCGATCGCGTCGGCACCGCGCGCAGACAGACGCCTCGAGCTCTCGGTCGAACGACTTCCGGGCGGCGAAGTCTCGCCTTATCTGACGCAGGATCTCGCGATCGGCGATCACGTGGAGTTTCGCGGACCGATCGGCGGATGGTTCGTGTGGCACGAGAACCAGGCCGAGCCGATCCAACTCGTCGCCGGCGGGTCGGGCATCGTACCGCTCATCGCGATGATCCGGTCGCGCGCTGCGGTACGCAGCGTCGCGCCGTTTCGGCTGTTGTACTCGGTGCGCAATCCCGACAGCGTGTGGTACCGCGATGAATTGCAGATGCTGTCGGCGGACGACATCGGCGTCACGTTCGTCTACACGCGCAGCACTCCGCTCAACTGGCCACGACAGCCAGGCCGCATCGACGCAACGCTGGTCGCGGACGCCAGCTGGCCTTCGACGTTCTCTCCGACGTGCTACGTGTGTGGCCCGACGTCATTCGTCGAGCGCGCGGCCGGACTCATGACTGCCCTGGGTCACAGCCCGGACCGAATCAGAACTGAGCGTTTCGGACCCACTGGAGATCAACATCCCCATTGAGGTCCTCGTAAAGACAGAGTTCCTCGGAGTGAATATGGAGTTCAACCCCGTTAAGTACAACCGAGTTGATGTCGATGGCTTCGGCGTGGCGTATCGCGAGGCGGGTCCTGCAAGTGGATCAGCGCTGCTGTTATTGCATGGCTTCCCGACGTCGAGCCACATGTTTCGGAATCTGATTCCGAAGCTGGCCGACCGATACCGAGTGGTGGCGCCCGACCTGCCCGGCTTCGGGCAGTCCGATCTGCCGTCGCGAGAACAGTTCAAGTACACGTTCTCGAATCTGGCGAAGATGATGACGCGTTTCACCGAGGTGCTCGGCCTCGATCGTTTTGCCGTGTACGTTTTCGACTATGGCTCACCCACAGGCCTGCGGATGGCAGTGGAACACCGGGAGCGCGTGACCGGGATCATCACGCAGAACGGCAACGCCTACGTCGAAGGACTGAGTGACGGGTGGAATCCCATACGCGCGTACTGGAAGGAGCCGACGCAGGCCAACCGGGACGCGCTGCGTTCGCTGCTGACGCCCGAGACGACGTACTGGCAATACACGACCGGCGTCAAGGACACGTCGCTCGTTTCGCCCGACGGCTACAACTTGGACAACTACTACATGACGCGACCCGGCGCGCACGAGGCGCAGTTGGATTTGTTCCTCGACTACGCAAGCAATGTCGCTCTGTATCCAAAGTTCCAAGAGTACTTCCGCCGGCAGCAGCCACCACTACTGGCCGTCTGGGGCAACAAGGACCCGTTCTTCCTGCCCGCAGGCGCAGAAGCTTTCAAACGTGACATCAAGGACGCAACGGTCACGTTCTTCGACACGGGACACTTCGCACTCGAGACGCACGTCGACGAAATCGCTGCGGCCATCCGGGACTTTCTCGCCAGGATCGAGATGGGCGCTCCGCGCGGCGACGAGACGGTCCGGGGTGCATGATGCTCGCCCTAGAGGTTGTTCCGTTGCCTGTCACCGACATCGATCGTGCGCTCGCCTTCTACACTGAACGGGCCGGCTTCACTCTCGACGTCGACTACCGGCCCACCGACGACTTTCGCGTCGTTCAGCTCACGCCGCCGGGGTCGGCATGTTCTGTACAACTGGTCATGGCCGACTCACCCGGCCGAGTGCACAACCTGTGTCTCGTCACGCCCGACCTCGCGGAGGCCCGGGAGACATTGATCACGCGTAGCATCGCGGTCGGTCCGATCCGGCACAAGGAACCAGTCGACACATGGGCCGGCGGATGGAGCGCGGGGCTGGATTCCACGCGTCGTGACTATGCCAGCTTCGCCGACTTCGCCGATCCAGACGGCAACACCTGGACTTTGCAAGAGCGCGGTCACCGCCCTTCATCACCGGAATGAAGACAGGAGAACCGTTATGGATGTGGGCATTCTGCTGCTGCGGATGACTGTGGGGTTGGCCTTGGCTGCACATGGAAGTCAGAAGGTGTTCGGGTGGTTTGGCGGTTACGGGCCGGACGCCACTGGCCAGTTCATGGAAACGCTGGGCTTCCGTCCCGGTCGTCGGCACGCACTGACAGCGGGTTTCGTCGAGCTCGTCGGGGGCCTGCTACTCGCTCTCGGCTTCCTAACGCCTCTCGCGGCGGCGCTGATTGCGTCGGTTATGGTGGTGGCGGTGATGACCGTCCATTGGAAGAACGGCTTCTTCATTCCGAGCGGTGGCTATGAATTCAACCTTGTGCTCGGGGTCGCTGCGCTATGCATCGCGTTTACGGGTCCGGGTGCCCTTTCGGTCGATAGCGTCGCCGGCTATGCGCGAAGCGGCATCGGGTGGGGCGTAAGCGCCGCCGCTATCGCGGCTGTCGGAGCGATTGGGCAGCTCGCTCAGCGACGCATACCCTAAGGGACGCAAGGGTCGTGAGTTCAAACGGTACGAAGGCTGGCAAACGCCAGGCCGCCTGGCGTTTTCACGGCGTACTTGTCTGGCTTACCCTGCGGACATCACCAGGCTGGCGAAGACAGCGGGCCACATGGTCGCAATCCCAATCGTCAGTACGCGGTTTCGATTCATCGCAGTCCTCCCGTGACAGATGTTGCATCGTCTTCATGTAGGTCTCACGAATTCAACAGGGGGATTGAGCCGGATCTATTGAACGTTGGTATCGGCTTCACGCTCGTGTCGGCACCGATATCGAGATCTGAGCGTCGATAGGGCTACACGACTGATCAGCTTCACGTGATCGACGTTCACCCACTGATCTCAGATTCATTGCAATGCGCTACCCTGTGCCGACACGGCGGTGTGACCTGAACGCACCAGGCAAGCTATCGGCCGAGGTAGAGGAAACGCTGCGCGAATCTGAGTCGCGCGCAATGGTCGACACGATTCCGGGTCTCGTCGCCATCCTGACGGCAGCCGGTGAGGTCGATGTCGTCAACCACGAGCTCGTCGAGTACTGCGGCCAGCCACTCGAGGCAATGCGGCAGTGGGGCACGAACGGAACGGTTCATGTTGACGATCTGTCCCGTGTCGGCCAGCTGTTTAAACAGGCGATTACGGCAGGCGTCCCCTACGACTTCGAGGCACGCATCCGAAGGTTCGATGGTGTGTATCGTTGGTGTCAGATCCGTGGGCTTCCCTGGCGCGACACGAACGGACTCATCGGTCGCTGGTATGTGGTTCTGACCGACGTCGAGGAGCGCAAGCGCGCCGAGGATGCGCTCCGCGCGAGTGAACGCAGTCTCAAGCTGATCATCGGCACGATTCCGGCGCTGGCGTGGTCCGCGCGGCCAGACGGCAGTGCCGATTTCTTCAATCAGCACTATTTGGACTTCGTCGGCCTTTCGTCGGAGCAGGCCAGCGGCTGGGGCTGGACGGCCGCCGTCCACCCTGAGGACTTAAACGATCTGGCGGCAACGTGGCAGCGCATCCTGGTCGCCGAGACGCCCGGAGAAGCCGAAGCGCGACTGCGTCGGTACGATGGTGAATATCGGTGGTTTCTGATTCGGGCCAACCCACTATGCGATGAGCATGGAGACGTCACGAAGTGGTACGGCGTCAACACGGACATTGAAGACCGGAAACTGGCCGATGTGGAGCTCAGAAAAGCGTACGGTCGTCTCGCCGAAGCGCAGAGACTGAGCAAGACTGGCAGCTTCATTACGGACCTGGTCGCGGACGCACACGATTGGTCCGAAGAAGCCCTGCGCATCTTCGAGTTCGATCCTGCGACGAAGGTGACGTTGCAGGCCATTCAACAGGCGATTCACCCCGAGGACATGCCCGTCTTCGAAGCCACGTTCAAACGCGCCCTGCAAGGTCTCGATGTGAATCTCGCCTACCGGATCATCACGTCGAGTGGGAACGTGAAGCACGTCCACGCCGTTGGTCACGTGATGGAGAACGTGGACAGGAGACCGGTGTTCATCGGCGCCCTTCAGGACGTGACGGAGCGGGAGCTTGCCGCCGAGGCTCTGAACCGGGCGCGGTCCGAACTTGCCCATGTGTCGCGCGTCACAACACTGGGCACGTTGACCGCGTCGATCGCGCACGAAATCAACCAACCGCTCTCGGGCATCATCACCAACGCCGGGACCTGCCTGCGGATGCTGGCTGCCGATCCGCCGGATTTCGATGGCGCGCGCGAAACCGCGAGACGCACGTTGCGCGACGGCAATCGTGCGGCCGACGTGATTACACGCTTGCGCGCCTTATTCAGCAAAAGGGAATTTACTCTCGAGCCGCTCGATCTGAACGACCTGACGCGAGAAGTGATCGCGCTTTCAATGAGCGATCTCCAGAGAAACCGGATCGTGGTTCAATCCGAGTTTGCCGATGATCTTCCGACGATCACTGGCGACCGCATCCAGCTTCAGCAAGTGCTCTTGAACCTGCTCCGCAATGCGTCGGACGCGATGGTGCACGTTGATGATCGCGCTCGGCAACTGCTGATCCGAACTGCACGAGACGCGGACAATCATGTCCGTGTGACCGTCCGCGATGTCGGTGTCGGCATCGACCTCGAGAGCATGAAGAAGCTGTTCGATGCGTTCTACACGACGAAGGTGGAGGGCATGGGTATCGGGCTCGCGGTGAGCCGCTCCATCATCGAGAGACATCACGGACGCGTGTGGGCGGAGCCGACCGACGGCCCAGGCGCGACTTTCTCGTTCTCGATTCCGGCCGATACCAAAGTCCAATAGACGGTTCCATTCTTCGAGCCGATTCTGTAACACACGCAGCCATGAGTACCTCGTGATGGCCACACGTTCACTCGTGTCAGTCGTCGATGATGACGAGTCTGTTCGCGAATCGTTACCCGATTTGCTTCGGCAGTTCGGCTTTGCCGCCGAGGCGTTCTCATCAGCCGAAGCGTTTCTCGCCTCGGACTTCGTCGCTCGAACGAACTGCCTGATCCTTGACGTCGCGATGCCGGGGATGTCGGGGCCCGACCTTCAGCGAGAGCTGGCCACTCGGCAGCAGAGCATCCCAATCGTCTTTATCAGCGCGAGCGGCGACAAAGTGATCCGGACGCGCGTGCTTGCCGACGGAGCCGTGGAGTGTCTCTTCAAGCCCTTCAGCGAAGCCGCTCTGCTCGACGCGCTCACGGCAGCGCTTCGGAAGAGGTCGTTGTAACAGAGCGCGAATCATGCCACCCACGCCATATACTGAGCATTCCTCAATCGTCGCGGGCTCACTCGAGGTGGACACCATGGCGGACGTCACGTCGATCGTGTTCGTTATCGACGACGATGTCTCGGTGCGCGAATCGTTGGAACTGCTGATACAGAGTGCAGGATGGCGGGCCGAAACGTTCGCGTCCGGACAGGATTTCCTCTCACGGGCCCGCGTGGATGTCCCCTGTTGCCTCCTGCTCGATGTCACCCTGCCTGGGCTTAACGGCCTCGACGTGCAGCAGCAGCTGGCGGAGCGCACGGACATGCCGATCATCTTCATCACTGGACACGGCGATATCCCGATGACGGTGCGCGCTATGAAAGCGGGGGCCGTCGAGTTCCTGACCAAACCCTTTAAACACGACGTACTCGTGAACGCGATCGGGAGCGCCCTCGAGCGGAGTCGAGCCGCACGTCGTCTCGACTCCGAGATGCAAACGTTGAAAGACTGCTATCACCTACTGACAGCACGCGAACGCGAGGTGATGGCACTCGTCGTGTCTGGCTTGCTGAACAAGCAAGTCGGTGGCGAGCTCGGCATCAGCGAGATTACCGTCAAAGCGCACCGAGGCCAGGTCATGCGCAAGATGAAGGCCGCGTCGCTACCGGATCTCGTGACTATGGCTGCGCGCCTCGGCCTTCGACACTCTGCGTAGGTATCGATCGATACCTTCGTCTAATAGATCTGCCTTCCCGCCGGTGCTCCAATCGTCACGTTAACAGGAGCACCGATGTCGACGATTCATATCCACCAGACGACCACTTCGACGCCCGAGGAGTTCGTCGCGTGCCTCACCGATTTCGGGCCTGGCCGTTCGAAGGTCTTTGGCAACAGCGCCGATCAGTACCTCAAGGTGCATCACCGTACCACCTCGGAGGCCGACGTGACGGAAGGCTCGGGTGGCATCTGGGAGACCCTGCACTACGACTGGTCCGATCCCAACCACGTCGTCATGACGACCACCGACTCCAACCTATGGGGAGGCGCGTCGGATCACACCTACACGTTCACGCGGCGACCAGACGGCAAGACTGATATCGACGCTGTCGTGGTGCGCGAAGGCAAGAATCTCAAAGGACGGGCGCTCGGCCTGGTTCTCGGCACTGTCGGCAAGGGCGTATTGATACGAGCGTTTGACCACACCGTTAAAGCGATCGAAGAAAAGAACGGCTAAGACTTCCCCGCGTACGACGTAACCGCTCGAAGGGAGAGATAACGATGCTCGCCTATCGACTTCTTCGGGCGCAGATGCAACCGGAGTTTCAGGATGTGAGGGAGCCGCACGCGGGACCTGGTCAGGTGGTGATCAGAGTCGCTGGCTTCGGCCTGTGCCATACCGACCTCATCGTCCAGTCTCGCGACCACGCCTACTGGAGGACAATCCCCTGCCCTTCACGCTCGGACATGAGATCGCCGGCTGGGTGGAAGAGCTGGGAACGGGAGTGAAAGGCTTTCAGCGTGGCGACCCCGTCGGCGTCAACCCGTCCTGGGCAAGCTGCGGTCGCTGTCACATGTGCCGATCCGGTGAAGAGAACCACTGCCTTTTTCAAAAGGCCATCCGTGCTCACGGCGTCGGGTACGACGGCGGACACGCGCCGGCTCCGACGCAATCAACTCGTCAGGCGTCGCGCCGGTGACTGCGGGCGCGTGAGATCCACGCACCTAATAGAGATTTACGCGATGGGAGGTCACGAATGGCTCGCACGACAACAGAAGCGCCGATGCAGACCGGATCGAAACTGTCGGCCGACGGTCAACGCAAGGTCCAGGAACTGCGTGAGCTATTTGCCGACGCGCCGGAGTTGGGAAAAAGAGCGCTGGAGAACGTGCTCCAGGAGCTGACGGCGCAAGCTTCGCAAACCCCGCCACAGCCCGTGGAGAGCGCCGGCCGCGTCGGCGCCCGTCTGGGACAAGTCTCCGAGCTGACCATTGTCGTTCCGCTCGCGCCTGGTGGCGCGAAACGTCTGCGCGCGTTTCTGCGGTTGATAGGCGGCAACCTTAGCAGCGGCGCATCCAAGGTTGGCACTCTTCACGATATGCGCTTTGTGTTTCTGGACAACGACACGAGGATGCTCTTCGCCACCGCCTACGACGGCGACTGGGACGCCTACATCGATGACTTTGCCACAAAGATTCCCGACTACCTGGACATCATCGACTCCGCATGGGAAGGCTGGCCAGGGATTCGCAGCCCACAAGCGAAAGACTATCTCGCGAAATACCAGGTCACAGCGGAAGGCTGGTTCGTCGCCCATCCGGATCTGACGGTGGCGGAGACGCAACGGTTGAAGGCGCATTGGCAATGCGGTGGACGAATTCCTCGACAAGATCATCGGACTGCAGGACGAAGGGGCGACGTTCACCATCCCGAAGAAGCCGGTGAGGCGTCGCGTCCACGGCATCCAAACGTTCAACGTGCTTCGCGGCGGCGAGTACTTCTTCATGCCGAGCCTGTCGGCTTTGAGATGGTTGAGCGAGCTCGGATGAGATCGACGTCGGACATGGGTTCACTGGTCACTGCGACGCAGTTTGCGAAGGCCAGCGACGCCGTTGCTCCGCCACGACGCGAAGGCCGCGACTGTGGTGATGTCGAACAGGGGCGCAACGTAGTGATCTACACGATGGGCCATCTGCAAGGGGCCAACGACTCGCCACATCACGGCAGCCCGTACGATCGCCCCTCAATTCGCCCCGGATCCATGTCGGCGAGCGTCGAAATACCGCGAATGATCCGATGTCTCTCGCAATTTGAGGAAGGAGCACACCGTGGCGCACCAAGGCAAACCCAGCATCGTCTTCGTCCACGGCCTGTGGGCCGACGGCTCTTGCTTCAGCAAACTGATCCCGACCCTTCTCGCTGAGGGGCACGAGGTGCTCGCGAGTCAACACGGGCTCGACTCGCACGCTGAGGACGTGGCCAACGTGAAAAGGACTCTGAAGCGGGTCAGCAGTCCAGTGGTTCTGGTTGGGCACTCGTACGGCGGCTCGGTCATTACGGCGGCAGGCACCGACCCGCGGGTTGCGGCCCTCGTCTATATCGCCGCGTTTGCCCCGGACGCGGATGAAACGACCCAGCGCCTCCAGGAGAAGTTCCCGGCGACAGACATCTTCTCGCATATCGACGTCGCGGACGGGCGGGTCTGGCTGAAGCCGAACGGCGTTTCAGCTTTTGCCGGCGATCTTCCGGCCGAAGAGCAGAAGATGATTTGGGCAACGCATGCCGCTCCGACAGCAGATCTGTTCAATCAAAAGGTCGAAGGCACAGCCTGGAAATCGAAGCCCAGTTGGTACATCGTCGCGACTCGCGACCGAACTATCCAACCCGACTTGGAGCGTTTCGTCGCAAAGCGTATGGGAGCGACGACGTTCGAAACCGACAGCAGTCACGTTCCCATGCTGTCGCAACCCGACTTCGTGCTGGACGTGATTCGAAAGGCAGCTGTGGCTGTCTCGATGGGCAGCCAGCACACGGTAAGTGAAGGTCGATAACGGTCCGACGGGATTGCTTCAGGCGCCTCGTCGCCAAATCGCGAAGGCACGCCAAGAGGTCCGACTTCGCGGCGTGGCCGCTTCGTCGAGACAGCCTTCGCCTGTCTGTAAGCTCGATGTCAGAGAGCAGGCTGCATCAGAGCCTGCCTAGCCGAAGCTCGCCTGAGGGGCGAGCTGTCCTTCCTGAGAGATAGGTAACACCGTATTCCGGACACATGGGTGACACTTTGCGCTCTTCAGTAGGAGGGGCGCATGCCTTGGAAGGAGTGTCACGTCATGGACGAGCGACTCCGGTTTGTCGCCCGCCTGCTTAAGGGCGAGAAGATGGCGCCGCTGTGCGCCGAGTTCGGGATCTCCCGGAAGACCGGCTACAAGATCTTCGACCGCTACAAAGACTGCGGCCTCACGGCGTTCAGCGATCGCAGTCGCCGGCCGCATCGCCAGGCGAATCGATTGCCTGCCGCCCTGGAAGCGCTGATCGTACGGCTGAAGCGCGAGTACCCGGACTGGGGCGCGCCGAAGATTCGCGAGAAACTCCGGCAGGAGTTTACCGGCCCCCAGCTGCCGGCCATCAGCACCGTCCATGCGGTGCTCGTCCGTCATCACCTCGTCAAGCCGCGCCGCCATCGGCGGTCGCGCGCCACGGGTACGGCGCTGTCCCGTCCCACGGAGCCCAATGTGCTCTGGTGTGCGGACTACAAAGGCGAATTCATGTTGGGCAATCGCCGGTACTGTTATCCGCTCACCATCACCGACTTCGCCAGCCGCTACTTGCTGACCTGTGAAGCCCTGTCGACGACGCAGGAGCAATTCGCGTTCACCGTCTTCGAGCGCACGTTCAAGGAATTTGGGCTGCCGCAGGGGATCCGCACCGACAATGGCGTGCCGTCCGCCTCGGCGCACGCACTCTACGGCTCAGCAAACTCTCGGTCTGGTGGTTACGGCTCGGCATCCAGATCGAGCGCATCACGCCAGGGCAGCCGCAACAAAACGGGCGGCATGAGCGAATGCATCTGACCTTGAAGAAGGAAGCCACCAAGCCGGCCGCCCCGAACGTGCTGCAACAGCAGGCCCGGTTTGATGCGTTCATCGACCGCTATAACCACCAGCGGCCGCATCAGGCGCTCGCGATGAAAGTGCCGGCCGACGTCTACACGCGCTCACACCGCGTGTATCGTGGCCTCGGCGAGCTCACCTACCCGTTTCACGACCAGACGATCGCCGTCACGCGCTGCGGGCGGATTTGTTTCAAGGGACAGAAGGTGAATCTCAGTCAGGTCTTTGCAGGCCAGAACGTCGGCGTCACCCAGGTCGGCGACCGCATCTGGCTCGTCACCTTCATGCAGTACGACCTGGGCTACTTCGACGACGAGACGTGCAGGCTCGAACCGATCGACAATCCGTTCGGGCCCAAAGTGTTACCTATGTGCCCGGAATGAACTGTCACCCATGTGTCCAGAAAGGACCAGCGTGATTTGGCTCCTCGGGCTGGACTCGAACCAGCAACCCTCCGGTTAACAGCCGGATGCTCTGCCATTGAGCTACCGAGGAATGCGTAGGGCTCTCCGCCGTTCCTTGCGCGGAGGCGGCTCACGGCGGCGTCCGCCGCGAACGGTCGAACCTTCCGATCGTAGGTCAAACGAGCATCTCCACGCAACCAGATGAGCGGCTGCAGCCGAGCGCCCCTTCGTTGAGTTTGATCACGCGAAGTGCGGGACGTAGATTCGAGCGGAGGGTGCAGGTCATCATCGCGCAGATGATGCAGCCTGCAACGCCGTGCATTCACCCGCGAGCGCTGTGCCCGCTGGCTGTTGATGGTGCAGGACCACGTCCAGACTGACGAATTCCAACTCAGTCAGGAGTTCCTCGCGGAAATGCTCGCCGTGCAGCGGCCGACGATCAGCGAAGTCGCCGCGGAGATGCGGCGTGAGGAGCTGATCACGTACACCTATGGACGCGTTCGCGTGATCAACCGTGCTGCACCGGAGAAGGCTGCGTGCGAATGTTATGCGGTGACGCGCGCGCATTTCGATCGACTGCGCGGATGACGCGGCGCGCTCACGCAAGGGGGCCGTCTTCGGTGCGCGTGAGGAAGCCGTCTTTCACCAACTGGCGAAACACCGCTCACACGTCAAGGGATCGATCTGCCAAAATTGCGACGCTTGGGGAATCGTGACGCTCAAGCCCGGAACTCCCCGGAATTCAGCCTCAACCCGGGCAACAACCTCATCAAAAAAGATCTCCATTCCCCAGCGTAGCCGGTGGCGATGCGCAAGACTGTTGGCTTCCTGACAGTTCAGTCGCAACGGCACGCCGGAGCGCGATGTCGGCGTAGACTGGATTCATGAAACACGCTGTCCCCGCCCTCATCCTCGCCGCCGTCGTTGGCGTCTCGGCACAGGAAACCGAGAAGAAGGTGCCGAAGGATTCGACGCGCATCTCCATTCCCGGCTGCTCCAGGGGAAGTGCCTTCGTCGTCACGGCAAGCCCCGAAGCCGAGCGCACGAGCACCGAAATTGCGACCGGACGCCGGTTTCGGCTGACGGGACAGAAGTCGCTGCTCAACGAGATCAAGGCGCACGAAGGCACGATCATCGAGGTCACCGGCCTCATCAAGAAGTCGGACCTCAACGGGCCGGGCGGCATAAGCCTTGGCGGCGGGCGCGTTCGGATTGGCGGCGGACCGCCGCAGGATCCAGTAGGCGGCGTCGTCGGGAACGCGCCGCAATCGGGCAACGCCATCCTCGATGTTGAAGGATGGCGGCCGCTCGGCGAATCATGCCCACACTAGGGTGATGAGACGCGCGGGTTGAAACCCGCACTCTACGGAACGCGCGGGTTGAAACGCGGGTCCTACTTTGGTGAGTCGATCTTGATCTGCATCAGCGGCTCCTGCTTGCTCTCGAGCGCCGCCGATCCAGCGGGATACTGATCTTTGCTCAACAGGAAGCTGATGATGTCAGCGGCCTGTTCAGCCGTGAGCGAACCGGGTGCGGTCGCGGGCATCGTCGTCGACGTCTTCTCGAAGAGATCGCCGACCGTCTTGCCCGTCCAGTTCGCGAGGAAGTCCTTGCCCGCCAGCGGCGGCATCGGACCAGATCCTTCCAGGTTGTCGCCGTGACAAGCGGAACAGTTCTCCTTGTACAACGCCTCACCGCGCTTGGCCTGCTCGGCGGTGTAGACGCCATCGTTTACCGACTTCGTCGCTTGCGCCGCGACGGTAACGTACGCGACTGATAAGAAGAATGCCCCGACCGAGAGGATCGCAACCGCTCTTTTCATACCTCTACTCTTCCACGTTTCCCGGTAGTTTCCAATCCCCCCATTATGTAGGGAGGGCCAGCTTTAGGTGGGCCGCCTGAAAGCGGCCCTACGTGGCGGCCCTTACGTCGCCACATTCCTTCGGCGTCTCACGACTCGTCCCTTTTCGCCACCGGTCCAGCCCATCTGCACCACCGCACCGATGAGCCCGAGGACGGCCCACGCATATGGCACCCATTTCTGACCCGGCGCGGGATTGAGCGGATAGAACACCCAGATGTCTCCGCTCACCGCCGCCGCGGCGGCTCGATTTCCGAGCGATGCCATCACGCCGTCAATCAGCGTCATCGCCCCGCCGAACGCGGTGAAGACGATGATGAAGTAGCGCTGCAGATACATCGAGGCGATCGACCCGATGATCGCGCAGACGACGATGACGAGGAAGTTCGGATCGCTCCTGGTCGCGCCCGCCACCAGATGCGCGGCGAGTACGCCGAGCCCGGCACCAGCCAGCGCCACGCCCACGTAATACGCGGCGAACAGGAGTGACGCGCCGAGGAGGCCGCCCACCAATCCCGCACCCAGGATCAGGTTGCCATCGCTCGCACCAAACAATGAGCTCGCGAGCAGCCAGCCGAGGATGAATCCGGCGATGCCAAGGACGACGCGAAACAGCCGGTGTCCAAAGAAACACGAAATAGTCCCGCCAACGATCAGGATGATCGCCGCAGGAATCTGAGCGCTGAGAGGGAACACGGTCACAGGTCCCGTCGATTTTCCATCGCTCGTGTCATTGTCACTTCGTCCGCGTATTCGAGATCCGATCCGACCGGGATGCCCATCGCAATCCGCGTCACGCGCACGCCCAGCGGCTTGAGCAGGCGCGCTAAATAGAGCGCCGTCGCTTCGCCTTCGACGGTTGGATTGGTGGCCAGGATAACCTCTTCCACCGAACCGCTCCCGACTCGCGCCAGCAGGCCCTTGATCTTGAGATCGTCAGGCCCGACGCCGTGCAGCGGCGAGAGCGCACCCATCAACACGTGATAGACGCCGCGGAACTCCCGCGTCTTCTCCACCACGCTCACGTTCTGCGGTTCCTCGACGACGCAGATGATCCGCTGGTCGCGGGTCGCACTCGTACAGAAGGCGCACGGATCGGCGTCGGTGATGTTATTGCAGTTCGAGCAGTACGTAACCTGTTCTTTGACGTCGCGGATGGCCTCGCAGAGGCGGTCGGCATCCTCCCGCGGGTTCTTCAGGACGTGGAACGCCAGACGCAGGGCGCTCTTGGCGCCGATGCCGGGCAGCTTTTGCAGCTGTTCGACGAGTCGAGCGAGCGGGTCGGGCAGCATGCCTGGCGAGGGGAGGACCTAGGGCAGCTTCAACGATCCGAGAAGACCCGACATCGATTGACCGAGTTGGGCGTCGACCTTGCGGTTCGCGTCGTTGACGGCCGCGGTGATCAGATCCTGCAGCATCTCCACGTCGTCTTTGGAGACGACCTCGGGATCGATTCGGAGCGAGCGGATCTGTTTCATGCCGTCGACCACCACAGTCACCATCCCGCCGCCGGAGGTCGCCTCGACACGGAGATCGGCCATCTGTTTCTGGAGACGCTCCTGCATCTCCCTGGCCTGCTGCATCATGGAGAGAATGCTCATGTGAGGTAGGACCCTACGGGTCGATCTCCTCCACGTCGCGGATCTCCGCGGGGAACACATCGAGCAGCGCCTGCACGCCTGTCGACGCGAGCGCTTCGGCCTTGAGATCCCGCTTCGGCGGGCCGCCCGGCGGTGTCGCGCTGGCGCCAGATGGCGGGCTCGCCGTGTCGGACGACTGCACGACGGCGACCGGCAGGTGCTTGCCCGACAGGCGCTCGGCCACCGACTCGAGCCAGGCACGATTCTGTTCGAGCTGCCCGCGCGCGACGTTCTGATTCGACGCGAACGTGAACGTGATGCGGTCCTCGGTGACATCGATGCGCTGCGCCTGCGCCACCGCGAAGTTGTACAGCGTGCTTTTCACTGACCGGATCTCGGCGAGCAAAGCGTCTTTCAATGCGCCAGCAGGCGCGACAACGTTGCGATCAGGCGCGACCGTGTCAGCGGTCGGTGCGAGCGCACTGCCGCTAGTCGGTGCGAGCTTGCTCGCGGTCGGTGCGGGCCTGCTCGCGGTCGGTGCGATCCTGGCTCGTGTCGGTGCGGGGGCAGATCCGCTGCCTTCGAGCAGATCGACGAGCGGCACGAGCTTGCGCAGGTGCATCCATCGCAACAGCGCCATCTCGAAGTAGTAGCGCGGATGCGAGGCGGTCCGGATCTCCTGCTCGGCCTTCGACAGCAGATCGAAGGCGCGCATCAGATCTTCCCGCGAACAGCGGCGCGACAGCGCGGTGAGACGCTCGGCTTCACCCTCGCCGAGCTCGCCGTCGCCGGCGCGCGAGGGATCGACCGACAGAATCATCATGTCGCGCACCACGCGCGACAGCTCGCGGACGACGAGACGCAGGTCGTGCCCCGACTCGACGGCGCGATCGGCCAGCGCGAAGGCGCGCGGACCGTCCTCGTCGAGCACCGATTCCACCATGTCGAGCAGCAGATCGCGGCCCACGAGTCCCAGCACAGTGGACACATCGTCGATGCTGATCGAGGTGCCGGCAAAGGCCATCACCTGATCGAGCGCGCTCTGGGCGTCGCGCATGCTGCCCTCAGCCGAACGGGCAAGGAGCGCGAGCGCGGACTCGGAGATCTCGACTTTCTCGGCAGCCGCGATACGGCGCAGCTGATCAGCGATCGCCTTCAACGGGATCGTCCGGAACTCGAAGACCTGCGAGCGCGACAGGATGGTGTCGGGGATCTTGTGCAGCTCGGTGGTCGCCATCATGAAGACGACGTGCGCGGGCGGCTCCTCGATCGACTTGAGCAGCGCGTTGAACGACGCCACCGAGAGCTGGTGCACTTCGTCGATGATGAAGATCTTGTAGCGATCGCGCACGGGGGCAATCGCCAGGCCGGCGATCACGACTTCGCGAATGTTGTCGATGCCCGTATGGCTGGCGGCGTCGATCTCGAGGACGTCGATGTCGCGACCCTGCGCGATCTCGACGCAGGCATCGCATTCACCGCATGGATCGGCGGTCGGCCCCTTCACGCAGTTGAGCGCCCGCGACAGAATGCGCGCCGTGGTGGTCTTCCCGCAGCCGCGCGAGCCGGCGAACACGAACGCGTGCGCCAGACGCCCGCTCGCAATCGCGTTGCGCAGCGTGCGCGTCACCGCCTCCTGCCCGACGACATCGTCGAACCTCTGCGGCCGCCATTTGCGAGCGAGAACCTGGTAAGCCATCGAGCGGTTGGACGCTCACGAGCGTAACGAGTGAGCGACCTTTGACTTCTTGACCTTTGACTTTGACTTCGCCGAGGGCGTGTGCCCCACCGCGACCCGGTGCACCTGCGTACACCTCAGGGTCTACTTAGCGCTGCTGCCTTCCGGCCCTGACGCGGTTCGCAGGCTGAAGTTGCACAGGGTCCGGGCCGCGATGCGGCACACGCACGAGCGGGCGCGCGCCGCGTCCGCAAAAACACAGTCTATCGTACCGTGGACGCAGGAATCAGGAAGCAGGAATCAGGATGCAGCCCTGGGCTAGGATTCAGGCCTGAACTCTCGAGGCCTGACGCCTCATACCTGGCCCAGAACTGCTTCCTGATTCCTGCATCCTGATTCCTGTCACTCGCGCAGCAGCCGCTGCGCGAGCGACTTGTAGAGATCGACCGCCTGATGCAACTCGTCGACCGACACGTGCTCCTCGTCCGTGTGCGCGACGTGAATCGAGCCGGGGCCGACAAGCAGCGGCACACCCCAGCGGGTCAGGTGCTGCACGTCGGTCGTGTACGGGAACACAGCGGTCTCGAACCCGGGCAGCGTGTGCAGGCGAACCGCGGCAACGTCGTGCACGTGCTCGATCGTCACAAGACTCTCGACGACGCTCAGCAGTTGACGTACCTGGCCGGCGTCGCCAACCGTTCGAAACATCAATTCGGCCGAGGCATGGGGCGAGACGACGTTGGGCGCGACGCCGCCCTCGATGAGGCCGACGGTGTAATGCGTGCGTCCGAGCAGCGGATCCTCCGGCAGCGTGACGCCGCGGATCACCATCAGCGCATCGAGCAGCTTGTCGATCGCCGAGTCGCCGAGCTCGGGAAACGACGAATGGGCCGCGCGGCCGTTCGCGTACAGACGGACACGCAGGATGCCGCGCGTCGCGGCGCCGAGACGATTGTCGGTCGGCTCACCGTTGATCAGAAAGCGCACCCCGTCGGGCGCCTGATCGTTGGCGACGCGCGCGCCATCGCTGCCGCGCTCCTCGCCCGCGAGGAACAGCAGCGCGACGCTCGACTCGCCGGCATCGCGCAGCGCTTCGACGGCGGCGACCTGCGCGGCGAGGATGCCTTTCGCATCGCACGATCCTCGACCGAACAAGAGGCCGCCTTCCACACGGCTGGGAAAGTACGCCGGAACACAATCGAAATGCGTCGAGAGGACGATCTTCGGCGGTTTGTCGAGACGTGCGTAGACGTTGAAGCGACCGTCGGCGATCGGCTGCTCGGTGACTTCGTATCCGCGGTTGCGGAGATAACCCGAGAGCCACGTCGCGACCTCGCCTTCGCGGCCGGTCGTGGAATCGATGTCGACAAGAGCTCGCGTGAGAGCGATGAGATCAACCGCTCTCACGCAGGCCTCAAGGCCCGGGCCTCAGGGCCCAGGGCTGGGCCCTGAGTCCTTGGTCGCGAGGCGCTCACGCCCTTGCTGCAGCGCCGAGCATTCTTAGTTGCTGCAGCACGCGCACGATCTTCTCGCGGTTCGCAGGACTCGGCGAGACCATCGGCAGACGATAGTGCTCCTCGATCAGGCCCATCGCCGCCATCGCCGCCTTGCACGGGCCGGGATTGGTCTCGACGAAATTGATCTGAATCAGCGGCAGCAGCCACGCCTGCAGTTTACGCGCGCCCGCATAGTCGCCTTTCTCGCACAGCTCGACGATCTGCGCCATCTCCGACGGTGCTTCGTTCGATGCCACCGAGATCACGCCGCGGCCGCCGATCGCCATCGTGGCCACCGTCATCGGGTCGTCGCCGCTCACGACGATGAAGTCCTCGCGCGCGCCGGCGACAATCTCTGTCGCCTGCACGATGCTCCCGGATGCCTCCTTGACGCCGACAATGCTGCGAATCTCAGAGAGGCGCAGCACCGTGTCGACCGACATGTTCACGCTGGTGCGCGGCGGCACGTTGTACAAGACGATCGGCAGCGGCATGCTCTCGGCGATCGCCTTGAAGTGCTGATAGAGCCCTTCCTGGGTCGGCTTGTTGTAGTACGGCGTGACCGAGAGGATGCCGTTCGCGCCGACGCGCGCCAGATCGCGCGCCAGCTCGATCACTTCCCTGGTGTCGTATCCACCAGCCCCGGCCAGCACCGGCACACGCCCGTTGGCTTCCTCGACCACGAGTTCGACGACCCGCAGCTTGTCGCGATGCGTCAGCGTCGGCGCTTCGCCGGTCGTCCCGCACGGAGAGAGGAAGTGCACACCGCCATCGATCTGCCGCTTCGCCAGGCGCTTGACCGCAGACTCGTCGAGCGAGCCGTCCTTGGTGAACGGCGTGATCAACGCGGTGCCGACGCCTGTGAATGGGGTGCGCATGGTTGGTCTCCCGTCTACGTCCTCAGAACATCCTGCATTGTGTGCCAGCCCGTACGGCCCTGGATCCATTTCGCGGCCAGCAGCGCACCGGCGGCAAACCCACGGCGATCGCGCGCCGTGTGTGTCAGCACGATCGTATCCGATGGACCGTCGAATCCGATCGTATGAACGCCGGGAATCGCTCCGGCTCTGGTCGACGACATATCGATGGGCCGGTCGAAGCCGGCAGCGACCATGGCGTCGCGCAGAATCAACGCGGTGCCCGACGGCGCGTCGCGCTTGGTCGCGTGATGGGCCTCGTGAATCCAGGCGCCGAACTGCGGGTGCGCCTTCATCACGCGCGCCGCCTCCTCGACCATCATCTGGAACACGTTCACGCCGATCGAGAAGTTCGGCGCAGCAACGACGCCAAGCCCCGCTGCCGCCGCGGCGCCCTGAAGCTTGCCCATCATGCCGCCCCAGCCGGTCGTACCGATGACGACACGGAGACGGCGATCGACGTAGTGCTGAAAGTTGGCTTCGAGAGCCGCAGCCGTCGAGAAATCCACCGCCACGTCAGCGTCACGCCACTCATCCCGCCCGGCGTCGACGCGGCCGACGACCTCGAAGCCCTGGTCAGCGGCCAGGTCATCGACCATGCGTCCCATCTTGCCGTAGCCGACGATGAGCAGTCTCATCTGAAGAACTCCTCGTGGAGCCGTTCCATCGCATGCGGCAGATCGGACTGGCGCAGGACGACCGTGATGTTCCGTCGCGATGCCGCCTGCGAGATCATTCTCAAGGGTACTTCCTCGAGCACCCCGATCACCTTCGCCGAGAGCTCCGGCACATCGCGCAGCACGTCCCCCACCGCGCAGAGCAATGCCATCTCGCGTTCCACTGACACTTCCGCAAACTCGGAGATCGCCTCGACGATCGCGTCGAGATGACGACGATCGTCCACCGTGATCGAGACACTCACTTCGGAGGTCGTCACCATGTCGACCGCTGTCCGGAAACGCTCGAACACTTCGAAGACGCGGCGAAGAAAGCCGTAGGCCATCAGCATCCGGCTCGACGTGATGTCGATGACGGTGACGTCGCGTTTCGAGGCCAGG
This sequence comes from Vicinamibacterales bacterium, assembly GCA_036407095.1. GTDB lineage: Bacteria > Acidobacteriota > Vicinamibacteria > Vicinamibacterales > UBA2999 > Gp6-AA40. The sequence continues at coordinate 15,271 of DASWZV010000009.1, read as the reverse complement.
CCGGTCAGCCGGACGATGCGGGTGGTGTGAGCGACGCGGGCCGCGCGGCCGGGCCCATCACTCTCCGACGCAGGTTGGATGTAGTACTCCTCCCGCTCGTATCCTCCGTTCGATCGACTCGCGGTAATCAGCGTGCCCGCCCCTTCCGGCTTCCACGAGTTCAGGATGCGCACCGGGATGTTGCGCTCGACCGCCGGCAGGATTGTGCTCGGGTGCAGCACTTTGGCGCCGAAGTACGCGAGCTCGGCCGCCTCGGCGAACGAGAGCTGCGAGACGAGCCGCGGCGCTTTGACGATACGGGGATCGGCGCTGAGCATCCCGTCGACGTCGGTCCAGATCTGGATCTCCGAGGCGCCAATGCCAGCGCCGACGAGCGCACCCGAGTAGTCGGACCCGCCTCGCCCGAGCGTCGAGGTGTGGCCGTCGAGCGTCGCGCCGACGAATCCCCCGAGCACCGCTACCCGGCCGCTGTCGAGAATCGGCACGACGGTCCTGCCCAGCGCCGCGTTGGTCTCGGACGTCAGCGGTGCCGCTCGCGTGTGATCGTCGTTGGTGACGATCGCCAATCGCGCATCGACCCACTCGGCGGGTACGCCCGCGGCGGTCAGCGCCGCGGCGACGATGCGCGACGAGATCAGCTCGCCCATCGACGCCACCACGTCGAGCGTCCGCGGAGACACCTCACGGAGCACCGCCAGCGCCCGGACGATGCCAGTGAGTTGATCGAAGTGATCCGCAATCTGGGTGATGAGCGGAACCTGCTCGGACTCGTCGACGAGCTCGCGGGCAGCCGCCAGGTGACGCTCGCGCAGCTCCTCGACTCGCGGCAGCGCCTCATTCAGCTGATCGGATCCGGCCGCGGCCGCGATACCGAGCAGTGCGTCGGTGACGCGGCTCATCGCCGACACGACGACGGCCGGACCGCGGCCATCGCGGGCGCGCGCCGTCCGCACAATCTCGATGAGACGGCGGATCGCTGTGGGGTCGGCGACAGAAGTGCCGCCAAATTTCTGGACGACCATGCGCAAAAGGCCTCAGGGCTCAGGCCTCAGGCCTCAGGGCTGGGCAAGGCCTGAGGCCAGACAGTCCCGAGGCCTGAGGCCTGGGCCCTGGGGCCTTTAGGTTACACCACGCGCTGTGAGGGAAGGCTGGCCGCCTCCCACGCGCCCATGCCACCTGTCAGCTCGATCACGTCGATGCCCTCTTGCTGAAGCAGCCCTGCGGCGATCGAGGAACGATACCCGCCCGCGCAATGCACCAGCACCTTGCGATCGCGCGGGAGTTCGTGCATCCGTGCGCGCAGGCGATTCAGCGGGATGTTGACGCTGCCCTCGATCCGCCCGCTCGCCAGCTCCCTCGGGTCGCGCACATCCAGTACGAGGGGTGGATCGGGCGAATGCAGCAGCGCGTGTATGTCGGCGGGGCTTCGTCGGTCGGTGCCTGCCATCAGCTCCGGTCTGGCCTCGAGGGCGCTGATGCCGTCGCGGAGATATCCGACGAGACTGTCGAATCCGATCCGACCGAGCCGCATCGCGGCTTCTTCTTCGCGCGCCGGTTCAGCCACGATCACGATCGGCTTGTCCTTGTCGAGGATCGTCCCGGCCCACGTCGCATAGCTGCCGTTGAGACCGATGTTGAGGCTTCCCGCCAGATGCGCGCGTGCGTACTCGGCGGGATCGCGGACGTCCAGCACCTGCGCCCCTGTGGACTGCAGCGCGAGCACGACGTCGACGCTCAGCGGCTTGAGCTGCCGCTCCAGCACTTCCGCCAGCGTGTTGCGCTCTTTGGTATTGAGCACCGCGTCGTAGGTGAAGTACGAGGGCGCATCGGGCTGATCGGCGGTGACCAGCAACACGAACTCGGGCTCGCTCATCGGCTGCAGCGCGTAGTTGGTGCGGCGCTGTTCGCCCAGCGTCGACACGGTCTCCTTGCTCAACTGCTTGCCGCACAACGAGCCGGCACCGTGCGCGGGATAGACCAGCGTCTCATCGGGCAGTGGCAGCAGCTTGTCGTGCAGCGATCGATACAACTGCCGTCCGAGCTGATCGGCCGACCAGCCGAGCGACGCGCGGAGATCGGGCCGCCCGACATCGCCGACGAACAGCGTGTCGCCGGTCAGGATGGCTTGCGGCCGGGTGCCGTCTCGATCGAGATCGAACACGAGAATCGAAATCGACTCGATCGTGTGGCCCGGCGTTTCGAGCACCGTGAGCCGGACGCGGCCGAACTCGAGGCTCTCGCCATCGGCCATCGGCGTGAACGGATATTCCGCCTTCGCCTTCGACCCGAGATGAATGCGGGCGCCGGTGCGATCGCGCAACTCCAGATGACCGGCAACGAAATCGGCGTGGAAGTGCGTGAGGAAGACGTGGCGGATCTCCAGCCCCTGCTCCGCTGCATCCGTGAGATACCGATCGATGTCGCGCTGCGGATCGACGATCACCCCGGTCCGGCTGGACGCATCGCCAATGAGATAAGACGCGTGCGCGAGGCAATTCAGGTAGTACTGCTTCAACAACATTCGGTTCACCCGACCATGAGCCCTTTGCCGGGTCCCACGCACGTGAACCCGGCTTCACCTCAGCGCTCGACCGGAACGCCCACGAGGTTGCCCCACTCGGTCCAGGAGCCATCGTAGTTCTTCACATCGGTGAATCCGAGCAAATACTTCAACACGAACCACGTGTGACTCGACCGCTCGCCGATTCGGCAATAGGTGATCACCGGCTGTCCGTTGGTAACGCCGTGCGCGGCGTAGAGCGCGAGCAGCTCGTTCCGGCTCTTGAACGTGCCGTCCTTGTTGAAGGCCTTCGCCCACGGTATGTTCTTCGCGCCGGGAATGTGCCCGCCGCGCTGACACGTCTCGGCCAGCCCGGGCGGAGACAGGATCTCGCCGCGGAACTCCTCCGGAGTCCGCACGTCGATGAGCGTGGCGCTTCTCGTGCGCATCGCCTGCAGCGCTTCGGGCAGGAACGCGCGAAGCGCGAAGTCGGGGCGCTTCGCGTGATACCGCTTGGGCGGAAGGAGCGGCATGTCGGTCGCCAGCGGCCGACCTTCCGCGACCCACTTCGTGCGGCCGCCGTCCATGAGCCGCACATCCTCGTGGCCGTAGATCTTCAGCTGCCAGAACGCCCAGGCAGCGAACCAGTTGTTGTTGTCGCCATACAAGACGATGACCGTGTCGTTGTCGATGCCGGATCGCCCCAGCAGGGCCTCGAGCTTGTGCTTGGGCACGATGTCGCGCATCACGGTGTCGCAGAGATCGGTCCTCCAGTTCCACGGCCACGCACCAGACACGTGTCCCTGCTCGTAGGCGTCGGTATCGACATCGACCTCGACGACGCGAACCGACGCGGCACGTGCATGCTCGGCGACCCAATCGGTCGACACGAGCACCTCGGTCAGCACATTTGTCATCATTGGTCCTCCTGAGACGGGATCGGATCGAGACCTATCTCTAAGGACGTGAATGTTCCATGGTGACGGCGGAGCGGGGCATTCGCGGAGGATGAGAAAGATATGAGTTGTGAAGGGGGCTGCGTGACTCGACTGACGGTTCTTCTGGCACTGATCGCGATCTCGGCGACTGACCTCAACGCTCAGTGGCTTCGCTATCCGACCGCGGGCGTGCCGCGCGCGCGTGACGGCAAGCCGAACCTCACGGCCCCCGCGCCGCGGACCTCTGACGGCAAACCCGACTTCTCCGGCGTCTGGGAAAACGATGGCCTTGGTGCGCCGGGCAACGAGGGGAGCGGCCCGATGCCGAAGACGGTGTTCTTCGATCTGTCGTACGGCCTCGGCGCTCCGCCACCCTACCAGCCGTGGGCGGCCGAGCTCTATGCGCGAAGGAAGAGCGACAACGCGAAAGACAATCCCGACGCGCGGTGCCTGCCGATCGGACCGCTGCAGATGATGGCGCATCCGCTGCCGAAGAAGATCGTCATGAGCCCTGGACTGATCGTGATCCTGCACGAACGCAACATGGAGTTCAGACAGATCTACACCGACGGCCGGCCGCTCCCGCGCGATCCGAATCCCGCGTGGTACGGATATTCGACGGCGAAATGGGAAGGGGACACGCTCGTGGTCGAGACGATCGGCCTGCGCGACGGGCTCTGGGCCGACTTCTTCGGCAGCCCTCTCACCGATCAGGCGAAGCTGACCGAGCGGATCCGCCGCCCGAACTACGGCACGCTCGAAGTGCGCGCGACGATCGATGACCCGAAGGCCTACACGAAGCCATGGACCGTGAACATCAACCAGCACATCGCGATCGACACCGATCTCCTCGAGTACGCCTGCCTCGAGAACGAGAAGGACGTGCCGCGGCTGGTCGGGAAGTAGGAACGGAGGGGACGGAGGAACGGTCGCGCACGGAGCAACGGAGGAACGGAGGCCGGACGGAACTCACCGGCTGCGACCGGTTACAGCGCGTGTGAGGCGCGCGCGAAGCGCGTCGGCCACAGGCCGACGCCCTCACACACGCATAGCGTGCGGGTCAACGGTTAGCTCCGTCCGATCTCCGTTTCTCCGTGTCTCCGTGCGAGACCGTTTCTCCGCAGTCTCCGAAACCGCCTCCGTGATCCCGGCGATCTCTGCGTCTAAATCCTCGCGTCGTCGTCGAGAAGATCGCCGGCGTGCCCACGAACTTCGTCGAGGCGCAGGCCGTTCCCCCCGAAGGATGGACGAGGCCAGCGACTCCTCGTCCTGCAAAAGGCCAAGGAGAAGATGCACGGTGCCGATGTCGTGGTGCTGCAGCTGATCGGCTTCCGCAGCTGCGAGTTGAACGACACGCTTGGTGGCTCCGCTGAATTCGATCATCACTCCGAAGCCAAGAGGATCGCCCGGCGCTCTGCGCTCGCTCACCTCCTTCCGAAGGTGGTCCGGTGAGAAACGCGCATCCGAGAGGAGCCGGCCGCTCAGTCCGTCACGTGCTCGAATCACGCCGAGCAGGAGGTGTTCAGGATCGATTGCCGGGTGACCGAACTCGCCTGCCTCGAATCGCGAAAAGAACGTCGCTCGCTTTGCGCGATCGGTGAACCGGGCGAACAGACCCGGATAGGGACTGGCAGGCAGAGCCGCCGGCGGCACCGGCGATGATGTGACGGATTCTTTGAGCTGTGTCCAGTTGAGAAACCCGTACTCGCGAGCGATCGCGTGTTGTGCGTCGGCGAGCTTCGCCGACGGGTTCTGCTGCTGCAGTTCGTGCAGACGCTCCTTGGCGAGTTTCTTGAGGTACTCGAGACTGGGACGCGCCGGAAGTTCAGAGGACATCACACGCCTCCTTCTATGGCCCGATGTCCGCTGCTGGCCAGAAGAAGATGTGGATGATCAGACGCGCAGGTGGGATCGTCCCTTTCCGCGGACGGGATGCAACCTGGATTGCGGCGGTGATTCTAGCACGCCGCGAGCAACGGAGTTTACGGAGGCAACGGATTCGCACGGAGACACGGAGAAACGGAGGTCGGACGGAGAACGCCACGCCGACACCCACACTCGCAACAACATGTCCTCAACCTTGTGAGTGTGAGTGTCGACGTGGCGTAGCTCCGTCTGATCTCCGTTGCCCCGTGTCTCCGTGCGAAACCCGTTTCCTCCGAAGCCTCCGTTACCTCTCAGCGCGCGAGTGGATCAGGCCGCACCTGGAACTTCACCAGTTTGCCCTTCGTGCCCTTGCCGCCTTCGATGTGCCACACGAAGTGCGTGCCGTAGTTGGCGTAGAGCGCTCGGCCTTTCCAGCCCGCCTTCGGATCGTCGATGCGGCCGTCGAGCCCGCGTGAATAGAAGCCGAGCGGATACGGCACGCGCAGGGTCGTCCACTGCTTCGTCTGCGGATCGAGGACCAGGAGGGAATCGGAGTTCGATCCGGTCGCGATCGGTTTGTTCTCACCCATGCCGAGCGCGTTGTACTGGTCGACCCAGTTGAAGTAGTGGAAGTCGGCAGGGATGTTGGTGCCGCGCAGCTTCGGGCCGTCGGTCTGATAGAGCGTCCAGCCTTCCTTGCACTGGCTGCCATCGCGCTTGGCCGGGCCGTTGAGGTCGGTGCACTTGCGGATGTCGAAGCTCGCCAGGTGGCTGCTGGCCGCGAGCGCCGTCCACACGACGCCGTTGCGATCGATGTCGACGCCGCGCGGATCGAAGCCGGGCTCCGGCACTTTGAACAACAGCGATTTGCACGATGACGGCGGATTGTTCCCGCGTGACAGGCGTACGAGATAGCCCGGGTAGCTCTCGCTCACTCCCCACACCGAGTCGTCCACCGGACTCGGGATGACGGCGTAGAGCGAGAAGTTGATTAACGTGTCCTTGCTGGCGTCGAACGCCTGCACTGGACCGCGCCCACGCCCCGTGAGGCCGCTGCCGCCAGTGGTATCCCCGGCGTAGAGGACGGAATCGGCGCCACGCCCGGATGGCATGTTGAACGGCCGCGTGATCTTGCCGTCGCCATTGGTATCGAGCACCTGACCGCACCAGCCGACCGCCTGCTGTTCGTCGTGCGTCTGGTCGTAGACCTTCGTATCGATCCAGCCAAACATCGGGCCGCTCAATTCGTTGAAGTACACCGTCTCGTCGGCATCGTTGTCGAACTGCAGGTGATGCGTCGCATAGCAGGTGTCGATGAGCGTGAATTTCTTGGTCTTTGGATCGTAGAACGACGCTTGCCGGCCGCTGCCGGTGAGCGGGAACCATTCAGCGAACTTGTTCTTCGGATCGTTGCACCAGCCCGGATCCTGATTCGGACGGATCTTCGACGTCATCCACACGCGGCCCTTGCTGTCGAGCATCGGGTTGTGTGGATCGGCGGGGTTGTACGGCGGATTCGCCCACAGCCACTCATCACCCCACCACAACGACGGCCGATTCGGCTTCGGGAATCGCGACGGCACCGTCTCGCGCGGCGCGCGCGTCGGGATCTCGAGCTCCTCGGTAGTGTTGGTCTTCGGGTCGAGGACGACCAGCGTGCCATGACCGGCCGACACGGCGTAGATGGGGCCGTTCGCGTTGACCGTCGGGTGGTTCTTGTCGGTCGAGATCTCGTCGTGCATGAACGAGTGATCGGTGCCCCAGTCCCACAGGGTGAGCACGACGTTGCGCTCGATGCCCTTTGGCCGCGGCGGCGTCGGCGGCACTTCACCCTTCTCGATCCGCGTCGTCCAATCGGAGAACGTCTTCAGCGACGGCTCCTTGCCCTGATTGGTGAGCACCGAATACATCGCCGTGCCGCGCACGCCGGTACCAAGACGCCACTCCCACGCTTCGGCATGGGTCTTCAGCTCGGGCTTCGCCTTGAGTACGTGGTCGACGCTGCGCGTCAACTTGTTCCCGAGCTGATGACAGAAGTTGCAGTCGGACTTCAGCGAGTTGATCCAGTGATTCTGCGTCAGCATGGCCGGGCCGACACCGTTGCCCTTCTCACCGGTACCCGGAAAGAGACTCGGCTCCGGCGGCTGCAACAGCGAGAGCCAGTAGTTACCGGGATACACCTGCGCGGCTTCCAGCGGTGTCTTGGCGTTGGCGACCTTCAGCGTCACCGACGTCGCGCCCGGCTTCATCTGTGTCTTCGCGGAATCGACCAGCCCGTAGCCACGGACCCACACGCTGTAGCTGGCCGCCGGCAGTTCCGGAATCATGAAGCGGCCCTGATCGTTGGTCACGACGATCTTGATGAAGTTGGTTGGCAGATCCTTGGTCTCGGCAATCACCCAGACACCGGCCTCGGGACCCGATGCGCCCTGCACGACACCGGTGATGTAGTTCACCGCACCCTGACCATGGACACTCACCGACACCAGCGCCGCAACCAGCGCGGCGATTGCCGTACCGAACAGTGCTCTTCGCATCGTCATCTCGCTATGAACAGGTACGTAGTGTCCGGCTTCAGCCGGACCGACAGCCGGACTTACACCGGACCGACGCCCGACATTATGTGAGAAATCCCGCCGCGCGCCAATCGGTCCAGCCCACGCAGACCGCAATTTTTCGCGGTATTTGATTGGATCCGGGCCAAAGGGCGGGCACTGCGACTAACCCATCGGCTTCGACGGATCGCGACCATGCGCGGAGAGCCAGGGATAACGCGCGGTGTCGAGACCGGCGTAGTCGGGATCGAGATAGATGAAGCAGCGCTGAATGAGGAAGTCCCGCACTTCGAAGACATCGCACCAGCGCCCCGCGTGCGCCACGCCGGCGCGCCAGGGACCCTCTCTGTGCACGCCCGCGCTCGTGCCTTCGACCGCGAACACATCGGTGCCGGTCATGATCCAGTTGAAGCTCGCGTAGTCGTGGAGGATGTGCGTGATGCCGCCGCCGAAGTCGGTGAAGAGCTGAAGGATCTGCTTCTTGCCGTTTGCGAGCCCCCACTTCGGGAAGAACACCTGCGCATCGTCGGCGAACAGATCCATGATGCTGCCGCCGCTCGACGTGACCCCCTTGTTGTCGAACGCCTTGAGGTACTCGAGGGCGACGGACTTGCGTTGTTCGTCGGTCATCGTGCCGCGCGTAATGGACATAGCGGAACGCAGCATACTGCGGTTCAGAGTTCGGCGTTCAACGTCGGTGGGCCGACCTGATCGACGCAGGGCCTCGACGCGGGGGCTGAAGCCCCCGCTCTACCGCGTATCGTTCGCTCTACGACACGACGCGCAACGGGATCTGCGTCGCCTCGCTTTGGCCTCTCAACGGCGCCGGCTCGGCCAGATCAGGCATGGGCGCCGACATGAACAGGCGCCTGGCAATCTTCGCAAGCACACGGGCGCGCTTCGCGGAACGGGCCACGCGCGCGCTGTCGGTCGCGATGCCGGTATTGGCGTACATCTGACGATACAGCTTCGAGATCAACACGAACGCCAGACGAGAGCGGATCGATCGCACGCACGACGAGCGTTGCCACACCGCGCCGAGCGCGTAGAAGCGGTTCCACACGCCTTGCGTGCGCAGCCGGATTTCATCCGCCGACATCGCCGGATGCGGCGTGTAGATGCGCGGCCGCCGCGAATTCGGAATCAGCCAGTAGCGCGTCAGCGGAATGCCGTCGATCGCCGGCACGTCGGTGGCTTCGCGCTCCCACTTCTGGAAGTCGAGCGTGCCCGGCAACGGCTGGAGCATGACGAACTGAGCGAACGTCACGCCTGCCCGGTGCGCCAGATCGGCCGTCGCATCGAACGTTGAGGGCGTATCGGTGGGCAATCCGAAGATGAAGGAGCCCAGCACGTGCAGGTCATGCTTGCGGAACGTCTGCAATCGATCCACCAGCGACTCCCCTGCCTCGTTGAAGTTCTTGAAGATCGCTTTCAAGCCTTCCGGCGTGACCGATTCGACGCCGACCAGCGCTCCCCGGATACGCGCCCGCCGCATGGCGTCGAGGAACTCGGGGTCCTCGGCAGCTTCCATCGTGATCTGCGTAAAGAACACGGTGTCCTTGGGCAGTTGCTCGAGCTGCGCCATCAGATCGAATCGTTCCTGGCGCAGCGCGACAAGCGAGGCCAGCTGGCTCTTGTCGGTGCGACGATCGGCCGCCGCCAGATCAGCGAGTGTCACCGGATAGAAGTTGTCGTCGGCGAGCACGATGAACCTGAAGCCCTTCCGACGCAGCGCGACAACCTCGCGCACGACCGCGTCGACATGCCGCTGCCGCGGCTGCTGCCCGTCGGTCCGCCAGACGGAACAGAACGAGCAGTGCTTGGGACATCCCCGCACGGTCTGCACCGAGGCCCACATGTACTTGTCCGCGGGCAGAAGGTCCCACCGCGCCGGCACGAACGCGTCGCCTCCAATGCGCCCGCCCTCGTAGTCGGCCGCCGGCGCTCCCGATTCGCAGTCCCGCAGCACCTGCGACCACACCAGGTCGCCATCTCCGGTGACGACCGCATGCGCCGCGCCCTGCTCGCGGACTTCGTCGGGAAAGAGCGATGCGTGGATGCCGCCGAAGACGACGTAGGCGCCGCGATCGCGCGCGAGTCGTCCCAATTCGTATCCACGAAGTGCGTTTCCTGTGTGAATGCCGATGCCAACGACATCACCGCGTTCGATCGTCTTCAGATCGAGCGGCTCGAGCGTCTCATCGACGATGACAGGAGTGCCGAAGCGCTCCGGCGTCGCCGCAGCCAGCACATACAACCAGCGCGGTGTGATCACAGCCGTGCCGAAAGACAGATCACTCGGGTTTACGAGGTGTACTCGCACGTAGTCATATCCTCAAAGAGGGTGAACGTGTTGTGCCCTAAGCCGTCTCAGAACGAACCGGCGATTCGCTTTCCCAGCTTGGTGAAATACCCTGCAGTCGCGACCGCGGCTTCGCGCGATTCGCGACCAAGGGAAACGCCTCCGTCGGCGGTGGCGCGCCAGGGAGCGATCGACGGTTTGTTCGCTGCCGCACTGCTGGGGGAAATCGTGGCTGGCGCACGCGCGTTGAACGCCGTCGACACCCGCGACGCGCCGATCTCTGCTTCGTGAGACGCGGTCGTCTCACGCACGCTCGTGGCAGCCATTTGAGAATCCGGATTCGCCGGCGATGTCTGCCCGCGCGACCGAGTGGCGGGCCGCGATCCGCCGGCGCCCGGCGACATCGCACGAACCGGGACCGGGGCCGATTGAGGCGACGGTTCCAAGACCGACTCGATCGTGGCAACTGGCACGATCCGTTCGGCAACGGCCTCGATGACATTGGTCACGTCCGACGCCGCCGCGATGGCGCGTACGCCACCCAGCGCACCTGCCAGGATCCACAGCGACGCGCCAGCCGCCGCCGCAGCGACACGCCACGTTCTCAACGACGACCGGCGATCGGCCGAGAGGATTCGCGTGACTCGCCGCCGAAGCCCTGAGGGGGCGATGGCGGTCACCGCCGGAAGCAACGGGACGCGACGCAGAGGGAGTCCGGCCAGCTTCACGAGACTTGCCGCATATCTCTTGGCCGAACCGACTTTGGCGACGGCGAGCTCGTCGCACGCGATCTCGCGTTCGAGACGGAGCTGCCGACCCAGCCACCACACGGCGGGATGCCATCCGGCGATGACCCCGATGCATGACTGTGCCAGGTGCATCAGATCGTCGCGGCGCTGCACGTGCGCCCATTCGTGGATCACGATGCCGTCGAGCTCGTCATCGGTGAGCCAGTCGAGAAGTCCCGGCGCAATCGCGATCATCGGTGCCCCGCAGCCGAGTACGGCGGCGGCGTGCACACCCATCGAGACCCTGAGGTCGGTTCGCCTGCCATCGCCCGTGACCGAAGCCCAATGACGAAGACAGGCCTGGCGCGCGGCGGGCACGCGTACCGAGGCGCGCTTCACACGACGGAGTGATACCGCAGCGCTCGCCAGGCGGTACCCGGAGACGGCGAGCCAGAGCGCCCACAGCACGAGAACGGCGGCGTCCGACGTCCACCATGCCGCCGGCATCGACACGAAGGGCGCGCGCGCTGCGGCATCACCGCCGGTCACCGTCACATCGGCGATGGCATCCCGGAGATACGGCACGATCGGCAGGGCCAGCACCGAGAACAGGGCCGCCCAGACCGTCAGGTACCGGTCGCGCGCGCTCGATCGCTCGATCAACGCGAGCACGAGTGTCGTGATGCACGCGACAACGCTTCCCTGCCAGATCCAGTTCAGAACGGCAACCACGCGATCTCCATGGGGCTCTCCCTAGGCTGCTCCGATGAGTCTCTTCAAACGCCTGAGCTCCGCTGGATCCAAGGCCTCGTCTTCGAGCACGTTCAGCACGAGGAGACTGGGCGAGTCGTCGAACAGCCGGCTCGCGAGATGACGCAACGCGCGCAATCGCGCCTGCCGCGCATCGACACGAGGCTTGTAGATGAACGCGCGCGCCACCTTCTCGTGCATCACGTAGCCCTTGGTCTCCAGAATCCGCAGCATCGTCTGCGCCGTGCTGTACGTCACCGCGCGCTTCTTCCTGAGGCGCGCGACGACATCGGCGACCGTGGCCGCCCCGAGTTCCCACAGAACCGCCATCACCCGCGCTTCGGCGTCAGTCAGTGCTGACGATCGCTTGCGTGCCATGTGCGTGGTTTCTCAACTCTTAATGAATTAAGACTTCGGGCATACTCTAGCAGCGATGACGCAACTCGTCAACTCGCCTTGACAGGCCGGCGGGGTGCAGCGAATATCCACCGCGCGTCGCAGCGGGTAACAGTGTGCACGCGCGCAGTTGCCGAGACCGATTGAGAGGTGGGACATGCGTGTGATTGTGAGAACCCTGGGATTGATAGCGTTGCTCGTCCTCATGCCAAGCGTCGCGTCTGCACAAGCGGTCATCGCAGGCGCGGTGAAAGATGCGTCGGGTGCCGTGCTGCCCGGCGTGACCATCGAAGCCACCAGCCCCGCGCTGATCGAGAAAGTTCGATCGGGAGTGACTGATGGCACGGGCCAGTACCGAATCGAGAACCTGCGCCCCGGCACCTACACCGTCACGTTCACGCTGCCCGGGTTCAGCGCCTACAAGCGCGAAGGGATCGAGCTGACCGGCTCGTTCACCGCGACCGTCGACGCGGAACTGCGGGTGGGCGCGCTGCAGGAGACGGTGACCGTATCGGGCGCGTCGCCGATCGTCGACACGCAGAGCTCGCGGCGTGAGGTGACGATCGGCAACGAGATCATCCGCGCGATCCCGAACCAGCGAAACTACGGATCGATGGTGGCCATGGTGCCGGGCGTGATCACCAACGTGAACGACCCTGCCGCCGGAACCGTGACGACACAGTTCCCCGTGCACGGTGGTCGTGCGAACGAGAGCCGCATGTGGGTCGACGGGTTGAACATCGGCAACCCGCCCGGCGGAGGCCAGCCGCCGACCTACGTCGCCGACATCGGCAACGCCCAGGAGATCGCCTTCACGACATCCGGCGGTCTCGGCGAATCGGAGACAGCGGGTCTGGTGATGAACGTCGTGCCGAAGACCGGCGGCAACTCGGTGCACGGCGCTGCGTTTTACAGCGGCACCGGTGCCAGCCTACAGGCCGACAACGGCTCGGGCGTCCCGCCGCTCAACAACGTCTACGACGTGAACATCTCCGTCGGCGGACCGATCAAGAAGGACAAGGTCTGGTACTTCGTGAACGGACGCACGCAGGCGGCAACCCGCTACATCCCCTTGATCTTCTATAACTTGAACGCGGGCGATCCGACCAAGTGGCTATATTCCCCCGACACCAGCAAGCCGCAGTTCACCGATCGCACGTGGGAGAACATCAGCGGTCGCGTGACGTGGCAGGCAACACCGAAGCAGAAAGTCGGCGGCTTCTGGGACGAGCAGGTCGTGTGCCGCACGTGTGAAGGGACGACCTACGGCATCACCGATCCGGCGAGAATGTCGCCCGAAGCGGGCGGCCTGAGTCAGTACAAGCCGCTCCGCGTCACCCAGCTGACCTGGTCGTCGCCGTGGTCGAATCGTCTTCTGCTCGAAGCGGGGCTTGGCACCACCTACTACGGGTGGGGCAGCTTCGAGCGCGATCCGAACCCGACCAGAAATCTGGTGCGTGTGCAGGAACAGTGCGCGGGCATTCCTGCACAGGGCATCGTCGGCTGTCCGGCCAACGGCGGCATTGCGGGCCTCTTCTATCGCTCGCAGGATTTCGCGCTCAACTACACCGGCGCGTATGCATGGCGGGCATCGGGCTCGTACATCACCGGCGCGCACAGCTTCAAGGTCGGCTATCAGGGGTCGTACTTCACCGACGATCGTACCTGGTTCACCAACGATCAGAACCTCACGTATCGCGTGAACAACGGCATCCCGAATCAGCTCACCGAATCGATCTCGCCATGGGTCAACAACGCCCGTGCGGGATGGACCGCGTTCTACGCGCAGGAACAGTGGACGATGGGCCGCCTCACGCTGCAGGGCGCGCTGCGGTACGATCGCGCCGGCAGCTGGTTCCCCGAACAGACGATCGGGCCGACGCGGTTCCTTCCGAATGCGTTTCACTTCCCGAAGACGCAGGGCGTGGACAGCTACAACGACATCACGCCGAGAGTCGGCGCCGCCTGGGACGTGTTCGGCAACGGACGCACCGCGCTCAAGGCGAGCTTCGGGAAATACCTCGAAGGCGTCGGCACCGCCGGCAACTATGCGGGCGCGAATCCGACGAGCCGTCTGCCGGTCACCGGCGGCGCGTTCGCGACCGGCAGCGTCACGCGCAGCTGGACCGACGGCAATGGGAACTTCCAACCCGACTGCGATCTGCTGAACCCCAACGCGAACAGCGCCGGCGGCGACACCTGCGGCGCGCTCTCGAATCTCCGGTTCGGACAGAACGTGCTGACGAACAACTACGATCCCGATTTGCTCGAGGGCTGGGGCGTCAGGCCGTCCGACTGGAGCGTGAATGTCTCCGTTCAGCAGCAGCTGCTGCCGAAGGCGTCCGTGGAAGTGGCCTACTCGCGCCGATCGTTCCGTGGCTTCACCGTGAACGACAACACCCTGGCGTCAGCTGCCAACTACACGAGCTACACCATCACCGCGCCGTCCGATCCGCGTCTGCCAGGCGGCGGCGGCTACACGATCTCGAACCTGCTCGACGTCGATCGCGCGCTGGCGGGACAGATCCTCAACACCGTGACCGACTCGAGCAAGTACGGCAACTGGTCGCAGTACTTCAACGGCGTCGACGTCACGGTGAGCGTGCGCATGGGGAACGGATTGAACTTCCAGGGTGGCACGAGCACAGGTCAGACCGTTGCCGATGCGTGCGACGTGCGCGCAGGTCTGCCCGAGCTGAACTCCGCGCTCGGTGCCGGCCTCGCGGGATCGACCGTCAGTCCCACGAGCCCGTACTGTCACGTCGCGTATGGCGTCCTCACGCAGTTCAGAGGACTTGCGACCTACGTGATCCCGAAGGTCGACGTGCAGCTCAGCGGCGTGATGCAGAGCAAGCCCGGACCACTCCTGGCCGCGAACTGGGCCGCGCCGAACTCCGTGATCACCGCGGCGCTCGGGCGCGGACCGGCGGGCGATCCCGCCAACGTCACGATCAATCTGATCGAGCCCGGCACGATGTACGGGAACCGCGTCAATCAGCTCGACTTCCGCGCGGCAAAGCTGCTGAAATTCGGGAACACCAAGACGATGGTCGGCGTGGATCTCTACAACGCGCTGAACTCGGGGGCGATCCTGACTTACAACAACAACTTCGTGCCCGGCGGCACCTGGCTGCAGCCGATCTCGATCCTCTCGGGACGCATGGCCAAGTTCAGCGCCGAGTTCACCTTCTGAGAATTGGGGTCGGGGGGACAGGTCGGGGACAGTCCCCCGACCC
>DASWZV010000008.1:0-53742 GCA_036407095.1 Vicinamibacterales bacterium | reverse complement strand
ATGAAAGTCGGCGAGCGACTTTGAGAGCAGACAACAGGGGAGACGGGGGGAACGGGATGGTCACACGGGGTAACGGGGGCAACGGGAATTGTCGATCTTGATCACGTCGACGTCATGTCCCGTTTCCCCTGTTTTCTCCGTCGTCCCCGTGTTGATGCCTTTCTCCGTTTCCTCCGCAGGCTCCGGTGGCAATGGCGGAGCACATTTTCTGAGCAGAAAACGGGGGAAACTTGGGAACGGGGAGACGGAACATCCAAGTTGTTCATCTTGAAACTCCGTTATCCCCGTTTCCTCCGTGTGATCGTAATCTCCGTTCCCTCCGCCCCTCCGTTTCCTCAGCATCACCACGCGTGCTAGACTGAAGGCTTGTGCACGTAATCAGCGTGCACACAGTGTGGGCGGCTAGCTCAGTTGGGAGAGCGCCGCGTTCGCAATGCGGAGGTCGCGAGTTCGAGCCTCGCGCCGTCCACCATTCGACTCGCCTTCACCTCGCCCTGCAGGCGAGCTGAAGGCTCGCTCATGGCGAGCCACTGACACGTCGAATGCCTTGAGCGAGCGGAAGCGATCACGCGAGTCGAAGGGCAGCATTCGTTCCCATCTTGCGTCCTTCGTTTTTGTCTCCCTCGCGCCGCGCGTGAAAGTGCGTTCGGGTGCTCGGGCTATACTCAATTTGATGCGCGTCTACGCGTCATCGCATCCATTTCATGCCCAGTATCAAGAGAATCGGTGTGCTCACCGGCGGCGGCGACGCCCCCGGGCTGAATGCAGTCGTTCGCGCAGTCGTCAAAGCCGCCCACAACAGCGGCGTCGAGGTCATCGGGCTCGAGGACAGCTTCGACGGGCTGATCTACCCTGAAAAGTCGCGGCCGCTCGGGCCGCGCGACGTCACCGGCATCCTGCGGCTGGGCGGCACGATTCTCGGCACAGTGAACCGCGGCAATCCGTTCGTCGAGCCGATCATCACTCCGCAGGGCACCTTCGATTACGCAGACCGCGTCATCGAGATGTTCGGTCATATGAAGCTCGATGCGCTGGTCTGCATCGGCGGCGACGGCACGCTCGCGATCTCGTACGAGTTCTACAAGAAGGGCATCCCGCTCGTCTGCGTCCCGAAGACGATCGACAACGACATCGTCGGCACGACGAGCTGTTTCGGGTTCGACACTGCGGTCAGCTTCGCGACCGATGCGATCGATCGCCTGCATTCGACCGCGGAGGCACATCGCCGCATCATGGTCGTCGAGGTCATGGGGCGGTACGCAGGCTGGATCGGCCTGCACAGCGGCATGGCGGGCGGCGCGGATGTGATCCTGATCCCCGAGATCCCGTACGACCTCACGAACGTCGCGAAGTGCGTTCTGGAGCGCGACACCTGGGGCGCCCGTTTCAGCATCGTAGTCGTGGCCGAGGGCGCACGAGCCAGGGGCGGGGCATTGTCGCTCATCGAAGAGGCGCACGGCGGACACGCCGAACGACTGGGTGGAGCGGGAATTCGCGTCGCTGCCGAGCTCGGCGACCTCACCGGAAAAGAAACGCGCCATGTGGTGCTGGGCCACCTGCAGCGCGGCGGCTCGCCGACTGCATTCGATCGCACGCTGGCGACGCGATTCGGCGGCAAAGCCGTGGAGCTGCTGTTGAAGGGACAGTTCGGCAAGATGGTCGCGAACCATCCGCCCGACCTCGTGCCGATTCCGATCGGCGAGGTCGTCGGCAAGATCAAGACCGTGCCGCTGGACTACGACTTGTTGCTGACCGCTCGGGCGCTTGGCGTGTCGTTCGGCGATTGAAGCGACGTCCCGCTGAAGCCGCCGCTCTACGCGGGCGAGATCGTAGCGCGCAGGCTTCAGCCTGCGCGCTCCTAATGTCCCAGCAACTCCTGGTCTTTCTTCTTCTGCAGATCGTCGATCAGCTTCACGTGATCGTCGGTCATCTTCTGGATCTGCTCGAGGCCCTTCCGCTCGTCGTCCTCGGAGATCTTGTGATCCTTGAGCAGCTTCTTCAACCGGTCGTTGGCGTCGCGTCGCACCTGCCGCACGGCGTTGCGCCCCTCTTCGGCCTGCTTGTGGACGTGCCGTGACAGCTCCTTGCGGCGCTCATCGGTCAACGCCGGGATTGGCACCCGGACAACCTTGCCGTCGTTTGCCGGATTCAAGCCGAGATCGGACGCGCGGATCGCTCGTTCGATGGCTCCCATCACCGAGGGATCGAACGGCTGCGCGATGATGAGCGCCGGCTCAGGCACCGAGAGCGTCGCCACCTGATTGATCGGCATCTTCGTCCCGTACGCCTCGACCTGGATGCCGTCGAGCAGCCCCACCGTGGCCCGGCCCGTTCGAACGTGCGCCATATCCTTGCGCACACGCTCGATGTTGGCGTCCATCCGCCCTTTCACTTCGGTGAACATGCCTTTCAGGTCGTTGAAGTCCATAGCAGTCTGATTGGCTCTTTGTCTCGGGCCGCCTCCGGGCGGCCCCTCCGTACGGCCCGTATTGTCCTAGACGGATACGGTGGTCCCGATTGGGTCGCCGAGGATGACCCGGCGGATGTTTCCCGGCTGCCGCAGGTTGAACACCACGATGGGCAGCTTGTTGTCCATGCACAGGGAGATCGCCGTTGCGTCCATCACCTTCAGCTGGCGTTCGAGGACCTGCAGATAGGAGATCGAGGAGTACTTCGTCGCCTGTGCGTCGAGCATCGGGTCGGCCGAGTAGATGCCATCGACCTTCGTCCCTTTCAGGATCACGTCGGCTTTGATCTCCATCGCCCGCAGCGCAGCGGCGGTATCGGTCGTGAAGTAGGGGTTGCCCGTGCCGGCCGCGAAGATGACGACCCGACCTTTTTCCAGGTGACGGATCGCGCGTCGTCTGATGAACGGCTCGGCCACGGCCCGCATCTCGATCGCCGTGACCACGCGCGTCACGATGCCCTGCTGCTCGAGCGCGTCCTGGAGGGCCAGCGCATTGATGACCGTGGCCAGCATGCCCATGTAGTCGGCAGTCGCCCGGTCCATGCCGCGCGCGCTGGCGGCGAGTCCTCGAAAGATGTTGCCGCCGCCGATCACGATCGCCGTCTCGACGCCGAGCTGCTGGATGTCACCGACGTCGCGGGCGATGCGGGTCGCAACCGCGGGATCGACGCCGAACTGCTGCTCGCCCATGAGGGCTTCACCTGAGAGCTTCAGCAGTGCGCGTTTGTAGACAGGAGTCGCCGTGGGCGTCGTGACCGTCTCGGATGACATCGAATCGGAATTATAACTGTGAAGGAATCAGGATTCAGGAATCAGGATTCAGGACTGGTCCAGGCCCCGGTTTCCTGATTCCTTCAGCGACAGGTATCAGCCTTCTGCTCCCTCTCCGACTCTGAAGCGCACGAACCGGCTGATCTGGATGTTCTCCCCGGTCTTGGCGCTGGCCTGCGCAACGAGCTGCGCGACGGTGACCTTGTCGTCTCGGATCGTCGGCTGATCGAGGAGCACGAACTGCGAGTAGAAGCTGCCAAGCTTGCCCTCGATGATCTTGTCCATCACGTGGTCCGGCTTCTTCTCCTTCTCCATCTGGCTCCGGTAGATCGCTTTCTCCTTGTCGATCTCTTCGGCCGGGACGTCCTCGCGACGGAGCCACTTGGGTGACGCCGCGGCGATGTGCATGCCCACTTCCTTGACCAGACTGTTGAAGTCGTCGGTGCGCGCAACGAAGTCCGACTCGCAGTTCACTTCCACGAGCACGCCGATTTTGCCGCCAAGATGGATATAGCTGCCGATTGTCCCCTGTGCCGTCGTGCGTCCCGCGCGCTTGGCGGCCTGCGCGAGCCCGCGCTTCCGCAGGAGCGTGATCGCCGCCTCCATGTCGCCGTTGGCTTCGGTGAGTGCGGCTTTGCACTCCATCATGCCTGCGCCCGTCTTGTCGCGCAGCTGCTTGACCAACGCTGCCGTAATCTCCGCCATGACTGTCTTCTCCGTACACAAAAAGCGCCGGCCAACGAGCCGGCGCATGAACTCATGAATCTCGATTCCTATGCCCCGGCGGGCGTGGCTTCGCGGCGCTGAGGCCGGACGGCTCGCGTGAGCCGGGCGGCCGAATCCGCGGCCGCGGCTTCTTCGGCGCGAGCGGCGTCTTCTTCGGCGATGCGCGATTCGCGCATGCCGCGACCCGCGGTCACGGCGTCAGCAATCTTCGACGCGAACAGCCGGATCGCGCGCAGCGCGTCGTCGTTGCCCGGGACGACGTAATCGACTTCGTCGGGATCGCAGTTGGTGTCGACGATGCCGATGACCGGAATCTTGAGCTTGCGCGCCTCGTCGACCGCGATCTTCTCCTTGCGCGTGTCGACGACGAACACGGCATCGGGCAGACGCGACATCTGCCGGATCCCCTCGAGATTCTTGAGCAGCTTGCGCTTCTCCTTCTCGTTGCGCGCGATCTCTTTCTTCGACAGCGTGTCGTAGCGGCCGTCGGTGGCCATCGCCTCGAGATCGCGAAGACGTCCCAGACTGCGTTGAATCGTCGTGAAGTTGGTGAGCAACCCGCCGAGCCAGCGCTGATTGACGAAGTACATGCCGCAGCGTTGGGCCTCTTCGGCGATGACGTCCTGCGCCTGGCGTTTGGTGCCGACGAAGAGTACGGTGCGGCCGTCGGCCGCGAGGTTGGTGAGGAAGTCCTCCGCTTCGCGGAACTTCTTGGCGGTCTTGTTCAGATCGATGATGTAGATGCCATTCCGCTCGCCGAAAATGTACTCCTTCATCTTCGGGTTCCACCGCTTCGTCTGGTGGCCGAAGTGCACGCCGGCCTCCAGCAGATCCTTAATCGCAATCCCGGGCAAAGTCCCTCCCTCTCTCTAACGTTTGCTGAACTGGAACCGCTTGCGCGCTCCAGCAAGTCCGTACTTCTTGCGCTCCTTGACGCGCGAGTCCGACGTCAGGAGGCCATCCTTCTTCAGCTGCTTTCGCAGCTCCGCGTTGAACCCCACGAGCGCACGCGAGATGCCGAGCCGCATCGCGCCCGCCTGTCCGTTGACGCCGCCGCCGTCGACGGTTGCCAGGATGTCGAACTTGTCGCCCGTCTCCGTCAGGAGCAGCGGCCGCCGCACCTGCGTGCGCAGCGCATCGGTCGTGAAGTATTTGTCGAACTCCCGATGATTGACGGTAATGGTCCCCTTGCCGGGGCGAAGGAAGACGCGAGCGGTCGATGTCTTGCGACGGCCAGTGGCGTAGTATTCGATGCTTGCCAAGCTATGTGACCTCGATCTTCTTGGGCTGCTGCGCAGCGTGTGGGTGATCGGCGCCGGAGTAGACCTTCAGCTTCCGGTACATCGCGTCGCCCATCTTGGTCTTCGGCAGCATCCCGCGGACCGCTTCCTCGACGAGGCGAGTCGGACGCCGTTTACGCAGGTCGACCGCGCGCTCTTCGCTGAGCCCGCCCTCAAACCCGCTGTGGCGACGATAGATTTTCTGGGATTCCTTCCGTCCCGTCAGCTTGACGGTGTCGGCGTTGATGATGATCACGTGATCGCCGGTGTCGATATACGGCGTGTAGATCGGCCGGTGCTTGCCTTGGAGCAGGCGAGCGGTCATCGTCGCGACGCGGCCGAGAACCTGGCCTCCTGCGTCTATGACGTGCCACCGGCTGTCCGCGCGTTTCGCGCTGGCTACATACGTACGCATGAAATAGGGGATCCTTCGCTTGCGCCCCGCCTGCCACAGACGGGGACCGGGGCTGGCCCGCCCCGACTGGACTGGTCCAGACGGGGGGAGCGTCACCAACAACGGTAAACCCCAAGGATACCGACGGTTGTCCGAAGTTGTCAAGCCTACTGACCACGATTGGCCGTGGTTTGGAGAAGCGATTGCAAGTGATCCCTGGTGACGTGTGAGTCGGGGTCGAGGCGGAGAGCGGCGCGGTCGTGCCGAATGGCCTCGTCCAGCTTGCCCTTGAGCGCGTAGGCGATCCCCAGATTGCGATGGGCATCCGGGCTGCGCGGGTTGATCTCCAAGACTCTGGTCAGGTGGAGGATCGCCTCGTCAAGCTGATTGCGCGGGCCGACCAGCATCGCGAGATTGAAGTGGGCCTCGGCATTGTCTGGATTGATCGCGATGGCCCGCCGGAATTCGCCGATCGCGTCGTCAGGTCTCCCCATCGCCAGGAGCAGGTTGCCTCGATTGAAGCGTACCCGATCGTCGTTGGGGCGGAATCGAACCGCTTCACCGAGATGGCGCGAGGCTTCGTCCAATCGTCCCTGGCTCTGGAGGATGCTTCCCAGATTGCTGTGGGCTTCAGCATCCGACGGCTGGAGCCGGAGCGCCTCTTCAAGTTGTGCGACGGCATCGGGCACGCGCCCGGCTTGCAGGTATTTCGTCGCGAGATAGTTGTGAGCAGCAGCATCGCCCGGGTCTGCCCGAGCCGCGAGCTCGGCGCCGGCGATATCAGCGCGAAGTGCGCGTCGATCCTGATCCGACTCCAGTTGACGGGCATCTTCCGGGCGTCGCGGAATCACCTCGACCCAGAGCGCGCCCATTTCAGCTGTCGACTTCGGCCCCCAACGGACGCGATGCGCGGGACGAGCGGGGTTGTTCGGGTTGCGATCCGAGTTGTCGTACACGAAGCGCATGCTGATCGCCGTGCCCTTTGGCAGGAACATTGGTGAGGCGAACCGGTACTGGTCCTGCCACTTGATGTCCCACTGCCGGATCGACAGCAGCGGCGTGCGGGTCCCGTCGGGCATCGTCGCGACCCCCTTCATCTCGGTCGCCAGATAGTGCGCATGCGGATAGACGCTGATCGCATCGACGTCGACGGGAAGCGTGTAGCGATCCTCGATCACATAGGCGGCGTCGCCGGCGGCGATGTCGATCGCTTTCGACTCGAGCTTGATGACGACCGGTGTGCGCGTCGGTGGCGTGGGTGAGAAGTACAGCCCGATCGCCGGCTTCACGTTCTCCGCAACACCGGTCGGGACCATGTGCAGCTGCACGGCGAGATCGCTGCCTTCTTCCAGTGCCCATGCGGTATCGGCTGCTTCGAAGACGGGCACGCGGCCCGGCGACCATCCGTACACGTTCTGGACTTGATCGTCCGGCATCGCCGCGAAGCCGGGTCCGGGGTCCGCGCGATCGAGACGACGGGAGACGCGCGCGGGATCGACGGCGACGTTCGCGTGGTGAAGGACCTTGGGATTGTCGGCGCGAAACTCGATCGCGCGGACGTAGCGCGTCGCCGCCGATGGCACGGGAAACACGAAACTTCGGAACACATCGCCGCCGCGGCCCGGCATCGTGAACGGCTCCTTCATCGTCACGACGAGATCGGGCGTGCCGAGCTGCCAGCCGTCCGGCCATGTGGGCGGCACCGGCCGCCGGGGCGGATCGCCCTCGGGCGTCCCCTGCTCCGTCCATCGTTGAATCAACGCAATCTGTTCGTCGCTGAGTCTGCGCTCGTTCGCGAAGTGCACGTCACGGTCGGGTAGCCACGGAGGCATCGCGCGCGTCGCGGTCGCGGTCGCGATCTCGCCTGCGTGCGCTCGCGCGCTCGCGTAGTCGAGCAGACTGAAGGGAGCGCCGGCGACGCACAGCGGATCGTTCGGATTGTTTGAAGCCGTCCGCGCGGTCGGCTGCACAGTGTTGGTCGGCTGCACAGTGTTGGCCGGCTGCGCAGTGTTGGTCGGCTGCGCAGTGTTGGTCGGCTGCGCAGTGTTGATCGGCCTGTGGCAGCTCGCGCAGTGCTCGAACAGAATCGGCGCGATGTGTTCGTTGAACGTGACGATGCGCGACGGAGCGGGGGAGTGATCGGGCTTGGACGGCGGTGTCTGCCTGCACCCGGCGAGCGTGAGGAGCGCCGCACACGCGGCGGCTCCCCAGGCTGGTTTGAAGTGAATCGGACTCTCGCTAGAAATCCAACTGGACACCGAGGTCCACGAATCGCGACTGCAGGATGACCTGTGGTGCCAGCCACGCCGGTCCGTAGGTGGTCGTGTACGTCTGGATCGGATTGGCATTGAACAGATTGTAGATGGAGACCGTCGGTCGCACCGTGGTCTTGCCGGTATGGATCGTCCGGCTGAACCGCAGGTCCGTCTGATAGACACGGTCGCCGTACAGCGTGCCGCCGGGGAGGATGCTGACCGAGGGCGCCGGTCCCGTGAAATTGCGTCCCAGCGTCGTTTGGCACACGGTGTTCAGCGGACAGCTCGCACTGAGTTCGGGACCCGACAGACTCTGGAAGGTCGCCGACACGTTCACCGCCCACGGAAGTGCGTAGGCGAGCTGGCCCTTCACCTGCGGCTTGAATGGTGGAGTGACATCGCAGAAATCCTCGACGCGCGGCTGGCCGACGGACAGGCTGAGATCGCTGATCAGACTGCAGTTGTTGACCCGTTCGCGGCCGAGGCTCACACCGCCAGAGACGAGCGTGTTGCGCGCGAGTCTCGCCTGGACGTCGAAATCGAAACCGTCATACACGTCGTCGATGCCGCCGACCTTGCTGGAATTGAAGATCACGTTGTTCGGCGCAATCACGCGATTGACGTCGAAGTACCCGCACTGCTGGCCGCCGGCATTGGGCAACAGGGAGTTGTTGGGGATCGCCACGCAGTACTGTGTGAAGTCGTTGTTGGTCACATTCAGGTTGCGCGTCGCCGTGAGGTTGCCGTACCACCGGCGCGTGTAGCCGGCGTACGCCGAGACGCGAGGGACGATCTCGCGCTGGATGCTGACTTGACCTTCCCAGTTGTTCGGCCGCTTGTGCCAGCCTTCGACGATGTCGGGATCGTAGTTCGTCGTCCGCGTCTGGACCTGCCCAAACAACGGGTTGTTGATCTGTCCGCACGCGACCGCGCCCGGACGTTTCGTGTTGGCGGCAGGATTGAACAAATCGCAATCGTCGAATGGATTCAAAGTACCTGCGTATGCGACACCGGCAGGTGCCGCCCAGGTCCGCGTGACGGAGTTGACGGTCGACTGCACCGGGTTGACCGCACGCGCGATCGAGTACGCGTCTGCGACGACATAGCGCCCGATGCTGGCTTTGAGCGCGGTCTTGCCGTTGCCGAACAGGTCGTAGGAGATGCCGACGCGTGGATCGACGTCCTTCCAGTTCGGCACGTTGTGAATCGCATCGAAGTGATGCGCCGGTGTGAACGGACCCGCGGCGATGTCCTGCGCATCGACCTGCGCGTTCAGGAAGTCGAGCCGCACGCCGTAGTTCATGGTGAGACGCCGGATCGTCCACTGATCCTGCCCATAGAGACCCATGTTGTAGTTGACGGTCTCGTGGAACTGGATCGGCGTCGCGTATTCAGTGAGCGAGAACGGTTGTGCGTTGCGCAGCACCAGCGCGACCGAGTTATTGACTTCCTGCGTGGTGTAGCGCCACTGATGCATCAGCGTCATGCCCACTTTGATGTTGTGCGTGCCGGTCACGTACGACGCGGAGGCGCGGTAGTTCGATTGGTTGCTGCGGTTGTATCCGTACCCGACTTCTGCCGATCCCCAGCGCGTCGGCGAGCCGGGCTGCGGGACCTGCTCCTGGGTCGCGAACTGCGTCTGGGAGACTCCGGCCCGCCGATAGCCGTGGAAATCCTGCGGTGTGATTGTGCCTCCGGCCTCGAGCAGGATTTTGTTCGTGAGAGGCGAACTCCACGAGGCCTGCAGGATGTACTGCGGAATGTTCTTGTATTCGGGGCAGGCGCTGATCGCCGTCAGATAGGTCGGCACGAAGCAGTTGCCGAAGTACGTGTACTGCCAGTCGGTGTAGACGTTCACCTTGTTCTTCTGGCTGACCTGCGTCGTAAGGCGGCTGACTGCGCTTTGATGCCAGACTGGGAACAGGTTCTGTTCGGTCGTGCACTGACCGCTCGCATCCGGGTGACAGCTGTAGAACTGTTCCGAGAAGTCGGCGTCCTTGAACGAACCCGCGACCGAGTTGTAAGTGCCCCAGTGACGATAGGACCCGTAGATCCACACGCGATCCTTCAGCAGCGGTCCGCCCAGCGCCGGGTTGAGGTCCCAGATGCGATTGATGCGGTTGCCGCTCAGGAGTCCCTTCGATCGCAGCTCGTCATCGAGGTTGGCCGATTGCCAGCCTTCCCCAGCGTAGCGCGCCGAAAACGATCCCCTGACCGTGTTCGACCCTTCCTTCGGGATGAAGTTGGAGTAGACGCTGGCGCGCTCGAACTCGGCGTTGTGCGAGTCGGTCTGGAAGGTGATCTCCTGGGCGAGCGCGTTGTTCAAGTAGTTGCCGTACTGCAGACCGCCCTGGCCGCTGCCGTTGATGATCGGCATGCCCTCCACCATGATCAAACTGTCCGCCGCGCGGCTGCCGTGGACGACGAGGTTCATGCCGGTCTCGGGGATCGATCCGCCGACGTTCTGCCGCACGCCGGTGACCAGCACGGCGGGCGTCAGCGCGGCGAAGCTCACGAAATTCCGATCGGTGGGGAGGACGTCCATCACCTCGCGTGACGCCGTCGACTTGCGAATGGAGTTCTGTGTGTCGACGATCGGACTCTCGCCTGTCACGGTGACCGTTTCCTGCAACGACCCTACCTTCAGATCGGCGTTGACCTGTGCGGTGAACGCGGTGGTCAGCTCGATGCCGTCGCGCCGGAAGGTGTTGAACCCCTGAAGCGTAAACACGACGCTGTACACGCCGGGACGCAAGTCGATGATCTTGTATTGCCCTTGACTATCGGTCACGACGCTGCGCGAGCGCTCGATGAGCGCCGGGCTGGAAGCTTCAACGATCACGCCAGGGAGCACGGCTCCGGTGGCGTCTTTGACGATGCCTGCGATGGCGGTCTGCCCTTGAGCGAAGACGTTCCGCGAGCAGAGAAGTACGAGGCTCAGAACGACAAGGCGGGGTATCACGGTCCGACTGAATCCCATGCACGCCTCCCGAGGTGAACAGCAACGAAATTGACGCTGGTGTATATCGACATCGTCATGAGAAGTCAAACGTCGAGGTGCGCACTTCCGTTCACCCTTCAGCGGCTCAAGGTTCGGGTGCGGGGTACTGGGTTCTCGGGTCTGGGTTCTCGATTCCCGCGCGGGCGCCTCCGGGTTCACGCGCGAGCGCGACGATCCTGTGACCCGGAACGAGTCACTCGTGGACCAAGAAGTGGAACACGCCGCCGGGATACGGTCGTTGAACTTCTGAACCCCTTCGTCGGAACTCACCGAATCGCGATCGTGAGCCAGCTCTGCTGTTGTGCCGAATCGACAAAAACCGCCGATAAACGCCTGTGTCAGGCGATTCCAGCAGCCTGACGGCTGACGCAATCGTCAGTCGCTCACGGATGTGTCAAGACGAGCCGCGAGCGGAGCGGACGCACGTGGCTGATTCCGCAACAGCTCGATCACCGATGCCACTCTCGAGTTCCTGGCACAGGCGTTGCCGTTTGGAGTGCACTCTCCCGGGTTTGTCTACGACCCGGATGACCGGCGAGCGAGGTTGACGAAGAGCGAAGGGCAGAGACTCCTATGTTTCGTAGAACCAGACCCGTCGTGGGGCTCGACATCGGATCGAGCGCTGTCAAAGCCGTTGAATTGAAGCCGGCGGGGAAGGGCTTCCGCGTCGCCGCATTCGGAAGCGAGCCGGTTCCTCAGCACGCCATTGTCGACGGTGCGATCGTCGACGCTGGCGCCGTCGCCGATTCGATCCGGCGCCTCTTCGCTCAGAACAAGGCCTTCAAGGCCAACGACGTTTGCGCCTCGCTCTCGGGCAACGCCGTCATCGTGAAGAAAATCACGCTGCCGGTGATGACCGAGTCGGAACTCGGCGACTCGATCTGCTGGGAGGCCGAGCAGTACATTCCCTTCGACATCCAGGACGTCAATCTCGATTACCAGATCCTCGATCCTGGCACCGGACCCGATTCGCGCGGCAGCATGGAAGTGCTGCTCGTTGCGGCGAAGAAGGAGAAGATCGGCGACTACGCCGCTGTGATCTCGCAGTCCGGCCGCGCCCCTGTCATCGTCGACGTCGACGCCTTCGCGCTCCAGAACGCCTACGAGGTGAACTACGGTTTCGAGAACGGGTACATCGTGGTGCTGCTGAACGCCGGCGCCAGCGCGATCAACATCAACATCCTGCAGGGCCATCAGTCCGTGTTTACCCGCGATATCTCCATCGGGGGTAACGCGTACACGGAAGCGGTGCAGAAGGAGCTCGATCTGCCCTTCGAATCGGCCGAGGCGCTCAAGAAAGGCATCCCGGTCGACGGCGCCTCTTTTGAAGAGGCCCGGCCAATGCTGCGTGCCGTCACCGAGAACGTGCTCCTCGAGATCCAGAAGACGTTCGATTTCTTCAAGGCCACCGCGGCGTCCGAGCAGATCGATCGCATCATGCTGAGCGGCGGCGCGTCGCGCGTCGATGGTTTCCGCGAGATGCTGCACGAGCGCGCCGGCGCGCCGGTCGAGGAGTTCGATCCGTTCCGCGCCATCGCGTGGCGCGGGAAGAAAGTCGGCGGTGATCCCACCGAGCATGCAGCGACGGCGGCCGTGGCCGTGGGCTTGGCGTTGAGAGAGGTTGGCGACCGGTGATTCGCATCAACCTCCTCGGCGTCGAACGCAAACAGGCCAGGAAGTCGGCCATTCCGTCCTTCGACGCCGGTCAGCGGCTGACGGCCGCCTGCAGCCTGATTCTCGTGGTCGCCCTGCTCGGCATCGGCTGGTGGGACTGGAAGCTCACGACGACCGCGTCCGATCTCGACACCGAGATCGCGCGCTCGCAGCAGGAAGCGGTCCGCCTGAAATCGATCCTCGACGAGGTAAAGCAGTCCGACGCTCGCCGCGCGCAGCTCCAGCAGCGCGTGCAGTTGATCGAACAGTTGCGCAACGGACAGAGCGTGCCGGTGCAGCTGCTCGACCATGTGAGCCGCAGCCTGCCGGACAGGTTGTGGCTGACGCAGATGGAAGAGGGGCATGGAGCCGTCACGATCGAAGGGCGCAGCACGACGCTGATCGCGCTCTCCGACTTCGTGGGCAACCTTGGCACGACATCACTCCTGCAGAAGCCGATCGAGATCGTCAACAGCCAGGTGGAATCGGGCTCGACAGGATCGCAGGGTGGTCGCGGGGGAATGCCAGTCGAGCTGATCAAGTTCATCGTGCGTGCGCAACTGACGACGCCATCGGCGGGGCGAGGCGCGGGCACTGGCGCCGGCGGCGCGGCACCGGCGGCCGATGGCAGATAGACGCAACGAGGTTCTCACGTCGTGGCACTCAACCTGAGTCTCAGTAAGTTGCCGTGGTACGGCCAGGTCGGCGCATTCGCCGCGCTGTCGCTGGCGCTTGGCGGCGCTTTCTGGCAGCTGGTCGCCGAGGGCAAGATGACCGCCATCGACGATCAGCGCCAGCAGCTGGCGGCGTTGAGAGTGGAGATCGACCGCGGTCTTCCGATCGCCAGGCGTCTGTCCGAATCCCGGAAAGAAGTCGGACAGCTCGAATCGCAACTCGATCGTCTCCGGGCCGTCCTGCCCGAGGAGCAGGATGTGGCCGATCTGCTTCGCCGCGTGCAGGCGATGGCCACGCAGTCGAACCTGGTCATTCGGGGATTCACGCCTCAGACGGTGGCGCGCAAGACACTGCATGCGGAGTGGCCGATCGGCCTGAAGCTCGAAGGCACATACCACGACCTCGGCGCGTTCCTCGAGCGCGTGAGCAAGTTCCCGCGAATCATCAACGTCGACGGCATCAAGATCAAGGCGCGCGACGCACAGACCGCTGGAGCGACCGTGGATGCCGAGTGCACCGCGACAACGTTCGTGCTGCTCGATCCGAAAGCGGCGGCGCCCAACCGACCTGGTGGACGAGGAGCGGCGCCACGAGCGCCGAGGGCGGAGTGACCATCGTGACGCGCGCTCTCATCTCCACGTTCATCTCCGCTGTGTCAATCGGCGGCGTCTCTGCGGCGCGGACGCCACCGGCGCAGCACACGTCCGCGGTGGCTTCGTCTACGGGGAAGGCCGCTGAACCGGCCGACGCCTCAGCGAACGCGGCTGGTCCAGCGCGCGACCCGCAAGAGTTCACCTATAACCGCGAGGGCCGCCGCGATCCGTTTGTCAGCCTCCTGCGACGCGGCTCCAACGACGCTGCCATCAAGGGGCCGCGGCCATCCGGGCTGGCTGGCATGGGCACGACCGAGGTCAGCCTGCGTGGAACACTCATGAGCCCTTCCGGCGGCTACGTCGGCATCCTGCAGGGCATCGACAACAAGTCCTACGTCGTGCACGTCGGCGACAAGCTCCTCGACGGTTCGATCAGAGCCATTTCGGCGGACGCGGTAGTGATCGTGCAGCAGGTCGACAACCCGCTCTCGCTGGAGAAGGCGCGTGAAGTGAGGAAGCTGCTCCGACCGACGGAAGCGGCCAAGTAACCATGCGCCGATACTCGATGGTGCTCGGCTTGTGTCTGGCCGTGGCGGCGAGCGCTCCTGCGGCGGCCCTGCAACCAGTGTCCGTCGTACCGCAGGCCGCGCAGGCGGGTCAGCCGGCCGTGCAGAATCCGCAGGCCGCGCAACCACGCTTCACCGGCAATCCCGTGACCCTCGACTTCCAGGGCGCCGATCTGCGCGCCGTCCTCCGCACGTTCTCGGAGATCAGCGGATTGAATCTCGTGATCGATCCGAGCATCCAGGGCACGGTGGATGTCGCCCTGCGCGATGTGCCGTGGGATCAGGCCCTCGACATCATCCTGCGCGCCAACAAGCTGGGCTACTCGGTGGACGGGACGATCGTGCGCATCGCGCCGATGACGGTGCTCGCCGAAGAGGAGACCCAGCGGCGAAAGCTCGCGGAAGAGCAGGCACTGGCGGGAGAACTCAAGGTCCTGACGCGAACGCTGAGCTACGCCAAGGCTGAAAATCTGACGAAGCTCCTCACTGCGACGGCGCTGTCGCAGCGCGGAACAATCCAGACCGATCCGCGCACGAACACGATCATCATCAACGACCTCGCCGATCGGCTCGAGCGGGCGAACTCGCTGCTCGACACGCTCGATCGCCCCGAGCCGTCGGTGGAGATCGAGGCGCGCATCGTGCAGACCACACGCGAATACGCGCGGCGTCTCGGTGTGCAATGGGGCTTCAACGCGCAGGCCTCGCAGGCGCTTGGCAACACCCTGCCGCTGTCGTTTCCCAATCAGGTCAGCGTGGGCGGCAGGACCGGCCTCGCTCAAGGTCCGACCGGTGGCGACCAGGTCAGCAACACTGTCAATCTCGGGATAGGCGGCGCCCCGAGCGCTGTGGGCGTGGCGCTCGGGTCGATCAACGGCGCCTTCAATCTGGACGTCGCTCTCACGGCCCTCGAACGAACCGGGCAAGGTCGCATCCTGTCGACTCCGAAGGTGTCGACCCAGAACAACATCGAAGCCGAGATCACACAGGGTCTTCAGATCCCGATTCAAACCGTCGCGAACAACACGGTGACCGTCAGCTTCCGCGATGCCGCGTTGACGCTGCGCGTGCAACCGCAGATCACGTCGGCCAACACCGTGATCATGAGGATCACGATGGAGAACTCGGCGCCGGACTTCAGCCGCGCCATCAACGGCATTCCGCCGATCGACACTCAGCGCGCGCTCACGCAGGTGCTCGTCAGCAGCGGCGAGACCACGGTCATCGGCGGGATTTACGTGAGCCGCGAGCAGAGCAGTCAGGACAAGACGCCCGCGCTCAATCGACTACCGCTCCTGGGATGGTTGTTCAAGCGGAACGAGCTCACCGACGAGAGCCGCGAGCTGCTGATTTTCATCACCCCCAAGATTCTCAGGCTGTAGGAGACGTACTGTGACTGCGACACTCGTCAAACTCGTGGCCCTTGCGGGGGTCGTCGGGCCTTCCGTCAGCTGCGGCGATTTCGTTCGGCAAGGTCGATCGCCGGTGCAGCTCGTCGTCGAGGCGCTCGCGGACGGCGCCGGTCAGGGCACGGTCCTGTCCGACGTGGCAGACACCACGACCGATCCCTGCTCGCCCACATCACCGTGCATCTTCGACGATGTCGCAAAGGCGCGCCTGCGGATTCAGCTGAAGGATCCTGGTTCACCCGGTGTCGCCGCGACGCCGAGCCAGATCAACGAAGTGACATTGGACCGATACCGTGTCGAGTACCTCAGGGCCGACAGCCACAACGTTCAGGGCGTGGACGTGCCCTATTCGTTCGATTCGGGTTTGACGATCACCATTCCCGGGGGAGGTGCGGAAATCTCGTTCGAGGTCGTGCGTCATTCGGCCAAGGAAGAGGCTCCGCTCAGAGCCTTGCTTCAGAGCCGCGAGCGCATCTCGACCATCGCGACCATCACCTTCTATGGTCACGATCAGGCCGGCAACCAGGTGAGCGTTGCCAGCACGATGGGCGTCAACTTCGCGGACTTCGCCGATAAAGCCAGGTAGCGCCGATAAAGCCAAGTAGCGCCGATAAGGCCAAGCAGGAACGTGCTATGACGAGCAGAAGCAGTCAGTCCAACGTCAGGCTGCGGCTGACCGACGGCCTCGGACGAGCGAGTTCCGCGCCGCAGTCCGTCCAGGTACCATAGCTAACGTGGCGGATAATCTCCGGATTGAAGAACTTCGACGGCGGGTCCAGAAGGATCCGGCGTCGATTGCGTTTGCGCAGCTCGCCGAAGAGTATCGACGGGCAGGGCAGTTCGAGGAGGCCATCGCTGTCGCAAAGGCGGGGCTCGCTCAACATCCAGCGTATCTCTCAGCTCGCGTCACCCTGGGCCGCGCCCTGATCGAGCTCGGACGAATGGAGGAGGCGGCGGCCGAGTTCGAGTACGTCGTGCGGGCGGCGCCCGACAACCTCACCGCCGTGCGACAGTTTGCGGAGATCCATCAACGCCGCCGGCAGTCATCGAACGAGGCGAAGGGCAAACAGCCAGAGACCCCGGCGCGTGGCGTCGACAGCCCGGCTGCGCCGGTCACGCCCGTCGTCGCGACGCCGCACGCTCGCCAAGCCTCGACACCGATCGGTGTCGACCCGTCTGCGCGTGCCGAGGATCGGGTGATCGCGGAGCTCGAGGCATGGCTGACGGTCCTCGAACGCGAGCGCTTGGCGCGGCAATCGCCGGGATCTCGGACCCGCTGATCCCATGCGGCTCGCACTGTCGGAAGTATTGGCCGGACGCCACCGCTCGCTGCGCACGGCGATCGCGCAGCAACAGCTCGACGCACTCGTCGTGACGAACCTGTACAACATTCGTTACCTCACGAACCACGTCGGGACGGCTGGAACACTCGTAGTGACAAGTGACGCGCTGCATCTGCTGATCGACTTCCGCTATCGGGAAGCGGTGGCCTCGCTGCAAACGTCGCCTGCCGCGTGTCCGACACTTCATCAGGGGTCGGTTCCCGCCAGCTACGACGAAGCGCTCGTCGATACGCTCATCAGCCTCGGTGTGTCGACGGTGGGAATCGAAGCGGCCCACTTCACCGTCGCACGTCACGAGTGGCTGATTCGTACGCTTGCCGCCCGCGAGATCGCGATCACGCTTCGATCGACTGAGCGAGTCGTGGAGCGGCAGCGGCTGATCAAGGATCGTTTCGAGTGCACAGTGATCCGGGACGCCGCGTCCCGACTCGAGGCTGTTACCGATCAGTCGTTTGTCCGCCTGCGCGCCGGCACGACCGAACGTGAGGTCGCAGGCGCGATCGACCGCGCGCTGCAGGCGGCCGGGTATGAACGTCCCGCCTTCGAGACGATCGTCGCATCCGGGCCGCATTCGGCCCTGCCTCATCACCGGGCGGGTGCACGGAATCTCAAACCCGGCGACTTGGTGGTGCTGGACTTTGGCGGCATCTTGGACGGATACTGCTGCGACCTCACCCGAATGGCGTATGTCGGAACTCCGTCACCGGAGGCCCGGCGCCTGTATGAGTCGGTGCGCGAGGCGCAGCAGGCGGCCATCGACGCGGTGAGGCCCGGGGTGTTACCGTCGGCGATCGATGCCGCGGCTCGGAATGTTCTGATCGGCCAGGGCCTCGGCGAGGCCTTCGGACATGGCACCGGTCATGGGCTCGGGCTCGAGGTGCACGAAGAGCCCCGCGTTGGCAAGCCGCGCCCCGACACCCGCGAATCGACGCTCGAGCCGGGTATGGTGTTCACCATCGAACCAGGCGCATACCTCGCCGGTTTCGGTGGCGTGAGAATCGAAGACGACGTGCTGGTGACTGAGACCGGGTGCGAAGTCCTGACGTCTGTTCCCCGGGACCTTCGGATCTGTGGGTAAGAGCCTGCGGACCTATTGAATGGACCTAGACGAGATCAAGCAGATTCTCGACATGATGCGCCAGCACGATCTGTCAGAGTTCGAGCTGGAACGGGACAACGTCAAGATTCGTCTGCGAAAGAATTCGGCCGGTGGCTGGAACGGGACCATGCCCGCACTGCCGCCGGCCCCGTACGCCGTTGGGGCAGGCCCGGCGGGTGAGAACGCGGCACCCGCACCTCCCATCCTCGCACCAGCCAGCGAAGACATCGATCTGGCGATCGTCAAGTCGCCGATCGTGGGGACCTTCTATCGTTCAGCGGAACCCGGAGCGCCGCCGTTCGCCGATGTGGGGCAGGCGGTCAAGAAGGGTCAGGTCCTCTGCATCATCGAGGCGATGAAGCTCATGAACGAGATCAACGCCGAGTGTGATGGAGAGATCATGAAGGTGTACGTCGAGAACGGCCAGGCCGTCCATTACGGCGAGCGGCTGTTTGCGCTAAAGCCTTCGCAGGGGTGATCGCACGACGATGTTCAAGAAAATTCTGATCGCGAATCGGGGCGAGATCGCGCTGCGGGTGATCCATGCGTGTCGCGAGCTCGGCATCAAGACCGTCGCCGTCTATTCCGAGGCCGACGAAAACTCGCTTCACGTCAGGTTTGCCGACGAGGACGTCTGTATCGGACCGGCGCGGAGCGCCGACAGCTACCTGAACGTGCCCGCGATCATCAGTGCCGCCGAGATCACCGGCGCCGACGCGATCCATCCCGGGTACGGCTTCCTCTCGGAGAGCGCATACCTCGCCGAAGTGTGTGAGGCGTGTCATATCCGCTTCATCGGCCCCGACCCGAGCGTCATCAAGCTGCTGGGCGACAAGGCACGGGCGAAGAAAGCGATGCGCAAAGCCGGCGTGCCGATGCTGCCGGGCAGCGACGGTCCGGTCACCGGTGAAGAGCAGGCGCTCAAGGTCGCAAAGGACATCGGGTACCCGGTGATCGTCAAGGCGGTTGCCGGGGGCGGCGGCCGCGGGATGCGCATCGTTCGCAACCCGGGCGAGCTGCCGAATGCCTTGAAGACGGCGCAGCGCGAGGCGGAGGCGGCATTCGGCAACGGCGATGTCTACATCGAGAAGTATCTCGAGAACCCGCGGCACATCGAGTTCCAGGTGATCGGCGACCATCACGGCAACGTCGTCCATCTCGGCGAGCGCGAGTGCTCGATTCAGCGTCGCCATCAGAAACTGATCGAAGAAGCCCCTTCACCAGCCCTGAGCGAGAAGATCCGTCGGAAGATGGGTGGCGTGGTCGTCGATGCGGCCAAGGCCGTGCAGTACACGAACGCCGGCACGTTCGAGTTCCTCATGGACCGCGAGGGACGGTTCTTCTACATGGAAACGAACACGCGCCTCCAGGTCGAGCATCCGATCACCGAGATGGTGACCGGCATCGATCTCGTGAAGGAGCAGATCAGAATCGCCGCCGGCGAGCGGCTCTCCTTCAAGCAGAGCGAGGTGACCTTCTCGGGACATTCCATCGAATGTCGCGTGAACGCCGAGGATCCCGACACGTTTGCGCCGTCGCCGGGAACGATCCACGCGTTCAGCGTGCCCGGTGGACCGGGCGTCCGCGTCGACACGTTCGCGCACGCCGAGTGCACGGTTCCCCCGTACTACGACTCGATGATCGCGAAGATCGTCGTGCATGGCCGCGATCGCCAGGAGGCGATTGCCCGCATGCGCCGCGTGCTCGACATGACGGTCATCGAAGGGATCAAGACGTCGGTACCGCTTCACCAGAAGATTCTCGCCGAGGCCGACTTCCAGGCTGGGCGCTTGAGCACGGCGTTCATGGAGCGCTTCATGCCGAAGCCGAAGAGTTCCAGTCTCGCGGAGACGGCCTAGCCGTCTCGATCGCCCGGATCGCCGACAAATGAGTCACGTTCCCACGGTCAAGCCGGCTCGCCCCGCGAAGACCACCCCATCGTGCACAATCCGCGCGATAGGGACCCCGGAGCGGGGCAAAGCCAACACTGGGACTAGCGAGGCGGAGCCGGGCCGGCTTCGACGTGCTCGCCGGTCTGAGCCGGAGCCTCGCTAGTCATTCGTCCCCGTCTTTACGGCATTCTCGACGCAGACGCCGCCGCCCGTGCAGGTTGGCGGCCGTTGGATCTCTGCCGCGCGTTGCTCGATGGCGGGGCGAGAACGATCCAGGTGCGCGCGAAGCAGCTTCCGTCAGGTCCATTGCTGGCCCTCTGCGAGGAGATCGTTGGTGCGGCCACACCGTTCGGTGCCGCGATCGTCGTGAACGATCGTCCGGACGTGGCGCGCATGTCAGCGGCCGCCGGCGTCCACGTCGGCCAGGATGACATGCCACCGAAAGCCGTGCGCGCGATCGTCGGTCCAGACATGATTGTCGGCTGGTCCACGCACACCATAGAACAAGTGGCGGCGGCGGTGACTGAGCCGGTCGACTACATTGCCGTCGGTCCCGTCTTCGCGACGCATACGAAGCAGACCGGGTACGATCCCGTCGGGCTGGCACTCGTGAGGGCAGCGGCGCACAGGGCTCGGGGTATCCCGGTCGTGGGGATTGGCGGAATTACGCTGGACAATGCCCGGTCTGTCCTCGAGGCGGGAGCCTCTGGTGTGGCGGTCATCAGCGATTTGCTGGTCACCGGAGACCCGCGCGCACGAACCGCTGCGTACCTGCGGGCTCTCGCGTAAGATTGGGCTGTCGCCAGCGAACTATAGAGAGGAAGGATCGTGGCAGATTCACTTTTTCGCACCAAGTCGGTCGACCGGCTTCTCGCTGAAGCGCACGGGAGCGGCGAGCGGACGCTGAAGCGGACGCTCAGCGGGACCTCGCTGATCGCGCTCGGCATCGGCGCGATCATCGGCGCCGGGTTGTTCGTGCGCACCGCGGCCGCGATTGCCGAGCGTTCCGGGCCATCGGTGACGCTGGCATTCATCGTGGCCGCTGTGGGATGCCTTTTCGCCGGGCTGTGCTACGCCGAGTTCGCGTCGATGCTCCCGATTGCCGGCAGCGCCTACACCTATTCGTACGCGACGATGGGCGAGTTCATCGCCTGGATCATCGGATGGGACCTCGTGCTCGAGTACGCGGTTGGCGCGGCCACCGTTTCGATCGGATGGAGCGAGTACTTCAACCGGGTACTAGGGTACTTCGGGATGGAGATCCCGTACCAATGGCGCCACTCACCATTTGAATCGATGGATGGGGTGACCGGGATCATGAACATTCCGGCCGTCATCATCCTGGCGATTCTTTCCGCTCTCCTGATCAAGGGGACGCGTGAATCGGCGTTCGTGAACAACATCATCGTCATCACCAAGGTCAGCATCGTGCTGCTGGTCATTGCGATCGGATGGCAGTTCATCAACCCTGCCAATCACACGCCGTTCATTCCGCCGGTCGCGACCTACACCAACCCGCAGGGGCTCACCCATACCTACGGCGGCTTCTGGGGCATCATCGGAGCAGCGGGCGTCGTGTTTTTCGCGTTCATCGGGTTCGATGCCGTCTCGACGGCGGCCCAGGAGACGAAGAACCCCAAGCGAGACATGCCGATCGGTATTCTCGGGTCGCTCGCGATCTGCACGGTCCTCTACGTCCTGTTCTCGTACGTGTTGAGCGGCGTCGCCACCGTCGAAGATTTCAGAACGGCCGGGAAAGAAGCGTCGGTCGCGTTTGCCATCTCGAAGTACATGACCGGTTATGAGTGGCTGTCTCGGCTCGTGACCTTCGCCATCCTTGCCGGGTTCTCGTCGGTGATCCTGGTGATGCTGCTGGGTCAGTCGCGCGTGTTCTATGCAATGAGCCAGGACGGTCTGGTGCCGAAGGTCTTCTCGGAGGTGCACCCGCGCTTCAGAACGCCGTGGAAGTCGAACATGCTGTTTTTCGTCTTCACGAGCCTGTTCGCGGCGTTCATTCCTGAGAACATCGTTGGCGAGATGACCAGCATCGGCACGTTGTTCGCGTTCATCCTTGTATGCGCGGGCGTCTGGATCATGCGCAACAGGCGGCCAGATCTCGCTCGCGGATTCGTAGTGCCAGCCTTGCCGGTGGTCGCGATTCTCGGAATTGCCGTGTGTGGCCTGATGATCTTCGGTCTGGGCTTCTGGAACTGGATGCGGCTCGCGATCTGGCTCGCGATCGGTCTCGCGATCTACTTCTCGTACAGCACCAAGCACAGCGAACTGCGCGGGTCGGCCGGTGCGCCGGCAACAGCAGGGCGGCGCTCTGAGGCGCATTCCTGATCGCGCGCCGTACTCCACAGCTCCTCGCCTGGATCAGAGGGCCGCGTCTGGCGGTCCTCGCCGTTCTCCTGGTGCTCGCCGGCGGGACGATGGGCTACGTCCTCATCGAGGGCTGGGACGCCTGGGATGCGTTTTACATGACGGTGACGACCGTGACCACGGTCGGTTTTCGAGAAGTGCATCCACTCTCGGGGGCCGGGCAGGCGTTTACGGTCCTGCTGATCGTGGGTGGCGTCGGTACCGCGATCTACACTGCGACGCTGCTGGCGGCCTTCGTCGTGGAGGGCGGGCTGCATCGACGGTTCGAGCGGCGCCGCATCGCGCTTATGTTGGAACAACTGGCAGACCATTTCATCCTCTGCGGCTACGGCAGGATCGGCGGCATGATCGCGGAGGAGCTCGATCGACAGCGTGTCCCGTTCGTCGTGATCGAGCGCAACCCTGATCGCGTGCATTCCGTCATCGGGCGTGGATGGATTGGCATCGACGCCGACGCCAGCCAGGAGGACGTGCTCAGACGCGTGGGCATCGAACGCGCGCGAGGACTCATCGCCGCCGTCGGCACCGACGCCGAGAACGTGTATACCGTGCTCACCGCGCGCGTGATGCGTCCGGACCTCTTCATCATCGCGCGGGTTGAATCCGATGACGCGGAGCACAAGCTGCGACGGGCGGGAGCGGACCGCGTGATCTCGCCGTATCACATCGGCGCGGCCCACATGGTGCAGACCGCGCTGCGGCCCGCGGTCGTCGATTTCGTGCAGCTCGCGACCGGCGCGGGTCACCTCGACCTGTCGATGGAGCAGGTGCGTGTGGCGGCGGCATCGACGCTGGTTGGAAAGAGTCTGGTCGAGTCGGGGATCCGTCAGAAGTTCGGCGTGATCATCGTGGCGATCAAGCGAGCCGACAGGTCGATGGAATTCAACCCGCCGCCGGAGGCGGTGATTCGAGGCGGCGACGAGCTGGTCGTGCTTGGCGGCGCGGACAGCGTGAAAGCACTCGAGGAGATCATTGCGGCATGACGGCACGAGTCCTGGACGGGCAGGCACTGGCAATACGGATGCAGGAGGAAATCAAACCGGAAGTCGCGGCGTTCAGAACACGACATGGGCGCCCACCGGGACTCGGGATCGTGCTGGCCGGCAATGACGCCGCGTCCGAGGTCTACGTGAGGAACAAGGTCAAGGCCGGGACCGACGCGGGCTTTCGCGTCGATCTCGAGCGGCTGCCCGAAGCCGCATCGCTCGCCGATGCGCTGGCGCTCGTGCAGCGGTTGAACGACAGTCCCGTGCACGACGGGATTCTCGTCCAATCGCCGCTGCCGAAAGCGATGGGCGCCGGCGCGGAGCAGGCGGTGTTCGACACGATTGCCGCGGACAAAGACGTCGACGGCTTTGGCGCCGAGAGCGTCGGGCTGCTCTCGCAGAATCGGCCCACGCTCGTGGCGTGCACGCCGTCTGGTGTGATCGAACTGCTCGTGCGCGAACGAATCCCGATCGCCGGTCGCCATGCGGTCGTGATCGGACGAAGCGACATCGTCGGCAAACCGATGGCGATGCTGCTGCTGCATCGCGATGCGACCGTGACCATCTGCCATTCCAAGACGCCGAACCTGCCCGAGATGTGCCGGCAGGCGGACATCCTCGTCGCGGCGGTGGGGAGGCCGGGCATGGTGACGCGGGAGTTCGTGAAGCCAGGGGCGGTGGTGATCGACGTCGGCATCAACCGGGTGACCGATTCAACGGTGGCCGCGAAGCTGTTCGAGAATGGTTCAGCGAAGCTCAAGGCGTTTCAGTCGAAGGGCTCGGTGCTCGTGGGCGACGTGCATCCCAACGTCGTCGACGTCGCAGGTGCGCTCACGCCGGTACCTGGCGGCGTCGGGCCGCTGACGATCACGATGTTGATGGCGAACACATTGAAGGCCGCAAGGGCGAGGAGTGGCGACTAGACGCATCGCGCTGACCGGCGGCATCGCAACAGGAAAGAGCCATGTCCGCGCGGAATTCGAGCGGCTCGGGGTGCCCACGATCGATGCCGATGTTCTGGCGCGCGCGGCCGTTGCACCTGGCACGTCAGGGTTGTCGTCGGTCGCGGCGCGATTCGGTCGGGAGATCCTCGATGCGACCGGCGCGCTCGATCG
Organism: Vicinamibacterales bacterium; assembly: GCA_036407095.1. Classification (GTDB taxonomy): domain Bacteria; phylum Acidobacteriota; class Vicinamibacteria; order Vicinamibacterales; family UBA2999; genus Gp6-AA40. The sequence goes on along the minus strand of DASWZV010000008.1, from coordinate 29,135 downwards.
AAAGAGACTCGCCGCGATTGTGTTCGACGATCCACAGGCGCGTCGCGATCTCGAGCAGATCATTCATCCTGAAGTGAGCCTGGCTATCGACGAGTGGTTCGCGTCGCTCGGACCGGTACCGTGCGCCATCGCCGATATCCCTTTGTTGTACGAAACGGGTCGCGCGCACGAATTCGACGCCGTGATCGTCACGACCTGCGATCCCGCAACACAGATTCAACGGGTGATGGCCCGCGACGGGGTGAGCGAAGCTCAGGCCCGCCTGCGCGTCGCGGCGCAGCTCTCGTCTGAGGAAAAAGCCGGTCGCGCGGATTTCGTCATCCGTACCGACGGAAGCGTCGACGAGACCAGCGCACAGGTTCGAGCGGTCTATGACCAGCTGGTTGCCTGAACCTTGAACTGAGAACTGGAACCCGGAACTGGACTTTGAACTCTGAACTGCGGGTGTTCAGGGTTCAGACATCTCCGCGATGACCGCATCCTTGGCGGGCGCGATTCGTTCCTCGACGAACGTGTTCCACTCGTGGCACTGCGGGCATTGCCAGAGCAGCTCGGTGCTTCGATAACGACATCGGACGCAGACGTGAGGATCGAGATAGAAGACAGCGCTGCGGGCGAGCTCGACATACCGGCGGACCAGCGCCGGATCCAGACTGAGCGCTGACAGCGCCAGCCAGATCTCCTGATGAATCACGAGCCCATGCGGGTTGTGGGGAAGTGCATCGAAGAGCAGCTCCAGCGCCTGGCGGTATTGCGCGGCGCTCGACAGATGCCGTGACAGCGCGAGCCGGCCGCGCCAGTCCTGAGGGCTTTGCGCGATGTGGCGTTCGCACAGATCGACGAAGCGTCCCGGCGCCCCAAGGGTCCGATACGCGCGTTCCAGGCGCTCGAACGCCAGGTACGCACGATCGGGCAGCGTCCTCACCAGCGTTTCCCACGCGTCGATCGCGCCTTGGAGCTGGCCCTGCGTCAGTCGCGAGTCGCCGAGGTGGAGATGCGCGGGCACCGTGCGGGCATCGATGTCGAGCGCTTCCTGAAACGATCGCGCCGCGGCCGCGCCGTCCCCGGCGCGCCCCTGCGCGCTCCCGATCTCGTTGCGCAGGAACCCGAGTATCTGCAGATGCTCCTCGCGGTGCCGTGAATCGATCCTGGCGATCTGCTCGCGGACCCGCGCCGCCTCGGCCCACTGCTGCTGATCCTCGTGGAGCTTCTGCAGGTTCACGAACGCGTAGCGATTCTGCGCGTCGAGCCGGAGCACTTCCTGAAACGCCTCGAACGCGCGATCGACGAAGCCCGCATGCCGGAAGTCGAGGCCGAGGCAGAGCAGCACGTAGGCTTGTTCGAGGGGCCGGAGATCCGGCCGCTGCAGCAGCGCCTGATGCACGTTGATTGCACGGCCGACCTGTCCCTTCTGCCGGTACAGGTTGCCGAGGATCATCTGGATCTCGAGCGCGTCGGTGCTGGAGCTGGTGGCCTGTGTCAACTCGTCGATCGCCTGGTCGGTCTGGTTGTCGACGAGGAAGTTGAGCCCCAGCATGTAGTGAGGCGTTTCGCGAAGACGCCGTCGATCGATCCAGCGACCGTCGCGCAGTTTGTAGCGCTCCCACGCCTTGCCGACGACCAGGCCCACCAGCAGCGCCAGCAAGACACCGAGGAGAACGTATTCAGTCATCGTGGGGCGATCTCGCGCCGCTACATCAGCTCGGTGCGCCACAGGTCGTGCAGATGCACGACGCCTTGCACAGTCCTCGCTCCATCGACGACGACGAGGGAGGTGATCTTATGCCGCTCGAGGATATTGAGCGCTTCGGCGGCGAGCGTGCCGGGTGCAATGGTGATCGGGTTGCGCGTCATGATGTCGGCCGCCGCTCGCGAGAGCAGGTTGGTGGCGCCCATCATGTGGCGACGCAGGTCGCCGTCGGTGATGATGCCCATCAGGACGTTGTTCTCGTCGACGACGCACGACATCCCGAGCTTCTTGCTCGACATCTCGTAGATCACGTCCGGCATCATCGTGGTCGTGCGAACGATCGGTGCGTGATCGCCGCCAGTCATCAGTTGCTCGACGCGCATCAACCGCTTTCCCAGCTTGCCACCCGGATGAATGTTGGCGAAGTCTTCCTGCTTGAACCCTTTGGCTACCAGCAGGGTCATCGCCAGCGCGTCGCCGAGCGCAAGCGCCGCAGTCGTGCTGGCAGTGGGAACGAGGTTCAGCGGACACGCTTCTTCCGACACGCGGCAGCTGATCACGACGTCAGAGGCCTGCCCCAGGGTTGATGTGCAGTCGCCGGAAATCGCAATGAGCCGCGCCCCCAATCGTTTGATCGTCTCCAGCAATCGAAGAATCTCTTCGGTCTCGCCGCTGTACGACAGCGCGACGATCACGTCGTCGGACTGCAGGACACCGAGGTCCCCGTGGATGGCTTCCGCCGGGTGCAGGAAGAACGCGGGAGTACCGGTGCTCCGAAATGTCGCGGCGATCTTCTGACAGATGATGCCCGACTTGCCGATGCCGGTCAGAATCACACGCCCTCGGCATTCGAGGAGGAGGCGGACGGCGCGTTCGAACGCGCCATCGACACTGCCGGCGACGCCGAGGATGGCATTGGCTTCGATCTGGAGCACGCGCCGGGCGAGGCCGATGTCGATCGTCATGCTCTGACTCCATCTGCCACACGGCCGGCGTGATCCGGTTGATCGCTCGCGGCGCGCTCGATCCGTTTGAGCTTCTTCAGCAGCGGCTCGACGAGGTCGAGACGCAGCGCATTGCCGGCGTCGCTCCTGGCCCGCCGCGGATCCTCGTGCACCTCCATGAACAGCGCGTCGACTCCGGCGGCGACGCCTGCCGATGCCAGCGGATCGATGTATTGGGCCAGGCCGACGGTCACGCCGTCGCCCCCACCCGGCAGCTGGAGGCTGTGCGTCACGTCGAACACGACCGGGTAGCCAAGCTCGCGAAGCATCGGAAACGCGCGCATGTCGACGACGAGATTGTTGTATCCGAAGCTCACACCGCGTTCGGTGACGAGGACCGACTCGTTGCCCTCAGCCGTGATCTTCTGGACCACGTGACGCATGTCGAGGGGCGCGAGAAACTGACCTTTCTTGACGTTCACAACTTTGCCGGTACGTGCCGCCGCCACCAAGAGATCGGTCTGCCGTGAGAGGAAGGCCGGAATCTGAATGACGTCGACCACCTCGCCGGCGGGGCGGGCGTGGGACGTTTCGTGGATGTCGGTGAGCACCGGCAGGCCGGTTCGCGACTTGATGTCGGCGAGGGTCCGAAGCCCCGAATCGAGGCCCGGGCCCCGAAACGACGACCGCGACGTGCGGTTGGCCTTGTCGTACGACGCCTTGAAGATCAGCGACATGCCGCAGCGTGCGGCGATCTCCTTCAGCGCGGTCGCCAGGTCGAGCGCATGCGGGGCGCTCTCGATGACACAGGGACCGGCTATCAGCGCGACCGGCTGTCCGCCGCCGACCGCAAAGGCCCCGATGTGAACCGGTTTCACGACGCTATTCTAGTGGACCGTACCCACCGGGTGTGGGCGATGTAACGGGGTCGGGAGTCATTTCTTCAGCCCTCGTGGGAGAAATGACTCCCGACCCCATTACATCGCCCAGGTCCCGCTTGCGGAACGACGCACTTTTAGCGATTCGCCGTCGCGATATCGGCGGTTTCGAGCCGCCCCGTCTTGTGCCGGTACGCCGCCTCCACGAAGCTGGCAAACAACGGATGTGGCTTCAACGGCTTCGACTGGAACTCCGGATGGAACTGCACCGCCAGGAACCAGGGGTGCGACGGCAGTTCGGCAATTTCGACGAACTTGCCGTCGGGCGAACGGCCCGAGACGCGCATGCCCTGCTCGAGGAGGGGAGCTTCATACAGGCAGTTGAACTCGAAGCGGTGCCGGTGCCGCTCGTTGATGAGCGGCGTGCCATAGATCCGTTCTGCCATCGATCCCGCCGCCAGCTCGCAGGCGTAGCGGCCAAGCCGCATCGTGCCGCCCAACTCGTCGACGCCGAGGAGGTCGCGCAGCTTGTAGATCACCTTGTGCGGTGCGTTCTCGTCGACTTCGGTGGAATCGGCGCCTTCGATCCCGCAGACGTTGCGCGCGAACTCGACGGTAGCCCATTGGAACCCGTAGCAGATCCCGAAGAAGGGGACCGCGTGCTCACGCGCGTACTCGGCGGCCTTCATCATGCCGCGCGTGCCGCGCGAGCCGAACCCTCCGGGAACGAGGATGCCGTGCGCCCCGTCGAGGAGGGCGGCACCGCCTTCTTTCTCGAGCGCTTCGGCTTCAACCCAGTTCAACCGCACCTTCAGGCGGTGCGCGAAGCCGCCATGGAACAGCGCTTCGTTGAGACTCTTGTACGAGTCTTCGTACCCCGTGTATTTGCCGACGACATGGATGACGAGCTCGTCGATGGGGTTCTTGATGCGATCGACGAGTTCTTCCCAGGCGTCCGTTCGCGCCTGCGTGAGCGGCAGGCCGAGCTGCTTCAGGACGATCTGATCGAGGCCTTCGGCCTTGAGCACCAGCGGGACTTCGTAAATCGTGTCGACATCCTTCGCCGTGATGACCGCTTCCTCCGGGACATCGCAGAAGAGCGCGATCTTCCGCTTGATGTCGGAATCGAGAAAACGATCGGTTCGACAGAGGAGCACGTCGGGCTGAATGCCGATCGATCGCAGATCGCGGACGCTGTGCTGCGTCGGCTTGGTCTTCAGTTCTCCCGCCGTGCCGATGAACGGTACCAGCGTGAGGTGAATGTACAGCGTGTTCTCTCGTCCGACGTCGAGACGGAACTGCCTGATCGCCTCGAGAAACGGCATGCTCTCGATGTCGCCGACCGTGCCGCCGATTTCCACGAGCACGACGTCGACCTCGCGGCCCGCCAGACGGATGGCGTCTTTGATCTCGTTGGTGATGTGGGGAATGACCTGCACGGTGCGACCGAGATAGTCGCCGCGCCGCTCTTTCTGGATGACCGAGAGGTAGATCTTTCCGGTCGTCCAGTTGCTGTTGCGCGTCGCGACCATGCTCGTGAAGCGTTCGTAGTGACCGAGATCGAGATCCGTTTCCGCGCCGTCGTTGGTGACGTACACCTCGCCATGCTGATACGGGCTCATCGTGCCGGGATCGACGTTGATGTACGGATCGAACTTCTGCAGCGCTACGGTGTAGCCGTGGTCCTCGAGCAGCCGTCCGATCGATGCCGCTGCCAGCCCCTTTCCGAGCGAGGACACGACACCGCCGGTTACGAACACATACTTCACAGGCTTCGCCGGTCGTCCGTCAGGTCGTTGGGTCATGCCACCTCACATGTGCGCGGCCGTCGTCGTACGGCGGCGGACGCGTTCCAGATCTTCAGGGGTATCCACTTCGATCGAGTCGAAGCGCGTTTCCACGGCGCGAATGCGGAATCCGTGCTCGAGCGCGCGCAGCTGCTCCAGCGATTCGGAACGTTCGAGCGGCGTCTGATCCAGAGCCGCAAAGGTCAGCAGAAACTCGCGGCGGTAGCCGTACAGGCCGATATGCTTGAACGCCGGGCCACGATCGCGTTGATGAGGAATGGGCGCGCGCGAGAAATACAGCGCGTTGTCGTGTGCGTCGACGACGACCTTCACGATGTTGGGGTTCGTGAAGTCCGCCGGATCCGAGATGGCCTGACGCAGCGTGGACATCACCAGCGAGCGATCGGCTGTCAACGGCTCGATCGCCTCGGTGATCATGCCCGGCTCGACGAGGGGGAGATCGCCCTGGACGTTGACGACGACATCACAGGCCAGCTCGCGAGCGACCTCGGCGATACGGTCCGTCCCCGTCCGATGTCCCGATCCTGTCAGTCGAACCACGCCGCCGAATTGCTCGACCGCCGTTGCAATTCTCGGGTCGTCGGTGGCCACGACGACGGCGTCGACGCCCCGCGCGAGGGCAGTGCGCCGGTAGACGTGCTCGATCATCGGACGTCCGTCGATCTCTGCCAGCGGTTTTCCTGGGAAGCGGGTCGATTCGTATCGGGCGGGGATGAGGGCGACGATGAGCGGGGGCTGTGACGTTCTCTTGAAGGGATCCGGGAACGAAACAGGGTGCACGGCGAATCATAGCATGCCGCTTCACACGTCACGGAGTGTTTGCCCCGCTGGTTTCGGCCGAAATGTTAAGATGAACTGTCGAACCAGCCGTGACGTGGAAGCTGTACGCGCTGTTGTCGGGAGGCGCCTTCGTGGCGACGTACCTGGTGTCCGCGCCGGGGACGTTGACTCCTGCGCAGCCGCGCGCTCGGTCGGCCGCAACGACGGTCTCACCGCAAGTCGCGAGTGACGTCGACATGCAGGCGCTGGCCAATCATCTGGCGTCTCGCGTTCGCGACGAAGCGAGCTATCGGGCGCCAACACGAAACCCGTTCGAGTTCGTGGAGCATCGCGCCCAGCCGAAACAGGTCATCGCCCCCAAGCCCATCGAGGCGCCACCGGCGTTTGTGCCGCCGCCTCCTCCGTCGATCAATCTGACAGGAGTCGCCTCGGATCACGTAGACGGTGCGCTGCAGCGCACCGCGATCTTCAGTTCACCGAACGGTGTCGTGCTGGCTCGCGAGGGCGAGATGGTCGGCGGCATATTTCGCGTGGTGACGATCGACGAGGATGCGGCGACGCTCGAGCAGGTCAGTGACGGAACCAAGCTGCGACTCCTGCTGCGACACTAATCGCGCTCGCTAGATTCTCACGAGCCGCACCTCGCGGATCGCGTTGAGCTGTCGGAGTTCGTCGAGCACTGCGTCGGGAATCGGTGCGCTCTCGTCGACGATCACGACACCGATTGCGCGATCGCGGTCTCGGCCGAGCGCGAAGGTCGCGATGTTGACGTGATGCCTGCCGAGAACGGTGCCGACGTCGCCGATCACGCCCGGTTGATCGGTGTTGCAGATCACGATCATCGTGCCTTCGAGCGGTGCTTCGACCGAGATGCCGTCGAGCAGCACCAGCCTCGGCGAGGAGCGCTCGAACACGGCGCCCTCGATCCAGCGCTCGCCCTCGGTCGTGCGCAGCATCACGGAAATCAAGTTGGTGTAATTGCGCTGTCGCGTGCTGTGTGATTCGACGATCTCGATGCCCCGTTCTGCGGCGACCGTCGACGCGTTGACCAGCGTGATGCCCGTCGACAGAATCGGCTTGAACAAACCTGCGAGGACGGCGTTGACGATCAAGGTGTTCCTGGTCGTCTTGCCGCCCTTGTCCTCGGCGGCGAGATCTCCGTAATAGCGCACGCTGATCGCATGCACGTGGTTGTCGTTCATCTGGGCAATGAATGTGCCCATGCGTTCGGCCAGGCTCGCAAACGGCATGAGCCGTTTGAATTCCTCTGTCGACAGCGACGGGAAATTGACGGCATTGCGGATCACGCCGTCCTTCAGGAAGTCGCGTAGCGCCGTCGCCGTTTCGACGCCGACCAGCTCCTGTCCTTCGCGCGTCGAGGCGGCAATGTGCGGGGTGGCGACGACCTGCGGCATCTTCTGCAGGCGATGGTCGACGGTGGGCTCCGTATCGAAGACGTCCAATCCTGCGCCGGCAACCTGGCCCGATTCGATCGCGTCGGCCAGCGCCCGCTCGTCGATCAGGTCGCCGCGCGCGGTGTTGACGATGCGGATGCCTTTCTTGGCGCGAGCCAGGCGCTCGGCGTTGACCATCCGACGCGTCTGCGGTGTCGAGGGCATGTGCAGGGAGACATAGTCAGCGCGTTCGAAGACCGCGTCGAGCGACATCAGCTCGACGTCGAGATCGGCAGCGATCTGTTCGGAGATGAACGGGTCGTGCGCAATGATACGCATTCCGAATGCGGCAGCCCGCCTCGCGACCTCCTGGCCGATGCGGCCGAGACCGACGAGGCCGAGCACCTTGTCGCGCACTTCCTCGCCGAGGAATTTCTTCTTCTCCCACTTGCCCTGCTTCATCGCGGAGTCGGCGGCCGGGACGTGACGGGCAAGCGCCAGCACGAACCCCATCGCGAGCTCCGCGACGCTGACGCTGTTGGCACCGGGCGCGTTCATGACCACGATCCCCTTGGCGCTTGCGGCCGGCACGTCGACGTTGTCGACGCCGGTACCGGCGCGTGCGATCACCCGAAGTGACGGTGCGGCGTTGATGATCGCGGGCGTGACCTTGGTGGCGCTTCGGACGACGATCGCGTCGGCGTCGGCGATGTCATGTGCGAGCTGCTCGGGGGCGCGGCCGGTGCGGGCATCGATCTCCCACCCTTCAGCGCGTAACAGGTCGAGAGCGGATGCGGGAAGATCGTCGGCGACGAGGATTTTCACGAGACGAAAAGTATAATCGTGCGCTTGAGATGAGCACGAGCGTGCGCGAGCGAGTCGTCGCGTCGGGACCGACGACTGAACGACAGCCGCTGAATTCCCACATCTACGTCGGATCCGTAACGCGCGCACTACGATGGTGCAAACCGCTAAAAGTCTCAGGGTTTTCCTGTAGCGAGCGCGTCTTATGGCCTGTTTTCAACAGGGTTTTCCACAGAAGTTGTTGATACGTCGATCGAGCGCTAGGGGACAGTGCCCTAAGGCTGGCGCTTGGCGCTTGCTGCTCAGTCCGTGGTCCGAGGACCACGAAGGATCGGAACAGGAGAAGAGGAACGCATGAATCGCAAAGTGACAGTGGTTGGCGGCGCGGGCAACGTCGGGATGACGGTCGCTCGCGCGATCGCCGAAAAGGAACTGGCCGACGTCGTCATCATCGACATCGCCGAACAGAAGGCCGCGGGTGTCGCGCTCGACATCTACGAGACCTGTCCGATCATCGGGTCCGACGCGCGGCTGGTCGGCGGCGCCGACTGGAGTGCCGCGGCTGGCTCCGACATCGTCGTGATTACATCGGGCAAGCCGCGCAAGCCAGGCATGAGCCGCGACGATCTCGTGCGCGACAACTTCGAGATCATGAAGAGCATCGCGCCCAACGTCGTGCAGCACTGTCCCAACGCGATCATCGTTCCTGTCGCCAATCCGCTGGACGCGATGTCACAGGCGCTGTATCGCCTGACCAAGTTCCCGCGCGAGCGAATCATCGGGATGGCCGGCGTACTCGACTCGGCACGCATGAGCACGTTCGTGGCGATGGAATTGGGCGTCTCGGTCGAGAACGTGCATTCCTTCGTACTGGGTGGACACGGTGACACGATGGTGCCGCTCCCGCGCTATTCGACGGTCGCCGGCATTCCGCTCACCGAGCTGCTCCCGAAGGACCGCATCGCCGCCATCGCCAAACGCACGGCCGATGGCGGCGCGGAAATCACGAAGCTTGTCGGCACGAGCGCGTGGTACGCGCCCGGACAGGCCGCGGCGGAAATGTGCGAGGCGATCCTCAAGGACAAGAAGAAGATCCTGCCGTGCTCGGTGTTCCTGCAGGGCGAGTATGGCATTCGAGATCTGTTCGTCGGTGTGCCCGTAAAGCTTGGCGCACGTGGTGTCGAGCAGATCATTCAGATCACGCTGAGTGCCGAGGAGGATGCGGCGCTGAAAAAATCAGCCGCGGCCGTGAAAGAACTGGTCGATGTAATCGGGATGTAGGGAAGCGCCGCCAATGAGACGGCGGGTCCAACCGCGGAACTGGTTAGAACCCGCCGACGCGTGATCGAATTCGCTAGTTTCCTCGTCCAGGCAGCGGGGGAATGGAAGGTCCACCACCCGGCGGTGCGCCCGCGGGCGGTGCACCGGCCGGCGGCCCACCGCCACCGGGTCCGGCGCCCCTCGGGGGAGGCGGTGCGCCCGGGCTGCCTGGCGCAACGACCGGGGTCGCGGCGCCGCGATGGCAGGTGGCACACCCGACTTGAGCGACCTGGTCGGCCTGCTTCGCCGGCACCGCCTTCTGCACGGTTGGATTGATCTCACGAACCATCCGCATCATCGCGCGCGCGACGTTCTTGGTCGGTTTCGTATCGCCGGCGAAGTCGTTCATCGGATCGCCGGGACCGTTGAAGACGTGGCAATGGTTGCAGGTGACGCCCAGGGCGGCAGAGAAGTTCTGCATCGCCTGAAGCAGCTGCGGCCGCGCGATGTCCTTGGGAAACACCTGCAGATTCTGCAAAGGCGGCTGCGGAGCGCCGCCACCGCCGCGACCTTGAGCGGCGCCCTGCGGCGCCTGCGCGACGGCCACGAGTGATGTGGCGAACACGAAGACGCCGATCATGGTTGCCTTGAACACGTGACGGTTCATGCCGATCCCCTCCCATGAGAATGACGATGACGTGCGGAAAAACCCGCGGGAATTGTAACGCAGAAGAAGGGCGCGCCCTTCGGGCGCGTGGGGCGGGTCGCTCGCGACCCGTGGGCCGCGCGCGTCGCGCGCGGTGGGGCTACAATCGCGCGCGATGATTGTTCACATTGTCTTCTGGCGGTTGCACGAGCGCTCGACGAATGGGCTGACAAAGCATGACAACGCGCGTGAGATGAAACGCCGGTTCGAAAGACTTGTGGGCGTCATCCCTGGGCTGATCCGCTGCGTCGTCGGCATCGATTTCGCCCACACACCCGATTCGGCAGATGTCGCGTTGTATTCCGAGTTCGAGTCGCGCACTGCGCTCGATGCGTATCAACCGCATCCTGCCCACCAGGAGATCGTCAAGTTTCTCAAGGACGTACGAACCGAACGTCGCGTCGTCGATTACGAGGTGTGATCCCTACGCGCGCGAAGCGCGCGCCTCACGAGTCGCGCAGCGACTCGCCCTACGGTCGCGAAGCGACCGCCCCACTCGCCCGCCCGCGCGCGCGGCCCGACGCGGCGCCCTTGACGCTTCCGGATGCGCCTGAGTACGATGTCTCGCTACTTAGAGCCGTTCCGGAGCCGCATACCCCCCAGTGAAAATCCACGAGTATCAAGCCAAGACGGTCCTCGCGCGCTTCGGCGTCCCCGTGCCGCGCGGTGAAGTTGCGACATCGCCAACCGAGGCCGGCGCGATCGCCCGGCGTCTCGGCGGCCCCATCAGCGTCGTCAAGGCGCAGATTCACGCGGGCGGACGAGGGAAAGGTGGCGGTGTCAAAGTCGCCAAGTCGCCGGAAGAGGCCGAGCAGCTCGCCCGGCAGATGATCGGCATGACGCTCGTCACGCACCAGACCGGTCCAGAGGGACGGAGAGTCGGGCGGGTGCTCATCGAAGAAGGGCTGCAGATCGATCGCGAGTTGTACGTCAGCGTCCTGCTCGATCGGGCGGCCGCGCGTCCGGTCATCATCGCGAGCGCCGCCGGCGGGATGGACATCGAGGAAGTCGCGGCAAAGGAACCGCACAAGATCCTGCGCGAACACGTCAATCCGGGTGTCGGCATCCTGCCGTTTCAGTCCCGCAAGCTGGCATTCGGAATGGGCCTCGGCGCCGAGGCGGCGCTGAAGTTCGTAAAGCTGCTGCAGGCGGTCTACAAAGCGTTCATCGAGACCGACGCCTCGATGATCGAAATCAACCCGCTGATTCTCACCAAAGGCGGAGATCTCCTGGCGCTCGATGCCAAGGTCAGCTTCGACGACAACGCGCTCTATCGCCATCCCGACATCCGCGAACTGCGCGACGTCGGCGAAGAAGATCCGCTCGAGGTCGAGGCCTCGACGTTCTCGCTGAACTATATCCGCCTCGACGGCACCATCGGCTGCATGGTCAACGGCGCCGGACTCGCCATGGCCACGATGGACATCATCAAGCTTGCAGGCGGTGAGCCGGCGAACTTCCTCGATGTTGGCGGCGGTGCGAATGCCGAACAGATCAACAACGCGTTCCGCATCCTGATGGCCGACAAGAACGTGAAGGCGGTCCTCATCAACATCTTCGGCGGGATCCTGCGTTGCGACGTGCTGGCCGCCGGAGTGATCGCAGCCGTGACCGAACTCGGGGTGCGCGTACCGATCGTGATTCGGATGGAAGGCACCAACGTCGAAGAAGGCAAACGGATGCTGCGTGAAAGCGGACTGAACTTCACGACGACCGATTCCATGGACGAAGCCGCGGACCGCGTCGTCGCCCTGGCCAAGTAGATCCGATGGCTGTTCTCATCGACAGAAACACACGCCTGATCGTCCAGGGGCTCACCGGACGAGAGGGGACGTTTCACGCAAAAGCGGCCGCAGCGTACGGCACGAAAGTGGTCGGCGGTGTCACGCCCGGCAAGGGTGGGGCGACCCACGAAGGGTGGCCGATCTTCAACAGCGTGCACGATGCGATCCGCGAGACCGGCGCCAACGCGAGCGTCATCTTCGTGCCGCCGCCGTTTGCAGCGGATGCCATCATGGAGGCGGCCGACGCTGGCATCCCGCTCGTCGTGTGCATCACTGAGGGCATCCCGACCGCCGACATGTTGAAGGTCATGGAGTTCATGCACGGCTCTCGCACGCGGCTCATCGGGCCGAACTGTCCCGGCATCATCACAGCCGGTCAGGCGAAAGCGGGCATCATTCCCGGCCATATCTGCAAGGAAGGACGAATCGGCATCGTCTCCAAGAGCGGCACGCTGACCTACGAGGCGATTCACCAGTTGACGAAACAGGGGATGGGGCAGACAACCTGCATCGGCATCGGCGGAGATCCGCTGATCGGAACCAACTTCATCGACGCACTGCGTCTGTTCGCAGCCGACTCCGAGACCGAGGCCGTCGTCATGATCGGCGAGATCGGCGGCTCCGCAGAACAGGAAGCGGCCGCGTTCATCGCAAGCGAGTTCCGCAAGCCGGTCGTTGGATTCATTGCGGGTCAGACCGCACCGCCGGGACGTCGCATGGGTCACGCCGGCGCGATCATCGCGGGGGGACAGGGCACCGCCGCCGAGAAGATGGACGCGTTGTCGAAGGCCGGTGTTCACGTGGTGAAGAGCCCCGCGGACATGGGTGCCAGGATGCGCGAAGCGCTCAGCCACTAACGTTATGGAAAGAACATTCGCAATCATCAAACCCGATGCCGTCGAGCGACGTCTCGCCGGGACGATCCTCGCGCGCATCGAAGCTACCGGCTTCACCGTTCGCGCGATGCGGCTGCATCACCTGACGAAGAAGGAAGCCGAAGGCTTTTACGCGGTGCACCGCGAGCGTCCCTTCTTCGGCGGCTTGACCGACTTCATGTCGTCAGGTCCGTGCGTGCTGCTGGCGCTCGAAGCGCCTGATGCGATCAAGAAGTGGCGGGCGACCATGGGCGCGACCGATCCGGCCAAGGCCGAGGCAGGGACTCTGCGCAAGGAGTTCGGCACGTCGATCGAGCGCAACGCCACGCATGGATCCGATGCGCCCGAGACCGCCGCATTCGAGCTCGGCTACTTCTTCCGGGGCATGGAACTGAACTGAGGGGTGTAATGCAAAATTCAAAATGCAAAATGCAAAAAGACGGACGGAGCCCCCACCCTTTTTTGCATTTTGCATTTTGCATTTCGCATTACAGCTTTCAGCGTAGTCTGTACCGATGGGACGACTGCTGATCGTACTCGGCCTGTTGATTGCCGGTGTTGGACTGCTGGTCTCGCTGGGGCTGCCGGTCGGACGGCTTCCCGGTGACATCACGATCCGGCGCGGCAGCTTCACGTTCTACTTTCCGCTGGCGACGTCGATCATCGCCAGCATCGTGCTGACGATCATCATGATGCTGTTCTCCAGGCGCTAGAAGGGATGTAGGACGTACCAGTAGATGCCATCGATCAAGCCGGATAAATGGATCCGCAAGATGGCGCTCGAGCACCGGATGATCGAGCCCTTCGAGGATCGTCAGGTGCGCAGCGGCGTGATCTCGTACGGGCTCTCGTCGTACGGCTACGACATTCGGGTGGCCGACGAGTTCAAGGTGTTCACGAACATCAACAACACGGTCGTCGATCCGAAGAACTTCGATGACCGTTCGTTCGTGGACATGAAGACGAACGTGTGCATCATCCCGCCCAACTCGTTCGCGCTCGCCAAGACCGTCGAGTATTTCCGCATTCCGCGCGACGTGCTGACGGTCTGCGTGGGGAAGTCGACCTACGCGCGGTGCGGGCTGATCGTGAACGTCACGCCGTTCGAGCCCGAGTGGGAAGGGTTCGTCACGCTCGAGATCTCGAACACGACGCCGTTGCCCGCCAAGGTCTACGCGAACGAAGGCATCTCGCAGGTCCTGTTCTTCCAAAGCGATGAGATCTGCGAAGTGTCCTACGCTGACAAGAAGGGCAAGTACCAGAAGCAGCAGGGGCTTACTCTGCCTCGCCTGTAGCCGCCGCTTCGCGGCGGTGGGGGCTCGTTGCTTCGCGACCAGTAGGGCCGTCGCTTTGCTCGCGGTGGGGCCGTGTGCTTCGCACACTGTAGGGCCGGGCGCTCTCGCGCCCGGTAGGCAACCCGGAACTTACCCCACCAAGCGCGAAGCGCTCGGCCCTACCGCGAGCGAAGCGAGCGGCCCCAGCGGGTGCGAAGCACACGCCCCCAACCGGCCCGAAGGGCAGGCCCTATATAATCGTTCTAGATGTTCCGGTTCCGCCCCGCATCCGACTTCCCGAATCACCACACCAACCTGAACGACCAGGTTCTGAACTAGCTGGCATGCCGCCTCGTACTGAGCCAGCGCGCGGCATGCGCGACTTCCTTCCGGAAGACGTCCGGCGACGCGAGTTCGTCATCGGCGCGATCAAAGGCGTGTACGAGCGCTACGGGTTCGAGCCGCTCGAGACACCAGCCGCCGAAAACCTCGAGACGTTGTTGGGGAAGTACGGCGAGGAGGGGAATCAGCTCATTTTCAAGATCCTCAAGCGCGGGGAGCACGAGGCCAGTGGTGAAGCAGACCTCGCGCTTCGCTACGACCTGACCGTGCCGCTCGCGCGGGTGATCGCGCACCATCAGGCGAAGCTGCCCCGTCTGTTCAAGCGGTACCAGATTCAGCCCGTCTGGCGCGCGGACCGGCCCGCGCGTGGACGATTCCGCGAGTTCTTTCAGTGCGATGTGGATTCGCTGGGATCGACATCGCCGGTCGTCGAGGCGGAGCTCTGTGCCGCGGTCTCGGACGCATTGGCGGAAGTCGGGTTCACCGACTTCACCATTCGTCTCAATCATCGTCAGCTCTTGACCTCGATTCTCACGGGCAGCGGCATTCCTGAACCGCTGCACGGCACCGCGCTCGTGGCCGTCGACAAACTGGACAAGATCGGCTCTGACGGCGTGAAGGCGGAAATGGAGTCGCGCGGAATCGCTGCCAAGGCATCGGCGTGTCTGCTCGAACTGTTTGCGAAAGGGCAGAACGCGACGCCGGGCAGTCTGAGCATTGCACTGGACGAGCCGGGACGGGAGGCACTCGAGAATCTGACCGCGATCTGGGCGCTGACGATGGAGACGAGCGCCGCGAAGAGGATGCGTCTGGACATGAGTCTTGCGCGCGGTCTCTCGTATTACACGGGCGCGATCATGGAGATCAACGTGCCCGATCTCGCCGGCAGCCTCGGTGGCGGCGGGCGCTACGACAACCTCGTGGGCATGTTCCTCGGACAGACGATTCCCGCGTGCGGCTTCTCGCTCGGTCTCGAGCGCATCCTCGTCGTCATGGGTGAGCGCGGGATGTTCCCCGCGTCGGTGAGGACTGCGCCGGCGGACGTGATGACCGCGGTCTTCGACCCGAAGGACGCCCCGCATGCATTGCGCCTCGCCGCGACGCTCCGAGGCGCGGGACTGCGCGTGATCACCTACCCCGAGCCCGACAAGATCGGCAAGCAGATCAAGTACGCTGATACACGCGGCATCCCATTTGTCGCGATCCTCGGCGGTGATGAGATCGGCAACGGGACCGTCACCATCAAAGACCTGGCAAACCAGACGCAGATCACTTACGACCAAGCCGCGGCCGGCGCGGCGATTCTCGAGGGATTGAAGCATCGTGGCTGAACAGCTAGGCGACCTGACACGCACCCACACGTGCGGCGAGCTTCGCTCCGAGCACGTCGGCGGCGACGCCGTCCTCCTGGGGTGGGTGCATCGGGTTCGCGATCTCGGTGGATTGCTCTTCATCGACATCCGTGACCGCGGCGGCGTGACGCAAGTGGTCTTCGACAAGGACGATGAACGGCTGATGGCGAAGGCCAAGCGGCTCAGATCCGAGTACGTGATCGGAGTCTGCGGCCGGGTGCGGCGGCGATCCGACGACACGGTCAACCCCAAGCTCCCGACCGGTGACGTCGAGGTCGTGGTGCAGCGGCTCGCCCTGTTGAACGAAGCGAAGACGCCACCGTTTCCCATCGCCGACGATTCGCCGGTCTCGGAAGACGTCCGTCTGAAGTACCGCTATCTGGACCTGCGTCGGCCCCGGCTGCAGGCGAACATCGTCCTTCGGCATCGCCTCGCGCAACTGGTGCGCCGGTACTTCGACGACAATGGGTTCCTCGAAATCGAAACGCCGATCCTGACGAAGTCGACGCCCGAGGGCGCGCGCGATTACCTGGTCCCGAGCCGCGTGCATCCGGGCGAGTTCTTCGCGCTGCCGCAGTCGCCGCAGCTCTTCAAGCAGATCCTGATGATCGCGGGGATGGATCGCTACGTGCAGATCTGCAAGTGCTTCCGTGACGAAGACCTGCGCGCCGATCGCCAGCCCGAGTTCACGCAGGTCGACGTCGAGATGTCGTTCGCACGGCCCGAGACGATCTTCGGCGTCATCGAGCCGCTGATGAAGAAGATCTTCGGCCTGATCGACCGCGAGATCGAGATGCCGTTTCCGCGGATGCCGTATGCCGAGGCAATGGCGAAGTACGGATCGGACAAGCCCGATCTGCGCTGCGGCATGCCGATTCAGGATATCGGCGAGAGATTCCGCGAGTCGCCGTTTCGCGTTTTCCGTGAGATCGTTGCGGGCGGTGGTACAGTGCGCGGCTTCGTCGTTCCCGGAGCAGGTGGGTACTCGCGCAGCGAGGTCGATGGGATTATCAATGCCGAGAAGGCCGCCGGACGCCACGTCACGTGGGCGCGGCGGGCGGAAGACGGCACGATCACCAGCTCGATCATGAAGGCCCTCGGCGAGGAGGGCGTGCGACAGATGCTGGACGCCGCCGGCACCAGCCAGGGCGGACTCCTGTTCGTTCAGGCGGGAGAGCCGGACACCGTGTCGAAGCAACTCGGCGCGCTGCGACTGGCGATCGCGAAGAAGGACGGGCTGCTCAAGCCGGACGAGTACGCGTTCACCTGGGTGGTCGATTTCCCGCTGCTCGAATGGGACGCGGAAGAGAAGCGGTACGTGTCGATGCACCATCCGTTCACGTCGCCGCACGACGCCGATCTGCAGCATCTGGCCGACAATCCTGGCCGTGTGCGGGCCAAGGCGTATGATCTGGTGCTGAACGGCAGCGAGATCGGCGGCGGCAGCATCCGTATTCACGACGCGTCGATGCAGAGCCGCATCTTCTCGCTGCTCAACATCAGTGCCGAGGAGGCGAAGCTGCGGTTCGGATTCTTTCTCGAAGCGCTGGAGTACGGCACCCCGCCGCATGGCGGGATCGCGCTCGGCCTCGACCGGATCGTCGCGCTGCTCTCGAACGAAAGCTCGATTCGTGAGGTCATCGCGTTTCCAAAGACCGCGGCGGCAGTCGACCTCATGTCCGATGCGCCCTCGTCTGTCGATCAGAAACAGCTGAGGGAGCTGCACCTGCAGATTCGAAAGACGTGAAGAAGATTTCACTGCCCCAGGCAGGCATCGAGACGCTGTACGGCGCTCACGACGGCAACCTCAAGCACATCGAGTCGCTCTTCGGTGTCCAGATCAGGACGCAGGGTGACGAACTCATTGTGGAGGGTGACAAGAGTGCCGAGGGCCGCGTGGAGCGGGTCTTCGACCAGCTGACGAATCTGATGGCCGAAGGGTACGAGCTGCGAAACGGCGACGTGAAGACAGCCGCGCAGTTGATCGCGGAGAATCCGGCCGTCAATCTGCGCGAGTATTTCTTCCGCGACGGGCAGAAGCAGCCTGAAGGGACTCGCCGCCGGGTCAATCCGAAGAGCAGCAACCAGCGCCGGTATCTCGACGCGATCGAACGCTTCGACATCGTCTTCGGCGTCGGCCCAGCCGGCACCGGGAAAACGTACCTGGCGATGGCGCAGGCCGTCAGTTATCTGCTCGCGAAGAAGGTCAATCGAATCATCCTGGCAAGACCTGCGGTCGAAGCCGGGGAGAAGCTCGGGTTCCTGCCTGGTGATCTGCAGGAGAAAGTGAACCCGTACCTTCGGCCGCTCTACGACGCGCTCTACGACATGATGGACACCGAGCGCGCCAACCGACTCGTAGAGCGCGGCACGATCGAAGTGGCGCCGATTGCGTTCATGCGCGGCCGCACGCTCAACGATGCGTTCGTGATCCTGGACGAAGCGCAGAACACGACGTCCGAGCAGATGAAGATGTTCCTGACGCGTCTGGGCTTCGGCTCGAAGGCGGTCGTTACCGGTGACATCACCCAGATCGATCTGCCGAACCCGCGGAGCTCGGGGCTGGTCGAAGCACTCCGGATCGTGAAGGACATAGAGGGCATCGGTTTCATCTACTTCGATGAGCGTGACGTGGTGCGCCACAAGCTCGTGCAGCAGATCGTGAAAGCGTACGACGCCTATTCCGGCGGCGGGCGTGGGCAGTCGTAGCCGATCCCGTGGCGGTTTGGCCGTCGACGTCGTCACGACCGGCGTCACCAGAGCACCAGGGCTCGCGCGATGGCTCGGGTCGGTGGCTCCCGCCCGTGCGCGTGGAACGGTCACCATTGCCCTGGTCTCGGACGCTCGCGTGCGTGCGCTCAACCGTCGTTTTCGGCGAAAAGACCGTGTGACGGACGTCCTCTCGTTTCCAACCGATGAGCCGGGCAACCTTGGCGATGTGGTGATTGCTACGGGAGTTGCGGCCCGTCAGGCGGTCGAGGTGGGCCATCCTGTGCAGGCCGAGTTTCGGGTGCTTGCCCTTCATGGTTTGCTGCACCTTCTTGGCTATGATCACGAGCACGATGATGGCCGGATGGCTCGGCTGGAACGCCGCCTTCGTCTCAAGGGCGGTCTCGGTGAGGGATTGATCGAACGGAGTCGGAAGTGACCGTGACTCCCGACGCCATTTCCCTCATGGCTCGATGACGCCGCTCATTCTGTTCCTGCTCGGCTGCGCGACGGTGTTCCTGGGAACGATCCAGGCGGCATTCAGTGCGCTCATGCGACTGTCGCTCCGCCTGATGGCCGAGCGTGGAGGCCGTGACGATCGCCTGGGGCAGTACCTGGACGAACCGCTCGAACTCTTCATCCCGGTCAGGGTCCTGATTGGGGTCTGCACGGTGCTGGCCGGCGTGCTCATCGCCCGTCTGAGCGACGTCCGCGACGCGCTGTCGGTCGTGACGTTCGTCGTCTCACTGGTCGCATTCGTCGTGGTCTGCGAGCACCTGCTGCCGATGCTGATCGTCCGGCGTGATCCCGAGCGCCTCCTCGACGTGTTGCTCCCGGCCTTTCATGCGGTTGCGAAGCTCCTGGTGCCGATCACCACCGTGCTCTTCGATTTGATCGCGCGGCGGGAGCGCGACACGAACGGCAACGGACATGCCGCCGACGCCACGGTTCAGCCGGCGGCGAGCGACAAGGAGCCCGACGAGGGGACGATCTCCGAGGAGGAAGGACGCGAGCTCCTGCAGTCGATCGTCGACTTCACCGAGACCGTTGCCCGCGAGGTGATGACGCCCCGCCCCGACATCATCGCCGTCCGCGTCGATGCGACGTTGCAGGACCTGCGAACGGTGTTTCGCGAAGAGCAGTACTCGCGCATGCCGGTCTATCGCGACAACCTCGACAACATCGTCGGCATCGTCTTCGTCAAGGACCTGGTGGCGCTGCCGCCGGGCACCGAACCCCCAATGACGACGCTGATGCGCACGGCGCATTTCGTGCCCGAGAGCAAACGCGTCTCCGAGTTGCTCAAGGAAATGCAGCGGCGCCAGACGCAGATGGCGATCGTGGTCGACGAGTACGGCGGCACCGCCGGCCTCGTGACCGTCGAGGACCTGCTCGAAGAGATCGTCGGTGAGATTCGAGACGAGTACGATGTCGAAAGCGAAACCGTCACCGACGAGGGGAACGGCACGTTCGTCTTCAGCGGCAAGGTCAGCGTCGACGAGGTCCGCGATCGTCTGAACGTCGATATCGAGCGCGAAGGGTTCGAAACAGTAGGCGGCTACCTCCTCTCACAACTGGGCCGGATGCCGTACGTGGGCGAGACGTTCGAGGTCGGCGACCTCTCGTTCGAGGTGCTCGAAGTCGAGCGCCGGCGCATCACAAAAGTGCGGGCGCGCCGCCGTGAGCACAGGCCCGAAGCGGTCGGCCAGTAGAGGCGGGTCTTCCGCCGACGCCAAGGATGAAATCTGGCTTCGTTTCCTTCGTCGGACGGCCCAACGCCGGCAAGTCCACGCTGCTCAATCGAATCATCGGTCAGAAGCTGGCCATCGTCTCCGATAAGCCGCAGACGACTCGAACGCGCGTCATCGGTGTGAAGAATTATCCGCCTTCGCCGCTTACAGCGGCTACGGCGAGACAGGTTCCGCCTTCGGCGCTTACAGCGGCTACGGCGAGAGAGGTTCCGCCTTCGCCGCCTTCGGCAGCGACGGCGAGACAGGTTGCCGAGGGCCAGGTGGTGTTCGTCGACACGCCCGGTGTGCACAAACCCACACACCGGATGAATGTGCGAATGGTGGATGTCGCGCTCGAGGCGATGCGAGAGGTCGACGTGCTCACGCTCATGCTCGATGTGTCGGTCAAGCCGGGGCCTGGCGACCGTCACATGCTGGAGCTCATGAAGGACGTCACCACCCCGACGATCCTCGCGCTCAACAAAATCGATCTGATCGCAAAGCCGAAGCTGCTGCCGATCATCGACCAGTATCGACACGCACACCCGTTCGTCGAGATCGTTCCGATCTCCGCGGCCGACGGCACCAACGTCGACACGTTGGAGCGCCTGATCCTGCAGTACCTCCCTGAAGGTGAGCCCATCTACCCGGCCGACTATCTGACCGATCAGACCGAGCGGTTCTACGTCGGCGAGATCGTGCGGGAGCAGGTGCTGCAGCACACGCACGACGAGCTGCCGTTCTCCACCGCGGTCGTCGTGGACAAGTTCGACGACGCCGAAGGCGACGGGCCGATGCAGCTGTATTGCACGATTCTGGTCGATCGCGAGTCGCAGAAGCCGATCGTGATCGGGAAGGGCGGAGCGATGATCAAGACGATCGGCACCGCCGCCAGGCTCGCGCTCGAGGAGCACTTCGATCGACGGGTGTTCCTCGATCTCCACGTGAAAGTGAAGTCCGAGTGGCGCGACGATGAACGGCTGCTCGACGAAATCGGCATGCAGAACACAGGCCGCTAGCGGCCGCGCAGGATCAACGACAAGACAGCCGTGATCGCAGCGAACTGGCCCAGCCACAAGAGCAGCGTCCACTTCATCAGGTCCGCCCGGACGTTCGCCATATCCTGACGGATCCCGGACAGGCCGTCGTGGAGCTCGAGCCGCAGCCCCGCGATTTCCTGATTGAGTCGCCGCTCGTATCGGTCGGTCGAAAATTCCTGGTACGCCGCGAACATGTCGACGAGTCCTTCTGAGGCTTCGGTCCCGAGCCTCGTCTTGAGGACGGCTGGCACGATCTGCGTGGACATGGAGACACTCCGCTCTCGCACCCAGCCTGCCGACGACGATGCCATCGTCCTTGGCCACAAGTCAATGACAACAGATCCACAGACTGAGGCTGGCCCGTGCTACATTTGGCGTTTTGTGGGTTGACGAAAATTCATGCCGGCGCAGCGCAGAATCGACCTCGTCCTCGACTCCGTCAAACGGCTGCTGCGCATTGGTGCCACTGCCAATCTGCTGAACCTGCTGCAAAAGCAGCATCCGGCCGATCTCGCTCAGGTCTTTGGTGAACTTCCGGACAAGGAACGCGAAGCGGCGTTCAGTCTGCTGGCCGACCGCAACGGACGGCTGGCGATGGAAACGTTGTCGGAGATCGGCCCGGAGGCAGGCGCGGCGCTTCTCGGTTCGCGTCCGGCCGAAGAGATTGCCAGGCTGGCGCAGGAGATCCCGTCAGACGACGCTGCGGCGCTGATCGATCACCTGCCGGAGGAGCTCTCGAACGTCGTCCTCGATCTGATGCGGCCGAAGGAATCGCGCGTCGTCGAGCACCTGCTCGAATACGCGGAACGGACCGCCGGCCGCATCATGAACCCGAATGTCTTCGCGCTCAACGAAGACATGACGGTCGGCGAGGCGATCACCGAGCTCCAGAGCAATCGCGAAGTGGAGATGGTCTTCTATCTCTACGTCGTCGACGAGCGGCGTCATCTGGTCGGCGTCACCTCGCTGCGCCGCCTCCTCCTGGTCTCGCCGGAGACGCCGCTCAAACGGATCATGACGGCGGACCTGATCAGCGCACGCGTCGACATGGATCAGGAGGAAGTGGCCCGTCAGGTCGCCGCGTACAACCTGCTTGCCATCCCCGTAGTCGACGAAGAGAACAAACTCGTCGGGATCATCACCGTCGACGACGTGATCGACGTGATCAAGGACGAGGCGACTGAAGACATCTACCGTCTGGCGGGCGTGGCCGTCGACGAGCGGGTCTTCACCCCCGCGCAGGAGTCGCTGCGCAAGCGATTGCCATGGCTCGGCGTCAACCTCGCGACCGCGTTCCTCGCCGCCGCGGTGGTCGGTATTTTCACCGGGACCATCAATGCGTTGCCGATACTCGCTGTCTTCATGCCGATCGTGGCTGGAATGGGTGGAAACGCAGCGACACAGACCTTGACGGTCATCGTGCGCGGGATCGCATTGGGGGAGCTGAGCTGGAGCAACTCGCGAAAAGCGCTCATGAAGGAGGCGGCGGTCGGCCTCGGAAACGGCGTCGTGCTTGGGCTGATCGCCGCGTCGGTTGCCTGGCTGACCCGAGGCGATCCGGTCCTCGGCCTCGTGCTCGGAGCGGCGATGGTCATCAACATGTTCGTGGCCGCGACCGCGGGCGTCTTGATCCCGCTCGGATTGCGCGCCGCAGGCATCGATCCCGCGCTGGCATCCTCGGTGTTCATCACGACCATGACCGATGTGTTCGGCTTCTTGTCGTTCCTCGGGCTGGCTACGCTCTTTTCGCAGCACCTGACCCGTTCAGGTTGAAAAGGGCAGACGATCTAGCGCGCGCCTCGGCCATTATGCGGATGGATAACGGCACAAGATTCGCGTTTGGGGACCCAGACCGGTCTAAAATAGTCGGGTTCGTGCCGCTCTATACCGCCGACGCGCTGGTGCTACGCACCTACAAGCTCGGTGAAGCCGATCGGATCGTCGTGTTTCTGACGCGGGATCGGGGCAAGAAGCGCGGTGTGGCCAAGGGTGCTCGCCGGCCGCGGTCGCGATTCACCGGGGCGTTGGAGCCGCTCACCGAAGTGCGGGTGGCGTACTTCGAGAAGGAACGGCGGGAGCTCGTTGGTCTGAACTACGCGGAGACGCATCGTTCTCCGCTGGTGTTGGACACGCAGGACGCGCTCGGGTACGTGAGCTACTTTGCCGAGTTGCTCGACGAGTGGGCGCAGGACGGCGATGCCGACGATCGGCTCTATCGACTTGGCGCGTCGATGCTTGATGTGCTGGCGGTCGGCACACCGGTCGAGCCGCTGGCCCGGTATTTCGAGTATTGGCTCCTCCGGCTCCAGGGGGTGTACCCGGAGTCGAAGGGCACGCTGTCGGACGACGCGATCGCGTTCCTGACGGCGGCACGTTCGATCGCACCGCAGCAGGTTGGCGGAGTGCCAACCTCGCTGCGGGCACTCAGGGAACTGGAACATATGCATCGCAGCTTGATTGAGATGCATTTGGAGAAGACGTTGAAATCCGACCGCGTTCTTCGCGATCTTCGTCGTCACGCGTAGAGGAATTCGTGGTATGTCGTTCCACAGTCATCGCTGGCCGGTCCGATGTCTCAGCCAGCGGATCCGCACTCGAACGCTCGTTGTGACTGGTACTCGTCCAGTGGAAACCTCCCAGTAGACGCGTGACGTTTCAGGATCTGATCCTCAAGCTGTCGTCGTTTTGGGCCTCGCACGGCTGCCTTCTGCAGCAGCCGCTCGACCTCGAAGTCGGAGCCGGTACCTCGCACCCCGAAACGCTCTTTCGGGTGCTCGGGCCCAAGGCGTGGAGCGTTGCCTACGTCCAGCCGTCCCGTCGTCCCGACGACGGCCGATTCGGGCAGAACCCGAACCGCCTGTTCAAACATCATCAGTATCAGGTCATCCTGAAGCCCTCTCCAGACGAGGTGCAGCAGCTGTATCTGGAAAGCCTCGAGTCCTGCGGGATCAATCCTCGGGTGCACGATATCCGATTCGAAGAGGACAACTGGGAGTCGCCGACGCTCGGGGCGTGGGGCATCGGCTGGCAGGTGATGCTCGATGGCATGGAGATTACCCAGTTCACGTATTTTCAGCAAGTGGGCGGTATGGACCTGGCGCCGATCTCGTGCGAGATCACATACGGGCTCGAACGGATCGCCATGTTTCTCCAGCGCTGCGACAACGTCTTCGATCTGGAATGGGGCGGTGGCGTGAAATACGCGGAGGTGCGACTGCAGGAAGAAATCGAGCAGTCGAAATACGCGTTCGGCCAGGTCGAGGGACTGCCGCCCGCCGAGTTCGCGCAGTGGCATCGCGAGCTGTTCGACCGCAACTTCTCGCTCGGGGAGAAACTGCTCGCGTCGAACCTTATCCTCCCGGCGCTCGAGCAGTGCCTCAAGTGCTCGCATCTGTTCAACATCCTCGACTCGAGCGGCAGCATTGGCGTGACCGAGCGGACGGCCTACATTCTGCGCGTGCGGCAGCTGGCGATCCGTGTCGCCAAGGCGCACGTCGAGGCTGAAAACCTGGATAGCGGGCAGGGCGCATAGGGACATGGATCGCGAGCTGCTGATCGAGATCGGGTGCGAAGAGATTCCAGCGAGCTGGCTGCCCGGCCTGACGGCGCAGATAGCGAAGCACGTCGATGCACGGCTGAAGGAGGTCCGCCTCACGAGCGACGCGCCGGCCGAGGCGTACAGCACGCCACGGCGTCTCACGACCCGTGTGATCCGGGTCGCGGAGCGTCAGACCGATCTCGAAGACCTGGTGACCGGGCCACCGGTGTCGGCCGCGTACATGCCCGGAGGCGAGCCGACGCCGGCGGCAGTGGGGTTTGCCAAGAAGTACGGCGTCGAGGTTTCAGCGCTGGAGCGCAGTGATACGCCGAAGGGTCAGTATCTCGCCTACCGACTGCGGCAGCGGGGCAAGGCGACGGTCGATGTTCTGGCCGATGTGATGGCCGGCGTCCTGCGCGACATGTCGTTTCCCAAGCAGATGCGCTGGGACGCGTACCTCGAGGACGGCAGGGGGGATCTGCTCTTCGGACGGCCGATCCGCTGGCTGCTCCTGCTGTACGGCGGGCGAGTCGTGCCCTTCGTGATCCGTCGAACCGAGCTCGCCCAGGGGCCCACGGTTCAGGACATCCGCTCGGGGCCGAACACCTACGGGCATCGCTTTCAGACCACCAGCGGACGGGCGGGACGCGCGATCAAGGTCAAGACGTTCGACGACTACCAGGCGCGTCTGCTCGAGAACTTCGTGATCCTCGATCGCACCGAGCGCGAGCAGAAGATCCGGCGCGAGCTCGAAACCCACGCGCGACGATTGAGCGGCCGCGTCAGCGCCAGCATCGCGGCGCAGTCCGCGCTGCTGCAGGAAGTGCCCGATCTCGTGGAGTACCCGTCGGTCGTTGCCGGTCATATTCCGATCGAGTTCCTCTCGCTGCCCGAAGAAGTGCTGACGACGACGATGATTCATCATCAGCACTACTTCCCGGTGGTCGACGACGAAGGGAAGCTGAAGCCGGCGTTCCTGGCGGTGATCAACATGGAGGCGGAGAAGCCGGAGATCATCGCGCGCAACTCGGAGCGCGTCCTGACCGCCCGTCTGCGTGATGCGCGGTTCTTCTGGGAAGAAGATCGCAAGACCAGGCTCGAGTCGCGTGTCGAACGGCTCTCGACGATCCTGTTCCACAAGAAGCTCGGGAGCTACCGCGAGAAGGCCGATCGGATCTCGACGCTGGCGGAGTGGATCGCCGGCGAGGCGCTGCGCACTCCTGATGCGGCGCCGATGGCGGCGCAGGCCGCACGGCTTGCGAAGACCGACCTCGCCACCGATATGGTGCGCGAGTTGACCGAGTTGCAGGGCACGATGGGTGGCATCTACGCCCGCGAAGAAAAGCTGCCCGAATCGGTGTGGAAGGCCATCTACTACCACTACCTGCCGATCGGCGTCGAGGCTGAGGCGCCGCCCTCGCGTCAGCAGTTGGGATCGGCCGCAGTCACATGGGCCGCGGTATCGCTCGCCGACAAGCTCGACTCGGTCGTGGGAATGTTCGTGGCCGGCGAGCGCCCGACCGGATCGCGCGACCCGCTCGGGCTGCGCCGCCAGGCCCAGGGGATCGTGAAGATCCTCGCCGATCTGCCGGAGTTGACCGGCCTCGATGTTCGACTGAAGCTCGGGCCGCTGCTCGCGCGCGCCGCGCTCCCGTTTGGCGTTGACGCTGCCGCGATGAGCTCGGTCGGTTCGTTCATGGCCGACCGTCTGACGTACTTGCTGGAGCAGCGTGGTTTCGACGTTCGCAGCGTGCGTGCCGTGCTGCATGCCGACATCGTCGAGACCAGCCCGCTCGAAGCGCGGCGCAAGCTCGAAGCGCTGTCGCAGATGGCCGGCTCGCCGTCGCTGCTCGGCGTGGCGACGCTGCTCAAGCGCGTGAAGAATATCTCGAAGGGCGTGGCCGCTCCGGCAAGCAATCCGAACGGGATGCTGACCGAACCCGCGGAGAAAGCGCTGGTCGCCGCGCTCGCGACCAGTGCGCCCGCGATCCGCGCCGCGGCCGAGCGCAACGACTACCGCGAGGCGTTTGCGAGCGTTGCCGCGTTGCAACCCACAGTCGCGAAGTTCTTCGACGATGTGCTGGTGATGGCGGAAGACGAGCGGCTGCGCGCCGCGCGAGTGGGCTTGGTGGCGACGATGCGCGATCTGATTCTCGAGATCGCGGACATCTCAGAGATTGTCGCGGAGTAACGCGCACGCTGAAGCGTGCGCTCTACGCGGGCAAAGCGTGCGCTCTACGCGAGCATATGTAGAGCGCTGGCTTATGTGGAGCGCTGGCTTATGTAGAGCGCTGGCTTCAGCCAGCGCGGATGGCAGACGATGTAGAGCGCTGGTTTCAGCCAACGCGATCAGACACACGTTGTCGAGCGCTGGCTCCAGCCAGCGCTCGTCGAAGGCAGAGGAGACCGCATTCGATGGCGAAGAAAAAGGCGGCAAAGAAGGTGGCCGCGAAGAAGAGCAGCACCAAGAAGGCATCTGGCAGGCACGTTTATCTCTTCGGAAAGAAAACTGACGGCAACGGGACGATGAAAGCATTGCTCGGTGGCAAGGGCGCCAATCTCGCCGAGATGTGCCGCATCGGCTTACCCGTCCCCCCGGGCTTCACGATCACGACCGAAGTCTGCACCTACTACTACGAGCACAAGCGTACGTATCCCTCGACGCTGCAGGGCCAGATGAAGGCCGGCGTTGCCGCCATCGAGAAGCAGACGAAGAAAGCCTTCGGCGATCTCGAGAATCCGCTCCTCGTGTCGGTGCGCTCGGGCGCGCGTGATTCGATGCCCGGGATGATGGACACGATCCTCAATCTGGGGCTGAACGATCAGACGGTGGAAGCGCTCGCGGGCAAGACCGGGAACCCGCGCTTTGCGTGGGACTGCTATCGCCGCTTCGTGCAGATGTACGGCGACGTCGTGCTCGGCGTGCAGAAGCGGCCGGGTGAAGATCACGATCCGTTCGAAGCCGTCATCGAAACACTGAAGCACGAGCGCCATCAGGAGCACATCGAAGACACGAAGCTCACCGTCGATGACCTGAAGGAACTGGTCGTTCGCTTCAAGGCGCTCGTCAGGGACCGGGCTGGCAAGGACTTCCCGACGTCGCCGTGGGAACAGCTGATGGGAGCCGTCGGCGCCGTCTTCGGATCGTGGATGAACGATCGCGCCATCGTCTACCGCCGCAAGTACAACATCCCGACCGAGTGGGGGACGGCGGTCAACGTCCAGGCGATGGTCTACGGCAACACGGGCGACCAGTCCGGGTCGGGTGTGGCGTTCACGCGCAACCCGGCCAACGGCGTCAAGGAGTTCTACGGCGAGTTCCTCATCAACGCGCAGGGTGAAGACGTGGTCGCCGGTGTGCGCACGCCGGAGCCGGTAGCCGATCTGAAGAAGCATTTGCCCGAGGCGTATGCGGAGCTCGAGCGCATCCGCGCCACGCTCGAGAAGCATTTCAAGGACGTGCAGGACTTCGAGTTCACCATCGAAGACGGCGTCGTCTACATGCTGCAGACCCGCAACGGCAAGCGCACGGCGATGGCGGCGCTGAAGTTCTCGATGGACATGTACAGGGAGAAGCTGATCGACTGGAAGACCGCGGTGCTGCGTAATCCCGCCGATCAGCTGGAGCAGCTGCTCGCGCCGGTCTTCGACGCGACGGAGGTCGGGAAGGCCCGGGCGATTGCGACCGGGCTGCCCGCCGGCCCTGGGGCGGCGTCCGGGCAGATTTATCTGAACGCCGAACGGGCGGTCGCCGCGTCGGAGAAGGGCGAGAAGGTGCTGCTCGTCCGCATCGAGACCTCGCCCGAGGATCTCCGCGGGATGATCGCGGCCGAAGGCATCCTGACCGCGCGAGGCGGGGTATCGTCCCATGCGGCGCTCGTCGCGCGGCAGATGGGGAAGGTGTGTGTCTGCGGGGCCGCCGCGATCGAGGTGGACTATCAGGCGCGGGTCGTGAAGGTCGATGGCCGGACCTACAAGGAAGGCGACTGGATGTCGATCGACGGCACCGCCGGCAAGGTCTACGCAGGGAAGGTCAAGACGGCGCCGTCCGAGATCGTGGCCGGCCTGATCAACGGCGACGAGGCTGCGAAGAAGACCGAGAAGTTCAAGCACTTCCAGCAGCTGATGAAGTGGTGCTCGGATGCGAGCCGCATGAGCGTACGGACCAACGCGGATACGCCGGAGCAGACCGAGAACGCGGTCGCGTTCGGCGCCGTCGGCATCGGC
>DASWZV010000007.1:0-3749 GCA_036407095.1 Vicinamibacterales bacterium | reverse complement strand
GCTGGCGCTGGAAAAACCGATCGCCAGTCCGAAATCAGCGACGAGCGCCTGACCTTCGTGCAGCAGAATATTCTCGGGCTTGACATCCCGATGGACGACGCCCCGCCGATGCGCGTAATCGAGCGCGCTGGCGACTTCGCTCGCAATCCGCACGACGTCGACGAGCGGCAGCTGCTTCTCGCGCGCCAGCCGATCGCGCAGCGTCTCCCCTTCCACAAACGGCATGACATAGTAGACCGTGCCGCCGACGTCGCCGGAGTCCAGCAAGCCTAGAATGTGGGGATGCTGCAGGGCCGCGATGGTGCGGATCTCGCGCAGGAATCGCTCTGTCCCCAGCGCGGAGGCCAACTCGGGACGCAGGATCTTGATCGCGACCTTCCGACCATGCTTGAGATCCTCGGCGAGATACACGCTGGCCATCCCGCCCTGTCCGAGCAGTCGCTGGACACGGTAGCGATCTGCCACGGCCGCCGCGAAGATGGACAGCGCGTGGGAGTCCATCCGCGAATCCTACAGCAACACGCGGGCGCCCGCCGGCCGTTCCCAGCAGCCGCGCGGCGGGTTATCCGTCGCGGCTCAACGGCCCGTATTTAGTTGCTCAACGAGTACGCCGCTTCCGAACAGCACCCCTATCGGCGGCGATGATTGAGCATTTTGTCGCACTCGGGGGAGTCTCGTCTCGGCGCATCCGGCACTGGCGGCGGCAGCGTCGGTTCCGGCGGAATCGTCACCGGGGCGAGCCGTTCACCATTGATGTCTTTCCGCCTCGCTACGATGCGCCACGAAAACCGTCCTTCGCTCTCGGGATTCTTCGCTTCCACGCGGAAGCCCGTCGATGTCTGATCTCTAACGCACAGATCGAACTCGTCATACCCCGTCAGGAAGACGTGGTAGTCCTCGAGACTGACCATCGCTGCGAAGTCGGGATCGATCCTCACGTCCGCCTGTCCGCACGCGAACTGGCCCTTCCCGAAATCCTCGAACCAGCTCTCGGGACTCTCCATGCAGTACAAGCGGCGATGTGATCCGTCTGGATGCGGCACAGCAGCGCTCTTCGGGCCCCCGACAACCGTCAGGCCACCGCTGATGATGACCGGGCCATAGAACGCGCCGGCATACGCGCCCGCGACGCCGTTGGTCGCACCGACCACTGCCGCCGCGCCTGCCGTGGCCGTTGCGCCGACCAGTCCATGGCCTTTGGCGCAGAGACCATAGATACCGAACCCGCCCGCACCGGGACTCGGACCGGCAAAAGTGGAGTAATTCTGCGCGTAGATCGCAATCGTGTTGGCGTTGCTCGACGACGGAATCTGTCCGAAGACGGCATTCGAGTTCAGGCTGTCGCCTTGGACGCCAACACCATTTGAACAGGAGCCCCACACGCCAGGAGCATTCGCACTTCCCATTCCGCGCACACCTGCGGGCGTTGATCCGGTCGCGAGTGTTTCCCCGACGACTCCCCAATTGCTGCCAACGCCCAAGACTCCCCAGCCGTTTGGCCCGACGTCGCAATGCGTGGTCAAGCCAGTCCCGCTGGATGACGTGCAGATGATGCTCGTGAATCCGGGTGTTGAATTTGAGACACCGAGAACGACATCGCCGTCGCTGCCGGCAGACACAGATTGTTCGGAGAGTCTCGCGACAAGACCGGCCACGAGAGCCGCGCCAGCGGCGAGAAGGCCTCGTCGTTTCAGGTTTGAGGTCTTGGGATCAGACGGCCGCTCGGGGGGCTGCGATGCTGTCGTCATGACGCCTCCACGGACATGAGGGATGTGGCGCCGATACGGAGAGGCCGTCATCCTACCAGAAATAAGAACGCCACATTATTCAGTTGTGAAAGAGCACTTCGCAAAGTGGCGGCTAGTGTCCCTGGTGCGAGTTGCGAAATCGGGGCGTCGTACGCCCCGCGCAACGAAGCTCGCGACAGGGGCGACGGCGTCGAACGATCGGCAAATTCTTCGAGAGGATGTGGCGAATTGTGCCGTCCACTCGGCAGCGATCAAGTTGAGCGACCTCCTTGATCCCAAGAGCTGGCCTCATGGAGAAAGTGAGGGAGGTTCAGCAGTTTTATGTCCGCACTCACCTTGAATTTGTTGCGCGATCAGATTCGCTGAAACCGGAGCGGTTGGACGAAATCGGCCGCTGGACCGACGTCATCAGGAAATCAAGAAACGTCTTGCACTGGGACGTCGTTTGCGCCCGCGCTCGAGAATCTCGGAGTGCTTCATGCGATCGCCGAAGCCGTGGTGGCCATGAAGCCATGACTCCTGTTGCAATCTCGCTGCAAGAAACAAAAGGCCCGGCTGACATGGCCGGGCCGTTCTATCCGATTTTGCTAATGATTTTGGTCGGGATGGCGGGATTCGAACCCACGACCCCCTGACCCCCAGTCCTCTCTTTTCGATTTTTCAGCGATTTTCAATCGACCGCAACTCGCGTCGAAGTGCTGTCAATGTTAGGGATACGGCGACGATCCGGTTTTCAGCCGCGTTCACGAAATGGCAGGCAGCACCGCGATTTTGTTACCACTGTGTTACCACAGAATCGCCGGTCAGGGGGTCGCAGGCAACACGGTGTCAAGCGTGCTCGACCAGTGCGCTCTCTCTCCTCGAGACGGCCATAATGTCCGCGGGCATCCAATTGGGTCAGACCTCAAATAGTCCGATCACTTTCGGCGAATCTCGAGTCGAAGCGTATCGATCAGCGCGGACAGCGCCGCGGGCTGCTGTCGCCGGCTCGGGTAGTACAAGAAGAATCCGGGGAACGGTTGGCACCACGGCTCGAGGACACGCACGAGCGCGCCGGTTTCGAGGTGCGGCGCCGCGCGATCTTCGCCGAGGTAGGCCAAGCCGACGCCGTCGAGCGCGGCACGCGTCACGAGCTCGACGTCGTCCACGATCAGCGGCCCGTTGACGGCGACGGTCACCGATTGTCTCCCCTTGTCGAACTCCCAGCGATAAATCTCGTCGTGGCCGTGGCGGAAGTTGATGCACCGATGCTGCAGTAGATCGCGAGGCGACTTCGGCCTGGGATGCGTCTCGAAGTACGCCGGTGACCCAACGATCGCGGGACGATGATCCGGCGAGACGCGGACTGCGACCATGTCCCGCTCGATGAACTCGCCGTACTGGATGCCGGCGTCGTAGCCGCCAGCCACCAAATCGACGTGGCGTTCGTGAGTCGTGATATCGAGCACCACGTCCGGGTAGGCGCGCGCGAATTCGCCGAGCTTTGGTCCAAGTATCGGGACGGCCGCGAACGCGGGCATGATGAGACGCACGCGCCCGGTCGGTTTCCCGCGCTGTCCAGCAACCCGTCCAACCGCTGCTCGAATGTCGGTCAGTGCGGGGCGCACCGAGTGGAGCAATTCCTCGCCCGCGTCCGTCGGGGCCACGCTGCGAGTCGTTCGGGCGAGCAGCCGAACGCCAATCTCCTCTTCGAGGCCGCGGATGGCATGGCTCAGCGCCGACTGCGACACGCTCAGCCGTTTGGCAGCCTTGGTAAAGCTCCGCTCTTCCGCCACGGCGAGGAACGCCGACAGGACGTTGAGATCGTCTTGCGCCATTCCTGAATAGTACTCATAAGCCCTAGCTGATTTTGCCGTCTAGTCGCGTCGACGCGGCGGCTGTACGCTGGGTTGGAGAGAAGGGTGAGAGGGACGTCGCCACTCGGCACTCGACGGCAAGCCGGTCGAGTGGCTGGAACACGTCAGCGACGATCAGTACGGAGGACAGTGACGCTCAGTCGTT
>DASWZV010000006.1:0-2504 GCA_036407095.1 Vicinamibacterales bacterium | reverse complement strand
CGTGATCGCCCCCGTTATCAGGCCGCCGATGGACGCCGACAGCTCCGCCGAGCAGGCGATGCAGCGCCCGGTCGTGAGCGGTGTTTCGGTCCGGCAATGCGGGCAAACCATTGGATTCGCAGCAGCGGGGTGGCCCGGGCTCGCGGATGCCGGCCGTCATTATCCTGCCGGGACAGACCCCAATCCAAGTACAACTAACGGCTCCAGCGAGCCGTACGAACAGGCGTCCCTACACAGTTTGACGACCTTCCCGCATAGAATGACCGCATGTTCCGCCACGCTCTCCTTCACGCTGCCCTCGCCGGACTACTGGTCGCGGGCGCCGCCTGCGGCCGGAAGGAGCCGGCACCCTCGTCGGCGCCCCCTGGCGGAGGAGCGGCGGCCCCGGCCGCGACGCCCGCCACAGGGCCGGCAATCTCGGCGCTCCCCGCTATCGACCCCCAGGCGGTGCTCCAGCACATCAAGGTCTTGTCCTCCAACAAGTTCGAAGGACGCGCCCCAGGGACCCGCGGCGAGGACCTCTCGGTGGCGTACATCGAGACGCAGTTCCGGGACCTGGACCTGCAGCCAGGGAATCCCGACGGCACCTATATCCAGAAAGTCCCGCTCGTCGGCATCAAGGCCGCCGAGACCCGTCCACTGACCTTCGTCAAAGGCTCACAGGCGCTCGGGCTCAAGTGGAGGGACGAGGTGGTGGCGTGGACGAAGCACGTGGCCGACACCGCCTCGATCGCGAAGTCGGATGTCGTCTTCGCCGGTTACGGGGTCGAGGCGCCGGAGTTCAACTGGGACGACTTCAAGGGCCTCGAGGTCAAGGGGAAGACGGTCGTGGTCCTCGTCAACGATCCGCCGGTTCCCGATCCGGCCGACCCGTCGAAGCTCGATCCCAAGACGTTCGGCGGCAAGGCGATGACCTACTACGGCCGCTGGACCTACAAGTTCGAGGAGGGAGCCCGGAAAGGGGCGGCCGCCGTCCTCATCGTGCACGAGACCGAGCCGGCCGGCTATCCCTTCTCCGTCGTGCAGGGCAATCTCAACGAGAAGTTCGACATCGTCACGCCCGACAAGAACATGGGGCGCGCGAACATCGAAGGGTGGATCACGGTGGCCGCGGCGCGAAAGCTCTTTGCGATGGCGGGCCAGGACTACGATGCGTTGAAGAAACAGGCGGCGACGCGGGCCTTCAAGCCGGTGCCGCTCGGCGGCGTGCAGGCCTCGATGGCGATCAAGAACACGCTGCGGACGATCGACTCGAGAAACGTGATCGCCAAACTCGAAGGCAGCGATCCGCAGCTGAAGAACGAATACGTCATCTACTCCGCTCACTGGGATCATCTCGGCATCGGAGCGCCCGTCAACGGCGACAACATCTACAACGGCGCGCTCGACAACGCGTCAGGCGTCGCGAGCGTGCTGGAGATCGCGAAGGCCTTCAAGCGCGTCGCTCCCCAGCCGCGACGGTCCATCCTGTTTCTGATGGTCACCGCCGAGGAACAGGGGCTGCTCGGGTCGCAGTACTACTCCGTCACGCCGCTCTACCCGCTCGACAAGACGGTCGCGACCATCAACATCGACGGCGTGAATCAGTGGGGACGTACGAAGGACATCACCGTCATCGGCCTCGGCGCGTCGGATCTCGACGACTATCTCCGGCAGGCCGCGCAGGAGCAGGGGCGCACGCTGAGTCCCGATCCGGAGCCCGAAAAAGGCTTCTACTATCGGTCGGATCACTTCAACTTCGCGAAGCAGGGCGTGCCGGCGCTCGATCCGGACTCCGGGACCGAGTTCATCGGAAAGCCGGAGGACTGGGGGAAGAAGAAGCGGGACGAGTTCACCGAGCACGACTACCACGCGCCGTCCGACGAGATCAAACCGGACTGGGATCTGAGCGGAGCCGCCGAGGACGATCAGCTGTTGTTCGCCGTCGGCTACCGCGTCGCGAACGCCGACAAGATGCCGGAGTGGAAGCCCGGGAACGAGTTCAAGGCGAAGCGCGATGCGATGATGGGCCGCTAGCCAGGCCACCGGACCACATAGGCCACGGACGCCACGGATCACAGAGGCCACGGACGCCACGGATCACACAGGCCACGGACGACACGGACCACACTGGCCACGGACGCCACGGATCACACAGGCCACGGACGACACAGACCATACAGACAGTCACGCCAAATCTGTAACGAGTGCCGTCGACCGTGGCGGTGCTGGGCGTCACACGGGCAACGAAATCACGTTTGCGGCATCGTTCTTCCGAAACGGTAATCTCCCGTACAGCCGCACATCTGTGCGCACACCACTAAGCCCTCGCCGGACACACACTTCCTGATGCCCGTGTGCGGGGGCACTTCCGTTGCTCAGCTATGGATCGGGATTGGAGGTCCTCATGCTGCGAATGAGGCGTTACGCCACCGGTCTAGCGGCAGTGCTGCTGCTCGCTCAGCCAGTTCTGGCTCCGGTCGGCGCGGATGCGCCCTTATACACAATTGAAGATCTGGGCACGA
>DASWZV010000005.1:0-1828 GCA_036407095.1 Vicinamibacterales bacterium | reverse complement strand
GCCTTCGACGGCGACATCACCGGTGTGCTCGGTCGTGAGCGTGCCGGTGACCTTCGTGCCGTCCTGCTTGAGGGTGAGGGTCATGTCCATGTCGCCGTGCGGTGTGCCAGTGACCCTCCCGGTCCATTGACCTTCGACGCTGGGTTGATCCGTGTGCTTGTCCTGAGAAGCAGATGCGCCCGCCGGGACCGAAACGGTAACGGCGAGCAGGACGAGCGGGACGAACCGGATGATCTTTCGCATGAGAGTTCTCCTTGGGTGATGCGCGCCTGGAGGATGGTGCAGGCCTGAAGGCCTGCGCTACGTACCCTCGACCTCGACGTAGCGCAGGGCTTCAGCCCTGCACCTCGCGGCCTGCGCCACGTACTCAATGCCCTCCATGAATCGCGGGGAGCCATCGCGCCAGCAGCTGGTGGCCGTGGCCGTGAAAGCCAACGGCGACGACGAGGAGGAGGAACGCCACGATCAACACCACGGCCAGCGACTTTGTGGTCATGTCGGGGCGAGCATACGCGTGAAGCACTGAACGGGACGTGAACGCCTCGTTCAGCTACCGTTCAGGTATGACGTCCAGTAGCACCTTCACGACCGCCGGCTCGCCCGCGTGGCGGAGGGCGGCGACGCCATTGGTCAGATCGAAATGGGCCGACACCAGAGGGGCGACCTTGATCTGACCCGCTGCCAGAGCGGTCAGCGCCCGATCGAATGGGCCGCACCGCGAGCCGACGATCGTCACCTCGTCGACCACGATCCGCGCCCACCCGATGGCCTGCGTCCCGGCAATCGTGGTCTTGAGCACGATCGTCCCGCGTGGCCGTACCAGCCCGAGGGCCGTCTCGAGCCCCGAGGCCGATCCCGTGCAGTCGACGACGATATCGGCGCTGCGATCCTGCGGCCGCTCGGAGAGCAGGCAGGTCGTCAGGCCGAGCGAAGCCAGGAGATCCAGTTTCTTCTGATGCTTGCCGACGACGAGGACGTGATCGCAGAGCTGCGCCAGCACCTGCGCGCAGAGATTCCCGAGACGACCGTCACCGAGCACGATGACGCGATCGCGGCGGTTCGGCGTCACCTGAGCCGGAATCTCGAACGCCGCGGCCACCGGCTCCACGAAGACCGCGTCGTCCGTCGGGATCGAATCCGGAACCGCGTAGAGATTGCGTTGCGGGACCGACACGACGTCGGCGAACGCGCCGTCGTGATCCAGGATGCCGATCACGCGGCGATTCGGGCAGTGGCCGGGCCGGCCCGCGAACCACGTCTCGCAGGCGCCGCAGCTGCAGTTGATCTCGGCGACGACCCTCCGGCCCGCCAGAGGGCCCGATTCGGCCACGCCGACGAACTCGTGTCCGAGCACTCCTCGAAAGCCCTTGTACCCGCGTATCAGCTGCAGGTCGGTCTCGCAGATCCCGGCGCGGAGCACACGGACCAGCACCTCGCCGGCAGCCGGCCGCGGATCCGGCCAATCCGCGCGAAACACCGGACCGTTCGCCTCGAGTGCCAGAGCGCGCATGCTGCGCAATGATGAATGCTGAATGTTGAATGTCAAATGTTAAATGTCAAGGCAGACTGTCAAAGCCCGGTAGGAGCGCAACTCCCTTGAGCATTCCCATTCACCATTCACCATTCATCATTCATCATTGGTCATGCTGCCGCCGCTGCCACGAACCGACCCGACCCCCCTGTATCGATATCGCGACGGGTTGTACGCCACGGATCTTCTCACCGCCGCGATCGCCACGCTCGATCTCTTCACGTATCTCGCCAACGAGCCGTCGAGCCTGGACACGCTGTGCCGTTCCCTCGCGATTCAGGCACGCCCGACGGACGT
>DASWZV010000004.1:0-2515 GCA_036407095.1 Vicinamibacterales bacterium | reverse complement strand
CGAGGCCATGGACGACGCCGTCGATTTCTATTTCGATCGGGTCAGCCAAATCCACATGTCCCGATGGAGCGACGGCTCTGTCGTGCTGCTGGGCGACGCAGCGGCCTGCCCGTCCTTGCTCGCGGGGGAGGGCACTGGCCTGGCGATGCTCGAGGCGTACGTTCTGGCCGGGGAGCTCCATTGCGCCAACGGGGATGCTCCTGCCGCCTTCGCCGCGTATCACAATCGACTGCGCCGGTTCGTTACCGCCAAACAGGAATCCGCCGTGTGGTTTCGCGGCTTCTTTGCGCCGGAAACCACCCTCGGTCTCGCGGTGCGCAATCTTGCCGTCCACGCTTTCGCTTTTCCGTTCGTCGCGAAGCCGGTGCTGGCCCGCTCGCTGAGAGACAACTTCGAGCTGCCGGAGTACTCGGCGGCTTGAAACAGTCGGGGCCGGCGCCGAATGATGCGCGCACGGGCAGGGATTTCATCACAACCTGGAGACTGTCTCGTCGGTGCGGGTCACGGCCGTCCTGCTTCAGGAACTCTTGCGAACGACATGGAGTATTTCCGGCGCAGATTGCGGGCGTTCGAGCAATCGCTGCAAAGAACGCGCGCCACAGATCGCCGCGGCATGGTTCAATCTGACCGGTTGAGAGGCGTCGGCTCCGGCGCAGCCGCACGTCGGATGGCGTGCGGACGTGTCTACGTCAGCCGCGCCGCGCTGCCTCGATCGTGGCGACGTCGATCTTCTGCATGGGCATCATCGCGGCGAAGGCACGCTTCGCCTCACCGCCACCAGCCGCAAGCGCCTCGGTGAGCGCGCGCGGCGTAATCTGCCACGAGAGGCCCCAGCGATCCTTGCACCAGCCGCACTGGCTCTCCTGGCCGCCATTGCCGACGATCGCATTCCAGTAGCGGTCCGTCTCTTCCTGACTGTCCGTGGCGACCTGAAACGAAAACGCCTCGTTGTGCTTGAACGTCGGGCCGCCGTTGAGACCGAGACAGGGAATTCCCAGCACGGTGAACTCCACCGTCAGCACCTCGCCCTCCTTGCCGCCCGGGTAGTCACTGGGCGCCTTGCGAACAGCGGTCACTTTGCTATCCGGAAACGTGGCGGCGTAGAAGCGCGCCGCCTCATGGGCGTCCTTGTCGAACCACAGGCAGATGGTGTTCTTTGGCGTCATATTCGTGTGCTCCTTGTGCTCGGTCAAGCGAAGGCACCGATGTCGGCGTCGCGCATGTTGATGGTCTGTCTTTTTGCAGGATATCAGCCAACGCCGCACCGATGAGCCGGTTGCGGAAATCGTCAGCTACTCACCGAGCGTGGTCGAGCAGTCGTACTTTCGGGACGCGCGCCGGCTTCATGGGCGCTGGCGCGGACCATCCGAGTCGAACACGGGATGGAAGTCCTCCGGTGCGTGTTCGATCCAAATGGCGGCGCCTGCTTTGCCGGGCAAGGGCGCGCACCTTCCTGAAGGACGAGATCGTTTCGGTGCGGCTGGTGTTGAAACGAGACACGCGATCGTGCTCGTAGTTGGAGCGCGAGTGCCACAGATCGCCGGCCAGGACGACTGGCCTCCGTCCGGTCGGTCTGACCAGCAGCACCTGGTGCCCGGGCGTGTGGCCCGGCGCCTGAACAATCAGGACGGAGCCGTCGCCGAACAAGTCGACGTCCCCATCTATCATCCTCACACGTGCGGTGTTCGCTGCCGAGAGCAGCGCGGGCGGCTTGCCGTTGGTCCCTTCGTGCTCGACCGCCCACTCGTGTTCGCGCCGGTTCAACAACCAGGTGGCGTTGGCGAAGAGGTTGGCGTTACCGATGTGATCCGGATGCTCGTGGGAGAAACCGAGATACTCGATCTCGTCCGGCTCGATCCCGAGCCGCCGCAATTGACTGCGGAGCGTGAGCGGCACGCGTCCGACGAAGCCGGGCTGAAACGTGACCCCCGCCGGGCCGGCAAAGCGGTCTCCGACGCCGGTATCCCACAAAAGATCACCCTTCGGATGGCGAATGAGATAGCAGGCAACGACCAGAGTCTTCGACACACCCGCGTAGGACCCGTCGTCAGCAAACGCGTCCATGTCGTCGACATCGATGCGGCCGCAGTCGAACGGGTAGAGCTTCACCTCGACAACAGCACGATTGACCGCACCGGCGGAGAGCAAGAGCGCGAGCGCGATCAGTGTGAGGCTGGTTCGTCTCATCAGGACCATGCGCGAGACCTACTATCCTGGGACGCCGTCCGCGACCTCACCGATCCCCTCTATGCCGACGATGGCTGTACGACTGTTTCTGGTTCGCCGACAGTAAACGTATGCGCAGAAACGTCTGCGCAGACATTCCGGTCCAGCCATGTAATAGTCGGCCTTCTCGTGCGTCTATGCGGGTGAGGCGCACGACGTGACCACGGCCAGCCCGCGAATGGTCGAGCCCATCGAGATGACGTCCACGCCCGTGCTGGCGGGTTTCGCCGGGTTGTACGAGCGGCACTACGAGGCGGTCTTCCGCGCGGCCCTCCGCGTGACGGGGCGG
>DASWZV010000003.1:0-42400 GCA_036407095.1 Vicinamibacterales bacterium | reverse complement strand
TACGGAATCCGTAATGACTCCCGACCCCATCTCGACGATGCCCCGCCTGACGATCGTCGTCGTCACCTACAATTCGCGGCACGAGATCGACATTGCGCTCGGAGCCCTGCGCGAGCCGCGTCCGTGCATCGAGCACGAGATCCTCGTGGTCGACAACGCCTCCGTCGACGGTACCGCGGCACACGTGCGCGGCTCATGGCCGGATGTTCGCGTCATTGACGCGGGCGGCAATCTCGGTTTCGCGGCGGCCAATAATATCGGCATCCGTCTAAGCGCGAGCGAGATCGTGCTGCTCTTGAACCCGGACACCCGCGCGACCGGCGACGCCGTCGATCGGCTCGTGTCGTATCTCGACGCACGACCCGACGCCGCCATCGTCGGGCCGCGCATCGTCGATGCGCAGGGACACGCCGAATTGTCGTTCGGCGCGATGATCTCGCCGTTCAGCGAGCTCCGTCAGAAGGTCCTCGGCGTCGGCAGCGGCCGCAGACTGCCAGTCCTGACGCAACTCGTGGACACGATGACGCGACGCACGCAACTGGTCGATTGGGTCAGCGGCGCCTGCCTGATGATTCGACGAGCCGACCTCGAAGCGGCAGGTCTGCTCGACGAGCGCTTCTTCATGTACGCCGAGGATGTCGACTTGTGCGCGGCCGTCCGCGCGCGCGGTCGTCACGTCGTCTTCTTCGCCGACGCACACATCGAACATCGTCGCGGTCGATCGGTCTCTTCCGCGGCGCGGCCGACGGCGATCGCGTACCGTCGCAGCCAGATCGCGTTCTACGAAAAACACCATCCAGGCTGGGCTCCGATCCTCAAGGCTTACCTCAAGATCCGCGGACGACTGCCCGATAACCGGTAGAACGGGGAGCCGAAAACGGCCCCTCGACCTGATATGGAGCAGCATCCCTCACCATCGTTTCTGTGGACACGTCCGTCCGGTGGACGACATGTGCCACGGCGTGTCGATGAATGCAGGTGCGGCTTCACGCAGTCGGAGACTGCCGCCGCCCAATCTGCACACATGATCGAACCTACGACCACGACATCCAATCGACGGTTGCTGTTTCTGATTGCCGCAACGGCCGTGTCCGCATTTCTCCTGGGCGGCGGCGTAGTGTTCCTGCTTGGAGCCACTGAGCACGCGGACACCGCAACGGCCACCAGCACCCTCGCACCGGCGCCTGCGACGACCCCTGCGCCAACGACTGCGCTGTCGTCCGAAACGCACTCGAGCAGTCTCACACCGGCCGTCCTCGTGCTTTCGCCGGCCACGATCGCGCCAACCGTCACCGCCGCACCGGCGACCACGACATCCACGTCTCTCGAAGATGTCGTGAGTCGCGTGCTTCCAGCGGTCGCGTCGATCAGCGCGGGGCAATCGCGTGGCACCGGATTTTTCGTCCGCGCCGATCAGGTCCTGACCAACGCGCACGTCGTCCAGGGCCAGAGCACGGTCAGGTTGCAGGTTGGCAATGCCAGCTACACCGCTCGCATCGAACGCGTGTCGCAAAGCAGCGATCTCGCATTGCTGCGGGTGAACGGCGCCAATGGCGCGCAACCGACGCTCCGTCTCGGATCGGTCTCCGGCGCGCGTGTCGGACAGGAAGTCATCGCGGTGGGATCGGCGCTTGGCGTGCTGTCGAACACCGTGACCCGCGGAATCGTGAGCGCGGTGCGGCAGGTCGGCCCGGTCACGCTCATTCAGACGGACGCCGCGATCAACCCCGGCAACAGCGGCGGACCGCTCGTGGATCGATTGGGCATGGTGATTGGCGTCAACTCGATGGGCATCTCGGCGCAGGCGGGGCAGGGGCTGGCGTTCGCCGTCGCGAGCGATCACGCCACCAGCCTGCTGAACGGCGGAGCGCTCGGCACCTCATCGCAGACGCCGCTGAGCGCGCTGACCAGGGCGATGGGCGGCCCGACCGAGACCGATCAACTTCGCGCGCGCGGCGAGCAGGCGTATGCGCAGGTACTCGAGTGGGCGGCACGGAATGGGCACCAACTGGACGCGTACTGGGACAAATACGCCTCATCCTGTGTCGCCTCGGCGGCGCGTTCCGGCGATCGCCCGTGGTTCGCGGTCTTCGAGCCCAACGGCATCCACCTGACCGCCTCGTCCGCCTACAACTGTCAAAGCTGGCTCGATACCGTGCAAAGCAACGCCGCGACGATCAAGGCGGAGGTCGACAAGGCCGGCGAGTCCGCCCGTCAGAACGGCGTGTATCCCGGTGTCCTGCGGGACGTCCGCAAGCGATTTCGAATGAATTGGAGCGGGTGGGATCAGTAGATCGCACCGACTCTGGGCTCTTGGCGTTAGGCTTTAGGAACGAACTGCGGACATATCCGGCACCGGACCTCTAGAGCCCAAAGCCAAGAGCCCAGAGCCCTAGTAGAATTTCTCCTATGCGAGTCGCGATCGATGCGCGGAAGCTCCACGACTTCGGCATCGGCACGTACATTCGCAATCTGCTCAGACATCTCGCGCGCACGGATCACCAAACCGAGTACGTACTGCTGTGCGGTGAAGCCGACCTCGGCGTCGCGGCGCAACTCGGTCCCAACTTCCGGAGTGTGCTCGAACCATCGCCCAACTACTCGATTCGCGAACAGCTGCACGTCCCCTGGGTCCTCAGACGCGAGCGGCCCGACGTGTATCACGCACCCCACTACGTGCTGCCCGCCGGCGTGCGGTGTCCGTCGGTCGTGACCATCCACGACTGCATTCACCTCATGTTTCCTCAATATCTGCCGAACCGGCTCGCCTACGCGTACGCGCGTACGCAGATGTGGGCGGCGGCGCGGCGATCCGACTGCATCCTGACGGTTTCGGAGGCATCCAAGCGCGACATCCTCCACCTGTTCAACGTGCCACCCGAGAAGATCGTCGTCGTGTACAACGCGATCGACAGCCACTTCGCCGTCACCCCGTCGGAGGAGGCGGTTGCGCGCGTGCGCGAGCGGTATCAGCTCAATCATCAGTTCGTGCTGTACGTCGGGAACATCAAGCCGCACAAGAACCTGGTCCGGCTGATCGAGGCCTTCGACGAGCTCCGACGGAGCGGCTTCGACCATGTGAAGCTGCTCATCATCGGCGACGAGATCTCGAAGCTCCCGTCGTTGCGGCGCGCCGTCCATCACTACAAACTGCACAAGCAGGTGCGGTTTCTCGGATACCTCAGCGACGATCAGCTCGCGATCCTGTACCGGCTTGCGTCGGTCTTCGCGTTCCCGTCGCTCTACGAAGGGTTCGGACTTCCACCGCTCGAAGCGATGGCGAGCGGCACACCGGTGGTCACCTCGAACGTCTCGTCGCTCCCCGAGGTCGTGGGCGACGCCGCGGTACTCGTCAACCCCTACGACGTCGACGCGATCGTCGACGGCCTGCGGCGGGTGCTGACCGACCCCGCGCTGGCGGCGGAGATGCGACGCAAAGGCATCGAGCGCGCACGCGAATTCTCGTGGGAGCGATCCGTCGCCAAGACGTGGGGGGTCTATCAGCAGGTGGCGCGACAGAAGTCGAAGGCCGGCGACCAGGCCGAGCACCTGCGCGAGACCGTCGGTCGATGAGGGTCGCCCTCGTCCACGACTGGCTGACCGGCATGCGCGGCGGGGAGAAGGTGCTGGAAGGTCTGTGCGGCCTGTTTCCCAACGCCGACCTCCACGTTCTGTTCCACCATCGCGGATCGGTGTCGCCGATGATCGAGCGGCATCGGGTGCGCACCTCGTTCCTGCAGTACCTGCCGCTGGCCAGGACGCACTATCGCAGCTATCTCCCGCTCTATCCGTTTGCGATCGAGCGTTTCGATCTCGACGCCTACGATCTCGTGATCAGCTCGAGCCACTGTGCGGCGAAGGCGGTGGTGCCGGCCGGTCGCGCACGACATCTCTGTTACTGCCACTCGCCGATGCGCTATGCCTGGGATCAGTTCGATGCCTACTTCGGCCCTGCGCGGGTGGGAGTGGCGGCGAACCGATGGTTCTACCGTCCGCTGCTCGCGTGGCTCGCGCGATGGGACGTCGCAACCGCGGGACGCGTGCACCGCTTCGTCGCCAACTCGCGGCACGTTGCCGATCGGATCCGGCGATACTATAATCGCGACGCGACGATCGTGTATCCGCCTGTTGACACGGTCTTCTTTCATCCCGCCGCGAACTCCCGAGAGCGCCACTTTCTGATCGTGTCCGCCTTCGTGCCCTACAAGCGGCTCGACACCGCGATCGAGGCGTGTCAGCGGGTCAGCGCGCGGTTGCGCATCGTGGGCGACGGACCGGATCGCGCCCGATTGGAACGCACGGCAGGTCCCGGCGTGACCTTCCTGGGCCGACTCTCGAACGATCAGATCCGAGAGGAATATCGCCGCGCGTGCGCGGTGATCCTTCCCGGGGAAGAAGACTTCGGCATCGTCCCGGTCGAAGCGCAGGCGTGCGGCTGCCCCGTGGTCGCGCTCGGACGCGGCGGCGCGCTCGA
This sequence comes from Vicinamibacterales bacterium, assembly GCA_036407095.1. Lineage (GTDB taxonomy): Bacteria > Acidobacteriota > Vicinamibacteria > Vicinamibacterales > UBA2999 > Gp6-AA40. Next base: position 37,926 of record DASWZV010000003.1, on the reverse strand, counting down.
GACGGTCGTCGACGGAGACACAGGAATCTTGTTCAGCGAACTGAACGCGTCATCACTGGCCGCGGCGCTCGAACGCGCGGGGGCTCTCAGCTTCGACAGCGATCGGCTTCGCCGGCATGCCGAACAGTTCTCGCGAGCGCATCATCTCTCTGCCATGAAGGCGGTCATCGAGGAGACGATGGCGGCATCCGCAGGTGCCCGATGGTGAGACGTCACAACCGTCTGCTGGTCGCGCTGTATGTGTGCTCGGACGCGCTGCTCGCGACGTGGGCGTTCATCCTGGCGTACGGCATCCGTTTCGAGAGCGGCCTCATCCCCGTGTACCGGGGGTATCCGCCGATCGAGCAGTATCTCAACCTGCTGCCGTTCGTCGCCGTCCTCACGCCGTTCGCCTTCTGGCTGCAGGGCGTGTATCGACTGCGGCGGGGACGCTCGAGAGTCGACGACTTCTTCGCCGTCCTCATCGGCAGCATCCTGTCGGTCGTGTTCGGTGTCGTGTCGACGCTGTATTTCGGCGCGTACTATGCGTCGGATCAGGCTCGCGATCAGGGAGCGTATCAGGTGTCCCAGCTCGTCTGGGCCCTGTTCCTCGTGCTGAACGTCCTGTTCACGTACGTGTCGCGTGAGACCGTTCGCGAACTGCTCGAACGTCGCTGGCGCGCAGGCATCGGGCTCAAGCGCATTCTGATCGCCGGCGCGGGCGATCTCGGTCGTCTCGTGGCCGACCGCATGCTCCAACATCGCGAGCTCGGCTTTCAGGTGGTCGGCTTCATCGACGACCGTGCCGGCGGCGACCATATCGGGTACCGGGGCCTGCCGCTGCTCGGCACCCTCGCAGAGGTCGGCGAGATCGCCCGACGCGAGCGCGTCGATCATCTCTACGTCACGCTGCCGCTCGAAGAGCACGCCAAGCTGCTCGACCTGATGGACACCGCGAGCCGCGAGTTCATCGACGTGAAGGTCGTCCCCGATCTGCTGCAGTTCATCGCGCTGCGCGCGCGGCTCGAAGATCTGGACGGTCTGCCGGTCATCAACCTGAATGAAGTGCCGCTGCAGGGATTCAATACCTGGTTGAAGCGTGGCTTCGACGTCGTGCTCTCGCTGGCCGCGATGATCGTCCTCGCCATCCCCTTGGCGATCATCGCCGCGATCGTGAAATGGACGTCGCCCGGCCCGGTGTTCTACAAGCAGGAGCGCATGGGCCTCGATGGCAAGGCGTTCACCGTCTACAAGTTCCGATCGATGCATCAGGACGCCGAGGGGGTGACGGGACCGGTGTGGGCACGCGACGACGACCCGCGCGCGACCCGCGTCGGGCGATGGCTGCGGCGACTCGATCTCGATGAACTGCCGCAGTTCTGGAACGTGCTGCGAGGCGAGATGTCGATCGTCGGTCCGCGTCCCGAGCGGCCGTTCTTCGTCGAGCAGTTCAAACATCGCATCCCGCAGTACATGCTCCGTCACAAGGTCAAGGCCGGCATCACCGGCTGGGCACAGGTGAACGGCTGGCGCGGCAACACGTCGCTCGAGAAGCGAATCGAGTACGACCTGTACTACATCGAAAACTGGTCGGTGACGCTCGACCTGAAGATCATGTGGCTCACCCTCGTCCGCGGACTCTTTCAGCGCGGAGTGGCCTATTGACGCCGCTCCGCCCGAAGTCGCGTATCGTCGTCACCGGGGCGGCGGGTTTCATCGGTTCTCATCTCTGCGAGGCGTTGCTCGAACGTGGCCACTCGGTCGTCGGGATCGACAACCTGGTCACCGGCGACATGGCCAATGTCGCGCATCTGCGCGACTGCGACTTCGAGTTCATCCGCCACGACGTCACGCAGTACATCGATGTGGACGGCGCAGTCGACTGCGTGCTCCACTGGGCGAGCCCTGCGAGTCCGATCGATTACCTCGAGCTGCCGATCCAGACGCTCAAAGTCGGCTCGCTCGGCACCCACAACGCGCTCGGGCTGGCCAAGGTGAAGCGGGCCGTGTTCGTGCTCGCGTCGACTTCAGAGATCTACGGCGATCCGCTTGAACATCCGCAGCGGGAAACGTACTGGGGCAACGTCAACCCGATCGGACCGCGTGGGGTGTATGACGAGGCCAAGCGATTTGCGGAAGCCATCACCCTCGCCTACCACCGATCGCACGACGTCGACACCAAGATCGTCCGCATCTTCAACACCTATGGTCCGCGCATGCGTCTGCGCGACGGACGAGCCGTGCCTGCATTCATGTCGCAGGCGCTGCGCAACGAGGACGTCACGATCTTCGGCGACGGCACCCAGACGCGAAGCTTTTGCTACATCAGCGATCTGGTGGACGGCATCCTGCGGCTCATGGACTCGCCGACCAACGAGCCGGTCAATATCGGCAACCCTCACGAGATCACGATCGAGCAGATCGCTCGGACGATCATCGCGCTGGTCGGCTCCTCGAGCCGCCTCGTCTACCGCCCGCTCCCAGTCGACGATCCGAAACAGCGTCAACCCGACATCACGCGGGCCCGCACGTTGCTGGGATGGGAACCGAAGGTCGGCCTGGAGGAAGGGTTGCTGAGGACGGTCGGATACTTCAGGCGCAACCTATGAAAAGTGGTACGACCTCACTGAATCAGCTTCCTCAGCCTCACGAAATAGTCCGCTGTCGACAGCAGCGTCAGTGAGAGCGACAGCCAGATCCCCATGTCGACCAGCACGGACGTTTCGCGCCGGTAGTTGAAGTACATCACCACGACGCTCGTGAGGATGAGCGTCGCGGTGGTGGCTTTCCCGAAGAACGACGGTCGGAACGTTCGCGGGCCCACCGCCAGATTCACGATTGCAACCACGCCGACGATGACGACGTCGCGGCTGATCACGACGACGGTCAGCCACAACGGAAGATGGTTCGCTAGAGGCAGGCTGGGCAGCGTCAGGACGATGAAGGTCGTGACCAGCAGCAGCTTGTCGGCCATCGGATCGAGCCACGCCCCGAGGCTCGTGCCCTGGCCGGCGAGCCGCGCGATGAGGCCGTCGAGCGCATCGGTGATGCCGGCGACGAGGAATGTGAGCAGCGCCGCGCCGAGGTGCCCGTAGACGACGAGCAACACGAACGCCGGGATCAGCATGATCCGCAGCAGCGTCAGCTGGTTTGCGAGAGTGAGGTTCCGCACGGTTCGGTCGCGCTCGTCTCAGAACGCGGAGCGTGGCAGCGTGCGCGACGCCAGCGCGCGGACGCGCTCGATCACGTCGACCGCCTCGGCGCCGGTGACGTCCTGTGCGACCTGGAACCGATCGCCGGCGAGAAGCGGCATCACCCCCGATGAGACCGCGGCAGCGACCGCGGGGTACTGCGCATGCCCCGGTGTCACATCCGCGATCGCGGGCGGCCGGCTCAGACGCGCGCGCAGCTCCGGATCGCGCATCGCGATCAGCGAGAGGAGACGGCTCGCGGCGGTGGCGAGATCACCGCGACGGAGTCCCGAATGGGGCTGAAACGTGTGGTTCTCGAAGGGATCAATCACGCCGGATCGGGCGACCAGGACGATCCATTCCGCGGCCCAGTGATCCCGCGTGTCGGTGATGACCACCTGACGGTCGGGCGCCTCCCGGAGCAGCACGTCCAGTCTGACGCCGATCAACGCGGCGAGCTCACCGCGCGTGAGCTGCGGCGCTGTCAGCGCCAGCTTGAACTCGGGAGGCAGTCTCGCCTCGCGCGCCTTCTTCGCCGTGACGGCGACCCGCGAGGCGAGTTCGGGAGTCGGCTCGAGATCCGCGGCCTTCCGGTAGGCGGCCTCGGCTCCGGCAAAGTCGCCGCGTTCGTCCAGCAGGTCGCCGATCTGTGCGAGGGACATCGTGTCGATCGGATCCAGATCGACGGCGCGTCTGAACTCCTGCAGTGCCTGCTCGGGATGAGCGGTCTTGCGATCGAGCAACCCGAGCTCACGATACAGAAACGCGCTCTCGGGCGCAGCGGCGATCGCGCGGGCATATGCGGCGCGCGCCTCGGCTTCACGGCCTCTGCGCATCGCCGCGCGGGCCGCTTCGATCGTGTCCTGAATGCTGCGAAATCGCAGCACCTCCACCCTGCGGCGCACCTCGGTCAACGTCGAATCGGCGGCAAGCGCCGCTTCAAACGCGGGCAACGCGTCCTGTTCGCGGCCGAGCACCAGCAGCGCCTGACCGCGGCCGACGAGTGCAGGCACGTAGGACGGCCCCGCCTTGAGCGCCGCATCGAAGTCCGACAAGGCGCGTGAGAACTCTCGTTTCGCGAGCGCAACGTAGCCCTGCCCTGCTCGTGCCGGATAGAGCGCGGCGTCGCGGCGTAACGCCTGTGCAAATGTTCGATCGGCGTTGCTGGTGTCGTCGTTCTGCAGATATCTCCAACCGACGTCGATCAAATCCGCGCCCGGACGGTCCCTCAGCGCCGCCGGGACCGCGGGATAGACGAACTCGCCGTGCGAAACGGTCTTCGGCGCGGGCGGCGAGACGGTGCGCATCGCGCATCCGGTCGTCAGCATCGCCATCACCATGTAGAGCGCGGGCTTCAGCGCAGTTTTCGTGCGCGTGTAACTGCCGTCCTTCGTCCTTGGGACTTCGTGCTTGGTCCGTCCTTGGTCCGTGGTCCATGCGAGTCTGGTGAGCGCGCGGACCCGTCTCTCGCGAATGTGGCACTGATCGCGCCGTGGACCAAGGACCTTGGACCAAAGGACGGACCAGGAACCAAGCACCAAGGACCAAGGACGCGCGCTACGCCGATATGACACGCGCGCCAGCTCGCGCGCCACGGGAGCAGGCGCACGGTGATCACGAGCGTTCGACATGCGCCTCCGGCTCGGGAACGGCGGTCGTGAGCCGCTCGATGAAGCGTCGCGGAACATCGGCTTCGATGACCACACGGCCGTTGGTAGCCACGTGGCTCAGGATCCGTGCGACGCGATACATCCGTGCGATCTGCTGCCGGTCGAATTCCTTCGTGCTGTCGAACGTGATCGTCACGCGGCGGGTGTCGAGCGCGAGCCGCGCGGCAACGATCTGCAGCAGCTCGTCGACACCCTCACCGGTGCGAGCCGAAATGAGCGCGGCCGCCGGATCTGCATCGCGCAGTCGTCGCTGAGCCTCCGCTGTGATCGCATCGATCTTGTTGTACACGTCGAGTCGAGGCACGTCCGCCGCCCCGACGTCTTCGAGCACTCGCCGCACCGCCGCCACCTGACGATCGCGCTCGTCGCTGGAGGTATCGATGACATGTAGCACGAGGTCGGCTTCGGCGACTTCCTCGAGCGTGGCCCGGAACGCCGCCACGAGCGCATGCGGCAGCCGCTCGATGAAACCGACGGTATCGGAGACGAGCAGCTCGCGCGCATCCGGCAGCCGTGCACGACGCAGCAGGGGATCGAGCGTGACGAAGAGCGCATCGGACGCGACCGCCTGCTCGTTCGTCAATCGGTTGAACAGCGTCGTCTTGCCGGCGTTGGTGTAGCCCACGAGCGCGACGGTCGGCACCGACTGCTTGTGGCGGCGCTCGCGCAGCTGCGATCGACGCTGCCGTACCTGATCGATCTCTTTCTGAATGGCTTGAATCCTGACGCGAATGCGGCGGCGATCGCTTTCCAGCTTCGTTTCGCCAGGTCCGCGCGTCCCGATTCCGCCGCCCAGACGCGAGAGCGCCGTACTCGACCCGGCCAGCCGCGGCAGCAGGTATTTCAACTGCGCCAGTTCGACCTGCCACTTGCCTTCTCGCGTCCGGGCGCGGCGGGCAAAGATGTCGAGAATGAGCTGCGTGCGATCGACGACCTTGCGCTCGAGACGCTCCTCGAGCTGACGAAGCTGGCCCGGTGCGAGCTCGTTGTCGACGATCACGACGTCGATGTCGGCTTCCGCACAGGCGGCAGCAAGGCTGGCCACTTTCCCCGGTCCGATGAACGTCGCGGCGTCCGGCTTGGGACGCTCCTGCAACGTGCGCAGGACGACCGATGCGCCCGCAGCCTCGGCAAGCCCTGCGAGCTCGTCGAGCGACTGTTCCGCGCTCACGCGACGCGAAGAACTGGTGACCAGGCCGACTAACGCGGCGCGTTCGGGGCGCACCGCTCTATCGTACAATTTTCGCGGCCGATGAAGCAGCGATCCGGTAAACCCTCGAAACGACCGGCGAGACCGCGAGTGCCGTTACCACGACAGACCGGCGGCGTCCATGAAGACAAGACGAGACGGCCGTGGCGGAGGCGGAAACACAAGAAGGCCGTCGACGCGTAGCCGTCGCGTCTACGTTTCGTCGACCGCGGGCGCCGACTCAATCGCCAGATCGCGCTCGACCATCACCCGCCGCACCAGCAGAACCAGAATCGCCAGGACCGCCGCATCCGCCAGAAACACGAACCGGATACTGTGCGATCCGATCAGGCCGCTCAGCATCGGACTGATCGCCGAGCCGAAGAGCGACGCGCCGGTCAGGAATCCGAAACTCACGCCGTGCGCGTGCTTCGGAATCACCGAATGGGCCGCGGTGAACGACGTCGTCATGGCGCTGCCGATGGTCACACCGAAGACCGCGATCGACACCAGCAGCAGCCATGTCGCCCCCGCCACCGCGAACACCGTCATCGACGCTGACGCGACGAGCGCCGCGGTGACGATCACGGCGCGGGCGGTCCCCCGTTCGAGCAGCCACGCCGCGAGCTGGTGACCCACGACCGCGGCGATCGCGAGCGTCGAAAACAGCACACCGGCAAACAGTGCCGCACCTTCGGTGCGGTAGCCGATCTGCGTCAAGTGCAGCAGGAGTACCGGCCCGAAGCTGCGATCGACCAGCTGCAGCAGGAAGATCACGAGCATCAGCAGGAGAAAGTTCTCGAAAGCGAGCACGTTCCCGAACGAGACCCGCTCGGCGGCCTGATGGTGGCGCACGGCCGGCGGCGGTTCCGAGTACATCGCGGTCAACAGGACGAAGGCGAGGCCGTAGATCGCCGCTGAGACGAGAAACGTGCTCCGCAGACCGACCGCGGCGGCCAGCACCCCGCCAATCGCCGGACCGATCGCCGGCCCGATGCGCTGCGCCGTCTGTACGGCGCCGATCACCCTCGCCACTTGATCACGCGGCGCCAACTGCGTGGCCATGGTCATCGTCAGGGGCCCATACCCGGCGACGAACCCCTGCATCGCGCGCAGCGCGAACAGCTGCCAGGGCTGCGACGCACGCGCCATCAGCACCATCATGACCACGGAGCTGAAGAGCGATCGCTGGACGAGAACCTTGTTACCGAATCGATCGCCAACACGCCCCCACAGCGGGGAGACCAGTGCACTGACCGCGGGCGTGACGCCCAGCGTGATGCCTGTCCATAGGGCGACATCACCCGTATCGGTGACCCCCATTTCCTGCATGTAGCGCGCCAGGAACGGCATCACCAGCGTGAAGCCGGTGAACCCGACGAAGGACGCCGCGGTGACCGCGATCTGATTGCGCCGCCAGAGCTCCACGGATTCAGAATTCAGAATGCAGAATGCAGAATGCAGACACTACTCAGACCGTCGCGTTGAGCCCCGTACTGCATTCTGCATTCCGCATTCCGCATTACACGCGCCCGGGTCCGGGATGGGCCCGCGGCTAAGAGGACCAGAACCGGATATTCCCGACCGAGCCGTCCTTCCCAGGCCTCACGTGGATGCTGTCGATGAAGCGGATGCGATGCGGTGTCGTCTGCATGACGAGCGATGTCGTGCGGATGCCGTCGCCGAAGAAGCGTACGCCCTTCATCAGCGTGCCGTCGGTGACGCCGGTTGCCGCAAACAGGATGTTCTGGCCGGACGCGAGATCCTTCGAGCGATAGATCTTCTTCAGGTCCGTGATGCCCATCGCTTCGCACCGCCGCTCGTGCTCCGGCGTGCTGACGACGAGCCTTGCGAAGATCTCTCCGCCGAGGCAGCGCATCGCGGCGCCGGTGATGACACCCTCGGGCGCGCCGCCGATGCCCATGACAGCGTGGACACCGCTGCCCAGGACCGCGGCAGTGATGCCGGCGGACAAGTCGCCGTCGCCGATGAGGCGAATGCGAGCGCCGGTCGCGCGGATCTCCTCGATGAGCTTCTCGTGCCGCGGACGATCGAGCACGATCACGACGAGCTCCTGCACGCGGCGGCCGAGCGCCTGCGCGATCGCGCGAAGGTTGAAGCGCACTGGTGCGTCGAGGTCGACCACATCGCGCGAGCTCGGGCCCACGACGAGCTTCTCCATGTAGATGTCAGGCGCATGGAGGAGGCCGCCCTGCTCAGAGGCTGACAGCACCGCGAGCGCATTGGGCGCTCCGGTCGCGCAGAGGTTCGTCCCCTCGAGCGGATCCACGGCGATGTCGACCTGCGGAAACGACTGGTCTCCCTTCGCCGCCATGCCGACTTTCTCGCCGATATAGAGCATCGGCGCCTCGTCGCGCTCGCCCTCGCCGATGACGATCGTGCCGTCGATCGGGACCGAGTCCATTTCGCTGCGCATGGCCTCGACCGCGACCTGATCCGACTTGTGCCGATCGCCCTGACCCATCGTGAGGGCACAGGCGATGGCGGCGCGCTCGGTGACGCGCAAGAAGTCGAGCGAGAGGTCGGAGTCGGCGAGTGGTGCGACTTCGGTGTCTGGATGCACAGCGGATTTGGTAGCCATCATGTCTCCCAAGCCGGCAGCTCACAGCGCGTCGGCCGATCAATCCGGTAGCCGAGCAGATAGTCGGCCTGCATGATCTTGTGAATTTCGCGTGTGCCTTCGTAAATCACGGCACCTTTGCAGTTGCGATAGAAGCGGCCGACAGGATATTCGTCGGAGTAGCCGTTGGCCCCGTGGATCTGGACGGCATCTCCCGCCGCGCGTTCAGAGGCCACAGTCGCGAACCATTTGGCGAGGCCGGTCTCGCGCGTGTTGCGACGACCGCGATTCTTCAGCCACCCCGCCCGCATCCACAGGAGCCGCGACGCCTGATAGTCGGATTCCATCTGCGCGATCAGCTCCTTCACCAGCTGATGAGAGCCGATCTCGACGCCGAACGTCTTGCGTTCCTTCGCGTACTTCACGCTCGCATCCCGACAGGCGCGGATGAGGCCGGTCGCGCCGGCCGCGACAGTGTAGCGTCCCTGATCGAGCGCGAACATCGCGATCTTGAAGCCCTCGCCCTCGCGACCGACGAGATTCTCTGCCGGGACCTCGACCTCTTCCATCTTGAAGAAGCCAGTGTTGCCCGCAAGGATGCCCCACTTCTGTGTGAGAGTCCCGCTCGAAAAGCCTTTGAATGCACGCTCGACAATGAACGCGCTCATGCCCGACGGATCGCGCTTCTGCTTCTTCTCGAGATCGCTCCAGGCGAATACCAGGAAGTTGTCGGCGACGTCAGCCAGCGAGATCCACATCTTCTCGCCGGTCAGGACGTACCGATCCCCCTTCTTGATCGCCACCGATTGAATCGCGCGCGCATCGCTCCCGGCTGACGGCTCCGTCAACCCGTAGGTGGCGATTTTCGTGCCCTGAGCCTGAGGCACGAGATACCGCTGCTTCTGATCCTCAGTGCCCCACGAGAGCAGCGTCAGGCAGTTGAGCCCTGCGTGAACGGACATGATCACGCGCAGCGACGTATCGACATATTCGAGCTCCTCGCTCGCCAAACCGAGACAGACGTAGTCCATGCCGGCGCCGCCGTACTTGGTCGGCACGGAGATGCCGAGCAGACCGAGGGCGGCCATCTGAGGAAAGATTCCGGTATCGAATTTATGAGCGCGATCGAGTTCGCGAATGCGAGGGGCCACTTCCCGGCCCGCCCATTCGCGTACCGACTGCTCCAACAAACGCTGCTCGTCCGTGAGCTCGAGGTCCAGCATCAGCGGGTGGTCGAAGGGGCCTCGGTGTCAGTCGAGGAGACCTCGCTGTCAGGCGAGGGGACCTCGGTGTCAGGCGAGGGGATCTCGGCGTCAGGCGAGGAGACCTCGGTGTCAGGCGAGGAGACCTCGGTGTCAGGCGTGACGGGTTTCTTCCGGAACAGTACTTCGCGACGGTTGGTCTTCAACAGGAACTGTTCTGCCACACGGAGCGGCTCGAACATCAACTGAATGTCCCGATTGGGCAGCGGCCGCTGTCGTCCCCGTGCCGCCGGACAGGCGCGATACTGGAGGGCAGTGGGGGTGACTACCACATGGCGCGTGTATTCGGGCTGCATCCCGGGTTGCGGCTGTGTCGTACTGAAGAACGCCAGCACCACGCCATCGGGCTTCAGCACCCGGGCCAGCTGCTCGACCATGCTGCGAGCGGGCTTCTTGTCCAGATAGTCGAAGACGTCCCAGCACAGGATGCCATCGATGCTGTCGGACTCCTGCGCAAATCGCTTGGAGAGCGCGTCCGCCAGATCGTCGAGTTTGCCTTCGCGGACGTGGCGATCGATGTCCTTGGTGATGTCCTCGACGATGATCTTGCAGCCGAGCTCGCCAAAGAAGCTGATGTTGTCGCCGACAACCGGACCGAGATCGAGCAGGACGGGTTGATCGCGGGCGCCAAGGGTCGCGACGAATCGCTCCAGCACCTTGGTGGGGTGCGAGGGCGCTTCGCCGACATCGAGGTCGGAAGATTCCTTTCGACGACGAGAAAACAAATCGGACAGCGCCACCGACATATCGAGGCAGTGACCTTCAGCTGGCAACTAGCAGCCGAAGATCACCACGATTGACTCGCTCGCACTAGTGCGCGGCGGCCTGAGGCTGTGCTTGAGAAGACGACGTCGCCTGCGACGCCGTGGCCTTCGACGACTCCTTGGCCGGCTGAGGCTGTCCCTTGCGCTGCATGTCGACGCTGCCACGGAAGTGCGCACCCTCGGCAATCGCCACGCGCGGCGCGATGATGTCGCCATCGACCGATCCGCCATCACGGATGTCGACCTTGTCTGACGCGGTGACGTTGCCGTGCACTTCGCCGAGTACGATCACCGCCTTGGCGGACACCTGAGCCTTGATCTTCCCGTTGGGTCCGATGGTCAGCACGTAGTCTTTCAGTTCGATTCGACCCTCCACGTGACCTTCCACGGTGAGATCCTCACTACCATTCAGTTCGCCCTTGATGACGACGGACTTGCCGATATTCACCATGTCCCTCTCGATCCGCCGGAGCTCCGGCTGCGCTGCCGCTGGTACGGCGGTGACCGGCTGGGAGGCGACCGGCGCCGAAGTGGTTGGATGGCTGCTGGTCGGTTTCACGGCTTCATCTCGCTTCCACATGTCGCGTCCTTCCGCCTGCTAGGCGTGTGTTAACTGGTCTTGCCCGTCCGGAACCGACGACGTACCTAATCGATCACGACCAGCGGGCCTCCTTCAACCGAACCCGTCGTATAGCCGAGCTCGTGGGCGAACGAAACAGCCCGGCGCGCGATGCACGCCCACAGTGGTTGCAGGCGGGGACTGGGCGGGAGCCCACAGAGTATATCGGCCGTTGGAAAATTCTGTCTAGTCGTTTCGGGCCCGACAGTTAGGCGAAGTGCTACATTGTTGGGTGGACGGTCCCTTTGGAGCGCATTTATCTCGATCACAACGCCACGACCCCCCTCGCCACCCCCGTGGTCGATCGCATGACCGCAGTGTTACGTGACGAGTTCGGGAACCCGTCGAGCGTCCATCATTTCGGCCAGCGGGCAAAGGCGGCCATCGACGAGGCGCGATCGGCGGTCGCGGCCCTGCTGGGAGCCGATCCGGGCGAGATCGTGTTCACCGGCAGCGGCACGGAAGGCGACAACATGGCGATCCGGGGGGCGGCCGAAGCGCTCGAACCGACTGGACGTCGCCATATCGTGGTCAGCGCGATCGAGCATGAGGCCGTGCTGAATACAGCCAAAGCCCTGGCGCGACGGGGCTGGCGGGTCACGCATCTGCCGGTCGACGCGACGGGCATCGTGTCAACCGACGACCTGCGCTCGGCACTGACCGACGATACGGCCCTCGTGTCGGTGATGCACGCGAACAACGAGATCGGGACGATTCAACCGATCGCCGAGCTCGCCCGCATCGCTCACGAGCGGCGAGCGCTCTTCCACACCGACGCGGTGCAGTCGGCCGGGAAGATTCCGATCGACGTCAAGGCGCTTGGTGTCGACCTGCTTTCCATTTCTGCACACAAGTTCTACGGCCCGAAGGGCGTGGGCGCCGTCTGGATTCGTCGCGGACTTCGACTGCTCTCTCCGATCACCGGCGGCAAACAGGAACGCGGACGACGGGCTGGCACCGAGAACGTGGCGGGCATCGCCGGGATGGGTGTCGCGGCCCGGCTGGCGCGCGAGAAAATGGCCGACGAGGGCGCGCGCCTCGCCGTGTTGCGCGATCGCCTCGAGGAGGGCGTGCTCGCGCACGTCGCCGGAACCGCGGTCAACGGCGCACGGTCGCCGCGCGTGCCGAACACGACGAACATCAGCTTCGATCGGACGGAGGCCGAATCGCTCCTGATCGCGCTCGATCTCGAGGGCGTTGCGGTGTCGACGGGCTCGGCGTGCTCGTCGGGAACACTCGAGCCGTCCCACGTGCTCAAAGCGATGGGCTTCCCCGCTCACCGCACACAGAACTCGATCCGTTTCAGCCTGGGCGCTGCAAACACCGACGCCGACATCGATCGCGTCGTCGCCGTCCTGCCGGGCATTGTCGAAAAGCTGCGAAATCTGACTCGTTCGCCCAGCCTGCGCTCGCCTTCGGCGAGCTTCGGCTAGGCAGGCTCGGTGTCCCTCGGGACTTCGACTCTCAGGATTCTGCGATCAGTATCCGCCGCACTTCCTGTAACTCCTTTTTCTTGGCTTCGGTGACAGTCGGGAAATGCAGGTCGAGGGCGGCGATGCGCTGCCAGAGAATCGAGGCGACGGCGAGCCTCGTGAACCACTTGTTGTCGGCAGGGATGACGTGCCATGGCGCAGAGTCGGTGCTCGTGTTCTCGAGCATGTCTTCGTACGCCGCCATGTAGTCATCCCAGTACTGCCGCTCCTTGGCGTCGTCGATTGAAAACTTCCAGTTCTTGTCTTCTTCGTCGATGCGCGCGAGGAAGCGGCGACGCTGCTCCTCCTTCGACACGTTGAGGAAGAATTTGACCACGACCGTGCCGTTGTCGGTCAGGTGTCGCTCGAACTCGTTGATCTCCCGAAACCGGCGCTTCCAGATGCCCTTGTCTTTCAGATCCTCCGGGAGGTGTTGGCCGGCTAGCACTTCCTTGTGCACGCGGACCACCAGCACCTCTTCGTAGTGCGAACGATTGTGGATGCCGATGCGTCCGCGCTCGGGGAGCGCCTTCATCGAGCGCCAGAGATACGTGTGGTCTCGTTCCTCGGCCGAAGGCGCCTTGAAGGAGAACACCTGGCAGCCCTGTGGGTTGACTCCCGACATGACGTGCTTGATCGCTCCGTCCTTTCCCGCGGCGTCCATGGCCTGGAAGATCACGAGGACGGCATACGTGTCCTGCGCGAAGAGCATCGCCTGCTGTTTCGCTAGACGCTTCACGTCTTCGAGCAGCATGGTCTTGGCCTTGGCTTCGTCCTTCAAAGAGCCGGTCCACGCGGGGTCGTATTTCTTCAGGCGCACTTTGTGCCCAGGCGGAACCGTCAGCTGCTTCATCAGCTTACGAACGTTCATGGAGTCATCTCCTCTGCAAGGCTTGGGGCGGCCGCTCGTCCCTCGGGCCGGACGATTGCAGACCATAACTGTTTCGTCACAGACACGCCTACTGATTCAGAGAGGCGCCACGAGATTTCGCGGGGCCCTTGAGCAGCAGCGGCTATTGTGACTAGGCTGTAGGTTTGTGTCTCATTTGGGTGCAGTGACACTAAGATGGTTGGCCGCGGAGGAGAAGCGGATGTCGTTCGGCGTGACAGGAAGACATGACAGGGGCAGGGCGACGTGTTGAGGGTCGTCGCGTTCGTTGCAGCCGTGTTGGCGTCCACGGGTGCGGCAGCCGCGCAGGAGCCGCCGTCCGATGCGGAGGCGGCCGCTCAGGAGTCGCCGACACGGCAAGGGGCAATCGAGCGGGAGCAGGCGGCGAAGGTCCCGACACTGCACCCCTACGAGATCACGAAGACTGAACAGGCCTTCCAACGGGTCGACACCATCTTCGAAGGGGGCGTGATCCGGTGGCACCCCTTCTTTGACAGCGCCTACGCAGGCGGCGGTTTCACGCTCGGCGTAGGCCATGTCAGTTACGTCAGCGCCTATAACTTCATCGACGTCCGCGGCAGCTATACCTTCGCCGGCTACAAGCGCGTCGAGGCCGAGTTCGTCGCGCCGCGACTCTTCAAGCGACGAGGCCGCCTGAATGTGCTCGGCGGTTGGCGCGAGGCCACGCAAGTCGGCTTCTATGGCCTCGGCACCAACACATCGGTCGACGATCGAACCAACTATCTGTTCAAGCAGCCGTACATCAGCGCGCTCATGACCGTCTTCCCCACGCGAGAGATCCTGATGCTGCGCGGCGGAGTCGAGTTCATGCAGTGGTCGCAGGAACCCGGCGAGGGCACGTTTCCTTCCGTCGAAACGGTCTTCACTCCTGCCACACTTCCAGGGCTCGGCGCCTCACCCACCTATCTGCACACCCAAGGCACCGTCGGCATCGACTGGCGCACGTCTCCGGGTTACACGCGCCGCGGTGGTTTCTACGGAGCGACGCTGCACGACTACCACGACCAGGACGACGCCTTCGGCTTCCGCTTCATGGAATACGAAGCGATCCAGCACGTCCCGATCCTGCGTGAGGCGTGGGTGCTCTCGTTTCGCGGCCGCATCCAGACCGCTGAAGAGAAGGACAACCAACTGACCCCGTTCTTCATGCTGCCGGCGCTTGGCGGCGGTTCGACCCTGCGTGGGTACAGCAGCTGGCGCTTCCGCGATCAGAATGCCCTGCTGCTGCAGGCTGAGTGGCGCATCATGGTGAATCGCTATCTCGACACCGCGTTCTTCTACGACACGGGCAAGGTCGCGCCACGGTTCAGGGATCTCGATTTCAGCGGCCTCAAGAACGACTTCGGATTCGGCGTGCGTTTCCACGGGCCCTTCGCTACACCGCTTCGTCTGGAGATAGCCAAGAGCTCCGAAGCATTCCGGTTCATCTTTTCTTCATCCGCGCCGTTCTAGGTATGGTGTTCATGTCGACTTCATTACGTTCATCGCGTGCACGCCGCGTCGGATTGGTGATGCTTTCCGCCGCATCGATCGGGCTTTTCGCCTCCGTCGTCTCGACCCAGGGCCCGCGCTTCTACCCCGACGATCCGATCGCGCGTGCGCCGGAATCGCAGGACGCCTCGAAGGCTGCACCGTACGACCAGTCGGAGATGTACGAGCTGGCGCGCAATCTCTTCGTCACGTCCAAATACGTCCCGAGCGGACTTCGCGCGCAGAACCTCAACACGATCGACGAGGTGCCGGATTCGAGCTGGTTCACCAATCGCATCGGCACCAGGCCGTTCTCGATCGAGGAGCTCGTGCGCGGCCCGAATGTCAACCCGCCACCCGACAATTCGAAGTGGGTGATCGTACGAGAGAAGACGTCGGGGGTGCACCCCGGTTTCACGGTCGTCGACGCCAAGGGTGTGACGTGGTTCCTCGAGTTCGATCCGCCGTACTTTGCCGAGGGGGCGACCGGCGCCGTGGTGATGGCGACGAAGATCTTCCACGCCCTCGGGTACAACCAGGTGGAGACATTCCTGACGACCTTCGATCCGAAGAAGGCGACGATCGATCCCAAAGCGACGCTTCGCCGTCCCAGCGGCAAGCGAAGTCCGTTCACGAAGGACGATCTGCAGGAGGTCTTCGACAAGGTCGCTCGCAACCCTGACGGGACGTACCGTGTCGTCGCAGGCCGTCTGCTGCCCGGCAAGATTCTCGGCGGGTACCAGTACGTCGGCACGCGCCCGGACGATCCCAACGATCTCGTGCCGCACGAACATCGTCGCGAGCTTCGCGCGTTGCGCGTCTTCGGCGCGTGGACGAGCCTGACCGACCTCAAAGCCAAGAACACGCTCGACACGCTGATCACGGAGAACGGCAAGACGATCGTGAAGCACTACCTGCAGGACGTCGGCTCGACGTTCGGCATGAGCAACGACCGCTACGAGTGGGACCTGAGCTACGAGTACTTCTATGATGGTCCAGCGACAATGAAGCGGCTCGTCACCTTCGGCTTCGGGCTGAGCCCATGGCAGACTGTGAAGTACATGGAGTACCCCTCGGTCGGCAAAATCGAAGGCAAGGTGTTCGACCCGCGCAAGTGGAAGCCGCAGACGCCGACGACCGCGTACATGGAGATGCGCGGCGATGACGCCTTCTGGGCGGCGCAGCGCGTCGCCGCGTTCACGGACGAGATGATCCGGGCAGCCGTGCACGTCGGGCAGTTCAGCAACCCGGAGGCCGAGAAGTATCTTGCCGACGTGGTGATTCAGCGTCGTGAGACGATCAAGCGGATCTACCTGACGGCCGTCAATCCGATCGTCAACCCGCGCCTCGACGGGAAAGGGCTGACGTTCGGCAACGCCGCCATCGACGCACGCGTCGCGAGCGGACCTGTGACGTATCGAGCCTCATGGATGTCGTTCGACAACGCAACCGGCGCGACCAAACCGATCTCGGAGACCAAAGGCGACACCACGACGATCGCGGCGCCCGCCGGGCTGCCGTCGACCGGTTTCGTCGCGGTCGACATCGCGGCAGACGCCAGTGCCCACCCGACATGGAAGCAGCCGGTGCGCGCCTACTTTCGTCGAGACGGCGGAAGCTGGAAACTGGTCGGATTCGAACGGCTGCCGGAAAAGCTGCCGCCGAGTCCGGCGCAACCTGCAAGCTGATTCACAGATCCTATGAGCGATTCGTCCTCTTCTTCTTCCGCGGCGAGCGTCCCCTGGACGACACACGTGTTGCGTCTGGCCGGCGACGTGTCGATCGACGAAACGCGCGACGTGCTGGTGATGTTCTTCAACATCTTCCTGCTGCTCATCGCGTACTACATCCTCAAGACGGTTCGCGAGCCGCTCATCCTGGCAAGCGGCGCGGAGTTGAAATCGTATGCGGCGGCCGCGCAGGCCGGCGTGCTGCTGTTCTACGTCCCGCTGTATGGCGCGCTCGCCGTACGTCTGCCGGTCAACAAGCTGGTCACCCGCGTCAACCTGGCGATGGTCGTCTGCATCCAGTTGTTCTTCGTACTCGGTCGCGCGGGACTCCCCGGTGTCGGCTTCGCCTTCTATGTCTTCGTCGGCATCTTCAGCCTGACGCTGATCGCGCAGTTCTGGTCGTTCGCGAACGACATCTACGCCAGGGCCGAAGGCGACCGTCTCTTTCCGGTCATCGCGGTCGGCGCCACCGCGGGCGCTCCGCTCGGCGCCGCGCTCGCCTCCGAGTTGTTCGCGAAGGGCGTGAGCCCATGGCTGATGATGCAGATCGCCAGTGCCCTGCTGCTGGTGCACACCGCCTTCTACGGATGGGTCCGCCGGCACGGCTCGGGGCAGGCCAAGGGCAAAACCGAGTCCTCGGCCAACGGGTTTTCGCTGGTGCTGGGCAGCCGTTACCTGCAGTTGATTGGCATCCTGCTAATCGTGCTGAACATCGTCAATACGACCGGCGAGTACGTGCTGGGTAGCCTCGTCACGCAACGTGCCAACGCCCTCGCGCCGACCGTCGCGGGCTTCAACAAGGATGCGTTCATCGGTGAGTTCTACGGCGACTACTTCTTCTGGGTCAACATCGCGTCGGTGGTGATACAGATGTTCGCCGTCTCGCGCATCGTCAAGAAGTTCGGGATGGGCGGCATGCTGTTCACGATGCCGTTGGTCGCGCTCGGCGCCTACAGTCTGGTGACGATCGGGGCTGGCATCGCCCTGGTGCGATGGGTGAAGACAGCGGAGAATGCCTGTGACTACTCGGTGATGAACACCACCAAGCAGATGCTGTGGCTGCCGACAACGCGCGAAGAAAAGTATGCGGCCAAGCAGGCGATCGACACGTTCTTCGTTCGCTTTGGCGACATGATCTCGGCGGGTGTCGTCTTCGTCGGAACGCACCTTGCGCTGTCGATCTCACAGTTCGCGGCGACCAACCTCGGTTTCGTGGTGCTCTCGTTGATCGTGGCGTGGCTCCTGCTCCGCGAGTATCAGAGGTTGACTGGAGTGCCGGTGCCGACTGCATCGGCAACCGGACCGGTGCGGATCGCGAACGCTCATTAGTCCTTGGTTCTTGGTCCAAGGTCCTTCCGTTCTCGGGACCGAGGACCAAGGACCAAGGACCAAGGACGGACCAAGTACTAAGCACCAAGCACCAAGGACCAAAACGACGAGGTCGCCTCGCACTCAACCGTATCGATTCGGCTAATCTGAGTGTCCCCCTCCCTGCGAGGCATCTCGATGGCTGACTCGCCTGAATCGCGCGATCTCACTGCCGGGATCAGCGCACGTTCCCTCTCCAGCGGCGCGACGCTCCTCGGACGCGTGGGCGACAAGGAGGTCGTGCTCGCCCGCGCCGGCGATCGATTCTTCGCGGTCGGCGCCCACTGCACGCACTACCACGGTCCGCTTGCCGAAGGTCTGATCGTCGGCGACACGATCCGCTGCCCGTGGCATCACGCCTGCTTCCGTCTGGATACCGGTGAAGTGGTTCGTGCCCCTGCGCTCGATCCGATCGCCTGCTGGCGGGTCGAACGGCAAGGCGACATGGTGTTCGTACGGGAACAGATGCCGCAGCCGATATCACGGGCAGGCGGCGCGGTCGAGGCCCGGCGAGTCCCTGACTCGATCGTGATCGTCGGCGGCGGTCCTGCGGGTCTCTCGGCCGCAAACACGCTGCGCGCCGAGGGCTATGAAGGTTCCGTCACGATGATCAGCGCGGATCACGATCCGCCGGTCGACCGTCCCAATCTCTCGAAGGACTTTCTGGCGGGCGAGGCGCAGGACGACTGGCTGCCGCTGTGGCCGTCGGACCTGTACGCAGAACGGCGCGTGAAGCTCCTGCTGAAGTCGAGCGTGTCATCGATTGATACGACGAAGCGCGCAGTCGTCCTCGAGAATGGATCGCGGCGCGAGTACGGTGCGTTGCTGATCGCGACCGGTGCCGACCCGGTGCGGCTCGCGATTCCGGGTGCCGACGACGAGCAGGTGCATTACCTGCGCTCGTGGGCCGACAGCCGGACGATCATCGATCGCGCGCAGAAGGGCGCCAAGCGGGTCGTGGTGGTTGGAGCGAGCTTCATCGGCCTCGAAGTCGCGGCGTCGCTCAGGACGCGCGGCATCGCAGTCGATGTCGTGGCACCGGATCACCTCCCGCTCGAGCGGGTCATGGGCCCCGAACTGGGTCGCTTCATTCAGTCGATTCACGAATCGCACGGAGTGGTCTTCCATCTCGGCGAGACCGTGAAATCGGTTGCCGGCCGAAAGGTCACCCTCAGCGGCGGCTCCACCCTCGACGCGGACTTCCTCGTCGTAGGCGTCGGCGTCAAGCCGCAGGTTGCGCTCGCCGAGCGCGCCGGTCTGACGATGGACCGCGGCGTCCTCGTCAACGAATTCCTCGAGACAAGCGTTCCGGGCATCTTCGCGGCTGGCGACGCGGCGCGATGGCCCGATCCCCATACCGGCGATCGCATCCGCGTCGAACATTTCGTGGTCGCTGAGCGGATGGGCCAGGTCGCGGCGCGCAACATGCTCGGACGCCGGGAACGCTTCGACGCGGTGCCGTTTTTCTGGAGCCAGCATTACGACGTGACCATCAGGTATGTGGGGCATGCCGAGAAGTGGGACCGCGTGCAGGTCGACGGTTCGCTGGACACGCGTGACGCGTCCGTCAGTTTCATGCGCGGGGGACAACGACTCGCGTGCGCGACCGTCTCACGCGATCACGAGAACCTGCAAGCCGAGGTCGAACTCGAAGGCGCGCTCGCCCACCACTAGTTACTGTGCCCCGCGACCAAACGTGGCGATCCAACCTGACTGGCGAGGTTGGATCGCCGTCCTCTTTCCTGAAATCGCCAACACCACGATCCAGACCTGTGGCACGTCTCGTGCGCCCGCGGGCACACACCGGGGGCGCCAATACCACGTCGCGACGGCGCGTCAGTAGGCGTCATCACGAAGTCGGGCGATTTCACTGATCAAGTGAGGCGACCATGCGTCTCGCGATCGCGGGCACGGTGCTCGCTCTGGCCCTGTGTGAGATCTCCTTTGAGGGACAGGAAGCGCGTGCACCCGCAGCCGAAGACAGAACCGGAAGCGGAACCTCGTAACGAGGTCGCCGCGATCATCGCCGGCACATGGGAGCACGAGGGAGGCGACACGTTCTTCACGCTCGGCGGCGAATACGAGCGGCGGATCACGTCACGATTTGGTGTCACCGGCGAGGTCGAGTATCTCTTCGACGCCGATCAGTGGGTCGTCGCCGGGCTTGCAGTATTTCACTCCGGGTACGGCGTGAAGCTATTTGCCGGACCCGGCTTCGAACGCGCTGATGTCGAAACGAGCGAGAGCGAGCTGCTCGCCGGCGGGACGCCCGAGCGGGCGAACCATTTCCTCTTCAGGATCGGCGCGGGATACGCACTGGAGTTCGCTCACCGGTATTCCATCGGCCCCAGCGTATCGTTTGATGTGGTTCGGGAGAACGAGACCCGCGAGCGCGGCGTCGTGTTCGGCATGAACGTCGGCGTCACGTTCTAGCTGAGCTAGCGGGACCGGCGCGACGCGATCATCGCTGCGTGCTTCTTGCACACGGCCGAGTAGGCCCGCAGTTCGACGATGACGCCGACGACGTGTTCTGCGACGTTCGGGCAATCCGGCCAGTCGCAGATGTATTCCGTCAGCGTCTCTTCTTTGCTGTCGGGCCCGGTCGCTCGAAGTGTCACGGCGGGCATACGTCTCCCACCACTATACCCGAGCTCGGCGACGGTCACGAATGAGCGTGGGTCCTGATGCCGGCGGTGACCGCTCACACGCTGGTCCGTGCTTACGCTTGCGCGAAAAGCTCTGAGAATCGCGCACCCGGTGCTCTTGGCATGTCGCTTGGTCCGCCTCCGCTGTCGAACCGCAACGCGATGAAAGCAGAACGGGGGGATCCAATCTATGAGCGAAAAAAACTTCAACGGGGTCATCAAGCTGGACGTGCGCGAGTCGAAAGCTGATTGGACCCCCTATGAGTTGAAGCGGGCTCCGCAGGGTGCTCCCAATGTGCTCGTGATCCTGTACGACGACACGGGACTGGCGGCATGGTCACCGTTCGGCGGAAAGATCAACATGCCGACCCTGCAGAAGCTCGCGGACCAGGGCCTGATGTACTCGCAGTGGCACACGACGGCATTGTGTTCTCCGACTCGCTCGACGTTCCTCACCGGACGAAACCATCACCTCAACGGCTGCGCGTGCATCACCGAAGCCTCGAACGGTTTCCCTGGAGCGATGGGCCGCGTCCCGGCGGAATGCGCCACTGTCGGTCAGGTTCTCCAGGAGAACGGCTACAGCACGTTCTGGCTCGGCAAGAATCACAACGTCCCTGAAGAAGACATCGCGTCGGGCGCGAGCCGTTCTGAATGGCCGTTGCAGAAAGGGTTCGATCGCTACTACGGATTCCTCGGCGGCGAGACCAACAACTGGTACCCGGACCTCGTCGAAGACAACCGGTTCATCGATCAGCCGTACTCACCCGAAGAGGGCTATCACCTCTCGAAGGATCTCACCGACAAGGCGATCGGCATGATTCGCGATCAGCAGTCGGCGAATCCATCGAAACCCTGGTTCATGTGGTTCAACCCCGGCGCCAATCACGCGCCGCACCACGGCCCGAAGGAGTATGCCGACAAGTACAAGGGCATGTTCGATGACGGCTACGAAGCCTACCGCGAGTGGGTGCTGCCGCGCATGATCAAGAAGGGCATCCTGCCGGAGGGGACGCAGCTCACGCCGATCAACCCGATGCCGAACAACACCATTCCCGCTCCGGACATGGTGCGCCCCTGGAACACGCTCAACGCCGACGAGAAGAAGCTGTTTGCGCGGATGGCGGAAGTCTACGCGGGATTCTCCGAGTACACCGATGCACAGGTCGGTCGCATCATCGACTATCTCCAGTACACGCATCAGTTCGAAAACACGCTGATCTTCTACTGCGCAGACAACGGCGCGTCCGGCGAAGGCAGTCCCAATGGATCGGTGAACGAGAACAAGTTCTTCAACAGCTACCCCGACGACATGTCGGAGAACCTGAAGTACCTGGACACCTTGGGCGGACCCGAGACGTACAACCACTATCCGACAGGATGGGCAGTTGGGTTCTCGACGCCGTTCCAGATGTTCAAGCGCTACTCGCAGTACTCAGGCGGCACCTGCGACCCCCTCGTGATCTGCTGGCCCAAGGGCATCAAATCCAAAGGCGAAGTCAGAAGTCAGTACCACCACTCCACGGACATCGTGCCGACCATTCTCGAGTGCTGCGGGATCCAGATGCCGAAGACGTACCGCGGGGTCGAACAGTGGCCGCTCAGCGGCGTGTCGATGCGCTACACCTTCGACAACGCAAAGGCGCCCACGCAGAAGAAGCAGCAGTATTACGCGATGCTCGGCACGCGCGGGTTGTGGCATGACGGCTGGAAGGTGTCGTCGGTGCACGCGCCCCTCTCAGGGAAGGGCAACTTCGATAAGGACGTGTGGGAACTGTACAACGTCGACAAGGATCGCAGCGAGTCCAAGGACCTGGCGAAGGAGAACCCGAAGAAGGTCGAGGAACTGGTCAAAGTCTGGTTCGACGAAGCGGAGAAGAACAAGGTGCTTCCGCTCGACGATCGCAGCGCGACCGAGTTGTTTTTGATCGAACGACCGGTGCCCGAGCCCAAGCGCGATCGCTACGTCTACTTCCCGGACACCGCACCAGTGCCCGAAGGAGTGGCTGTGAACGTCCGCGGACGCTCGTACAAGATCCTGGCCGACGTCGAGATCAAGGACGCCAACTGCTCAGGCGTGATCTTCGCGCACGGCTCACGGTTCGGCGGACACGCGCTCTTCATCAAGGACAAGAAGCTCCACTACGTCTACAACTTCCTCGGCATCAAGCCCGAGCAGAAGTTCACCTCCGGCGAGCTCAAGCCGGGCAAGCACGTGCTCGGCGTCGAGTTCGTTCGTGAGTCGGCCGGCAAGTACCACGAATCGGTCGGCAAGGCGAAGTTGTACGTGGACGACAAAGTGGTCGCAGAGGGTCCGATGCGAGCGCAGATGGGTAAGTTCACGCTCTCCGGCGACGGCCTGTGCATCGGACGCGACAGCGGCGATAACGTCAGTCAGGAATACAAGGCGCCTGGCACCTTCAAGGGAGGGACGATCCTCGGCGTCGGCATCGACGTCAGCGGCGAGCCGTACCTCGATCTCGAGACCGAAGCCGCCGGCGCGTTCGCCCGCGACTGATTGGTGCACTCACCGACTTTCACCACCAAGGGCCTCCACCACCGCTGGTGGAGGCCACGCCCATGAGCGACGTGTTGCGTCAACCGCGGATCCAGTCGCAGCCTCGTGAGGATCGAACGCGGCAAATACCGATCTCTCTGATCCGTGGTGGATCGATGTATCGGGTCCAGGAGAGAGTGGGTCTCGTTCGCCCCCGTTCGTGGGATCTGCACCGGCGGGTGCCGTTGGCCGTCGCGATCGCCTGGATTCCCCTGCTCGTGCTCGCGGCAGTGCACGGCGGGTTCGCCGAGCTGCGCGCGGTGCTGGTCGACTATCGAGTCTACGCCCGCGTCCTCGTTGCCATCCCGCTGCTCCTCGTCGCGCAAATCACCATGGACACACGTTTCCGCGAAATGGCCCAGCACTTCCTCGACGCCAACATCGTGCGCACCGACGAACTGTCTCGCTTCCACCAGATCATGCAGAAGACCAGGCGCCTTCGCGACGCCCTGCTCCCAGAGATCCTCGTGATCGTCGCAGTCTACCTGCAGGTGGGCTATCTGCTGGAGTCGGGTCGCCTCCGTTTCGCGTCGTGGGCGATGGAAGCAGGTTCCAATGCCTTGACGCCGGCGGGCTACTACTCGGTACTGATCAGTCAAGGGATCTTTCTCGTTCTGTTGGGGATCGTCGCCTGGAAGTGGGCGATCTGGATCTACGTCCTTCGACGGATGTCACAACTGCACTTGCAGGTCGACGCAACCAACGGCGATCTGACTGGCGGCCTCGGCTTCCTCAGCGAAGTGCCGCGTGCGTTCGTCCCGGTGGTCCTGGCGATCTCCGCCGTCGTCGGCGCGACCTGGCGCTCGCTCGTACTGAACGGGCAGCTCACTCTGGACGGCCTGATATGGCCAGCCGCGGTCTACGCCGCGTTGATGCTCGCGATCTTCTTTCTGCCGCTCTCGCTTTTTCTTCCGACGCTCGTGCACGAGAAGCGACTGGGCGTTCGCCGCTACGGCTCACTGCAGCACCTGGTGTCGCTGCAGTTCCGCCGGAAGTGGACGCAGCAGCGCAACCGCCATGTCGACGACGATCTGCTCAGCGTGCCTGACTTCAGCGCACTGGCGGATCTCTCGGCCTCGTTGAAGAACGTCGAAGACATGGTCGCCTATCCGTTCCGGAAAAGCGTCGCCATCTCATTCCTGATCGCGCTCGCCCTGCCGCTGATTCCGGTGGTGACGACGCAAATCCCGCTCAAGGAAATCCTGAAAGGTCTGTTCGACGCCCTTCACTGACCGACGAGCAGGCTGAAGCCTGCGCTCTACCGCGGAACGAAATTGTCACTGCGTTTTCTTGAACGTCATCGAAAGGCCGATGAAGTCAGTGCTCCTCGTCTCAACATGGGGGCCCGCGTCGAGCAACCATGCCTTGGCAAGGTTCAGGTGCAGCAGCGCCTGGCGCTTGCCGGGGAATTTGAATTGGCCGAGGCGGTAGGCGATGCCGTAGTTTGTCGCGATCTTCCAGGCGCGACCGCCGCCGCTCGTCGGCACGTTCAATAGCATCGCCCCCGGTGCGATGAAGATCTCAAAGCGCCCATGGACGGTCGTCGTCGCATGCATGCCGACCACGCCGAATACACTAGAGATCGATTGCAGGGCCGGCCATCCCCCGTCCAGATGGATGTGCTCCCAGAACGTCGTCTTGTCGGCCTCTTCCGCGCCGTTGGTTGATGTCGCGCGAGCCTGGGCCACGCGCGCAACCGGAACATCGGTGCTCCATGCGGCGAGCAGCGCACAGGCTTCGGCGATCGTCTCGCCGTCGTCGGATACGTCACGGCATCGCGCGAAGAGCCACACCGGGGGCTCGGGCCGCTTTTTCCGTTGTCGCGATTCGGTAAACCACCCTGGCTCGCGGCGATTGCCCCATTGCTCGTTCCATTCTTGCCACGCGGTGAAGTTGGCGACCCACTTCGCGAGTTCATCCTGATGTGCCGAGTCCGGGACGACGAGCTGGGGAGCAAGCAGCGCGCGATTGGCGATCGGTATCGCGCGCGCCGCGACTGGAGCGTGATCGTCGGTCTTGGGAGTTTGCGCAGAGGTCGAGGTCGTCACCACGACCCCGAGGAGCACGACCGTCATCCGGAACGTGCGAATGAGCGACGTTCGTTGTTTCAAGGCTACCCACCCACCAGGAATCGGTCCCATTACCCATCACGAACTCTCAGGCGAGTCGCGATCCGTCGTGGCCACAGCAGTCGAATGCCGTGACCCGACGAGGGCGGAGGCGGGCTGAAGCCCCCGCAGGCAGGGGCATTCTGGCACAACTTGGGTGCGGTCGGCTGAGCCTCGCACGCGGGCAGGCTTCTTGCCCGTTCTGCCGTATTCACCGCTGTGGTGAACGCGAACAGATATCACAGAGGGCTCACCATGCGTCACACACCTTGGCTCCTCGCATTGGCACTCGTCACCAGCGTCTCGACGGCCAGCGCCCAGGACCCTGACAGGAAATTCAGCTTTCAGATCGGCGGTGGTTACACGTGGACTGTCTCGGATGCGAAAGACGTCTTCGGCAATGGGTACAACTTCCAGATCGGCGGGACATGGGAAGCAAGTCGCGTCATCGGGATCGAAGGCCTCTATGGCTACAACGGGCTGGGGAACAAAGACTTCTCGCTGAACGTGAGTCCCACTCTGGGCGCCCCGGGTGTGCCGACGCCGTTCACCGCTGACATGAACATGCAGTACGGGACGGCGAGCGTCGTCTTCAAGAGTCCGAGAGCCACCAGGGTTCGGCCGTACGGGCTGACCGGTGTCGGCATCTACTACCGGCCCGTGACAGTCACGACACCGGGCGTCGGCTTCGTGCCCGGCTACTGCAGCCCGTGGTACTACTACTGCGTTCCGGGTGGATTCGTACCAGTGGACAACGTGGTCGGCGACCGCAGCTCTACCGATTTCGGCATGGTGTTCGGCGGCGGCGTGAACCTCAAGGCCACCGATGCCGCGAGCGTGTTCGTCGAGATCCGCTATCACTACATCTGGGGTCCCGAGATCAACAGCACCGCGGCCCAGACGATCACCGGCAACACCCAGACGAAGGCGAACGGGCAGTTTCTGCCGTTCACGGTGGGGATTCGGTTCTAGGCCGATCGAACCACGCCAGCTGCCAGGCGACGGCCAACGTTCTGAAATCGGATCCGATTCGTGTAGTCGCGCCGGTGCTGCCGGAGATCTTGATCGACTGCTGCCTCGAAAGAGCGAGCGACACGGTCGCACCGACGCGCGAGTTGCGCTGAAGATCGCCCTTCAAGACGCCGTCGACGGAGGTCGTTCCGCCCGAGTACCAGGTGCTGTCGCCGGAAAACCACAGGCGCGGGCGCATTGTGTAACTGACGTGCGCCTGTAGCGCGACGATCGGGTCCTGCGTGCGAATCGAGGTCCCTCGATAGAACGAGTCATTGGTCGTGAAGAGCCAGACGCCGGCGTACCCTTCGAACGTCCACCGTGCGAGCGCGTGTGACACGCCGACCTCGGGTTTGAACGACCAGCGATTCGAACCGATGTTGACCAGCTTGGTGCGGTCGTATTGACCGACCGGCGGAAGCAGGCTCAGGCTCACGCCGACGATCGTCGGTCGGCTCGCGCGCGCGAACTCGCGCGGTGTCAGCGCACGGCCGCCGATCAGATTCACCGAGAGCTTCAGACGCGGGTCGGCGAGACCAGTTCTCGAGACATGCCCCGGTGTATCCGCCACGAGGCCGGACGCGCTGACCCACGCAAACGGCACCGCGACCACGGCGAGGCCGGTACGACCGAAGACGTTCAACGTCTTCCCGACGCCAAGCGCCAGCGAGTCCACCGACGCTTGCACGTCCTCGACGGGGAGCGCCGGATCGACCAGCACACCTCCCGTTGACCGGCCTGCCGCGACGACAAGGAAGTTGAGCCCGACGGGTGACGCCGCGTACGCGCGCGGCTCGAGCTCCTGAGCGGTGGTCTCGATCGATGCACAGGCCCACAAACCACAGGCAAGGAGCACCCTCGACATGCGTCAGGGCCGACTGCACGAACGACACCACTCCACGCGCGGTCGTGGACTGACTTCGAATCACCGTACTGCAGACTGCTCCCACTCTCTCACGTGCTGCCCGTCTGGCGGCTGTCGGTCGTTTGAGGCCCACGAACGGGTGCACCTGTCGTTGCCCGGGCCGCTCACGCTCGGTCGTGGGTCACGCGACGAGTCGCGGCGACTGAACAGCAGTCAACGGCCGAGGTCTTCACACTTTGAGCCGCACGAGGTCGCCGAAAGCCGTTGATTGTTTCCGCTGTTTGGTCATAATCAGCGACTGCACCCCATTTCGATATCACAGCACTCATGATGCGTACGTTGACTCAACAGAAAGAACTGACGATCACGGGAGCACCGGCCCTCGTCGAGCGCTCCCATCCCGCCGCTCTCAAAAGCGAACTGCGGCCACCCGGCAAACGGCCGACGACCCGCGACGCACTCCAGGAGAGCGAGACCCGCTTTCGCACGCTGGCAGAATGCGCCCCGGTCGTCGTGTGGATGACCGACACTGATCAGCGGGCCACCTACATCAGCAAGTACTGGCGCGAGTTCACCGGGCGCGATCCCGAGGAGGACCTCGGATTCGGATGGGCCAACGCGCTGCATCCCGACGACCGCGAGCGTGCGGGGAACGATCTGGTCGAGGCGGGCCGTGCCCGGACGGCATGCCGCGGCGAGTACCGCGTCAAGCGGGCGGACGGCGAGTACGGCTGGCTGTTCGACTACGGCGTTCCCTACTTCCATGCCGACGGCTCGTATGCAGGCCACATCGGCACCTGTATGGACATCACCGAGCACAAGCGTCAGGAGCACGCCGGGCTCGAGGTTCAGAGCAGTCTGGTGCTCGGACAGGAAGCCGAACGGAAGCGCGTCGCTCAGGAGCTGCACGACGACATCAGCCAGAGGCTGGCCCTCGTCGGGCTCGAGCTCAACGAGCTCGAGCAGTTGCTGCTCTCGGGGTCGCCGACGCTCGAAACGAAGATGCGGACCCTTCGGCAGCACGTCGAATCGATCGCGCTCGACATCCATCGCATCTCGCACAATCTGCACCCGACCACGCTCGTTCATCTCGGGCTGGTTCCGGCGCTGCGGGCCCTGTGTCGGGATTTCTCAGAGCAGACGCACATCGCGGTCTCGTTCGCGAGCGACGTCTCGCATCCGATCCAAGCGAAGGATGTCGCGATCGCGCTCTATCGCGTGACGCAGGAGGGTCTGAACAACGTCGCCAGACACAGCGGAAGCCGCAATGCGCGGGTCGCGCTCGAGCACCGTTCGGGAGTGCTGCAGCTCACGATCGCGGACAAGGGCGTGGGATTCGATACGAGTCAGTTGGGATCGATGGCCGGGCTCGGTCTGCTCAGTATCCGGGAACGCGCGCGGATGATCGAAGCCGATGTCCAGATCGCTTCGGGGATCGGCCGTGGCACCGTGGTCACGCTACGCGTGCCGATCGCGGTGGTCGAAGGGACCTAGGCGACGGCCCAGTGCTCTGCGCACAGGCGGGGGTACACATCCCCCGTCTGCTCGCTCACGCACGAATCCGGATAACAGCACACGGTGAGGAACGGCCGGTCCTGCGTCAGCGTGTTCCACAGGCGTTCGACTTCCATGCCAGCGGCCACGTTGCCGCTTTCGAAGAGCGGGACGGCGATCTCACCGACGACGGTGTGGCGCTTCACTTTGCCTTGGGCACTGCTGACGCGCGTCGCTTCGAGATCGTCGACGATCCGCGCAAGACGATCGGCGACAGGACACCCGCCCTGCATGATCGACGACAATGCGTCGGCCGCATCGATCGCGCGATAGCGGCCACAGCCTCCCGAGTCACAGACGCTCCATCCGTGATCCTGTAGTTGCCCGGCAAGGCCGGCACGCACCGACGGCCTCGCCACCAGCGACACGGCATCACCGCACCGGAGCGCGGTGTCGATGAAGTCGCCCATCGAGTCGATGAATCCTTCCTCGTCCGAGTAGATCTGCGTGGCGTGCCCACAACACGCATCGTCGACGAGCAGCAGCGATTTGAGCGTCGGCACGAACAGTTGTCCCGCGAGGACGCGATGCATCGCGCGCACGAGATCTTCATGCACGCGCGTCTTCACGACGTACCCCTGCCCTCCTGAACGGAAGCCCTCAACGATGAATTCCTCGGCGTCGTGCATCGTCAGGAACACGACCCGCGGACCAGACCCGTTGCGGGTCAGTTCGCGCGCAGCCTGAAAGCCGTCGAGGCCGGGCATCGTGATGTCGAGCACGACGATGTCGGGCTCGACACGACAAGCCTCGTCGATTGCCTGATCGCCATCGGTCGCGAGAGCGGCGACGTCGAAGTCGAATGCGAGCATCCGTGAGAGCGAGCGCAGGACCTCAGGATGATCGTCGACCAGGAGAACTTTCGGCTTCGCGGGAGCTACTGCCTTTGAAAGCACGGCAGGTCGGGATGTCACAACCGCCGAAGAATACATGGCTCATGACGTCTTGGCTACGGGTTCTCACCGTCGATCGAAATTTTTTTTGAACGGACGAGCTGATGCGATTTCATGCCAGTCGCCGTGAACCTCGATATCTCACGGATGGCTGATGGCTCACCGTCGACGCCGAGCCACAACTCATTGCACGTCTGGATGATCGGGCGTGCAACCGCAGCGGTCAAATCCGGAATCAGACTTGCGGCTCGGCAGAGGACGGATGCCCTATTCGATGCGATGGCACCAACGTGCACCACGGGCCAGCGGTCTTCACGTCCTGCGTGGTTGTGATTGGGCCGGCATGGCATGTGCCTCTCAGTGAGTACACGACACTACGCATCGACGATTTTCGGGAGGCATCGCTCTCACCGGCTGGCGCGCGCCCGCGACAATTCGCGACTGGCGCGACAAGAGACGGTCCGGCTCTTTCGTGCGCGCCATCGATTGGTCGGCAGAGGTTGAGATCGGAAAGGAGGTTACATGAAAGCTGCTGTAGGCGCCGCTCACACGTTCAGCGCATACAGCCTTGCAGAACATACGCGCTATCGGCGAGCCGTCGAGGCCGCAATCTGGGGGATGCCGATCGTCAGCGTCGATGCGATGCGACAGGCGTTTCTCCGCGACGCTGGAGCGAGGTACAACGACATCGTCTATCTGTCGAAGCAAGCCGACTGGAAATTTCAGATCGCGACACCCAACGCATCCGCTTGGTACGTATACGTCCCCATCAACACAAAGAGCGGTCCGGTCGTGCTCGACATCCCGCCTGCGGTCGGCGCGGGCTTGTTCGGCACGCTGAACGATGCGTGGCAGACACGAGAGGCCGACATCTGGTCGACAGGAGAAGACGGAGATCAGGGCACGAAGTACGTCGTGCTGCCTCCGGCCTACAAGGGCGCGGCTCCGGCCGGTTTCGTTCCGATTCAACTGCGCACGTACAACTCGTACTCATGTCTCTGCGCAATCCCCGCAAGCGCGTCACCGGCCGATGTCGCCAAAGCGATCGATCTGGCCAGGAGCGTTCGCGCCTACTCACTCACGGAAGCTGCGAGCCCGCCGCCGCAGCGTTGCATCGACATGGCCGGGAAGCTGTTCGACGGCATCGCACGATTCGATGACACGTTCTACGACAGCCTGGCGCGCATCGTGGACGAGGAGCCAGTGCGGGAACGCGACAGCATGGCGATGGCGTATCTGCACTCGATCGGCATTCAGAAGGACAGACCCTTCAAGCCAGACCCGGCGCTGCGCGAGATGCTCAAGCGCGCGATCGTCGAAGCCCGCGAAGGCTTCATCCAGTCGATGATCGCCCTGCCTCCGTTCGCACCGCCAGCGCACTGGGCGGCTCCCGGGGCATCCGTGGAGACGAAGGCCGGACACACGTTCGAGACAGTGGGCGATCTCGATCTCGACGCGCGCGCCCAGTTGTTCTTCTTCGGATGCGCGCCGGCACAGGCACCGCGCGCGATCATGTTCGCGCTGGCGGCGATGAAAGACGCGACCGGCGCACCGCTTCACGGCGAGACGACGTATCACCTGCGCGTTCCACCTGATGTCCCCAGCACACACGGGTGGGCGGTAACGGTTCACGACTTGGAGACCGCAACCTTCATCCGCGGGGCAGCGCGCGTAGCCATCAACTCGAACCACGCACAGATCCAGACGAACGTCGACGGCTCTGTCGATCTGTTCTTCGCCCCTGAGCCGCCTCGCGGGCAGGACGCCAACTGGATCGGTACGCGATCAGGCGGACGGTGGCTCGCGCTGTTCCGCTTCTGCGGCCCGGAACGAGCGGTGCTCGACAGGAGGTGGGTGCTCCCCGATATCGAGCCGCTGAAAGGAATCCGTTCATGAAAGTCGCCATCGCCGCCGCCGAACCGTTCAGCCCGTGGCAGCTGGCTGAACGGACGAAAGAACGACGCGCCATCGAAGCCGTCATCTGGGGAATGCCGATCGTCAGCGTCGATGCGATGCGGCAGGCGTTCTTTCGTGTCGGCGCGACGTACAACGATGTCCTCTTCTTCTCCCGGCCCGCCGACTGGAAGTTGCAGGTCACGACTCCCAACGCATCGTCCTTGTACGCCTTCTTCCAGTTCAATCTCGCGAATGGACCGATCGTCGTCGACCTCCCGGCAGCCGTCGGAGCAGGTCTGTTCGGCAGCATCCTCGATGCGTGGCAGGTGCCGCTGACCGACGTCGGCCCTGAGGGAGAGGATGCCGGCAAGGGCGGACGGTATCTGCTGCTCCCACCCGACTTCAGGAGCGAGGTGCGAGCCGGCGATTTCGTCGTGCGTTCCGCAACCTACAACGGGTACGCGGCGTTGCGCGCGATTCCCGCATCACACTCGGATGAGGACACCGCGAAGGCGTTGGCCCTCGTGAAACAACTCCGTGTGTATCCGCTGGAGTCATCACGGGCGCCGGCGCAGCGGTATATCGACATCGCGGGGACACTCTTCGATGGCATCGCCAGGATGGACGACACGTTCTTCGACAGCCTCGCGAGGATGGTGAACGAGGAACCGATGCGGGCCCGCGATATGGTGGCGATCGGACAGTTGCGGTCGATCGGGATCGAGAAGGGCAAGCCGTTCATGCCAGACGCCGCGCTGCGCGCGATCTTGAAGAACGCCGCAGTGGAGGCACAGGCGATGTTCATGAACGCGACGACGGCGGGAGTGGTTCCGTACTGGTCCAAGATGAAGTGGGGATCGCCCGCGTATGTCCTCACGGGCGCGCAGACGGCGTTCACCTACCAGACCGGCGACCAGCTCAACGTGGACGACCGTGGCGCCATGTTCTTCTTCGCCTGCGCGGGACCCAAGAAACTAGGTGCAGCCACGCTGTACCTGATCGAGGCGCGAGACTCGACGAATGCACTCCTCGAGGGCGGGACGACGTATCGGCTGCACGTGCCCCCCAACGTGCCAGCGAGACAGTTCTGGGCGGTGACCGTCTACGACCTCGAGACCGCGGCGTTCATTCGTGAAGCGCCGACGATCGAAATCAACTCCTACCAGGACCTGCAGAAGAACCAGGACGGATCGGTCGATGTGTTCTTCGGCCCTCGGCCCGTGCCGGGTAAGGAGTCCAACTGCGTTCAAACAATCCCGGGCAGACACTGGGTCGCGGCCTTCCGCTTCTACGGCCCCGACGAGTCGATTCGAGACCGCACCTGGACGATGGGCGACATCGAACGGGTGAAGTGATTCGGAGAAGCGTATCCTTGGATTCATGAGGAGGCGGCGGAAGACTCCGCTCATCGA
Organism: Vicinamibacterales bacterium; assembly: GCA_036407095.1. GTDB lineage: Bacteria > Acidobacteriota > Vicinamibacteria > Vicinamibacterales > UBA2999 > Gp6-AA40. The sequence goes on along the minus strand of DASWZV010000003.1, from coordinate 4,780 downwards.
ACGCCCGTTTCACATCGCGCCACGGAGCCGCATTCCGTTCGAGTTCGTGCTCGACGCGCTGACGCCGGTCTCGCCCGACACCAAGCCGATGTTCGGATGCGTCGCGGTCTACGTGAAGGACAAGATCGTCCTCGCCCTCCGCGATCGGCGCGACCGCGTCGTCGACAATGGAGTCTGGCTCGCCACCACAGCCGACCACCATGCCAGCCTCTCGCGTGAGTTTCCCAACATGCGATCGATCCAACTGCCCGGCGAGGAAGTCACCGGCTGGCAGGTCCTTCCGGCCGACGCGGAGGACTTCGAGGAGTCGACTCTGCGAGCCTGCGGCCTGATCCTGGCAGGCGATCCGCGAATTGGAAAGGTGCCCACGCCTCGCATCCGGAAGCGTCGCTGATCTGGTGCGTTTGCCACGGCGTTCAATTTTAACTATGATGCAGGACAAATGGCCGGCGCCGCGACGCTCGGGGAATTCGAACAGATCGTGCTGCTCGCGATCCTGCGTCTCGGTGACGAGGCGTACGGAGTGTCGGTCCGCGATGTGATCGCCGACCGCACGCACCGCAGGCCGACGGCAGGCCACCTGTACACCACGCTCGACCGGCTTGAAGAGAAAGGCTTCGTGTCTTCCCGATTCGGCGACCCCACGCCGCAGCGGGGCGGACGCGCCAAACGCTTCTTCAAAGTGACCGCCAAAGGGGCTGCGGCCCTGACGCGAGCGCAGCGGTCGTATCAACGACTGATGGACGGCTTGAAACTACCGGGAGTGACACATGCGTAACGCTCACCTTGCGGAGTGGATCCTGTCGCTCGTCACGACTCCGGAGCGCGCGGCGGCGACCGTCGGCGATCTGGTCGAGGTCCACGCCGCTCACGGCAGCGTGCGCTTCTGGATTTCGGTGGTGGCCACGCTGGGTGCGCACGTGTGGAGCGATCTCGCTGCGCATCCAATCCGAATGACTCTTCTCGGATTGCAGGGGATCGTGCTGCAGCTGCTGCTCAGCCTTGCGCTCGCATTCGGACTCGGGCTGTCATACGCCGTGATCAGGATGGTCGTGAAGGGGGTTGGGGAGCTTGATGCGCGGGTCGTCTCGGGATGGGGCGAGAATCCGGCTCCATGGCTCCTCTCAGCGGCCGGGGTTCTTGGATGGCTCTCCACGCTGCTGTCCAGCTACTTCGTTGGACGAATACTCGCGCGTCGGTCGCCCGGCCGTGAACTGGCTCCCTGCGTCGCCAGCGTCGTCATGGGATTTGTCCTTCCGTATCTCGCGTTCGAATTCGTCGGTCGACTTGCATTGCCAACAGCGACGCTGGTTGGGCCCTTTTGGCAAACGTTCCTCTACTCGTTCCCTCCGTTCGTCGCGCTCATGACCGGGGCGATCAGCGTCCGTCGCCAACGTCTCGCGTCCAGCTAGCTCGTCCTCCCCGCCTCGTGCGATCATGAAGGGCTGGCCTGTCCAAGAGGACCAGCCCTACGAGCATGCGCATCGTCGTTGCGATGTCGGGAGGCGTCGACTCATCTGTCGCCGCGGCGCTGCTGGCCCAGCAGGGTCATGACGTCATCGGTCTGTCGATGCAGCTGTATCCCTCGACAAGCTCGGGACAGGTGACTGACGGCACGCAGCAGTTCGGCAGCTGCTGCACGCTCGACGATCTGCACGACGCGCGTCGTGTGGCGTCCGCATTGGGATTCCCACACTACATCCTGAACCTCGAGCGGCGCTTTCAGGACACGGTCGTCTCGAACTTCGTGCACGAGTATTCGGCAGGGCGCACGCCGCTGCCCTGCGCGCACTGCAACAGCGATCTGAAGTTCTCGACGCTGCTCGAGCGGGCGCGAGGTCTCGGCGCCATGCAGGTCGCGACCGGACACTATGCGCGCGTCGAGCGCGCGGCCGACGGCACGTGGCTGCTGAAGCGGAGCGCTGATCCCGAGAAGGATCAGTCGTACTTTCTCTTCTCGCTCACGCAGGACCAGCTCGCGGGCGCGCTCTTCCCGGTCGGCCATCTCTCGAAATCGCAGGTGCGTGCCGAGGCGCGGCGGCTCGGACTCGGCGTGGCCGAGAAGCCCGACAGCCAGGAGATCTGCTTCGTTCCCGACGGCGGCTACGCGGAGTTCGTCGAGCGGCAGGCGTCTGCGCTTCAGCGAACCGGAGCGATCGTCGATCAGCAGGGGGAGACGCTCCGTTCGCACGACGGCATCCATCGCTTCACGGTCGGCCAGCGCAAGGGCCTGGGTCTCGCAACGGGCACGCCGCTCTACGTGTTGAAAATCGATGCGGACTCGGGCAACGTGACCGTCGGTCCACGTGAGCGGCTCGAGCGATCGACGTTCACGGCGTCCGGCGTGAACTGGATCTCGGTGGCGCCACCGCGCTCCTGGCTCGACAGCGCGGCGCAGATCCGCCATCGTCATCGACCGGCAACGGGTCGCGTCCGCGCGATCGACGATGGCCGCGCAGAGTTTGAGTTTGCCGATCCACAGCCTGCCGTCACGCCCGGGCAGGCGGCCGTCTTCTACGACGACGATGTCGTCGTCGGCGGCGGTTGGATCGATTAGAGGTGGGCCGCCTGAAGGCGGCCCCTACGAGCGTGCGAGCTACTCCCGCCGTTCTAAGAGCCTCGAGTGAGCCGCCGGCTTCTCGTGGCGAGGCGCCTCGTTATACGCCTTCGATCCTCCGAGTGGGATGCTCAGGCAGTTCCACTGCTCACCGCGAAACTGCTTCGCGAGAAACACGATCTGGCCGATGTGATACGTCGTGTGCGCCAGCGACCGGTGAAGTGCTTCGTCGATGCGAAGCGGCTGCTGCCGAATCATGACGGTGCTCTGAAGATCCGCGTCGGTCAGCGCACTGAGAGCTGCGAACAACGCGCGCCAGCCGCGCTCCCATTTCTCCTTGAGATCGGCGTGCGTCACTGAGCGGGCTTCGAATTCCTCATCCCGGTTGCGCCAGGGCTTTTCGCCATCGCTCGTGCGGAAGTCGGTGAACCGCGATTCGAGATTGCCGGCGACGTGCCAGACGATCGCCGCGACTGAATTGCCGCCACCAGATGCTGGCACCGACAGCAGATCTTCCGAGAGCTGTCTGATCGCAGCCTCGCCGAGCGCTTTGTAGCGCTGGTACTCCGCTTCGAGCGATTGAACGTATTCGCGCATACGGTTTGCCAGGTCTTTCGGGCGATTCCGTTTCGTAGAGCGCAGTTTCGCCGCAGCCTCGGCGGAGGCGGAAGCCCGCGCGCTAGCCCCGCCGTCCTAATCGTTTGAGCAGCTGAATCTGCCCTGCATGGTAGATGTCGTGCGCCGCAATTCCGGTGATGAGGGCACGGCGTGTGGTTCGGCTCGCCTTGGCCATCGCTCGATCGAGGTCGCGCGGCTCGGTTGCCGCCACCACGTCTCGTAACGCGCGGTGTGTCTCGCCGAGCATCTCGACGTCGGCCTTCCATGCATCGAGGCTCATCTGCTCGGGGCGCGAGAACCAGTTCGATCCCACCTCGGCAAACGACCCTCGTTCGGCGCCGGTCAGACGCCGCCACGCAACGTACTTCCAGTACGCCGCATGTACGACGATCTCCCAGATGTTGTGTCGACGCGGCCCGGGCCGCCAGGCCGCTTGCTTTGGGGTGACGCCGCGGAGCGATCCGCGGAGGTTCGTCCCGTGCCACGAGACGTGGTCGTACGCGGTATCGATCAGAAACAACAGCTGACCGATCTCGCCGCGCATCTCACTGACTCACGTGAACCGCTGCGTCGGTATCCGCGGCGAGATGCAATCCTTCGAGGAAGCGTTCGGCGTCGAGCGCGGCCATGCAGCCCGACCCTGCGGCGGTGATCGCCTGCCGATAGATGTGGTCCTGTACATCGCCGGCGGCGAAGACGCCCGGCACGCTGGTCTTCGTGCCCGAGTGCGTGAGGATGTATCCGTTCTTGTCGAGCTCGATCTGTCCGACGAACAGCGACGTGTTCGGCGTGTGCCCGATCGCGATGAAGACGCCGTCGAGCGGAAGCTGACTGAGTTGGCCGGTCTTCAGATTGCGGATGATGATGCCGGAGACTTCGCCTTTCCCCGTCGCCTGAACCTCGGCGACTTCCGAATCCCAGATGAATTCGATCTTGGGATTGTCGAACGCCTTGTCCTGCATGATTTTCGATGCGCGAAGCGAGTCGCGCCGGTGGATCACCGAGACCTTCGACGCAAATTTCGTGAGGTAGACCGCCTCCTCCATCGCGGAATCACCGCCACCGACCACCGCGATCGGCTTGCCCTTGAAGAAATACCCGTCGCAGGTGGCGCACGTCGACACGCCATGACCGGCGAGCTTTCGATCGGAGCCGATCTCGAGCCAGCGCGCCGACGCGCCGGTCGCGATGATGAGCGTCTCGGTCGTTGCGTGCTTGCCGTCTTCGAAGGTGACCACGAACGGGCGCTGCTTCAGATCGACGCGCGTGACGTTGCCCTGCACGATCTCGGCGCCAAACCGCTCCGCCTGCGCGCGCATCTCGGTCATCAGGTCGGGACCCATGATCCCTTCGCGGAACCCGGGCCAGTTCTCGACCATCGTCGTCAGCATCAGCTGTCCGCCGGCTTCGAGCCCTTCGACCAGGAGCGGCGTGAGATTGGCGCGCGCCGTGTACAGCGCCGCAGTCAAGCCCGCCGGGCCGGACCCGATGATGACGACCTTCCGATCGGCCACGTTACGCTCCGCGCTGAACCGCGTTCGGTTCGAGGTGCCGCTCGATCAGCTTCGCAATGTCGTCCTTCGGTCGAAGACCGACGATCGTCTC
>DASWZV010000002.1:0-2522 GCA_036407095.1 Vicinamibacterales bacterium | reverse complement strand
GGTCCAAGCTAGTTCGAAGGGGTGGATGAAAAACGGAAGGCGAACGTCCAACGCCGGGTCTAGCTGAATCAGATCGATGCCGTAGCCGCTTTGCCAAACGATCCACTTGCCATCGGGGGACCAGCTCGCGTGGACGTCCACACCGGGAAGGTATGTGCCGAGCTGCCGGCGATCGCTTCCATCCGGGGTCATGACCCACAAGCCGCTGGCGCCGACCGTCAGCAGGCGATTCTCGCTAGGCGACCACTCCACCGTATGTGCATTCAGCCCGCCGATCGTCTGAGTTTCGCCCGTGGCTAGATCGCGCACGACGAGGTCTCCGTCATTGACCAGATACGCGAGGCGTGTTCCATCCGGCGACGCGGTGGGTGAGCGCCAACCCTGCGTCGTCTGCGTCGGCGGCGGCACGATCTCCTGCGCCGAGCTCCCATCGGGACGCACGCGCCAAACGCCACCCACGCCGCCATCGCTATCGCCGAACGCCGACGTCGCACTGCCTAACACCTGGACGAAGTACACCCAGCTCCCATCCGGCGAGTAGCTTGGCCATGTCTGGTGACTGGCGACGGGCGGCGTCCAAACCGTGCGCAGGGTTGCGTCGCTCGCCGTGATCTCGACGATTCGCAACGGGCCGAGGTCGTACCCAGAGGAGAAGAGAAGTCGCGCGTGGTCTCGGGACCAGAGAACGCGCCCCGGCCAACCTGCGTCCCGCAGTTGCCTGTACGCCGATCCATCGGTGTTCATGACGAAGGCGAAGAACGGATAAGAGCCGATGAATCCAGCCAGTCGACCAGGAGGCACGACCGCGACAATTCCCGAGTCGCGTAACGCTCCGAGCGTCGCGTGCAGCGTCGCGCGCCCGTACGCGACGCCAGTCACACTGCCATCGGTTTCAATCCGCGCGGGGCCCGTCACGAGGAGCGTCGGACTGGCCTGGACTATGTGGCCGGTGTCATCGAGCGCGACGACAACGACCTTTACCGATGAACCCAATGTGACGGCGGTGTCGCGAGGACGAATCTCGATGCGAGTGATCGCCGGGTTCACCGCGACGATTGGTGTCGCATCGCCGCATCCTGTCAGGGAGGATGCAAGGCACGCTACTACCGACTGCACCAAGGCAACTCGATACACTGACATTATGAACCTCGAAATGGACGCCAGGCCACCCAATTAGTGTATGGAAAAATTGCCCTTTGCGCGAGACGGGCGGTTTTGCAACCACGCAATTAGGACAACGCTGGCAGCCAATGAGTATTCTCTTAATGCCTCGTTGGTCTTGCACCTTGCGCCGTCGAGCCGCACCTTGGAGTCCCCGCTGAGCTGGCTGGCCAACCCTCCCCCTCCATCGCGAGGTCCCGACTATGAGCCGGACTCGAACGGCAGTCTCGTTGATAGCAGTGCTGCTTGTCACCGGTTGCGGCGCCATCCTCCACGGCGCTCGGCAAAGCATCGATGTGCAGTCGTCACCTGCTGGAGCAAAAATCGAGACGGTGCCCGCGACGGGCACGTTTACGACGCCGACGATGCTCAATCTCGAGCGCAAGAACAGCTACGTCCTGACCTTCACGAGTCCTGGCTACGATCCGGCCACGTTCAATCTCCATAATGGCATTGGGACCGGAACGGTCATCGCCGACGTTCTCTTGACTGGGCTGATTGGCGTCCTGGTCGACGGAATGACAGGGTCATGGTACGGACTCGAGCCAGAGACGGCAAACGTCACGCTGACGCGGTCGACGACAGGCGGAACAGGCCCCCAGGAGATTCACATCCAATTGAGGGAAGCGGACGGCAAAGGCAAAGTCGAGCTACGGACGGATGCTCCGCGCGTCGACGTTTCTGTACAAGTTCAGCGCAAGTAGCCCCAGAAGGCATCACGACGCACACCGAGCCCGGTGACGCCTTCGAGTCGCCGGGCTCTCTGATATGCGACTTTACAGCTCGGCGACAGTTCAACGCGTGCAGCCCGCTGATTGGCAGACGTTCCGACGAGAAGCAACCGAGAATCCGGCCCAAAAGAAAGGATGAGCGCTCGTGCCGTCGCGCAGCGTCGATCGCTGCGCGTCAGCCAGGGCCTCGGGTTCCGACAGCCCCGAGTTCAGCGCGACGTAGAAGCGTTCCATGAGTCGCGCGGTCGCGCGGTCCTCGACGGGCCAGAGCGTGCCCATCACGTTCGACACACCCGCGATGAGGAAAGCCTGAACAAGCCCGATCCAGTCCTCACCTGAGGGCACGTCGCCTAACGCTCCAGCGAAGCTCGGATTCGCGTGATCATAGTCCCAAGAATCTCTGGGCTCTCCAAGCGGAAAACTCCCGAAATTGTCCGAAGAACCCGATTTCTGGCGTCCCCGCGCGCTTGCCACCAGATTGCCGACTGATGGAGCCGCTCGGTCTATCGTGGGTCATCGTGGGCGGCCGCCCGAGCCACGTTTCGCATTTCGCCGCGCTGCCGCCGCGCTCCCGGCCGGCGGCGACGTGCCCGGAGTGCGGCCGGCGTCTGACGCTCAAGCTCGGACGGG
>DASWZV010000001.1:0-4144 GCA_036407095.1 Vicinamibacterales bacterium | reverse complement strand
TGGTACCGCTCGGAGACGGCGCCCGCTACCACGGCCTAGGGGACCCTCGTGCGTGCGCCAGCCTCCGTCTCCGTTCATCGCCTTCGCGCGGGACGGAGCGTGCGGCTGTTCGGCGCCGCGCTCGCGGCGGCAATCGGCATGCTGCTGCTGCCATTGCGCACGGACGCCGCCACGCCACCGGATCGCATCTGGTTCTGTCCTGGCCCGGGAACGTTGGATTACCTCAGGCTCTTCGAGAATCCGAATCAATGGACGCACGCCCGGCAGGCCATGTCGGTCTTCAAGTTCTACCAGCAGCACACGCAGATGCCGCCGGACCGGATTGTCGGGCCGAATACGTACGACGCGCTCGTGCGCGTCGACGCCTTCCGTACGTTGACGCAGTGGGGCAAGAAGATCGGTATCGAGGTGGCGGCGGTCAAGGACTACTACTGCACACCGGACGCCAGCGGCATGACCGCCGCCATCAATGCCACGGCGGCGTCGGTGCGGGCCGTTCAAACGGCCGGTGGGACGGTCTCGTACCTGGCGATGGACGAGCCGTTCGTGTCTGGACGTGGGCGCGTGTGCGGCGGACCAGCGCTGGAGCCGACTGCCGATCGGGTCGGCACCTATGTGTCGGGCGTGCGTGCGGCCTTCCCAGATGTGAAAATCGGCCTCATCGAAGCGTATCCGTTCTCGAGCGCGGATGCACTCGTCGCGGTCCTGCAACTACTGAAGGAACGCAACGCGACACCGGCGTTCCTTCACATGGACGTCGACTGGCACCTTGCCGGCTCGCCAGCATTCCTCCGCGACATGGCACGACTGAAGAACGTGTCGGCAACTGCGGGAATCCCGTTCGGGATCATCGTCACCGGCTACAACGGCGACGCGGATTCCCTGTATGCGGTCGACGCATACGGCATAACCGAGCTGATCGCCCAAACGTTTTCGTCCTGGGACTCCATGCCCGATCACCTCATCGTGCAGAGTTGGGCGGTCTCCAGCAGCGGATTGCTCGTGACGCCCTCCAACCTGCCGGAGGATGTTCGCTACACGCATACGAACATGCTCTTTGATGTATACCGGCGGCTCCGGGGAGCGAGCGGTCCGGCGCGGGGCGGTGCCGTTCGCAAGCACTGACTACCTTCCGGCCACGGTCGCATCTACGCGGTACAGGGCATGATCGGCGTCGCGCGCCACGACACGGAGCGGGAGCACGTGATCCACGTAGGTCAGGAGATCGGCCGGAGCAGTGGAAAACGTGACCACGACGAAGCGGACGTCGAGCGACTCGAGGATCTGTTTCGCGCGCATGCGGTCGTCATCAGGACGCTCGGCCCCGAGCGAGGCCCCGGACGAGAGCCGCAGAAGCGAGCCGACAACCGGCATCGCGTTGTATTGCTGCCCGATCGACGGCGGAATCCGCGCGACGAACCCGCCGAGAATCGGACGGTGATCAATGGTTTGGTAATAAAGAACGCGTGAATCGAACTTTCCGAGCTCTCCCATGCCGTCGCGAATGCCCATCGGCAGTTCCAGCACGGCTCCAGGCGCAGAATCGCCGGCCAACTCGCTGTCAATAGACCGTTCGTAGACGTGGTAGAGCGGTGGGTGCTGCGGCAGCGAGTCGAGTATCAGAACTGCGGCCAGCAGCGCTGCCATCGAGCGTCCGATGGACGATCGACGCGCGAGCCAAGCAAGTCCGTAGGCAGACAGAACCGCGCAACTGGCGTACACGACGATGATGGCACGCGCAGGAATACGGGCATTGGCTACGATCGGCATCCAACGAACCAACGTCGCGGGAAGCCAGAAAGGGGTTCGGTGTCCCGCAATCTCCAGGGAGGGCCCGAGAGACCAGATCCCGAAAACGACGGCTATAGTCAGCCATTTCGACGCCGCCGGCCGACAGCGCCAGATTGCCACGCTGCTGAGAACGATGACAGAAGGTCCCACCCATCCCACGTTCTCGACCACATTGACGTGAAGCGCGCTGTAGAAGCGGCTCACGACGGCTCCGTAGACCAAGCTGAACGGATTGCCGAGAGCCAGTGTTGTGAGGTCGATGCCGGACGGGGAGCTGCGCCAGAAGTATCGTTGCGAGGTGTATTGTCCCGCGCGCCACAACGAGAAGGCGTGAAGGATCAGCGGTAGCAGGATCACCGCAAGGGTGACGACGGCGGCGGCAAGGATTGGGACGCGGCTCCACAGGCGTGCGCGATCGATCCGAATGCGCAGCGTACCTGCCATCTTTACCAGGACCCACGTCAGCAGAACCAGCCATGCCGCGGACACTGGGTTGGTGACGCTCCGTATGGACACCCGGTGACTCCCAACCTGCATTGCGGCTCCGCCGCTCATCACAATCCACACGATAACGACGGCGTCGCAAATCAGCGCAACCAGGAACACCGTTGAAAGGACCTTTCGCCAGGACGAGGGCGGCCGGACGCTCCAGTACGGGCTGAGGGTGCCTGCGAGCAGCAGGATCACGGCCACCAGGACGCCGTAAACGAGGTAGTAGTAGTCCACGTAGGCGGTGCAGCCGAGGACGAGTCCAAGAAGGGCCCCTGCCATCCACGAGGGCTTGTCGCGGGCGACTGAGGCGACCAGGGCCGTCAGCGGAATCACCCAGGCCGCGATCAGGTTGAAGTGTCCAAGTAGATGAGCCGACACGAAGGGGGACGATCCGAAGACCAACGCGCCGAGCCCTGCCGCTCCGCGTAATCTCGTTTCTCGATACACGAGGGCGTATGCACACACGAAGTTCAGGGAGATATCAGCGACGATCAACAGGTTCTGCGCGAGGATGGGATTGTCGATCGCGCTTACGGCCAAGGCAGGCAACAGCGCGAGCGTATGCTGCGTCAGATCAGCGCCGAAGGGATGCAGCAGTAAGGGCGTGAAGAAAAACGTCCCGCCTGGATGCTGGAGTGCGTGCCGCACCCACCAGACATTCCACACGAACGCCAGGTTGTCGCCAGGACCGGCTCCGGGAACGGCGTTCGAGAAGCGTGGCGCCAGCGGCAATAACCACCACGCGACGAGGACCGCGAAGGCGGCGAGCGGCCCGAGATGATGCCGGACGGTCGAAACCACTCGTGGAATCATCGCCGATCTTACGCATGTTCGATTGCCGATTGCTTCGAAGGGCAGTGGATAAACGAGAGCATCGGCTGGGGTCGGTCGCGGCCATCAGGCGAGGTTTGAACACTCGCTCTGGAGTTCGGTACACTCGAGGAAGCTCGGAATCAATTCACTATGACGCTACGATCAAAGCGCCTGCTGCTCGCCGCGGCAGCCGTCGCATCCTCTTTCGCGTGGCCGTTGACGCCAGTCGCTCAGGTTGGCGGGTCCGACCTGTTCAAGGAACTCCACTGGCGGACGATCGGACCGTTCCGCGGCGGGCGGATCAAGGCCGCGACCGGCGTGGCTTCGCAGCCGAACGTCTTCTACGTCGCGGCCGTCAACGGCGGCGTGTGGAAATCAACGGACTACGGCAACACGTGGAAACCGATCTTCGACGATCAGTCCACCGGCTCGATCGGCGCCGTCGCCGTCGCGCCCTCCGATCCGAAGATCATCTATGTCGGGTCGGGCGAGGGCCTGCAGCGCCCCGATCTGTCAACTGGCGACGGCATGTACAAGTCGGTGGACGCCGGCAAGAGCTGGACGCACCTTGGTCTCCGCGACGGTCAGCAGATTCCGCAAATCATTGTCGATCCCGTGAATCCGGACCGCCTGTTCGTGGCGGTCCTCGGCCATCCGTACGGGCCCAACGAGGAACGGGGAATCTTCCGCTCGACAGATGGCGGACGCTCTTTCCAGAAGGTCCTCTACAAGGACGAGAACACCGGCGGCATCGACCTGGCGTTCGATCCGTCGAATGCGAATCACGTGTACGCGGTCCTCTGGGAGGCGCGCCAGGGTCCCTGGGAGAACGGGGCATTTCGCGGGCCTGGCAGCGGCCTGTTCGAGTCCACCGACGGCGGCGACACCTGGAATCCTCTCACGAAAGGATTACCAACCTTCGATCAGGGCCTCGGGCGCATCGGCATCACGATCGCGCCGAGCAATCCGAAACGGATGTACGCGGCCGTTGAGTCAGGGACAACGGGCGGCCTCTTCCGCTCCGACGATGCCGGGCAGAGCTGGATGA